>JAMLJA010000014.1 GCA_023953905.1 Rhizobiaceae bacterium | reverse complement strand
TCGCCCTGGGGATTGATCGTCTTTCTTTTCCTGGGCTTCGGCGCCGGCGTGCTGAATGTCCTGAGGTCGGTCGGCAGGGTTGCCGAAGCCGGCATCAGGCAACCGGAAGACAAAGGCGGTACGCCGCCGAAAACGTGAAACCTGCGCCGCTCTGGCGCTGCTGTCGAGGGCTCTAGGTGGCAAACGATCCGATCCATCAGTTCCAGATCTCGAAGCTGATTCCGATCGAAATCGGCGGCATGGATTTCTCGTTCACCAATTCCTCTCTGTTCATGGTGCTCACCGCGGCGTCGGCCGGCGCCTTCCTTTATATGACGACCTCGCAGCGCGGGCTGATCCCGAGCCGCCTGCAGTCGATCTCCGAAATGTCCTACGAGTTCATCGCCAACATGCTGCGCGACGCCGCCGGCAGTCACGGCATGAAGTTCTTTCCGCTGGTCTTCTCGCTCTTCATGTTCGTGCTGGTCGCGAACCTCTGGGGCATGTTCCCTTATTTCTTCACTGTCACCAGCCACATCATCGTCACCTTCGCGCTGGCGCTTCTGGTGATCGGCACCGTTATCATCTATGGCTTCCTGAAGCACGGCTTCGGCTTCCTGAAACTCTTCGTGCCGCATGGCGTGCCGGGCATTCTTGTGCCTCTGGTCGTGATGATCGAAGTGATTTCGTTCCTGTCACGCCCGATCAGCCTGTCGGTTCGTCTCTTCGCCAACATGCTGGCCGGCCACATTACATTGAAGGTTTTTGCGGGGTTCGTCACGTCGCTCAGCGCAATGGGCGCGGTCGGAGTGGTCGGCTCGGTTCTGCCTCTGGCCATGACCGTCGCGCTGACCGCCCTCGAGTTTCTTGTGGCTTTCCTGCAGGCCTACGTCTTTGCAGTGCTGACCTGCATGTATCTGAACGACGCCCTGCATCCGGGCCACTGATCCATCAACGGGCGGCTTGCCGCCTACAGACAAGACTTTCCAGTTTCACGAAGGAGTTGAACAAATGGAAGCTGAAGCAGCACGTTACATCGGCGCTGGTATTGCATGCCTCGGCATGGGTGGCGCAGGCATCGGCCTGGGCACCATTTTCGGTAACTATCTGGCGGGCGCGCTGCGCAACCCGTCGGCTGCAGACGGCCAGTTCGGCCGCCTGATCTTCGGCTTCGCCGTGACGGAAGCTCTGGGCATCTTCTCGCTGCTCGTCGCACTTCTCGCGCTTTTCGGCTGATCGATCTGGACACTCTCGGGCCGGATCGTTTGTCGCGACCGGCCCAGGACAGGGGATGAAGATGTTTGTGACACCTGGCTATGCTCAGGAAGCGGCTCCGGCCGAAGGCGGTGCACATGATGCCGCTGCCGGGGCTGATGCTTCTCACGGTACCGAGACGCATGCGTCCACCGAGCATGGGAAGGGGGAATTTCCGCCCTTCAATCCCCAGTATTATCCCTCCCAGATTCTCTGGCTGGCCATTACTTTCGGGCTTTTCTACCTCTTCCTGAAGAAAGTGGTGTTGCCGCGCGTTGGCGGCATCCTGGAGGTGCGCCGTGATCGTATCGCTGGTGATCTGGATCAGGCCGCTTTGATGAAGGCGGAGGCTGACGCCGCCGTTGCCGCCTACGAGCAAGAGCTTGCGGCGGCGCGTTCCAAGGCGGGTGCCATTGGACAAGAGGCGCGCGACAGCGCCAAGGCCGAAGCCGAAGCCCAGCGCAAGGTCATCGAGAAAGAACTCGAGTCCAAGCTCGCTGAATCGGAGGCACGCATCGCTTCCATCAAGTCGGCAGCGATGAACGAGGTCGGTTCGATAGCGGAAGATACCGCTGTCGCGATCGTCCAGCAGCTCGTTGGCGGAAAGGCAGACAAGGCGGCGGTTGCAGCAGCTGTCAAGTCGGCACGGGAGTAGAGGTCATGGACGCGACATTCTGGGCTACCGTTGCCCTCGTCATCTTTCTCGCCGTCATCGTCTATGTGAAGGTGCCAGCGACCATCAGCAAATCGCTCGACGACCGCGCTGAGAAGATATCCAGCGAACTTGATGACGCACGCAAACTTCGTGAAGAATCGCAGCAGTTGCTCGCTGAGTTTCAGCGCAAGCGCAAGGAAGCAGAGCAGGAAGCCGCCGAGATCCTTGAGGCTGCCAAGCGTGATGCCGCAAGCCTTGTCGAGGAAGCCCATCGGAAGAGCGAGGAATATGTCGCTCGCAGGACTGTGATGGCGGAACAGAAGATCGCGCAGGCCGAGCGCGATGCGGTCAACGAGGTGCGCTCCGCAGCCGTTGATCTCGCGGTCGAGGCGGCCGAAAAGGTTCTCGGATCTAAGGTGGATGCGGGTACACGAGCCGAACTGTTCTCGTCATCCGTTGACGAATTGAAGTCTCGTCTGAACTGAACCGCGCGATACATCACATCGGAAGCCGCCTTTGGGCGGCTTTTTTGATTCTGATGTCGCGTGAATTTTCGCGTATCCTGCGTGTCCGCAATTCGCCAGTTGATGCGAACTGGCTCCCGCACTGACGCCCGGATTCACACGAGCTGCTCGTTCTCCAATGGCTCCTCAACGAGTCTGAAGGGAGCAAACGATGTTCGATGCAGTCGAGCTGAGGCGCCGTGCATTTCGATGGCTGTTCGATGGCGGGCAGTGGCATAACCCATATGGATTTCGAACCCGTAGCGCCGATCTGCCTGTCCGCATCCGCACATCATGCGATCCCGCATCACCTTCGCGACAATTGACGCAGCTGCAACAGATTGCGAGCGTTGATCTCCCTTAACGACCGCCTTGCCGGCGCAGGGAAGGCCAGGTGGGACATCACGGCCGTCAGCAAGTGCGAGCCTTGGCTGGATGTGCAGCCCGCACACCGCGCGCCGCATGGCCTCAAGGCTCGCCCGAAGAATATTGATCTGGTCGATACACTCGGCAGCCACCGATGCGAAAGATACCGCCCGAGCCTTCGCAAGAATCTCATCGAAGAGTATTTCACGCTGCCCATGTGAGAGCCGTTTGGAATCGTCGAGGCCGATTGGAATGCGATTCGGATCCAGGATGACAGCTGCCGCAACAACAGGTCCCGCCAAGGGGCCGCGTCCAGCCTCGTCCATTCCTGCAACAGGCGTTTGCCCGTCACGCATTGCGGCCATCTCGAAAGAGAAATCTGGTTTTTCAACCATCTCGAATAGGGGCGGAGAATCGGAAGTCCGGCGAGCCATGATTCGGCGATGCTCGCACTGGCTCCGATTCTCCGCAAGGCCTTCCCGGGCCGCAGGGGAACGGCGGGGAGGGCGGCACCGTCGGGCCTGGGGCGGGCCGGACGGGTCCTGACTTGCCGGGAACGCCCGACAAAATCTTAAATCAGCATGAGTTGCTCGTTCTCACGGTCACCACCTGTAAACAGGTCGGTGCGCAAAGGGCGCTTCCCGGAGTTCAATCCCAGCCGCTTTGCCGCCAGCTCAAAGCGTCGGCCGATCTGCCATGCATATGGACCGCTGCCCTTCATTCGCTTGCTCCATTCGGAATCGTAATCCTTTCCGTCTCGCATGGATCGGATCAGCGACATGACGTGCCGGTATCTGTCCGGATAGTGCCTGAGCAGCCAGTCCTTGAAGATTGGAGCCACTTCGAGCGGCAATCTGAGGATTACATAGCCCGCCTCGGCCGCTCCCTGAGCCTGCGCAGATTCCAGGATGCGTTCGATCTCCGCATCGTTCAGGCCGGGAATGATCGGAGCGACCATCACCGACACAGGAATGCCGGCTTCATGAAGCTGCCGCATGGCCTCTAGCCGTTTAGAAGGAGTCGCGGCACGTGGCTCCATGGTGCGTGCCAACTTCCGGTCCAGCGTCGTTATCGATAGCGCAACCTTTGCCAGACCCTTGGCCGCCATGCGTGACAGAATGTCAATGTCGCGGACAACCAGAGCCGATTTCGTCACGATCCCGACGGGATGGTTCCTCGCTTCGAGCACTTCCAGAATTTCGCGCATGATGCGGTAATTCTTCTCGACAGGCTGGTACGGGTCGGTATTCGTGCCGATGGCAATGGTACGCGGCTGATAGCCACTCTTGCCCAGTTCACGCTCCAGCAACCGAGCCGCATCCGGCTTGGCAAAGAGCTTCGATTCGAAATCGAGGCCCGCCGACAATCCCATATAGGCGTGGCTTGGACGTGCGAAGCAATAGACACAGCCATGCTCGCACCCTCGGTAGGGATTTACAGATCGATCAAATGAAATGTCCGGCGATTCGTTACGCGTGATGATCGTGCGTGGTTTCTCGACCTGGACCTCGGTCTTGAAAGGCGGCAATTCTTCCAGGGAGTTCCACCCGTCATCAAACACCACCCGCGCGATGGGCTCATAGCGGCCGGACGGGTTGATGCCCGCAGAACGTCCGCGAGCGCGTTCGGGGTGTATCCTGATGCCACTCTGTTCGATCATCGCATTTGCCATTTCGGATCGTCCTGCTCCGAAAGCTGCAATGTCTGCGTGCACGATATGTTCCATCCTGGCCCGTTCCCAAGGCGTTTCGGGGGGAATGCGACTCGCTGTCCTCATGAAATTATTCCTATAGTGGAGATGGGAACAAAGCAAGAACAAATTCGGCGTTTTAGCGCAACTGGCGTTCCATGTAAGATTGGGATAATCGGTAAGTCATGCTGACCGTTTTCATCGAGACGAAGAACAGCGAGGAAGGATTGGCCCGGACGCTTGCCGCTCTGGTGCCGAACGCTATCGATGGCTTCGTGCGAGACGTGGTTGTGTGTGACCATGGCTCTACAGACAACACCCACCGGGTCGCGGACCACGCTGGGTGTCATTTCGTGACGACGGGTTTTGCAGCGGCAATTCGCCAGGCAAAGAGCGATTGGATTCTCATCCTGGAGCCAGGTGCCCGGCTCGCCGACGGGTGGGTGGAGCCAGTACTGGTTCACGTCGAGCGACAGAAGATTGCCGCGCGGTTCCGCCGGGCCCGGTCGGCGCGGGCGCGCTTTCTGTCACGCATATTCGCGCGCAAGCGTGCACTTGCAGAAGGCCTTGTGATTTCAAAAGGGCAGGCGGCCTCACTGTCGTCAAAGGCACGCAGCGCGGAGGAAATGGCGAAGAAGATCGCGACGAAACGCCTGTCAGCCGAAATATACTCAGCGCCCTAGATCGGCTGGGCCTTTGGCGCGCGGTTGGGTGTCTTCTCTTGCGCGAACACCCTAAGGCTTGCCGCCGCGCCTGAGATGTTCGTCGAGCCGCGGCATTATCTCCACAAAATTGCAGGGCAGGTGGCGATAGTCGAGTTGCGCCTTGAGTATGCCGTCCCAGGCGTCCTTGCAGGCACCCGGTGAACCGGGCAGCACAAAGACGAAGGTTGCATTCACGACGCCACCTGTGGCGCGTGACTGGATCGTCGAGGTACCAATCTTGTCGTATGAAATGCGATGGAATACTTCCGAAAATCCATCCATGTGCTTCTCGAAGATTGGCTCGAGCGCATCCGGCGTCACGTCCCTTCCGGTAAATCCCGTGCCGCCAGTGGTGATGATGACATCGATTGCCGGATCCTTCGACCACCCAAGAACCCTGTCGCGGATCTTCCCCGCGTCGTCCGTCACGATGTCGCGCGCCGCAAGGACATGGCCGGCATCCGCAATCCGGTCGGCCAGCGTCTGACCGGATTTGTCATCCGCCAGCACACGGGTGTCGGATACCGTGAGGACGGCAATCCCGACCGGAATGAAACGCCTCGCCTCGTCCAGCCGCACGGTCACCGTGCCTCCGTTGCGACCACGAACCAGCCGGGCCGACGCGCTTGGATCGCCCCTGCAGCCTCGGTAGCTGCTTCGATCGAGCTGAAGATGCCGAAGCAGGTCGCACCCGAGCCCGACATGCGCGCAAACGCCGCGCCGGACTGGTCCAACTCGCTGAGCGCCTCGCCGATCTCCGGCTCGACCGAGACCGCTACCTCCTGAAGATCGTTGCGTGTCTCACCCAACCACTTGACCATGTCGGAAAGCTCCAGCGATGGTGGCAGAGGGGGCAAACCGGGATTGTTCCGCTGCTTCAGAGCCGCGAATATGGCTGACGTGTTCACCGCCGGGCCGGGGTTCGCCATCACCAGGGCGAGAGCCGGAAATCCGTCAACGAGGGTTGTTTCCTGCCCGATGCCTTTGGCGAGCAACGGTTTGGCGTCAACGCACATGGGTACGTCCGCGCCCAGACCAAGGCCGATCTCGTCGCGCAACACTTTGCGATCGAGATTGGGCGACCAGAGGCAGGCAAGCGCTACCAACGCCGCTGCGGCATCGCTCGAACCGCCACCAATGCCCGACGCAACGGGGAGGTTCTTTTCAAGATGAATCCTGACGCGGGAATGCTGCTGCTTCAGGTCGAGCAGGCCGCGCAGGCGGTCACGCGCCTTGATCACCAGATTGCTGCTGCTGATCGGAACATGCGACGCAAAGCGCCCCGAGACGACAAACTCGTCGCTTTCCGAGTGCTCGACACACAGCCTGTCGCCGATTTCCGCAAAGGCAACGAAGCTCTCAAGAAGATGATAGCCGTCGTCGCGCTGCCCGGTCACATGAAGCGCGAGATTTATCTTTGCCGGCGCGAGCCGGACGAGTTGGTTGACCTGCTGGTCCACGAAAGAGACTACGCTCAGTCCTTGGCGAGACGATACTCGCCTGTCTTCGGATCGCGCACCAGCGTACCATTGGCGCCGGTGGTCGCCTGGCGCTCCTGACGTCTGACTTTCGCGGTCACACGTTCAGCTTCGCGCACAAAGGCGCGGTATCCGAAATACGCGACGATACCAATCACCGCGAAGAAAATCAGCTGCGGCATGAACATCTCCCACAAGCCTCGGCCGAATGCCGATCACATCGGGTCAAGTTGCTAGCGTAACCCGCATTTGCAATTTCTCAAAGGCCGAAACGTCCCCAGAGCGAGCGCTCCTCGACGGCCTGGATCAACCCTGACGCGGCAGATGAGGAGATGTCGGCCACGTCAGACAAGCCGCGCGTTCCGAAAAGATTGAACTTGCGACCGAACAAACCACGGGGTGGTGCGACCAGCTTCAACCGCGTCTTTGATCCGAAGCGATCTTTCAGCACACCGCGCATATCGCCGATGCCATCTACGAGGCCGAGTTCCAGACCGCGCTTTCCGGTCCAGAACTGTCCGGTAAACAACTCCGGGTCATCCTTGAGCTTCGCGCCCCTGCGCGACTTCACCAAGTCGATGAAGACATCATGTATGTCAGTCTGAAGCGCCTTGATCCGCTCGATGTCCTCTTCCTTGGCAGGTTTGAACGGGTCGAGCACTGACTTGTTCTTGCCGGCTGTATAGACGCGGCGCTCGACACCAATCTTGTCGATAAGCTCCGTAAAGCCGAACGACGACGAAATAACACCAATGGAGCCGACGATCGACGAGGGGTCCACATAGATCTCATCGCCGGCGACAGCGATCATGTAGCCACCAGACGCAGCGACATCTTCCACGAATACAAGAACCTTGCGATTCTTTTCCTCAGCCAGATCGCGTATGCGTTTGAAAAGCAAACGAGACTGGACGGGCGAGCCGCCGGGCGAATTGATGGAAATTGCGATCGCAGGCGCATCGATGGAGAAGGCCTTCTCCAAAGTGGCGGCGGTCGAGGCAAGTGAAAGCGTCTGTCGAAACGCACCGCCGCCAGTGGCGATGGTGCCGGAAAGCCGCACGACGGGTATGATCACTGCATCGCTTCGAAGCCATTTCGGCAGGAATCGGCTCAATCTTCGCTTCGGCGTCAAGAAATGCTCTCCGGTTTCCGTTAAGAGCATGTAGTCAATCACGCGCCCGACGCAATGCCCTGTCGGTTCAACGTATTTGCTCAGTCGGCGAAAAGCGAAGTGCGCCCATTGGTGATGGCGATGGCACGCTCAGTGAACGTATCCCCAGAGCCGTGAAGCACCAGCGGCGGCATTAACGATAGCGGTGCCCGCGACCCGCGTACGGCGCGCAAGATGACGCGAATGGCGGGCTGGTCGGCGCGCGGATGGATCGGCACCACCTGAGCGGCTCCGAAGCGCGCGCCGAGAGCCGCCAAAATGAGACCAAGCGATACGGGCCGCGCAATAATCGCCAGTCCGCCACGCGGCTTGACGACGGCAGCGGCACTGCGCAGCCAGCTCTCAAAAAGCCCGTTGTCCATCACATGCGCGGACCGCCTGAGGGCGTGAGGAGATGCCCGGTCGCCTGCGAGGTTGAAAGGCGGGTTCATGATCGCAAAATCGAAGCTCGCATCGGGCATGCCCGCAAACACACGAGCTTTGCCGCTGAGCGTGACATCGGCTTCGAGAAGCGCGACCCGCTCCACAAGGTGACTATTGCCGGGATGCGCAAGCGTCATGCGCGCGAAGGCGGCCATCTCGGGTTCGCGCTCGACCAACACGACGCGCGAGTCTTTGCATCGGGAGGCAACGGCAAGCCCGGCAGCTCCGGAGCCTGCTCCGAAATCCACGAGACGTCCTGGAAAACCGTCTGGAACGGCAGCAGCGAGCATCATTGCGTCGACCCCCGCGCGATGGCCGCTCCTGGCTGGCTGGACGAGCCAGAAATCGCCCCTGTGAAAGGCGTCGAGCGTGCTGTCGATCGCCGGCTCGTCGGGTGTCGTCCCTGGATCCGGTTGCAATTCTGCATGCGGGTCGGCACTCATCGTAGGCCCGTCAGCCTTCGCGTATTTCTTTGCCGATGCCGGCATCCTCAAGCAGCATTTTGGCCTCGGCAAGGTCATCCTCGCCAATGAGAATGCGGCGCGGCAATATGCCGATCGAGCCGTCAAGAACGCTCATGTTCTGATCTGCCACGAGGCAATCAATCCCCGCATCCCGCAGCAGGGACTGGACGAAGGAGATCACGACGGCGTCATTGGTGCGCAGCAATTCGATCATGGGCGCGAAGGTGGCAGTTTGGGCGTTGGGTTGCAATGTGCTTGCGCGTTGTCTCGGCCATAATTAAGTGCGCCATGGCGGCAGCCGGGGATCGCCGCGCCAATTCGCCACTTGCGGACATTTGTGCCCAAGCCCTAGACTCCTTGGTGTTGCGGTGCGATCAAGGCGCCTCAAGGAGCGGAGCACGAGTGTGGGCGTAGTCGTCAATCTCGAAGGCGGAAAGCGCGATGCGGCATCGATCAAGCCGCTCATCGATCTGACTGCCAAGGACATGGGCCGGGTGAACGAGCTCATTCTGTCCAAGGCCGGCTCGGATGTCGAAATGATTCCCGAAGTCGCCAATCATCTGATCTCTTCAGGCGGCAAGCGGCTGCGTCCGATGTTGACGCTCGCGGCGGCGCAGATGTTCGGTTACTCCGGTGACGGACATGTGAAGCTCGCAACCAGTGTCGAGTTCATGCACACGGCCACGCTGTTGCATGACGACGTGGTCGACGAAAGCGACCTGCGTCGCGGGAGAAAGACCGCCCGGATGATCTGGGGCAACCAGGCAAGTGTGCTGGTCGGCGATTTCCTGCTTGGACAGGCCTTCCGCATGATGGTGGAGGTCGGTTCGCTCGACGCGCTGGACATTCTGTCATCTGCCGCTTCGATCATTGCCGAGGGCGAGGTGATGCAGCTCTCGGCGGCCAAGAACCTTGAGACGACAGAAGACGAGCACTTTGCCGTGATCAAGGCCAAGACTGCCGCGCTGTTTTCCGCAGCCGCCGAGGTCGGACCCGTGATTGCAGGCGTGTCGCGGAACGATCGCGCCGCACTTCGCTCTTATGGAATGAATCTTGGGCTGGCGTTTCAGCTCATCGATGACGCGCTGGACTACGGCGGGAATAGCACCGATCTGGGCAAGAACGTCGGCGACGATTTTCGCGAGGGCAAGGTGACATTGCCGGTGATTCTCGCCTATCGGCGCGGGTCCCCTGCCGAGCGCGACTTCTGGAAAGCCGCCATTGAAGACAATGGCACCGATGATGCCGCCCTCGAAAAGGCCATTGGCCTGATGACGCGCCATGGCGCGATTTCCGACACGGTAGGCCGGGCCCGCCATTTCGGCGAGATCGCGCGCGATGCCTTGGCTCCGTTGCCGGCCACTCCGCAAAAGGCAGCCTTGATAGAGGTGATCGAGTTCTGCATCAGCCGCGCGGTGTGAACCAAGCGCTAACCATGCGGGTCTAGTTTCTAGATTTTGGGGCATCTGCCCTTTCTGGCGTCGTGGCGATCGGCGTCATTGTCTGCCAATCTTGTGATGGGCCAGAACATTGACGCCTACCGTAAAAACGCCATGCTCTTGAGGAAAATGTGCCTTTGGCTCCCTTACATGAGCCATCGGGCATGGCGGAAAGGGATGCAATGCAGCTCGGACGTTTGACTTCCAGGGTGACACTCGCGGCGCTGGCGGCGATGTTGCTCTCTGGAACCGCGGGTTTCGCCAAAGAGGCGAGCCAGCCGGTACGCATAAACTCGTTTTCGGGTGCCTTCCTTGCAGGCCGCGTGGCTGAGGTCGACAACGACCTCGATGACGCCATTGCCTATTACAAGCGCGGCCTTGCCTTTGATCCCGACAACCAGTCAATGCGCCAGAGTCTGATGCTTGCGCTAATTTCGAATGGACAGTTCGACGAGGCGCTCCCTTATGCCGAGAAGCTGAAGACCGTCGCTGAGGTAGAGCGCTTTTCTCGGGTTGCACTGGCGATCGACGATATTCGCAAGAGCCGCTACTCGGACGCGGTCAACATGCTCAAACTGGCCCTGTCGTCGGATCTCGACCGTCTCATAGCGGGCCTGATGACTGCTTGGGCCCAGCAGGGTGAGGGCAAGCCGACAGAAGCACTTGCCACCATCGACGGACTCAGCGGCCCGGAATGGTTCGATCTGTTCAAGACTTACCATCGCGCGCTGATTGCCGAGAAAGCCGGCATGACGAAGGAGTCCGACGAAGCCTTCGACAAGATCATCGCCAATGCGATGGCTGGCGGCGCCGCGCCCGATACTTGGTTGCGCGCGGCTGAAGCCTATTCAGGTTCCCTTGCCCGGCGAGGTGAGAAGGCGCGCGCACTGGAGACGCTCGACAAGGCCGAACAGTTTGTGTCGGGACGCGTGATGATCAATCAGCTGCGTGCGAAGATCGAGAAGGGCACGCAAGTCGCCCCGCTCATCACCAATACGGCGGATGGCGCGTCGGAGGTTCTTCTCGACCTCGGTAGCGCCCTCAATCGGGGCGGCGGAGAGCCGTTCGTGCGGCTTTACCTGCGCATGGCGCTGGCGCTTCGGCCTGACAGCGATTCTGCCTTGCTGCAGCTTGCTGCCAACGCGGAACAGCTGGAGGATTCGGAGGCCGCGATTGATCTCTATCGGCGCATCCCCAAGGATTCGCCTGTGCGGCGCGCGGCAGATCTGCAAACAGGACTCAATCTTGCCGATCTCGATCGCAACGCTGAGGCCGAAGCGGCTCTGAGGAAGCTGGTCAACAGCGATCCGGGCGATATGCGCGCCTATCTGGCGCTCGGCGGCGTTCTTGCGTCACAGCAGAAATACGCAGAGTCGGCGAAGGTCTACGACGAAGCTGTGGCCCAACTTGAAAAGGGTGCATCCGAAACACGCACGGATGGCGGCCAGACATCCAACTGGAACATCTATTATCAGCGCGGCATTTCGTATGAGCGTCTCAAGGAATGGCCCAAGGCTGAGCCCAATTTCCGCAAGGCACTGGAACTTGCGCCCGATCAACCGCAGGTGCTTAATTACCTCGGCTATTCCTGGGTCGACATGAACATGAACCTCGACGAAGCTCTGGGCATGATCCAGAAGGCCGTCGACCTCAGGCCGAGCGACGGTTACATCGTCGATTCGCTGGGCTGGGCTCATTACAAGCTGGGTGACTTCGACCAGGCGGTGAGCGAGCTCGAACGGGCCGTGTCGCTCAAGCCGGAGGATCCCGTTCTCAACGATCATCTGGGCGACGCCTATTGGCGCGTCGGGCGCCGGCTCGAAGCGACATTCCAGTGGAGCCACGCGCGCGATCTCAAGCCCGACGCCGACGTCTTGGCTCAGGTTGAGAAGAAGCTTTCCGAGGGGCTGCCGCCCGTTCCTGAAAAGGCGACTGCCGAACAGCCTTCGGTGACGCCGCCTCCTGCTGTCAAACCGGCGGAGGAACCGAAGGAGGAGCAGCGTACCGATGCTGGCAGCAATGAGCTGAAGGCTGAGCCCGCGTCCTACAGGGTGCTGCCGGGTCAGTCGCTCTGGTCGATTGCCGACGACGTGCTCGGCAACGGCAACCGGTATCTCGAGATTCTCAATCTCAATCCCCAGCTTCGCAACGATCCCGGCCGGTTGCTACCCGGTCAGGAGTTGACGCTGCCCACCTCGAACTGAGGAAAAGGGGGCGCTGGTGCGCCCCTTCTAGCTTCTCCCGATATCGGCGATATCGAACGGGGTCGTCTGGTAAAGGTGATTGATCCAATTGCCGAACAGCAGATGTGCGTGGCTGCGCCAGCGATTTTCCGGTTGGCGGGCGGCATCGTCATTCGGAAAGTAATTGCGCGGCATTGCGATTGGCACAGCCGCGTTGCGGTCGCGGAAATATTCCTCGCCGAGCGAATTCGAATCGTACTCGATGTGATTGAACATATGCAGCGCGCGGTGAACCGGATCATCGATCAGGCACAGCCCCGCCTCGTCCGATTCCATCAATACCGTCATGCCGCTGTCTGTCGGAATGTCGTCGCGCCGCACCTCCGTCCAGCGTGAGACCGGAATCGAAAAGTCGTCGGAGAATCCGCGCAGATAGTGAGATGCCGGCGAGAGGTTACGGTGGCGATACACACCGAACGCCTTCTGCGGCAGGTCGTATTTCGGCATTCCATGAAAATGGTGCACGGCGGCCTGCGCGCCCCAGCAGATGTTGAAGGAGGCATGCACATTGGTCTGCGTCCAGTCGAAGATCTGCTTCAACTCGTCCCAGTAGGTAACTTCCTCGAACGGCATCTGCTCGATGGGCGCACCCGTCACGATGAAGCCGTCGAACTTCTCCGACTTCACGTCTTCCCAGTTCCGATAGAAGGAGATCATGTGATCGCTTGGCGTGTGCCGCGCCACATGATTGGTGATCTTGACCAGCGTCAGTTCCACCTGCAGTGGCGTCGCGCCAAGCAATCGCGCAAACTGCGTCTCGGTTTTGATCTTGTTCGGCATCAGGTTCAGAAGACCGATATGCAGCGGCCTGATGTCCTGACGTGCCGCATCCGCCTCGCGCATGATCATGACGCCTTCGGCTTCGAGCGTCGTGCGGGCTGGAAGGTCGTTCGGAATCTTGATCGGCATGCGTGTCTGTCCCTGATTGACCCAGAAACCCGACAGAAAATGGTGGCTTGATCCGTTTGGTTGCCGGTCGGCCACATCCTCCCTGTCAGGAGCGCCACCTTGCCCGGACGGCAGGTTGGCGTCGGGCAATGCCCGACTCTGGATGTTGCTGCCTATCTAGCGGCAGCGGAACTGCTTTTCAATGGTGGAATTTGCGGCGCGAAATCATTCCCTTAGAGACGGGGAATCTTGACCCGAAACGGTCACGATTCTAGAGGACGCTTGATAAGCGCGGAGCCGTAGTTCTTCGAAATTCGAGCTCCATACTGCTGTTCGTCCTGCATTTGTGCGACGCGAGGGGATGACACCGCGGCCTAAAATGCACTAGGACGGGCGGCTTCCCGCCCACCCTTTGAGGCAGATTTCCCGTGGCGCAGAACTATTCCGATCCGAGCCGGTCTTTTCAGGGCCTGATCCTGACGCTTCACAACTATTGGGCCGAACGCGGTTGCGTCATTCTTCAGCCTTACGACATGGAGGTCGGAGCAGGTACGTTCCACCCTGCAACGACGTTGCGCGCGCTGGGTCCAAAGTCATGGAACGCGGCCTATGTGCAGCCTTCGCGTCGGCCCAAGGACGGGCGCTACGGTGAAAACCCGAACCGCCTGCAGCACTACTACCAGTATCAGGTGATCCTGAAGCCAAATCCGCCAAACCTTCAGGAGCTTTATCTGGGCTCGCTGGCCGCGATCGGCATAGATCCACTCGTACACGACATCCGTTTCGTTGAGGACGATTGGGAGAGCCCGACGCTCGGCGCCTGGGGGCTTGGCTGGGAATGCTGGTGCGACGGCATGGAAGTCTCGCAGTTCACCTATTTTCAGCAGGTCTGCGGCATCGAATGCGCCCCCGTATCTGGCGAATTGACGTATGGTCTTGAGCGTCTAGCCATGTATGTGCAGGGCGTCGACAATGTCTATGACCTGAACTTCAACGGCCGTGAGGGCGACGAGAAGGTCACATATGGCGAGGTCTTCCTGCAGGCCGAACAGGAATATTCCCGGCACAATTTCGAGTTCGCCAACACAGGCATGCTCCTGAAGCACTTCGAAGATGCCGAGGCCGAGTGCAAGGCGCTGCTGGATGCCGGTGCGCCGGGAACCGGCGACAACCAAGGCGTGCACAAAATGGTTCTGCCGGCCTACGACCAGTGCATCAAGGCCAGTCACGTTTTCAATCTGCTCGACGCCCGCGGCGTCATTTCCGTCACCGAACGCCAGAGCTTCATCCTGCGGGTGCGCAACCTTGCCAAGGCTTGCGGCGAGGCTTTCCTGCTGACCGATGCCGGCGGCGCCAACCTCACGGCGAAGGCTGCCTGACATGCCTGATCTTCTGCTCGAACTGCGTTCTGAAGAAGTCCCCGCGCGTATGCAGCGTAAGGCGGCGGGAGACCTGCGCAAACTGGTCACTGATGGTCTGGTCGAGGCTGGCCTCACCTATGAAGGGTGCCAGGAATACTGGACGCCGCGCCGCCTGACGCTCGATATTCGTGGCCTCACGGCGAGGTCGAAAGACGTGCATGAGGAGCGCAAGGGCCCGAGCACCAAGGCGCCGGAGCAGGCAATTCAAGGCTTTCTGCGCTCCGCCGGCCTGTCGGATATCAGCCAGGCGCATGTCCACAGCGATCCGAAGAAGGGCGATTTCTACGTCGCCCACATGGTCAAGCCGGGTCGTTCCGCCGAAGAAATCGTGGCCGAACTGGTCCCATCGGTGATCAGGAATTTTCCGTGGCCCAAGTCCATGCGTTGGGGCAAGGCGTCGTCAAAGCCCGGCGCATTGCGCTGGGTTCGCCCTCTTCAGTCCATCGTCTGCGTCTTCGGTCCCGAAAATGGCGAGACAGCGATCATCGACTTTGAGATTGACGGCATCCGGTCCGGCAATGTCACCTATGGCCACCGCTTCCATGCGCCCGACGCCATAACCGTTCGGCGTTTCGATGATTACGTCTCGAAGCTCGAAGCGGCAAAGGTCGTGCTGGACGGGGAGCGTCGCAAGCGCATCATTGCCGCCGACGCCAATCAACTTGCCTTCGCGCGTGGGCTGGAACTTGTCGAGGACGAGGCGCTTCTCGAAGAGGTTTCCGGGCTTGTCGAGTGGCCCGTCGTGCTGATGGGCGAATTCGAGAAGGAATATCTGGAAATTCCGGGCGAGGTCATCCGCCTGACCATTCGCGCCAATCAGAAGTGTTTTGTCGTACGTTCGGATGGCGAAAAGCTCTCCAACCATTTCCTTCTGACCTCGAATATCGAAGCCAGGGATGGCGGCAAGGAGATCATCCACGGCAATGGCAAGGTGGTGCGCGCGCGGCTTTCGGATGCGCTCTACTTCTGGAAGACGGATCAGGCCGACCTGCCGGATCTGGCGCTTCTGACGCCGTCTGCCGAGAAATTCGGTCTGGACCTGAAGAAGCCGCTCGACCAGCGCATGGCCCGCCTCGACCACCTCAACGTGACCTTTCATGCGAAGATCGGCACACAGGGTGAACGCGTCGCGCGGATAGCGGCACTTGCCGAGGAAATCGCGCCGATCGTTGGCGCCGATCCGGCACTTGCCCGACGTGCTGCCCTGCTTGCAAAGGCTGATCTGCCGACTGAAATCGTGGGCGAGTTTCCCGAACTACAGGGGGTTATGGGTCACAAATACGCGCTGCTGCAGGGCGAAGATCCGTCTGTGGCCGCCGCGATCGAGGACCATTACAAGCCGCAAGGGCCGTCCGATCGCGCGCCGACCGATCCGGTATCCATCGCGGTCGCGCTTGCCGACAAGCTGGACACGCTGGTCGGGTTCTGGGCCATCGACGAAAAGCCGACAGGGTCGAAGGACCCATTTGCGCTGAGGCGCGCGGCGTTAGGGGTGATCCGGATTATCATTGAGAATGGGTTAAGGTTGTCGCTGTTTAGTACCGCGTTTGTCGCGGCTGTTGGCCACGAGATCGACGAAGATGAGAAGCGGGAGATACGCGAGGATGTTGCGATAAAGGGTCTCGTTCGTGAACCAGGCCTGAGAGCGCACGCTAGCAGAATTCTTGCAGCACGGGAGAAGGAGCGAGATCATGAAGAAAGCGATCTGCAAAGTGCGGTAGGAACATTTCATTTGGAAGTGACTTCCGCAGACCTCCTTTCCTTCTTTCATGATCGCCTCAAGGTCTATCTCCGCGATCAGGGTGCACGTCACGACCTGATCGATGCCGTGATTTCTGAGGAGTCCGATGACCTTCTCCAGATCGTCCGCCGTGTCGAAGCTCTCGAAAAGCTGCTCGAAACCGAGGATGGCAAGAACCTGCTGGCCGGGACCAAGCGCGCCGCAAACATTCTGGCTGCCGAGGAAAAGAAGGGCACACGCATTGCGGACAGTGTCGAAGCGGCGTTTCTGAATGATCCTGCTGAGAAGGCACTGAACGAAGCGTTGAATCAGGCTGAGAGCAAGGCCGCGCAAGCGATTCAGAATGAAGACTTTTCGACCGCCATGGTCGCGCTTGGTGCATTGCGTGAGCCGATTGATTCATTCTTTGAGAAAGTGCTCGTAAACGATCAGGACGAGGCGGTGCGCGCCAACCGTCTGGCGCTTCTCGCCCGCGTTCGTGCAGCCACTAATCAAGTGGCGGACTTCTCAAAGATCGCTGGTTAGCCCGGCCCCAACGGCAGGCTCGCCAACCGGCGGTTGTTGGACTAAGCTCCGTGTGGGTGGCACGGAGCACGCGATGAGCAGATACCTTTTCGGCAGTCTTCTCGTTGCCGGCATGATTGCCGGTTCTCTTTTCTTTCCTGCGCCGGTTCTGGCCGATGAAACGGTCCAGTCCACGCAACCGCCACCACCCGCAGGTGGCGGGCGCGATTGCGAAAGCAAGAAGGAAGAGCCCAAGACGAGTTGACGCGGCGCCGGTCGCGCCGCTCCGGCTAATAGCCGATCACGCGCACCCGAACGCTGTTGCGGTAGACTTCCACCTCGATCACCGGATCTCCGCCGGCGATGGCGCGGCGTGTCGCCTGATTCATCGCGCTTCCCTTGGAAAGCATGCGCTCGAATTTGGCGCGTGACGCCGTCGAGGCGAACCACGGGTCGTCCTGATCCTCGCGGTCTCCACGCCCGAACTTGTGCCAGTTCGCGCGGTCCTGCCGGACCATCTGCGCGGCCGTATCCAGACGATATCCGTCACTAGCAAAATGGTCATTGTCCGATATGCGCGCGATATAGGTTCCAAGCAACTGGTCGGCCTGAGCGAAGCCGGTGGTTGCCGCAACAACTGCGCCCGCAAGAAGAATGCGTGTCATCCCTGTCATGAAGTGCCTCCCGATATGTCCCCGAAAACTGGCCAGAAGGGGTTTGGTGGCCTGATTTCGGCAATGCCCAGCGCATTCTATCGTGGCGAGGCGAAAGGGCAATGGAGCGCGGACGGCTACTCGATCCGGGCCGTTGGTTTCACAGGTTGGGCCTCATCCCTGTCCTTTGATTTGGCTGCCGAAGTGGAGGTAGGATCTATGGCGGGCGCAGGCGTCACGGGATGGATCGGCGCAGGTTTGGTCTTGGCTTGGTCACTCGTTGCAGGCTCAACCGCACCCGATCCGGCGGTCTCGCCGGAACGCTCATAGGGCGCACCTTCCACGCCTGCCCGGATGACGACGGGTTGGGCAGGTATGGGTTCGTCATTTGCGTTGGGTGAAGAATCGACCGGCTCGATCAGGCTTCCGGTCTTGGCCGGGGTGCCGATGGAGATCACTGACGGCGAATTGGCCAGCGTCTGCGTGTCGCCGACGATGCTCAGGGCGCCGGAATTCGTCGCGTTCGCATCGCCGACGATGATGATGGATGACGCACCCGCGCCATGCGTCGCCGCCAAAACAAGGAACGCTGCCGTCAGAACTCGCATGATATCCACCACACCCAAAGCCGCCCAGCGTGGTCTATCACCGGCAGGTTGACATCTGCTTTCACTACCATGCTGCATTTTAGCCGTTGCGGACTTGCCCGAACATGCTCCCGGCGCTAGGCAGCAGATCATTCAATGAGGCTTGCCGTGGCAGATATCATCAAGGCCGATGGCGCGGTGGAGCAGGCAATTGCGCTGCTGATGGCCGGCGCGGTTGTCGCGATTCCCACTGAGACAGTCTACGGGCTGGCCGCTGACGCGACCAATGGCGATGCCGTTTTGCGCATTTTCGAGGCGAAGGGCAGGCCGCGCTTCAATCCGCTGATTGCCCATGTTTCCTCAATGGAGATGGCGGATAAACTTGCGGATTTCGATCCTCTGTCGCGAGCACTTGCCGACAAATTCTGGCCCGGACCGCTGACCATGGTGCTCCCGCTGGCCAAAAACTCGCCCCTGCATCCGCTGGTCACTGCGGGGCTCGATACGGTCGCCCTGCGATCGCCGCGCGGTTTTGGCGGCGAACTCATTGCAGCACTTGGCAGGCCGCTTGCGGCACCGAGCGCAAACTCATCCGGGCGCGTCAGCGGCACGAGCGCACAAGCCGTGGCCGACGATTTGGGAGATCGCATCCCGATGGTGGTCGATGGCGGGCCTACGCCCGTCGGTGTCGAATCGACCATCATCAAGGTGGAAGACGCTCAGGTGCTGCTCCTTCGCCCCGGCGGTTTGCCGGCGGAAGACATCGAAGCTGTCATCGACCGCCCGCTGGTGCGCAAGCATGGCGGCCAGATCATCGCGCCGGGAATGCTGGCGTCCCACTATGCACCCGACGCGCAGGTGCGTCTGAATGCGACTTCGGTGTTGCCGGACGAAGCGCTGCTTGCGTTCGGGCCGCATCGCGCTGATGGCGCAGCACGCGCCGCTGGCGTGTTGAACCTCTCCGAAAGCGGCGACCTGCGCGAGGCCTCTCGCAATCTCTTTGCCTATCTTCAGAGGCTGGATCGGATCGGCGCCAAGGCCATTGCCGTTGAGCCAGTTCCCACGATGGGATTGGGTGAGGCGATCAACGACCGCCTTGCGCGTGCCGCCGCACCGCGTTGGCCGGCTGTCTCCATTTCTTAGGAAACCCGTATGGCCGATCGATTTCCATCCCTGACTTCGGAGACAATAGATCGGTTTGTTTCGATCGTTGGCGAGAGATATGTCCTGCGGTCGAAAGACGACACCGAGCCCTATGTGACTGAACGGCGAGGCCTTTGGGCCTCCGCCACACCGATCGTGTTGCGACCGGGCAGCGTCGCGGAAGTCAGCCAGATCCTCAAACTTGCCACCCAGACCGGGACGCCAATCGTTCCTCAAGGCGGCAATACCGGCTTGGTCGGCGCACAGGTTCCTAGGCGCGGCCACGATGAGATCGTTTTGTCTTTGTCGCGTCTCAACGCGATACGCGAAGTCGATGTCTCGTCCAACACCATCACCGCGGAAGCCGGTGTCATCCTGGAGAATGTGCAGAATGCAGCCGATGCGGTCGACAGGCTATTCCCGCTGGCTCTTGGCGCACAGGGCACCTGCCAGATCGGTGGAAACCTGTCCTCCAATGCGGGTGGCACCGGTGTGCTGGCCTATGGCAACGCGCGCGAACTGTGCATGGGTGTGGAGGTTGTCCTGCCCAATGGCGATGTTCTCGATGATCTGCGCAAGCTCAAGAAGGACAACACAGGCTACGATCTCAAGAATCTGTTTGTCGGAGCCGAGGGCACGCTGGGGGTGATTACCGCGGCTGTCCTGAAGCTGTTTCCCAAGCCTCGGGGCCGTGAGATGGCGTGGGCGGCAATGGAAAGCCCGCAAGCGGCCCTTGCTCTCTTCAATCGCGCGATGGACATGGCCGGAAGCAGCGTGACAGCCTTTGAACTCATCGCGCAGCTTCCACTTCAATCTGTCGCGCGGCACAGGCCGGATGTGCAGATCCCCGTGTCGATCGATTGGCCCTGGCACGTAATGATGGAGATTTCCTCTTCTCGGTCCACGGAAGAGGCGCATCGGCTTGCCGAGGATATTCTTACATCTGCGCTGGAAGACGGCATCATCGGAGACGCGGTCGTCGCGCAGAGCCTCGCACAGGGTCAGGATTTCTGGCTGGTCCGCGAAGTGCTGGTTCAGACGCAGGCAAACGAAGGCGCGTCGATCAAGCATGACATTTCGCTGCCGATCTCATCTCTGCCCGATTTCATTGCGACGGCAGAAA
Source organism: Rhizobiaceae bacterium (assembly GCA_023953905.1). Taxonomy (GTDB): domain Bacteria; phylum Pseudomonadota; class Alphaproteobacteria; order Rhizobiales; family Rhizobiaceae; genus Arvimicrobium. The sequence continues at coordinate 100,411 of JAMLJA010000014.1, read as the reverse complement.
ACGCAGTCCAGCGCGTGTGCCCCGGCGCGCGCGTCGGATGCTTCGGCCACATGGGCGATGGCAACCTGCACTACAATGTCTCGCGGCCCGTGGACGGGGACGACAAGGCTTTTCTCAATCTTTACCGGCCGATGAACCGCGCCGTCCACGACGTCGTGCGTCAGTTCAACGGTTCGATCTCGGCCGAGCACGGGATCGGGCAACTCAAGCGCGACGAACTTCTGGAAACGGCTCCTCCCGTCGCCATCGACCTGATGCGTCGCATAAAGGCGGCATTTGATCCTGCCGGCATCATGAATCCCGGCAAGGTGATCTGATGTTCGGGCAAAGATTGCGCTTTTGTGAAGGCTGGTCGCAATCCGATAACCATGCCGCCGACAAGGGAAAAATTTAACCGAACTTCTAAGCCCGGCGGTAAGAGACGCCGCCTAATCTCTCACACATACAACGAGGTCGGATTACCGGCCCGGAGATGCCGGATACCGGCTCTCAGGAGAGACAGGAAAGCGTCATAATGAATACCCGACTGAAGCCAGTCTGGGCGGGGCAGAACATGCGCCTCGACCCCTTCCGTTTGCCGCAGGCAGCAAGCTACGCGACGCGCGATGACGCGGGTGAGGTGGTCTTCTCGATCGATCGCCGTGGCGCGACCATTCAGCGTATCCTCGCCAAGAGCGGACTGCCTGCCACAATAGTGCTGCCGGCACGCGCATTTCGCGGCGTCGCGGCCCGCGCGATGGAAGACGGAGAGGGCAATGTGACCGTGACGCTGGAATTGCTCCACAACGATCCCATGCTGTCCGTGCCGCTGCTCGTCGCCGAGAATCTGAACGACGTGGCCGCCGACTGGCGTACGTGGTCGGAACACTACCGCCTGCCGATGCTATTGATCGAATCTGATGGCGTTGCCCGCACACTCGAAGAATCGCTTGGTTCCGCGATGCTGAAATCCTCCGCGCCAGCCGAACGCCGTCAGGGCCGCGCGCCGGCCCGCCGTCGTCCGCGCTTTCTGGCACGCCGCCGCGAGGGCAATCTCGGCTTGCGGCTTATCGTAGGCGGACAGGAAATCATCGCGCGAGGCGACGTCTGACAGGCAGGCTTGGCGTCTAGACGAACGGTTTGAGCCAGACCCAGGCGCCACCCGCCAGCAGGCCCACGAAGATCAATCCGCCAACGAGATTGTTCGACTGGAAGAGGCGCAGACATTCATCCGGATCGTCTATGTCCAGCGCCATAATCTGGCGCCCCATATGGACGGCGGCTGCGACCACCCCCGCCAGAGCCGGAAATGGGACTTCGGCGGCGGCGCAGGCGGCGGCAATCAGGAGCAATGCGCCGCCATAAAGCGCGATCAGCCATTGCTTGGTCTGAGCGCCAAAGAGCCGTGCCGTCGACTTGATGCCGACCAGTGCATCGTCCTCCTTGTCCTGATGGGCATAGATCGTGTCGTAGCCGATCACCCAAAGGATCGAACCCGCGTAAAGTAGAAGCGCGGGACTGTCGATGTCAGCGAACTCGGCGGCCCAACCCATCAGCGCGCCCCAGGAAAACGCAAGTCCGAGAACCGATTGGGGCCAATATGTGATTCGCTTCATGAAGGGATAAATCGCGACAATCGCGAGCGAACAGATACCCAGCAGAATCGCGAAACTGTTGAACTGCACCAGCACCAGAAGGCCGATCAGCGCCTGCACGACGAGAAAGATCCAAGCCTGCAACCGCGAGACCTGACCTGAGGGCAAGGGCCGGGACCGCGTCCGGTCGACCTGCGCATCCAGCTTCATGTCGACAAGGTCGTTATAGGTGCAGCCGGCGCCGCGCATGCTTATCGATCCGGCCAGAAACAGAAACAGATACCAGGGTGAAGGCAGTAGCGACGGGAGCGACTCGCTGGTCACTGGGTAGGCCGAAGCCGCGAGTGCGGCGGACCACCAGCACGGCCACATGAGCAGCCAGATGCCAATTGGCCTATCCCACCGTGCGAGCTGCGCATAGGGCCACAGCGCCTTTGGCAGAAGTCGATAGACCCAATGACCGCTGGGCGCATCCGCAACGCGTCCCTGAGCGTCTTTTGACTGGATTGTTTCCATGAATGCCGGAGTGGCAGGCGCTGTAAGTCTCGTCAAGCAGGCATGGTGCCGCCGTCCTGAGCCGAGGGATTACGGGAGATGGTCCGCAAATGGTGGAACAGATGGCGTAGCGGTGTCACAAGGCTTGATTTTCTCGCGCTCACTCCATAGGGCCGTCGCATGAAAGTCCTTATTGTCGGCTCCGGCGGCCGTGAGCATGCGCTGGCCTGGAAATTGTCGGCATCGCCCATGCTGACAAAGCTGTATGCTGCGCCTGGCAATCCCGGCATTGCGCAGGAAGCAGAGTGCGTGCCGATCAGTGTCGACGATCAAGACGCGCTTGTGGCGTTCTGCAAGGACAAGCTGATCGATCTCGTTGTCGTTGGACCCGAAGCACCGCTGGTTGCCGGCCTGAGCGACGCCCTGCGCGCCAACGGCATCAAGGTGTTTGGCCCGACGCAGGCAGCGGCGCAGCTGGAAGGCTCGAAAGGTTTTACCAAGGATTTCTGCGGGCGCTTCAACATTCCGACGGGTGCCTATGGGCGCTTTCAGACCGCCGAGGACGCCAAGGCCTATGTCCGCCAGAATGGCGCGCCCATCGTCGTCAAGGCTGACGGCCTCGCGGCGGGCAAGGGCGTCACGGTCGCCATGACTTTGGATGAGGCTGTTTCTGCGGTCGACGCGTGCTTTGACGGTGCCTTCGGCGGTGCCGGGGCAGAGGTCGTGGTCGAGGAGTTTCTGGACGGGGAGGAGGCAAGCTTCTTTTGCCTTTGCGATGGCCGCACCGCCTTGCCCTTTGGCTCGGCTCAGGATCACAAGCGCGTCGGTGATGGCGACACAGGTCCCAACACAGGGGGTATGGGCGCCTATTCGCCCGCTCCCGTGATCAATGCGCAAATGCACGAGCGTATCATGCGCGAGATCGTCGAGCCCACGCTGCGTGGCATGACCGAAATGGGAATGCCCTTCTCCGGCGTGCTCTTTGTCGGCGTGATGATCGGTTCGCAGGGACCGAAGCTCATCGAGTTCAATGTCCGGTTCGGCGATCCGGAATGCCAGGTGCTGATGATGCGTCTGAAGGACGATCTTCTGGTGCTGCTGGAGGCGGCGGCCGACGGTCAGCTTGCGCATATGTCTGCCCGATGGCGGGATGAAACCGCGTTGACGGTCGTCATGGCGGCAAACGGCTATCCCGCTGATCCGGAGAAGGGGTCAGTCATTCGCGGTCTGGACCAGGCAGGGGACGGCGTGGCGATTTTCCACGCCGGCACGGCGCGAAAGGATGGCGAACTGGTCGCCAATGGCGGCCGCGTGCTGGCGGTCACCGCGACGGGCTCAACCGTCTCGGAGGCGCAGCAACGCGCCTATGCCGCCGTCGACAGGATCGATTGGCCCGGCGGCTTTTGCCGTCGGGACATCGGCTGGCGCGCCGTGGAGCGCGAGACCCGACAGGGCTGACGACTCAGGCAGCGGACGGTCCCGGGTCGTCAAACCCGCAATCCACGACCATCGGTTGAACACCTTGACCTGATTCCCTTGGCCCATCCGCGTCATGGACAAGTCGCAGGATCGGCGCGGGGCGGCGAACCGCTGTCGGCTCTGCGGGAAGCGCCAGACCCAGCCTTTCGCGCCGCGCCGCTTCAGGCTGGTAAACAACCTGAACCGCGGTGATCGTTTCCTCGCCTCCGTCTGACTTTGGGATCGTCATCGACTGGCCTTCCGAAAGGCCAATCAGGGCGAGGGCACGATGAGAGCTGATCGGCAGACACTGGCCGACAAGGCCCCGCATATTGTCCGGGCTGATGATTCGCGTCTCGGCGGGGGCATCGTCCACCCTGAACTGCACGCGGCTGCTGAGTGTGACGACGGTTGGCGCAACGTCTTCGCCAAACATCAAGGTCGCGCGTGAAAGCTTTCGGCGCAGGATTTCGCATGCAATCGGATCACGCCCCATCGCGCGTTCGCGCATGACATCCAATATGGCGTGATCCTTGGTGGTGAGTTGAAATGCTTCGTCATGTGACATGGCGTATCTCCGCCCTCCGATCTGGGTCGGGAGGGCACCGCTAGGTGGTCTTCAACGGGCTAAGTTCCCCTGCGCCACAGGCAATTGCGGCGCAGGGTTACATTCCCGCGATAGGGCACCTCGCGCGATGGGGAGGAATACGAAGCATCATAGCCGAAACTTGCAGCTCTAAGCCGCGGAAGGAGCGTTGGTCGCAGGCGTCGCCTGACCGACCGAAACTACGGAAAGCGCGTGTTCGCGACCGTCGCGCGCGGTCCAACTCATGGACTGGCCTTCCGATAGTCCGATCAATGCGGCGCCGACCGGCGTCAGGATCGAAACCTTTCCTTCTTCAATATTGGCTTGTCCTGGAAAGACGAGCGTCACCGTCCTGGTGTCGGCACCGTCCGACGTGAAAGTGACAGTCGAGCCCATACGCACCGTGTTTGCCGGAACGCTCTTGTCTTCGACGACGCGCGCGCGGTCGAGTTCCGAAAGAAGGGCGTCGGAAACGTCGGGATTTCGGTCTGCGATCGTCTCGGCCAGAGATGACAGACGCTCATGATCGGTCTTGGAAATACGTATTGCCGGCTTTCGCCGCGCCTTTGCTGCATCTTGCATCTTGATCTCGTGATTGTTGCCGGCGGTCCCAAAAGGCACATGCCTGAAGGGTATTTATGCGGCCGGGATGTTCTTCAATGCGCCTTAGTGCGCACACCGCATTCAAAACTATCTGTCAGAATTTCGCAGATGTGCCCCGCGGCTCGGGGCGCATGGAACCGAGCCGGGGGTTAATGTCCCGCGATGGGGCAAACCCGAAAAAGGCCGAAGCCGAATATTTGAGCGGCGCGTTTCATTCATCCATAGTTGGTGAATGCGTCAGCCAAGTCAAGTCGTAGCCCACTTTCGGCGTTTGAACGGGTCGACAGAGAGGCTCGCATCACGCGGGCGTCTTTCTGGCATCGCCATGCCAGTGTTGGAAGCTCTCGCACTCAAAGGGCGTGCTGCATTCCACGCATCGTCTGCTTTGCGCACTGGCGAGCATTTCATGTCTCCGACCTTTCCGACCTGCGGACCGATATGGCTCCAAAATTTGCGATTGCGATAGATTCGCGCAGACGGGCTGCATCGCAACGGAAATCGATCGCGCCATTTGACCCTTACGTAAAAAGCTTCTAGCCGTGAGCTTGCCTGTCCGTCGTGGCAGTCCGGCGGGCTGAGACTTTGGGCAAGCTGCTCGACTGTCTAAAGCAGAGGTGGAAATGTATCGCGCGCCAGTCGACGAGATCGCTTTTACTTTGAAGCATGTGGCCGGGCTCAAGTCAGCGCTTGAGGCAGGCTTGCTCGGGGACCTCTCCGAAGATCTTGCGGATGCAATTCTTGCTGAGGCCGGGCGCTTTGCGACAGAGGAAATCGCCCCGCTTTACAAGGTCGGCGACCAGCGGGGCGCTGTGCTGAAGGAAGCTGAAGTCACCACTCCACCCGGCTGGAAGGAACTTTATCACCGTTGGATCGAGGGGGGCTGGAACGCCCTTTCGGGTCCGGAGGAATTCGGCGGACAGGGTCTGCCCCACATGCTCGCCGTCGCCGCGCTAGAGATGTGGAATTCCGGCGCGATGGCATTTGCCATCGGTCCGACGCTCACCATGGGAGCGGTGGAAGCGCTCGACAAGCACGCATCAGACGATTTGAAGGCCACCTATCTTGAAAAGCTCGTTTCGGGCGAATGGATGGGGACCATGAACCTGACCGAGCCACAGGCCGGTTCGGATCTCGCTGCGTTGAAAGCGCGCGCCGAGCGGGCTGAGGACGGCACTTATCGAATCTTCGGTCAGAAAATCTTCATCACCTATGGCGAGCAGGACTTCACCGACAACATCGTGCATCTCGTTCTGGCGCGATTGCCGGATGCGCCTGCCGGCACGCGCGGTATTTCGTTGTTTCTGGTGCCCAAGTTCCTTGTCAATTCGGATGGGACGCTTGGAACGCGCAACGATGTGTTCTGCGCTTCCATGGAGCACAAGCTCGGCATACACGGCTCTCCCACCTGTACGATGATCTATGGCGATGGCTTCTCGAAAGACCTGCCGTCAGGTGCGGTGGGATGGCTAATCGGCGAGGAGAACAAGGGCCTGGCCTGCATGTTCACCATGATGAACAACGCACGACTGGCGGTGGGCATGCAGGGCGTGGCCATCGCCGAGGCAGCCTATCAGAGGGCGCTTGGCTATGCCAACGAACGCCGCCAGGGTAAAGCGGCGGGCTTCGAGGGTGAGGGCATGGCCCCCATCGTCCATCACCCCGACGTCCAGCGCAATCTGCTCACCATGAAATCACTCACCGCCAGCGCACGCGCAATTGCCTATTCCTGCGCCCACGCGCTGGATATGGCGCACGCCTCCGACGGCGCGGAGAAGCTGCATTGGCAGGAAAGGGCAAGTCTTCTGACGCCAGTGGCCAAGGCATTTTCGACTGACATAGGCGTCGATGTCGCCTCGATCGGTGTGCAGGTGCATGGTGGAATGGGCTACATAGAGGAAACCGGCGCGGCTTCGCTGCTGCGCGACGCGCGTATCGCGCCGATCTATGAGGGAACGAACGGCATCCAGTCCATCGATCTCGTGCTGCGCAAGCTTCCACAATCCGATGGCGAGCAGGTGGCCGCATATATCGAGGAACTGCGCGGCATCGCAAACGAAGTAGGGCGCTCCAACCTTCCAGGTTTTGGGCGCTCCGCGGCCCGGCTGGAGACGGCAATCGAAGCTTTGAAATCAGCCACTGACTATCTGATCAATGCTCAGAACGAAGGGCGAGGCGAAGATGCCCTTGCTGGTGCTACGCCATACCTCCGGCTCTTCGGGCTGGTTGCAGGTGGATCATACCTGGCAAAAGCCGCGCTGGCCGACAGTGACGCTTCCCGCGTTGCTTTGTGCCGGTTCTTTGCCGAGAACCTGATTGGAGAGGCTGTCACGTTGAACGAGTGTATCGTTGGTGGCGCGGAAAGCCTCGCAGCGGCGGCAACGTCTCTTGTTGCCTGATGATTGCACATGAGGACGCGGAATGACCGAGCATGTTCTGATTGAACGACGGGGTGCGGTTCAGGTGATCCGCATGAACCGTCCAGAGAAGAAAAATGCGATCACCAGCGCCATGTATGCTGCGATGGCGCGCGCCTTGACGGATGGCGATGCCGACCCGGGCGTTCACTGCCATGTCTTTCTGGGCGTGCCCGGCGCCTTTTCTGCCGGTAACGATCTTGCCGATTTCCTTGCCGTGGCCACGGGAGGCGAAAACAGCACGGATGTTTGGGATTTCCTGATTGCCCTGGCGAGTGCGGCAAAGCCGATCATATCTGGCGTAGACGGTATTGCCGTGGGTATCGGCACGACGCTGAACCTGCATTGTGATTTGACCTTCGCCACCTCGCGGACCGTGTTTCGAACACCGTTCGTCGATCTGGGCCTTGTGCCGGAGGCCGGATCCAGCCTGCTCGTACCCAAATTGATGGGAAGGCAGCGCGCCTTCGCCTTGCTCTGTCTCGGTGAAGGGTTCTCGGCCACGATGGCGAAGGACGCCGGTCTGATCTACGAGGTCGTGGACGAGGCTGATCTGGAGGCAAAAGTATTTGCCGCAGCTGAGCAGGTCGCAGCCAAGCCTGTGCAGGCCTTGAAGATCTCGCGCGACCTTTTGCGTGGATCCCCCGAAGAGATCGTGAACCGCATTCGCGAAGAGGGCGCCCATTTCCGCGAGCGTTTGACATCTGAAGAGGCACATGCGGCGCTGACCGCCTTCATGTCCCGAAAGAAGGCATGATATGAGAGCCGCAATTGCCATATAGACGGTGAATCGCGGAGGCTGGCGGCTTGTGACGACGCAGCGAAAACTCACAACGATTCTCTCCGCGGATGTCGAAGGCTATTCGCGCCTGATGAGCGCGGATGAGGAAGGTACCTTCTCGACACTGAAGAGTTCCCGCGACGTCATTTCCCGGCAGATTGCCGCCTATGACGGGCGCGTCGTAAACACTTGGGGCGACGGGCTGATTGCGGAATTCTCAAGCGTGGTATCTGCGGTTCGCGCGGCCATCGACATCCAGGTCGAACTGGCCGAGCGCAACGCCGGCATGCCGCCGAACGCGCAGATGAAATATCGGATCGGCATTAATCTCGGTGACGTCATCGTTGATGCAAATGACATCTATGGCGATGGCGTGAATGTGGCCGCGCGTCTGCAGGCGGAGGCCGCGCCGGGCGGCGTCCTGATTTCGAATACCGTCTACGATCAGGTGCGAAACAAGCTTGCGGTCGGGTTCGAATTTCTTGGCGATCTGGAGGTCAAGAATATCGGTGAAGCCGTGCCTGCATTTGCGATACGGATCGGCGTTTCCGATGCCGCCTCGGCTGTTCCTCAAGCTGCTGGCGCAGCGCGGCGCTCGCCCGCTCACGCGGGATGGGGGTCGCCGAGGGATGCGACGATCGATCCTGCTGCGCGGCCAAACCCTGTCTCAAATCCGCGCTCGGATCGCTCGCGCCTCATTCTGCTTATGGCCGTGCCCGCCTTGCTTGTGGCTGCCAATCTCGCCACGGGAAGAGTGCCATTCTGGGCGAAATGGCCCTTGCTTGCCTTCGCATTCTTGGTGGGACTGAGATGGTCGCGTCGAAGGGGGATCGATCGGCTCCTGTCCCTCCTGATAGCCACCGCGATTACGGTGGTGCTGGTGAATATTTTCACCTGGGACGGAGAGTTCTGGGGCGTATGGCCGTTTCTTGCCTTGTCGGCCGTTGCCGTTCTGCGGCTTGCGCGCTCCGCGCGTGGCCAGGACGGCAATCGCTGACGGCGTCCTGGATCTATCGAAGGTTCACGGATAGAGCCTTGTCTTTGTCCACCCACCGCCATTGCGCGTGAATTGCATGCGGTCGTGCAGCCGGAATGGTCGGTCGTGCCAGAATTCGATCTGCTGGGGCAGGATGCGAAATCCTGACCAGTGCTGAGGGCGTGGAATTTCGCCGATCGCATGTCGCGCTGTAAACTCCGCAACGGCCCGTTCAAGAGCGAAGCGGCTTTCCAGTGGTCGCGACTGTTTCGACGCCCATGCGCCTATCCGGCTGCCGCGTGGGCGACTGGCGTAATAGGCATCGGCCTCCGCGTCGCTCACTTGCTCGACAGTGCCGCGCACGCGAACCTGCCGGCGCAGTGATTTCCAATGAAAACACATTGCTGCCTTCATGTTGGCAAGGATTTCGCGACCTTTGGCGCTTTCAAAGTTCGTGTAGAAGACAAAGCCCGCCTGGTCGAAACCCTTGAGAAGTACCATCCGCACGTCAGGAAGCCCCTCGGGGTCAACGGTCGCCAGCGCGACAGCATTGGGATCATTCGGTTCGCTCGCCGTGGCATCCTCCAACCACGCCGCGAACAGCTCGAATGGTTCCGGGCTTTCGGTGAAGTCACCGGTTGTTAAGGAAGAATCGCTCATATCTTACGCTCGCAAGCTTTTGTGGCCGGGGACATTGCCCATTGCTACCTAACACGCAAGCGGCTGGAGCGGTTGCGCCAGGCGTGGCGCGAATGAACGCCATGAAAAGGTTGGCAGTGCTTTGCATTTGCTGCGCGTCCCTTGCCGCCTGCGCTTCGGGCGTCGACATGTCCAAACTCGACGTCGATACCATTACCACCAGCAGCGCGACAGGTGCCGAAAACGTTCCAGACCAGACACGTGTCTCTGACTCAGTTACGATTCGCAATGCAGTTTCGGCTATCGATGTGGAGGAACACGGCAGTGGTCCGCTCGCGTGGGCAAATGCAGAGACTGGTTCACGCGGCACGATCAGCGACCTTTCTGAAACGCGGGAAGATGGCGTAATCTGCCGTCGCTTCACCGCCTCGCGCGAGAGCTTTGACGGTGTCGGGCTCTACAAGGGCGAAACCTGTCTTGGCGCTCAGGGCGATTGGCTCATGCGCGCCTTCGATAGAATGTAACGAATCCGCCGGTTTGCAGTTCTGCGATCTGGAATTTCTTCCTAGAAGACCGCATATAGAAGCCTAGACGAAATTTCATCCGTTTCGACAGGTTATTGTATGCGCGATCCCTACGAAGTGTTGGGTGTTGCGAAGTCGGCGAGCGCCAAGGACATCAAGTCTGCGTATCGCAAGCTCGCAAAGAAGTATCACCCGGACCAGAACCCAGACGATCCGTCCGCGAAGGACAGCTTTTCCGCCGTCAATCAGGCCTATGAGGTCGTGGGCGATGAGAAACAGCGTGCTGCATTTGATCGCGGTGAAATCGGAGCCGATGGCAAACCTCGCTTCCAGGGCTTCGAAGGCGCGGCCGGCGGCAACCCGTTTGGCGCAGGCGGATTCCGCCGTCAGCAGGGCCCGGGAGGCGTGCATTTCGAGTTCAGCGGCCGTCCTGATTCGTCTGATGGATCAGCGGATTTCTTCAGCCAGATATTTGGTGACGCATTTGCCGAGGCTCAGTCAGGTGCGCGCGGTCGTGGTCGCGGTCGGGTGATGCGCGGTCAGGATATGCAGGCCACGCTTGATGTCACGGTCGAGGAAGTTGCCACCTCCGCAAAGGTCACGGCTGCCATGCCGGATGGCCACAAGATCGCTGTGAAACTGCCAGCCTATGTCGAGGAAGGTCAGACCATCCGGTTGAAAGGGCAGGGCGAACAGGTGCCCGCAGGCGAGCCCGGCGACGCGCTGGTGAAGATCCATATCCGCAAGCATCCGCGCTATCGAATTGAAGGGCGCGATCTGCATGTGGATGTGCCCGTCACCCTCAAGGAAGCAGTGCTGGGCGCGAAGGTGCCAGTCGAAACACCGACCGGCCGGCTTGCAGTCAATGTTCCTGCCTGGACGAGTTCAGACAGGGTGTTGCGGTTGAAGGGACGTGGTTTGCCTGAAAAGGCTGGCGGTACTGCCGATCTCTACGCTCATGTGCGCGTGATGTTGCCCGAGGGCGGCGACGCGGAGCTTGAAGCGTTGATGAAAAAGCAGGACTGATCTGCACGGTCGCATTGGCATCGATTGCCGCTGCGATCTGCAGTGGAGCTTGAAACGCGCATGATTCCTGTGTCATAGGGCCAGCCAATCGAAACTGGCGGAGTGAAGCGACATGGCGGGTGGAAACGGCTTGATGGCCGGCAAACGCGGCATAATTCTTGGGCTCGCCAACAATCGATCCATTGCCTGGGGCATAGCCAAGGCCTGCGCAACCGAAGGCGCGGAACTGGCCTTCACCTATCAGGGCGATGCCCTGAAGAAGCGCGTCGAGCCGCTTGCCGCTGAACTCGGTGCGATGGTGGCCGGACATTGCGACGTCACCGACGCGGCCTCCATCGACAATGTGTTCGCTGCTGTCGAGAAGGAATGGGGAAAAATCGACTTCCTCGTCCATGCGATCGGCTTCTCCGACAAGGATGAGCTGACAGGCCGCTATGTGGACACGACCCATGCCAACTTTCTGCGGACCATGGATATTTCGGTCTATTCCCTGACCGCGGTCGCCCAGCGGGCCGAGAAGCTGATGAGCGAGGGCGGTTCGATCCTGACAATGACATATTATGGCGCCGAGAAGGTGATGCCGAATTACAATGTCATGGGCGTCGCAAAGGCTGCGCTGGAAGCCAGCGTCAAATATCTTGCAGCTGATCTGGGACCGAAGAACATCCGTGTCAACGCGATCTCGGCAGGTCCGATCAAGACGCTTGCCGCGTCAGGCATTGGCGATTTCCGCTATATCCTCAAGTGGAACGAGTTCAACGCACCGCTGCGGCGCACCGTTTCGATCGAGGAGGTCGGAGATTCGGCGCTTTATCTGCTGTCGCATCTGTCGCGCGGCGTGACTGGTGAAACCCATCACGTCGATTCCGGCTATCACGTGGTTGGAATGAAGGCGGTTGACGCTCCCGACATATCCGTGGTCAAGGACTGACATCTTCCATCCTCGGCGAGGTGCGTTGCCAGAATGACCCCGCTTGTCTATTTCGTGCGCCACGGTCAAACCAGTTGGAACGCGGAAGGCCGCCTTCAGGGCCAGGCCGATACGGACATCAATGAGAACGGAAGGCAGCAGGCAACGCGCAACGGCGAGTTGTTGCGCGGCCTCATTGCAAACCCTGCGGATTTCGATTTCGTCGCCAGTCCACTGCGTCGCACACGCGAAACGATGGAGCGCGTCAGGCGCGCCATGGGGCTGGATCCACAGGGATACCGCGTCGATCCGCGTCTCAAAGAACTGCATTTCGGCGATTGGCAGGGGTCTACCTACACAGAACTCGAAGTGAGCGATCCGGGATCAAGCGCACGCCGGTCAAAGGACAAGTGGAATTTTGTGCCGCCGGGCCAGCTTGCCGAGAGCTATCAGATGCTGCTGGAACGGGTGCGTCCCTTTGTCGAGCAGATCGACCGGCAGACCGTCTGCGTCACGCATGGCGGTGTGATTCGCACGCTTTTCAGAATGATCGAACACGTCCCCGAAAGGGCGTGCGCGCGGCTTGAAGTGCCGCAGGACAAGGTTCTGAAGTACGAGAACGGCACCCTGATCTGGCTCTAGCCGGGTCTTTGGTGACGTCTATTCCGCAGGTTCAGATACGTTCATGTCGGTGATGAGGCGGTCGCCCCCCACGACGTCATAGGCAAGCAGAATGTCCATGCCTTCCTTCAGCGTGTCGACATCAAACTCGCCGGGAACCTTGTACTTTTCGCCGTCATCCAGCGTGATTGTGGAATTGTTCTTGTCGATGGCCTTGATCAGACCTTCGGCTTCAGCGGCATAGGCGGCGCTCGAGAACAGGAAGGCTGCGGCGGCAATGCCGAGAAGGATACGCATAAGATACCTCTTGAAATCGGACCCTGGAGCTTCGCTAGCGTGAGCGGTGACGAGTAACATGGGGAATGTGTCAAAACTAAAACGCCTTGGATAGGGGCGCGATGCCGCAATTTTGCGCAGTCGCGCTATACACGGCCAAGGCCTGGCCTTGGGCGTTTGACCCCGCGCAAAAACGCCAATAGAAAGCGGCGCGACAGCCGCATTGGGCTGAGGGGCGTTTTCTCCATGTCGCACAATACCTTCGGTCACCTGTTCCGCGTGACAACCTGGGGCGAGAGCCACGGGCCCGCGCTCGGCTGCGTCGTTGATGGATGTCCGCCCGGCATACGTTTCACCCGCGCCGACATTCAGAACGAACTGGATCGCCGGCGTCCCGGTCAGTCGCGCTTCGTGACACAACGGCGCGAACCTGACGAGGTGGAGATTCTGTCTGGCGTTCTGGAAGAGGATGGCGACACGCTTGTCTCGACGGGCACCCCCATTTCCATGATGATCCGCAACGTCGATCAGCGCTCCAAGGATTATGGCGAGATCTCGCGGCAATATCGTCCGGGCCATGCCGATTATGCGTATGACGTCAAATACGGCATCAGAGACTTTCGCGGCGGCGGCCGGTCTTCGGCGCGCGAGACGGCTGCACGCGTGGCGGCTGGCGCCTTGGCACGAAAAGTGGTGCCTGGGCTCGTCGTTCGCGGTGCGCTGGTCTCGATGGGTACGAAGTCGGTCGACCGCAACAATTGGGACTGGGATTTTATCGGCGATGCCGAAAATCCGTTCTTTACGCCTGATCGCGCATCGGTGCAGGTATTCGCCGATTATCTGGACACGATCCGCAAGAATGGATCTTCGGTTGGTGCGGTGATCGAAGTTGTTGCCGAGGGCGTGCCGGCCGGCCTCGGTGCGCCGATCTATGCAAAGCTTGACCAGGACATCGCGTCCGGACTTATGTCGATCAATGCCGTGAAGGGGGTTGAAATCGGCAATGGGTTCGAGTCAGCGCGGATAACGGGTGAGGAAAATGCGGACGAAATGCGCATGGGCAATGACGGGAATCCGATTTTCCTGTCCAACCATGCGGGCGGCATCCTCGGCGGCATTTCGACCGGTCAACCGGTAATCGCCCGCTTCGCGGTGAAGCCGACATCCTCGATACTGACGCCACGCCAGTCGATCGACCGCGACGGAAACAATGTCGAGGTCCGGACGAAGGGGCGTCATGATCCCTGCGTCGGCATCCGCGCGGTTCCGATCGGCGAGGCCATGGTTGCCTGCGCGATTGCTGATCACTATCTGCGCCATCGCGGCCAGACGGGACGTGGTTAAGGCGCGAACACAGTGTTGCATGTCGCGTATCTGGACAAACAGGCGGGCGTCGTGACGGCTGTTGCACCGGCGGCCGATCGGCCGACGCGCGCTTTGCCGATCAACATGTGTGCAATTCAATCGAGATAACATGGCCTACGATCAAAAACGTGTCGTTGAAGCAATTCGGGCCTTTGAGCGGGGCGAGATCGTCGTCGTCACCGACGATGACGGGCGCGAAAATGAAGGCGACCTGATCGTCGCTGCGGTTCACTGCACGCCTGAGAAGATGGCCTTCATCGTGCGCCATACTTCAGGCATCGTCTGCACGCCGATGACGCGTGAGGATACCAAGAGGCTCAATCTGGGGCCCATGGTATCGGACAATGATTCGGCCCACACGACGGCCTTTACGGTAAGCGTGGATTTCAAACACGGCACGACGACTGGAATCTCCGCCGACGACCGAACCCTCACCGTGCGCAATTTGGCGAACGGCAATGCCGGCGCGTCGGATTTCACGCGGCCGGGCCATATTTTCCCGTTGATTGCGCGCGAAGGCGGCGTGCTGATGCGCTCCGGCCATACCGAGGCCGCGGTGGATCTCTGCAAGCTTGCCGGTCTGCCACCGGTCGGCGTGATCTGCGAACTCGTCAACGATGACGGCACCGTGACGCGCGGGCCTCAGGTCGCCACCTTTGCCCAGACGCATGGATTGAAGCAGGTGTCTGTCGCCGACCTCATTGCCTACAGGCAGCGCAAGGAGACGCTGGTCGAGCGCCTTGACAGCTTTGAGATCGAAACGCCGGGCGGCAAGGCGAGGGCCCACACCTACAATCTGCCATGGGAATCCATGCAGCACCTTGCCATCGTCTTTGGCGACATCAGGGACGGCGAAGACGTGCCTGTGCGCCTTCATACAGAGGATGTCGTGGCAGACGTGTTTGGAACCAGCCAGCGTCTTCGCGAAGTCATGCTGCAGATGGGCAAGGATCAGCGAGGCGTCATCGTCTATCTGCGCGAAGGCTCCGTCGGAGTGGGGAGACCAGGCCGCAACCGGCCCGCGCAGGGGGAAGACCATGACGAGGCGCGCCAGCGCGAGAATGAGTGGCGCGAAATCGGTCTTGGTGCGCAGATCCTGAAAGATCTCGGCATCAGCTCAATCAATCTGATCTCATCGCGCGAGCGCCACTATGTCGGCCTCGAAGGGTTCGGAATCCGGATTTCAAGGACCGAGATACGCTAGGGACCACGCGTCGCGCTGGCGTCAAATGCCGGCGCGGTTGACAAAGCGGCGTGCGCCAACCAGCCTTTCTTCGGGGTACGAGGGGATTCTGGAATGTGGGATTTTGAGATCGGGCGCACGATGGGGATCGTTGCGCGCACGTGGCCATTCGTTCTTTTGCGCGTCGCGGTATATGCAGGAATCACCTTGGCCTATCTTTTCGCGACCGGGGCGGGCGCCGGAATCGGTTGGGGTGTTGGCCACGCTTTCACTGACGCGGGAGGGCCATTCGGCTTCGCAATCTGGGGTGGTATTGCGGGTTTCGGATTGGTCTCGATCATTCTGTACTGGGTGCGGGAGTATATCCTCTACCTCGTCAAGGCCGGCCACATCGCCGCGATGGTGCACTTGATAGACGGCCGCGATATCCCTGGTGGAACGGGGCAACTCGCCTATGGCCGTCGGGTTGTCACGGATCGCTTCGCCGAAGCCAGCGTCCTCTTCCTGCTTGATCAGCTGATCAAGGGCGTGTTGGCAGCGATAACGGGCCTGCTGGGCGGCATTGCTGCCTTCATTCCGATCCCGGGTCTCAACGGTCTGATGAAAATGTTGAATGCGGTCATCCGCATGTCTGTGACCTATGTCGACGAGATCATCCTCGGCTACAACATACGCACCGGCAGTACGACGCCTTTCGAATCCGGAAGGCAGGGCATTGTGCTCTATGCCCAGAACGCGCGGACGATGGTCAAGAACGCGGTCTGGCTTACCGTATTTCTGTGGCTCGTCGGGTTGCTTCTGTTCCTGCTGTTTCTCGCTCCGGCAGGTGCAATCGTCTACGCCATGCCCGGAGAGCCCGCGGGCTGGGGGTTCGTATTCGCAATTCTCCTGGCATGGGCTTGCGTTTCGGCTTTCGTGGAACCCTTCGCGATTGCCGCCCTGATGCAGGTCTATTTTCGTGTCATCGAAGGGCAGCAGCCCAATCCGGAATGGGACAGCCGGCTCGAGGGTGCATCCCGCAAGTTCAGGGAACTGAAGGAGAGGGCGAGTTCGGAACTTGGCGCCGGATTTGGCGGAAGTGCCTCTCCGCGTTAGGGCGGATCGAACACTCGCTCTTGTTGATCGCTGCTGGTTTCTCGACACGAAACGTAGCCAAGACGGTGTCGCCTGCCTATATCCTTTAGGCATGGTGACCAGACTTTACAGCCATCCGATATTCCTTGAGCACATCACGCCGCCGGGGCATCCGGAACGACCGGACCGGATGCGGGTGATCGAGCGCGTGCTTGAGGATCAGCGCTTCTTGGATCTTGATCGCAGGCAGGCGCCAGTCGGCGATGAGGCGACGATCAAGGCGGCACACCCCGAAAGCTTCATCGAGCGCGTTCGCAAAACGATCCCTGACACTGGGATCGTTCGCATCGATGCCGACACCACTGCGAGCCCGAAGAGCTGGGAGGCCGCGCTGCATGCGATCGGTGCGGCGAACGCTGCCATTGACGACGTCGTCTCTGGAGATGTCGACAATGTCTTCGTGGCCGCTCGGCCGCCGGGCCATCATGCCGAAAAGACGACTGCCATGGGCTTCTGCCTCTTCAATACGGCGGCCATTGCGGCACGATACGCTCAATCGACGCACGACCTCGAGCGCGTGGCGATTGTCGATTGGGACGTGCATCACGGCAACGGAACGCAGGACATATTCTGGGACGATCCGAGCGTTCTCTACTGTTCGACCCACCAGATGCCGCTCTATCCGGGTACGGGCGCGAAGGACGAAACGGGAGCGGGCAACATCATCAATGCGCCGCTCAGCCCCGATACCGGCAGCGACATCTTTCGCGACGCCTTTGTATCGCGCATCCTGCCAAGCATCGATCGTTTCCGGCCGGATCTGATCATTATTTCGGCAGGGTTCGACGCCCATCACCGAGACCCGCTCGCTTCCATCAACCTCACCGAGGATGACTTTGATTGGGCGACTGGCCAGTTGATGGAGCGCGCCACGAGCTATTCGCAGAATCGTCTGGTCAGTCTATTGGAAGGCGGCTACGACCTGGACGGGTTGGCATTGTCCGTTGCTGCCCATGTCGGCCGCCTGATGAGAGGGTAAATCATGTCCGAAGCCGTGAACGACGACATCAAAACGCTGAGCTTCGAACAGGCGCTGGAAGCTCTGGAGAAGATCGTCGACGATCTGGAGCGTGGCGACGTGCCGCTCGATCAGTCTATTCGCATTTACGAGCGCGGCGAGGCGCTGAAAGCCCATTGCGACCGTCTCTTGAAGGCAGCCGAGGACAAGGTTGAAAAGATTCGGCTTTCCCGTGATGGCAAGCCTGCCGGAACGGAGCCTCTCGACGCCGAGTAAGCTGGCCGTACCGGCCGTTTGCGTCGATCAACTGGTGATGCGCGGATTGCCAAGCACCTTGAGAAAGAGCGTTTCCATTGCCTCCACGATTCCCTGCGAAGGGCTGACCTCAAAATAAAGTCCGCCGCTGGCGCATTCACGCATCTTGTCGCCGATGTCCGGCTGATATGGGTCGACATTGGCCATGTAATAGCCGTTGCGAGGCACGCGCTGATAGGTCGTGTAAAGCACCGCCACCTTGATGTTGCGCTCCTTGAGCGTCCTGCAGATCTTCGGGTCGATCGGCTCGTGGCAGCGTGAAGCGCGCTTGATGCCGGTGCACGGCCCTTTCTTATGGTCCGCAACTCCATCCGACACGAAGAACACGATCTTCTCTCGGCTGCCCGGACCAGATCCGTCCCCCTGCGTTCCCACTTTGGTCGTCATCTCCGAAAAGATCTTGTCGAACGGTGTCTGCTGGTCGTTGTCATAGCCTTGGCTGGGGATGGTCATCAGGTCGACCGCGCCGACTGCCTTCTTGCCTTTGTCGAGATCTGCACTCATCTGGGCGACTTCCTCGAGCCTCAGATTCTCTGCGCTGGCGCCGAATGTGTAGGTCCCCATCCGAAACTGCTCGTTGTGAACTCCAATCTCCTTCGCCTTGTCGAAGAGATTTTGCGCTGCAATGCGAACGAGATCGATGCGCATCATGATGCCGTGTTTCTTGGCGATTTCGTAATAATTGTTGCTCGGCTGCTGGGTCGTGTGACAGGCGAAGGCGCACTTGTCGGGCGTCTTGGCTTCCAAATTCGCGATATCCGCCGTAGTGGCGCCCAGCCCCATGGACGGGGAATTGTCGAGGAGAAGATAAAAGTCCACATAGGGCGCGGTGTCGACGACAGCTGTCGCCTCTCCGTTGATCGGGACCTCGCTCTTTCCGAACACGCGCATGAAGGTCATAGGCACTGTCGCGGTGTAGTGCACCTTGGCGACGATCCGGCGGCCCGTTTGCGAGATGGTTGCGTGGGCTTCTTCCAATTTGAAGCCGACATTGTTGACGATATTGGCGTTAAACAGCGCCATCGCGTCTGCCTCGGCCTGAGACTTCGTCCACGACCCGGAAAACGTGCCTCCATTGCGATATGTGGGCGATGACTGCGACACCGCGCCTGCTGCTGCCGCATCGGCCGCGCCGAACAGCGTCGATTTGGCATGGCTTGCCCGACCGTAGTCGACGGCGAGCCCAATTCCGGTAATCACCGGGACCATCAGGATCCCGGCAATCACGGCGAAATTGCCGCGGCGGTCGTTGATCAGCGATTTCAGGCGTTCCAACATTCAACGAGCTTCCAAGACGATTAAGGCCCGAGAATTTATAGCGCCAAACGCCTAAATCCCTCGTAACTGGTTTGGCTAAATGTCGGCAAAGGGCAGTGATCCAATTTGGCCGGCGCCTTTCACCTTTCGCAAACGAACTCGCCAAACGGCGCGTCAGCTGGCCCAGATTGACATACATAGGTATCGCGACTTCAACCGAAGGTGCATGTCAGCCGTCTTTCGCTGGGCTCCGCGTCCGTCTATTCTCGCCGTCATGAGCTTCTTTCCAGCACACGACCCCGAGCCCGGCGACGCATTTTCATGCGATGCCATCGAACTGATGGTGATTCCCAACGCCAAGGATATCGGCGGCTTCGCGGTTCGCCGGGCGTTGCCGACAGCAAAGCGAAGGCTGGTCGGCCCGTTCATCTTTTTTGACCGGATGGGTCCGGCGATACTGCGAGCCGATCAGGCTTTGGATGTTCGTCCGCACCCGCATATCGGCTTGTCCACGGTGACTTATCTCTTTGATGGCCGCATCAGGCATCGTGATTCGCTGGGGACGGAGATGGTGATCGAACCCGGGGACGTGAACCTGATGACCGCCGGCAGGGGCATCGTGCATTCGGAACGCTCGCCGGAGGAAATGCGCGGGCACCCAACCTCAATTTCCGGCTTGCAGACCTGGATTGCGCTGCCTGACGGCAAGGAGGAGATCGCGCCGGTGTTCCAGAACACATCGGCCCGGACGCTTCCCCAGTTCCAGGATGGCGGTGTGAGCGGACGAGTGGTCATGGGCGGATTTCATGGATTGAAGTCGCCGGTCACCGGACATTCTGACACGCTCTATGCCGATATACGTCTTGAAGCCGGCGCCAGCATCGACATTTCCGCCGACGCGGAGGAGCGCGCGATCTATGTGCTCGACGGAAGCGTTGTCATCTCCGGCGATCGGTTCCCTTCTGATCGGCTGCTCGTGTTCCGCCCCGGTGACGACATCGTCGTTTCGTCGGAGAACGGCGCGCATTTCATGCTGTTTGGGGGTGCTTCCCTGGGCTCGAAACGTTACATATGGTGGAATTTCGTGTCCTCTTCGAAGGAACGCATCGAGCAGGCCAAGCAGGAGTGGAAAACAGGCCGCTTCGACATTGTGCCCGGCGACGAGGAAGAGTTTATCCCGTTGCCGGAGGGCTGAAACTGACCGTTGGCCGCAAGGTCTCTAGGCAATGAATGAGCAAACGCTGCACAGGATCCGTGCAATCGCGTCCCACGCGCGTCGTCGCAGCACATTTACTTTACGCGGTGTGGCTACTATCTCCTGTTGTGTCTCTTAACTCTTACCGTCAGTCGTATCGTGAAGCCTTCAATTGAAACACCGCTGCTCGACCGGGTGAGCATCCCCTCCGATCTGCGCGCGCTCAAGGAAAGCGAGTTGCCTCAGCTTGCTTCGGAACTGCGCGCCGAACTCGTAGACGCGGTGTCGGAAACTGGCGGCCATCTGGGTGCCGGCCTTGGCGTCATCGAACTGACCGTCGCGCTTCACTATGTCTTCGACACTCCCGATGACCGCGTCATCTGGGATGTCGGTCATCAGGCCTATCCGCACAAGATACTGACGGGGCGGCGCGATCGCATCCGTACGCTGCGCCAAGAAGGTGGACTGTCGGGATTTACCCGGAGGGCGGAGAGTGAATACGACCCGTTCGGCGCGGCGCATTCCTCCACATCGATCTCGGCGGGGCTGGGCATGGCCGTCGCGCGCGATCTCAAGGGTGGCCGCAACAATGTCATCGCCGTCATAGGCGACGGTGCGATGTCGGCAGGCATGGCCTATGAGGCAATGAACAATGCCGGTGCGCTCGACGCCCGCCTGATCGTGATTCTCAACGACAACGACATGTCGATTGCGCCCCCCACAGGGGCCATGAGCGCGTATCTCGCGCGGCTCGGATCAGGCCGTGCCTATCTCGGTCTCCGCGACATTGGAAAGAAGCTGACGTCCTATCTCGGCAAGCGCGCTGAGCGTGCCGTGACCCGCGCGGTGGAACATGCGCGAGGCTATGTCACGGGCGGTACGCTTTTCGAGGAACTCGGCTTTTATCACATTGGCCCGATCGATGGGCACAATCTCGAGCATCTGATCCCGGTGCTGAAAAATGTCCGGGATAATGGTGACGGTCCGGTGCTCATCCATATCGTCACCAAGAAGGGCAAAGGCTATGCGCCCGCCGAAGAGGCCAGCGACAAGTATCATGGCGTCAACAAGTTCGATGTGATCACGGGCGCACAGGCCAAGGCCCCGGCAAATGCGCCTGCCTATACGAGGGTATTCGCCGAGAGCCTTGTTCAGGAGGCCCGCGAAGACGACAAGATCGTCGCAATCACCGCCGCCATGCCTTCCGGCACCGGTCTCGATCTGTTCGGAGAAGCATTTCCGTCACGCACATTCGATGTCGGGATTGCCGAGCAACATGCGGTGACATTTGCGGCAGGTTTGGCCACGGAAGGGCTGAAGCCGTTTTGCGCCATCTATTCGACATTTCTCCAGCGCGCCTATGATCAGGTTGTCCACGACGTTGCCATACAAAGGCTCCCGGTGCGCTTCCCCATAGATCGGGCTGGCTTCGTCGGCGCGGATGGGCCAACCCATTGCGGTGCCTTCGACACCAGCTATCTGGCCTCGCTGCCCGGCTTCGTGGTGATGGCTGCCGCCGACGAGGCGGAGTTGCGCCACATGGTACGTACCGCCGCGGCCTATGACCAAGGCCCGATCTCGTTCCGCTATCCGCGCGGCAATGGGGTGGGCGTGGACCTCCCAGCGCGCGGCGAAATTTTGGAGATCGGCAAGGGCCGTGTCCTGCGCGAAGGCAGCAAGGTCGCGATCGTGTCTTTCGGAACCAGGTTGGCAGAGTCACTCCTCGCCGCTGAGGAACTGGGGGCTGCAGGCCTATCCGCAACGGTTGTGGACGCGCGCTTTGCCAAGCCTCTGGACGAGGATCTTCTTCGTCGTGTGGCGCGTGCGCATGAAGTGCTGATTACAGTAGAAGAAGGCTCCATTGGGGGATTTGGGTCGCAGGTACTCCATTTCCTCGCGCGCGAGGGTCTGCTGGATCACGGGCTGAAGGTACGTTCGCTTATCCTGCCAGATGAATTCACCGAACACGCAAAACCCGAAAAGATGTATGTCGATGCGGGTCTCGATGCTGGCGGTATCGTTCGCACCGTCTTTGCGGCATTGGGCCAGCAGACGCGGGCCGCGCGTGCTTGAACGGCAGGTGCCCGGAAGACCTTGAATCAATTGCTTCCAAAGATCTGATAACGCCCTGTTTACGTTGATCTTTGGGTATTTGCTTACCGTCTATTTTCGGCGATTTTTAGCCTCCCTGCGCTAGAACCCCGCGCAAGGCAGGGAGATAATAACAATGAAGACGACGCTGATATTCGCAGCGGCTATTGCCATGTTTGCTACGTCCGCTCAGGCACAGGTGCGCTACGACCGAAAGCTTGAAGCGGCGATCATGGCAAAGGTAGCCGAGAGCATCGGCGACATTCGCGGCAGTTTCGAATATGGCGCCAGCACCAAATTCGTTCAGCCAGACCCGCTAGCTGTGAACGAAGAGCAACCCTTTCCGGAACAATCGTCGCGGATCGACACGTCGACCCAAGGCGAGGGTACGCTGACGCTTGCCGTGGAACACAGGTCTGTCGGAAGCATTTTCTGACGCGGCTTGCCTTCGTGGCGGGCTTTCGCCAATGAAGGTGGATGAATGCCTTCCAAAAAGCACCTGAGCGTTGTCGCCTGGATGAGCTGCTCGTCCGACGCGGTGACTTTGCGACACGTTCGCGTGCGCGCGACGCGGTTGAAAGGGGCACCGTGCGCGTCGACGGCAGGCCCGTCACAAAGCCGGGCCAGTCGGTGTCTCAAGGTGCCGTCATCGAGATCGACGATCCCGCCCGGGACTATGTATCGCGAGCAGCGCTGAAGCTGCTTGCCGGGCTCGACCACTTCAACCTCGATCCTTTTGGCCGTCAGGCCCTCGACATCGGGGCGTCGACAGGTGGCTTCACCCAGGTATTGCTGGAGCGTGGCGCCGTGCATGTCATTGCCTTGGATGTGGGCCATGGCCAACTCGCGCCAGCGCTCGCGCAAGATGCGCGCGTCACCTCGCTGGAGGGTCTGAATGCGCGCGACCTCACGCTGGAGCAGCTGGGAACGGCACCGGATCTCCTTGTTTCGGACGTCAGCTTCATCTCCCTGAAAATCGCTCTGCCTTCCGCGCTTGAAATCGCGGCTGCCGGAGCGCAAGGGGTGTTTCTGGTTAAGCCGCAGTTCGAAGCAGGCCGCCAGGCGATCGGCAAGGGCGGCCTCTTGAGAGATCCGGACGATGCACCGCGCGTCGCGGAAGATCTGCGCCTCTGGCTCGACAATTATCCGGGATGGCGCGCCTTGGGCCTGTGTCCGTCGCCAATCGATGGCGGAGACGGCAATCGCGAATTCCTGCTGGCGGGAGTGAAAGACCGGTGAGTTCACGTTTTCATATCGATGCGCTCGGCGCACAGGGCGACGGCATCGCGCGCACAGATAAGGGTTCGGTCTTCGTGCCCTTCACGCTCCCCGGTGAGGAAGTAACCGCGTCCCGTCAGAAGGATCGCGCCGAACTGATCGCGGTCCTCGAAGCATCGGAATTACGGGTCGAGCCAAAGTGCCGTCATTTTACGGTCTGCGGTGGCTGCGCGCTCCAGCACATGGAACCCCAAGCCTATCTCGACTGGAAGCGCGCCAAAATCGGCGATTCGCTCAAATCTCGCAATATAGATGTGCCCGTCGCCGATATCGTGCCCTGCGATCCCGGTTCGCGCCGGCGCGCAATATTCTCCGCAAGGCGCACCGAGGCGGGCGGGGTGCTGGGCTACAATCGCGCGTTTTCCCATGAGATCGTTGACATCGCGGAGTGCCCGATACTCGTTCCCGAGATCGCGAACCAGTTGCCGATGCTGCGCGAACTCGCGCGCCTTGTCGGCAAGTCCAGACAGCCATTTCATCTGACGGTGACGCATACCGAAACCGGTCTCGACGTATCCGCCACCGAAAGCGGTGCGCTCGACGCAGCCGATCGGGCGGCACTGACTGACTTCATCATGCGCTCGGGCATTGCGCGTCTATCGGTCGATAGCGAGATCATTCTTGAGCCGAGGAAGCCGATTGTCGATTTTGGCGGCACGACTGTAACGCTGGCGCCTGGCAGTTTCCTGCAGGCGGTCAAAGCGGCGGAGACGGCCATGGCGGAGCTCGTTGCGGTGCATCTCGGCAAAGCGAAAAAGGTGGCCGATCTCTTTGCGGGCAGCGGCACCTTTGCGCTTCGGCTTGCACGGAATTCCGAAGTGCATGCGGTGGAAGGCGACGCGGTCGCCCTGGCGGCGCTCGATGGTGGCTTTCGTATGGGACGAGGTCTCAAGCGCCTTACCATCGAAAAGCGCGACCTCTTCCGTCGCCCGATGATGTTCAAGGAACTTAACGCCTATGATGGACTGGTTTTCGATCCGCCGCGCGCGGGCGCCGAAGATCAGTGCAAGCATATTGCGAAGTCCGACGTGCAGAAGGTTGCCGCTGTGTCGTGTAACCCGGTCAGCCTCTCGCGCGATCTCGCCATTCTGATCGAGGGTGGGTATCAGCTCAAAAGCGTGACGCCGATGGATCAGTTTTTGTGGTCGCCGCATGTCGAAGCGGTCGCGCTGCTCGAAAAGCCAAAACGGCGACGGTGATGCACAGTTCTTGAACTGGTCATCTTTTGCGCCTAGATTGATGTCAGCGCATCAATCTGCGTAAGGAAATGGTCATGAGCCTCGCATTCGACATTCCAGCTTCGCGATTCGGAGACAAGGAGACGCCGTTTCTGTCTGCCCGCCGGGTTGCGGAACTCTTGGGTGTTACGCTCAACGAACTGGCGAGCCTGATCGGTGTTGCCCGCAATACGCTGGCGGCGCGCAACGGCGCGCGCAAGGTCGACGCGGCGCTCAGCCCCGTGGTGCGCATCCTGTCGATGGCCGGCGAAATGGCGGGTAGCGAGCAGCGCGCTGCGATCTGGTTCAAGCATCAGCCATTGCCGGGCTGGGCGGGCAAGACGGCGTTCGACCTCGTTCAGGAAGGCAAGGCCGACAAGGTGCTTGCCTATCTGGAGGCTGTCCGTTCGGGCGTTTATGCCTGAAATCCAATCGCGTCACACATTGTGGCGCGCCTTCGTGCCGCGCTGGGCGCATCTGCCTCTGTCAGGCGAGGGCGCCGCGCGCTTCGGAGGGCGGTGGAACCCGGTTGGTCATCCAACCATCTACGCCGCCTTTGAGCTGTCCACCGCTTGGGCCGAATACAACCAGTCCTTTGTCCAGCATCCGGCTCTGATTGCCCAACTCGAACTGCGCAACGCGCGGCTGGCTGATCTGACCAGCGCCGAGACGCTGGAGCGGTGGGGCGTCACGAGCGACATCCATCAATGCGAATGGCGCGATCTGGTCGATCGCGAGCTCGTTCCTCCAACCTATGAACTGCGAGAACGCCTTCTGGCAGAGGGATGGCACGGAGTGATCTACCCGTCCCACATGTCGCGCGGCGGCACCTGCGCGGCTCTGTGGCGCTGGAACGGGGAGGGCGCTCCCAGTCTGGAGGCTGTCGACCCCGACCACCGCCTCCCAACGAGCGCAGCGTCCTGGCTGTGAATTGTCAATGGCGATCAGCAAGCGGTTTATAGCTGCCGGATAGCAACTCGGCGACGAGGGCCGGTACGGTTTGGGTGGCCAGCCCGCGGCGTTGTTCGGCGAAAGGCGACGCCCAGCCTCCCGTCTGCAGATTCAGTTCGATGGTGTGGGCGCCAGCCGCCTGTGCATTGCGCACAAATCTGCAGCCGGATACACCGTCCCGCTCGTGCCGATGGCGACGAACAAATCGCAATTCGCAAGGGCCTCGTAAATCGCCTCTATGTGGTAGGGCATTTCCCCGAACCAGACGACGTCCGGACGCATCAGGCCCATCTGTCCGCAATGTGGGCAGACATCTTCGGGCGACAGGTCACCGGCGCATGTCTCACGTTCCCCGCAACTGTCGCAAAATGCCTTTCCGATCTCGCCATGCATGTGGATCGGATTGCGCGAACCTGCACGCGCATGAAGGTCATCTATATTCTGCGTCACAAGCAGGAAATCACCCTGAAAGTGACGCTCCAGTTGGTCCAGTGCGAAATGCGCGGCGTTTGGCTGGACATCGGCCATGTCGCGGCGCCGTTGATTGTAGAATGCGTGGACACGCTGCGGGTCCTTGGCGAAGGCTTCGGGCGTCGCGACGTCCTCGATGTTGACGCGCGACCAGATCCCGCCATTGTCCCTGAACGTCGAAAGACCGGATTCGGCAGAAATTCCCGCGCCCGTCAGCACGACTAGGGAAGACGGCAGCACGGGTTCAGGCCTGCGTGCCGCCCACTGTAACCTGATTCATCCGCAAATGCGGCTGGCCGACACCGACCGGCACGCCCTGACCGCCCTTGCCGCAAGTCCCGATTCCGGGATCGAGCTTCATGTCGTTTCCGACCATGCTCACGCGATGCATGGCATCCGGACCATTCCCGATCAGCATCGCGCCCTTGATCGGGTGGGTTACCTTGCCGTTCTCGATCATATAGGCCTCGGTGCAGCCGAACACGAACTTGCCGCTGGTGATGTCCACCTGGCCGCCGCCAAACGACACCGCATAGATGCCTTTGTCGACCGAGGCGATGATCTCCTCCGGCAACATGTCGCCCCCTGTCATGTAAGTGTTGGTCATCCGCGGCATCGGCTGGTGCGCATATGATTCGCGGCGACCGTTGCCCGTCGCCTTCATGCCCATGAGTCGCGCATTCTGCCGATCCTGCATGTAGCCGACGAGCTTGCCATCCTCGATCAGGACATTGCGTCCCGATGGTGTGCCCTCGTCATCCACCGTCAGCGATCCGCGCCGGTCTGGCATCGTGCCGTCATCGACAACCGTCACGCCCTTGGCCGCGACCTGCTGGCCGAGAAGTCCCGCAAAAGCCGACGTCTTCTTGCGATTGAAATCGCCTTCGAGACCGTGCCCCACCGCCTCGTGAAGCATCACGCCCGGCCATCCGGCAGAGAGCACGATATCGAATGTGCCCGCCGGGGCAGGAAGCGCCTGAAGGTTCACCAGCGCCTGGCGCAGCGCCTCGTCTGCCGCAAAATGCCAATTGTCCTCGGTGAGGAAGTCGCCAAAACTCTTGCGTCCGCCCATGCCGTAGGAGCCGGATTCCTGTCGGTCGCCATCACCCACGACCACGGACACGTTCATGCGCACCAGGGGGCGGATATCGTTCACGATCTGGCCGTCGCCGCGCAAAATCTCGACATGTTGCCATGAGGCGGCGAGGGACGCCGTAACCTGCCGCACCCGCGGATCGCGGCCGCGAACATAGGCATCGATTTCCTGCAACAGCTTGGCTTTGGCCTCAAACGAAGGCGCCACGATCGGGTTCTCGTCACCATACAGATGACGGTTCGTCCGCGCCGGTGCCTCGGCGAGCGTACCCGAATAGCCGCCCTTTACCGCCGACACCGCGTCGGCCGCCCGCAAAAGAGCCTGCTCAGACAATTCGCTCGAATGGGCATAGCCGACCGCCTCGCCAGCAACGGCGCGTAGTCCAAAGCCCTGATCGGTATTGAAATTGGCGGTCTTCAGTCGACCGTTGTCGAACATGAGCGACTCGGCCTCGCTGTACTCCATATACAGTTCGCCATCATCGGTGCCCGCGATCGTGTCTGCCACGATCCTGCGAATAGCGCTGTCGGAAGTGTCGAATCGATCGAGAAGGGAACTCATGACGTGGCCTCGTTGTCTGGGACGATCCCGCATGTAGGTTGCGCGCCCGGCTTGCGCAAACGGCGCGTCGCACCTTTGCTCCGGCTTATGACGAAGGGCGAGGCAGATGTTCTGGATATCCGTAGCCTTGAGCCGCGAATCGCCCGACTACCGGGGCAATGCAGCAAAGCCCTCGCCGAAACCCGCGAGATCAACCGGGATGCCGATGCCCTCTTCAGGCGTCTGGAAGACGATGAACGTCGCGGCCTTTCCCGTGGAAAGCGTATCGAGCAGCGGCTTTTCCAGTATGACCTCGGCGTAACACCCGTCCTGGAAGCAGCGCACGAAATAGGCGCGGCCAATATCCTTGCCATCGACATTCAGCCCAAGGCCGTTCGGCAGCAAGACCCCCAAAGGAGCAAGGACGCGCAAAATTTCGGCCTTGTTGTCGGCCGTTCGCAACACCACCACAGAGAGACCGATCTCTGGCCTGTCATCCGCGACGACATTCTGCATCATCGCGCATTGCTCGGCTGTGGCGCCGGCAGGTGTATCGCAGATGATCGACCATGCGCCATGCGTGGACCGCACAGTTCCTGTCTGCTGGGCGCCGGCGGTGCCGGGAATCATGGACAGGCCAGCGAGCACGACCGCAATCATTGTTTTTTGAAGTTTCAAGCCGGAAAGTCCCAAGCCCATGTCCGTTCCCTAGCGAATCGCGACCAGCATTGCATAAGCCTACCAGTAGACGCGACACGTTGCTGCTGAAACAGCCAAGTTTATAGCCGTCGACAGCTTTCCTCGCAAAATTTGCCGGAATTGCGACCGTTGGAAGCCGATCCTCGATCCAAAGGGCTGCATCACACCCAATATTGAGGGGATTGGACGCTGGCGCGCAACTGCTTGTTGGAATTGGCCAAGATATGTCGCGCGCAAAAATGCCGCATGGATGAAGGGCCTCCTTTCTTGCGATGGATCAAAGAGTATGGTTTGAACGCGGCTCAGGGCAGGGATTCCATCTCTGGCCGAATTGGCGTTGCGGTACCCAGGCCTTGATCTGGAGCATTCGGGAGACAACGAGGGCGATGAGAAAGATTATTGCAGGCGGCGCAGGTGTCGCCACCTTCCTTTCAACGGCCGCAGCCCTCGCGGATCAGCCTCATCCCTGGCAATGGCGCTTCCAGGAGCCTGCCACCAGCATCATGAGCGAGATCGAGTGGTTCGAAGCTTACACGCTTTGGTTCATCGTACCCATCACGTTGCTGGTTCTCGCTCTGCTTGCCTATTGCGTCATCCGGTTTCGTGCGAGCGTGAATCCGACGCCGTCGCGCACCAGCCATAATACGACGATCGAGCTCATCTGGACCCTTGGTCCCGTGCTGATCCTGCTCGCGATCGCAATTCCGTCGTTCCAGCTGCTTACCGCGCAGTACAGCCCACCGGAAGAATCCAAGATTACGGTCAAGGCGACCGGAAATCAGTGGAACTGGGATTACGAATACCAGACCGAAGAGCCGCTTTCGTTCAACTCTGCCATCCTGCAGGACGCAGACAGGGCCGCGATTGGCAAGGAAGACCGTGCTGTCTATCCGCGTCTTCTCGCTGTCGACAACGAGTTGGTCGTCCCGGTCAACACTCAGGTTCGTGTGCTTGTGACCGCCGCGGACGTCATTCACTCATTCGCCATGCCGGCATTCGGCATCAAGAGCGACGCAGTCCCGGGTCGTATCAACGAAACGTGGTTCAATGCGCAGAAAGAGGGTATCTTCTACGGCCAGTGCTCTGAATTGTGCGGTAAGGATCACGCGTTCATGCCGATCGCCATCCGGGTTGTGAATCAGGCGCAGTACGATGCCTGGTTCGCCGCCGCCAAGGCCGACCTGCCAGGTGCCAACAAGGCGCTTATGGCTGAAATCGAAGGTACTAGCAAAGTCGCGGCCGCCGGCAACTGAAGCCGAAGACCGAAGAATAGCCAACGGAGCGGAACATGGCAGGCGCTGTAGCCCACGACCACGACGACCACCACAAGCCAAGCGGCTGGGTGCGCTGGGTCTATTCGACCAACCACAAGGACATCGGCACGCTTTACCTGATCTTCGCGATCTGCGCGGGCATCATTGGCGGCTTCCTGTCTGTGATGATGCGTTGGGAACTGGCTGAGCCGGGGATCCAGATCTTTCACGGGCTCGCCTCGATGGTTTATGGCGTCGAGGGCGACGCGGCGATCGATGCCGGCAAGCAGATGTACAACGTGTTCACCACGGCGCACGCGCTGATCATGATCTTCTTTATGGTCATGCCTGCGCTGATCGGCGGTTTCGCCAACTGGATGGTGCCGATTATGATCGGCGCGCCGGACATGGCCTTCCCGCGCATGAACAACATCTCGTTCTGGCTTCTGCCTCCGGCGGTGTTCCTTGTGCTCCTGTCGCTGTTCATGCCCGGTCCGACCGGTGCCTGGGGCGCTGGCGGTGGCTGGACATTGTATCCTCCGCTGTCGACGCAGTCGCAGGGTCCTGCCGTCGATCTGGTCATTCTCGGCCTCCACATTGCGGGTGCGTCTTCGATCCTCGGCGCGATTAACTTCATCACGACGATCTTCAATATGCGCGCACCCGGCATGACGCTGCACAAGATGCCGCTGTTTGCGTGGTCGGTGCTGATTACCGCCTTCCTGCTCTTGCTTTCGCTCCCAGTTCTGGCTGGCGGCATTACCATGCTGCTGACCGACCGCAACTTTGGAACCGCGTTCTTCCAGCCTGAGTATGGCGGCGATCCGATCCTGTTCCAGCATCTTTTCTGGTTCTTCGGTCACCCGGAAGTGTATATTCTGATCCTGCCTGGCTTCGGCATCATCAGCCACATTGTTGCGACCTTCTCCAAGAAGCCAGTCTTCGGCTATCTCGGCATGGCATATGCGATGGTCGCCATTGGCGCGGTCGGCTTCGTCGTGTGGGCGCACCACATGTACACCTCGGGTATTTCGGTCGATGCACAGCGCTACTTCGTGTTCGCCACGATGGTCATCGCAGTGCCGACCGGCGTGAAGATCTTCTCGTGGATCGCGACAATGTGGGGCGGTTCGATCTCGATGCGCACCCCGATGCTCTGGGCGATCGGCTTCATCTTCCTGTTCACCGTTGGTGGCGTGACGGGTGTGCAGCTCGCGAATGCCGGCCTCGATCGGTCGATGCACGACACCTACTATGTTGTCGCGCACTTCCACTACGTGCTGTCGCTTGGCGCCGTGTTCGCGATCTTCGCGGCCTGGTACTACTGGTTCCCGAAGATGTTCGGCTACATGTATTCGCCATTCATCGCGCGTACCCACTTCTGGGTGACGTTCATTGGCGTGAACCTGATCTTCTTCCCGCAGCACTTCCTTGGACTTGCCGGCATGCCGCGCCGCTATATCGACTATCCGGATGCGTTTGCTGGCTGGAATATGGTGTCGTCCTACGGGTCCTACCTCTCGTTCTTCGGCGTGTTCATCTTCCTCTATGGCATCTACGAAGCCTTCGCGAAGAAGCGTGTGGCAGGTGCCAATCCATGGGGTGAGGGCGCAACGACGCTTGAATGGCAGTTGCCTTCGCCGCCGCCATACCATCAGTGGGAACAGCTGCCGCGCATCAAGTAAGATGTGAGGCTGGAGGAGCCGCTCTTTGGCGGCTCCGGCCAAACGGACGATCGGAATTCTGACGCATGGCCATTGTTGAAGACAAGCATTATGAGGACGCCGGCTATCGTCTCTCCGAGGCGACGGCTGGCGACTTCATCGAGCTTCTCAAGCCGCGGGTCATGTCGCTCGTCGTATTCACGGCTTTTGTGGGGCTGGCGGCCGCTCCAGTCAGCGTCAATCCGTTTGTGGCGCTGGTAGCGATCATCTGCATTGCCGTTGGAGCAGGTGCCTCCGGTGCGCTGAACATGTGGTACGACGCAGGCATCGATGCAGTGATGAGCCGCACGCGCAGCCGTCCGATACCGTCGGGTCGCGTGCAGCCGGGTGAGGCCCTTGCATTCGGTCTGGTCCTGTCAGCCTTGTCGGTGATGACGCTGGGCGTGTTCGTCAACTGGCTGTCGGCAGCCATGCTGGCTTTCACCATCTTCTTTTATGCCGTCGTCTATACGATGTGGTTGAAGCGTTCGACGCCGCAGAATATCGTGATCGGTGGCGCGGCCGGTGCGATTCCGCCGGTTATCGGCTGGGCTGCCGCTACGGGTTCGGTGAGCCTTGAAAGCGTTATTCTGTTCCTGATCATCTTTCTCTGGACCCCTCCCCATTTCTGGGCGCTGGCTCTCTTCAAGTCGGGCGACTACGCGAGGGTCGGCATTCCCATGATGCCGAATGTCGCGGGCGAGCCGTCCACGCGCCGTCAGATTTTCGCGTACGCTCTCGTGGTCGCGGTCGTTGGAGTGCTGCCTTGGGTGCTGGGTTATACCAGTGCAGGCTACGGTCTTGTCTCTGTGGTGCTGGGCGCAGGCTTCGTCTGGTATTCGTGGAAGGTACTGCTGATGCCCGATAGCGACCGGGTCATGAAGCCTGCAAAGGCGCTCTTTGCCTACTCGCTTCTCTATCTGTTCGGCATCTTCGCGGCCTATCTCGCCGACTCGATCTTCGAACGTCTGATAGCGACGGGGGCCGTGTGAGCGCTGTGGATATTGAAACCGTAAAGCAGACGGATGCGCAGAAGAAAGCGCAACGGAGCCGCTCTATTGCGATTGCTCTGGCGTTGGTCGCCTTTGTGATCATGGTCTACGTGGTCAGCATCGTCAAACTCGGTCCGAATATTCTGGACCGGACGTTTTGAGGCCTTGATGACTGAAGCTCCCAATCGCCCAGCTGCACCGAAGCGCAACTACAATCTCCATGTCGCAGGCATCTGCACGGGGGTGTTTTTCGGAATGATCGGCCTGTCCTACGCAGCCGTGCCGCTTTATTCGATCTTCTGCCAGGTTACCGGCTACGGCGGTACGACGCAGCGGGTCGACCAGTATTCGGACAGGGTCCTCGACCGGGAGATGACTGTGCGGTTCGACGCGAATACGTCGGCTGCCTTGCCTTGGCGGTTCGAGCCGGTGCAGCGCTCTGTCACGATGAAGATTGGCGAGACCGCACACATTTCCTATAAGGCGACAAACCTGTTCGATCGGCCGGTTAAGGGCCAGGCAAGCTTCAATGTCACGCCGGAACTGGCGGGCGCCTATTTCAACAAGGTTGAGTGTTTCTGCTTTACGGAGACGACTTTGCAGCCGGGTGAAACGCTCGACATGCCTGTCGTGTTTTATGTCGATCCTGACATCGTCGATGTTCCTGAACTGAAGAACACGCACACGATTACCTTGTCCTACACATTCTTCCCCATAGAAGGCGAAAAGCCGATTGCCGCCGCACCTGCGGCTGTGCAAGGAGGGAATGGAACCACGTCCGAAAGTATTGGGGGCTGAGATGGCAGAAGCGCACGCCAAGCATCACGACTATCACATTATCGATCCCAGCCCGTGGCCGTTCATAGGCTCGGTCGGAGCGCTTTTGACTGCGTTTGGCGGCGTCGCTTACATGCAGTACCACAAGGGCAACGCGTTCAGTCCCTTCGGCTTCGACATCGGTGGCCCGTGGCTACTCATCGTCGGACTGCTGGTGGTGCTCTACACCATGTTCGGCTGGTGGTCAGACACCATCAAGGAAGGCCATGAAGGGCATCATACGCGTGTCGTTGCTCTGCACCTGCGCTACGGGATGATCATGTTCATCGCCTCCGAGGTGATGTTTTTCGTCGCGTGGTTCTGGGCGTTTTTCGATGTCAGCCTCTATCCTGGCGAGGTCGAGCAGGTCGCTCGCTCCGCCTATACGGGTGGCGTTTGGCCTCCCCAGAGCATTGAGGTTCTCGACCCCTTCCATCTGCCGCTCTACAACA
Source organism: Rhizobiaceae bacterium (assembly GCA_023953905.1). GTDB lineage: Bacteria > Pseudomonadota > Alphaproteobacteria > Rhizobiales > Rhizobiaceae > Arvimicrobium. The sequence goes on along the minus strand of JAMLJA010000014.1, from coordinate 66,562 downwards.
CGGTGATATTGCTTCTTTCGGGCACGACGGTGACCTGGGCGCACCACGCTCTCTTGCACAATGATCGCAAGGGTCTTGTCGCTGGACTGGCGTTGACCGTCGCTCTGGGTGTGCTGTTCTCGTTCGTGCAGGCCTACGAGTACATGCATGCGCCGTTCACGTTCCATGATTCGATCTATGGCGCGACATTCTTCATGGCCACCGGCTTCCACGGTTTCCACGTATTTGTCGGCACCATCTTCCTGCTGGTCTGTCTGATCCGGGCCATGAAGGGCGACTTCACGCCAAAGCATCATTTCGGCTTTGAGGCGGCTGCATGGTACTGGCATTTCGTCGACGTCGTCTGGCTGTTCCTGTTCGCTTCGATTTACGTCTGGGCATCTGCAGGTGCGACAATCGCTGCAGGTCACTGACCCCATATTGGTCTAGAATAGGGGCGGCCGTGGCGACACGGCCGCCTTTTTCGTTAAGGAAGAGACATGGATGATAAAGCTCAGTGGCCACCCGTCGATCCGATTCGCGCGGGGCTGTCGGGTCGCTGTCCACGCTGTGGCGAGGGGCGATTGTTCGCCGGCTTTCTGACGGTGGCGGAGCGCTGCGGTGTGTGCGGTCTCGACTACGATTTCGCAGACGCGGGCGACGGCCCGGCAATCTTTGTGATGCTGATCATGGGTTTCGTCGTGGTTGGGCTGGCCCTCTGGTTCGAACTGACCTTTCAGCCCCCGCTCTGGGTGCATATCATCATATGGCTGCCGGTGGCGTCCATTCTCTGTCTTGTTCCGCTAAGGCTGGCCAAAGGTGTCTTGATCACGCTTCAATACGCGAACCAGGCGGCTGAGGGTCGCGTGAGCAAGGCCGATGAAAGCTGAAGACGAACACGTCCGTGGGGATGCCGGATCGGTTCGGTGGACGACCTATCTCGTGGCTCTGGTGGCGCTCTGCGTTTTGATCGGGCTCGGCACCTGGCAGGTCCAGAGGCTGCATTGGAAGGAAACGCTGCTTGCCGATATCGAAGCTCGGCGGACTTCTGCTCCGATGGAACTCGCGGATGTGGAGAAGCAGTTCTCGGCGACGCACGACGTCGACTATCAGGCGGTTCGACTAAGCGGCGCGTACCTTAATGACAAGGAGCAGTTTTTCTTTGCGACGTGGAAGGGGGAAACCGGCTTTTATGTCTACACGCCCCTGCGCCTGTCAGACGGCCGCTACATTTTCGTGAACAGGGGCTTCGTGCCTTATGATCTGAAGGATCCGGCGAAACGCCCGATTGAGGTGACTGGACCGGTGACGGTTGTCGGTCTCGCGCGCAACCCACTGAGCGAAAAGCCATCCATGCTGGTCCCGGAGAACGACCTCGGCGGTAACATCTTCTACTGGAAGGATATCGGCGGCATGGCTCGCAATGCGGGGCTTGACGGCGTTGAGATTCTGCCCTTCTTCGTCGACGCCGATGCAACACCCAATCCGGGCGGCTTGCCGATCGGTGGCGTGACGCTCATCGATTTGCCCAACAACCATCTGCAATATGCGCTGACATGGTATGGCCTCGCGGGAGCGCTCGTCGCTGTCTTCGGGATCTTTGCATGGCGTCGGCGAAAGAGTGCAAAGCCTTGACAGCGGCCGGCGGGATGCGCATGTCCAACCCGACGGATCGACTGGACCCCATGCCTGCTCTCAAAAAACCTCTCACGATAAGGCTCTGTCAGCCGCGCGGCTTTTGCGCAGGCGTGGACCGGGCCATTCAGATCGTCGTGCTCGCCCTCAAGAAGTATGGCGCACCGGTCTATGTCCGTCATGAGATCGTGCACAACCGCTACGTCGTGGAAGGGCTCCAGAATCTTGGCGCCATTTTCATAGAGGAGCTGGACGAAATACCTGCCGACCATCGCCATTGCCCGGTGGTTTTTTCAGCCCATGGCGTGCCCAAGTCAGTCCCTGCCGATGCGGAAGAGCGGAATTTGTTCTATCTCGATGCGACATGTCCGCTCGTCTCCAAGGTGCACAAGCAGGCGATGCGCCACCAGCGGCTGGGCCGGCACGTCTTGTTGATCGGTCATGCCGGTCATCCCGAGGTTATCGGAACGATGGGCCAGTTGCCCGAGGGCGCCGTATCCCTCGTGGAGACGGAAGCGGCGGCCCACGCGTTCACGCCACCTGCGGACACTCCCCTCGGTTTTGTCACCCAGACGACGCTCTCGGTGGAGGATACGGCGGGCATTATCCGCGTACTTGAGGAGCGCTTCCCAGATCTACGGGCTCCGGCTGCCGAATCGATCTGCTACGCCACCACGAACCGCCAGGAGGCCGTCAAGGAGACGGCCGCAGGAGCAGACCTGTTTCTGATCGTGGGGGCGCCCAATTCGTCCAACTCGCGGCGTCTTGTAGAGGTAGCGGAGCGCGCTGGTGCGCGCATGTCCATGCTGGTACAGCGCGCCTCAGACATTCCTTGGCATGAGCTCGGTGACATCCGCACACTTGGCCTCTCGGCGGGTGCGTCCGCCCCGGAAATCATTGTCGACGAGATAATCGACGCCTTCCGCGAGCGGTTTGACGTTTCGGTTGATCTGGCGGTGACAGCGACTGAGACAGAGGAATTCCCGGTCATGCGCGTCCTGCGCGACGTGGAATTGACCCCCGCCGATATGGCATTCGTCAACGGAACGCGCTGATGGCCGTCTATACAGACATCACCGAGGTCGAGCTCGGGGACTTCTTGCGGCACTACGATGTGGGCGGGCTCCTATCTTACAAGGGGATCGCCGAGGGATCGGAAAATTCCAATTTTCTCCTGCACACGAGTTCGGCCTCATTCATCCTCACGATCTACGAGAAGCGGGTCGACGAGGCCGATCTGCCGTTCTTTCTGGGGTTGATGGAGCATCTGGCAGGGAAGGGCGTTTCCTGCCCGCTGCCGGTCCATCAGCGCGATGGTGCGGTCATCGGTCGTCTGGCGGGAAAGCCTGCGGCGCTGATCACATTTCTCGAAGGTCTGTCCCTTCGCCGGCCAGACGCGGAGAGCTGCCGCGAGGTTGGCAAGGCGCTGGGCGAATTGCATGTGGCCAGTACGGACTTTGCGCTGTCGCGCCCGAACGCACTCGCCATGGACGGGTGGCGCACATTGTGGGCTGGGGCACGAGATCGCGCTCACGAGGTGGAGCCATCACTTACGGCGGAACTCGACGAGGAGTTCCGCAGTCTCGCGGAGTCGTGGCCGAACGCTTTGCCGGCCGGCGTCATTCACGCGGATCTGTTTCCCGACAACGTCTTCTTTCTGGAAGGAAAGCTATCGGGTCTGATCGACTTCTATTTTGCCTGCAACGATTTCTATGCCTATGACCTGTCGATCGGGTTGAACGCGTGGTGCTTCGAGAAGGACGGCTCGTTTAATCAGACCAAGAGCAGGGCGCTTTTGGCCGGTTATCAATCCGTCAGACCGCTTTCCGCAGCCGAGAGGGAGGCGTTGCCGACTCTATGCCGGGGGTCGGCGCTGCGCTTTCTGTTGACGCGGCTATATGACTGGCTGACGATCCCCGATGGTCCGCTGGTCCAGAAGCGCGATCCACTCGAATATATCAGCAAACTGCGTTTTCACCGGCAGATCAGTTCGGCGAGCGAGTACGGATTGTCATGAAGCACGTCGAGATTTTTACGGATGGCGCATGTTCGGGCAATCCGGGTCCCGGTGGCTGGGGCGCAATCCTGCGCTGCAATGGCGTGACAAAGGAGCTTTCAGGCGGTGAGGCGGATACCACCAACAACCGAATGGAACTGACGGCTGCAATAGAGGCGCTTTCCGCGCTGAAGGAGCCTGTCACCGTCGATCTCTACACCGATAGCAACTACGTCAAGGACGGGATCGGTGGATGGATCGAGGGCTGGAAACGCAATGGCTGGAAAACGGCGGCCAAGAAGCCCGTGAAGAACGCCGAACTATGGCAGGCGCTGGATGCCGCCCGCACGCGCCACAAGGTCACCTGGCATTGGGTGAAGGGCCATGACGGCCATCCAGAGAATGAGCGGGCCGATGAACTAGCCCGTACCGGCATGGCGCCATTCAAGGGAAAAGGTGCTGTCGGCGGCCGTGATACCGCTGAGCCGAGGCCTGCGCAAACGTCACTGCAGTCAACCGCGGCCCGCAAGCCGCGGCGTTCATCTCAAAGTTACTGAGTGTCAGAGCTGCTGCAGAATATGCGCGGCGCCTGATGTGTCGACTCCAGGCTTGTCCTCGACATTGACCGTCACGACCTTGCCGTCGTCGACGATCATCGCAAAGCGCTTGGAGCGAACGCCCATCCCGTGTGCTGAAAAGTCCGCGTCGAGCCCGACCTGCTTGAGAAAATCGGCGTTACCGTCGGCCAGGAAAAGGATCTTCCCTTCGCCGCCCGTGGCGCGTGCCCACGCGCCCATGACGAATAGGTCATTAGTGGCGATGACCGCGATCGTGTCGACACCCCGAGACAGAAGAGCGTCGTAGTTCTCGAGATAGCCCGGGAGGTGATTGTTGTTGCAGGTGGGCGTGAACGCACCCGGGACGCCGAAAAGAACCACCTTCTTGCCGGGAAAAATATCCGCCGTGGTCAATTCATTCGGACCGTCCGTGCTCATCGTCTTGAAGGTTGCGTCGGGAAGCTTCTCGCCTGCGGAAATCGTCATGTTGGGTTCTCGGATTCATTGTTGAGAGGCTCGAATTAGAGCGGCGGCGACATCCTCGCAAGGGTAGGGTTTGTCGCGATGCCAAAAACCGCTCTTCGAAAGTTCGATTCACGGATAGGGGAGATAGCCATCTACCGCACCGGCCCTGGTCGACAGCGCATAGGGCAAGCCGTCGCCTCCAGGTTTCTCTGCGGGTCGATCCAGTATCGGTATCAGGAACACTGCCTTTCCGTCACGGATACTTTTTTCCGGAGTTCCTAGAGTATAGCCATCCGTACCGTCGACGAATAGATCCGCACTCGCGGGGTTGCCCGGGAACACGGCCACCGCTTCCAGACTGTCGATATTCGCTTCGGCAACCGAAACGCCGAAATCTGGTTCGGCCTTGGCCGGGAGAAGGTCGTGCGCGGCCTCGATTGCCATGGCATCGGCGCTATTTTCGGGGTCGCTAGCCGGGTCGAGAGTAAGTGTCGCCTTCAAAGGCACGCAGATTGTCTCGCAGATACCGAGAAAGACGTTGGCTTCGATCTTGGTGGGTTGGCCATTGGCAATAATCTTGAAGCTCGCCGGGAAAGCGACCGAGTGCTTATAGCCATTCCATGAACCCGACTCGTCGCTGAAGCGCATCGGAACCGGAAAGGTCAGGCTGACCGAAGACACATTGGTGCTGCCCGCAATATCAATGCTTGGCGGAACTCCTGAACCGCCGGGATCACGCCAATAGGTTTTCCAGCCCGATGAGAGATCAATATCGATCATTCCAGACAAGTCGCCCTGCGCGTTTGGAGCACCTGTCGTGACAATTCGCACCCTTGCGCCTTCCGTCTCATACCACGCGCTGGACGAGGCTATGGATCCGGCGGTGGATGCACCCAGCACCATCATGGTCACGCAGACTATGCGCATCGCGCCTCGCTTTGTTCGGTTTCACGCAACTCAATAGCACCTTGCAGGCGGGTTGCCGGATCATTTGTGTGTGAGGCTTCGCACGTGCTTAGGCCGCTTCGGCAGGCTCCAGCCTTGGTCGAAGTTTCGCGTTGGGTGGCCTTCAAACGCAAGAGAAAACGCGATACGCTCTTTGTATGGATCTGTTGCGACGCAAACGATCGGCTGGCGTCGAGGGATTTCTCGACGATCACTTCCTGATTGCCATGCCTGGCATGAAGGACGACCGTTTCGCACGTTCGGTGATCTATGTCTGCGCGCACAGCGCGGAGGGCGCCATGGGACTGATCATCAATCAGGCCCAACAGATGCGTTTCCCTGACCTCATTGTCCAACTCGGGATCATGAAGGAATACGAGACCATCAGACTTCCTGAGACGGCGCGCGATTTCGTGGTTCGCAATGGCGGTCCTGTGGATCGCAGCCGCGGATTTGTGCTTCACTCCGACGACTATCGTGTCGAGTCGTCGCTTCCGGTCTCCGAAGACGTTTGTCTCACAGCGACCATCGATATATTGCGAGCCATTTCCAAGGGGCGCGGCCCTCGTAGCGCCATCATGACGCTTGGCTATGCGGGCTGGGGCGCGGGGCAACTCGAAAGCGAAATCGCCGAGAATGGCTGGCTGACCTGTCGCGCGGATATGGACATGTTGTTCGATACAGATATCGACCGAAAATACGATCGTATCCTCGCCTCCATCGGCATTGATCTGGCGCATCTCAGCTCCACAGCCGGTCACGCCTGAACGAGCGATCGTTTCGGCTGAGCGCCTGCTCACGAGGAAGCGGGTTGATAGCTGTCCTTGAGCATCTTCAGTGCGGCGTCCGCCATGACCGGCACGCCGAACATGAAGCTCTGCGCGTACTCGCAACCCATCTGCCGCAGCTCAAGCGCATCATTCTCGTCCGACACGCCCTCAACCACCACTGACAAGCCCAGTTCGTGCGCCATGTTTACCATCGAACGCACCAGCACGGAGCGCTTTGGTGTCTTGTCGTCCAGAAAGCTCTTGTCGATCTTGATGGTGTCGAACGGAAACCGAGTGAGGTAGGAGAGAGACGAATAGCCCGTGCCGAAATCATCAAGGGAAAGGCCGATTCCCAGCCTCTTGAGGCGATTGAGCACATGCGTTGCCTGCTCGGGATTATCCATCACCAGTGATTCGGTGAGCTCCAGCCGGAAACTGCGCGGTGGCAGGTTAAGGCGCGTGATCACGGATTTGACGTCGCCGACAAGGTCACGGCGCATCAGCTGGCGGCTGGACAGGTTCACCGAGACGAAAAGCGGCGCATCGGTCGTCTGTTTCTGCCAGAGTGACAGATCCTGCGCCGCCTGCTTCATCGCAAAGAGGCCAAGCTGGACGATAAGGCCGCAACTCTCGGCAACCGGAATAAAATCTCCCGGCTGGATCATGCCGCGTCGTGGGTGGTTCCAGCGCAACAATGCCTCGAAGCCGGCAATGGTGCGATCCTCCAGCCGCACGATGGGCTGATAGGCAAGCAGGATCTCGTCACGCTCCAGCGCGCGCCTCAGATCTGATTCTAGCTGCAGACGATCGGTGCCAACGGTACGGAAGGGCGGCCGGAAGGGCTCGATCCTGTCGCCGCCGAAGCGTTTGGCCTGATGCATGGCAAGCTCGGCATCCTTGACCAGATCGTCCGCGTTGGAGCTCGTGGATGTCCAGCTGATCAGGCCAATCGAAGCCGTGAGCACGATCTCACGCCGCGCGAAGGTAATCGGCGTTTGAATGGCCTTCTTCACGGCCTCGGCCACGCTGGCGATACGGCCTGCATCCTGCTCGGAAAGCAGCATCATCGCGAACTGGTCACCGCTGAATCGCGACAGCGAGTCGCTCGGCTTCATCAGTCTGTGCAGGCGGCGCGCGATCGTCAGCAGGATGGTGTCGCCTGCCGACATGCCGAGCGAGTCGTTGACCTGCTTGAAACGGTCCAGATCGATAACGAAGATGGTGGGGCGGACCTTTTCTTCGGATGCAGCGATAGCAACGACTGCTTCAAGCCGGTTCATAAATAGTTCGCGGCTGGGAAGCCCTGTCAGGTTGTCATGAACCGCATCGTGCAGAAGGCGCTGTTCGGCCGTCTTCTGCTCGGTGATGTCGGTCATCGTTCCGACGCATCGCATCACCTCGCCATCCGAGCCGATGACGGGACGCGCACGCAGTCCAAACCAGTGATAATGACCGTCAGCGCCGCGCAGGCGAAAATGCTGCGCGACCTTCCCGCGACGATGCTCCAGCACGACGTCGAGCGTTGTGCGGAAGGTATCCCGGTCGTCGGCGTGGAGGATCGGCAGCCAGTTGCGGGCCGGTCCGCCGAGGCTGTTGGGAGCCAGTCCCAATTGCACGCTTATGTCAGGCCGCGTCACGACGCGGTCGCGCAAAACGTCCCAATCCCAGATGATGTCCCCGGAGCCGACAACGGCCATGGCCTGACGCTCCAGATCGCTAAACAGACCATTGTTCAGCGCGCCGCCCGCGAAGGCGTGCTGCATGACCGTGAATCCGATAAGCAGAATGATCAGGACCAGTCCGCCACCGAGAGCCGGCTGCACGATGTCGTTGTCGAGTGCGCCGGTGATCGTGAGCCATGAGCCCGTCACCCATACGAGCACCATCATCCAGCTCGGCACCAACATGACCGCGCGGTCGTAGCCGCGTATGCCCAGATAGATGATCAGCAGAAGACCGACGACTGCGGTGAAAGCAAATGACATTCGCGCGACACCGGCGGCGATTGCCGGGTCGATGACTGCCACGCCTGCAATTGCCAGCAGTCCCGTTACCCAGATCAGCGCGCCATAGCTGAAATGACCGTGCCATCGATTGAGGTTCAGATAGGCAAACAGGAACACCACGAGCGTACCCGCAAGTGCCACCTCGGTTCCCGCGCGCCATATCTGCTCGCTGCCGGACGAGATCGCGATCACCTTGTTGAGGAAGCCGAAATCGACGCAGATATAGGCAAGTACTGCCCAGGCGAGCGCGGCCGTGGCCGGAAACATGGAGGTGCCCTTGACCACGAAAAGGATCGTCAGGAACAGGGCGAGAAGGCCCGAAATGCCTATGACGATGCCGCGATAGAGCGTGTAGGAGTTCACGGTGTCCTTGTAGGACTCAGGGTCCCACAAATAGACCTGCGGCAGCTTCGGCGAGGCGAGTTCGGCGACGAATGTGATGACGGTTCCCGGATTGAGCGTCACTAGAAACACATCGGAATCGGGGCTGGACTGGCGATCCAGCGCAAAACCTTCACTCGGCGTGATTGCCGCGATGCGGTTGGCGCCGAGATCAGGCCAGATGATTCCCGAATCGACCAGCCGGAAGTGCGGCGCGACGATAAGGCGGTCGAGTTGTTCATCGGTCGTGTTGGCAAGGGCAAAGACCGCCCAGTCACCGCTGGAACGCTGATCGTTTGCTTCCACCTCGATGCGGCGCACGATGCCGTCCGGACCGGGCGCGGTCGAAATCTGGAAATTCTCGCCTCTGTTGCGATAGATCTCGACTGCGCGTGAGAGATCCAGCGCGATGTCGTCGCGAGAGATCTTGATCGCCTCGACCGCATGCGCAGCAGGTGCGAGCATAAAGAGGGCGAGCAGCGCCAGCAGCAGCCAACTGGCAAAGCCGGATTTTGTCCGCGGCCTCAAGTAAGAGCCTTTTTCATTTCCCAGGCACATCCGTTGCGATCAGGCCGTAAATAAAATGATCCTGCCAGACGCCATTGATCCGCAGGTAAGATCGGAGCAGTCCTTCGCGTTGAAATCCGGCTTTTTCAAGCACGCGTATAGACCGGTGATTGTCGGGGATACAGGCGGCCTCAAGCCGATGCAACCGCAACGTATCGAATGCATGTTTCGTGAGCAGCTTCAGTGCCTCGGGCATGATGCCCCTCCCGGCATACCGCTCCCCTATCCAATAGCCGATCTGGCCGCTCTGGGCGACGCCGTGGCGTATGTTGCCGAGCGTTATTCCGCCAAGAAGTTTTCCACTGGAATTCTCGTAAACGAACAGCGGCAATGCAGTCCCTTCGAGGAAATCCTCACGGTAGCGTTGTATACGATGGCGCCAGGTTGCGCGGTCAAGCTCGTCCTTGGTCCAACGCGGCTCCCAGGGCTCAAGGAATGCGCGGCTTTGGGCTCGCAAGTTGGCCCATTGCGGATAGTCATTGCGTGAGGGAATGCGCAGCGTGATGCTGCGACCGATGAGAACCGGCCCCTCCCGGCGAGCAAAGGGAAGAACCAGCATGGCTCTGGCCCGGCTTGGATGTCAGACCGCGAGCTTGCGCTCGCCGGCGATGATGCGCGGCAGGGTTGCCCGGATGCGGTCATAAGAAGCCAGCCCGCCAATCGGACCAATCCCAGCCACGGTAGGCGTGGTGGAGAACAGCCGGCCCGAAAGGTCCGTCAGGCGCTCGATCGTTAGTTTCGACAGCCGGTCTATCAGTTCTTCTCTTGGGATAGGTCGTCCGAAAAGAAGGAGTTGGCGAGCGATCTGCGAGGCGCGGCTTGCCGGGCTTTCGCCGGACATGACGAGGCCTGCATGATACTGCGCGCGTGCGCGGTCCAGCTCCTGCTGGGAGATCATTTCACCGGCGCGGCGCAACTCTTCGATCAGCACTGGCACCAGCTTGTCGATATCAGATTCGCCTGTCGCGGCGTGAATTCCGAAAATTCCTGTGTCGGAAAAGCCCCAATGGAATGCGTACACGGAATAGCAGAGGCCGCGTTTCTCGCGCACCTCCTGGAACAGGCGGGACGACATGCCTCCGCCCAGGATCATCGAAAGCACTTGCGAAGCATAGAAGTCCCGAACATGATAGGCTCGGCCTTCGAAACCGAGCACGATCTGGGCGTCCATGAGGTCGCGGTTTTCACGAAAGTCTCCGCCGATATAGCTGGCGGGCTCCGGCTGCTCGTTGCCGGATGTCGGGCGGAAGGACCCAAGCCGCTTTTCAACCTCCCGCACAAACGCGTCGTGCTTGATATCGCCAGCAGCGACGACCACCATGCGGTCGGCGCCATACTGCCTTTCGAGAAAGGCATGGAGCTGCTTTGACGTGAAAGACTTCACCGTCTCCGGCGTTCCCAGGATGGACCGGCCGATTTGCTGGTCCTTGAAGGCAGTCTCGGTGAAACGGTCGAACACCACGTCGTCGGGCGTGTCGTGCGCGGCGCCGATCTCTTGCAGGATGACGTGTTGCTCGCGCTGAAGCTCGTCAGGGTCGAACTTCGAATCCATCAGAATGTCGGCCAGTATGTCGATGGCCAGAGGCACGTCTTTGCTGAGAACGCGGGCAAAGAAGGATGTCGTCTCGACGCTGGTCGCCGCGTTGATCTCGCCGCCGACATCCTCGATATCGGATGCGATGGCAAAGGCACTGCGGCTGGATGTGCCCTTGAAGGCCATGTGCTCCAGCAGGTGGGCTATACCGTGTTCGTCGTCCCTTTCGTTGCGGGCGCCCGATTTGACCCAGACACCAAGGGCCACGGACTCTATGCTTGGAAGGGTTTCGGTGGCGACTGTCAGGCCGTTGGACAGACGGCTTACCTCAACACCCATGTAGGACTTCTCCCTAGATCGCCGCACGTGACAGGCGGCTGATGTGTTCCTCAACCTGTTTAAGGTCGGAGGGCAACACTGTGAACTTTTCGCGACGTTCCATCAAGTCCGCCAGCCACTCCGGCAGTTCCGGCGTGATGCCGCTCGCGGCGTGAACGGCATCGGGAAACTTTGCGGGATGCGCTGTGCCGAGAATAATCGTCGGCGCGGAATTCTTAGCGGATTCAGCGACATGCACTGCTGTGGCAGTGTGCGGGTCGAGAAGGTAGCCACTTGCTTTCAGCGTGCTGGCGATGGTTCTCGCCGTCTCCTCAATCGACGACTTGCCAGCGTCGAACTCCGCCCGGATGGCGTTCAATGCCGGTTCCTCAATGCGAAACCCTGACGATTGTTTGAGACTTGCCATATATCCGCGAACAGCCCCGGGGTCGCGGCCGGACGCCTCGTACAGCAGGCGCTCGAAATTCGACGAAATCTGAATGTCCATGGAGGGCGACGTTGTGGCCACCACACCATTCATCCGGTACTCGCCGGTCTCGAGCGTACGCGCCAGAATGTCATTGTCATTTGTCGCGATGACCAGCCGCTCGATCGGCAGGCCCATGCGCTTGGCGGCATAACCTGCGAAAATATCCCCGAAATTGCCGGTGGGAACGGTAAACGACACGGCCCGATCGGGCGCACCCAACGACAGTGCGGAGGTGAAGTAATAGACGATCTGAGCCATGATGCGCGCCCAGTTGATGGAGTTCACACCCGAAAGTGCCAGACGGTCGCGGAACCGGTGATCGTTGAACATGTCCTTCACCAGCCCCTGGCAATCGTCAAAATTGCCATCGATGGCGAGCGCGTGAACATTCGCCGCTTCGAGCGTGGTCATCTGACGCTGCTGAACCGGTGATACGCGTCCGTTCGGAAACATGATGAAGATGTCCGTGCGGTCGCGACCTGCAAAGGCATCGATCGCTGCGCCACCCGTATCGCCGGATGTTGCGCCGACGATCGTCGCCCGTTCGCCGCGCTCGGCCAATATATGGTCCATGAGGCGGGCCAGGAGTTGCATCGCAACATCCTTGAAAGCCAGCGTAGGGCCGTGAAAAAGTTCAAGCACGAAGCGATCCGTTCCAATCTGTACCAATGGACAGACGGCGTCATGGCGGAAAGTCGCGTATGCCTCGCGGACGAGGCGCTCAAACACATCCTGCTTGATTTCGCCGCCCAGGAATGGGGTCAGCAGGCGGATCGCGACCTCGGGATAGGGCAGCCCGCGCAATGCGCGAATATCGGCATGGCTCAGTGTCGGCCATTCCTGCGGCAGATAGAGGCCGCCATCGCGCGCCAAACCTGCGAGAACCGCATCGCTGAAGCCAAGGATTGGAGCTTCGCCCCTTGTACTGACGTACTGCATTAAATGTCCCTCAGTGCTTCCGTTGCAGATGAGCTGTGACCAAAGGGTGAAATCAGGCGGCCTTTCAGTCGCATTTTTGACCCGCGGTTGCTATAGGGCGTATTGTTTGCGAAGGGGAAATCGCGGTTTTCATGATTATGAGGTCCACATTGTTCGACCGGCGTCTTGTGCTGTATCCAGCTCTTTCGATCTTTATCGCTGCCGCCGCGGGATGCCAGTCCGGCGATACCGCCAAGGTTTTGGACACTGGCGATCAGCCGAAACCGGCGCAACAGAAGGTGACGGAAGCCGAGCTCAGGGGCTTTTGTCCGCGTGTGACGTTGCGCGATGGCACCGCCTATTTCAACACCTACGCGCGGGGCGGGCAGGATGATCCCACCAAGGTGGTCTATCAGGCTTCGATCAGCGATGTCTCTCGCGCCTGCACCACAACGGACGGCCTGTTGACCATGAAGGTCGCGGTTGCTGGCCGTGTGGTGCCGGGTCCTGCGTTCGCAGCGGGCACCATCGACATGCCGATCCGCATCGTCGCGGTGCACGGTAGTGAGGTGTTGTATTCCCAGATTCACCACTACAAGGTCAACATTTCCGACCCTACTGCCGCGACGCAGTTTATCTTCAGCGACCCCAACGTGTCTTTCGCTCTGCCGGCCGATCGGGCGGTGCAGGTCTATGCCGGTTATGACGAAGGGCCGAAGAAGCGGAACTAGCGATAACTGGAATCTGGCTGACGCAATCGCCTCATCAAACCTGGCGCCACACATCCGATCAGATGTTTTCGGACCACAGGGCGAGGGCGTCGAGCGAGGCTTTTAGTTCCGACCAGCGCCGGATAACCGTTTCTGCGCCGGCTTCCGTAAGCAGGTCCGCATGCCCCGGATAACTGTGGGCCCCGCCCGTGAAGCCGATAACCCGCATGCCCGCACCTTTCGCGCCGTGGATACCATGCACGGAATCCTCGATCACAAAGGTCCGACTGGGATTTGCCTTCATCTGGTCGGCAGCATAAAGAAAGACGTCCGGTGCCGGCTTCGGCTTGGCTGAGGGCGTTTCCAGGGCAGAAAAAATCTGGTCCCCGAATAGCGGCTTGAGCCCGACTTTCGTGAGCATCATGTCGAGACGCGCCGTACTCGAATTGGAGCAGATGCACTTCCTAGCGGCGACCCCCGCCACAGCCTCGTGCACGCCTTCGATGGCTTGCACGCTGCGGCGCAGTTCCTTGTCAACGCGAGTTTCCGACTGATCGATCAGGGACGCCTGAAAAGGCATGCGCGCTTCGGTTTCCACGCGAATGAGAATGTCGCGGAAAGTCAGGCCAGCGTAGCTCTCTGAAATTTCCTCGGCACTGATCGGATATCCCGCCTTGGTGATGATATCGGCCTCGACGCGGGCCGCAATGATCTCGGAATCGACGAGCACGCCGTCGCAGTCGAAAATGACAAGGTCGATGTCAGTCATCAGGGAAAAATCCGGTTCTGCCGGGGCCGCGCTTGAAAGCGCGGAGGCGAATGCAACACGGCGCGCCACTTACACCATCAGGTCGGCGATCGCAAATTTCCGGTGGCATCGGGAGCTTTGGTGTCGTGGAGGTTCACTGAATATTTACCCTGACCGGTAACCATAACGGCTCGTAACCAGTAACGCGTATCCGGGTGTGTTGATGTCTGCATTGCGTCTTGCCGATGAACGGTTTTCCGCGTCTGCCAAACCACAATGGCTGGATGCAATTCTCAAGGGCGACTGTGTTTCCGCTTTGGAGAGACTGCCGGAGAAGTCAGTCGATATCGTCTTCGCTGATCCTCCCTACAATCTTCAGCTCGACGGAGACCTGCATCGCCCTGATCAGTCGAAGGTCGATGCGGTCGATGACGACTGGGATCGATTCGACAGCTTTGCGTCCTACGATGCATTCACCCGCGCATGGCTCCTTGCCGTACGCCGCGTGCTGAAGCCGAATGGCACGATCTGGGTGATCGGCTCCTATCACAACATCTTCCGCGTCGGCGCGCTGATGCAGGACCTTGGCTTCTGGATCCTGAATGACGTCGTTTGGCGCAAGACCAACCCGATGCCGAACTTTCGGGGCAGGCGTTTCCAGAATGCGCACGAAACCATGATCTGGGCGTCGCGTGACCGCAATGCGAAGGGCTACACCTTCAATTACGATGCCATGAAGGCAGCCAACGACGATGTGCAGATGCGCTCGGACTGGCTGTTCCCCATCTGCACGGGCTCGGAGAGACTGCGCGATGCGAATGGCGACAAGCTGCATCCCACGCAAAAGCCTGAGGCACTTTTGGCTCGCGTCATGCTCGCTTCGAGCAAGCCCGGCGACGTCATTCTCGATCCGTTTTTCGGTTCCGGAACGACCGGCGCGGTTGCCAAGCGTCTGGGGCGTCATTTCGTAGGGGTCGAGCGGGAGCAGGCCTATATCGACGCAGCCACTGCACGTATCGAGAGCGTCGTGCCACTTGCTGCGTCCGAACTCAACATCATGACTGGCAAGCGCGCCGAACCCAGGGTGGCGTTCGTCAGTCTGGTGGACTCAGGTCTTATCGCGCCAGGCACCACGCTCTACGATTCTCGCAGACGCTGGGCCGCCAAGGTCAGGGCCGACGGAACATTGGCGAGCCAGGGCACTGCGGGTTCCATCCATCGTCTGGGTGCACAGGTTCAGGGTCTGGACGCCTGCAACGGATGGACGTTCTGGCACTATGAACGCAATGGCGGCCTGACGGCCATCGACGAACTGCGCCGTATCGCACGGCTCGGCATGGAGCGGGCCGGCGCCTGAGGCGCCAGTCCGGCTGCAATTCAGGCAGCGTTTGCCGGCGTCCGGTCACGCACGATCACCTTCTCGACAAAGCCATCTCGGTCGAGGAACACGATTTCCTCGCCCATGCGGGGTGATGCGTCTGCATTGGATCCCGCAATGGTCCATAAGGTGCGCACGGCCCGCTGCGAGACTGCCTCTCCGCGCGAATAAGCGATCCGGGGGTGCTCGGTCTCATCAAAATAGGCGCGCAGGCCATCGATAATGGCGTCCCGTCCCTCAAAGACCCCGATACCGTCCGCCACAAGAACGGCTGTTTCGGTCAGACTTGTGGCGATTCCGCCGATCTGACGCGCATTGATGGCCTCGTGATAGCCGTCGACGATGGACAGGATATCCATCGGGTGAACTTGTTTTGCGGTACTGCTCATGCGGCTATTCCATGCTCTGCCAGGGCGGCGCGCAATGTCTGGGGATCGGTGAAGTGAATGGCCTTCCATCCGTAGGCGCGGGCCGCCTCGATAATCTTGAGATTGTCGTCGATGAACAGCGTTGCCCCTGAGTCCAGCCCGAATGCGGCGCTGTGGTGCTCGTAGATCCTGTGGTCGGGTTTTATCAGTCCGATCTCGCCGGAAACCGTGACGCCCCGGGGCTTCTCAAGAAACGGAAAGCGACCGCGGGCCTCCACGAACGTGTCTGCCGCCCAGTTCGTCAGAAGCGTCACATCTCGACCGTCCGCCACGAGCTTCTCAAGAATCTCGACCGATCCGGCAATCTCATTTGGCAGCATCTCGTGCCAGTGGCGGCGGAAATTGCGGATATTTTCTTCATGCTCCGGGTGGTCGGCGATAAGGACAGCCTCGGCGTCTTCCCAGGTGCGCCCCCGATCCTGCTCGATATTCCACTCGGAGGTGCAGACATTCTCGAAGAACCATCTGCGCGCGTCCGCATCCGGGATCAGGCGCTGGAAAGGCAGGTTTGGATCGTAGTGGATCAGCACCATGCCGATGTCGAAGACGATGTGGCGAATGTCTGCCATTGGTCCTGAACCTATTGTTTCTTTGCGGTTGTCTTGCGCGTGGCGCCCGGAAGGGCAGCTTCGATAACCTTTTTCATCACCGTTGGCAAAGCCTCCAAGGGCAGTTCCGAAGGCGTGGACCACCAGCTTTCGTCGAGGGCCATTCGTCCATCCACTTCGGCGAGAAAAACGTCCAGCGTGAGCGAGAAATGCGTGAAGACATGCGTGATCTGCCCTGAAAATCTCCAGTCGGAGACGAAGGGTGCTGCATCTGCACCTGTTTCACCGTCGATCCGCGATGTCCATGCGGTGCCAGGCACTTCGGTCATCCCGCCAAGCAGCCCCATCTCCGGGCGCTTCCTGAGCAGGACGGCGCCGTCGGGCCGCACCGCCACGAACGCTGCGCCGCGCCTGGCCGGCTTCTCGGCTTTTACAATCTTGAGAGGAAAGCGCTCCGGATCGCCTGCGGCGAGCGCTGCGCAATCGTCGCGGAGCGGGCACATCATACAGGCGGGTCGCCGGGGCGAGCAGATCGTCGCGCCAAGATCCATCATTGCCTGCGCGAAGTCCCCCGGCCTTGCCATAGGAACCAGAGCTTCCACAAAGCTCCGTATGTCCTGCTTCGCCTCGCGAACGGGGCGCTCTATCGCATAAAGCCGTGAGATCACGCGCTCGACATTCCCGTCGACAACGACAGCGGGCTTGTTGAAGGCAATCGCCGCGATCGCGCCGGCCGTATAGGGTCCAATACCGGGCAACGAGCGCAGGCCGACTTCATCGTCGGGAAACTTGCCAGAACGCTGCGAGATGATTGCCTCAGCGCATTTCTTGAGATTGCGTGCGCGCGAATAGTAGCCAAGTCCGGCCCAGGCCTTCATCACGTCTTCCTGCGGCGCCAAAGCGAGCGCCTGGACATTGGGCCATGTCTGCGTGAATGCCAGGAAATAGGGCTTCACCGCCTCGACGGTCGTTTGTTGAAGCATGATTTCCGACAGCCAGACGCGGTAAGGATCGGGCCGGGTGCCAGCCGCGATCGCCTGCGGCGGTACACGCCAAGGAAGATCGCGATGGTGCCGGTCGTACCAGGCGAGCAGCTTTGCGGGAACGGAAGAGAGGGGGTCTGACACGGCCAACAGATAGGCGCTTTTCTGCGGGTTGCGATGGCTAGGGCGGTATTTCTAAGTTCGACGCTGGAAACTTGCTATCGGCGCGCCTACAAGAACGCAAATGGCCAAGCGCGGCGTCCACAGACCAGTTCCTGTCAGCGATCTCATCACCGATGTGCTCGATCCTGTTATGCGCAAGCGTGCCGGCATTTCCGTCGGCCTCGTCCAGTCGTGGGAAGAGATTGTGGGACCGCGACACGCGTCCACGTCTCAGCCTCAGAAGATTCAGTGGCCACGTCGTGCGCATGAGGAAGACCCGTTCGAACCTGCGACGCTGGTGATCGCGTGCGAGGGGCTCGCGGCACTCCATATCCAGCACGAATCGGCCGAGATCATCAGTCGGGTGAACGGATTTCTCGGGTTTAACGCCATCGGTCGGATCCGCATCGTGCAAAAGCCGGTGCAGAATTTCGCGGCACCTGCCAGACCCAAGCCTCGTCAACTCAGCGAAGCCGAAACCGCCGACATCGCGCGCAAGGTGTCTCTCATCGAGGACGACGGGTTGCGAGCCTCTCTCGAGCGGCTTGGACGTTCCATGCGCAGCGAAAAAAGCCGCAAATCATAGGTAAATGCCTCATTCGTGAAGAGGTTCGGTTCATTTGGAGATTGGATTGCAGGCCGCAATGCCGTAATTCGCGCGATATCTCGCCTTTTCCGGGCATTTTGTTGCAACATTCAACCGACGTCAGGTGATTCGATGGGTTCTTTCATTTCACGCAGGCAGGTGATCGTTTCGCTCGCCACCGTTTCGGCAGGTGCACTGCTCGTGGCTTGCAGCGACACCGGCGCGCAGGCTCAGACTGAAAAGCCGGCTGCCGACACAAAAGCTGTTGAAGCGCCACAGGCACAAGGCTCGGTCGATGTGGCCAAGCTGATGGAGCCGGGTCCGCTTCCGGAAGAGGCGCTTGGTAAGGCCGATGCGCCGGTCACGATCGTCGAATACGCTTCCATGACCTGCCCGCATTGCGCGCATTTCCATGAGACGACGCTGCCCGAGCTGAAAACAAAGTACATCGACACCGGCAAGGTGCGGCTCATCATGCGCGAATTCCCCTTCGATCCGCGCGCCGAGGCCGGCTTCATGTTGGCACGTTGTTCCGATGACAACTACTTCCCCATGATCGATGTGCTGTTCAAGCAGCAAAACAGCTGGGCTGGCGTCGAGAACGCGCGGGACGCGCTGCTCCAGATTTCGAAGCTCGCTGGTTTTTCACAGCAGAAGTTCGAGGAGTGCTTGACGAACCAGAAGCTTCTCGACGACATCAGGGCTGTGCGCACCAAGGGCTCAAGCGAATTCAAGGTGGATTCCACCCCCACATTCTTCATCAACGGCAAGCAGTATAAGGGGGCCATGTCGATTGCGGAAATGTCGGCGATCATCGATCCGCTGCTTTGACGCGGTTCTCGTCCCCCTAGGGGATAGGGCGGCAGGTTGCCGCCCATGAGATTCTCACGCCTTCGCCTGCTTGGATTCAAATCCTTCGTCGAGTCGGGCGAATTCGTGATCGAGCGTGGCCTGACAGGAATTGTCGGGCCGAATGGTTGCGGCAAGTCGAACCTTGTCGAAGCCCTTCGATGGGTGATGGGAGAGAGTTCGTACAAGAACATGCGCGCGTCCGGGATGGACGACGTGATTTTCTCCGGGTCTGGTTCGCGTCCTGCGCGCAACACCGCCGAAGTGACCCTGTTTCTCGACAATGCCGACCGTACCGCGCCCGCATCGTTCAACGATGCCGACGAGCTTCAGGTATCGCGGCGCATCGAGCGTGAGTCCGGTTCGGTCTACCGCATCAATGGCAAGGAAGCACGTGCCAAGGACGTACAGCTGCTCTTTGCCGACCAGTCCACCGGCGCCCGTTCGCCCTCCATGGTCGGACAAGGGCGCATCGGAGAACTCATTCAGGCAAAGCCGCAAGCCCGCCGCGCGCTGCTGGAGGAGGCTGCGGGCATCTCCGGCCTGCATACGCGGCGTCACGAGGCTGAACTCAGATTGCGTGGCGCCGAACAGAATCTGGGGCGTCTCGACGACGTTGTCGGCGAGCTGCAGGGCCAGATCGAGAGCCTGAAGCGCCAGGCACGGCAGGCCTCACGTTTCAAGAGCCTGTCCGCCGACATCCGCAAAGCCGAGGCGATCCTTCTTCACCTGCGATGGACGCAGGCAAAGGCCGCCGAGGCCGAGGCCCAATCCGCGCTGTCTGCGGCCACGGCTCTTGTTGGCGATCGGGCGCAGGAACAGATAAACGCGGCAAAGGATCAGGCGATCGGCGCGCACCGCCTGCCCGAGTTGCGGGATGCGGAGGCCGCCGCTGCCGCTGCCTTTCAGCGGCTATCGATCGCCAAGGCGCAGATCGAGGAAGAAGCGGATCGCGTTCGCGCGCGCCAGGCTGAGGTTGACCGCCGCCTTGCACAGCTTCAGGGCGACATGGCGCGCGAAGACCAGATGTTGCGCGACAATGCCGACGTTCTGCAGCGTCTTTTGTCTGAAGAAGAGTCGCTCAACGCGGAGAATTCCGGCGCACCGGAGCGCGAGACATCCGCCCGCGCGGAACTCGAACGCGCAACCGCAGTATTGGCCACCAGCGAAGCGGCGCTCGCGAAGCTGACATCGGAACGCGCCGAAGCCATCGCTAACCGTACGCAACTTGAACGCCAGATGCGCGACACGGCCGAGCGCCGCGACCGTCTCGCGCGTCAGTTGGCGGAGGTCGACCGCGACCTCTCGGAGGTCGCTGCGCGCATGTCGGCGCTGGCCGACCCTGCGGAGAAAAAGCAACTTGCCGATTCTGCCGAGAAAGCGCTGGCAGATGCGGAGCTAGCCGCGGCGAACGCCGAGAAGGCAGTTGTCGAGGCGCGCGCGACCGAAGCGGCGCTACGGCCGCCCCTGCAGGAGGCCAGAGCCGAACTTGCCCGCATCGAAACAGAGGCGCGAACGCTTTCAAAACTGCTGAACGCAGCGTCCAGCGACCTGTTTCCATCCGTTCTCGAACAGATTTCCGTCGATCGCGGTTTTGAGACGGCTCTTGGTGCGGCGCTCGGCGACGATCTCGACGTTCCATTGGATCGCAGCGCCCCTGTCCACTGGCGGGAGATCGACCCAACCACGCCTGATCCGGTGTTGCCTGAGGGGGTGACCAGCCTTGCCAGCGTCGTCAGGGCACCGCGCCAGCTCGCACGTCGTCTCGCACAGATCGGCATTGTCGATCCGGCAGATAGCGCGAACCTGCAGAAGCTGCTTGCGCCCGGTCAGCGTCTGGTCAGTCGCGAAGGCGCTTTGTGGCGCTGGGACGGCCTCACGGCAAGCGCCGATGCTCCCACTGCCGCCGCGATGCGGCTTGAACAGAAGAACAGGCTATCGGAGCTCGACATCGAAGCTGTGGTGGCCACGAAGAAGCTGCGGGGAGCTGAAGAAGCCCTCGGCTCGGCTGAAGCGGCTGTGCGCAAATGCGGAGACGCTGAGAAGGCTGCGCGTCAGGCATGGCGTGATGCACAGACCGCGGTCGGTGCGGCGCGGGACGCGCTGGCCAAAGCAGAACGCGCGGCAGGCGAACTGGTCAGTCGCCGGGCGACGCTTGGCGAGGCGCGGGCACGTTTGGCCGAAAATCATGCAGAAGCCGAAGCCGCGCGCGAAGAGGCGGCAAAGCTCTTTGCCGCGGCACCCGACATCGCCGATCTCCAGGCCAGTCTCGAACGCCTCTCGGCTGTCGTGAGTGCAGACCGTGCCGCGCTTGCCGAGGCGCGGGCCGCTCATGACGGATTGAAGCGCGAAACCGAGGCGCGTCAGAAGCGCCTCCGCCAGATTGCCGAGGAGCGCGAGACCTGGGTGAAGCGGGCGGAGAATGCAGATCGCCAAATTGCCGCGCTGACGGAGCGCCGCGACGAGGCAGAGTCGGAACGCAAGTCGCTTGTGGATATGCCCGATGAGATCGACGCAAGGCGTCGCGCGCTGCTGACTCAGCTCAAGAATGCGGAAGACCTTCGAAAGCAGGCGGCGGATCGCCTGCAGGAAGCAGAGACACGTCAGGCCGCGCTCGACAAGGCGGCGACGGGTGCCATCCAGAGCCTTTCGGAGTCGCGCGAGGCAAGGGCTCGAGCCGAGGAGAGGCTGACGGCAGCCGACGAGCGCCGACGCGAAGTTGAACTACGCATTCAGGAAGCACTGGCGATCCCGCCGCATCTCGTGATCCGCCACACCGGACTTGCTCCGGATGATCGCGTGCCGGATCTTTCCGAGGTGGAACGGCAACTCGACCGCTTGAAGGTCGAGCGCGAGCGCCTCGGCGCCGTTAATCTGCGCGCCGAGGAAGAGACTCGCGAAATGTCAGAGCGGTTGGAGACGATTGTCTCCGAGCGCGAGGACGTCATCGAGGCGATCCGAAAGCTTCGTCAGGCGATTCAAAGTCTGAACAAGGAGGGCCGCGAACGACTGCTGGCCGCGTTCGATGTCGTGAATGCCCAGTTCCAGCGGCTTTTCAGCCATCTGTTCGGGGGCGGCACTGCGGAATTGCAACTCATCGAGTCCGACGATCCGCTGGAAGCCGGTCTCGAAATCCTTGCAAGGCCGCCCGGCAAGAAGCCGCAGACCATGACATTGCTTTCGGGTGGTGAGCAGGCGCTGACCGCAATGGCGCTGATCTTCGCGGTATTTCTCACCAATCCCGCGCCGATCTGCGTGCTGGATGAAGTGGATGCGCCGCTTGATGACCACAATGTCGAGCGCTTCTGCAATTTGATGGATGAGATGGCGCGCACGACCGAAACACGCTTCGTCATCATCACCCACAATCCGATCACCATGTCGCGCATGGACCGGCTCTTCGGCGTCACCATGGCGGAACAGGGCGTCAGTCAACTGGTGTCAGTTGATCTGCAAACGGCCGAGCAACTGCGCGAAGCCGTCTAGGCTTGTTCGCAATTAGGTTCGGCAAGGTCCTATGCGGCTGGCTTGGCCTTGGCCTTGGCCTTTGTCCGTGCAGGCTTGATGCGAATGCGGACGGGCTTGTTGTCAGCGGGACGACTGATCTCAAACGCGCCCGTCTTTTCAATGAGGTCGCTCAATTTGGCGGAACCGAAGCTTCGCGAATCGAAATCCGGCTCGAGTTTTTGAAGCTGTTGGCCAACCGTCCCCAGCGCAACCCAATCGTCCTCGCTTTCAATCTGCTTCACCGCTCTCTTTATGGTGGGGACAGCTTCGCGCGGTTTCTTGATGATTTTCTCTGGTGAGGCGGCACCGAGGGCGCCGGCTGCATCTGCTGACACCAGATTGTCCGTATAGATAAAGCGGTGACAGGCCTGCCGGAAGCTCTCGGGGGTTTTTCGTTCACCGAAGCCATAGACTTTCAGTCCCTGCTCGCGAATGCGCGACGCCAGACGCGTGAAGTCGCTGTCGGACGAAACCAGGCAGAACCCATCGAAGCGCCCCGTGTGAAGGAGATCCATTGCGTCGATGACAAGAGTTATGTCTGAGGCGTTTTTGCCGGTCGTGTAGGCATGCTGTTGCTGCGGGACGATCGCATGCATTGCCAACACCTCTTCCCAGCCTTTCAGGCGCGTTCCGGAAAAATCCCCATAGACCCTTCGCACGTCTGCCTCGCCAAACTTGGCGATCTCCGCAAAAAGCGCTTCCGCAATCTTCGAAGAGGCGTTGTCGGCGTCGATGAGGACGGCGAGGTGATTGGATCTCTTGTCTGAAACCATGTCTTCTCCTAACAAGTCCGCGATCTTACTTCGTGCGGGTAAACGAGCTTATACTGGAGTATGCAAGACGTTTCTTCAATTTTTAGAGGTACGGAAAATTGATCCATTGCTGTATTGGAGGAAAACAGTTGTTTCTACAGTACAGGGCCAAGCATTGCGATTGCATTGTTCCATATCTGCCTGGAAGTGCTCCATCGGGCCACGGCTTCCTTGCTGATATGTATCGAGTCTTCGATATAGCTTTGCTGGCGCTTTCGTATGCGCTTTGTGATCCCGGCATCTAGCAGCAAGATGTTGTTCTCGGAGTTCAGTTCAAAACTCCGGCGGTCGACATTCGCCGAACCGACAAGCGAAAGTTCGCCATCCACTGTCACCGACTTGGTGTGCAGCAGGCCGGGCCCGAATTCATAGATGGTGACGCCAGCGCTGAGCAATTCCCGATAATAGCTGCGGCTGGCCGCCGCCACGACCCAGGAATCGTTTCGGCGCGGGAAGATGATGGTTGTCTTCACGCCGCGTCGCGCACTTGCACAGAGCGCTGCCTGGATGGGCTCGTCAGGCACGTAGTAGGGCGTTGTGATGACGAGTTCGCGTCGCGCGGCGTTCATGATGGAAACGAAGACCTCCGGCATGGACGAGTAGCGGACGGTGGCGCCCGTCCCGATGGCCTGGGCAGGGAAGCCGCCAGCGGTCTCAATCACGGGCTCCTTCAAGAGGTCGCTCAGGTCCTCGCTGACATGCGCCATCCAGTCAGCTGCGAACAGATGCTGGTTCTGCCGCACCACAGGACCCTCGAAGCGGAGCATGATATCGACCCAGGGCGCGTATTTGGCCTTTACGGCAAAGGCAGCGTCGGCGCAGTTCTGGCTGCCGCAATAGGTAACATCATTGTCGATGACGACGATCTTGCGGTGATTGCGCATGTCGATCCGCCCGCGAAACGGTCGCAAGAGCGGGTTACCGATCGGCAGGGCCACGGCAAGTCTCACGCCGCACTCGTCCATTTCCTTCCATCGGCTCGACCGGATAAGGGCACGCGATCCAAGATCATCGACCATGATCCGGCAGACGACGCCGCGTCGCGCTGCGCGCTTTACCGCTTCGATCATCTTCAGGCCGCTGTCATCCTCAAGCCAGATATAGAAGAGCACGTGGACATGGCTTTTGGCTGCATCGATGTCAGAGACCATCGCATCGATTGCGCTGGCAGAATCCTTCATCAGGTCTGCGGTGTTCCCGCCAACCGGGAGATAGCCGCTGATTGACCGTCCCACCACGAATGGCGTGGCGTACCGCTCCGGGATCTTTGCCTCCCCGACATCCTCGTTGAGCTTGTCCATGGCTGGAAGCCGCTGCAAGGCCTTGCGAAATCGCGCAACCCGCTTCCGGCCGATATTGGCCTCGCCGAACAGCAGATAGGCCAATATGCCGACCAAAGGCGCCACGACGATCACCGCGACCCATGCGAAACGCGACGCCGGTTCCCGATGCGGACGGAGCAGAGATCGCAGCACGAAATACACTTGAAGGATCAGCGACGCGCCAAAGCTGAACCAGGCGAGATAGGCAGGCTCGATCATGCGCGATGGATGTCCCAGACAATATTGCGGCGCGAACTTACATTTGTCTGCGGATCGATTGCAAAGGATAGATGCACCACCCGATGACATGGTGCATCTGAAAACACGCGGCAGGCGCGGCCGCTACTCTCCCCACACCGCAAGTTCGTTGCCGGCGGGGTCCTTGAAATGGAACCGACGCCCGCCCGGAAAAGCGAAGATCGGCTTGACTATGACGCCGCCAGCGCCTTCCACGTCCGCAAGCGTGGCTTCCAGGTCCTCGGAATAAAGCACGGGAAGAGGCTGCAACAGTCCTTCGACGGGATCAGTGTGGAAACCGCCGTCCAGTCCCTCGCTGAAGGCAGAATATGCCGGCCCGTAATCCGTGAACGACCAGGAAAATGCCGTGCTGTAGAAGGATTTTACGCTGTCGAGCGTGCCGCCGGTGGCAGGCATTTCAATATAGTCCAGTTTGCCCGTTGTCCGCATGGCTTCTGCCTCATCAGATGGATAACCAATGTTCCTGATATGTTCTATTTGGAATCAGGACCTGAGACAAGCCGCCTAAGCGATTCTTTTCGCTAATCGATTTGAGTTGTGCCGCATCCGGCGCGCGCGGTTGCCTTTTGCGTTGCAGCATTCTAACGCTCCGGACCACTTGAAGCAGTCGACCGACGATGCGGAGGAAACGTGGACAAGTGGGTTTACACATTCGGTGACGGCGTGGCGGAAGGACGTGCGGGAGACCGCAACCTTCTCGGCGGCAAGGGCGCGAACCTTGCCGAGATGTGCAGCCTTGGTCTGCCTGTACCACCCGGCTTTACGATTACCACTGAGGTCTGCAACTTCTTCTATGCCAACGGCAAAACCTATCCGTCGAGCTATGCGGCGGAGGTGGAAGCCGCGCTTGAGCACATCGCAAGCCTGACGGGCAAGAGGTTTGGCGATCCCGAACAGTTGCTGCTCGTTTCAGTGCGTTCGGGCGCGCGCGCCTCTATGCCCGGGATGATGGACACCGTTCTCAATCTTGGGCTGAACGACGAAACCGTGGTCGCACTGGCCAAGGAATCCGGTGATGCGCGCTTTGCCTATGACAGCTACAGGCGCTTCATCCAGATGTATTCGGATGTCGTGATGGGTCTCGATCACGAAGTCTTTGAGGAGATTCTGGAGGACGAGAAGGGACGACTGGGGCACGAGCTCGACACGGAGCTCTCCGCCGCCGAATGGCAAGATGTTATCCGGCTCTACAAGGCGAAGGTCGAGGAAGAGCTTGGCGAGCCATTCCCGCAGGATCCCCTCAAGCAATTGTGGAGCGCGATCGGCGCCGTCTTCACCAGCTGGATGAATGCGCGCGCAATGACCTATCGTCGGCTGCACGATATTCCCGAAAGCTGGGGCACTGCCGTCAATGTGCAGGCGATGGTGTTTGGTAATATGGGCGAAAGCTCGGCGACGGGTGTTGCATTCACCCGAAACCCGTCGACCGGCGAAAAGGCTCTCTATGGCGAATTTCTCGTCAACGCACAGGGCGAGGATGTCGTGGCGGGTATCCGCACGCCACAGAACATCACGGAACAGGCTCGTATCGACGCGGGGTCCGACAAGCCATCGCTTCAGAAACTCATGCCTGAGGCGTTCCAATCCTTCGTCGACATTTCTGACCGGCTTGAGCGGCACTATCGGGACATGCAGGATCTGGAGTTCACGATCGAACGCGGCAAGCTGTGGATGCTGCAGACACGATCGGGCAAGCGCACGGCCAAGGCTGCGCTGAAGATCGCCGTAGAAATGGTGGACGAGGGGCTTATCACGCCTGAAGAAGCGGTGCTGCGGATAGACGCGGCATCGCTGGACCAGCTTCTGCATCCCACAATTGATCCCACCGCAGAGCGCAAGGTCATTGGCATGGGCCTTCCGGCGTCTCCTGGCGCAGCGACCGGCGAGATCGTCTTCTCCTCCGACGAGGCCGAGGAAGCCAAGGCGCAGGGGCGCAAGGTCATTCTCGTGCGTGTCGAGACGAGCCCCGAGGACATTCACGGAATGCATGCCTCCGAGGGCATTCTGACCACGCGTGGCGGCATGACCAGCCACGCGGCGGTTGTCGCGCGTGGCATGGGCAAGCCATGCGTGTCGGGGGCGGGTTCGCTGCGCGTCGACCACAGGACGGGCACTTTGCTCGCGATGGGCGCAACTCTGAAGAAAGGTGACATCGTCACCATCGACGGAGCGACCGGTCAGGTCCTCAAGGGCTCGGTGCCGATGTTGCAGCCGGAGCTCTCCGGCGATTTCGCCAAGATCATGGAATGGGCCGACAAGATCCGTCGCATGAATGTGCGCACCAATGCCGAAACGCCGGCTGACGCCCGGATGGCGCGCTCCTTCGGTGCGGAGGGCATCGGCCTTTGCCGGACCGAGCACATGTTCTTCGATGGCGATCGGATTGTCGCCATGCGCGAGATGATTGTGGCTGATACCGAGGAGGGGCGGCGGACCGCGCTTGCCAAGCTGCTTCCAATGCAGCGTTCGGATTTCCTCGAACTCTTCGAGATCATGGCGGGGCTGCCCGTCACGATCCGATTGCTGGACCCGCCATTGCACGAGTTCCTTCCCAAGACCGAGGAGGAAATCGCCGAGGTCGCGGCCGCCATGAACGTGTCGGCCGACAAATTGCGCCAGCGCACGGAAGCTCTTCACGAGTTCAATCCGATGCTCGGCCATCGCGGCTGCCGCCTGGCAGTTTCCTACCCGGAAATTGCCGAGATGCAGGCGCGAGCGATTTTCGAAGCAGCCGTCGAGGCGGCCCGGAAAACCGGCAATCCGGTTGTACCCGAGGTCATGGTGCCTCTCGTCAGTCTCAAGTCGGAGCTCGATTTCGTCAAGGCGCGCATTGATGCGGTGGCAACGGAAGTCATGAAGGAGACCGGCAGCACTTTCGAGTATCTGACGGGAACCATGATCGAATTGCCGCGTGCTGCGCTGCGCGCTCACGTCATTGCTGAAACGGCGGAATTCTTCTCGTTCGGCACAAACGACCTGACACAGACGACGTTCGGCATTTCGCGCGACGATGCTTCGTCCTTTCTGGAGGTCTACCGCCAGAAGAATGTGATCGAGCAGGACCCCTTTGTCTCCATAGACATCGATGGCGTGGGCGAACTCGTGCAGATGGCTGCGGACAAGGGCCGTAGCACACGGTCCGACATCAAGCTCGGCATATGTGGCGAACATGGAGGCGACCCGGCCTCCATCCGTTTCTGCGAGGAGGTAGGTCTGGATTACGTATCCTGCTCGCCCTTCCGAGTGCCGATCGCTCGCCTCGCAGCCGCGCAGGCTGCAGCTGCCAGGAACCGTCAGTAGGCCTGAGACACGGCTTTCATCGAATCGCAGGCCGCGCTCGAATGCGCGGCCTTTCAGCTTCAATGGGCTGTTGAGCGCAGATGCGTGGACTTGGCGGCTAGAACGAGAAAAGCCCGCTGCCGGGAGGAGGTGGCAGCGGGCTCGATCTGAAATACGATGCGGGAGGAGATGCATCGCATTCGGTCGCTGACTTTCTGGGAGGAGGTAGATCGTCAGCAACACTGACCTATCTCGTGCTCAACATTCGCGCAACTCCCATTTCTGCATAGCAGATGTGCAAGGCCATAGTGTCGCGGAAAGTTGCATGCCGTTAGGCCCAGTGGAGCCTACTGCTCCGTGTAGGCGACGCAAAGCGAAATGCCCGCCAACCAAGCCTTTAAATCGTAAGAAGTCGATCTATATATCGGATATGTCCGATATGAGAGTGTCATGGATCACGATGTTGTCCTGAGGGCGCTCGCCCATCCCCTGCGCAGAAAGATGCTCGAATGGTTGAAAGAACCCGAGCGGCATTTCTCGACGCAAGATCACCCGCTTGAAATGGGTGTGTGCGCGGGTCAGTTCGAAAGGTGTGGACTCTCCCAATCCAGCGTGTCTGCGCATCTCGCAACCCTTGCGGGCGCCGACCTCGTCACCACGCGCCGTGTCGGGCAATGGGTTTTCTACAAGCGCAACGAGGATGCGATCGCCGCGTTCCGCTCCTCCCTGTCCGATCTCTGACTTCCCGATTTCTTCCTCCCAAATGCATGAAAGGCATTTTTGATGACGACTCTGTTTGACCCGTTGAAAGCGGGCGATATGGCGCTTGCCAACCGCCTCGTGATGGCGCCATTGACCCGCAATCGCTCTCCCAAGGCGGTTCCGGGCGATCTCGCCATTACCTACTACGAACAGCGCGCCAGCGCCGGGCTTCTGATTACGGAGGCGACGGCGATCAGCCATCAAGGACAGGGCTATGCCGATGTTCCGGGCCTGTATGCACCCGAGCAGATTGCAGGCTGGAAGCGCGTGACGGACGCCGTCCACAGTGCTGGCGGGAAGATCGTCAACCAGTTGTGGCATGTCGGTCGCATTTCGCACGACACCCTGCAGCCTGCCGGGGGCAAGCCGGTCGCGCCTTCGGCAATCCAGGCGAAATCCAAGACCTATCTGATTCAGCCGGACGGCACCGGGTCGTTCGTTCCCACTTCGGAGCCGCGTGCACTCGAAAAGGATGAGCTGCCGGGCATCGTCGCTGACTATGCTCGCGCCGCGAAAGCTGCGGTCGATGAGGCCGGATTCGACGGCGTGGAGATCCACGCAGGCAATGGCTATCTAATCGATCAGTTTCTCCGCTCGGGCAGCAATCACCGCACCGACGAATATGGCGGGTCCATCGAAAATCGGGCGCGCTTGCTGTTCGAAGTGGTCGATGCCGTTGTTGCCGCAATCGGTGGCGGCCGAACGAGTATCCGTCTTTCGCCCGTGACGCCGGCAAATGACGCGTCCGATCCTGACCCACAACCTCTGTTCGAGCATGTGGTCAAGGGACTTGCGGCTCGGGGCCTTGCCTATGTGCACATCATCGAAGGCGCGACCGGTGGCGCACGCGATTTTCAGCAGGGCGACAAGCCTTTCGACTACAGCGCCTTCAAGGCGGCCTACCGGGATGCGGGCGGCAAGGGTGCGTGGATGGTGAACAACAATTACGACAAGGCGCTTGCCGAACAGGCGGTTGCCGAAGGTCGCGCCGACCTGATCGCGTTCGGTCGGCTGTTCATAGCCAATCCCGATCTCGTGGAGCGTTTCAGGGAAGACGCGCCGCTCAACGATCCTGACAAATTCACCTTCTATGGTGGTGGCGCGAAGGGCTATACCGACTATCCGGCGCTTTCTTGAGGTAAGCGAGCCGGCGCTATCAGTTCATGCTGTAGGGCAGGACGGAGCGCCGGTCCCGATCGATCGAAAGACGGCTCTTGAGCGGGGGAACAGCTCTTTGGAGACAGTTCGCCCGCTCGCAGATCCGGCAGGAAATGCCAATGGGTTCAAACGCGCTGCGGCCCGTCATGTCGAGACCGTCGGAATAGATGAAGTCGGAGGCATGTGAAATTTCGCAGCCGAGCACGATGGCAAATCGCGGGCGTCGGGTGTTGAAGCCACCCATGCTTTTGGCAATCTCGGTGGCGACGCTCAGATAGCGCACGCCATCGGGAGTCTCTACGAGTTGACGCAGAATGTGGCCCGGCGTTTCGAACGCCTGATGCGCGTTCCACAGCGGACATGCGGCACCGTAGCGCGCAAACTGGAGTTTCGCCGCACTGTGTCGCTTGGTGATGTTTCCGGCGCGGTCGATGCGCGCGAAAAACACCGGCGTGCCCTTCATTCCCGGCCGTTGTAGCGTTGAGAGGCGGTGTGCAATCTGCTCGAAACTGCTGCCGAAGCGACCGGCGAGCAGTTCGAGATCGTGCCGCAATTCCTTGGCAGCCTTGAGAAAGGCCTCATAGGGAAGGATTAGCGCGCCCGCAAAATAGTTCTGAAGGCCTATCCTGCAGATTTCTGACGCTTCAGGCGTGTGAAACTCCGCTCGTCGTATGACACTGTCCATAAGATCCGACATCTCAAGTCCCGCAATCTGAAATGCGATCTGGAAGGTGCGGGTCGGGGCGGGCGAATAGGGATTGAGGAATAACGCGTTGAGCTTCGGCTCGTAGCGCCGGAGCACGTTTTCATCCGCGCCGGCCCTGAGAACGCGTACGCCGTGTCGCGAGCCGATATACTCGGCCAATGCGGACCCGGCGTCACGTTCTGGAATGCCCAGGGACTGGGACAATTTTTCGGCAGCCAGGTCGAGCTCGTGAATATAGTTGTCGACGAAATGGAAGAAGTCGCGGACCTCTTCATAGGGCGTGGGCTCGGAAAAGGCGTTGGTGCGGGCCAGCTGATCGTCGATGCTGGCAAGCTGTTCCCCGTTGCGCCTGTATGCCTGATGGCAGGCGATCAATGCGTGAGCAAAGCCCGGCGCGTTCTGCGTGATAAGCTTCATCTCCTGGACGCTTGGCCGGTAGGTGTCAAACAGCGGGTCAGCCAGCGCTTCGTTCAGCACGGAGAGCAGACGGTCGCTGTCGCTGGTCGAAAACGAGGTGATGTCGATCTGGAAATTCTCGGCGAGTGCGAGCAATACTGAGGCTGAAACCGGTCGCTGGTTCTTCTCGATCTGATTGAGATAGCTCGTGGAAATGCCCAGCCGCTCGGCGAAGACTGCCTGCGTCACGCGATGGGTCTCGCGTAGCGCGCGAACTTTGCTTCCGATATAAAGTTTACCAGTGGCCATGTTCGCAATTTCGCAATTTGCAGTTTGCAAAACAGTATAATAGGCATTTGCACACGTTCCAATGTTTTCTTGGCGCCCGAGAGCGCCTAGACGCCGGTTGCTGAGAGTATTTTGCGGAGGAGGTCGATGATGCCTTTCCATCCTGCCACGGGGGATCGTTGCCACATGAGCTTGGGAAAGAGCGTGCGATGACGCGGGCCGTACTGGAGCAACTGGAGGCTCGACGCGCCGAGGCGCGGCTGGGAGGTGGCCAGAAACGCATCGACGCACAGCACTCCAAAGGCAAGCTGACCGCGCGCGAACGTCTCGACGTGCTTCTCGACGAAGGGTCGTTCGAAGAGTTCGACATGTATGTGACGCATCGTGCGACCGATTTCGGCATGGCATCCCAGAAGGTTGCCGGAGACGGCGTCGTCACTGGCTGGGGCACCATCAACGGGCGGCTGGTCTATGTCTTCTCGCAGGACTTCACCGTGCTCGGCGGCTCGCTGTCGGAGACGCACGCGCAGAAGATCTGCAAGGTCATGGATATGGCGGTCAAGAACGGCGCGCCTTTGATCGGGCTCAATGATTCCGGCGGCGCCCGTATTCAGGAAGGCGTGGCTTCGCTGGGTGGCTATGCGGATGTGTTCAAGCGCAACGTCGATGCATCGGGCGTCATTCCCCAGATTTCCGTGATCATGGGGCCGTGCGCGGGTGGGGCGGTCTACTCGCCCGCCATGACGGACTTCATCTTCATGGTCCGCGACTCCTCCTACATGTTTGTTACCGGGCCAGATGTCGTAAAAACCGTTACCAACGAGATCGTGACGGCAGAGGAACTCGGCGGCGCGCGAACGCACACGCAAAAATCCTCGGTGGCCGACGGCGCGTTCGACGACGATGTGGAGGCATTGGAGGCGATACGCCGTCTTTTCGATTTCCTCCCGTCGAGCAATCGCGAAAAGCCCCCGGTGCGTACCTTCTATGACGATCCGGCTCGGCTCGAAGCCCGGCTGGACACTCTGGTTCCGGACAGTGCCGCCACGCCCTACGACATGAAGGAGCTGATCCTCGCGCTCGCCGACGAATCCGATTTCTTCGAGATTCAGGAAGCCTATGCCCGTAACATCATCACGGGATTCATGCGCATCGAGGGGCAGACGGTGGGCGTCGTCGCCAACCAGCCAATGGTGCTGGCGGGCTGCCTCGACATTGATTCCTCGCGCAAGGCGGCGCGGTTCGTCCGCTTCTGCGATGCGTTCAACATTCCAATACTGACTCTCGTGGACGTTCCCGGTTTCCTGCCGGGCACCGCGCAGGAATATGGCGGGGTCATCAAGCACGGCGCCAAGTTGCTCTTTGCCTATTCTCAGGCGACCGTTCCCATGGTCACGCTGATCACGCGAAAGGCCTATGGCGGTGCCTACGATGTGATGGCGTCCAAGCATATCGGCGCCGACATCAACTATGCCTGGCCGACGGCTGAGATTGCGGTGATGGGTGCCAAGGGCGCCACCGAGATCCTCTATCGTGCGGAGCTTGGCGATCCGGAGAAGATCGCAGAGCGCACCCGGGAATATGAGGTGAACTTCGCCAATCCATTCAAGGCTGCGGAGCGCGGATTCATCGACGAAGTGATCATGCCGCATTCCTCGCGCAGGCGCATCGCACGGGCGTTCGCCGCTCTGCGCGGCAAGAAGCTTGATGCGCCGTTGCGCAAGCACGATACGATGCCCTTGTGAGGTCGCCGAGATGATCAAGAAGATCCTGATCGCCAATCGCGGCGAAATTGCCTGCCGGGTCATCAAGACCGCGCGCAAACTCGGTATCGCCACCGTGGCAGTCTATTCCGATGCAGATCGCGAGGCGCTGCATGTGAAAATGGCGGACGAGGCGGTTCATATTGGCCCGGCCCCGTCGAGCCAGTCATACATTGTGATCGGCAAGATCATGGAGGCGGTCAAGGCGAGCGGCGCGGATGCTGTGCATCCTGGCTATGGCTTTCTGTCCGAGAATGCGAATTTTGCCGAGGCGCTGAAGGCCGAGGGTGTCGCATTCATAGGGCCTCCGCCCGTCGCCATTGAGGCCATGGGCGACAAGATCACGTCCAAGAAGATCGCGGCCGGGGCAGGGGTCAGCACGGTTCCAGGCCATATGGGTCTGATCGAGGATGCCGAGGAGGCGGTCAAGATCGCCGATGAGATCGGCTATCCGGTGATGATCAAGGCCTCTGCCGGCGGCGGCGGCAAGGGCATGCGCATCGCGTGGAATGACGCGGAGACGCGTGAGGGCTTTCAGCTGTCACGCAACGAGGCGAAATCATCGTTCGGCGATGATCGCATCTTCATCGAAAAGTTCGTCACTCAGCCGCGTCATATCGAGATCCAGGTACTGGGCGACCAGCACGGCAACATTGTCTATCTCGGCGAGCGCGAATGCTCGATCCAGAGGCGCAACCAGAAGGTCATCGAGGAAGCGCCGTCGCCTTTCATCGACGCTGCGACCCGAAAAGCCATGGGCGAGCAGGCGGTCGCGCTTGCGAGAGCGGTTGGCTACTATTCCGCCGGAACGGTGGAGTTCATTGTCGACGGCGACCGCAATTTCTACTTCCTCGAAATGAATACGCGTCTTCAGGTCGAGCATCCGGTCACGGAACTGGTGACGGGCCTTGATCTGGTCGAAGAGATGATCCGTGTTGCCGCCGGCGAAAAACTCCGCTTCAGCCAGGACGACGTCAAGTTGACAGGCTGGGCCATCGAAAGCCGCCTTTACGCAGAAGATCCTTACCGCAACTTCCTGCCCTCGATCGGGCGATTGAGCCGTTACCGGCCGCCAGTCGAAGGCCCGCGTGCAGACGGCAGCGTCGTGCGCAACGACACAGGCGTGTTCGAAGGCGGCGAGATTTCCATGCACTACGATCCGATGATCGCGAAATTGTGCGCATGGGGTCCAGACCGCGCCACCGCGGTGGCGACCATGGCCGAAGCGCTCGACGATTTCGAGGTCGAGGGCATCGGCCACAACCTTCCATTCCTGTCGGCTGTCATGCAGCAGGAGCGCTTTCGCGAAGGGCGACTGACGACCGCTTATATCGCGGAAGAGTTTCCGGACGGCTTTTCCGGCGTGTCGCCATCCGAGGAGCAGACGCGGCTCCTCGCAGCAGTGGCGGCCTTCGTCCATCTGCGTTCGGAACGCCGCAAGGTTGGCATCTCCGGTGCCCTCAACAACCACGCCCGCACGATCGGTTGCGACTGGGTGATCAAGATCGCAGGTCGCGACTTTGCCGCGCATGTCGACACGGACGCGGCGACCCTCCAGGTTTCGCTGGAGTCCGAAGATGCGATTGCGGTCGCCAGCGACTGGTTGCCCGGTACGCCGCATGCGCGTTTCTCCGTCGACGGAAGGAGCGTTGGCGTCAAGGTTTCGCCGGTTGGCGGCGCATGGCGGCTGCGCTGGGAGGGGATCGACGCCACCGTTCATGTGCGCAGCCCGCGTGTTGCCGCTCTGGCCAGGTTGATGCCGGAAAAGCTGCCTCCGGATACCTCCAAGATGTTGTTGTGTCCGATGCCCGGGGTGGTCACATCCATCACCGTCGAGGAAGGGCAGACCGTTGAGGCCGGGCAGACGCTCGCGACGGTTGAGGCGATGAAGATGGAAAACGTGCTGCGGGCCGAGCGCAGGGCCGTGGTCAAGAAGATCGCCGCGCAGGCTGGGTCGAGCCTCGCGGTCGACGAACTCATCATGGAGTTCGAGTAGGAGTAGCCCATGTCCACGTCAGACAAGCTTACAGCCTGGCGCGCCGCCGCCGAGAAGGAGATCAAGCGTGATCCCGACACTCTTGTCTGGAATACGCCGGAAGGCATTCCCGTAAAGCCGCTCTACACGGCCGAGGATCTGGCGGACAATTCATATCTGGATTCAATGCCCGGCCAGAAGCCGTTCCTGCGCGGCCCGCGGGCCACGATGTACACCGGCCGTCCCTGGACAATTCGCCAATATGCGGGCTTTTCCACGGCGGAAGCTTCGAACGCCTTCTACCGGAAGGCACTTGCCGCCGGCCAGCAGGGTGTGTCCGTCGCGTTCGATCTTGCCACCCATCGAGGCTACGACAGCGACCATCCGCGTGTCGTCGGAGATGTTGGCAAAGCTGGCGTCGCGATCGATTCCGTCGAGGACATGAAGATCCTATTCGACGGCATTCCGCTCGAACAGATTTCCGTGTCGATGACGATGAACGGCGCGGTGATACCGATCCTTGCCAATTTCATAGTCGCCGGCGAGGAGCAGGGCGTCTCGCGTGAAAAGCTCTCGGGGACCATTCAGAATGACATTCTGAAGGAGTTCATGGTCCGCAACACCTACATCTATCCGCCCGAACCTTCGATGCGGATCATCGCCGACATCATCGAATACACGGCAAAGGAGATGCCGAAGTTCAATTCCATCTCCATCTCCGGCTACCACATGCAGGAGGCAGGCGCGACGCTGGTGCAGGAACTTGCTTTCACGCTCGCCGATGGACGTGAGTATGTTCGTGCAGCCCTGAAGAAGGGGCTCGACGTCGACGCATTTGCGGGACGATTGTCGTTCTTCTTCGCCATCGGCATGAATTTCTTCATGGAGGCATCCAAGCTGCGCGCCGCGCGCGTTTTGTGGTCGCGCATTATGGAAGAATTCGAGCCGAAGAAGGCATCGTCGCTGATGCTGCGCACGCACTGCCAGACATCCGGTGTCTCGCTGCAGGAACAGGATCCCTACAACAACATTGTGCGAACCGCATATGAGGCGCTGGCTGCCGCGCTTGGTGGTACGCAATCGCTCCACACCAACTCCTTCGATGAAGCGATTGCGCTGCCGACGGAGTTCTCGGCGCGGATTGCTCGCAACACACAGCTCATCCTCCAGCACGAGACGGGCGTAACCAAGGTGGTCGATCCGCTTGCCGGGTCCTACTATGTCGAAAGCCTGACCAAGGAACTGGTCGATGCCGCATGGAACCTGATCGAGGAGATCGAGGCCATGGGTGGCATGACCAAGGCGGTCAATGACGGACTTCCCAAGCGTCTCATAGAGGAGGCTGCGACCCGCCGGCAGGCGGCCGTCGACCGGGGCGACGAGGTGATCGTCGGTGTCAACAAGTATCGTCTGGAGACGGAAGACGATCTCGACATTCTGGACATCGACAACAAGGCTGTGCGCGAGTCACAGATAAAGCGATTGGACCTGATCAGGCGCCAGCGAGACCCACGAAAGGTGGAAGAAGCACTGGCGGCACTGACCGAGGTTGCACGCAGCGGCACCGGCAATATTCTGGGCGCAGCGGTCGAGGCGGCGCGGGCGCGCGCGAGCGTTGGCGAAATCTCCGACGCAATGCGCACGGCATTTGGTGATCACACGGCCGTTCCTGAAGTCGTACACGACGTCTATGGCGACGCCTATGAGGGAGAGCCGGAGTTCACGACGCTGGTCGAGCGGCTGGAGCAATATGCGGGCAAACAGGGCGCAAAGCCGCGCGTGCTGGTCGCCAAGCTCGGGCAGGATGGCCATGATAGGGGTGCCAAGATCATCGCCTCGGCATTCGGGGACATCGGCTTTGACGTGATTGCGGGGCCACTTTTCCAGACACCGGAAGAGGCAGCCGATCTCGCCGTCAAATCGAAGGTTCAGGTGGTTGGCATGTCGTCGCTCGCTGCCGGTCACAAGACACTTGCGCCGCAACTCGTCGATGCGTTGAAGGCCAAGGGCGCTACCGAGATCATTGTCGTGGTTGGCGGCGTCGTTCCGCGCCAGGATTATCAGTTCCTTTTGGACAATGGCGTCGCCGCCGTTTTCGGACCCGGCACCAACGTGCTCGATGCGGCGCGCGGCGTTCTTGACCTGATCGAGGGCAAGCGGCGCAACGCGTGATGTCGCGCTTGGCGAGGCGTCTCACATTTGGTTTCTGTAGAGATCAGGCGACTTCGTCGAGAACGTCAATCATGCCGGCATAGGCGGGCGCGATTGACGCCAGTGGGTCGGTGCTCTCATCTGCAAGTTCGACACTCACGAACTCCGCGCCGTCTGCGAGTATCACCAGCGCGAACTCGCGCGCCTTTCCGCAGCCCACACTGATTGCAGCTACCCGCCGGCTTGCGGGCAGGGTGTCGATCCGCATCTGAAAGAGAAGCGTGCCCCTGACCTGTTCGAGGGCGGAAACAACGCACCCGGCAAAGTCGTCTTCGAGCATCCTGCGATTGCGGCACGCAAGTTGCGAGCCGAACCTGGCAAGCGTCGAATGGCCGGACGATCGTAGGCTATCAGCCAAAGCATGCATGTAAGCCTCCTGTCTGTACGCCCGCCCTTGAGCAAAGGTGGCTGCCGACGATGGCCTCATTATGTCGTGAAGCGTTCTTTTGTCTGGACAAGTTGTGTCGGGCTCGCACAATGATCTGAAAACGGGAGGATTCAGATGCTTGGGCTGATGCAGCAATGGCCGCTCCTTTGCCACAAGATCATTGATTTTGCCGCGCGCCAGCACGGCCATCGCGAGATCGTATCACGTTCCGTGGAAGGCCCAGTGGTGCGCACCACCTATGCGGCACTCCACAAGCGTGCGAGGCAGGTTGCGCAGCGTCTGGAGAGAGATGGGTTCGTGGCTGGTGACCGCATCGCGACGCTTGCATGGAACAGCGCCCGTCACATGGAATGCTGGTATGGCGCCATGGGAATGGGCGGCGTCTATCACACGCTCAATCCGAGACTTTTCCCGCACCAGATCGCGTGGATCATGAATGATGCCGAAGACAAGTTGATCTTCGTCGATCTGACCTTCATGCCCCTGATTGAGAAGATCGCACCGGGTGTGCCTTCGCTGAAGAAGATCGTGGTGCTGACCGACGCGGCGCATATGCCGGAGACTGCGCTGCCGAACGTGGTGCCATACGAGGAGTGGATTGCCGAGGCGGATGGAGACTTCGTCTGGAGGGAGTTCGAAGAAAACACGGCTGCGGGCATGTGCTACACCTCCGGCACCACCGGCGAGCCGAAAGGGGTCGTCTACAGTCATCGTTCGAATGTCCTCCACGCGATGATGGCTGCGATGCCCGACGCCATGGGCATTTCATCCCGCGACGTGGTTCTGCCGGTCGTGCCGATGTTCCACGCCAATGCGTGGGGACTGGCCCAGAGCGCGCCCATGGTCGGTGCCAAAATGGTGATGCCGGGCGGCAAGATGGACGGGGCATCGATCTACGAATTGCTCGAGACGGAAAAGGTGACGTTTTCCGCCGCGGTCCCCACGATCTGGCTCATGCTGCTGCAATATCTTGAGGAGACGGGCAAGGAGTTGCCACATCTCACTCGCGTCGTTATCGGGGGATCTGCCTGCCCGCGCGTCATCACGCAAAAATTCCGCGAGAACTATGGCGTCGAGGTCATCCACGCCTGGGGCATGACGGAGATGTCGCCGCTTGGATCGCTGTGTTCGCTGAAACCCGAGGTTCAGGATCTGAGCGGGGATGCGTTGTTCGACATCAAGCAGAAACAGGGCTTTGCACCTTTCGGCGTCGAGATGAAGGTGACTGACGACGAGAATGGCGAGCGGCCATGGGACGGCAAGACGTTCGGACGGCTCAAGGTTCGGGGACCAGCGGTCGCCCGCTCCTACTATCGCGGCGCAGGTGCTGAACAGTTCGACGAGGACGGTTGGTTCGACACTGGCGACGTCGCGCACATCGACGCAAACGGCTACATGCAGATTACGGACCGTGCAAAGGACGTCATCAAGTCGGGTGGCGAATGGATCTCCACGATTGAACTTGAGAATGTCGCGGTCGGTCATCCGGAGGTCGCTGAAGCGGCAGCGATCGGCTTGCCCCATCCGAAATGGGATGAACGTCCGCTTCTGGTTGTTGTGCGCAAGCCGGACAAGACCGTCGGCAAGGAAGAAATCTTGTCCTACATGGAAGGAAAAGTCGCCAAATGGTGGCTCCCGGACGACGTCGTCTTCGTTGATGAGATTCCACACACCGCGGCGGGCAAGATCCTCAAGACAAAGCTGCGCGAACAATTCAAGGACCATCATTTGCCAACCGCGTAGTCAAGCTGCTGCGTCGCTGGGACTTGATCTTGCCGGGCAGTCGCGGCACGTAGCGTCGCAAGCCTGCGAGGAGTGATGACGGCCACGATAGAAAGACCCATGTCGCCCGGCGCTGTCTGGTCACGGCGGCTGGGTATTTTCTCTGTCGTCTTGCTGGTCACAATCTGGTTCGGTCACCGATATGGCTTTTTCGGCACGTCGGAATTGTTGCCGTTGCTCGTCGCGGTCTTTCTGTTTGCCGGGGCAGGACTGATTTTCGGCCTGATCGCGTACCGGCGGTTCTGGTACTATGGCGACCGAGGCGGAGCCCACATCTTCTGGGGTATTTTCTGGTCGTTAATCGCGCTCGCGCCATTTGCAGTGGCCGGCTGGTGGTATCTCAGCTACCCGGCCCTTCACGATATCTCGACGGACCCGCAAGACCCGCCGTCTCTTGCAAGGGCGGGCAGGGCGCGCTCAATTGACATGAATCCCATAGCCCCACCGGGGGCGGATGAGATTGCTGCGCAGTTGGAGGCTTATCCTCTCATTGTTGGGCGCAGATATGACGTGCCCCATGACCGGGTACTGGCAGCGGTCGAGGACATGATCAAAAGACGCGGATGGCCTGTTGTTTCCACCACCGATCTCGTGGGCGCGCTGTCGCAGACTACGGTCGAGGCGTCCGCCCATTCGACGCTTTGGCGGCTACCGGCCGACGTCGCGGTGCGCTTGACGGATGAAGACACGGCAACCTTTGTCGATATGCGCTCGGCTTCACGCTACGGCAGACACGATCTTGGCGAGAATGCCGCCCGTATCGGCGACTTTCTCGCGGAGCTTGATACGATTATGGCGGCCCAGACACCCGTTACTTCGGGACGCGCGCCCTCTGGTGAAGACGACGACGTTTCAACTCCCGCTGATGGAACGGAAGACACGCCTACGCGATAGACACCGGCGACGGTTTTGCCGCCGGACGGAACAGGCTGTCGATCTCGACGCTACCGTCAGTCTGAACCAGCCCTCTTGCCACGAGATCCTCAAGATGGGCGAGAACCGAAAGGCCGGCGGCGCCATGCAGCTTGGGGTCGGTGGTACGGTAGATCGCTGCAACGATGTCGGGGATCAGGCGATCGCCTCCAAGCACGCGCTCCAGTATCGCCCGCTCGCGCATCTTTCGATGTGCCCTCAGGCCGCGCAGAAACGCCTGGGGCTCCTTCACGGGGCCTCCGTGCCCGGGCAGATAGACGCGGTCGTCGCGTTCCAGAAGACGGTCCAGCGATGCCATGTAGTCAGCCATTGACCCATCAGGCGGTGCGACGATCGTCGTCGACCAGGCCATGACGTGATCTCCCGAAAACAGCACGCCGGTCCCGTCGAGCCCGAAGGCGAGGTGGTTGGCACAGTGGCCCGGTGTGGATATGGCGGACAGGCTCCAGCCGTCGCCCTCAATCCGGCCGCCATCGTCCAGACGGATGTCGGGGCGAAACGTCATGTCCCCGCTGGCATCAAGACGATCGGCTTCGCTGGTGCGGATGGCGCGTGCCGGACGATGCGGTCCCTCCGCCACCGTCAGGGCTCCGGTCCGTTCCTTGAGCCGCGCGGCGAGCGGGGAATGATCGCGATGCGTATGGGTCACGAAGATATGGCTGACCGGTCGTCCGGCCGTTGCTGCGAGAATTGCATCCAGATGATCGTCGCTCTCTGGGCCTGGATCGATGATGGCGAGCGTCGTGTCGCCGACAAGATAGGTGTTCGTGCCATGGAAGGTGAAAGGGCTCGGATTGGGTGCCGTCAATCGGCTGACACCCGAAAGCACTTCGACCGGATGGCCATAGGCAGGTGCGAACTCCGTGTCGAATTCCATGGATAGAGCCTTTGTGTGCGATGCGGTATTTTCGTTGCGGCCTGTCACGCAAGCCAATATAGGTGAGGGTGTTCTCAGGCCACCCTGTTTGTGCCTGCGCGTAGTATCGAAAACGGTCGCTATGCGACCAAGACGGAAGGGGACATACATGGCTTCAGCTGCCACCAACATTCGCCCGCTCGTGTCGCTGGCATTGCCTGAAAGCCGCGCTGCACGGCTTGCAGTGCAATTCGGTCTCGCCTTGCTCGGCACGCTGGTGTTGACCGTTTCGGCGAAAACCAAAGTCGTTTTCGGGCCCGTCGACATGTCGTTGCAGACATTGGCGATCATTCTTATTTCCGCTGCGTTCGGTATGCGCCTCGGCCTTGCGACGGTGCTTCTCTACATGGCAGAGGGCGCTGCCGGTCTCCCCGTGTTTCAAAGCTCGCCTGAAAAGGGCGTTGGAATTCTCTACATGCTCGGCACGACGGGCGGTTATCTTGCAGGCTTCGTCGTCATGACAGCGATGATCGGCTGGGCCGCTGACCGTGGTTGGGATCGCAATGTCTTGAAATTCTTCGGTGTCGTCGTCGTTGCCGATGCGGTCATGCTGGCCATGGGATTTGGCTGGCTTTCGGTGCTGATCGGTTTTGAGAAGGGTTGGCAGTTCGGCGTGGTGCCGTTCATCGTGCCGGACCTGGTGAAGGCGGCTCTCGCTGCCGCTCTGGTCCCTGCAGTCTGGTCTTTGATCCGGCGCCGATAAGAATCCAAACTTCCAAGAAAGGCCGTCGCGGCAACGCGGCGGCCTTTTTTATTGTGCAGAGCCATCGGCTAGCATCTCGATGCGTCCGCTCGTGGCATCGATTAGTCGTTCGCAAAGTTCTTCGAAAAGGCACTCTGGCACTTGGGCGGTGATTTCGGCGCCGCTGTCGAAAAACGCCTCGTTGAGAATCGTCACGTCCTCCGCCGAAGCAAGCCTCGCCATGACCAGGCTGAGGTCTGAAAAGCCGACACGCAGCGCAAGGGCGCGGCTGGGGATGATCTCGATGAGACTGGCGGCACGCAGGCATGAGGCAGCCGCGCCGCCATAGGCTCTCGCAAGTCCACCTGTTCCGAGAAGGACGCCGCCAAACCAACGCGTTACGACGACAGCGACATTGTCCAGAGACTGCGATTCGATTGCCTGCAGAATGGGCCGGCCCGCCGTGCCGCCAGGTTCACCGTCGTCACTGAAACGGTAGGTAGTGCCCGTTCGCCACGCCCAGCAATTGTGATTGGCGCCTGAGTGCGAATGGTCGCGGATGAACGCTCTTGCCGCGTGCTCGTCCTGAACCGGGCCGGCAGTTGCGAGGAATCGGCTCTTCTTGACGAGCTGCTCCGCCTGTTCGATCCGCTGCAAGGTGTACATGCACATCGCCTATCTCCTGAGGCTGCGCCGATGCAAGCACGACAGGCATGTTTGAGCACTAGCTATACATATCTTCCCGCGCCTCTGACACGCGGATGTTTCTTTGCAGACGCGAAGGAGAGGTCTCTGATTCGAATCGTTCGCCATCCCACTCTATGTCGCCCGCCATGATGTCATGCAGCGAGCGTCTCGATACGAGAGCCTCCGCGAGATAGCTCGCGATCATTCTGTATGCTTGCCGTGTTAGCGGGCTTCCCGGAGAGTGTATCGCGTCTCTGCCACGCTTGAGATCGCGCAGCCAGATACGGAATGTTCCCGACCGCAAAGCATTGGGCAATCCGGCAATCCACATCGCCTTGCGGTGCATGGCCGGTGGCGTTGCCGTTCGAGGCCGAAGTATGATTTCGGGCGCGG
This sequence comes from Rhizobiaceae bacterium, assembly GCA_023953905.1. Classification (GTDB taxonomy): domain Bacteria; phylum Pseudomonadota; class Alphaproteobacteria; order Rhizobiales; family Rhizobiaceae; genus Arvimicrobium. Next base: position 23,391 of record JAMLJA010000014.1, on the reverse strand, counting down.
TGCCGCAAAGGATCGCGGTTGCCAATTCGGGCTGGTCCCGGAAAAAGTGAAGTCCGCTTGTCGCTCGAGGATTGCACTCAATGGGAAGCAACGTTCCCTCCGGAATGCGAATGAAATCAAGCGATATCTGGCCGGTGAAAGCCGTCGCCGCAGCCAGTACGGCAGCGATCCGTTCGCCATCCGGAAGCTTGCAGGGCTCGAAATAGAAGGCGGCGCTCTTCGCTATCCTGTGCGATGGACAGTAGGCGCTGAATGCTGCGAGTTTGCCGTTCACCGCGACTGCATAGGCGCAGAACTCTTCGCCATCGAGACGTTCCTGTGCGACCCAGGGACAATTGGCCGATGGTACGACATCCTCCAGTTCTGAAATGGGGACGCCAATCCTGGTGCGTGCCCCGAAACGCGAGAAGCAGGGCTTGAGCACCAGTTCTCCAGAGCGTTCCGCAAGATCGTCGACATCCTTTCGCCGCTTCAAAACCCGGGTTTCCGGCACGGCCAGGCCACTGCCGCGAGCCAGTTCGATGAATGTCGATTTGTCGTGCAACAGCCTCAGGGTCGCGAGCGGTGGTGCAAAGAGTGGAATCGCGTATCCGGTTTCGCGCGCCGCCGCGAGATGAAATACTTCCTCGCCGACCGGCACGACGATATCGATATCCCACTGTCTGACCAATTCCTCGACTGCTGCGCCATAGGCGTGCATGTTTCCTCGTGCGCCAGGCAGACGATGCGTTGTGCATTCTGACAGCGCGTCGGCGATCACATGACGTGTCGAATCCGCGACATGAACCCTGGCGCCGGCCTGCATGAAGATCTGGGCCATCTGGACAGAAACGGGCATGCGACCGCCGGTGATCAGAACCCGTTTTTGCGCCCGTCCGACCATTAATTCGTCATTCAGATTAGCGCGAGGCGTGCGCATCAGCGCACGGCTCGTGTTCGATCACTTGAACGATTTCCGTGAGTTCAATCGCTGGATAGTGCTCGCGCATGCCGGCGAGCAACACCTCGTCAGGCCACTCGTCGGTCTTGCCGAGAAATGCGGCCACCGCGTCGAGCGGCATGTCGGTGCAGCGCACGACATTGACGACGGCGGTGGCGTTCGCATCGTCGTCCGACACATAGGTCATCAGGCCTGGGACGATGCGAGGTTCACGCCACCTGATGGTCGAAGTCTTCTCTCCACTCAGGATCAGGGGAAACAATCGTCCCACGACGCCGAGGGTCTGCATTCCGTCGTTCATGCTATTCCAGATAGGGCATCGCCTCTCACACACATAGGGTAGTGCACCCAATGTTTCGGAAGCTGTGATGCCCTAGAACAGGGGTGTTATCAAAGCAACCTCGAGCGGTCGGAGTTTCGTGTCATCGGAGGAAGAAATCCAGTCCGAGGCGTGAGCCAACAACCACATGGCTTCCACTGACGAATCATCGCGTCAGTCGATTTGCCCGCTTACCCGATGCTTCGGCGTTTGATCGGTATCTTAAAACATTCAGCTGGCTGGGGCGCCAGGGTTCGAACCTGGGAATGTCGGTACCAAAAACCGATGCCTTACCACTTGGCTACGCCCCAATGCGATAACCTGCAGGCGGCGCAGTCCATAACCTTTGTCATCGCCCGCGTCCAGAGACTTGATCGAAATCCCGTTTGCGCTAGACCAGCGGCATTGGCGAACAGGAGGTGGGCGTCGACCTTCCTGTGTCGACCTTCTCCGGCAAAGATCGGCGGTCCTTCGTGTCTCTGAAACCGGCATTCCTATCCGAATCGTTGCCCCGCGTTTCCGAAGGCGTGAAGGCAAGCATACGGGATGGGAACATTTCCGTGTTTCTGACGCTGGCCCTCTGTCTTGCGGTCCCATTCGGCGGCGTGGGCATTGTCGCGGTCGTGTCTGTAATGACAATCGCCGCCAGCCGGGGACGTCTGATCGGCGAGGCCGTAAAGCTCTATTTCGGGCCTTGGCTGAAGTCCGATGCCTTTGCGCTCAATCTGCTGATCCTGATCGTCACACTGATCGAACTGGGACTTGTTCTCTATCATGGGGATGGAACAGGCGACCTTGAGAATCAGGCGAAGCAGTATTTCATGGCTTTGGCGGTGCTGCTGACGATCCGACGCTTTCCCGTCGGTGTCGTCTTGTGGGGGGCGGCTGTAGGCTGTCTGCTTGGCGCAGTTGTCGCCTCCACCGACCTTTGGATTCTTGGTCTGGAGCGGGCGGAGGGGCCTACGAATCCGATTCGGTTCGGAATGCTGGCAGCTTTGTTCTCCATGTTTGCGTTGATCGGTGCGGTCTACGCTCAAGGCAAACCGTGGATGCGGGTCTTGATGGCAGGGGCCGCTTGCGTCGGCATGTTTGCGGTTTTCGCATCGGGGTCGAGGGGGGCAGTGCTTGCCGTGCCTGCAATGCTGCTTCCCCTGCTGCCGCGCCTGTGGGCGGCATCGCGGTCAACGGCGCTTATTGCCTGTGCGCTATTCGTCCTTTTCCCGGTCGCGCTCGGCCTGTGGCAGTCGAGCATGATCCGGACGGACCGTTCCGATCTCGGACAGGCGGCTGGTGCCTTAGTCAATGGCGAGGTCGTGCAGGAGGAGTCCGCTCGCAACCGCGTCGAAATGCTACGCATCGCGCGCGAGCTGTTCCTGGCGCATCCCATCGCGGGCGCCGGCTCGCATGGTTGGGATGAGGCTGTTGACGAGCAGATACGCACCAGCCCGGCAGGTGTCGCCCTCGACCAGGCCTACAACCAACCCCACAATCAGTATGCGAATGATTTTGCCAAGGGCGGCCTGCTACGCGGTCTGCCGGGCATTGCCATGCTTCTCATGCCGCTTTGGCTGTTCATCAGGCGCGGAGCGTTTGGCAAGGACGATGGGGCTATTGCGCCGCTTCTGGGCGTGGTCACCTGTGCTGCGTTCATCGTCTTTTGCATGACTGAATCGGCGATGGACCTCAGCCTGACGACCTCGATCTATGCGATATTGATCTTTTATCTGATCGCCGCGGCGGAGGGTGCGCCACTCAGTGCGCCAAAGCGGCGGGAATCGCGTCAAACGACAGGCTGAGCGCCGATAAGGTGACTTTTTCCGTCCTCTGAGCTGCACATGGAAAAATCATTCGCCATGTGAGTGTCACGCGGCAGAGCCTGCTTTGTTGGACTGTTCCTACATCGCTAGTAATCGGGCATGGTCAAATGAGGGTCGGAGAAGCCTCGCCGTCTGATGACCCTTCCGCGCATGCGACGTGCGCGGGAAAGTCGACGGGGAATTGCCGCATGACAATCCAACTCACCCACCTGCAACATCTCGAGGCTGAGGCCATCCATATCTTCCGGGAAGTCGCGGCGACGTTTTCGCGGCCGGTGATGCTCTATTCGGTCGGAAAGGACTCGGCCGTTCTTCTGCATCTGGCGATGAAGGCGTTCTATCCGGCGCCGCCGCCTTTCCCGATCCTGCATGTCGACACCACCTGGAAATTCCGCGAGATGATCGAATTTCGTGACGAGATGGCGGCGCGGCTGGGCTTTGATCTGCTCGTCCACACCAATCAGGAGGGTGTCGCAAGCGGCATCAATCCGTTCGAGCACGGTTCGAATACTCATACGCATGTCATGAAGACGGTCGCGCTTCGACAGGCGCTGGACCATCATGGGTTCGATGCAGCTTTCGGCGGAGCGCGACGCGACGAAGAAAAGAGTCGCGCAAAGGAGCGCATCTTCTCCTTTCGCAATCAATCCCACGCATGGGACCCGAAGAACCAGCGGCCCGAAATGTGGAACATCTACAACACCCGCATCAATCCCGGCGAATCGATCCGTGTCTTCCCCCTCTCAAACTGGACCGAGCTCGATATCTGGCAATATATCTTGCAGGAAGATATTCCCATAGTGTCGCTCTACCTTGCCAAGCGCCGCCCTGTCGTCGAGCGTGACGGCATGCTCATCATGAGGGACGACGAGCGCATGAGCCTGAGACCGGGTGAAGTGCTCGAAAACCGGATGGTCCGGTTCCGTACGCTGGGCTGCTATCCACTGACAGGAGCGATCGATTCAGAGGCTGAAACTCTGGAGGCAGTGGTGGCGGAGATGTTGTCTGCCAGAACCTCGGAACGGCAGGGCAGGCTCATCGACCGGGACGAGGCCGGATCGATGGAGAAGAAGAAGCGCGAAGGGTACTTTTGACCGTGCAAACGCTTAGAGCGAACGAACAGACATCTGTTGTCGAGGATGTCCGCGGCTATCTGGCGGCACAGGAGAAGAAGACGCTGCTGCGCTTCCTCACCTGCGGATCGGTCGACGACGGAAAGTCGACGCTGATCGGCCGGCTTCTCTACGATACGAAGCTGATTTTCGAAGACCAGTTGGCAACCCTGGAAAAGGACTCCCGGAAGCACGGGACGAACGGAGCTGACGTCGATTTCGCGCTTCTGGTCGACGGGCTGGAAGCCGAACGCGAACAGGGCATCACCATAGACGTCGCCTATCGCTTCTTCGCTACGCCGAAACGCAAGTTCATCGTGGCCGACACGCCCGGACATGAGCAATACACGCGCAACATGGCCACCGGAGCGTCAACGGCCGATCTGGCCATCGTTCTGGTCGATGCAAGGCGTGGCATCCTCAAGCAGACCAGACGTCATTCCATCATCGCGTCTCTGCTTGGCATTCGTCATATCGTGCTTGCGGTCAACAAGATCGATCTGGTGGGCTTCAGCCCCGACGTGTTCAGCCAGATCATCGCCGACTATCGGGATTTCGCGGTGGGACTGGGGTTCAGTTCCGTGGTCGCCATACCACTGTCCGCACGACACGGCGACAATGTCATCACAAGATCGAAACGCACCCCGTGGTATGCCGGTCCGAGCCTTCTGGAGCATCTCGAAACAATCGTGGTCGATGGCCGCGACAATGACCGGCCGTTTCGATTCCCCGTTCAATATGTGAACCGGCCAAATCTCGACTTTCGTGGTTTCGCTGGCACAGTGGCGTCGGGATCTGTCGCGGCGGGGGATGAAATCGTCGTTGCCAACTCCGGGCGTAGTTCCCGGATCAAGCGGATCGTGACGCTTGCAGGCGATCTTCCCGTGGCTGTAGCCGGACAGGCGGTGACGCTCGTTCTGGAAGACGAACTCGACGTGTCGCGGGGCAACATATTGGCCGCGCCTGACGCGCGACCCCATGTCGCCGACCAGTTCGCCGCAAAGCTGGTCTGGTTCGACGAGCGGCCGCTTTCGCCTGGACGCTCCTATATCCTCCGCACTGCGACGGATCAGGCAAGTGCTGCGGTCTCGGCGTTGAAGGCGCGTGTCGAGATACATGATCTCGGTGAGACCGAGGCGTCGTCGCTTCTGATGAATGAAGTTGGCCTGGTCGAGATTTCGACGCAGACGCCGATTGCCTTCGACAGCTTTCACGACAACCGGGCGACCGGAGCATTCGTGCTGATCGACCGCCTGACCAATGCCACGGTTGCGGCGGGCATGATCCAGAACCCGCTGAGGCGTGCGGAGAACATTCACTGGCACGCAATAGAAATAGACCGGCAGGCACGTGCTGCCCAGAAACAGCAGCGCGCGAAAGTCCTGTGGTTTACCGGGCTGTCGGGGTCCGGCAAATCCACAATTGCCAACCTTATCGACAAGAAGCTCAATTCCACCGGGCGTCACACCTTCGTGCTCGATGGCGACAATCTGCGCCATGGTTTGAACAGGGATCTCGGCTTCACTCAGACCGATCGGGCAGAAAACATCCGTCGTGTCGCCGAAGTCGCCAAGCTCATGGCAGACGCTGGCTTGATCGTGCTCGTCTCGTTCATCTCGCCATTCCGCGCCGAACGGCAGATGGCGCGGGAATTGATCGGCGATGAGGAATTTGTCGAGATCTTCGTCGATACGCCCTTTGAGGAATGTGCCGCGCGAGACCCCAAGGGACTCTACAAACGTGCACTGGCTGGGGAGATCAGGGACTTCACCGGAGTCGATTCTCCATACGAATCTCCAGAAATTGCAGACATTCATCTTGCAACACTCGGGAAGACACCGGAAGAGTTGGTGGAACAGGTCGAAATCTGGCTGCGCGAGAAGGACGTTGCAAGCGAACAATACGACAGCGGCGGCGGGATCTGAACATATCCGGGTGCTCGAATGCTTCGAACGGCTCGCGCTGGACGCCGGTCGTCTCGTCATGGATGTCTTCAACAGCTGCATGACCGTGGAGCACAAGACGGATTGTTCGCCCGTGACGGAAGCGGATCGGGCGAGCGAGAAACTTATCCTCGCGGGACTGCGCTCTGCATTTCCCGCTATCGCCTGTGTCGCGGAGGAGGAAGCCTCCATGGGCATTCTTCCGCCAAGTCTCGGACGTGAGTTTTTTCTGATCGATCCGCTCGACGGCACGCGGGAATTCGTGCAGCGACATCTGGATTTTACCGTGAACATTGCGCTGGTCAGAGACGGAGATCCGATCGCGGGGATCGTTTACGCGCCCGCATGCGGAAAGCTGTTTCTGGGGCGGCCCGGCCATGCCGAGGCGGGGAGGGTGGACGAGCAGGGCCATGTCATCGAGCGACGCCGTATCCGCGCCCGGCAAGGAAGTGCTCCGATGACGATCGTTGCGAGCCGATCCCACATCAACGACGAAACCAAAACCTATCTGCGCCGGTTCGATACCGCTGAGATCGTGTCGGTTGGATCGTCGATAAAGTTCTGCCTGATCGCCGAAGGCGAAGCGGACATCTATCCAAGGCTCAGTCGAACGATGGAATGGGACACTGCGGCCGGAGATGCGATCTTGAGAGCCGCCGGTGGGACGACGGTAACGCAAGACGGGAAGCCGTTGAAATATGGCAAGGCGGCGACTGGTTTCGCCAACCCCTCGTTTATTTCATGCGGCAGGCATGTTCAGGCGCAATTGAACTAGAAGCGAGTTGATCTGCGAGGGCTGCGGGCGCGTCGATGCTCGCGGCATCCGGTTTTCTCAAGCGCCAGCCGCACGCCAGCCAGATCGCGGCGGCGGCAATCCAGCCCACGATTCCATCAAGCGCGTAGTGCCATCCAAGGTGGATCGAACCGACGAAGATCAAGATCGCGTAGATCAGCATGGCTGCGCCGAGACGCCTGCTGAGCGAGAAACCGACAGCCACGAAAAGTGCAGCCTGCGCGTTGTGCATGCTCGGCATGGCCGAGATACCGCCCGGCAATTCGGACTGACCGGTATAAACGTCCCAGAGGAAATTGCGGGAAACCATCTGCGACAGCGGAAATATCTGATTGACCCGTGCGAGATATTGATCCAGGCCGGCAAATGGATTGGGTATTGCCGGAACCACGTCGCCGAAGAAGCACGGACCAGCAGATGAGAAGATCATCGCCATCACAACCCCGATGACGAGCCACGAGATGATGGTTGCCCGCCAGTAGCGCATGCGCAACTGACGCGGCGTCCGGGCGCTGACAAGCAGACCCGCCCAGACCATGAACACCATCACCACCCATGACGAGTAGATGAGATCAAGGGCGATGGTGACAGGCGGATAGCCGACAAGGGGATGGATCAGTTCCCAGGGCTGGCGTCCACCGAGCATCGCAGATTCCCAGTGCGCGAAAGTGGCATCCCACTGGAATGGTGTGATGATCGGAATATTGGTCTTGTGATAGAGGAATGCGGCCATGAAGAAGGTGAGCAGCACACAGGCATAGACGAAGCGCGCAAATCGCATTGCGATGATCGACTTTGCCGAGGCAAATATGCTTCTCAGGAGCGAACCATTCCCGCCAAGGATCAACGCCCTTAGGCATAGTACGATCAGAAGGCCGGAAAATGCTGCTGCGAGGACGCGCACTAGCCTGACGCCATATTCGGCGAGGTGCGGAAACAAGGTCTCTCCCCGCAGCGCGGCAAGAAAAATAGTCACAAACACAAACGCAGCGAGTCCGATGTAAAACCCGCGTTCCCGGAGAAATTCAAGCTTGATCCAGGCCGGGAGGCTCGTGAACTTTGCCCCGTCTACTATCGTTGCCATCGAACATGCCCTCTGTTCGAAACTTCGAACTTCAATATGAGGGTCTGTTTAAGAAATGACGAAGAAGGGCCGGCGACCTGCACAGCAATCGCAGGCGCCAAAATGTCTGCGGATCAATTGATCCGGCGTTTGTCGTGGTTCCGGGCGTGCTTCCTGCCAGACCGGAGAGTGTGGCTCTACTACTCTGCCGCCATCTGGTCTGGATTTGCCTTCACGAACTCGCGGACATGTTCAATGACGCGATCTTGGTCCGACTTTGAAAGGTAAGGGTGCATCGGAAGGCAAAGGATTCTGGCCGGCAAGCTTTCCGAGACCGTCAATCCCGTCGGAGTTTTGGGGAACTTGGAATAAGCCACCTGCATGTGCAGCGGCTTCACATAGTAGATCACAGAAGGAATGCCTTCAGTCTGCAGACTGGCCTTCAACGCATCTCGATTTTCCGTTTCGATCGCATATTGCGCCCAGGCAGAGCGATGGCCATCAGGCACAAGGGCAACTTTCACCACGTCGCCGAGGCCTTCGGCGTAGCGCTTTGCCACCGCCTGTCGCGCAACCATCTCGTCCTCGAGAATGGCAAGCTTCTCAATCAGGATCGCCGCCTGAAGCGTATCGAGCCGCGAGTTCAGGCCAATGTGAATATTGTCGTACTGTGTCTCGCCCTTGCCGTGGAAGGCGAAGGAGCGAAGCCGCTCTGCGAGCGTATCGTCGTTGGTGAACATGGCGCCGCCGTCGCCATAGCAGCCAAGCGGCTTCGCAGGATAGAAACTGGTGGAGGCAACGTCTCCGAATGCGCCGCACATCTTGCCGTGCGCCGATCCGCCGACGGCCTGGGCAGCGTCTTCGATGACCAGCAGATTTTCCCGCTTTGCGATCTGCTCGATACGCGCATAGTCGGCCGCGAGCCCAAACAGATCGACGGGAATGATCGCCTTTGGCGTCAGCCTCCCTTCCTTCCGAATAGCGGCAATGGCTGCTTCCAAACTGGCAACATCGAGATTGTAGGTATCGGGGTCGATATCCACGAAGACTGGCTCTGCATGCGCCAGCGCCACGACTTCCGCGGTTGCCGCAAAGGTGAAGCTTGGAACAAAAACGGCGTCGCCCGGACCGATGCCGGACGCCAGCAGAGGCAGCAACAACGCGTCCGTGCCATTCGCGCATGCAACGACGTGCTTGACGCCAGCATAGGCCGCGAGTTGTTTCTCGAATTCGCCAACCTGAGGGCCGAGTATGTAACGCCCATCGTCAACCACGGCGTCAATCGCTACGCGAAGCTTGTCGCGGATACGTTCGCGTTGTGCGCCGAGGTCGATGAACTGCATGGGTGAATTCCTGGATTGGTCGTTTCGCGCGGGGAAATACCAGAGTTGGAGCGCGCGGAACAGGCAATCGCTAGTCTCAGATCGACGCGCATCGCCTCCATGCGTTACCGGCGGCAACCGCTAATCCAGAATAAATCCATAAATGTCAACGAGTTGGCACGCGCTGATGATTCACCCGACAGCTTGCCACGCGCGGCGAAACATAAATTGATCGCGCGCTGGCGCCCGTGTCAGGCCAATTCGTGACGCCAGGGTGGGTTTGCGCCTGCACGCGACACCGTTACAGCCGCCGCGGCCACGCTCAGTTCCAGCGCCGCTCGAACCTGTTCCTCATCCAGATTGGCAATGCCAGCCTTTGTCAAACATCCCTGATCGCGCAATGAGGCAAGGAGCCCTGCATTGATCGTGTCACCTGCGCCGACCGTGTCGACCACTGACACGCGGGGCGCGGGAACAATCACTTTTCCGACTCGGGAATATGCGACGACACCTTCGCCACCCTTTGTGATCACGATAAGGCTTGGGCCGAGGTCCAGCCATCGAACGGCGATTTCATCGGTTGACCCCGCTTCGCCAAACCATTCGAGATCCTCGTCGGAGAGTTTGACGATGTCGGCCATTGCCAGCATCCGCTTCATGCGTGCGAGATGGCTGGACTTGTCCGTGATGAAATTCCTGCGGATGTTCGGGTCGAACATCATGACCCGATTTCCATGCTCCCGGCGCATCAGCGCCTCATAGGTCGAGCCACACGGCTCCGGGATCAGGCTGATGCAACTGAAGTGCATCGCCTCCACATCGTTCCCGATGATGGGCAGGTCGGCTTCGAAAAGCATGCGCCCGGCCGTATTCTCGTCGTAGAAAAGGTAGCTCGCGTGGCCGCCCGACAGGCGAACGAAGGCGAGGGTTGTAGGCAGGTCGGAGAACTTTACGACGTCCAGTGAAACATGGCTCGCCTGAAGCGCGTCTTTCAGCATATCGCCAAAGAAATCCGTCGAGATGCCGGTGAAGAAACCGACAGGCACGCCAAGCCGTCCGAGTGCGACAGCGCTGTTAAACACCGCGCCACCAACATAGGGTGCGAAGCTTGGTTCGCCCTGGGCGCTTTCGCGGGGCAGCATGTCGATAAGGGCTTCGCCGCAACATATGATCATGGCCGGGGTTCCCCCGTGAATTGGACTGCCATCAGGTGTTTCCTAGAAGTGTGCATGTACCTGCTCGTCAACGGTCGGGTCCGTAAAACTGCAAGATCAGTTTCGTTTGGAAAGAAGATTTGCACCGATCAGAAAGCGGTTGGAAAGCGGCAGGCTCGCTGCCCCGAGCGCGCGTGCGTGCATTCCCACCGTACCCTCCCGAATTTCGGGCAAGCGCAATCCCTCCGCGTCGATTCTCGGCAAGGCGTTCGACACCGCCTCGATAAGCCGCCTTCGAACGCTTCTGGGCATCCAGCCTTCAATGATGGCGGCCTCGAAGTCGATGACAGAAGTCGCCGAAACGATCGCGTAGGCAAGCGCTTCGCCCGCAAGGGTCAGCCACGTCTCGAGATCTGGCCCGACATCGCCCCAGTCTTGCGGGGATGTCCACAGATGCGACGCGTCGGCCCCGCGCGCGGCCACGAGTTCTTCCAGACGCGCCACGGAGGCAACGTCGATCAGTTGCCTCGTTCTGCCGTCTCGTGAGGGGACAGGCATTGAGCCCAACGCGCCGGCATTGCCCGATGGGCCGTCATAGAGACGGCCGTCGAGCACAACTCCACCTCCAGCAAAGGCTCCAATATAGAAGTAAACGAAGTCACTCAGCCCTGTCGTCTCGCCAAAGACTAGCTCTGCTCCGCATGCGGATGTTGCGTCATTCTGAAGATAGACGGGGAAGGGCACCTTTTCCTGTACTTCAGTCTGAATCTTGCGGTAGCGCCATTCATTCATCACTTCGGTCGGGGCACCGATCGTGTCCGCCCAGTTCCAGAGCTCGAAGGGCATGGCGATGCCGATCCCGGCAATGCGCTTGTCCTCGTCCGGGCTCAGGGTCTCCCTGATCTTCGCAATCCCCTCGTGAACAAACGCGATCGTCGTCTCGGGTGCTGGATAACGATAAGGCAGATGCTGCATCGACCGGACCTTGCCGAGAAAATCGATGAGTACGAGCTCGGCACTGCGCCGGCCGATCTTGAGGCCCATGAAGAAGGCGCCATCCGGATTGAGCGCCATCGGGACCGACGGTTGCCCAATGCGCCCCCTGACAGGCTCTTGCCTCACGAGAAGTTGCTCTGCCTCCAATTCGCGCATGATCACGGAAATTGTCTGCGCAGACAGGCCCGTCATCCGCGCAATATCGGATTTCGAAAGCGCGCCTTGCTGCCTTACCAGCGTCAGAACCAACCGCTCATTATAATCGCGCATGCCGCTCTGGTTCGTTCCGCGAATGCGGCTTTCCAATGGCTCGGCGATACCGGGTTTGGGCTTGCCGACGTCCAAGAAATCCTCCAGTCTAGGGTATGCGGGCGCGGCAGGATGCGCGCGGACAAACAAGCTGTCAATATATAAATCAGAGTGATTTAATTATTGACAGGGCCGTGCGAATGTTGTTGCTGAAGCATGGGTCGAGATCGGCCGGGCTGGCGGCGCGGGAGGGCGCAACCGGCATACCCTAAATGGTTCCACTGGGAGGAAACGGTGAACAAGAAATATCTTCTGAAATCCACTGTGTTTGCCGCGACGGCTGTTGCGCTGGCCAGTTTTGCAATGCCGGCGTCGGCCGACGGCATTGGCGCATGCCTGATCACCAAGACGGATAGCAATCCTTTCTTCGTCAAGATGAAAGAGGGCGCCACCGCCAAGGCCGAGGAACTTGGCGTTTCGCTGAAGAGCTACGCCGGTAAGATCGACGGTGACAATGAAAGCCAGGTCGCGGCAATCGAGACCTGCATCGCAGATGGCGCCAAGGGCATTCTGCTTACCCCGTCCGACACCAAGGCGATCGTGCCATCGGTCCAGAAGGCGCGTGCTGCCGGAATTCTGGTCATCGCGCTGGACACCCCCCTTGAACCCATCACGGAAGCCGACATGACCTTCGCGACAGACAATCGCAAGGCCGGTATGCTTATCGGGCAGTGGGCGGCCGCCACGCTTGGCGACAAGGCCAAGGATGCCGTCATCGGCTTCCTCGACATCAATCCCTCGCAGCCGACCGTTGACGTTCTGCGCGACCAGGGCTTCATGCAGGGCTTCGGCATCGACGTGAAGGATCCGAACGTAATCGGTGACGAAGACGATCCGCGCATTGCCGGCCACGACTATACGGACGGCAATGAGCAGGGTGGTCTGCGGGCCATGGAAAACCTGCTGCAGCAGAATCCGAACATCAATGTCATTCACACGATCAACGAACCAGCAGCCGCTGGCGCCTACCAGGCGCTCAAGTCTGTCGGCAAGGAAGGCGATGTGCTGATCGTATCGGTGGATGGTGGTTGTCCGGGTGTCAAGAACGTCGCTGAAGGCGTTATCGGTGCCACCTCGCAGCAATATCCGCTGCTGATGGCATCGATGGGCATTGAGGCGATCAAGAAGTTTGCCGACACCGGCGAGAAGCCCGCTGCGACCGACGGCAAGGACTTCTTTGACACTGGCGTGAGCCTGGTGACGGACAAGCCTGCGGAAGGTGTCGAGTCGATCGATACGAAGGCTGGCCTCGAAAAGTGCTGGGGCTGATGACCGGCAACTGACTGGCGAGAGGGAGCGGCAGCAAGCCGCTTCCCCTTGTCATACGATCCGTGCCGCCCATAGCGGGCGGCACCTCGTACCGAATATCCCCACTGGCCTATGTTGCGTACCAGTTCCGTCACGTCGTCCGCATTCCACAGGCAATGTCGGTCGGCAGTCGGTCATGAATACCCGGGACGCCCCATGGGTCACCACGCGAGACATGCGGGACAGGCGCGATGAGCATATCTGAGGGCGGGCAAACCGTCGAAAGTGCATTGAGCTCCAGCGACACCACGATTGCGTCGTTTGAGGAACACGGCAACAGTGTCGTGCGAAAGATCCAGAACTATCTGCACTCGAATCCGGCGGCAGTTCCGCTGATCGTGCTGATTGTCTCGCTGCTTGGCTTCGGCATTGTCCTGGGCGGCAAGCTTTTTTCCGCCTTCACCCTGACATTGATCCTCCAGCAGGTGGCGATCACCGGTATTATCGGTGCTGCACAAACCCTCGTGATCCTGACTGCCGGTATTGATCTGTCCGTTGGCGCAATCATGGTGCTGAGTTCGGTGGTGATGGGGCAGTTCACCTTCCGGTATGGTCTGCCGCCAGCGCTTTCAGTTGTTTGCGGCTTTGCTGTCGGGGCTCTGTGCGGCTGTATCAACGGTCTCCTCGTTTCCAAGATGAAGCTGCCGCCATTCATTGTGACGCTTGGCACGTGGCAGGTCTTTCTGGCGACCAATTTCATTTACTCGGCTAACGAGACGATCCGCTCGCAGGACATCGACGCCGAAGCCCCGATCCTCAAGTTCTTCGCCAACGATATCAGGGCGGGTGGAGCGGTGTTCACCTACGGCGTCATTGCGATGGTGCTGCTTGCCGTTCTGCTCTGGTACGTTCTCAATCACACGGCGTGGGGCCGTCACGTTTACGCGGTTGGCGACGATCCCGACGCGGCCGAACTTTCCGGCGTGCGCACCAGTCGCGTTCTTTTGCAGGTGTACACCCTGTCGGGCGTCATCTGCGCGTTTGGCGCGTGGGTCCTCATTGGAAGGGTAGGCGCGATCTCGCCGAATTCAGGCGCCTTCACCAATATCGAGTCCATCACGGCTGTCGTCATTGGTGGCATCTCGCTGTTCGGCGGGCGCGGATCGATTCTGGGCATGATCTTCGGGGCGCTTATCGTCGGATTGTTTTCGCTGGCGCTGAGGCTGCTCGGCACCGATCCCCAATACACCTACATGATGATCGGCGTGCTGATCATTATCGCGGTGGCAGTCGATCAATGGATCAGAAAGGTCGCGGGCTGATGGCGCAGGAACCTCTTCTCACGGCGCGCGGGCTGGTCAAACGCTATGGCCGCGTCACCGCTCTCGATCACGCCGATTTCGATCTTTATCCCGGCGAAGTTCTCGCCGTGATAGGCGACAACGGGGCTGGCAAGTCGTCCCTGATCAAGGTGCTTTCCGGCGCCATCACGCCCGACGAGGGCGAGATCAAGCTTGGCGGCAAGAAGGTGCAGTTCTCCAATCCGATGGCCGCGCGCGAGGCGGGTATCGAAACTGTCTACCAGAACCTAGCGCTCTCGCCGGCCCTGTCCATCGCGGACAACATGTTCATGGGGCGGGAGATGAGAAAGCCGGGAATTCGGGGATCATGGTTCCGCCAGCTGGATCGTTCAGCAATGGCTGACACTGCGCGCAAAAAGCTGTCCGAACTGGGATTGATGACCATCCAGAACATTCATCAGCCAGTCGAAACCCTGTCGGGCGGACAACGACAGGGTGTGGCGGTGGCCCGCGCGGCTGCCTTCGGATCCAAGGTTGTGATTATGGACGAGCCGACGGCGGCACTGGGCGTCAAGGAATCGCGCCGGGTTCTCGAACTCATTCAGGACGTGAAAAAGCGCGGCCTCCCGATCGTGCTGATCTCCCACAACATGCCGCACGTGTTCGAAGTCGCCGACCGCATTCATATCCATCGATTGGGTCGCAGATTGTGCATCGTCGATCCCAAGGAAATATCGATGTCAGAAGCAGTAGCGCTCATGACCGGCGCAAAGGAGCCGCCTCGGGAGGCATTGGCGGCCTGACGCAATTCGGACTGCCGCCAATCGAACGCGATCGGCCGGGCAATTTCGCAGGTAGATTGAGCTTGGCCGGCGATCGTGTACAAAAGACGAGGGAGGAGTTTGTTGCGCGGGCGCCCTTGCGGCTGTCGTGCTACCCTGACGCGAGGCAACTATGACGGGCGCGATGACACACAAGCTTCCCAAACCCAGCGTTGAAGATTCCGATCCCAAAGAGCTGGCCGCCGAAATCCTCAAATGTCTTCGCTATCGCGTCGGCAAGGATGCGACCGTTGCCACGCCCTATGACTGGCTGGCCGCGTCCATAAAAGTAGTGCGTGACCGTGTGATCGAGCACTGGATCGAGTCCACGAAGGATGCCTACACCGACAGCGCAAAGCGGGTGTACTATCTGTCGCTGGAGTTTCTGATCGGTCGCCTCATGCGCGATGCCTTCTCCAACCTCGGTATGCTCGACGCCATGCGCAAGGCGTTGTCGACCTTGGACGTGGACATTGATGTGATTGCCGCGCTGGAACCCGATGCGGCGCTCGGCAATGGCGGTCTCGGGCGTCTTGCGGCCTGTTTCATGGAGAGCATGGCGACGGTCGACATCCCGGCTCACGGATATGGCATCCGCTACGTCAACGGCATGTTCCGTCAGGAGATTTCCGACGGGTGGCAGGTTGAGCTGCCGGAGACCTGGCTCGATCACGGCAATCCTTGGGAATTCGAGCGCCGTGAGCGCTCGTTCGAGATCGGATATGGCGGAACGGTCGAGTCTGTCACGTCGAAGGACGGACGCCTGGAACGGCACGTCTGGAAGCCCAATGATCATGTGTTGGCCGTGGCCTACGACACACCTGTCGTTGGCTGGCGCGGAAACCGCGTCAACACGCTGCGTCTCTGGTCCGGCATGCCGGTCGACCCGATCCTTCTGGACCGTTTCAACGCGGGCGATCACATCGGTGCGCTTGCCGAAAGCAATATGGCGGACTCTCTGTCACGCGTTCTCTATCCCGCAGATTCCCACCAGGCCGGCCGTGAATTGCGGCTCAAGCAGGAATATTTCTTCTCGTCGGCCTCGCTGCAGGACATCCTGCAGCGTCATATCAGCCAGTATGGCGAACTGGAGTCACTGCCAGACAAGGCGGCGATCCACATGAACGACACCCATCCGGCGGTGGCCGTGCCCGAACTGATGCGTCTGCTTCTGGACGTTCACGGCATGGACTTCGACACGGCCTGGGACATCACCAAGCGCACATTTGCCTACACCAACCACACGCTGCTTCCCGAGGCACTCGAAAGCTGGCCGGTTCCCCTGATCGAACGCCTTCTGCCGCGCCATATGCAAATCATCTACGCAATCAATGCGGAAGTGCTGTTGGAAGCCCGCATTTCGCAAGCTTTCGATGAAGACGGTATCCGCCGGATATCACTTATACAGGAAGACGGTGAGCGTCGCGTCCGGATGGGCAATCTGGCCTTCGTCGGCTCGCACTCCATCAACGGCGTGTCGGCCCTGCATACGGAACTTATGAAGGACACGGTCTTTGCCGACCTTCACAGGCTCTACCCTGAACGTATCAACAACAAGACAAACGGCATTACCCCGCGTCGCTGGCTGATGCAGTGCAATCCGGGGCTGACGAACCTCATCGGCGAGACGATCGGCACCGGTTTCAAGGACGACATCACGAAGATCAATGACATCGACAAATTTGCCGGTGATGCCGCCTTTCGAGAGAAGTTTTCAGCCGTCAAACGCGAGAACAAGGTCAGACTGTCCAACCTCGTCGGCGAGCGGCTTGGTATCAAGATCGATCCGTCTGCGCTGTTCGATGTTCAGATCAAGCGTATTCATGAGTACAAGCGCCAACTGCTCAACATAATCGAAGCGGTGGCGCTGTATGACCAGATACGTTCGCATCCCGAGCGGGACTGGCTGCCAAGGGTGAAGCTCTTTGGCGGAAAGGCCGCGCCCAGCTATACGAACGCGAAACTGATCATCAAGCTGATCAACGATGTCGCAAAGGTGGTGAACCGCGACCCGGCTGTGCGCGGATTGCTGAAGATCGCCTTCATCCCGAATTACAATGTCAGCGTAGCGGAAGTCATGATGCCCGCGGCAGATCTGTCGGAGCAGATTTCGACTGCTGGAATGGAAGCGTCCGGAACGGGCAACATGAAATTCGCGCTGAACGGCGCCTTGACCATCGGCACGCTTGACGGTGCCAATGTCGAGATCAAGGAGCAGGTCGGCGACGAGAATATCGTCATCTTCGGCCTGACGGCCGAGGAAGTCGCCAGTCGTCGTTCGGATGGCTACAATCCGCGTGCGATCATCGAGGGTTCGCCAGAATTGTCTCAGGCGCTCTCGTCCATCTCGTCGGGTGTATTTTCACCCGACGATCCGGATCGCTATCGGGATCTGATCGGCGGGCTCTATGAACATGACTGGTTTATGGTCGCTGCCGATTTCGACGCCTACATGGCGGCCCAGCGCCGGGTAGACGAGTTGTGGCGGGATACGCCTTTGTGGGCGGAAAAGGCGATCCACAATGTTGCGCGCATGGCATGGTTTTCATCCGACCGCACCATTCGCCAATACGCGCAGGAGATCTGGGGCGTGCCGGTGAACTGACTGTCGCAATAAGTGTGCAGACGACACCGGAAGAAATGCTCCCGACCGACTGTATGATGCCAGCCCGATGGTCGGGAGGAAGTGCCGGAGTATGAAGAAAACGAAGGCTGCCGACGGAAAATCACCATCGACGAAGTCGTCAGGCGACGCGGGCAGCAAAGGTGCGGGCAATCGTCTTGGCGACGCCGAGATTTCCGCCATCGTCGACGGCAGTCACGGAGACCCTTTCGCGGTGCTGGGTGTCCAATCGGTCGAAAAGCGCTTTCTGGCTCGATGCTTCATCCCTCATGCCACAAAGGTGTCGGCCTTCACGCTGGACGGCAAACCAGTTGGGGAATTGACCCTCCGGCATCCCGATGGCTTCTTCGAAGGCCCGGTCGCGATCACGCAGCGACAGCCGCTGAATTACCTTGCCAGCAACGCAGGCGGGGAATGGTGGGTGGCCGATCCCTACGCGTTCGGGCCGGTGCTCGGCCCGATGGACGATTATTTCATTGCCGAAGGGTCGCACCTGCGGCTCTTCGACAAGCTCGGGGCGCATCTCATCGAGCATGAGGGCGCCGAAGGCGTTCATTTCGCGGTCTGGGCGCCAAATGCACGGCGCGTTTCGGTTGTTGGTGACTTCAATGATTGGGACGGTCGCCGTCATTCCATGCGTCTGAGGCGCGACACGGGGATCTGGGAGATTTTTGTCCCGGACATTGGAGCTGGTCGGACCTACAAATATGAAATCATCGGTGCCGATGGTGCGCGCCTTCCACTGAAGGCGGACCCGTTTGCCTTTCAGTCGGAACTGCGACCGGCTACCGCGTCGATCGTGGCCTCACCGATGACGCATGAATGGGGCGACGCGGAGCACCGGGAATACTGGCGTTCCGTAGATCCGCGCCGGCAGGCGATCTCCATCTATGAGGTACATGCCGGTTCGTGGCGGCGCCATGAGGACGGTTCTTTTCTGAGTTGGGACGAACTGGCCGATGAACTGATCCCTTATGCGATCGACACGGGTTTCACCCATATCGAGTTTCTGCCGATCAGCGAGCATCCGTTCGATCCGTCATGGGGCTATCAGACGACTGGCCTGTTCGCGCCTTCCGCTCGGTTTGGTGACCCGGACGGCTTCGCCCGTTTCGTGGATGGCGCCCACAGGGTCGGTCTCGGCGTCATCCTGGATTGGGTGCCCGCGCATTTTCCAACGGATGCACACGGCCTTGCCCGTTTCGACGGCACAGCCCTCTACGAACATGCCGACCCGCGTCAGGGGTTTCATCCGGACTGGCAAACGGCGATCTATAATTTCGGCCGGCGAGAGGTCAGTTCCTTCCTCGTCAACAACGCGCTCTACTGGGCCGAGAAAT
Source organism: Rhizobiaceae bacterium (assembly GCA_023953905.1). Classification (GTDB taxonomy): domain Bacteria; phylum Pseudomonadota; class Alphaproteobacteria; order Rhizobiales; family Rhizobiaceae; genus Arvimicrobium. Next base: position 4,290 of record JAMLJA010000014.1, on the reverse strand, counting down.
ATCATGTCGACGGCCTGCGCGTGGATGCCGTGGCCTCCATGCTCTACCTGGATTATTCAAGGAAGGCGGGCGAGTGGGTGCCCAACGAACATGGCGGTCGCGAAAATCTCGATGCCGTTCGGTTCCTTCAGAGCATGAACAAGGCCGCATACGGCACACATCCGGGCATTGTCACCATCGCGGAAGAATCCACGGCCTGGCCGAAGGTCTCGCAGCCCGTTCATGAGGGTGGGCTGGGCTTCGGTCTCAAGTGGAACATGGGCTTCATGCACGATACCTTGCAGTATTTCGCGCGTGAGCCCGTCTACAGGCAGTTCCATCACGACGACATCACGTTCGGCCTGCTCTACGCATTCAGCGAGAATTTTGTCCTGCCGCTGAGCCACGACGAGGTTGTCCACGGCAAGGGTACGCTGCTGACCAAGATGGCGGGCGACGACTGGCAGAAATTCGCCAACCTTCGCGCCTATTACGGCTTCATGTGGGGCTATCCCGGCAAGAAGCTCCTGTTCATGGGGCAGGAATTTGCGCAGCGCGACGAATGGAGCGAAGCGCGCGGCCTCGACTGGTACGTGCTTGAGCACAAGCCGCATGATGGCATGCGCCGTCTTGTGAGCGATCTCAACCGCGTCTACCGCTCAATGCCGGCCCTCCACGCACGCGATTGCGAGCCTGAAGGGTTCGAGTGGCTGATCGCCGACGACAAGAAGAACTCGGTCTTCGCCTGGTTGCGCAAGGCGCCGGAGAGCAATCCCGTGGCCGTGATCTGTAACTTCACCCCGGTGCAGCGCGACTTCTACGAAGTCCCGTTGCCCAATGCAGGCCGCTGGCGTGAGGTGTTGAATTCCGACGCCGAGATTTATGGCGGCTCGGGCAAGGGGAATGGCGGCTGGGTCGAAGCAAAGCAGGAAGGCGGACGCATCGTCGGCACCATGCTGTTGCCGCCTCTGTCGACCACGATGCTTGAATTTGTGCCCGCCGCGCAGAGCGGCTCGTAGGAGCGAAAGGGAGGGGTCCATGGCGATTGAGAGAAACCAGCCGCTGGCACGTGATGCAATGGCATATGTGCTTGCGGGAGGACGCGGCAGCCGGCTCAAGGAACTGACCGACCGGCGCGCCAAGCCCGCCGTGCACTTCGGCGGAAAGACACGCATCATAGATTTCGCACTGTCGAATGCCCTGAACTCAGGTATCCGACGCCTGGCGGTCGCAACCCAATACAAGGCGCACTCGCTGATACGTCACCTGCAGCGCGGATGGAATTTCCACAGGCCCGAGCGCAACGAAAGCTTCGACATTCTGCCGGCTAGCCAACGCGTCTCCGAAACCCAATGGTATGAGGGGACTGCCGACGCTGTCTATCAGAACATCGACATCATCGAGGCCTACGGACCTGAATTCATGGTCATCCTCGCTGGCGACCATATCTACAAGATGGACTATGAACTGATGCTGCGACAACATGTGGATCAGGAAGCTGATGTCACCGTCGGCTGTCTGGAAGTTCCACGAATGGAGGCGACGGGCTTCGGCGTCATGCATGTCGATGGAAACGATCGCATCATAGACTTTGTGGAGAAGCCGGCTGATCCGCCAGGAATCCCGGACAAGCCGGAATTCGCGCTCGCCTCCATGGGCATCTATGTCTTCAAGACAAAATTCCTCATGGAACTGCTGCGCAAGGATGCGGCGGATCCGGCGTCGAGCCGCGATTTCGGCAAGGACATCATTCCCTCTATCGTGAAGGGCGGCAAGGCGGTGGCGCACCGCTTCGCCAAGTCCTGCGTTCGATCATCGATGGAAGCCAGCTCCTACTGGCGAGATGTCGGCACCATCGACGCCTATTGGGAAGCAAATATCGATCTCACTGACGTGACACCGGAGCTCGATCTCTATGATCGTGACTGGCCGATCTGGACCTATGCGGAACTGAAGCCACCGGCAAAATTCGTGCATGACGAGGATGGCAGGCGGGGCATGGCCGTGTCGTCGCTTGTCGCTGGCGACTGCATCGTGTCTGGCGCATCGCTGCGTAGGAGCCTGCTGTTTACCGGCGCGCGCATCAACTCCTATTCCATGATCGATGAAGTGGTCATGCTTCCAGACTGTACGGTCGGCCGCAACGCACGCTTGACCCGCGTCGTGATCGACAGCGGTGTGCGTATTCCGGAAGGTCTGGTGGTCGGCGACGATCCGGAGCTCGATGCGCGTCGCTTTCGGGTTTCGGAGAAGGGAATCTGCCTGATCACGCAACCCATGATTGACAGGCTGGAGCTCTGACAGGTGCAGATACTCTCCGTCACACCGGAAATATACCCGCTGATCAAGACCGGCGGACTTGCCGACGTGACCGGGGCACTGCCGCTGGCGCTCGGCGCTAGCGGGGTGAAGGTTCGGACGCTGATCCCCGGATACTCCACGGTGTTGGCGCGGATGGAGACCGATGAGCCGGTGCTGCACTATGCTGCCCTGCAGGGCGGACCGGCAACCGTTCGGGTTGCACAAATGGCAGGACTCGAGCTTCTCGTCCTCGACGCTCCGCATCTGTTCGACCGCGTCGGCGGACCCTATGGAGACACGTCGGGAGACGACTGGCCCGACAACTGGCGGCGCTTTGGCGCTTTGAGCCAGGTTGGCGCCGAGATCGCCGGAGGCGCCATCAAGGGCTATCTGCCTGATATCGTGCATGCGCATGACTGGCAGTCGGCGCTGACTCCCGCCTATATGCGATATGGCCGTGCGCCTGACACCCCCTCCGTGATGACGGTGCACAATCTTGCTTTTCAGGGGCAGTTCGGGGCAGGGATCTTTGGCAGTCTCGGGCTTCCGGGTGAGGCGATGTCGATCGACGGCGTCGAGTATTATGGCGGGGTGGGCTATCTGAAGGCCGGACTCCAGTCCGCCTGGGCAATCACGACGGTCAGTCCGACCTACGCGCAGGAGATTCGCACTCCGGAATTCGGCATGGGGCTCGAGGGGCTGCTCAACCTCCGTGCGGCCGACCTGCATGGGATCGTCAACGGCATCGACACCAGCGTATGGGACCCTGCGGCGGATCCGCTGTTGCCAGGCACATATTCAGCGAAAACGCTGAAGGCGCGGGCGGTCAACAAGCGCGCGGTCGAAAAGCGATTTGCGCTGGACGATGGAGAAGGCCCGATCCTGTGCATCGTCAGCCGGCTGACCTGGCAGAAGGGCATCGACGTTGTGGTCTCGGCACTGGACGACATCGTCGCAACTGGCGCGCGCCTTGCCATATTGGGCGCCGGCGATGCGGGTCTGGAGGCGGCGCTTCTGGCGGGCGCGGCACAACACCGCGGACGCGTCGGTGTTGTCATCGGCTATGATGAGGCCCTCTCGCACATGATGCAAGGCGGATGCGATGCCATTCTCGTGCCGTCGCGGTTCGAGCCGTGCGGTCTCACGCAACTTTACGGTCTGCGCTACGGATGTGTGCCAGTTCTCGCGCGCACGGGCGGGCTGGCGGATACAGTCGTCGACGCCAACGAGGCTGCGCTCGCGGCAGGTGTCGCGACCGGCTTTCTGTTCTCGCCCGTCACCACAGGCGCCCTGATGCAGGGCATCCATCGCGCAATCGCCGCCTATTCGAGGCCGGCGATCTGGGCCAATCTTCAGAAGCAGTGCATGAAAGCTGACGTCTCATGGAGCCGCAGCGCCAACAGATACGTTGATCTCTATAAATCGCTTCTGGCGAGAAAAAATGGCTGACAGCATGATCCGTACCGTCAAGACGACCCCCTTCGATGACCAGAAGCCCGGAACATCCGGTCTGCGCAAGAAAGTGCCGGTATTCCAGCAGGAGCACTATGCGGAGAACTTCATCCAATCGATCTTCAATGCGTTGGAAGGGTTCAAGGGCAAGACGCTGGTGATCGGCGGTGATGGCCGCTACCTCAACCGTGAGGTCATCGGCAAAGCGCTCGCCATGGCCGCTGCCAATGGTTTTGGCAAAGCCATTGTCGGCAAGGGTGGCATTCTGTCGACGCCCGCCGCTTCCCACATCATCCGCAAATACGAGGCGTTCGGGGGGATCATTCTGTCGGCGAGCCACAATCCGGGCGGCCCGCATGAGGATTTCGGCATCAAGTACAATATCGGAAATGGCGGACCGGCTCCCGAGAAGATAACCGATGCGATCTTCGAGCGGTCCAAGTCCATCAAAGAGTACCTGATGGCTGAAACCGGTGACATCGACATCGATACGATCGGAGAACGTGATGTTGCCGGCATGACGGTTTCGATCATCGATCCGGTCGCCGACTATGCCGA
>JAMLJA010000013.1 GCA_023953905.1 Rhizobiaceae bacterium | reverse complement strand
CTCTCGGGTAAGATACCCGTGCTAGTGCGGGTTTCCAAATCGGCATCCCGGAACCTGCCATGTCATCCAAGCGCGTCCTGATCGTCCATAACTATGAAAAGACCTCGACCGGCAATGTCGGCACCGCGCTGGCCGAAGCGTCGATCGATACTCAGACCGTGATGGCGCATGAGGGCGGGCTGCTCCCTGCCAGCAGCGACGGCTATGATGGCCTTGTTCTGCTCGGGGGCGCGCAGAACGCGATGGACGACGAGAACTTCCCCTATTTCCCCGCATTGCTCGACCTGGTTCGCGATTTCGAGCGAAACGACCGGGCTGTCCTCGGCATCTGCCTTGGCGCCCAATTGCTGGCCCGCGCATTTGGCGGCCGCAACAGGATCGGCGGAGCAACGGAATTCGGATGGCATTCCGTGGGACTTACAGATGAAGGAATGAACGACGACGTTCTGGGCGCGCTCCCGCCGTCCTTTCCCATCTTTGAATGGCATGACGACACATTCGAACTGCCAGAACGCGCGACGCATCTCGCCACAAGCGAGGCCGTGACCAATCAGGCTTTCCGGATTGGGCGGGCCGCTTACGGCTTCCAGTTTCATTTCGAAGCCAGCACCAAAGTCGTGCGTGAATGGAATGTGGATTTTTCCGAGTTGTTGGCTGCCGAACGACCCGGCTGGCTTGCCGGCTTCGAAGATGAGGCGGTCCGACATGGACCTCAGGCCGACAGCTCCGGGCTGGCTCTTGCACGCGCATGGGTCGGAATTCTCTAGCGGACGCCGATGGCGCCTGCCTCACCCAGACTGTGCCAATTTTGTCACTGTTATAAAAAGTCGATTGCGACCGTGCATCCATATCTCGCTTTCGCGCATTTGTGCCCGTACATGGCCGCCGCGTCGCCTTGGACAGCAACGCATTGGTAACTTCAACCGGTTCAAATTGCCAGGAAGACAATTCGAGATGACACCCGTGAAATCCACTCTCCTGGCATTTGTTATGGTCTCCGGAATCGCTGCTTGGGCAGCCGGCATCTATACCGCCGACGCGGCTTCGGGCCATGTCGCAATTGACGGGTACGGTGTCACCGCAGCGGTACGTTAACGCTAGCCTTTTGCATTCAGGATGCGCTTGTTGGCCTGGTCGATGACGAGACCGGTGAGCGTGCCCGTGCGATAGCATCCGGTATCGATATTCACCCTGTTGCGCCGAAACTCTGGCTGTTCGACTGGGGTATGCCCGTGCACGACAACCTTCGGATGAAGGCGGGCGTCCTCAAGGAACTCGTCGCGTATCCAGATCAGTTCATCGCGACGCTGAAGATCGAGCGGAACACCGGGCTTGATTCCCGCGTGACAAAAGAAGAAATCGCCGAAGCTGACCGAGATGGCCGCAGTCTCGAGCATCTCCAACTGGCTGCGTGGTATGGCGCGCCGCAGCGCCGAATGGGTCCGCCGCAGGGCAACATCATCCTCGACGCGGAGTTCGACCCCATAGGATGCCGCCGTGGCATCGCCGCCATAGCGCGCAAACAGGCTGTGCGGCGTCGGCAAGGCCAGGAAGTCGAGAAGCCCCGCATCGTGATTGCCTAGAAGCACTATGTTGCGGGGGTCTCGTGCGCGTGCCGCGACGAGCCGTGAAAGAACGCCACGCGAATTCGGTCCTCTGTCGATAAAGTCGCCGAGATGGATGACACGCCAGTCCTCCGGCTTGTCTCGCGCAATCTCGTCAGCAATGAGCTGATGCATCTCGTCCAGTTGGTCGAGACATCCGTGGATGTCGCCGATCGCGTAGAGCCGCATGCCCTCTGGCGCGCGGGCTCTTTCAAGATCGACGGAATGTGCGGGGCTGGTCATGATCCCACGAACCAGCCGATCGTCCAAAGGTCAATGCGCCAGAAACGCGGAACGCTTAACGCGGACTTTCTCATTCTGCCTTCTGCGGATGGTAGATCAACTCGGGACCTGCGTCCTTTATGTCGCGCTTGCCGCACAGAGCCATCGTGATGTCGAGCTCCTTGCGGATGATCTCGAGCGCCAATGTCACGCCCTCCTTGCCCATGGCGCCAAGCCCGTAGAGGAACGGCCTGCCGATATAGGTACCCTTGGCGCCGAGACAGAGCGCCTTCAGCACGTCCTGACCAGAACGGATGCCGCCGTCGAAATGCACCTCGATCTTGTCGCCGACGGCATCCGCGATTTCCGACAGCACCGAGATGGACGAGGGTGCGCCATCAAGTTGCCGGCCGCCATGGTTGGAAACGATGATCGCGTCCGCGCCCGTCTGCGCAGCCAGTCGGGCATCCTCGACATCCAGAATGCCCTTCAGGATCAACTTGCCGCCCCAGCGCTCCTTGATCCACGCCACATCTTTCCACGAAAGTTGCGGGTCGAATTGCTCCGCCGTCCACGCACCAAGAGACGAGAGATCCGAGACGCCTTTTGCGTGACCGGCGATGTTTCGGAACGTGCGCCGTTGCGTCCCCAGCATGCCCATGCACCAGGCCGGTCGCGTTGCCATCTGCCAGATATGCTTTGGCGTGAATTTCGGCGGGGCCGAGAGCCCGTTGCGAAGATCCTTGTGGCGCTGCCCAAGTATCTGAAGGTCGAGCGTCAATACCAGCGCCGAGCATTTCGCGGCTTTCGCGCGGTCGATGAGGTTCATCACGAAGTCGCGGTCGCGCATGACATAGAGCTGAAACCAGAACGGCTTCTTCGTGGCTGCCGCAACATCTTCAATGGAGCAGATGCTCATTGTGGACAGGGTAAAGGGCACCCCGAATTCCTCGGCCGCCTGCGCCGCGAGGATCTCGCCATCGGCATGTTGCATTCCGGTGAGACCAGTCGGCGAAAGCGCCACGGGCATCGACACTTTTTCGCCGATCATCGTGCTTTCCAGCGACCGGTTGGTCATGTCCACAAGGATGCGCTGCCGCAGCTTTATCTTGCGAAAGTCTTCCTCGTTTGCCCGGTAGGTGCCTTCCGTCCACGCACCGGAATCAGCGTAGTCGAAGAACATCTTGGGCACGCGCCTTCTGGCCAGCCGTTTGAGATCCGCAATTTCAACTATGGATGACATCTATCCCCCGCAGGACCTGGACCGCGACCATGGTGGCGCGTCCGTTCAGATTGAAAAAGTGACACGCCATCAGCCACGACCTCCGGCGCGGGTCTTCCCGCCCTCCGCTTCCGCCCGCTGTTTCAGGCGAAGCTGCGAGACCCGCTGCCAGTCGCCGCTTCGTGCCGCGTCGACCATGGCGCGCTCGATATAGCTGATGTGATCCATCGCGGCCCTTCTCGCCTCGACAGGATCGCCGGCCGCGACGGCCTGATGGATGGCCAGGTGCTGGACTAGCAACTTTTCGCGCGCGTCGGGCATATTGAAGATCATCATCCGGTTGAGGACGATCCCGTTGGAAAGCAGGCGATAGCAGGCACGTAGCGTGTGCAGCAGGATGATATTGTGCGCGCACTCGCCGATGGCGTTATGGAACTCGACGTCGATCTCGGCCTCTTCGGCAAAATCGCCCCGCTCATAGGATGCTTTCATCCTTCCGACGATTTCGTCGAGCAGCGCACGATCCTCCGGAGTCGCCCGCCGCGCGGCATATTCGGCCGCAAGTCCCTCGATCTCCCGTCGATACTCCAGATAGTCCGACGCCGCTTTGGGGTGCGTGGCGATGAGATCCATCACCGGCTTGGAGAAAACCTGTCCGATCACGTCGGCGACATAGGTGCCGCCGCCATGTCGCGTCGTCAGCAGGCCGCGTGACTCCAAGCTCTTCAGGGCGTCGCGCAGGATGGGCCGTGACACGCCAAACTGCTTTGATAGTTCGCGCTCGGCGGGCAATTGATCGCCCACGCGCAAAACACCTTCCAGAATGAGACTCTCGATCTGCAGCACGGCCTCGTCAGCCGTTCGCGAATGATCGATAGGAGTGAAAATGTCGGTCACGAGTAGCCCGTTTCGGCTGGCGAATGCGCGCAACATATCGCCGAGGAGCCGAAGTGGTCAATATTTTTATCCATCGGTTCAGGTGTGAGTTGGTGCGCAATCGATCGTGCGTCTGGGTTCCCGGTATGTGTACGAATTGATCGCTCATCCAGTTTGCAAAGCGGTTGGAGAACTGGTAATTCGGGTTGACCAGTGGTGGGAGATCTCATGTCACGGCTGATAATGCCCAAGCCCGACGAGAAGACGCTGTCGCGACGCGATGAAATCGTCGCCGACATGCGGTCGATCGTTCCGGGCGAGGGAGTGGTCGATACAGCAAACGGCATGCGCGTCTTCGAGAGCGATGCCCTGACAGCGCATCGCCAGATGCCCCTCGTCGTGGTCTTGCCTCAGACGGTCGCGCAGGTTTCACGGGTTCTGAAATATTGCAACGACCGCAACATACGCGTCGTCCCGCGCGGGTCGGGCACATCCTTGTCCGGCGGCGCGCTGCCGCTTGAAGATGCCGTGCTGCTCGTCATGTCGCGCTTCAATCGCATTCTCGACATCGACTACGCCAACCGGGTCGTGATCGCCCAGCCGGGTGTCACCAATCTTGGCATCACGACCGCGGTTGAGCAGGAGGGTTTTTACTATGCGCCTGATCCGTCTTCGCAGATTGCATGTTCCATCGGCGGCAACGTCGCGGAAAATTCTGGTGGCGTGCACTGCCTGAAATACGGTCTGACGGCAAACAACGTGCTGGGCATCGAGATGGTGCTCATGGATGGCGAAGTGGTGCGCCTTGGCGGCAAGCATCTGGACGCCGAAGGCTACGATTTGCTTGGATTGATGACCGGTTCTGAAGGTCTGCTGGGCGTTGTGACGGAAGTGACGGTGCGTATTCTTCGCAAGCCGGAAACCGCGCGCGCACTTCTTATCGGGTTTCCGACGAGCGAACAGGGCGGACAGTGCGTCGCTGAGATCATTGCGGCGGGTATCATTCCCGGCGGCATGGAAATGATGGATTCACCGGCGATCCATGCCGCGGAGGATTTTCTCCATGTCGGCTATCCGCTCGACTGCGAGGCATTGCTGATAGTGGAACTCGACGGTCCGCAGATGGAGGTTGATCATCTGATCGGCGCGGTAGAATCCATCGCGCAGCGCAATGGATCGACGGTGTGCCGCATTTCGACATCCGAGCAGGAGCGACTGGCGTTCTGGGCTGGCCGAAAAGCGGCGTTTCCCGCAGTGGGGCGCATCTCTCCGGACTATCTTTGCATGGACGGAACAATACCGCGCAAGGAACTGCCGCGTGTGCTGGCCGGAATGCGTGATTTGTCCCGCAAATATGGGTTGCGCGTCGCAAACGTCTTTCACGCGGGCGACGGCAATCTGCATCCCCTCATTCTCTACGATGCGAATATCGAGGACGAACTGGAGCGGGCGGAAGACTTCGGCGCGGACATCCTGAGGCTCTGCGTGCAGGTCGGAGGTGTATTGACGGGCGAGCATGGCGTCGGCATCGAGAAGCGCGACCTCATGCCCGAAATGTTCAACGAGGTGGACCTGGACCAGCAGATGCGTGTGAAATGCGCATTCGACCCGAACCACCTCCTCAATCCCGGAAAAGTATTTCCTCAACTGCGCCGATGTGCGGAGCTTGGCCGGATGCATGTGCATGCTGGAAAGCTCGCCTTCCCGGATATACCGAGGTTCTGATGGCTGGCGACCGTGCAGCATGTGATGGCCGCAAATGACGACATTTACGCCGACCACCCCCGACGAGGTTCTTTCAGCCGTCCAGTGGGCATTGTCTGAAGAACTGCCGCTCGAAGTCGTGGGGCAGGGGTCGAAGCGCGGCATCGGTCGGCCGCAACAGGTGGAACATACGCTTGATCTGTCACGGCTTACCGGAGTGACGCTCTATGAGCCGGAAGAACTTGTCCTCTCGGCGCGCGCGGGAACACCTATCGCCGAAATAGAAGCCTTGCTTGCGGAGAAAGGCCAGGAACTGGCTTTCGAACCTCTGGACTACGGACCGTTGCTGGGAATTGAGCCGAAGCGCGGCACACTGGGTGGCGCTTTGGCTGCCAATCTTGCGGGACCGAGGCGGATCAAGGCAGGTTCTGCCCGCGATCACATCCTTGGCATTCATGCGGTTTCCGGGCGCGGCGAAGCCTACAAGTCAGGCGGCAGGGTCGTGAAGAACGTGACCGGCTACGACCTTTCCAAGGGATTGGCGGGCTCATGGGGCACGCTGGCGGTCGCGACAGACGTGACCTTCAAGGTTCTGCCAGCCGCAGAAACCGAAGCAACCCTGGCCGTGCGGGATCTGCAGGACGATCAGATGGCCGCCGCACTTGCGGTGGCTATGGGGTCGAGTTGCGAGGTGTCTGGCGCGGCCCACCTCCCGGAAGGCGTCGCCGAGAATGTTTCAGGCGGCATCCTTGGCAGTCGTGCCGCGACCCTTTTGAGGGTAGAGGGCTTCGGGCCGTCTGTCGCCTACCGGATCGACAAGCTCAAGGACCTCCTCAAAGGCGCGCCGCAGGTCGACGAGATTGAGGTTGGGACATCGCGCGAGATCTGGCGCGACATACGCGATTGCAGGCCGTTTGCGGATGGAACGCAAAAGCCCGTCTGGCGCGTGTCGGTCGCGCCAAGTGAAGGTTGGAAACTGGCGCTTGCCTTGCGCATGGAGGCGCCCGCGAGCGCCTATTTCGACTGGCAGGGTGGGCTCGTCTGGCTTCGCATGGAAAGCGATGACCCTGAAGCCGCGCTCGTGCGGCGGCTCGTGGTAAAATGCGGTGGGGGACATGCGACGCTCATTCGCGCGGGACAGGCGTGGCGCAACGCCGTCGCCGTCTTCCAGCCGCAGCCGACGGCGCTCGCCGCGCTTTCGCAGCGACTGAAGAACGAGTTCGATCCCAAGGGCATACTCAATCCGGGTCGGATGGGAGCGAGCGCAGCCTGATGCAGACCACGTTTAGCCCTGAGCAGCTTGCCGATCCGCATGTCGCGGAGTCCGAGAAGATCCTTCGCAAATGTGTGCATTGCGGGTTCTGCACCGCCACCTGCCCAACCTATGTCACCCTGGGCAACGAACTCGACAGTCCGCGCGGACGAATCTACCTCATCAAGGACATGCTGGAGAACGGCAGGGCGGCCGACGAAGAGATCGTCACGCATGTCGATCGATGCCTGTCCTGCCTCGCCTGCATGACGACCTGTCCGTCAGGTGTGAATTACATGCATCTGGTCGATCATGCGCGTGCCCATATCGAGAAGACCTACCAACGCCCTTTCATGGCGCGCCTGACGCGTTCTGTGCTGTCGGCGACGCTTCCCTATCCCGCGCGCTTTCGCATCGCCTTGAAGTTGGCCGCGCTTGGCCGCCCGTTTGCGGCCGCTTTCGCAGCGATCCCTGCGCTCAAGCCCTTTGCATCAATGCTGAGGCTTGCGCCCGGCACTGTGCCACAGGCTTCACCGACATCGCGCCCCGGCAGCTATGGAGCGAAAGGCGCGTCGCGCGGCAGGGTGGCGATTCTCACGGGTTGCGCGCAGCCGGTGCTCGATCCGGGCATCAACGATGCGACGATTTCCTTGCTGACACGGCTTGGGGTCGAGGTGGTGGTTCCTCAGGGCGAGGGCTGTTGCGGCGCGCTGACCCATCACATGGGGCGTGAAGAACAGGCGCTGAATTTTGCCCGCGCCAATGTCGATGCCTGGACGCGTGAGATCGACAAAGGTATCGATGCCATCATCATTACCGCGTCAGGCTGCGGCACCACGATCAAGGATTATGGCTTCATGCTGCGCCTCGATCCCGCCTATGCCGACAAGGCGGCGCGCGTGTCGGCTCTCGCCAAGGACATCACCGAATATCTCGCGACATTGGACTTGCCGGAACCGGCTGTCAGGAGCGGGCTTGCTGTCGCCTACCATTCCGCGTGTTCCATGCAGCACGGCCAGAAGATCACGCGACAGCCGAAGGAATTGCTGGCCAAGGCAGGCTTTGTGGTGCGCGAGCCGCGCGAGGGCCATCTCTGCTGCGGTTCAGCCGGAACTTACAACATTCTTCAACCCGAAATCTCGACGCAACTGCGCGACCGTAAGGTCAAGAACATCGCGGACACGGGAGCGGCTGTCATTGCCACCGGCAATATCGGCTGCATCACGCAGATCGCGGACCATGCGGGCATTCCAATCGTCCACACGGTCAAGCTGCTCGACTGGGCCTATGGTGGTGACAAGCCTGCCGGCATCGCGTGAGGAGTAATTCAGGCTGGTGCTGCCGCCCCGACGGTGGCTCGGCTTCTGCGCCAGAACATGAAGGCGACACACATGGCATACATGGTGATGCCATAGACACCTGAAGGTACGCTGATCGGCGACACGTCGCCGCCGTGATCCACGATAAGCGATCCGACAGTCACACCGAGCGCGCCATTCTTGATGCCCGTCTCAAGCGCTATCGCCGTTGCTTGCCCCTGGCTCAGCGAGAACAGCCAGGCCAGCAACAGGCCGCCCGCCAGCACCAGCGCATTGAGTGTCAGAAGGCTCGGACCGAGAATTGGCAGGTTTTCGATGAACATGCCCCAGTTCGTCACCAGAACCACGCCGATGACGACCACGACGAGAACCAGGGCAATGCGCGCCACCGACCTATCAATTGCTTGGGCGAAGCGCGGAGCAAAATGTCTGATTGTCATGGCGCAGCAGATCGGAACGGCGGTCAGCATGACCATCGACAAGGCAAGGCCCGTCACCTTGACGTCTTCGGCTTCGACACTCAGGAAATGTGATGCGGCAAGCTGGGCCAGAATGGGCATGGTGACGACCGCAAGCAGCGTGCTCACCGACATCACGGTAATGGACAGCGCAACGTCGCCTCGCGCGATTCGCGTGAAGATGTTTGCCGTCGCGCCACCTGGACACAGGGTCACGATCACCACGCCGAGCGCCAGCTCCGGTGACAGATTGAGATTGCTGGCGAGCAGGAACCCTACGAGGGGCAACATCACCATCTGCGCCAGCATGCCGACAGCGAACGCCTTTGGCTGAACCAGGATTCGGCTAAAGTCATCGACGACCAGACCGAGGCCGAGCGAAAACATGATGACGAAAAGCGTCATCGGCAAAAACACGGTCACGAAAATGTCCACGGCATAACCTCTTGCGCGGCAATCCTCGTGCTCACCCATACCGGCAAGCGCTTGAGTAAGTGTGAAACCGCAAGCGTGTTTTCTATATGCGGAAAAGGCGGCCCCGGTTTCCCGCGCCGCCTTTTCGCGTGCCGGGCCGCATCCCCAGCGGCCCGCCGTCCCCCCTCGGGAGCTACATCACCACAACCTTGGCGCCTACTTTCACATGTTCATAGAGATCCACAACATCCTCGTTGCGCAGTCTTATGCAGCCTGAGGACACATTCGTTCCGATCGTCCAGGGCGCATTGGTCCCGTGGATCCGATAAAGCGTGCTGCCCAGGTAGAGTGCGCGCGCGCCCAGAGGGTTTGCAGGTCCGCCTGCCATGAAGGCCGGAAGGTTGCGTCCTTTCACCCGTTCGCGCGCGATCATTTCAGCCGGCGGTCTCCAGTCGGGCCATTGCGCCTTGCGGGTGATCTTCTCGGTGCCCGTCCAGCCCATGCCTTCCTTGCCGACGCCGACGCCGTAGCGGCGCGCCTCGCCATTCCCCTGGACCAGATAGAGAAACTTCTGCGCGCTATCGATCACGATCGTGCCCGGGGCATGATTGCTCTGATATTGCACCTGCTGTGGCAGGAATTTGGGGTCCATCTGACGGGCCGCCGGTTGCTGGGCCGCCGCCGCAGTGCCGGCCAATGCGCGATAGCTTACGTCCGTCCGCTGCAGCGCGTCCTGCCGAGACAGGTTCGACGGTTGCACCAGCACTGCGCCGGGCTTGCGGCGGAATGCCGGTACCGTTCGACGCGTGTGCCGGTTTTGCAGTTGCATCACCCATGGCGCGGAGAGATCGGGACTGACGAGGACAGGGGGGCGCGAGGCGTAGCGGTCGTTGGCGCTAGCGCTGCCTCCTGACACAACGATGGCAGCAATGACTGCCGACATCACAGCGGTAAGCTTCATCTGGCTGGCCTCTACTCGTATCGGTTGCCGCGACGCGGCGTTCGTTCAAACTTGCGGGGCAACGGGAATCCAAATGGTGAATCGCGTTTCATAAAAGGCCGACGAATGCGTAAACCTTCCGGTACGGTTACCGGCGGGTTGAGGAGTCTGGTAAAGGCGGCGTAAAGGCCGATCGGACAGATCAGGAAATGGAGTTGATGATGACCGTTGAACCGACGCTCGTCGAGGGCGAGGATGGAAAGCTGCGATGCCCATGGCCGGGTGCGGATCCGTTCTATCAGCGCTACCACGATGAGGAGTGGGGCCGTCCGGTCATCGACGATGTCCGGCTTTTCGAGAAGATCTGCCTGGAGGGCTTTCAGTCGGGCCTGTCCTGGATCACCATATTGCGCAAGCGTGAGAACTTTCGTGCGGCCTTTGCGGGCTTCGATTTTCGCAAGGTGGCCTTGTTCGATGGGGCCGATGTGGAACGGCTGCTTCAGGATGCCGGCATTGTTCGCCATCGCGGCAAGATCGTCTCGACCATCAACAATGCCAATCGCGCCATCGAACTCGTTGACGAGGCGGGCTCGCTTGCTGCCTTCTTCTGGAGCTTTGAACCCACCCCCGATCAAAGACCGGACGATCTCAGTTGGGCATCGCTTTCACGGCTTGGCAAGACGGACGTTTCGACGCGCATTTCGAAGGAACTGAAGAAGCGCGGCTGGAGCTTTGTGGGGCCGACAACCGTCTACGCCTTCATGCAGGCCATGGGTCTGGTCAACGACCATATTGAAGGCTGTGCCTGTCGCGCGGATGTGGAGGCATTGCGCTCGCGGCTGAAACGACCGGAGCGTAGGCCTGCCGGCACCGCGGTCTAAATACCGCAGAAGCGCGCGCTGCTCTTGCCGCTCCTGCCTGCATCGTCTAGGACACGGCCCGCTTCCTGTTACATCGCGCGAGTACTGATCCATGGCTGAAAAATCGCAGAAGACGCTGGCGCGGCTGCCGCGCGGCTTCGTCGATCGCGGGCCGGACGACATTCGCTCCGCCGAAAAGATGATGGCGAAGATCCGTGAAGTCTATGAGCTCTACGGCTTCGAGCCGGCCGACCAGCCGCTGATCGAGTATACCGACGCTCTGGGAAAATTCCTGCCGGATCAGGATCGTCCGAACGAGGGCGTCTTTTCGTTTCAGGACGACGACGAGCAATGGCTGTCGCTGCGCTACGACTTGACGGCGCCCATGGCGCGATACGTTGCTGAAAACTACGAAAAGCTGGCAAAGCCGTTCCGTTCCTATCGGTCAGGCTGGGTGTTCCGCAACGAGAAGCCCGGTCCGGGTCGCTTCCGCCAGTTCATGCAGTTCGACGCCGACACGGTTGGCACGCCGGGCGTCGCGGCGGACGCGGAGATGTGCATGATGATGGCTGACGTCATGGAGGCGCTGGGCATTCCGCGCGGCCAGTATGTGATCCGGGTCAACAACCGCAAGGTGCTGGACGGCGTGCTTGAGGCGATCGGCCTCGGCGGCGATGAGAATGCCGGCCGCAGGCTGACCGTGCTTCGCGCCATCGACAAGCTCGACAAGTTCGGGCCGGAAGGCGTAGCGCTTCTGCTCGGCGCTGGTCGCTGGGACGGCGGCAAGGAAGGCGAGGGCGATTTTACCAAGGGCGCGGGGCTGGATGAGGGGCAGATTGAACCACTTCTGAAGCTCCTGACACTCGATCAGTCAGGCACAGACATCGACGAGAGTGACGATGCCTTCATTCATCCATTTGCGGCAATCGCCAGCGGAGCAGTTGAACTAGGCCCGGAACTGGCGAGCACGTTGGATCCCGTTTTCCTGAGTGCAGATCGCACTCGGTTGGCTGATTATAGCAACGGCATCGCAAGATTGTCCCGACTGGCTCCGGTGTTTGCTGAAAGCCCGACCTTCATGGAGGGCATTCGTGAGCTTGTGAACATAGAAAAGCTTCTCCAAGCGGGGGGTTACGTTCAATCCTACAATGTTGATGATCGGGGGCATTCGATTCAGCGTCTCTCGCCTTCGCAGGATTTCGATAGGGTAATGATCGACCCTTCCGTCGTGCGCGGCCTCGAATACTACACAGGCCCCGTCTTCGAGGCCGAGCTTTTGGCTGAAATCCCCAACGAGGATGGCCAGATCGTGCGCTTTGGCTCTGTTGGTGGTGGCGGGCGCTATGACGGTCTCGTCTCGCGCTTCCGTGGCGAGCCCGTGCCGGCGACGGGTTTTTCCATCGGCGTCTCGCGTCTGCTGACCGCTCTGAAAAATCTCGGCAAGCTGGACACATCCGGCGAGATCGGCCCGGTCGTGGTGCTGGTCATGGACCGCGATACGGAAAGCCTCGGAAAGTACCAGAGGATGGTGTCCGACCTGCGGCAGGCCGGCATCCGCGCCGAAATGTATCTCGGCGGTTCGGGCATGAAGCCCCAGATGAAGTACGCGGATCGCCGCGGCGCGCCCTGCGTCGTCATCCAGGGCGGCGATGAGCGCGCGAAGGGCGAGGTCCAGATCAAGGATATGGTCGTCGGCGCCGAACTGGCCGCCAACATTGCGGGCCACGACGCCTATAAGGAAGCGCGGCCCGGACAGGTGACCGTGCCGGAAACCGAGCTGGTCTCCACGGTACGCCGCATTCTGGACGCCCAGGCTGCCGATCGCAATTCGCGCCCATGACGCTCCGCTATCCAGCATCTGCGCAATCGATCCTCGCGCTGTTCGCAGAGCGCGGCGCGGAGCTTGTCGACGTGCCGATCATCCAGCCCGCGGACCCGTTTCTCGACATGGCTGGCGAGGATCTGCGTCGCCGCATCTTTCTGACGGAGAGTGAGACGGGCGAGACCCTCTGCCTGCGTCCGGAGTTCACCATTCCCGTCTGTCTCGATCACATCAGCACGCGGGCGGCCACCCCGCACCGCTACGCATATATCGGAGAAGTGTTCCGGCAACGGCGAGAGGGCGGCAACGAGTTCTTCCAGTGCGGGATCGAAGACCTTGGCGAGCCGGATGCCGCCGAAGCTGACGCACGTTCGATCGCTGACGCACATGCCATGCTGGCCGGTGCATTGCCGGGAACAACGCTATCCGTGACATTGGGAGACCAGGCCATCTTCGAGGCGGTGCTGGCGGCGCTCGGTCTCCCGCGCGGCTGGCAGAAGCGGCTTGCACGTGCATTCGGGTCACCTGACCAGTTGCAGGCTGCGCTGTCCGATCTTGCCAATCCGCAACGCAGTGGTGCGTTCTCGCAAGAGGTCGCGGACCTCGTCGCGAGCGGCGACGATCAAGCGCTTTCGAGGCGCATCGCCGACGCAATGCAGGAAGCCGGTCTGTCTCCGGGCGCTGGCCGCACGCCTCAAGATATCGCGCGTCGCCTGTTGGAAAAGTCTGATCTGCGCAGTGTGCGGCTTTCGCAAGCGGCCTTCGACGCGCTTCGCGACTTTCTCGCGATCAATGTGCCGCTAGATGAGGCGGCCGCCGCGTTGGACGCTTTCGCAAAGCAGGCCGAACTCAGCCTGACGCGCTCGCTGGACGCATTTTCACGCCGGGTCGATGCGATTGCGCGCCAAGGCCTGCAGCCAAGGGACGTCGAATATGACGCCGCCTTTGGCCGCCCTCTGGACTACTATACGGGGCTGGTTTTCGAGATCCACGCCGGTGAAAACACCAAGCCATTGGCGGGCGGCGGTAGATATGACCGCCTGTTGACACTGCTCGGCGCTGGCAAACCGATCCCGGGCGTCGGTTTTTCGGTCTGGCTGGACCGTGTCGAGGATCTGGCGGGAGGCGCGGCATGACAATCACGCTCGCGCTCCCATCCAAGGGACGGCTGAAAGAGCAGGCAAGCGAGATCTTCGCAAAAGCGGGTCTCGCTATTGTTCAGGCCGGCGACGACCGCTCCTATCGTGCGCGTATCGAAGGATGCGACGACATCGATGTGAAACTGCTTTCGGCATCGGAGATCGCAACCGAGCTCGGTGCCGGTACCCTCGACCTCGGCATCACCGGCGAGGACCTCGTCCGTGAAAAGCTGCCGGATTTCGACGCCAAGGTGGCTATCGTGGCGAAGCTTCCCTTCGGTTTTGCGGATGTGGTTGTCGCGGTACCCGACAGCTGGTGGGATGTCGAAAGCATGGCGGATCTGGATGATGTCGCCGCCGACTTTCGTCAGCGTCACGGGCGACGCCTGAGGATCGCGACGAAATACTGGCGTCTGACCCAGCAGTTCTTTTCCGGCGCGCACGGCATCCAGGTCTACCGGATCGTGGAGAGCCTGGGCGCGACCGAAGGCGCGCCCGCAGCCGGTTCGGCGGATGTGATCGTCGATATCACCACCACCGGCTCGACCCTGAAATCCAACCATCTCAGGGTGTTGGGGGATGGAGTGATCCTGCGCTCGCAGGCGTGTCTGATCGCTTCGAAGGGGGCCCGTCCCGAGCCGGATCAACGCTTGCTGGACGATATCTCGACACGCATCCGGGCGGTTTGCGACGAGGTTGCGCCCAACTCCTGACCCGAGATAGTTCAAAGGGTTATGAGAATTCGCGGAATCAGACTGCGAGCCGCTTGATTCAGCTTGGCAGCGGCTTGAATCAGTTTCTCAAGCTTGTGCATACAAAAAAGCCCGGACGAGTCCGGGCTTTGGAGGAGAGGGCTGAACAGCTCAGCGGCGATTGATCGCGTAGGCGCCCGGTCCGAAGACTGCGAGCAGGAGGAAGCCGCCGGCAATGCCGAGGTTCTTCTGGAAGAAGAGGGTCTGCGTCATGTCCGAGAAATCTGTGTGGGCGAGGAGGCTTGCAGCAATCGTGAAGACAGCGAGTGCGATAGCTGCAGCGCGTGAGTAAAATCCGACGAGAACGGCAAGGCCGCCGAAAAATTCAAGCAGACCGACCAGGACGGCAACGACTGTCGGGGCGGGCAGGCCCATCGAGCCGAACCATTGCGCTGTACCGCTGATGGCAGTGAGCTTGCCGAAGCCTGCCGCGATGAAGAGAACTGAAAGAAGAACGCGACCTGCGAGAACCGCGGCCGAGCCGGTGGTGGATGTCGCAGGTGCTGATGTCGTCGTCGAGAGTGACATTTGGGTGCTCCAGTGAATTGATTTCGTGGAGCTTAGGTAGCGGGTCCCATCATTCACTCATAGAGCACGGAAAGTGACACATCGTTCACTTAGCGAAAACAATCGATGTGTCGCGCGATCCGCTCAGCCGGGGTGGGTCATGTCGGCGGGAACGACGAGTTCGTCGAACTCCGCGTCTGTAACATAGCCGCCGCCAACAGCCTCTTCGCGCAAGGTAGTGCCATTCTTGTGCGCCGTCTTCGCGATCTTTGCCGCATTGTCGTAACCGATCTTCGGCGCGAGGGCCGTGACCAACATCAGCGAGCGTTCCAGCGCGGCCTTGATGTTGTCCTCGCGTGCCTCGATGCCGACCACGCAATTGTCGGTAAAGGACATGGATGCATCGGACAGGAGCTGAACCGACTGGAGGAAGTTGTAGGCCATCAGCGGGTTGTAGACATTCAGTTCGAAATGTCCCTGGCTTCCGGCGAAGGTCAGCGCCGCGTGGTTGCCGAAAACCTGCACGCACACCTGCGTCATCGCCTCGCACTGGGTCGGGTTCACCTTGCCGGGCATGATCGATGAGCCCGGCTCGTTTTCGGGGAGCGCCAGTTCACCCAAACCCGAACGGGGTCCCGAGCCCAGAAAGCGAATGTCGTTGGCGATCTTGTAAAGTGCCGCCGCAGTCGCGTTGAGCGCGCCGTGTGAGAACACCATGGAATCATGTGCGGCCAGCGCTTCAAACTTGTTCGGCGCGGTCTTGAAGTCGAGCCCGGTGATGGAGGCGATGTGCTGTGCCACCTTGACGTCGAACCCGACCGGGGCGTTGAGGCCGGTTCCGACCGCCGTCCCGCCTTGGGCGAGTTCCATCAAACCGGGCAGCGTCATTTCGATCCGCTTGATGGATGACGCAAGCTGTGCGGCATAACCGCCGAATTCCTGGCCGAGTGTGAGTGGCGTTGCGTCCTGGGTGTGGGTCCGGCCGATCTTGACGATGTGCTCGAATTCGCGCGCCTTGGCGTCGAGCGCGGCGTGCAGATGTTTCAACGCCGGCAAGAGGTCGTGGACGATCCGCTCCGCGCAGGCAATATGCATCGCGGTCGGATAGGTGTCGTTCGACGACTGGCTCATATTGACGTGGTCGTTGGGGTGAACCGGCTTTTTCGAACCTTTTTCACCGCCCAACATTTCGATGGCGCGGTTCGAGATCACCTCGTTCGCATTCATGTTTGACTGGGTGCCCGACCCTGTCTGCCAGACCACGAGGGGGAAATGATCATTGAGCTTGCCATCGATGACTTCCTGAGCGGCATCGACAATCGTCTTGCCAAGCTTGGAGTCCAGGCGGCCGAGCTCCATATTGGCCTCTGCAGCTGCACGCTTGACGATACCCAATGCGCGCACGACGGAGAGCGGCTGTTTTTCCCAACCGATGCGAAAATTGCCGCGTGACCTTTCGGCTTGGGCGCCCCAGTAGCGATCCGACGCAACCTCGATCGGGCCAAACGTATCGCTTTCGGTTCTCGTCGTCTTCGTCACCGCGGTCTCCACTTCTTCCAGCTTGCGCGATGCCGTATCGCGTCGCGTAAGTCCCTTCAAGTGAAGATTGCCCGATGGGCGGGCCCAAATCGTTTGAACTGTCGATGGGAGACTTTTGTGCGCTCAACACCGGTCGACATCGGTAGGATTGAACGAGTGCGTTCAGGCGAAGACGGAAGGCTCATGCGAAATGGGCGATCTCTCGATCGCCCATTTGTACGCTGAAATCTCTAAGGTCAAAGCGCGTCCTTCACCTTCTTTTTGGCGTCTCCGAAGCCCTTCTGCACTTTCCCGGCAGCCTTTTCTGCAGTGCCTTCGGCCTGCATCTTCTTGTTTCCCGTCGCCTTGCCCGCGGCTTCCTTCACCGCGCCTTTGACTTGCTTGGCACTTCCCTTGACCTGATCCTTGTTGACCATTGCGGCCTCCTATGTTGCCAGCTTTAAACGGCCGAGAAGGCGCGGGGTTCCGCGGCGTAAACGCCCTTATTTGATATGATGAGGAACGACACCGACAAGGTGGACCGTCCGCGACGGTCAGGCAGATGCCGCGTCGAGCCGGGCGCACCAGTGCTCCAGCCGCTCGCGGAGCTTTTTACCGCGAATATAGGCATCCTCTTCTTCTGGAAGCGCTTCGGCTTCCTCATAGGTGAAAGCCGACCGGCCATATTCTCGGTAGGCATGCTGCATGGCCGGATTGCGCCCGGTCCCCAGTCGCAGGCTGAACCAGAGCCTGTTTTCCACAGCGCTGAGGTCCGGTGCCGAGCCTGCCCAGCATTGTCCGCTTGGCACGCAGCGCACCACAAAGATGCCCGCCACGACCTTGCGTTTCTTGTATTCCGCTATCGCGGTCTTTCGATCTGCGTGACGCATCGTTCGCTTCCCAAGACTAGAAGCGCCGAATATCACCCGGATTTTAATTATGCAATTAAAATATCCGGGTAAAAATAAGTCCAGAATGGCTCTCTGTCTAAATCGGCCTGTGAGAACGCAAAGAGGGCGGCCTTGCGACCGCCCTCTTCACAAAAATGAGCCTTGGAGCTCCCCGGAAATGTTCCGGGGTAGGGCTTAGAAGTCCATGCCGCCCATACCGCCCATGCCGCCGCCCGGCATTGCAGGCATCGGGGCGTCCTTCTTCGGAGCCTCGGCGATCATCGCCTCGGTGGTGACGAGCAGGCCGGCGACCGAAGCGGCGTCCTGCAGGGCTGTGCGCACGACCTTGGTCGGGTCGACGATGCCGATGGAGATCATGTCGCCATACTCGCCGGTCTGGGCGTTGAAGCCGTAGGTCGCCGACTTGTTGTCGAGGATCTTGCCGGCGACGATCGAGGCTTCCGCACCGGCGTTGGCCGCGATCTGGCGGGCCGGAGCCTGCAGCGCGCGGCGCACGATGTTGACGCCTGCGTCCTGATCGGCGTTCTCGCCCTTGGCCTTGACGGCGGCCGAAGCGCGCAGCAGCGCGGTGCCGCCGCCCGGGACGATGCCTTCCTCGACCGCGGCGCGGGTGGCGTTCAGCGCGTCGTCGACGCGGTCCTTGCGCTCCTTGACCTCAACCTCGGTCGCGCCGCCGACGCGGATCACCGCGACGCCGCCGGCGAGCTTGGCCAGACGCTCCTGCAGCTTCTCGCGGTCGTAGTCGGAGGTGGTCTCCTCGATCTGCTGCTTGATCTGGGCGACGCGGCCCTGGATCTCGCCCTTCTTGCCGGCGCCGTCGACGATGGTGGTGTTCTCCTTGGAGATCGACACCTTCTTGGCGCGGCCGAGCATGTTGAGGCCGACATTCTCGAGCTTGATGCCGAGGTCTTCCGAGATCACCTGGCCGCCCGTGAGGATCGCGATGTCCTCGAGCATGGCCTTGCGGCGATCGCCGAAGCCCGGAGCCTTGACGGCGGCGATCTTCAGGCCGCCACGCAGCTTGTTGACGACGAGCGTGGCAAGAGCCTCGCCCTCGACGTCCTCGGAGATGATGAGCAGCGGCTTGGAGGTCTGCACGACGGCTTCCAGAACCGGCAGCATGGCCTGCAGGTTGGACAGCTTCTTCTCGTGCAGCAGGATGTAGGCGTCCTCGAGCTCGGCCACCATCTTGTCCGGGTTGGTGACGAAGTAGGGCGACAGGTAGCCGCGGTCGAACTGCATGCCTTCGACGACTTCGAGCTCGGTCTCGGCGGTCTTGGCTTCCTCGACGGTGATGACGCCCTCGTTGCCGACCTTCTGCATGGCCTTGGCGATCATCTCGCCGATTTCCTTCTCGCCATTGGCCGAGATGGTGCCGACCTGGGCGACTTCCTCAGAGGTCTTGATCTTCTTGGTGGCCTTGGCCAGCGCCGCGACGACCTCGGTGACGGCGATGTCGATGCCGCGCTTCAGGTCCATCGGGTTCATGCCGGCGGCAACCGCCTTGTGGCCTTCCTGCACGATCGCCTGCGCCAGAACGGTGGCGGTCGTGGTGCCGTCACCGGCGATGTCGTTGGTCTTCGAGGCCACTTCGCGCACCATCTGGGCGCCCATGTTCTCGAACTTGTCCTCGAGCTCGATCTCCTTGGCGACGGTGACGCCGTCCTTGGTGATGCGCGGCGCGCCGAACGACTTGTCGATGACGACGTTGCGGCCCTTGGGGCCGAGCGTCACCTTCACCGCGTCGGCGAGGATGTTGACGCCGCGCAGCATGCGCTCGCGGGCGTCACGGGAGAATTTTACGTCCTTAGCAGCCATTTTTTACTCCTGGGCCAAAGGCCCGTATCTCAAATTGGATGGTGCGGGTGAATAGAACGATCAGCCGATGATGCCCATGATGTCGGATTCCTTCATGATCAGAAGGTCCTCGCCATTGAGCTTCACTTCGGTGCCCGACCACTTGCCGAACAGAACGCGATCGCCAGCCTTCACGTCCAGCGGGACGAGCTTGCCTGCTTCGTCGCGGGCGCCGGAACCGACAGCGATGACTTCGCCTTCCTGCGGCTTTTCCTTGGCGGTGTCCGGAATGATGATGCCGCCTTTGGTCTTCTCTTCGGAATCGACGCGCTTTACGACCACTCGGTCATGAAGCGGGCGGAACTTCGACTTTGCCATGTGATATGTCCTCGACACGGATGATTAAAATCGCTTCTCCCGACCTTTGTCGGGTATTAGCACTCGCTTTCGGTGAGTGCTAATGTGCCGCTGAAATATGCGGTCGAAATTGCGATGTCAAGGCTTTGGAGCGACGTCTGAAGGGCATTTTGCATGCCTGCCAGATGCGGAATTTTGCAGCGCAAGTTCCGCACGGCGCAGGTAGGGAGGTGATGTCGCGATTGCAAGGTCGCGGATAGATTTACGGGGTAGAAAGCCGCAGACTACGCGCGTTTTGGCGCCATGCAGTGTGATCGCTCGCGCTCCGCACGCGTCAGCTCACGATACGAAGGTTCGACAGCTCGTCGGCGATTTCCTTGAATTTTTCTGACAGGTTGCTGCCGGTTGCGTTCCAGAACAGCTTGGCGGGCTTCGATGGATCGGCAGGGTCCTTGCGAAAGCGCGAATCCGAAGAGCAACTCTTCAGCGCATCTATCTGAGCGCTTTCCGATGGCTTGGTCGAGTCGAGATCGAGCGCAACGGTCATCAAGAGGATTTTTGAATCCTTGGCGTTGGCGCACAGCTTTGCCATCTGTTCGTTCATTGCGTTTGAATAATTGCCGTTCGAATAGTCGAACTGACCCACCGCACCAGACACACCCATGAAGAGCCTGGATGTATTGGTGCCATTGTAGCCCGGCTTCATGTAGCCATAAGCCGAATAGGTGGATTTTGAATCGGCAGGATCTGAATAGTTGAGCGAGCCGGGGGTGTAATATGTGTTCGCCCCATCGGTCAGCACGATCACGACCTTGTCGTTGCCACGCTCCGTCTCCGGTCTTCCGCCCGTGAAGGGCTCGGTGCTGGAAAGCGTGCGCCAGCCCCACGCGATGCCTTCAGGAACGTTGGTGGCGCCATTGGGGGCCATCGCGTCGATGGCCGACTTGATCGAATTGAGCCCCGCCGGTTGCGAAACGTCTACAAGTTCGGTCAGCGGATTGGTGGTGCAACTGTAGTTGGGGCCGCTGCCCTGAGGAGAGGTTGCTCCGAATGGACGGACGTCGAAATACTTCGACATGTTGCGAAGTCGGGCCTGGCCGCCACTGATGTTTCCGTCGTTCCACCAATTGTTTGCGGCGCTGAAATTGTCTCGCTGAGGGTCTCCGGGAGCGTCCCATCTGTCGCCGGGTTCATCCGGCGCGAACATGGGCACAAAGAGCGTGGCCGGATCGCCCGACACAACGCCCACCTCGTTGCGCATAGCATTGGGCGCCGAGTCGGTGGTATTGTGGGGATATGGTCGAGCCTCGACACAGCCCTGCCAACTGGCAAATGGTGTGATGGTCTCGTCATAATAGCCGGTATCCTGCCAGCGTCCGTCGGTGCAGCGCCCCTTCCAGTCATATCTGGTGCAGACATATTCCCGTCCGGTCACGACCCATTCGCGCGAGCTTACATGCCGCATGTCTTTGTAGAGACTGAAGCGCGTCAGGATTTCGCCCTCCTCACCGCCCCAGCCGCTGCCTTCCTTGGTCCACACGCCGTTGTGGTGGGCCGCTCTCTTGTCTCCGCTCGACATGGACGACCAGTTGAAATTCTCCTGATGAACCGGCGAGATTCCGTCCGTGTCCATCCATGGCTTGACGGCATTCTGGGGTCCGACATTCACCGACGCTGCGAACGGCACCAGGCTGAACTGAACGGGCTTGTCGACCTGCTTGATGAGATTGGCCTGAAGCGCCAACGTATCTACAAGCTGCTTGGCGGCGACCTTCAGCAGGTCAATGCGTTTCTGTCCCGAACCTGAGCCCAGATCCTTCATCGAGCCCGAATTGTCGAGAACGAGCGCCACCTCGAGGGTATTTTTCAGGCGAATCTCCGTGCTGGCGGAAATTCCGATAGCCTCATCGTTGCCGCCCTTGTCACGATTAAGAAGATCCGTGAAAACGTTGTAGAAGTACGGGCGATAGTCGAGGTCGGCCGTCAGCTTGAGGGTGCCACCTCCTGCCTGATTGCTTGGGAGCACGACAGACAGCTTGGTTTTGTCGGGGTCGACGGCGCTGCTCAGATTGGCCTTGAAGAACTTGTTTGCATAGCTGATTACTTCGGCGTCGCTTGCACCCGAGACAATAAAACGGGCTGTCGCAATGCCGGCGGCGTCAAGCGCGTTGAGCGTCGCCTGCCTCTGGCTGCTGATCTCCTGATAATCCACGGCGAGCGCCAATCCACCCATGATCGGCACCATCGCGATGGCGAAGAGCATACCGTAATTGCCTTGGCGATCGTTCCAGAATCTCAGCATTACGTAGATGACCCCAACAAGCATCTCGTCAGCGAACGTTCATGCGACCGATACAATGCAGGACTGAAAGTCCGGTTTTTTTCGGCACTTGCATTCTCGGCGCGGACTTGACTGGTCATTAACTATCGGGATGGGAGCGAGGCGTTTACGCGCCGCCTTTGCCTGCAGACAAAAGGCGCTCCGTCCTGGACGAAGCGCCTTTATAGAGGTCCGCGCAATCGATCAGCTGACGAAACGAAGGTTGGAAAGCTCGTCGGCTATTTCCTTGAAAGTCTGCGACAAGGTATTGCTCGTGGCATTCCAGAACAGCTTTTTGCCCTTGCTTAGATCGTCTGGATCGCGCGCATAGCGCGATCTCGAGGCGCATTTCTTCAACATCGAGAGCTGTTCGGAGTCTGCAGACTGCGAAGCATTCAGGTCAAGTGCAACGGTCATGATGATGATGTTGGCGCCGTAGCCGCCCGTGTCGCCCCCATTCGCATTCTCGCAGGTCTTCAGGAACTGCTCGTTCATCGCTTTGGAATAGTTGCTGTTGGAAAAGTCAGTCTTGCTCACCGCGCTCGATGTGCCACTAAAGATGCGGCCAGGGTTTCCGTTGTTCAAACGCGCATAGCCATATGCCGAGTAGATCGACTGGTTTCCGGCGTAGTCCGAAGAGCCCAGCGATGAGGGGGTGTAGTAGGTGTTCGCTCCGTCCGTCAGCACGATAATGACCTTGTCATTGCCGCGTTCGGTTTCAGACCTTCCGCCGGTAAACGGCGCCTGACTGGAAAGTGTGCGCCATCCCCACGCAATGCCTTCGGGAACATTGGTCGCGCCTGTCGCCTGCATGGCGTCGATGGCGTTCTTCACCTTCGTGACGCCGGCCGAAACGGTCACGTCGGTGAGCGGAGTGATCGCGGTTGTGGTGCAACTGGCGTTCGGCCCGTCATCTGACGAGGGTGCAGAATATCCGGATGGCAAGGGTATGAAATACTTCTCCGCATTACGCTGGCGTGACTTCGCCTCTGAGGATGAAACGCTGTTGTTGCCCCAGTCGTCATTCCACCAGGTGTTGTAGGCGTTGAAATTGACCAGATTGTCTCTGCTGCTGGCATTATAATTGAAGTCGCCCGCCTCGTCGGGGCCGAACATTGGCACATATAGCGTGTCTGGCGCAGCTGCGTTGGGCTTTTCATCGTTTGTGTTGTAGGGGAAAGGCCGACTTTCCACGCAGCCACTCCATGAGGCGGCGGCAACGGTGGATGAACAGCTCGAGTTCTTGCAGCGCCTCAGGTCGTCGTACAATGTAAAGCGGGAAACGGTCTGACCATCCTGCGCGCCCCAGCCGGACCCGCGCTTTTTGTAGATGCCGTCGGTGTCCTTCGTTATCTTTTTGTTGGTCGGCATGGTCGACCAGTCGAAATTTTCATGATGGATCGAAGACAGGCCCTTCGTATCCATCCACCACTCACCGCTATTGCTTGATCCAATATTTACCGAGGCGGCAAACGGCACCAGCGAGAACTGGACCGGCTTTTCGACCTGCTTCATGATCTGGGCTGTTGCCGCGAGCTTGTCGACAAGATCCTTGGCTGCTGTCTTAAGAAGATCCAATCGCTTCTTGCCCGATCCGGCGCCATAATAGTCCATCGAGCCCGAATTATCGAGTACGAGCGCCACTTCGACCGTATTCTTGAGCTGGACCTCCGAACTTGCCTGCAGCTCGAGCGGCGTGTCGTCGGTCACATGTGTTTTGTTGAGGAGCGCCCGAAAAGGTGGCAGGAATTGCGCCTCATAGCGCATATGCGCGACCAGCTTGACGCGGCCGCCACCACCGATATTGGCGGGCAGGAATATGTCGAGATCCACATCCTTGGGTTTGACCGCGGCCAAATTGGCGTCGAAGAACTCGCGCGCATATTGGCGCACCTGAGAATCCGACGCACCCTCAAGAATGCGGCGTGCCGTCGCCATCGTTGCGGCGTCCAGCGCATTGAGCGTCATCTGCCTTTGACGCGACATATCGACATAATCGATGGCAAGCGCGAGTCCGCCGAGCAACGGGACCATGACGATGCCGGTCAACATTGCAAAATTGCCACGGGTGTCTCTTAGGAACTTCCCGAACATCGCCCAAAACCTTTTCGCCCGAGTTTGGTCAGCCACCATGCTCCAAAACGTTTAATATAACGCTGTGAGTATCCCCTAAAATCAGGACGGCAACGGTCAGGCTTTATTCACCTTATCGCCTCGCATGACTTCGCAATGCGCACCCTACCTCAGCGCGCCGCTTCGGCGCTTGCCTCCGGCTTTAGTCGACGCGGTTCGCAGAAATGCCCGCCGATCATAAGATCCACGCCACGGTCGAGCAGAGCCACAGCTTCGGATTCGCTCTCAACGTTCGTGGCCACGAACCTGGCTTGTCGATCAGCGACCTGTTTCACCAATGCTGCAACATCTTCGTGATCGGCCTGCATGAGGCGCGCGGCTGAAATCCGGACGCAGCTTAGCGCAGGACTGGAGAGCCCGGGCGGGGAAATATCCTCGTCGAGGCAGAGCGCAAGCCGAAATCCGGCCTGCGTCAGTCGCGCGATTGCCTTGCTAGTAGCTGATTTTGCCGTGAGCCGATCGGCCTCGATGCAAATGACGATGATTTCAGCCACGACGGGATAGCTGTTGACCAGCTTCAACAGGCTCGTCAATTCATCGGGCGAATGCAGAAGAGCTTCAGAGATCGCCACATAAAGGGGATTGTCTGCGCTCGCGCCCGTCCGCCTTCGCCCGGCCCGGATCGCGGCCTCCAACGTCTCACGTTCGAACGTGGCCTTCTCTATGCCGTCCGGAGCACCAGTGCTGGTGCGTAGATCGCGAAATGTGTCCCCGTCATGCAAGCTGCGGAAGACATCGAACCCGGCGGTCCTGCCGGTTGTTGCCGATATGATGGGCTGGAGGCTGAGTTCTACGGCGTCCGTTTGCGACGCGAGGTTGCCTGGGAGTGGAGCCGCTGCCTTCTTGCGCCGATGCACGCCTTTGCGGGCTGCGAGTTGAACCACATTGTTACTCGTTCCCGCACGAGCGTCCGCGGAGGATGGCGCCGCGTCTTCCATTTCGGGGGCCATTGCCAAGACTGACGCTGCGGGAACTATCGTATCGGCCCTTATCGGCGCGGCGGAGGCGGAGCCCTGGGCCGCGGGATTGGCGCGAAGGGCGGAGTCTACGGCCGCAGCCAATCTGCGGACTTCGCCCGCCAGTGCATTCGCCCGCCAATAGGCAGCCAGGGCAGCGAGAGCTGCGACGCTCGCCAAAGCAAGCGCCACGCCAGCAGCCAATGCCAGCTGCCGTTCCGACGCCTGGTCGCTTCCGATGCCCGTCAACAGGGATGAAGCTGCAGCGGCAACGAAGGCAATCAGAATAATCGCCGACAAGAGGCGAACCATGTTCCGTCCTAACCGTTCATCGATACGCGTTTTGGTGCCCAAATGGAGTGTGTGGAAGGTCGACATAGTCCGACGAGCCACGCGCTGTTAAGCGAAAGCTGGTGACAGGGTGAATGCCTTCGGTTAATTCCGTGTCGCGTCCGGAAAGAGATGATCGATTTTTCGGGGAAGGATTAAAATGGTGGGTTCGCCCAAAATGATCTCGGCGCTCGCCGAGGTCGAGGATGGCTACGCGGCAATTTTCTGCGATGTGTGGGGCGTCCTGCACAATGGTGAGCGCTCGTTTGCAGCTGCCATATCGGCGCTGCAGCAGGCGCGCGCCAAAGGCATTGCTGTAGTGCTCATCACCAATGCGCCGCGCCAGTACCCACCCATCGTCAAGCAAATGCGTCATCTCGGCGTCCCGGATGATGCCTGGGACCGAATTGTTACGTCCGGCGATGTGACGCGCGAACTCGTGCGCAACGGACCGCGCCGAATCTTTCATCTGGGACCAGAGCGGGACCTGACGCTCTATGAAGGGCTGGATATCGAGGTGGTCGAGGAGTTCGAAGCGTCGGGCGTCGTCTGCACCGGTCTCTTTGACGATACCAACGAGACGCCGGACGACTATGCTGAGATGTTGCAGAGGCTGCGCGCCCGCGATCTGCCTTTCATATGCGCCAATCCCGATATCGTGGTTGAGCGGGGAGACACGATCATATGGTGCGCCGGTGCACTGGCGCGCGATTACGCGCAGTTGGGCGGACGCACCCTTATTGCGGGCAAGCCACACCGGCCGATCTATGATGCCGCGCTGGGAGCAGCGCAGGAGGTGATCGGACACGAGATCGACCGCACGCGGGTCCTTGCCATCGGCGACGGCATGCTGACCGATGTGAAGGGCGCGGAGGCCAATGGCATCGACGTTCTTTATGTCACCGGCGGTATTCATACGCGGGAATATGGAGAAGAAGCGCAGGCGCCAGATGTGGATCGGCTGGCTGCGTTCCTCGAAAAGCACGGCCACCATCCGGTGGCGGTCATCCCGAAACTTCGCTGAGGCGACACGTGCCGACATTATCGATCCAGCGCGTGCCGGGAGCCGACAATCTTCCGGACGCCTTAAGGGGTGGGGTCGTGGCCATCGGCAATTTCGATGGCGTTCACCGTGGTCACAGAGCCGTTCTGGACAGGGCGCTTGCCGATGCGAAGCGACGCGGCGTGGCGGCCCTCGTGCTGACATTTGACCCGCATCCGCGCTCGGTCTTTCACCCGGAGCAGCCGATCTATATCCTGACTCCGCCAGCTATGCGTGCCAAGCTACTGGGAACCCTGGGCTTTGATGCGGTCATCGAGCAACCCTTTACGCCCGAGTTTGCAGGCCATCCCGCCGATCAGTTTGTCGATGAGACGCTTGTCGCCAATCTGGGCATTTCGCAGGCGGTCACAGGCTTCGACTTCCACTTCGGCAAGAACCGTCAGGGAGGCCCTGCATTCCTGATGGCGGCTGGGGAGGCAAGGGGATTTGGTGTTGCGCTGGTCGATGCCTTCCGCGACGAAGGGGCCGAGATCATATCGTCGAGCCGCATACGCGCCGTCCTTGGTGAAGGAAATGTTGCCGAGGCAGCCGGCCTGCTCGGATACCGCTATACTGTCGAGGCTCCGATAACACAGGGCCGTCAGCTGGGGCGCACTCTGGGCTTTCCCACTGCCAATATGGTTTTGCCGAGTGAAAACGGGCTCGCGCACGGCATTTATGCGGTGAGGCTTCGCAGGGCCGATGGCTCGTTGCATGACGGCGTCGCGAGTTTCGGCCGCCGCCCGACTGTTGAATCAGATGGTGAGCCACTGCTTGAAACCTTCGTGTTCGATTTCTCCGATAATCTGTATGGCGAAACGTGTGCGGTGTCGTTTTTCGGCCATCTGCGCGGCGAGGAGAAATTTGACGGGCTGGACGCCCTGCTTGAGCAAATGAAGAAGGATGAGGCGCAGGCCCGCGCGTTGCTTGGAGGCGTGAGGCCCTATTCCGATCTGGACGTCGCTATTGCATTCTGACAAGGTATGAAGCCGTCGCCCTGGACGGCATTTTAAGCCATTTTTCATGATACGCGTGGAGAACTGGGCGACTGCCTTGTAAAGTACATCACGACTGGACCGCTTGTATGATCCGCACCCTCCTTGCAACGACTCTCGTGCTCCTTTCCGGTGTCGCGCACGCGGCCGACACTTATTCCGAGGGCGGGGAGGAGGGTGGTCTGCTTTCCGGTAGCTGGTCTGTTACCCTTGGAGCATCTGGCTATTTCGCACCGGGGTATGAAGGCGCGGACAAGATGGTCTTCCGTGCCGTTCCACTTGTTTCGGTGGGGCGCACTGGCACCGTCACGAAATTCTCGTCGCGCAACGACAATATCTCCATTGGCTTGATCGACAATGGCACGTTCCGCGCCGGTCTTGCGGGCAAGATCCTTTTTGGCCGTGATGACGACGATTCGGACGACCTTAAAGGACTGGACCCTGTTCGTTGGGGCGGTGAGCTGGGCATCTTCGCTGAAGTTTATCCGACGGACTGGATGCGCATCCGCGGCGAACTGCGCCACGGTATTCGCACGCATGACGCGTTCGTGGGAGATTTGGCAGCCGATGTGTTCTACGACGTGACGCCGACAATTCGCCTGTCCGCCGGTCCTCGCGCTTCGTTCGCCTCGGAGAACTACTTCGACACTTACTACGGAGTGAATGCTGCCGAGTCGGCCGCATCGGGGCTCAGCGTCTTCGACCCGAATGATGGTGGCCTGAAATCGTACGGCTTCGGTGGCGCGGTCACGTGGCAGGCGACCGACAAGATCACAACCAGCCTCTTCGGGGAATACGCCCGTCTTGAGGGCGAAGCCGCGGATTCAAGCCTGGTCAAGGAGCGTGGCTCCGTGGATCAGTTTACCATCGGTTTGTCGGCCACATATCGTTTCGACTTCACTTTTTAGGCGCAGCGTGGGATTTCGCAACCGCTGCGACCTCGCAAGCGCGATACGCCCCTTTATTCTCCGGCAGTCCTCCGCTAAAAGCGCCAGCCATGACTAGGCTCGCGCTTTTCGCGACGGCGATACGAATTACTTGCCCGGTCTTCCGGATGGCCTGACGGCTGCCGGAAGGTCCGGGCTCTGCGCGTTTTCCGCGCCCTTTCACAAGAATGATGCTCGGTGCCCGAGGCCAAGCCCCGGCACCCTTTGATGGCAAGATGAAATGACCGATACCGCCGAGAAGATCGACTATTCCAAGACACTCTATCTGCCGCAGACGAGCTTTCCGATGCGCGCCGGACTGCCGGCCAAGGAGCCGGAAATCGTCCAGCGCTGGCAGGAGATGGATCTCTACAAAGCGCTGCGCGAAGACGCGAAGGACCGCCCCCGCTATGTGCTGCATGACGGACCGCCCTATGCCAATGGAAACATCCATATCGGGCACGCACTGAACAAGATCCTCAAGGACATCATCACGCGCTCATTCCAGATGCGCGGCTATGATTCCAACTATGTTCCTGGCTGGGACTGCCACGGGCTTCCCATCGAATGGAAGATCGAGGAGGAGAACTATCGCTCCAAGGGCAGGCAGAAGCCGGACCTCTCCGACCCCGCGGCCATGGTGGAGTTCCGCCAGGAATGCCGCCGCTATGCCGATCACTGGATCAAGGTGCAGGGCGAGGAGTTCCAGCGGCTTGGCGTCATCGGGGACTTCAAGAACCCCTACACCACGATGAACTTCCACGCCGAGGCGCGGATTGCCGGCGAGCTATTGAAGTTCGCCAAGTCGGGGCAGCTCTATCGCGGCTCCAAGCCGGTTATGTGGAGTGTGGTCGAACGCACCGCGCTGGCCGAGGCCGAAATCGAATATCACGACTATGAGTCGGACACGATCTGGGTCAAGTTCCCAGTCGCTGGCAGCAGCTTCGACGATGCTGCGGTCGTCATCTGGACAACGACGCCGTGGACCATCCCCGGCAATCGCGCCGTCGCCTATTCGCCGCGCATCGAATACGGGCTCTATGAAGTCGGGTCTGTCGAGAACGATTTCGGTCCGCGTCCCGGAGAAAAGCTGATCTTCGCACAGCGGCTTGCTCAGGATGCAGCGGAAAAGGCCAAGCTCACCTTGAATCTCATCCGTAGCGTCAGCGCGGAAGAGCTTGGTTCGATTCAGCTTTCCCATCCCTTCAAGGGCCTTGGGGGCGGCTACGAATTTACGGTTCCGATGCTCGCCGGTGATCATGTCACCGACGACGCGGGAACCGGCTTCGTCCACACCGCACCTGGCCACGGCCGCGAGGATTTCGAGGCGTGGATGGATTCCGCGCCCGCGCTGCGGCAGCGCGGGATCGACACCGTTATCCCCTTCACCGTCGACGATGCGGGCTATTTCACCAAGGACGCGCCCGGGCTCGGCCCGGATCGCGAGGGTGGGGCCGCGCGGGTGATCGACGACAACGGCAAGAAGGGCGACGCCAACAAAGCCGTCATCGAGGAACTGATCAAGCGCGACGCACTCTTCGCGCGCGGCCGCCTCAAGCACCAGTATCCGCATTCATGGCGGTCGAAGAAGCCGATCATCTTCCGCAACACGCCGCAATGGTTCGTCTACATGGACAAGGACCTCGGCGACGACACGACGCTGCGCTCACGCGCTCTGAAGGCGATTGACGAGACACGGTTCGTGCCAGCTGCCGGACAGACCCGGCTCCGCGCCATGATCGCCGAACGTCCTGACTGGGTTCTCTCGCGCCAGAGGGCATGGGGCGTGCCGATCTGCGTCTTCGCCGACGAGGATGGCGTCGTGCTGGATGACGATAATGTAAACGCGCGTATCATCGAGGCGTTCGAGAACGAAGGTGCGGACGCATGGTTCGCGGAAGGCGCACGCGAACGCTTTCTCGGATCGCGCGCCAACGAGCCGTGGAAACAGGTCAAGGACATCCTCGACGTCTGGTTCGATTCGGGCTCAACTCACGCCTTCACGCTGGAAGACCGCCCCGACCTGAAATGGCCGGCGGATGTCTATCTGGAAGGCTCCGACCAGCATCGCGGCTGGTTCCACTCGTCGCTGCTGGAAAGCTGCGGCACGCGGGGTCGCGCGCCCTACAACGCCGTCGTCACCCATGGCTTCACCATGGATGAGGAAGGGCGCAAGATGTCCAAGTCGCTCGGCAACACCGTGGTACCGCAGGATATCATCAAGCAGTCCGGCGCTGACATACTGCGCCTGTGGGTGGCCACGACCGACTATTGGGAAGACCAGCGTCTCGGCAAGAATGTCGTCCAGACGAACATCGACGCCTACCGTAAGCTGCGGAACACGTTGCGCTGGATGCTCGGCACCCTGGCCCATGACGACGGCGAAGACGTACCGCTCGACAAGATGCCGGAACTGGAACGGCTGATGCTGAACCGGATTGCGGAGCTCGATGAGCTGGTACGCGCCGGCTACGATGCCTTCGACTTCAAGCGGGTGACCAAGGCACTCCTCGACTTCATGGTCGTCGATCTGTCCGCGTTCTATTTCGACGTGCGTAAGGACGCCCTGTATTGTGATGCGCCATCAAGCATCCGTCGCAAGGCGGCCATGCAGGTGGTGCGGCATCTTTTCGAGAATCTGGCGGTCTGGCTGTCGCCCCTGCTGCCTTTCACGATGGAAGAAGCCTGGCTGGATCGCTATCCTGACGCGCGCTCGGTGCATTTCGAGCAGTTCCGCGCGATCCCGACCGAATGGCGGGATGCAGCCTTGGCCGAAAAATGGCGCAAGATCAGGCAGGTGCGCCGCGTGGTTACCGGAGCGCTCGAGATCGAGCGGGCCAGAAAGACCATCGGCTCTTCGCTCGAGGCGGTGCCGGTGGTCTACATAACCGACGGTGCGCTACTTGAGGCGGTACAGGGTCTGGATCTGGCCGAGATCGCCATCACCAGCGACCTGACGCTCGATACCGGAACGTCTCCCGAGGGTGCCTTTACGCTGGATGAGGTTCCGGGCGTCGGGGTCGTCATCGAGAAGGCAGAGGATCGCGGTTTAAAGAAGTGCGCGCGCTCATGGCGCTACACAGACGATGTCGGCTCCGATCCTGCCTTCCCGGATGTATCGAAGCGGGATGCGGAGACGCTGCGGGAGTTGCAGGGACTGCAGGCTTCCTGAGCCATTTGCTGTTGCTGGAAACGGCGCGACCGGTCTCTCACGACAATGTATGAGACCGGTCACGTTGCTCTTAAGCAGCGGTTAAGCTAAACACTGGATCATCCGCGCGCCATGTTATCGCCGGATTCCGATCGGATGACCGACATGGGCCGGACTGGCTCCGGGGAAACGAGAGGCTTTGCTGTGAGATTGATTGGCATGACTGGTGGGTCCGGACTGCGGATTGCCCTTGGCGCACCGCTTTTCGCGTCCGCCTTTATGCTTGCGGGTTGCATGTCGGATCCGACCTACGGGACGGGCAAGACACAGGGCGCGCAGCTTGCAGAAGATCTGTCCGGGATGCTTTCGCTGGCACCCAAGAAGCGTGATTCGATTGCCTACGAGCCGCGTCCCGATCTCGTCCGACCCGCGCCAGGCGCAGAGCGTGTCTTGCCGCCGCCCCAGCAGAAGGTTGCGACGCTGGACAATCCGGAATGGGTGGAGAGCCCGGAGGAAAGGCGCGCGCGCCTGAAGCAGGAAATTACCGCCAACCGCGACAATCCGGATTTCGAATCGCCGATCCAGGGCCAGATCGCCACTGCTAGATCCGATGTGGGCAAGAGCGACATTAATTCGCCGCGCGCTCATGATGCCGGTCGGATAAGGGGCGATCAGTTGAGTAATTCCGCGACACGCGAGGCTTACAAGAAGAGGCTTGCCGAGCAGCGCCAGGGCAGCCCGACGTCGCGCAAATATCTGAGCGAGCCACCGCTTGACTATCGCCAGCCCGCTGAAACCGCGGCACAGAACGACGTGGGTGAAGACGAACTCGTCAAGGAGCGTCGCCGTAAGGCCGAGGCCAAGAAGGCTGCCGGCGGCGGCAAGAGCTGGCGCGATTACGTACCGGGCCTGTGATCGACTTTCCCGCGTTTGGCACGGAAGAAGGTCTTCAGCAACGCAACTGACTGTGTCTCGCCAATTCCGGAATAAACTTCCGGGGCGTGGTGACAGGTTGGCGATGCAAAGAAGCGGACACCGCTGACGACCGCGCCGCCTTTCTCGTCGAGCGCGCCGAAATAGAGCCGGCGCAGGCGTGCGAATGAAATGGCGGCCGCACACATTGTGCAGGGTTCGAGCGTCACATAGATATCCGCATCGATGATTCGTTCGGCGGAAAGTCGAAGTCCAGCCTCCCGTATGGCCAGTATTTCGGCGTGGGCGGTCGGGTCATTGAGTTCACGGGTGCGGTTTCCGGCTTTCGCGACAACGTCTCCGGACAGCGCGATGACGGCGCCGATCGGAACTTCGCCGCGCGCTGCGGCTGCTTCGGCCTCTGTAAGAGCGAGGCCCATGAAATCCGGGCGCTTCATTCGATCCTCAAAAGAACGAAGGCGCGCCCATAATATTCTCGCAAGCGGTGGGCGCGCCTGTTATCTGGTGCGACATTCCTACCCGCCAGATTGGGCAAACGCCACATGGACGACGACAACAACAAATCCGGCAAGCCGAAAGGCCCGCGTGGTCCACGCCCGGCGGGTGCGCGCACTGGCAAACCTGCAGATGGTGGAAAGCCGCGCGGCAAATCCTTCGGCGGCAAACCCGGTGGGAAGTCGTTTGGTGGAAAGTCAGCCGCTCCGGACGGAAAACGCCCCTTTGCCAGGGATGCGGCCTCGGTTGGACAGGATGGCGCAAAGCCGTTTCGCAAAGGCCCGAGGCCCGAGCGCGCCGGCACCGATGACAGGCGGAGCCCGGAGGGCAGAGCGGCGTTCTCGAAAGACCGCTCATTCTCGGGCGAAAAGCGGCCCTATCGCGAGAAGGGCGCTTCCGCTGGCGATCGTCCGTTCCGCAAGGAAGCGCGCCCTGAACTGGGTGCGCAGGGGGAACGCAAGCCATATCGTGATACAGGTGATCGGCCCGCCGGCAACGGACCTCGTCCCGCCTGGAAGAAGGATGGCGACCGCAAGCCGTTTGAAAAGCCCCAATATTATGGCCGGCCTGGACGCGCAGAGCGTGAACAGGCGCGCGATGGCGGTGGGGACGGCGCGAGGTCATTCGGCTCAAAGCGGCACGTCGAAGCGCGCACCGATGGTGCCGAGCGCCCGCGCTCCTACGGCCAGCGAACGCAGGATTCAACCAAGCGCGGCGATCAGCGCCCGCGCGAGCGTCGGCCCGAAGCCGTCGTGGAAAGCGGCGAGCGCATCGCCAAGCGCTTGGCGCGGGCGGGCATCGCATCGCGCCGAGAGGCCGAAGACCTGGTTTCCTCTGGCCGTGTGAAGGTGAATGGACGCGTGCTGGCCTCGCCAGCCTTCAATGTCGAGGCATCCGATCGCATCGAAGTGGACGGCACGGAAATTCCGCCCATCGAGCGGACCCGGTTGTTTCTTTTCCACAAGCCAGCAGGCGTTGTGACAACCAATCGCGATCCGGAAGGCCGCAGAACAGTGTTCGATGTCTTGCCGAAGGATTTGCCGCGCCTGATGACGGTCGGTCGTCTGGATATCAACACCGAGGGATTGCTGCTTCTGACCAATGACGGCGGTTTGTCGCGGGTGCTCGAACTGCCCTCTACCGGCTGGCTGCGGCGTTACCGTGTCCGTGTGCATGGCGAGGTCGATCAGGGCGCGCTGGCGGGCCTCAAGGACGGTATTGCTGTCGATGGCGTGTTTTACGGAGCTATAGAGGCGGCGCTCGAGCGTGTTCAGGGCACCAATGCATGGCTGACCATCGGGCTGCGTGAGGGCAAGAACCGTGAAGTCAAGAACATTATGGGTGCGCTGGGCCTGGAAGTGAACCGGCTGATCCGCATCTCGTTCGGACCCTTCCAGCTTGGTGAACTGCCCGAAGGCCAGGTGCAGGAACTCAAGGGTCGCCTGCTGCGCGACCAGTTGGGTGACCGGCTTATCGAGGAAGCGGGCGCGAATTTCGATGCACCGATCATCAACCCGTTCTCCAGCAAACCCGCGCAGGAAGAAGAGCCCGTGCGCAAGGTTCGTGCACCTGCTCCGCTTGCCGTGGAGCCGGGCGAGGGCGGTTTGATAAAGCGCCGCAAGCGTCGGCCGGGAGATGTGCGCGACGATGCGCTGGGGCGCCTTTCGACGCGTCCCGAGCGCGGCAGGCCGTCAGGCCGTGGTGACAAGGACGGTTTCAAGGACAAGCCTTTCGCCGGCGGGCGTGGCAAGGATGGCGACCGCAAGCCGGCGCCGCCTGCCGAGCCTCGCAAGGCCAATGTCTGGATGGCACCCGGCGCGCGGCCGCAAGGGAAGGGCGCGGACGCAAAAGGCAAGGGCGGCGGCTCAGGCGCTGGCAAGCCGCGTTCTCCTTCGTCCCGAGGCGGGGATGGTGGCCGGCCCAGGGGCCCACGCAAGGGTTAGCTGACCGATGCGTATTGTCGGAGGAGAGTTTCGGGGACGGCAACTGGCGACACCCCGCGACAGCCGCATCCGCCCGACGACGGATCGCACACGGGAAGCCGTGTTCAATGTGCTCGCCCACAGTTTTGGAGATCTTCCCAAAGGCGCGCGGGTGCTTGACCTGTTTGCGGGGACCGGAGCGCTGGGCATCGAGGCGGTTTCGCGAGGGGCTGCGCATTGTCTGTTTATCGAGGAATCGGCTGACGGGCGCGGCCTGATCCGCGACAATGTCGAGACCTTCGGATTGCAGGGCCGCACGAAGATATTCCGGCGTGACGCAACGCGCCTCGGCGACGCCGGGACCATCCAGCCGTTCGATCTCGTTTTTGCCGATCCACCCTATGACAAGGGGCTTGGCGAACGTGCCATAGCATCCGCCCGTGATGGCGGCTGGCTGAAACCGGACGCCTTATGCGTTGTCGAGGAATCTGCGTCCGCTCCATTCGACGCAGGTGTCGGCTTCAGGCTCGAAGACGAACGAAGCTATGGCGACACGGTTATCCGTTTTTTGCGTCTGGTCTGATTTTCGCCCGTCTTGACGCGCAGATGCGATATGACTGCATCGGATCCGGACTGAGA
Source organism: Rhizobiaceae bacterium (assembly GCA_023953905.1). GTDB lineage: Bacteria > Pseudomonadota > Alphaproteobacteria > Rhizobiales > Rhizobiaceae > Arvimicrobium. The sequence goes on along the minus strand of JAMLJA010000013.1, from coordinate 100,911 downwards.
CAGGGCAGCTGCTTGACCAATTCCCTTCCGCATCGACGCGCCTCGGCGCCTAGACCCACCTTCGGTCTTGCCATGGGTGGTGGTGGCGCGCGCGGGCTCGCGCACATTCATGTCATCGAGACGCTCGACGAGATGGGCATTCGTCCGGTCGCGATCGCCGGCTCATCGATCGGCGCGATCATGGGAGCGGGCATGGCGGCCGGAATGACAGGCGCCGAGATCCATGACCATGCCCGGTCCGTACTGGAAAAGCCGATCAATGTGGCGAGCCGCATGTGGAGCGCCCGGCCAACCAGCGTGAAGGAGGTGTTGAGCAAGGGCTTTCGTCTTGGACAGTTCAACCTGGAACGTCTCCTCAAGGCCTTTCTGCCGACGCAGGTGCCGATGACGTTCGAGGAGCTTGAAATTCCGCTCAGTTGCACCGCGACGGACTATTTTGCGCATGCCCTCTCTGTGCTCGACAGTGGCGATCTCAACAGCGCGCTCGCAGCGTCCGCTGCAATCCCCGGAGTGTTCCGGCCGGTGAAACGTGACGGCCGGCTCTATGTCGACGGCGGATTCTATAGCCCGCTCCCCTTTGACCTTCTGGAAGGCAAGGCCGACATCGTGATTGCGGTCGATGTGGTCGGTTCACCGGTGGAAGGGCCGAAGCCCCCCACCACGGTCGATCTTATGTATGGTGCCAGCCAGTTGATGATGCAGTCCATAATAGCCGCGCAGCTGAAGCATCATCGCCCCCCACATATCTTGGTCAAACCCGATATTTCGCGCTTTCGCGTTCTGGATTTTCTCAAGATCGACGCCGTGTTGAAGGAAACCGTTTCGGTTCGCGACGAACTCAAGCGTGACATCGAGAACGCGGTGAGAGACTTCGACCGCAACGCCTCGAAAAGGCAATAGCTTAAAAGCGCGGACTGTCGCGGCCCATTGCACACGGCCGGTGTGCGCAATAGATGAATGCCACGCCTGCCTGCGAAGGCGCGGCACATCTGAAAATGCAGGACTCCCCGCTTCATGACCGATATGCTCGAATCCGCCCGCTTGATCGACCGTGTTGCCGCTCTTGTCGACGCCTCAAGTAAAGCCGGCGCCGATGCGGCTGACGCAGTGGCAGTGCGCGGCCGTTCCTCCTCTGTGACCGTGCGGAAGGGCAAGGTGGAGAAGACGGAAGCGTCTGAAAGCGACGACATGTCCCTCCGCGTTTTTGTCGGCAAACGCGTTGCCAGCGTGTCGGCGACAGCATCGTCGGATCCGGCCACTCTCGCAGAGCGGGCTGTGGCCATGGCAAAATTTGCGCCCGAGGATCCTTATCAGAGCCTCGCCGACCCCTCCCGTCTGGTGAAGCAGCCGCGGGACCTCGACCTCTTCGATCCGACGCAGGTCTCTGCCGAACGTCTGAAGGAAGATGCGCTCGCGATGGAAGAGGCGGCGCTATCGGTGTCGGGCGTCACGAATTCGTCCGGCAGCGGCACGAGCAGCGGACTCGGCGGGCTTGTTCTTGCCACGTCCGAGGGCTTCGTCGGGCAGTATGTCGCGAGCCGTTTCTCGCGGTCTGTCAGCGTGATCGCTGGCGAAGGAACCGGCATGGAGCGGGACTACGAGGCGCTGTCGCGTCTTCATTTCGCTGATCTGGAGGCGCCGGAACTGATTGGCCGCAAAGCCGGCGAGCGTGTTGTGAAACGGCTCTCCCCACGCAAGGCGGCAACCGGTTCGGTGACCATCGTTTTCGACCCGCGCGTGGCGCGGGGAATAGCCGGTCATATTGCCGGAGCCATCAATGGTGCCGCCGTTGCGCGAAAGACGAGCTTCCTGCGCGACATGATGGGCAAGAAGGTCGCGTCGGATGCGATCACGATCACCGACGAACCTCTCAGGGTTCGCGGTCAGTCGTCGCGGCCCTTCGACGGTGAGGGCGTCGAGGGTCAGAAGCTGGAAATGATCACGGGCGGCATTCTCAACCACTGGTTTCTGTCGACATCGGTCGCGCGGGAACTGGGGCTGGAAACCAATGGCCGCGGCGTACGTGCGTCCTCGTCGGTATCCCCCTCCTCGACCAATCTGGCGATTGAACCCGGGACCGTGTCGCCGGAGGACCTCATTGGGGGAGTGAAGTCGGGCTTTTATGTCACGGAAGTGTTCGGTCAGGGCGTCAACATGGTGACGGGTGAATATAGCCGTGGCGCATCGGGCTTCTGGATCGAAAACGGTCAATTGTCCTATCCGGTTTCCGAAGTGACGATCGCGTCCAATCTCAAGCACATGTTCCTCAATCTCGTTCCGGCAAACGATCTCGATCGCAACTACGGCACGGCCGCACCGACGCTGCTCGTCGAAGGGATGACCCTTGCCGGAAGCTGAACATTCGACCGGTGACGATCTCGCTTTGTTGAGGGATGCCGCGCGCCAGGCCGGCACCATCGCAATGCGCTATTTCGGTCAAAGTCCAGAGGTCTGGATGAAGGCGGGATCGTCTCCCGTCAGCGAGGCGGACTACGCCGTCGACAAGTTTTTGCGGGAAACCCTGCTTGCCGCACGTCCAGACTATGGATGGCTGTCCGAGGAGACGACTGACACCGATGCAAGGCTTTCTGCGCGCCGCACATTTGTTGTCGACCCGATCGATGGAACGAGAGCGTTCCTGAAAGGGCGCTCGACCTGGTGTGTGAGCGTCGCCGTTGTGGAAGACGGCGTGTCGCTGTGCGGTGTTCTGGATTGTCCTGCCAAGAATAGCATCTTTCATGCCCAGGCGGGAAAGGGTGCATGGCAGGATGGGCGCCTCATCGAGGTCAGGAAGCCGTCTGATCGTCCGTTGGTCGGTGGTCCGAAGGCGTTGATTGGCGCCTTGCCCGAGGACTTGCGCGTCCGTCTGCCCGACGTCCCTTACATCCCCTCGCTTGCCTATCGTATTGCGATCGTCGCCAATGGAGAATTCGACGCCACTTTCGTGAAGCCGGATTCCCATGATTGGGATCTGGCTGCCGCAGATATCATTCTGCGTGAGGCAGGCGGACATATCCTCGACAGCCGGGGCGAGGCGCCCCGTTATGCGTGCCGCGAAACTGCGCAAGGTGCTCTTGTGGCGGGCAGCGGAGCGCTTTTGGCCGAAATCGCGGGCGTCATACGCCATTTGGGCTCTTGACGAACAAATCATCGGGTTCCAAACCGCATTTCGGCACGTCTCGACACACAATCAGATGGGAACGAAGATGGCTCAAGAAGATCCAGACAAGCAGCTTTTGCATCTTGTGTTTGGCGGGGAGCTCAAATCGGTGAACAGTACCGAGTTCCGCGACCTGAACGCGCTCGACATCGTCGGGGTATTTCCGAATTTCGCATCGGCGAAGGCGGCTTGGAAATCAAAGGCGCAACAGACCGTAGACAATGCTCATATGCGCTATTTCGTCGTTCACTTGCACCGCCTGCTCGACCCGGAAGCCACCGGCGACAAGGCTTGAGACTTGGACGAAACTGCAAAACAGTTGTCGACCCCTCGCAAGGTTAGAAAGACGTCGCTTTGGCGGTCGATAAGGCAGCCGATAAAGGATTCGAAGTTCTTCAAGAACTTCGTCGCAGGCGTTGCCGTGGCGTATGTACGCTTTGTGCGCCTCACCAATCCGATGGCAAAGGGATCCGACGATCCTTCAAAGGTATTCGAGGATAATCCCAATTCCATTTTTGCATTGTGGCATGGCCAGCATTTTTTCGTGCCCGGCTATCATCCAAGGCACGATCCGATGGCCACGATGATATCCCGCAGTGCCGATGCCGAGATCAATGCGCTCTACGTGGAGAAGTTCGGTATCAAGGTGTTTCGCGCATCGGGTGGACGAGAGCGGGAAAAGACTTTCGAAAAAGGCGGTGTGCGCGGTCTCATTGCCATGAAAAAGGCGCTCGATCAGGGCATGTCCGTGACCACAATAGCCGACATTCCGAGCGGCACTGCGAGGGACGCGGGGATGGGAATAATCACACTGGCCAAGCTGTCCGGCAAGCCTATCGTGCCTACGGCGCTGAGCACGAGCCGCCGCAAGGTGCTGGAAGGAACGTGGGACAAGACGACGATCAATTTGCCGTTTGGTCGTAGCGCCATCCTGTTCGGAGACCCGATTCACGTTTCGCGCGAGGCCGACGATGCGGAAATGGAAGCCCGACGCCAGGAACTGACGACGGCGCTGAACCAGATCAGCAAACGCGCCATGATGACTGTCGACGGTCGCGGATGAGCCAGCGCTGGGCACGCCGGATGCTTGGAGCCTACAGGCTTGCGGGAGCAGCGATCTACCCGGTAGTCGGGGGGTACGTTTCCTGGCGTGCCCGACAGGGCAAGGAAGATCCCGAGCGGCGCACGGAGCGTTATGGCCACCCCAGCCGCCGGCGACCACCCGGCCCATTGATCTGGTTTCATGCTGCAAGCGTCGGCGAGACGCTCGCCGTCATTCCCCTCATCGAGACGATCGCCGCTTATGGCGTGAACATCGTCTTGACCACTGGCACCGTCACCTCGGCCCGCCTCGTCGAGGAGCGACTGGGTGCGCTGGTCATCCATCAATATGTTCCGCTGGATCTCAAGCCTGCCGTTTGTCGGTTTCTCGATTTCTGGCAGCCTGATCTCGCCATCATCGCCGAATCCGAAATATGGCCCATGACCATTCTTGAACTCGGTGCGCGTCGCGTGCCGCAGGTTCTGGTGAATGGAAGGCTTTCCGACCGCTCTTACGCCGCATGGCAAAAGCGCCGTCATATAGCAGAGGCACTTTTTGAGAACCTTGCCCATGTCGTGGCACAGTCGGAAGCCGATGGAGACCGCTTTCGCAGCCTGGGCGCCCGGCCGGTGACGGTGTCCGGTAACCTCAAGGTCGATACCTCGCTACCACCGGTCGATGAAAATGCCCTTGCGCAATTGCGACGCCAGATTGGCGATCGCCAGACCTGGGCCGCCATATCCACACATGATGGAGAAGAACTGGTCGCGGCGGAGGTCCACACCATGGTGCGCGGCCGCCATCATGGATTGCTCACGATCATCGTGCCCCGCCATCCAGACCGCGCCGACCAGCTTGCCGCTGACTTCGCAGCGCAGGGCCTGAGCGTCGCGCGGCGCAGCAAGGGCGACAAGATCACGGCCGATACGGATCTGTTTCTCGGAGACACGATGGGCGAGATGGGATTGTATCTCCGCCTGACGGAAATCGCGTTCGTGGGCAGATCCCTGACGTCGCAAGGCGGACAAAATCCTCTTGAACCCGCGATGCTGGAAACGGCGGTTCTTGCTGGCCGCAACGTCCAGAATTTCCGGGAAGCCTATCAGCGGCTCGTCGAGCGCGGCGGCGCGAAATTCGTGCGCGACCGGGACATGCTGGCCGGTGCTGTGAACTATCTCCTGAGCAATGAGGTCGCCCGCCACGAAATGATGACCGCTGGCGCTCAAGCGGTTGAAGAAATGCGCGGTGCGCTGAAGCGCACGCTGAGCGCGCTTGATCCTTTCATCCAGCCCTTGAGGCTTCAGGCGCGCCTGACCGGTGGACCGGAGGGCAAAGCCTAGGTCGATGGTCGCCACTCCCTCCTTCTGGTGGACGAAGCGCGATTGGCGCGCATCGCTCCTTTGGCCCCTGGCGGCTGCCTATGGAGCGGTTGCTGCTCATAGACTTCGCAACGCGCCACGCGAGGATGTCGGGCTTCCGGTCATATGCGTTGGCAATTTCACCGTCGGCGGCAGCGGCAAGACGCCGGTGACGGCTGCTCTTGCGCAAGCCGCGCGGGAGAAGGGCAGGACGCCGGGGATCCTTTCTCGCGGCCATGGCGGAAGCGCAACTCGTCCCCGGCTGGTGGATTTGCATCATGATACGGCGGACGAGGTGGGGGACGAGCCGCTTCTTCTTGCAAACTTCGCCCCGGTTGCGGTGACGGCCGACAGGGCAGCGGGGGCGCGCTTGCTGGCCGAGGCGGGTTGCGATCTGCTCATCATGGATGACGGCTTTCAGAGCGCGCGTATTCGCATCGATCACGCTGTCATCGTAGTCGATGCGACCTACGCGCTTGGCAATGGCTGCGTCTTGCCCGCTGGCCCCCTCCGCGCCCCGGTCGAAATCCAGATGCGCTATGCATCGGCATTGCTCGTCATGGGGCAGGGACGCGCAACGGGCGATGTCGTCCAAATGGCGTCGGCTACGGGACTGCCGGTCTATACTGGCCGTGTCCACCCTAGACAGCAGTTGGCGGGGCGCCGCATTCTGGCATTTGCCGGTATTGGACACCCGCAGAAGTTCTTCGATACGATACGCGTGGCGGGCGGCGAGGTCGCTGAGGTGCGCGCCTTTCCCGATCACCACGTTTTTTCCGATGCGGAACTCGATGATCTTGTGGCCGAAGCACGACGCGCCGACCTCGACCTCATCACCACGGCAAAGGACGCCGTTCGAATCGGACGTCAGAAATTCAGGGCATTGCTCCCCGGCCGGTCCGTCGTGCTCGAGATAGATGCTGTGTTCGATGCCCCGGAGACGGCGGCCAAGATCATCGATGCGGCTTTGACCTCTGCCGCTGCAGGATCAAAGGCGTGAGGTTCTAGCCGCGCTTGCGCAACTCGGGATTGAGTTGCAGCTCGCGTTCAAACGATATGGCCGCAGTCAGATAGGGCTCCTGGCGGGCCACGCTCCAGTATTTCAGCTCGTCGAGGGGAATGGACTCTCCCGTCACGGCACAGCGCACGAAAGCTCCGGGGCTCGTGACCTGGAAGTCGCCGTCGAGATAGCGGATGCTTGCCTCGCGTGCGCCGGGGCCTTCAAAACGATTCATGGTCGATACGCTCTGTTTGCAGATTTTGACCCACAATTAGGCGCTGTGGGCACTTTTTGGAAGTCCGTAAGGTCACTTGCCTTGGCGGCATGAGAACGCGCCTTTGCGCCAATGATGCTCAGCGCCTACCGAACAACCGCTCAATGTCGGACAGCTTCAATTCGATATAGGTGGGACGCCCGTGATTGCAGGTGCCCGATCCCGGGGTTGCCTCCATCTGGCGCAGCAGAGCATTCATTTCTTCAGGCTTCATCAAACGACCGGATCGGACCGAGCCGTGACAGGCCATGGTCGAGGCAACGCGATCAAGCCGTGCCTTGAGGGCATCGGCCGTGTCTGCGTCAGCCAATTCGTCGGCCAGATCACGGACGAGCTGTGTCACGTCAGTCTCGCCCAGCATCGCGGGCGTCTCGCGCACGATCACCGCGCCCGGTCCGAAGCGTTCCAGGCCGAGGCCAAAGCGACGGAAAGTCTCTGCATGCACGGCCAGACGTTCGGCGTCTTCCTCCGGAAGGTCGACAATCTCGGGCAACAACAGCATCTGGGCCGGGACTTCGCGGCTTTCCAGCGCCTGCTTGAGCGCCTCATAGACCAGCCGCTCATGCGCTGCGTGCTGATCCACGATGATCAACGATTCCTGTGTCTGCGCCACAATATAGTTGCTGTGAATCTGGGCGCGCGCCGCACCAAGGGCCAGTTGCTCCACTCCCGCCGGCAGTTCCGAGAAAGACGCACGCGTGTCGGCGCTCTCCAAAGATGCGCTTTCAAAGGCAGCTTGTCGCGTCTCCCCGAGACCGCCCAATGGGCGCTGCGGCGACTGCCAGATATCGCCCGCCATTTCCCGTGAGGTCACGCGATAACGGTCAAGCCCGGCGCGCGGGCCCGAACCCGACATCGCATGCGGTTGCCGCTGGTGCGCTGCCCTGAAGGCGCCCATCATGGCCGCAGCCCCGGTTGAGGCGGGGCGAATACCCGCATTGGCCAGCGCCTCGCGAACCGCCCCGACAATCAACCCGCGCACAAGTCCCGGATCGCGAAACCGCACGTCAGCCTTCGCCGGATGCACGTTGACGTCGACATCCTTGGGATTGAGCGACAGGAAAAGAACCACCACCGCATGCCTGTCGCGCGGCAAGACATCCGCATAGGCCCCGCGTATGGCGCTTGCGATCAGCTTGTCACGGACCGGTCGCCCGTTGACGTAGACATATTGCTGCAGCGCGTTTGCACGCGTGAAGCTCGGGATCGACACGTGGCCGCTGAGTCCGACCTGTTCGCGCGCAGCGTCGATCGCAAGTGAGTTTTCTGGAAACTCGGTGCCCATCACCTGCGCGATACGCACCAGTCGACCATGGGCATTGAGGGAAGCGGGATGCAGATCCAGCGTGGTTCGATCGCTGCCCGACAGCGTGAAATGCACCGCTGGAAAGGCGATCGAGATGCGCTTGACGACATCCGTTATCGCTGAGCTTTCGGCGCGTTGTCCTTTCATGAATTTGAGGCGGGCCGGCGTTGCGAAGAAAAGATCGCGCACTTCGACCGACGTCCCTCGATTCGCCGCAGCGGGCTTGGCAGGGGTGATTCGTCCACCTTCCACGGCGATCTCCGCGGCACTGCTCGCATCGCCTGTACGCGATCGGATCGTCAGCCGCGCGACCGACCCGATCGAGGGTAGGGCTTCTCCGCGAAAGCCCAGCGATCGGATGTCATGAATGTCATGCGAGAGTTTGGATGTGCAGTGCCGCGCAATCGCCAGCGCCAGTTCCGGCTGTGCAATTCCATCGCCATCGTCACTGACGCGGATCAAATTGAGACCGCCCCCGGCCGTCGCGATCTCGACACGTGTGGCGCCCGCGTCGAGCGCGTTTTCCACGAGTTCCTTGACCACGCTCGCGGGACGCTCGATGACCTCGCCAGCCGCGATCTGGTTGATCATCGTTTCGGATAGCTGGTGAATGGACATGCGCGGATCATATCGGGATTCGGTTGCGCTGCGAAATGGATGATGCGCGGCATCTACAGTTTCACATGGGTGAGGCCGCAGGATGCTAGATTGATCGCGGATCGGGAGCACCGATCCGCGATCGGGGCAGGGAACCCCAAGAAGACTGACGGCAACCCGACAGTCTTCGCGTGGTGATGAATTTGCATGGTCTGCCTGAACTGAAGCTGAACAGGCATCGCTCGCCGGCAGGGCTGGCATTCCGGGTGCAATTCGCGCAAGACTGCCCCGCCATTTAACCGGGAGCGAGAGTGGATGTTTCGTTGGGGAATTGTGTCGACGGCCCAGATCGGGCGGGATCAGGTCATACCTGCAATCCAGGATGCCGAAAACGGCGTGGTGACTGCGATAGCGAGCCGCGATCATGAACGCGCCCGTGCGCTAGCCGACCGGTTCGGCGCGCCTCATGCGTTTGGCAGTTATGAGGAAATGCTGGCTTCTGACGTGATCGACGGCGTCTACATTCCACTTCCCACGTCGCAGCATGTGGAATGGACGGCAAAGGCTGCCGAGGCAGGCAAGCACGTGCTGGTGGAAAAACCGCTGGCGCTCGATGCAAAGGACATCGCGCCACTGATTGAAATCCGTGACCGCAAGAAGGTGCTGATCTGCGAAGCCTTCATGGTCTTCTATCACCCGCAGTGGCACAAGGTGCGCGAACTCGTGCAAAGCGGAGCCATTGGGCGGCTGAGGCATGTGCAGGGCGCTTTCGCCTATCACAATGTCGATCCGGCCAACATGCGCAACCAGCTGTCATTGGGTGGGGGCGCGTTGCCGGACATCGGCGTCTATCCGACCGTTTCGACACGCTTCGTGACCGGAAAGGAACCGGTGCGGGTACAGGCGCAGGTCGAGCGCGACGAGAAATTCGGCACCGACATTTATTCGACCGTCAAAGCCGACTTTGGCACGTTCGACCTGTCATTCTATTGCTCCACGCAGATGGCGCTACGCCAGTTCATGGTCTTTCATGGTGAGAAAGGCTTCATCGAGGTGCATGCGCCTTTCAATGCCGGCGACTACGATCATCACCGGGTGGAACTGCACAATCAGGACCACACGGAGGCGACGGTCTATCGTTTTCCCGCCACGCGACAATACAGACTGGAAGCCGAAACTTTTGCCCGTGCGGCAATGGGCGAAGATGTTCCCGTCTTCACGCTCGAGCAGTCAATCCTCAATCAGAAGATGATCGACGCTGTATTCCGGGCCGGAGAGCATGACGGCTGGGAGTATGTTTAGGTCGGGCAGGCGTTTGGCGTAACGCTAGTCCAAATAGCGCGTGCGGTCCGAATCGAGGATCGCCCGGATGAAATCCGGAACACCGAGACCGGCACTTACCTTTTCTTCGAGCGCCCGCTCGGCGGCCTTGATCTCGTCGAGGGCAGCAAGAACATCCTTTGCCTGCAGTCTTGGCACGACCACGACGCCGTCACGATCACCGGTGATGATGTCGCCCGGATGAACGACAACGTCGCTGATGACCACCGGAAAACCCACCGTGCCGGGGCCGTTTCGCACCGGCGAATTGGCGGTCAGTCCTGCGCAATAGACCGGCAGCCCGACCTTCTCGATGCCGTCGAGGTCGCGCACGAGACCGTCTGTCACGAATCCTGACGCGCCGAGATTGCGCGCCATGCCGAGCAACAGATCGCCCGTCACGGAGGTTTTCATGAACGAGTCCGTAGCGGCAATCAGGACATCGCCGCTGCACAAAACATCGAGCGCACCAAACAGCGCGAGATTGTCCGCCGGACCGGCATGGCAGGTAACCGCTATGCCGAGCAGGCTCGCCTTCTCGGCGATGAGGGGCCGGATATTGTATCCGAGGCAATTTCTGCCGTTCATCGCATCGACAAGGTATCCGGTCGGAATACCGCGAAAGGCTTCGACGAGTTCTGGTGATGGGCGCTCGAAATTGCGCCTGACTGTGAGAACTGGCGGATCGGTTATCACTCTTAAAGCCTCGTTTCTGTTGGTGATGCACGGCGTATGGCTGATAGATCGTGGTGTGTAGTGTCTCACCTGAGACGCAAGATGCTGTCGGCGCCGATCTGATCCAGCGAGGTTGCGCCCATCAAACCCATCGTCCGATCGATTTCCCGGCGATAGAGTTCGAGGACATGGCGTACGCCGGCCTCTCCACCGACCGCGAGCCCCCACAATTGCGGCCGCCCGATCAGGCAGAAAGAGGCTCCCAGCGCCAGCGCCTTGACGACATCTGCGCCGCGACGGATGCCCCCGTCGAACAGGATTGGAATCCGGCCGTCGACAGCCTCAGCCACCTTCGGCAAGGCATCGAAGCTCGCAGCCGCGCCATCGAGCTGGCGGCCTCCATGATTGGAAACGATGACGCCGTCCACGCCGTGCTCGACGGCTTGCCTTGCCTCTTCCGGATGCAGGATACCCTTCAACACCAAGGGTTGCTTCCAGAAAGAGCGGATCCAGTCGACGTCTTTCCACGACAGGCTCGGATCGAGCAGGCTGCTCATGCGCGCGGCGATGGCGCTGATTTGGGCGGTTTCTCCCGCCCTCAGATAATTGCCGAAAGTGATTTTCGGCAGCGTGGCGCGCATGCGCCTCAGCCATTGCAGCTTGGTCCCGGCGGCCAGCGTGCCTGCCAACCCGAAACGCGGCGGGATCGAAAAGCCGTTCCGGACGTCGCGCTCGCGATTGCCCAGAAGCTGATTGTCTATGGTCAGCACGAGCGCCCCATAGCCTGCCGCCTGGGCGCGCTCGATCATCTCCCGGGTAAAGCCGCGATCGGTGTAGACAAACACCTGCATCCACCGCGGATTTGCGCCCGTCGCGGCTATGTCCTCCAGCGTACAGACCGATCCGTGGCTTGCAACATATGGCACGCCTGCAGCGGTGGCGGCACGCGCCGATTCGCACTCTCCGTTCGGCCAGAAAAGTCCGGCAATGCCAGTAGGACCTACGCCGACGGGCATGGAACAACGCTGGCCGAACAGCGTGACCGAAAGATCGCGGGTCGCCGCCCCGTTGAGCGGTCTGGGTAGAAGCGACACGTCGTCGAACGCCGCTTCATTGCGGCGCAAGGTCCGTTCATCTTCGGCACCGCCATCGGCGAAGTCAAAAACCGGACGCGGCAGCACGCGCCGGGCAGCGGCACGAACCTCGGCAATGCTGTAGAGCCTCTTCAGTCCTGCTGAAGGTTCGAAGGGGGCGGGCTGCACGGCGTTTGAAGCCGGTTTGATCTCGTTCATGCGACTGGTCGCACGGCTATCGAGCCAAGATACGTGGGCAAGCCGCCGCCTGGAACATGCACTCTCGTCAGCGTGCCGCCATAGGAGGCTTCCGTGCCTTCAGCGATGACACCGGCATTCGTAACCCAGAGGGTCTCACCGTCGAAGACGCAGTTGGTTGTGGCTTTCGCGCAGGGGATGAATGCCTCTGCCTGGCCTGACGGGGAAAGCACGTGAATGCCGTTGGCGACGATATCCGTGACGTAGAGTCGCCCGTCCGCACCGATCTTCATGCCATCGGGAACGGGATTGTCGCCCGGAAGCTTGCCTAGATCTTCACGATGCCCATCGGGACGCTGGCGGCAGACATGGCCAGTATAGGATTCGGCCCAGACGATCGAACCATCCGATTCCATTGCCAGCCCGTTGGGGAAGGTTGGTGTGTCGAAGCGCACTGCAACCCGCGCGCGGCCATCGGGCGCGATCGAGAAGATGTAGCTCGGGTCCGGGTTCCTGGGATCGTAGGTGCCTGGATCGGAGAACAGGAGACGTCCATCCGGTGCAAAGACGAGATCGTTTGGACCGTTGAGCCGAATGCCCTCGACCTCGGTCAGGATGATCTCAGCTTCGCCGCCCTCGCGCACGCGCTGGATGGAAGGGGTCGTCATCTCGGCCGCTCGCCAGGGACCCGTCGTGCCGCCATTTTGGCAGACATACATGGCGCCATCAGAGCCGAGAACGCAGGAATTCGGTGCGCCCGCGACATAGGCGAAACGCTTCGCCTCGCCCGTCACTGGATCGACGGAGGTCAACTGGCTTCGATAACTTTCGACAAGCACGATACGGCCATCGGGCAGCACAGTCGGCCCTTCGGGCCAGCCGAGACCCGTCGCGACGCAATCCACGTCCTGATGCGCTTTGTCCGCCATTCGCTCCTCCCAGGCGTTCGGCAGTGGAACCGACCGCGCCATGCCGTGCGTCACGTCGGTTCCAGCAGGCATATGATCAGCCCGGCGAGGGGCATTGCGTCAAGCCACCATCGTTGAAACGTGGAAAAACGGGGCGGTAATCGGGCCAAATCGACGATATTCGTTTATGGCGAAGGAAGTTCTTCATACGCCGCTTGCGTGCCGGAAATGCTGTTCTTATATACGCCACAACCGCGTGGGTCGGCCCCCAAGCACGTACTTTTCGCGGAATTTCCAGTGAACAGGGGTCGTCAAGGAACGCCTCTTTGGGTCCTGACGGCCTGCTTGAAGGAGAGACTAGAAAAATGGCAAAAGTAATCGGTATCGACCTCGGAACGACCAACTCCTGCGTCGCCGTCATGGACGGCAAGGACGCAAAGGTCATCGAGAACGCGGAAGGCGCGCGTACCACCCCCTCCATCTTCGCAATTACCGGCGATGGGGAACGTCTTGTTGGTCAGCCGGCGAAGCGCCAGGCGGTCACCAACCCCGAAAACACCATCTTTGCGGTGAAGCGCCTCATCGGCCGTCGCTTTGACGACCCCGTGACGGAAAAGGACAAGAATCTCGTCCCTTACAAGATCGTCAAGGGCGACAATGGCGATGCATGGGTTGAGGTGAGCGGCAAGAAGCAGTCGCCGTCCCAGGTTTCGGCGGCCATCCTGCAGAAGATGAAGGAAACGGCGGAAGCCTATCTCGGCGAAAAGGTCGAGAAGGCCGTCATCACCGTTCCTGCTTATTTCAATGACGCCCAGCGTCAGGCGACCAAGGATGCCGGCAAGATTGCCGGTCTTGAGGTGCTGCGCATCATCAACGAGCCGACTGCGGCCGCGCTTGCCTATGGCCTCGACAAGAGGGAAGGCAGCAAGACCATCGCCGTCTACGATCTTGGTGGCGGTACGTTTGATATCTCGGTTCTGGAGATTGGCGACGGCGTCTTCGAGGTGAAGTCGACCAATGGCGACACCTTCCTCGGCGGCGAGGATTTCGACATGCGTCTCGTCGAATACCTGGCCGAAGAGTTCAAGAAGGAGCAGGGCATTGACCTGCGCAAGGACAAGCTGGCGCTGCAGCGTCTGAAGGAAGCTGCCGAGAAGGCGAAGATCGAGTTGTCTTCGTCGTCGCAGACCGAGGTCAACCTGCCGTTTATCACGGCAGACCAGACAGGTCCGAAGCACCTTACGATGAAGCTTACCCGTGCCAAGTTCGAGCAGCTGGTGGACGATCTCGTTCAGCGGACGATCGAGCCTTGCAAGGCTGCGCTCAAGGATGCCGGCCTGAAGTCTGCCGAAATCGACGAGGTTGTTCTGGTTGGTGGCATGACGCGCATGCCCAAGGTCCAGGAAGTCGTGAAGCAGTTCTTCGGAAAGGAGCCGCACAAGGGCGTCAACCCGGATGAAGTGGTCGCTATCGGCGCAGCCATTCAGGCGGGCGTTCTGCAGGGCGACGTCAAGGACGTACTGTTGCTCGACGTGACTCCGTTGTCGCTGGGCATCGAGACGCTGGGTGGCGTGTTCACCCGCCTGATCGAGCGCAACACGACGATCCCGACGAAGAAGGGCCAGACCTTCTCCACCGCCGAGGACAACCAGAACGCCGTGACGATCCGGGTTTTCCAGGGCGAGCGCGAGATGGCTGCGGACAACAAGGCGCTTGGTCAGTTCGACCTTGTCGGCATCCCGCCGGCGCCGCGTGGCGTTCCCCAGATCGAAGTCACATTCGATATCGACGCCAACGGCATCGTCAACGTGTCCGCCAAGGACAAGGGCACCGGCAAGGAGCACCAGATCCGCATTCAGGCTTCTGGTGGTCTGAGCGATGCCGACATCGAAAAGATGGTCAAGGACGCCGAGGCGAACGCGGAGAGCGACAAGAAGCGTAAGGCTCTTGTCGAGGCCCGCAATCAGGCCGAAGCTCTGGTCCACTCGTCCGAAAAGTCGCTCAGCGAATATGGCGACAAGGTTTCGGAGGCTGAGCGGACTGCGATTTCCGACGCAATCGCCGCGCTGAAGTCGGCCATTGAAGGTGACGATGCCTCCGATATCCAGGCGAAGTCGCAGACGCTGGCCGAGGTGTCGATGAAGCTTGGGCAGGCCATGTATGAGGCCTCTCAGCAGGAGGCGGCCGAGTCCGACGCGAAGGCGGATGCGGCCAAGGACGACGTTGTCGACGCAGATTTCGAAGAAATCGACGAGGACGACAAGAAGAAGTCGGCCTGATCCGGCTGGTACTTCACGAGGGCCCGGTTCATCGCCGGGCCCTTGTTGCACGTGACGAGAGTTGATTTTGCACAGGCAGGCTCTCGAAAGCGTTCCAAGCCAGCCAGGGCTGACGAAATTCGGTGGTGAATGGTCTCGACGTGCCGCCTGTTGCGCGTCGCGGGAACAGCACACCGAGACATTGAATTTTCTGATCGCGGGGCAGCATGAAAGCTGATTTCTACGAGATGCTTGGGGTCCAGCGTGGCGCCGATGAGAAGGAACTGAAGAGCGCCTTTCGCAAGCTCGCAATGCAGTTCCATCCGGACAGAAATCCGGGTGACGTGGCCTGCGAGCACAAGTTCAAGGAAATCAACGAAGCCTATGAGTGTCTCAAGGACCCGCAGAAGCGGGCCGCCTATGATCGCTTCGGTCACGCGGCATTCGAGAATGGCGGCATGGGCGCCGCGCGTGGCGGCGGATTTGGTGCCGGCGGGTTCTCGGATATTTTCGAAGACATTTTCGGCGATATGATGGGCGGTGGTCGACAGCGCCGCAGCTCCGGCGGGCGCGAGCACGGCGCGGATCTTCGTTACAATATGGAGATCACGCTCGAGGAAGCCTTCAACGGCAAGACGGCGCAGATCCGCGTTCCCGCGTCGATCATGTGCACGGAATGCTCGGGAAGTGGCGCAAAGCCCGGAACGCAGCCGGTTACGTGCGGTATGTGCCAGGGCCACGGCAAGGTGCGCGCCAGCCAGGGATTTTTCTCAATCGAGCGCACCTGTCCGACCTGTCAGGGCCGAGGCCAGACGATCAAGGACCCATGTCCGAAATGTTCGGGGCAGGGCCGGGTGATCGAGGAGAAGTCTCTTTCGGTCAACATTCCCGCAGGCATCGAGGATGGCACGCGCATACGGCTCGCCAATGAGGGCGAGGCGGGCCTACGTGGCGGGCCTCCCGGTGATCTCTATATTTTCCTGTCGGTCAAACCGCATGACCTGTTTCAGCGAGACGGGGCCGATCTCTACTGTCAGGTGCCCATTTCCATGACAAGCGCCGCCCTCGGCGGACAGTTCGAGGTCACGACGCTGGATGGCACCCAGACAAGGGTCAAGGTTCCCGAGGGCACGCAGAACGGTCGGCAGTTCCGCCTCAAAGGCAAGGGTATGCCCGTGCTGCGTCAGCCGCAGATCGGCGATCTCTACATACAGGTGGCCATTGAAACGCCGCAGAGCCTCTCAAAGCGCCAGCGCGAGCTTCTCGAAGAGTTCGAAAAGCTGTCTTCGAAAGAGAATTCTCCTCAATCCAGCGGCTTCTTTTCGCGGATGAAGGACTTTTTCGAGTCATTCGGAGATTAGCGGAAGCAGCGTCTGGGCGTGCACCTTTCACTTGTCCCGGACGCGGTTCGCTCTATAGATCACCTCACGTTGGAAAAGGAGTACCGCCGCATGACTGGCGTGAACAGCCTGCGCAAGAAAACGCTCTCTGAGCGTTTCGACGACGAGGTGAAGTTCTTCAAGGGCTGGCTGCACAGGCCGCGCGCGGTTGGAGCGATCATTCCCACGAGTTCTGTCACGGCGAGGCAAATGGCGTCGGTGATCGATCCGTCTTCCGGCTTTCCCGTTCTTGAATTGGGACCGGGAACAGGCGTCATCACCAAGGCCATCCTGGCGCGCGGGATAAAGCCGTCCAATCTTTACGCTGTCGAGTATTCAACCGAATTTGTGCGGCATTTGCGTCGCAATTTTGCGGGCGTCAACGTGATCGAGGGGGATGCATTCAACCTGGATGACACTCTCGGCAGCATGAGAGACGCCACCTTTGATACTGTCATTTCCGGCGTGCCTCTCCTGAATTTTTCCGTCGCGCAGAGGGTCAGCTACATCGAGCAGATCCTTGATCGCCTTCCCGTTGGCCGACCGATCGTTCAACTGACCTACGGGCCGAAGTCACCTGTTCCGCCCGGGCTCGGCAACTATACGGTCGAGCGATACCGCTTCATCCTGCGCAATATCCCCCCGACACAATTGTGGATGTACCGCCGCAAGCCGAATTGAGCTTGCCTTACGTTATCAAGGTTGGCAGGCGGCGCCCGTTGCTGTGGCGCTGCTTTGGTATCAAACCAGTCCGCGCGGTTGATCGCGTGGCCGTTTGGCCGTAATTGCGATCTGTAGGAATTTGCTGCGCGCTTGCGTGGCCATTCGGAGTGCGCAGTCTTGATTCCCAAAATCCTTGTCTTCGCGGGCTCCACTCGAACCGGCGCCTATAGTGGCAAGACCGCCGATTGTGCGCAACGCGAACTCGCCGTCCAGGGCGCGGACGTGACGCGCATTTCGCTGGCGGATTATCCGCTGCCGCTGATGAATCAGGACCTTGAGCGGGAGGAAGGCATTCCCGAGAATGCCTATAAACTTGCCCGTCTTTTTGCCGCGCATGATGCTCTTTTGGTGTGCACCCCGGAGTACAATGGCTCCCTGCCACCATTGCTAAAGAACACGATCGACTGGGTAAGCCGCATCTCGAAGGATGGCGATCGCCCCTTGCATCCATACTCCGGCAAGGTGGTCGGGCTGTGCTCGTCGTCAAACGGCCATTTCGCGGGCGCGCGATGCATCATTCATCTGCGAGCCGTCCTCTCCCATATCGGGATGGAGGTCGTATCGCCGCAAGTGTCGGTTCCGAATGCGGGTGAGGCCTTCGACGACAATGGTGATTTCAAGGAAGAGCGGCTGCGCAAGGGCATGACCCGACTGTGCGGGACGGTGATCGAACATGCACGCTTGCTCTCCCGGCGCGTCGAACCATGAAAGGCCCGCGAAATGGATCTGACGGAGCGTGAAGTGACACTTGATCTACGGGACCAACTGATCGTGGCCCTTGATGTGCCGACAGTCCGCGAGGCTGAGGCAGCGGTCAGGGAACTGGAGGGCACCGCGACCTTTTTCAAGATCGGCTACCAACTGGCCTTCGCTGGGGGCCTCGAGTTTGCCCGCGAACTGGTGAGCGGGGGCAACAAGGTGTTCCTCGACATGAAACTGCTCGATATCGACAACACGGTCGCGAAGGGTGTCGAGAATATCGTCAAGATGGGCATGACCATGCTCACGCTTCATGCCTATCCAAAAGCAATGAAGGCAGCCGTGGATGCCGCGCGCGGGAGCGACTTGTGTCTATTGGCGGTAACGGTGCTGACATCGATGGACGAGCAGGATGTCATCGACGCGGGCTATGAATATGACCCTCACACCTTGGTGTTGAGGCGCGCCGAACAGGCTGCAATTGCCGGAATGGGCGGGATTGTCTGCTCCGCTGCCGAGGCCGCGGCGGTGCGCAAGATCGTCGGGCCAGATCTGGCGATCGTAACGCCGGGCATTCGTCCTGCCGGCGCGGATCACGGCGACCAGAAACGCGTCCTGTCTCCTGCGGAAGCCATGCGCGCGGGCGCGACGCATCTCGTCGTCGGGCGCCCCATCATCGGGTCATCCGACAGACGTGCGTCGGCCGAGGCCGTTCTGGCGGAGATGCGGCAGGCCTGAACCAATCCAAGAATATGGTGAGGAGGAACACATGCCAAAAGCCTATTGGATTGCACGGGTCGATGTCGCCGACGCTGAGGGTTACAAGGACTATGTCGCGGCGGCCAAGGTCGCGTTCGACAAATATGGCGCCCGATTTCTTGCACGTGGTGGCCGAAGCGAGGCAGCCGAAGGACATGGCCGCGCACGCAATGTGGTGATCGAGTTCGCGTCGATGGAAGCGGCCCATGATTGCTATCATTCCGCGGAATACCAGCGCGCGGCGTCGATTCGTCAGCGCCATGCGGAGGGTGAGATCGTGCTGGTCGAGGGCGTCGACGCCTGAAGCTTTCACTCCCTGCGGTGGCTCGATCAGTGAATAGAGGTGCTATTTCAATGCTCTGTGCGTGCCTCCTCCGAGGCTGACGCAGCGGAACTATTGCATCGCAGCACCAAGCTGCTACCTATTGTCGTAGAGCCACACAAGGCGTCGCGGGGGCCAAGCGTCATCGCGGCGAAATTTGAATGTATCAGCTTTATGAACTCAATCACGCGGCGCTCCAGCCCTTTCGGGCCTACGCCGACGCTCTGAAGCTGGCCTATTCAAACCCCTTGAATCCGATGTCGCACACGGCGATGGGCCGCTCCATCGCCGCCTCCGCGGAGCTGTTCGAGCGAACGACGCGCCGTTACGGCAAGCCGAGTTTCGGCCTCGACAAGACCACGGTCGACTTCAACACGGTCGATGTGCACGAGGAGGTCGTGTGGCGCCGGTCATTCTGTGACCTTATCCATTTTCGCCGCGACCTACCGGCGAAGCGCAAGGCTGACCCAAAGCTACTCCTTGTTGCGCCGATGTCTGGCCACTATGCGACCCTTCTGAGGGGAACTGTAGAGGCACTTCTTCCGCATTGCGAAGTCTATATCACGGATTGGGCTGACGCTCGAATGGTTCCCATGGCCGCGGGAAAGTTCGATCTCGACGATTATATTGAGTACGTGGTCGAAATGCTTCACGCGCTGGGGCCCGACACGCACGTTGTGGGCGTCTGCCAGCCTTCAGTGCCGGTCTTGGCGGCAGTCGCCTTGATGGAGGCGCGCGGCGATCGATTCGTGCCCGCGACCATGACCTTGATGGGCGGACCGATCGACACACGAAGCAATCCCACGGCTGTCAACGAACTGGCTCAGACCAAGGATCTGAACTGGTTCCGCGAGAACGTCATCATGCAGGTGCCGTGGCCCAATCCGGGCTTCATGAGGGATGTCTACCCGGGCTTCCTGCAACTGTCCGGTTTCATGATGATGAACCTCGACAAGCACATCACGGCCCACAAGGACTTCTTCCGCCATCTCGTCAAGAACGATGGCGACAGCGCGGAAAAGCACCGCGATTTCTATGACGAATATCTCGCGGTGATGGATCTCACCGCCGAGTTCTATCTTCAGACGGTCGATACAGTCTTCATCCGTCATTCTCTTCCCAAGGGCGAGATGACACATCGTGGAGAGCCTGTGGACCCGGCTGCCATTCGCAAAGTGGCGCTCTTCACTGTCGAAGGGGAGAATGACGACATTTCCGGACTCGGTCAGACGAAGGCCGCGCACGATCTGTCCGTCAACATCCCAAAAGACCGTCGCGCGCACTATGTACAGCCGAAGGTTGGCCACTACGGCGTCTTCAACGGCTCGCGTTTCCGGTCCGAAATCGTACCACGCATGGTCGATTTCATGCGCAGTTTTCCCAAGGCGCGGGGATCTAACGCCAAGCTGAGATTGGTTGATTCTGCCTCAAACTGAGGCCGCTTTCGGCGTCTGCCCGAATTCCCGCCATTTCTTGTTGCAAGAATGACACCTTCGTGGTCGCGATAGCCGCGCTGTAAACCATTTGCGCAGATCGTTGCGCCGCACAAATTGACAGTCGCCTCAGAATATTTAACGCTTCTTTAACGATAAGAAGAGGCGGGCGGGCTGACGGATGATATCGTCACCGAGGGGACTGTTTGGGGGACTGCTGGCAGGCTCGGTATTTGTCGCCGTCGCCACATCCGCGACATTGGCGAATGCTGGCTCCATGGTCATCGGGGGGCTGACCTCCCAGCCGATCGGACATTACGAATTTTGCCAGACCAATCCCGAAGAGTGTTCGATCCGCCCACGGGATCAGCGCCCCTTGCACCTGACCGAAGTGGTCTGGCGGCAGATCGTTGGTGTCAACGATGCAGTCAACGCCGCCGTGAGGCCGATGAACGACATCGACGTCTATGGCAAGGAAGAGGTGTGGGCCTATCCGAACGGCGTCGGCGATTGCGAGGATTTCGCTCTTGAGAAGCGTCGCGCTCTGATGCTGCGTGGCATTTCGCCGGCAAATCTCCTTATGACCGTCGTGCGTAAGGCGGATGGCGAGGGACACGCCATTCTGACCTTGCGGACCGATCGGGGAGACTTCATTCTCGACAATCTCAATCCGCAGGTATTGCCCTGGGATCGGACCGGCTATCGCTTCCTCAAGCGCCAATCATCGCAGAACACAGGACGCTGGGTTTCCATCCAGGGCGGAGATCAGACCTTGGTTGGATCTGTCAGCCAGTAGATGCGACGGCCCCTGCTTCCTCTGAAGGCAACAAGGCCGTTCCTGCTTCATAAGACAACATCGGCTTTTCGGCTGTTGGCGAGCACCCGATCGACATTGGGCATGTCGTTGCTGTCTATCCACGCGCGGCCTGCATCGGTGCCGCGTCCAGAATCGATCCAGCGCTGGACGAGTCGCCGCTCGACCTCTTCACGGGGCACATCGAGAAACACTGTGATTTCGAAAAGAGGCGCCAGCCGGGTCCATGGATCTTCATTGAGCAACAGATAATTGCCCTCAGTGATGATGAACTTGGCGTCGCGCGGCACGATGGATGCTGAACCGCGCGAGATTTCAATCGATCGATCGAACACGGGTGCGGCGACATCTGCATCGGCCGCTTTCAGCCTGTGCAGCAGGCTTTCATAGCCGCCGAAGTCGAATGTTTCGGGAGCGCCCTTGCGATGGCGTAGGCCAATCTGCTCGAGCACACCATCGTCATAGTGAAAGCCGTCCATTGAAACGACGGCGGCGCTTCCTTCAGGCAGGAGCGCCGCAACTTCCGCCGCAATGGTGGATTTTCCCGCCGCTGGCGGACCGGCCACAGCAACGATGACCCGATTCGTGTGAGCGCCGCGCCTGAAAATCGTGGCGGCAAGATGTGACAATTCCGACATGACGCTCCTCCCGATAGCGGCCACAGAATAGGGCAGATCCACCCGGATTATGCATTATTTTCGCGGCGCCTGCAGCTGTCGGAACCGATCCGTGCAGGCGCAGCAAGCGGAAAGCGGATGTTTTCAGCCTTCGCCGATTCGCAAAAAGGCGTCGTCGAACGGTGCGGAATAGTCCCCTCCACCAGCAAATAGCACGCGCAGGCGTCCTTGCCCGGTCACAAGCCGATCCGGTGCGTCATCCTCGCTCTCAAGCGGAAGGCTTCCCAGTATGTGGCGAAAGCTCACCATGCCATTTGGATCGAGTGTGAAACTCGTTGCTATTCCCATGCTCTTGAGCGGGTTGTCGCCAATGGACGCCGCATGGCCAACCGCCGTGCGGCCATCTTCGACACCCAGCACGCCGCGATGACGTCCATTCCAGGGCGCATAATCGCGTCCGCCATTGCTGATCCAGAGCATGGTGATCGGCAATTCGCGCGGGTTCTTCAGCACGAGAAAGAGATCCGATTCGTGATGCCGTGCGACCGCCGTCCAGCCTGGACCGTCATGGACGTCCTCAACCAGCGTCACGAAATCCTCCGCGCTTCCGTCAGCCGGATAGCTGGTCAGGTCGTAGGTGCCGCCGGCTGCCGCCGGGAACTTTGAAAGATCGCTGCTGCGCGCGGGGTAGGCAAGCGTGTGTCGGCCGCGTGCCGGGTCCGTCTCCAGGGCAACGGCCGATGTGAGCGCCACGCGCTTCGGCGAAAAGCCGATCCGTCCGCCCGATTGCATGACCGTCATCGGATGATGCGCGGCCGGAAGCTCGCCTGTACCGCCGACGAAGCGATGCTCCTGATAGACGAAAGGGTGGCCGTCGCGCAGCGTCAGCACCTTCTCGACCACAGCGCCGCAGACCGTCTTGCCAAGCCTCAACCGCGCGCGGGTAGAGCCGTCCGCGCGCACATTCTCCACTACTTCCCAGGAACTGTTTGACGGCCATCCGTGCAAAGGCGCGGGCTCGACATCGCTGGCCGAGAAGGGTGCGCAGAGGAAGTCGCCGGAAAGTCCTTTGGTGCCGGGTGACCAATCCGCCGCGCGGGTTGCGGGTTCGTCGATCCAGGGCGCGCGGTGGAGGGGTCGCAACGTGCGGTCGCCAGCGTCAATGTCGAGAGCGGCAATGTGGCCGATGTCGAGATCGAGTGAGAGCCTTATCCCCGCGGCTGCAAGGTCCAGTCGGTTCATGTCGCGTTCCTGTCATATGCGATACAGGCGTGACCATATAAGGACCACGCCGCCCGTCTTCTGCGGCTGCGCGTCCACTTGCCCGCCGTAAATAGACTGTCAAGCACAAGTGCGATAGAAGGGCGCTTCGTCCTGCGGCAGCGGTCTGCCGCAATCCGTCTCTTCCTGCGGGTTTGCAGTGTCTTTTCCTCTTTCAGGTTTCTCCATGCGCTTCTTCCGGCTGCTCATTGTCGCGCTTGCTCTTGGCGCGCTGAGCGCATGCAGCACGACTGGCGTGGATGCATTGAGCGTGCGCACGCCGGCCCCTTTGCCGTCTGAGAAATATGCGAGCATCGTCGTGGACGGCAATACGGGCCGCACCATCTATCAGGTCGACGCCGGCGCGCCGCGATATCCCGCGTCCCTGACCAAGATGATGACACTTTACATGCTCTATGAGGCGCTGAGCGCAGGCCGGGTGTCGATGGCGACTGAAATCCCCGTGTCACGCCACGCGGCGACCCGTCCCCCGAGCAAGCTCGGCCTGAAGGCGGGGTCCACTGTGGATGTGCGCACTGCGATCAACGCGCTTTCGGTCAAGTCAGCCAATGATGTGGCCGCCGCTGTGGGCGAGTATCTCGGCGGGGACGAGGAGCGCTTCGCGGCGATGATGACGGCCAAGGCGCGCTCCATCGGCATGACCGGCACCGTGTTCCGCAACGCGTCGGGTCTGCCCGACGACGCCCAGCGCACGACCGCGCGCGACATGGCGCTTCTGGGATTGGCGCTGCAAAAGCGCTTTCCTCAATATTTCGGCAATTTCTCGCAGCGCAGCTTTGCCTATCGTGGCCGCACGATCAAAGGCCACAACCGTCTGATCGGCAGTGTCGAGGGTGTCGATGGCATCAAGACCGGCTATATCAGGGCATCCGGTTTCAACGTGGTGACGTCGGTCGGCCGCCGCGGGAAACGCCTCATCGTGGTGGTGATGGGCGGCAAGACCGCCCGCGAGCGCGACGCGCATGTCACCGAGTTAATCGAGCGCTTCCTGCCTTCGGGCAATCGGCGCTCGGCTCCGGTGAATACTGGTATTGTGGTTCAGCCCACAGCCCTTCCGCCATTGGACGACGACGATCTTCCCGGCGTTTCGGCAGCCGCACCTGACGTGCCCCTCGATGTGCCGCCGGCCGGAGCGGTCCCGGTCGAGGTCGGCGACGGTGTGATCGTCGCCCAATAGGTATTGGAGTGCGTGTACCGGTCGAAGCGCTTTCGATCGCAAGGCGCTCTGATCATGTATATGCAGTTGATGCGGCGCCCGGCTTCGGCTATGAACCGCTGACGATCGGTTCCTTGGCTGATCGTTGCGATCGTTTTCGTCGCAAGCACCCGTAGCTCAGCTGGATAGAGTGCTGCCCTCCGAAGGCAAACGCAAGCTCTTTCTGCTGAACATCAGTGCAAGGAAAATCGAGTGAAACCAAGCGATTGGCAAAACTCGAAGGAAGCACGAATATCGCGTTCGAGGTCGCGGAAGCACCACGGAAGCAAATGCAAAGGAGGTTGTGGAGTACGAATGGCGACAATTGGCAGGGTTTAAGCCCGCGTCATTTGAGCCGATTTGATCGTTGAATTCGGGATTGACCTCGATCAGTCTCGGACACTATCTGAACATCGATGCACCCGTAGCTCAGCTGGATAGAGCGCCACCCTCCGAAGGTGGAGGCCACACGTTCGAATCGTGTCGGGTGCGCCAAATTTCAGTCTTCCACGCCGCATTTCCCCGGTCTTGGTCACAAACTAGTCGTTCCACCTGCCCAAATCATGGAGGATCAAGTTCGATCGCCGTGACATGCTGGATCGCAACCTAAAATGATCAGGATGGTCCGCTATATCGGTTGGTAAGCGTTTTGTGGTGAGACCTTACGAAGTGCAGCGATTTTCGATCAGTATGCCAGTTGTCCTTACCTCCACTACTGTCGTGGGGCTTCTAATCGCCCTCGTCGGTACCTGGTTGCTGAGCGGCGACGCAAGGGTGAACACCATCGGTATCGGAGCGGCTCTCGCTTATCTGGCGGGCGGAGTCCCAGCCGGCAGGCGGGCGCTGAAGGCGCTGTGGAACGAGCATATCCTCGATATCGACCTGTTAATGATCGTTGCAGCGATCGCGGCGGCGGTCGTTGGTGCTGTGGTCGAAGGCGCGGTCCTGCTGACATTGTTCAGCCTGTCAACGACCATGGAGGAGCGTGCAATGGGGCGGGCTCGCCGTGCGATCGAGGCGCTGATGGAGCTGCGCCCGGAAACGGCATTTCGTAAATCCGTGGAAGGCGCGGTGGAGGAAGTGCTGGCCGCGCAGCTTGACGTCGGCGATATCGTGGTGCTTCGCCCCGGCGCGCGCGTCCCGGCCGATGGGACCGTCCTGCGCGGACGGGGCGCGCTGGATGAATCCACCATCACCGGTGAATCCATGCCGGTCGGCAAAGAGCCCGGTGGCAAGGTATTCGAGGCGACGGTCAATCTCGACGGCGTACTAGAGGTACAGATCACAAAATCGCTCGAACAGAGCACCGTCGCGCGAATGATCGCGCTGGTGACGGAAGCGCAGGCCGCCAAGGCTCCGTCGGAACGGTTCAGTGCCTGGTTTGGTCAGCGCTATACGATTGCGGTACTGGTCGGATCGGTCGTCGCCCTCGGCGCTTTCTACGGGCTTGGGCGGGACTGGGAAACAGCGCTTTATCGGGCGGCGACATTGCTGGTTGCAGCAAGCCCGTGCGCAATCGTCATTTCAGTGCCTGCCGCCATCTTGTCGGCATTGTCAGCGGCGGCGCGCGGTGGGGTGCTTTTCAAGGGTGGCGCGGCGCTAGAAACCTTGGCTGCCGTCGACATATTTGCCTTCGACAAAACCGGAACATTGACGACGGGCCGCGCGGAGGTGACGGGGGTTGTCGCTCTTGGCAACAGCGAGACGGCTTTCCTGTCCACCTTGGCCAGTGTCGAAGCCCACTCGGAACATCATATTGCTGAGACGCTTCGGCGTGAAGCGGCGCGCCGCGGGCTGGTCCTCCATGACGTGCATGATGTGAAGGCAATCCCGAGCGCTGGCATCATCGGGCGGAATGCCGATGGTCCGGTTTGGGCGGGGAACCGGCGAATGGCGGACATGATGGGAGCATCGCTCGATCAGGACGCGCTTCGGGTGTTTCAGGATGGGGCCGAGACCGTGGTCTACCTTGGGCGTGAAACACGCATTCTTGGCGCGGTCAGCGTCGCCGACAAACTCCGCGATACGTCGGCTGGCGCTCTCGCAGCCTTGCGGGCGAGCGGCGTCAAGACCATCGCCATGATGACGGGCGATCGGCGGGCCGTTGCCTTGCGCATAGGCAGGGCGTTGGGGCTAAAGCCAGACGAAATCTATGCCGAGATGCTGCCGCAGGACAAAGTCCGCCTTGTCGGCGAGATAGCCGAGGGGAGAAAGATTGCCTTCGTTGGTGATGGTGTAAACGATGCCGCAGCACTGGCGCGTGCTGATGTCGGCATTGCCATGGGAGCCGCTGGTTCGGAAGTCGCGCTTCAGGCGGCCGACGTCGCATTGTTGTCCGAGGATATGGAAAGACTGGCAGCCGCACATCGACTCTCGAAGCGGACTGTGTCGATCATCCATCAGAACCTAATCTTGGCCATCGGGGCGATGCTCCTGCTGGTCACTGGCGCAGCCTTCCTTGAATTGCCGCTGCCACTGGCCGTGCTGGGCCATGAAGGCGGTACCGTCCTTGTTGTTCTTAATGGTCTGAGACTGCTGAGCGATCCTATCTGCAATACGAGGCGACCCGTGACTGATCGGGAGTCAGTTGAACAGGGACACGACGACAAGGCACAAGCCGGTGCGTCGAGCCAACTGCGGAACGCCGACGCAACAACTACAAAGACCTCCACAATAACCTAGCGGTGCCCAGTTTCATCCTCTTCGGCACGCTAGTTCAACACCACGCCGAAAACTGTTGCCAAGCGTTGGTGGGCTGCGTGATCGTTCCTCACGGCCCCATTGAATGCCACGGCCAGGAAACAGCCAGCGCTGCGGCCGCGCGGGCCACCAATAACTCCGCAAAATCCTCAACAATTGCGGAGAGAGAGTATGACGTAACGGTCAGCCCTTACCCTGCTCTGCCCAGATTACCATCCGCCGGTTGTCGATGTCGGTAATCTTAAATAGAACCACCTCCGACATGCACAGTACGGCAGAATAGACCGTCGTCAGCGCGGTGCGGCTCTTCAGGCTTGGACTTGTATCCAGGAAGCACGCGACCTTGTCGATGCCCAACGCCACCGGCAGCTTGCTCGGCTGGCGTGCATAGCTGATGCGCTCCGAAATGGCATCTTGGCCGAGCGTCACATCGTAGAAAAGGTGTTGCGCACACACGATCTGATCGAGTGCCGGCCAGGATATCTCGATCACCACCAAGTGGATCTGAAAGACGCGGATATCCTACAGCTCGGGACGATCAGACGACCGACCAAATACCGGCTCAACTTCGATACCGCGGCAAGGTCGAATCACTGCGTTGCGGCGACAGATTGCGAACCGTCATGCCCTCAATCATACGGCGGCAAAGAGGCTGATCTCAGCCATTGCGAAAACTCCTGTCTGAAGGATTGTGTTTCGAAAACCCGCGACCCTCTCACACAGGAGCTTGCTGTTGCGACTCTTCCCTCAATTGCCGCGCAAGCGACTTCGTTCAATCCAAAATCGATTCAACCTGAACCCATCCGCTTTAGTGCGCGGTTTCCAGAACCTTAAAGCTCATTCCGATTCTATCTCAGAAACTGTCTGAAGCGCCTCAACGACAGGAAAAAAAGAACTGATCCAATCACGATAAGCGCCAGGAGCTGCGGCCAAACCACATCAAGACCGGCGCCTCGAAACAGGATGGACTGCGCCAGCATCACGAAATGCGTGTTCGGCGCTGCCAGCATGATGTTCTGAATAATCTCGGGCATGCTTTCGCGTGGGGTCATACTGCCGGACAATGCCTGAAGCGGAAGAAGAACGAGCATCAGCAGCAAACCAAACTGCGGCATCGTACCCGCCATGGTGGCGAGAAAGATGCCCATGCAGGTGGTAGCGAACAGATGCAGCGTTGCGCCGAACAAGAAAAGTGCCAGCGATCCTTGTATGGGAACCGCAAGCCAGCCTTTAACGACGAAAACAAGGGAAAACGCGGAGGCGATCAAAACTACGAAGCCCATCGACCAGATCTTGCTTGCCATGATCTCAAATGGCGTGACCGGCATGACAAGAAGATGCTCCGTCGTCCCGTGCTCGCGCTCGCGGATAAGGGCGGCACCGGTCAGGACGATCGACAGCATGGTGATAGAATTGATCACATTATTAATTGCGCTAAACCAACTCTTGTTGAGCGTCGGATTGAAGCGGGCCCGTTGCGCAAGCTCGATGGGCACGGTACTTGCCGCCCGATAGTGCTTTAGAAATTCGTTTATCTCGCTGGTGACGATCGATTGAACGTATCCGCTGCCCGTGAAGGCCTGCGACATGCGGGTCGCGTCAACGTTGATCTGAATCGTAGGCGATTTGTTGGCCAGGAGGTCGCGCTGGAAGTTCGGCGGGATATCGAGCGCGAAGGTGTCCAGGCCAGCGTCCATGCGGCGGTCCATCTCTGATTGAGTAATCAGCTTCGGAATCGAAAAGTAAGGAGGATTGAACGCCGTGATGATGCGGGATGATATTGGTGACTGATCCTCGTCAACCACTGCAATCGCTGCTCGATTGAGTGTTTCCGGCATTGCTTTCGATGCGGTATAGATCGAAATGGTGCAAGCGTAGATGATCAGCGCCAGCATCATGGGGTCACGAATGAGTCCCCACAATTCCTTGATACCCAATTGAACGATATTGGTCAGGCGCATGGCTAATTCGCCTGCTTTTTGAGAAGAACAACGCCCAGTCCCAACAAGACGGGAATCGCGATGAAGAGAGGTACGAACGAACCAGCCAAGTCGGAAAATTCGAGCCCCTTGGAGAAGGTACCGCGCGCAATGGTGACGAAATAAGTGGTCGGATAAATCTTCCCGATGAACGCGCCGACTCCCTGAAGGGACGACACCGGATCGATAAGCCCAGAATATTGCATGGCAGGAATCATTGTCAGCAGGGCCGTACCGAAGATTGCTGCGATCTGACTGGTGATGAAAGCCGATATGACAAGGCCCATGCCGGTCGCAGCCACGACATAGAGGAATGCCGCACCGGTGAGCGTCATGAAGCTTCCCGTAAACGGCACGTGGAAAATAAAGATCGCAAAGATCACCAGCAGCAAGAAGTTCAGCATCGCAAGCACGACATAAGGGATTTGCTTTCCGATCAGGAATTCCAGTCGCGTGACGGGCGTTGTGTAGAAATTAATGATGGACCCAAGTTCCTTTTCCCGAACAACGCTGAGTACGGCGAGCATCGTCGGTATCATCAGGAGGAGTAGCGGGATCACGGCGGGCACCATCGCCACCAGACTCTTGACGTTCGGGTTGTATCGATAACGAAGCTGGATCTGGAAACTACCCGATGTTGCGGCGCTCCCGTAAAGCTCCCGAGCCTTTTGGGTCAGCCAATTTGCGTGCATGGCCTGCACATACCCGCTTATGGTTTCAGCGCGCGATGGCATGGCGCCGTCGATCCATGCGCCGATCTGAACATTGCGGCCGTGTGAGACATCCCGTGCGAACCCTGGAGGTATCTCGATCGCCAAACTAAGTTCGCCGCTGCGCATCCTCTGATCCAGATCGGCATAGTCAGTAATCGGCGCCTTTTCCGTGAAATAGCGTGAGCCGGCAATTTGGAGAATATAGTCGCGGCTGATCGTGGAGTTGTCACGATCGAGCGCCGCGAAGGAGAGGTTTTCAACGTCCATCGTGATGCCGTAGCCCAAAACAAACAACAGAATGACGCTGCCAAGCGTGGCGAGCGTGGCGCGTATCGGATCGCGACGCAGTTCGAGCGCCTCACGCTGAGTGTAGGCGAACATGCGCCGGAAATTGAAAAGCCGATTCGCCGTTGTTCTTCTGTCGACTTTATTCTGTGTGTCAGCTGCCGCGGCCGAAGATAGCGGCACAGGCGTTGTTGTGGGGGACGATTTTTCCTTCTGTCCGCTGGCATCCAGGAGATAGGCAACGAAAGCGTCTTCGAGCGTTTTAGCGCTTCTCTTCTGTGTTATTGCAGCCGGAGTGTCGCTGATCAGGACCTTGCCTGCGTGCATGAGCGAGATGCGGTCGCAACGCTCTGCTTCGTTCATGAAATGCGTGGAAACGAAAATCGTAACATGATCCTTGCGCGAAAGGTCGGACAGAATTTGCCAGAAGCCATCGCGTGCGACGGGATCGACACCGGATGTCGGCTCGTCAAGGATCAGGATATCGGGAGAGTGAATCATCGCGACTGCAAGCGATAGTCGTTGACGGATACCGAGCGGCAATGCGTCCGGCAAAGAATCCATAACAGCGGCGAGATCGAAGCGCTGCGCCATCTCCTGGGTTCGCGCGGGAATTGCATCCAAAGGGATGCTGAATAAACGGGCGTGCAGATCGAGATTCTGCCGAACCGTCAACTCCGAATATAGCGAGAAGGCTTGCGACATGTAGCCGACACGGCGCCGGACAGTCATATCGTTCGGATCCACTTGGTGTCCGAACAGCCTCGCGTTGCCCTGGCTGGTCGACAGCAGTCCAGTCAACGCCTTCATTGTCGTTGATTTGCCGCAGCCGTTCGAGCCGAGGAAGCCGAAGATTTCGCCTCGGCTGATGCGAAAGCTGACGTCATCAACCGCCGTGAAGTCTCCAAAGCGGACGGTAAGATGCTCGGCCTCGATGGCAATCTCTTCATCGTGCTCGAAGGAGCGAGGTGGAATCACCACTTCCCTGTAATCCGCACGCTCCTTTTCCGGGAGCAGGCCGATGAATGCGGCATCGAGATTAAGAGCGCCGGTCTGCTCCAGCAGGTCTGTGGGCGTACCGGTTGCGAGCACCTTGCCCGAATCCATCGCCACCAGCCAATCAAAGCGCGCAGCCTCTTCCATATAGGCGGTCGCGACAATGACGCTCATACCCAAGCGGTCGTACCGAATCCGGTCGATCAACTCCCAGAATTGCCGCCGTGACAAAGGATCGACGCCGGTCGTTGGTTCATCGAGGATCAGGAGATCAGGATCATGGATCAGGGCGCAGCAAAGACCAAGCTTCTGCTTCATACCGCCCGAAAGTTTACCCGCTGGTCGATCCGCAAAAGGAGCCAGGCCGGTACTTTGCAACAGTTCGCCGATGCGACGCTCGCGCTCTTGCCTGTCTTGACCGAACAAACGGCCAAAAAAGTCAACGTTCTCGAATACCGAAAGTGTCGGATAGAGGTTCTTTCCGAGTCCCTGCGGCATATACGCAATGCGCGGACAAGCCATCGCCCGGTGAGATGCGTCGGCAATGTCTCCACCCAGCACGGTAATACGGCCTTGCTGAATGGCGCGAGCGCCCGCAATCAGCGAAAGGAGACTGGACTTGCCGACACCGTCAGGTCCGATCAGCCCGACCATGCAGCCCGCCGGCATATTGAGCGTAATGGAGCCGAGTGCCCGGGTCTTTCCGTATGACAGCCCGACAGTGTCCAGGCGGACGACCGGCGTCAAAGCCAAAGGGTGGTCTTTGGGCTGCAGGTCGCTCATTGTGCCAGCGTTCTCTGCAGACTGGCTGGCCATTCCACTTTCTGGTCGAGCCGGACATAGGCCATGCCCGGAAGGCCGGTTTTGACCTGCTGGATATATTTTCGGAGCAATTCCGGAGCAATTTGTGCCTTGACTCGGAACATAAGCTTTAGCCGCTCTTCTTCAGTCTCGACTGTCTTGGGCGTGAACTGGGCGACATCGGCGACGAAAGTGACTTTAGCCGGAATGACATACTGAGGAGCGGCATCAAGTATGAGACGCACATCGGCGCCAATTGCGACGCGCCCCGCCTGCGCTGTCGGCAAGAAAAAAGTCATGTAGACGTCGCCGAGATCAACGAGATTGAGAACCCGCCCACCCGCGGAAAGAACTTCGCCGGGCTGCGCCACACGATATTGAACGCGCCCGTCGCGAGGTGATTTTAAGATACTATCGTTGATATCGGCGCCGATACTCTCGAGGGAGGCTTTGGCTGCTTCGACCGCGGCACCGGCATCAACCACCTGTGCGTTTGCTGCACTGATCGCGGCCTCCGACGCGGCAAATTGTGCTTTTGCCGTTGCTACTGCAGCCTTTGCCCCTTGGGTATTCGCCCGGTCGTCGTCCAGCACCTGCTGAGAAACTGCGTTGGTGGTGATTAACTGCTCGGATCGCGCAAGCTTTCTCTGAATTGAGTCAAGCTGCGCCTCGCGCTGGGCGACAACCGAAGCCGCCGCCGTTCGTTCGGCCTCCCGCTGAATGACAAGGCTCTTGGCGGTATCAATGCTGATTTTTGCCCGATGCAGTTGCGCCTCGGCCTGGCGACGCTGCGCTTCGAGCTGCTCCGTATCCATACGGGCAAGCACCTGCCCGGCGGTAACGAAATCCCCCTCATTGACCAATATTTCTTTGACGCGTCCCGGCGCTTTAGTCGACACGTCAATCTCGATCGCCTCGATCCGGCCGTTGCCACGCGCTATCCCTTCAAGAGGATCGCTTCTGAGGAATTTCTGCCAAGCATAATAGCCGCCCCCGGCGAGGATCGCGACGAGAGCGGCAATAAGCCAAGGCTTTGTGGATTTCGTAATGGTCATCAATTGCCCTTCTTGTGAATCTGCTCAGCAGCGCATCGTTCGCGAAATGCTAGACTGCCTGTTCGGATAACGTCTAGCAGCACGAAATGTCATCCCGCGTACGGGCAAGGATAAAGGTTACTTGCCCTGCGCCGCGGAAGGCAGATTCTCGCGCCAAGCCTCAAAGAATTTCGATCCGTCACTGTAGGATTTCTTCCATGCATTTTGCATGAACTCAGCGGAATATTTTAGCGCTTCGGCGACATCCGTGCATTCGGATAGCGCCTTTGCATAATCGGCCTGTTCCTGGAGGCGAGATGCGGTGAAGCTAAGTGCTTGGTTCCACACGCCATATAATCTTCTAGGATTTTCAGAAAAAGACTTCAGCCACTCTGTACTGCTGAAGAAAAGGTATTTCAGATCGGCCACAGGTGCTTGCGCTTCAGGGGAGTCGTTCTCGATCGCCATTGCCGTCTCCATGCTCTGCCTAATTTTCTAATCGCGTAACTTTAGCTAAGGCGACAGAGCGCGATGTTGACCCACATCAACCACTGTTGACCAGATTTGACTGTACGATAGTAGTGCGATATGGCAACTGGTTTTTGATAACGTCGCGGAGGCCGATCTGGCCGATGGCGCGCGCGCACTCGACGAAGAGAACGGCGCCAGAATTTTAGCCGATCGATCCCGGGCACACGTCACCGCCTCCCTATCCGCGACATGTCTTGGGTGACGTCAGATGAGACCGCGGCCCCTCCTAGATTTGATATTGACCCAGATCAAACATAGTTTGGCGCGGCCTGTTAATCAGCGACAGGAGATCATGGAGGCGAGGAGTAAAGGTTATGCAAAGCAACACCCACTTCTTTACAAATTGGGCCAAGGAGCGTCTCGACGAAATGGACGCAACGTTGACCTCGCTTGAGGGCAAGGCTGCCCAGGTGCAAACCGATGTCCGCGACAAGGCCAAAAAGGTTCTTGCTGACCTGCGCAAGCAGCGAGATGACTTCCGCGACACCATGAAAAAGCAGTCGGAAGCTAACGAAGCCGCCTGGATCCAGGCAAAAGCAAAACTAGCGACCGACTGGCGCTTATTCGAGACCGAGGTCGAGAAGTATGTCGAAAGCTTCGGCAAGCAAATCGAGCACCAGCAGGCGACGTTCAAGCTTCAAGCCGATGCCCAATTGAAAGCGTGGCGCGAAGCGGCCGACAAGCTTGAAAACGATGCGAAGAAATTCGCTTCTGAGCGTCGGGGCGATATCGACGCCGCCGTTAAGCGCATGACAGCCGATGCAGCCGAGGCGGAGAAAAAACTCGAGAAGTTGAGCCAGGCGGGAACCCAGTCATGGTCCGCACTCATGGCGGCTTTGACGGAAACGCGCACTGCTTTTGATCGCGCCAATGAGGCTGCGCGGGAAGCGTTCAAACGAGCTGCTTGATCAAGCCCCGGTTAGATGCGGAGAGACCGCCGCGAGGCGGTCTTTTTATTTTGCTCGAGTCACCGCCGATGCCCTCACGGATAGCGGCATCCGCGCTGGCTGCCCTATCGCGGCAGAGCAGGCCGATCTCGAGAGGAGCTGGGGTCCACGATCTTCAGATCGCGCGCTTTATGAATCAGCCCTTTATCAAGGTCACGAGCATCGCGAGTATGCTCACCATTTCATTCACCAGCAATCGCACCCCCTACGAGACTAAATGGGGTGGAGAGCGTGGTGCCGACCGTATTGAAGATAAATGCACCAGCGCGGCGCATATCGTGGCCCGCGCCGCCTACCTCGGCGTGAGTCAGCCGGGAATGGAGCGCGGCAAGTCTAGCGAAACGATCGTGATTGAAGCCGTCGGACGCCTTCAGGCTGGAAATATCTACAATCTGCAGATTTGCCTTCAGTGCCGCCTCCTGAACTCTCGGATCATCCACATCGAGAACACCAAGTCTCGGCCGCTCTCCTGCGATCTTGCCGGATATTTTGAGAGCAATGTCATCTCGCGACACAAGCACTGTCATTGGTGGTGAAAGCGGACCGATCACTTCCATCTGGGAGCGGAACACATCGACGTCGATGTCCGGAGCAGCAAGTATGACATTCAAGCGATTGATTGCGGCATCGTTGCGGGCCAAGCGAAGTTGGCGCAACGCTTCCACCGTCAGCCATGCACCCATGCTGTGCCCGATCAGGTTGATCCCCTCAACGGACGTCTTGCGCGAAAGCGTCGTCAGAAGTTCGGCCAATCGATCCCGAGAATACGTCACCGCCTCCTTGTCCGCGACATATCCGGTCGCCTTTGCCGCGGATGGCCAGGCGAAGAGGATCGGTACGCCATCGACATCAGCGTCAGCTGCCATTTGCGCGAGCCGGTAAACCGCTTCCTGGAAGTTTGTATTGAACCCGTGAACAAAAACGCCGACCTTCGCACGGCTCGAGCTGCTTGCCCCAGACGTAACCCGCCGCTCGAAAGTCTGCTTGTCCAGAATGCTCTGCTGCACGGTCGCAAAGCTGATCGCCGGATCAGGGTTCCCTATTGGCCATTCGATATTTCCGGGCTGGTGCCGCGGCGGGATCGAGATCTTGAACTCCGCATAATTCAAACTTCGAGCGCGGCCGTTTGCGAAGATATTGCTATCAGGAATTTCGCGCTCGGCCGTTGTCGCGACATACACCGTTACCATTTTTGCGCCCGGCAGCGCGGTCGGCACCGGGTTCAACACCTCGGGTCCCGGGCGGGCAGCACATCCCGCTAGCACAAGGCCAACAGTAAGAGCTGCGAACCGCAGACAACGAACAACACCATCGCCGCGCCCGAGAACGCGCTCGAGGCGCTTATCGTCGAAGGTGTCGGTCATTTGCCTTCTTTTATTATGCCGGAAGCTACCGCACGACAAATGTGTCACTATGCTATAGTGTGAAAACCGTTATCGGCATAGATGATCGAGCCAGAGAGGGGCGCACCGGCACCGCTGACCAGAAAGGCCGCGACGCGGCCAATCTCCTGGATCGTTACGAGTTGACCTGCCGGCGTGCGCGCACGGACTTCATCGAGCAATTCGTCAAACCTGTCAATGCCGGAAGCAGCGCGCGTCTTGACCGGCCCCGCCGAGATCGCGTGAGCACGAATCCTTCGATCTGCAAGTTCAGCGGCGATATAGCGGACACTGGATTCGAGGGCGGCCTTCACGGGTCCCATCAAATTGTAGTTTTCAACGACACGATCTGCCCCGTAGAAGCTGACTGTCAGCAGACAACCGCCGTCGGTCATCAGCGGAGCTGCTAACTTCGCCATGCGAATAAAGGAATGACACGAGACGTCCATGGCAAGCGCAAACCCTTCGGCCGAGCAATTGACGATACCGGTGCGCAAATCCTCGCGTGGCGCAAAGGCGATGGAGTGCAGCACAAAGTCGAGCCGGCTCCATTGTCTCTCGATTGCCTCGAACACGCTCTCCAACTGTCCCGGAATCCGAACGTCGCAGGGAACGATGATTGGTGCGGCGAGGGAGTCCGCGACGGGCCGCACATACGGTTCCGCCTTTTCGTTGAGATAGGTAATCGCAAGTTCCGCCCCCGCCTGCGAGAACGCCGCCGCGCATCCCGCGGCGATACTATGGTCGTTCGCGATACCCACGACCAGACCGCGTTTGCCTCCCAGATCGACAATGGCTGTCATGGCGCTGGAGCCCTCTCATTCAGAACCGAGAACGCCTCATCCGCGATGACTTGTTCTTCGTTGGTTGGAATGATGTATGCCGAGACGGGGCTTGAGCGGGTGCTGATTTCTTCCGCATTTGCTGCATTGGCAGCGGGACTAAGTTTCAGGCCGAGCCATGCAAGCCGATCACAAATCTCAGCGCGGATTTGAGGTTGGTGCTCGCCGATACCTGCTGTGAAGACCAGTGCATCGATACCACCCAACGTTGCCGCGAGCCGCCCGATTTCACCAGCGATTCGAAAAGTAAAGAGCGCGATTGCTTCCCGCGCTTCCGGTTGATCGCTCATCAAAAGTTCCCGGCTGTCAGCACTGATTCCCGATACGCCGAGAAGCCCGCTCTGATGGTAAAGTGTGTCCTCGACCTCGGTGATTGTGCGGCCTAACGGACCGAGCAGATGCAGCAACACGCCCGGATCGAGCGCGCCGCAACGAGTCGCCATGGGAATGCCATCGAGCGTGGAAAATCCCATGCTGCTATCCCGGCTGACACCATCCTCAATCGCACACAGACTCGCGCCGCTGCCGAGATGGGCGATGATCACCTTGCCCCACGCTACTCCGGGAGCGCGGCGCGCAAGTTCACCCGCGATATATTTGTAGGACAATCCATGAAATCCATAGCGCTTGATACCGGACTCATGCAGCGCGCGAGGAATGGCAAAGCGCCGAACGACGTCCGCGTTGGTGCGGTGGAATGATGTATCGAAGGAGGCAACCTGCACCACATCGGATCGCAATTTCTGAATCGCTCTGATCAGGCGCACGCATTGCGGCTGATGCAACGGTGCGAGCGCACTCAAGGCATCGATTGCCTTAATGGAAGTTTCATCGATTCGAACGGGTCCGGCAAAGGTATCGCCGCCATGCACCACGCGATGCCCAACCGCCGCGATGTGCCTGAGGTCGAAATGTTTAGCGAGCCAGCTAAACGTCTCGGCCAACACCTCGCTCAGATCATCCGTCGTCCTGGCTTTGAGATCGACCTTGAAGATCGCCGGCCCTTCTGTAACCCGAAAGCTCAGCGGAGTTTTTCTGAAATCGATCACCCCGCTTGCCAGTCGGCGGGACACGGCGCCATCGACCTCAAACAAACCGATTTTAACCGAAGAGGAACCCGCATTAAAGGTGATCAGCAGATCGGCGCTCACGACGGCAGGCCTTTCATGGCGCGTGGTTCAGCGACCAGTTTGGCAAGTGCAGCGGATGCAATCCGCGTCGTCATGGAATCAGACCGACTGGTCAACACTATAGGAACGCGTGCACCAAGAACGAGACCGGCGGCGGTCGCGCCTGCAAAATAGGTCAATTGCTTGGCGAGCATATTGCCCGCTTCGATATCTGGCACCAGCAGGATGTCGGCCTGACCGGCGACCGGTGAAAGGATACCCTTGGTTTTTGCCGCATCGAGACTGATGGCGTTATCAAAGGCCAGCGGGCCATCCACTTTAGCCCCGGTAATCTGACCGCGGGCCGCCATCACGGTCAGCGCCGCCGCGTCAAGCGTCGACGGCATCCTGGAGGTCACGGTCTCCACCGCTGCGAGCACGGCCACAAGCGGTTCTTTCATACCGAGCTTGAGCAGCAGGTCGACCGCGTTCTGGCAAATGTCGCATTTCTGCTCCAGCGTCGGCCGAATATTGATTGCGGCGTCCGTGACAAAAAGGGGCTTGTTATAGGCCGGCACATCCATGGCAAAGATGTGACTCATGCGCCGCCCGGTCCGGAGTCCGGATCCCACCACCGCCTCCATCAACTCGTCAGTGTGAAGGCTGCCTTTTACAAGTACGGCAACTTTGCCAGCAACCGCGAGTTCGACAGCATATGCCGCAGCGGCATGACTGTGCGCCACAGACTCAAACGCCATGCCGTCGAGCGAGACCTGTGCAACTTCGGCAGCGGCGCGAATTTTTGCCTCAGGTCCGACTAGAACCGGTTCAAACAGCCCCTCATCACGAACCTCAACAGCCGCAAGGATCGCCTCCGGAGAACACGGATGCACGATGGCCGCACTGATTGCGGGGCGGCTGCGAGCATCCATCACGAAAGCATCGTAACGATCATGACGACGAATAGAAACGTCTGGAACTCTTGCTCGAGGCCATTCGATCGTAGTGGCCGGCGCGATCACCGTCGCCGTCCCCGACAGCACTTGAACCCCGTGCTGATTGGTGCAAATCGTGTCAAGCAACACGATATGCTTTTCCGGCCGCTTCTCCTTCACGGTCACGGTGGCGGTGATGGTGTCGCCGGGAGATACAGGCTTCAGGAATTTAAGATCTTGTCCGAGATAAATTGTTCCTGGGCCGGGTAATTTTGTACCGAGCACGGCCGAAACCAGCGCGCCGGTCCACATGCCATGCACGATGATGTGGCCGAAGATGTCGGTTGCGGCATATTTCGGATCCATATGCGCGGGATTCACGTCGCCCGAGACCGCAGCGAATAAGGCAATGTCATCGCGTCCGACGACATGAGCCAGTGAAGCGCTTTCACCGATCTGCAGCTCATCGAATGTGACGTTCTTGAGCATTCCCGAATCCATCACGACCTCACCGTTGAAAGACGTAAGTGCCGGGCGCCTCTGAAACTGGTGCATAACCTTTGTCAGCCGCTCCCATCACGGGCGGTTGGACACGCGTCTGCGACGAATGCCCGACCAGCCAATTCTGCCAGTCGACCCACCACGATCCGGCTTTTTGAGTGGCGGCGGTTACCCACTCGTCAGGGCCGAGACAGGTATCCGTATTGTGTTTGAGTGCAGTCCGAAAACGACGACCAGCATGTCCCGGTTCACTGACAATGCCGGCATTATGACCGCCACTTGTCAGCACGAATGTAACGTCGGTATCGGCCAGTTGATGAATTTTGTAGACGGAGCGCCAGGGCGCGACGTGATCGCGCTCGGTCCCGACGACAAACATCGGAGCACGAATGTTCTGCAGTGCTGCCGGCCGTCCATCGACCATAAAGCAGCCTGCGGCGAGCTCATTACGCAGGTAGAGCTTCTCAAGATATTCCGAATGCATCTTATAAGGCATCCGCGTTGAGTCCGCATTCCACGCCATCAGATCGATCATCGGTGTCCGCTCGCCCATGAGATAGTCATGTACAAGTCGCGACCAGATAAGGTCATTGGAACGCAGAAGCGAGAAGGCTCCCGCCATCTGGTCGGCGGACAGGTAGCCTTTGCTCCACATGATGCTCTCGAGGAAATGCAACTGGCTATCATCGATAAATAGCGCCAGTTCACCGGGCTCCGAGAAATCCGTCTGCGCGGCGAGCAGTGTGACGGATGCCAGGCGGTCGTCACCGGTACGCGCCATCGCAGCGGCGGCAATCGACAGCAATGTTCCCCCCAGACAATATCCCGTTGCATGGACTTTACAGTCAGGAACGATGGCGCTGACAGCGTCGAACGCTGCCATGACACCCAACCGCCGATAGTCATCCATAGTGAGATCGCGATCACCGGCAGTAGGATTCAGCCAGGAGATGCAGAACACGGTATGTCCCAGCCCGACAAGATATCGGATTAGCGAATTCTGCGGTGACAAATCGAGAATGTAATACTTCATGATCCATGCCGGCACGATCAAAATCGGCTCCGCGAATACGGTTTCCGTCGCCGGAGAATATTGGATCAGTTCGATCAGACGGTTTCGGTAAACGACCTTTCCAGGGGTGATGGCGACGTCTTTTCCAACGACGAACTTCTCGGTGCCCACAGGAGGTTGCTGTGTTGCGACACGGCTCGCATCCTCAAGCCAGTTCCGGAATCCTTGAACGAAATTCTGTCCGCCGGTTGCGACGGCTTTCTCGACCACTTCTGGATTTGCGAAGGGAATGTTCGACGGAGAAAACATGTCGAGGAATTGACGCGCGGCAAAGGACACCACGTCTTCATGGTGCGGTGTAACGCCAGGCACCCCGTGCGTGACGTTGTGCCACCATTGCTGATTGAGCAAAAACGCTTGCGACCAGACATTATACGGCGGCTTACGCCAGCCCTCGTCTGTGAAACGGTAGTCGCCCGGCAACGGTTCAATACAGCGGTGCTCATCGCTGTAGATGCCTGCGGTCGCGATGTGAGCACCCAGCCGGGCCGCCTTTTGGCCGGCCTTCATTGTAAGCTCCAGGCACTTTCCCGGCGCGGACGCCAGATGGATCGACCAGTCCATGAAAGCCATCGCAAGCGACGCCGGCGAGAGCCCTCCAGTCGCCTGCGCGGTCAAAGCCTCGCGCACCCGATCTATGGCTCGAAACTTTTCCTCGCTGAGATGCCCTTCAGGCAACGGCAGCTTTGGCAGCTTCGGTTTCCCAATCGCAACGCGTGTCATGGCATCCATGGTAAGTTCTCCATATGATTGCAGCGCTCGTTCCTATCCGGACGAGCAATCCGCGGCTAATACGCCGTTGATGATTTGAGCAATGAGCGTTTCAAGTTCTCCACCTTCGACCTCGGTCAGCGGGTCAATGCGGAGCACATTTCTAAGTATTCCTATAGTGCAAACGCGTCTGCGGCCATGATCGTTGAACGTTTATTCAATGTCGCGCTCGCGGCGCGATCCATGCCCTCACGGCAACTGAGACCCGGAGCAGACCTGGCGCAAGTTCAATGCCTGATCATTCGTTGGTCGCGGCAATTACTCTCCTAGTTGAATAACAGGGCCGATCGTAGTTAGGAATTCCGCAGTGTAAGAGAGTTCGCTTGCCATGGCAGCATGAATCTCAAACAGAGTGTCTCCTGCCGCTACGAGGTCCGCTAGTCGCACTTTCAAGAAGACCCCGGAGATTGCTGATCGAGGTGCCCCCGCAAGCTTCGCAACCCGCGACAAATTTCGATTATCAATGGATATGACCACTCCATCTCGCTCCGCGCGTACGGCCAAAACGTGGGTAGCTACACCGGGAGCTCGCATCCCGCCCTGCGCAATGCAAATCCTTCGGAATTTCTCCCAGGCAGCACCGCTTTCTAAGGTCGTGAGAGCACGGGTAAAGCCTCCACCCGCGCTCACAACCCCCCCGATCTCAAGCGCAGCTCCGGCGAGCGCGGCCGCACGGTCGCGCAAATCCGTAGGGGCTCCAGGAGAGTTTTGTAGAACCGCCAGAACATCATGAGCTTCTAGGGCTGGTCCAATGCCTCTACCGACAGGTTGGCTACCGTCGGTTTGCAAGCAGGTGACGGCGAGCCCGAAATGCTGTCCGACAGCAATCAGTCTGGCTGCCAAACTTTCAGCCGCTTCTTCTGTTCGAATCTTGGCCGTAGCCCCTACGGGAATATCGACGACTACATGAGTTGAGCCGGCAGCGATCTTTTTGGACAACACCGAGGCAACGAGTTGCCCTTCCGTATCAATGTCCAAGTCTCTTTCGACTCGGATAAAAATATCGTCGGCAGGACTGAGCTGCACCGCCCCACCCCAGACGATGCATCCTCCCTCCTTGTTCACGACACGTCGCATACTGGAGATATCCAGGTTGACGGGAGCAAGAGTCTCCATTGTGTCTGCAGTACCAGCTGGTGACGTTATCGCCCGGGAGGATGTTTTTGGCATAACCAAGCCATTTGCTGCGGCGATAGCGACAACAATCGGAGTCGTGCGATTTCCTGCTAAGCCTCCGATACAGTGCTTGTCGATGACGATCCGTCGATCCCAACTCAATTTCTCGCCAACCGCGATCATTGCAGCGGTGAGATCAATAGTCTCCTCGAGATTCAGCGGTGGCACCGCGCTTGCAGTCAGAAACGCTGCAAGATGCACGTCGGTATAACGCCGTGCAACAACATCTTTGATAATCGCATCAAGACCAGCACGCTCAAATCGGCCGCCGTAAATGCGTCTACGAATATGGCTAAGAGAATTGAGAGGTGGAGGGTGACTGACGAAAACCTCGTCGCCTTCATTGACGTCGAGCAACTCCCACGCAGCTTGCGACAAGCCGATATCGCCGATCGGCAACAAGTCGGTGTCGACCTGGAACAATTCCGCCTGGATGGATTTTTCGCCGGCGCGGACCAAAACGTGGGAGCGCGCCGTCAACCCCTCCGACTGGCAGGCAGGGCAGTCGGTGCGCATCACGGCAATGGCCTGATGCTGCGCGTGCAACCCCATGCGCCGCACGCGGACCGGCGGGTGCGATCGAGGTCCAGCGTTCACAGAACATACTCCTGCTCGTGCCGGGGCACGACGGCCGACCAACCCAGTTCGCGATTGATCCGCACTCGCAGCGCTTCCGAGGCGTCGGGCTCTCCGTGTACGATGAACACGCGCTTGGGCTTGTTGAAGCCCGAAAGCCAACGCATGAGCTCGTTGCTGTCTGCATGAGCCGAAAGCATATCGATCTGAGCGACTTCGGCATTGATCGGCACCCACATCCCGTGAATCTTCAACTCCTTCGCACCTTGTTGCAGAGAATGGCCGCGCGTGCCTATCGCCTGAAATCCAGCAAGCAATACGGTGTTCTTCGGGTCAGGCCCAAAAGCCTTAAGGTGGTGCAGCACACGACCGCCAGTCGCCATGCCCGAAGCGGAAATCACGATCTTGGGAAACCGGCTGGCAGTAATCGCTTTCGATGCCTCGACGTCACCCGTATAGCGCGCGATGCCGAATGCCTTGCGACAGGTTTCGCGATCGAGTCGATGGTCGCCCGCATGACGGCTCATCAGATCCGTCGCGTCGATCGCCATCGGGCTGTCGAGGAAGATCGGCACAGAATCGAGGCGTCCCGCCTCCTTCAACGTCCAGAGGTAATAGAGCAGTTCCTGCGCTCGCCCCACCGCGAAGGCTGGAATGACAAGCGTACCACCACGTTTTATCGTTCGTTCAACAACGGCTGCGAGCGCCTCGGCGGGATCACCTTCCGGGTGAACACGATTTCCATAGGTCGACTCGACCATGATGTAATCAGGATTCTTCTCGCTCGCCGAAACTGGATCTGCAAACAATGGGTCGCCATAACGTCCCACGTCTCCCGAAAAAACGATGCACCGACCGCCCCAATGCACCTCAGCGTGGGCAGCGCCGAGGATGTGACCGGCATGGCGAAACCGCAGTGACGCACCATTAGGAAGCTGGATTGTCTTATCGAACTCGACCGTCGAAAACTGCTCGATCGCGCGTTGTGCATCCCGGACGCCGTAGAGCGGCAAAGCGGGGCTATGCTTCGACAGGTGATGCCGGTTGAGAAAGTCGGCGTCCTTTTCCTGGAGATGACCGCTATCTTTAAGGATCAAATCCGCAACATCTTTCGTTGCTTCCGTTGCGTAGATCTTGCCCCTGAATCCGTCGCGGACGAGGCGAGGCAGATATCCGGAATGATCGAGATGCGCATGGGTAAGGATGACAGCGTCAATGTCGCGCGGCGAAATGGGTAGCGGCTCCCAGTTTAACTCGCGCAAGTTTTTCAAGCCCTGAAACAGTCCGCAATCGATGAGAAGGCGGCTACCGTCGCATTCAAGCAGATGTTTCGATCCGGTGACGGTGCCGGCGGCACCAAGCGATTTGAGTTTGAGCAATTTTGGCCTTTCTGCCGATTGAGTCATTACGATTCGAATTTGCGAGCTAGAGGTGGGATCGCCCGCTCTTGCATAGCGTCAAGAACCGTGTCGACAAGCGATATTGCGTTGCTGGCATGTTTGACGGAGTCCGTCGACACGGTCCTGCCGGCGAGGACCGAAAGCTCAGCGTAGGCTTCGTCTGCGAACAGGGCGTGGACCACAACGCAAATCGGTTTCGTGAAGCCTTGCGAACCGATTTGCC
Organism: Rhizobiaceae bacterium; assembly: GCA_023953905.1. Lineage (GTDB taxonomy): Bacteria > Pseudomonadota > Alphaproteobacteria > Rhizobiales > Rhizobiaceae > Arvimicrobium. Next base: position 56,547 of record JAMLJA010000013.1, on the reverse strand, counting down.
GCGCTGCCTCGATCAGAGTGCGGCCGGAGGAGGCGATGTCGTCCACGAGAACGGGTTGCCGACCCTTCCAAGCCGAGAGATCAGGCACTTCGATGCTAACCTTGCGGTCGCCGTGTCGCGTCTTCCTGAGCACTGTGAAAGGCGCGTCACATACGGAGGCGATGCCCTCGACCCATTGCGCGCTTTCATCGTCCGGCCCGATTAGAAACGGAGCAGTCACATTGTCGATGATCCACTGCGCCATCGCTGGCGCGGCGTGCAGGTTGCGGGCGGGAATGGAGTAGATTTCGCTGAGCGCGCCATAGCGATGCAGATGCGCGTCGACGGTGAGAAAGCCGTGGAATAACGATGAGACGAGGCGGGCGAACGTGCACGACGTTACCGCCTCGCCGTCATGGAAGCGCTTGTCCTGCCGCATGTAGCTCAGATAGGGAGCGATCAGATGTACCTCTATGGCACCGAGGTCCCGTGCGGTATCGGCAACAAAAGCCAGCATCAGAAACTGGTGGTCCGGACGCGCCAGCGTGCAGACGACATGCACGATCCGCCCGCGCACGTTGCTTGCAATGCGCACGTAAATCTCGCTATCGGGAAACTGGCGGGTTTCAAGATGACCCAGCTCGTAGCCGCCTGCGCTTGCCAGCTTCCGCGCGAAATCCTCGTTTCCGGGCATGGCAAGAATCAATCGATTGTCGCTGACCACTTTGGTTTCGTCAGTCAAAACTTCGCTGCTCCTCGGGCAATGTTGCAAAGTGCTCGGGAAGCTCTTGCGCCCGAAGCCTAGATACCAGATCTGATGAGAACACCTAACTGGCGCTTATGCCTGATCGTGGATATGGCCACTTCCATTCGGAGATGTCGGGCATATCCTTGCCATGTTCTTGAATGTAGGCCTTGTGCAGGACGAGGCTCTCCTGCAGCGCGGCGACGATCTCTGCACCTTTGCCTTTAAGGGCGGGCAGACGTTCAACAGCTTCGATTGCCAGATGGAAGCGGTCGAGCTCGTTCAGAACGGCCATGTCGAAGGGCGTAGTGGTCGTGCCTTCCTCGATGAAGCCGCGCACGTGGAAGTTCGGATGGTTGGCGCGTTTGTAGACCAGCCGGTGAATGAGATACGGATAGCCGTGATAGGCGAAGACCACCGGACGGTCGCGCGTGAAGATGCGGTCAAATATTTCATCCGCGATACCGTGTGGATGGTGCTGCGGCGATTGCAGCGACATCAGGTCGACGACATTAACGACGCGGATGCGCAGGCGCGGCAGGGCCTGCCGCAGAATGTCCACGGCAGCGAGCGTTTCCATGGTGGGAACGTCACCGGCGCAGGCCATGACAAGATCGGGCTCCAGCTCGTCCTCGGTACCTGCCCATTCCCAAATGCCGAGGCCTGCTTTGCAGTGCTGTTCAGCCTCCGGCATGGTCAGCCATTGCGGCGCGGGTTGCTTGCCGGCGACGATGACATTCACGCGATCCCAGGTCTTCATGCAGTGGTCGCCAACCCACAGCAGCGTGTTAGCGTCCGGCGGGAAATAGACGCGGACGATGTCGGCGCTCTTGTTGGCCACGAGATCGACGAAGCCGGGATCCTGATGGGAGAAGCCGTTGTGGTCTTGCCGCCATACGTGCGAGGTGAGCAAGTAGTTAAGCGAGGAGATCGGCTTGCGCCATTCTAACTCGCGCGAGACCTTCAACCATTTGGCGTGCTGGTTGAACATCGAATCGACAATGTGGATGAACGCCTCGTAGCAGGAAAAGAAGCCATGCCTGCCGGTGAGCAGATATCCCTCCAGCCAGCCTTGGCACAGATGCTCGGAAAGCACCTCCATCACCCTGCCGTCCGGAGACAGATGATCGTCACTCGGAAGCGTCTCGGCCATCCAGACGCGGTCCGTTGACTCAAACACGCTGCCGAGGCGGTTGGACGCTGTCTCATCCGGTCCGAACACGCGGAAGTTCCGCTCGGCCTCGTTCAGCCGCAATACATCGCGCAAATAGTCACCGAGCACCTTCGTAGCCTGCTCTTGCGTTGCGCCGGGCTCGCTCACCTTAACCGCATAATTGCGGAAATCAGGTGTCCGCAATTCCTTACGTAGCAAGCCGCCATTAGTGTGCGGATTGGCTCCCATGCGCCGCGTGCCCTCCGGCGCGAGTGCCTTGAGTTCCGGCTTCAATACACCATTCGCGTCGAAAAGATCTTCAGGATCGTAGCTCCGCAACCAGCCTTCGAGAATCGTGCGATGGCCTTCGTCCTCGCGGCAGTTGTCGACCGGTACTTGATGGGAGCGCCAGTGGTTCTCCACCATCTTGCCGTCTACCACTTTGGGGCCGGTCCAGCCTTTTGGGCTGCGAAGTACGATCATCGGCCAGCGAGGCCGCCCGACAGAAGACAAAGCCTTCTCGCGAATCTGCGCGAGCCGATCAAAGACAGCATCGAGCGTCACCGCCATCTGCCGGTGCATGTCCACAGGTTCGCTGCCCTCAACGAAGAGGGGCTCGTATCCGTAGCCGATGAACAGCTGTCGCAATTCGTCATCGGAAAGCCGGGCCAGCACGGTCGGATTGGCGATCTTGTAGCCATTGAGATGCAAGATTGGCAGGACCACTCCGTCGCGAGCTGGATTGATGAACTTATTGGAATGCCACGCGGCCGCAAGCGGGCCAGTCTCAGCCTCTCCGTCGCCGACCACGCAGGCCACGACCAAATCAGGATTGTCGAGCGCCGCGCCATAGGCGTGCACAAGCGCATAGCCTAGCTCGCCACCCTCATGGATCGAGCCTGGCGTTTCAGGCGCCGCGTGGCTCGGAATACCGCCTGGAAATGAGAACTGCCGGAATAACCGTTTCATGCCGGCGGCGTCCTCACCGATGTCGGGATAGATTTCCGAATAGACGCCTTCTAACCATGTATTGGCGACCATACCGGGGCCGCCATGGCCGGGGCCGCATACATAAATTACGTTTGCATCCCGCTCTTTGATGATTCGGTTCAGATGCACGTAGATGAAGTTGAGCCCCGGCGTCGTTCCCCAGTGGCCTAGCAGGCGCGGCTTGATATGGCCCGCCCTGAGTGGCTCGCGCAACAGCGGATTATCCATAAGATAGATTTGGCCCGCCGATAAATAATTGGCGGCGCGCCAGTATCGATCAATCAGGGCAATTTTATTCGAATCCAGATATTCTGCTATTGTCAACGTCAGTAGCCCTTATAGCGCGAATCACACCCCAACAGAATCATCCTGTTTGAATGGACTTTTTTGACGATGAATCCATAAAAACGATCAAACAGGCAGATTCATAATCACATCCAAGTCGACCCTCAACGAAAGGGGGAACATTGTCCATTGATTAGCGTGATAGCAATACGCAACGCGCCGATTCAGAGTTCGTCTATCAGGTCGTTCGCGGTGCCGTTCGCCCCCATAAGCTGCTTTCAGATGGACGCCGCCAGATCGGCGCCTTTCACCTGCCGGGGCGTGTTCGGCCTCAAAGCGGGTCCGAACCACTGGTCGACGGCAGAGGCCATTGAGAGGCTAGATTGCAACCGCCAGCCCCGCGGCCAAGGCGGCGGCGCTTATTCCACCGACAAGAAACCCGACTTTCCTGTTTCCAACAGAGCCGGCCACAATGGTCTTTGAGACAGTGTTGACAGCGATGGCGATCATGATGGCGTGGGCTGCCGTATTCGGATCGACGTCGCCACCTGCCATCCGGGCCATCGAGATCGTCACAGCATCGACATCCGCGACGCCGGACAGGGCCGCCACCACGAAAACGCCAATCCCGCCGAACATGCGACGCACCAATTCTGCTGCCAGCATCACCGCCGCAAGCAACGCGGCCAGCTTGATCGCGGTCCCGATTTCGAGCGGGTTTGCGATCTGAAGGTCTGGCGTTTCCTGCTGGACGCTTCTGAACCACAAAACGGCAGCCCCGATACCCAGCACTGCCGCAGCAGTCAACAGCGCGGGAAGAAGCGGCGAGAAGAGTGCTCCATTGAGCGCCAAGGCAATTGCACCTGTGCGCAGCATCATGACACCGCTGGCAACCAGGATGCCCGCGCTTAGCAATCCCGATGATGACGGATGTTCGCGAGCCAGCCGCGCCAAAGCGAGCGTGGTGGCAGTCGAGGATGCCAGCCCTCCCGCACCGGCCGCCATGAAGACCCCCAGTCGATTGCCTAGCGCCTTGACGGCGACGTAACCAGCAAACGAAATCGTCGCGATCATGATCGCGAAAAGCCAGATCCGATGTGGATTGATCGCGCTCCATGGATCAATCGGCCGGTTCGGCAGCAACGGGAGCAGCAGGAACGACATCGCGAGCAAAGTCAGGACGGCGCGGATTTCCTGCCAGCTCAGCGAGTTGATCCAGCGATGCAGCGGTTCGCGCAATGCCAGAAGGGCCGTCATGCCGACAGAGCAGGCAATGGCCAGTTGCAGATCCCCGACGACAGCCATGGTCCCGAGCAGGAAGGTCAGCATTCCCGCGACAACCGACGTTACGCTGGCACTGCCCTCACTCCTCGCTTCCAGCCAGTGAAAGGCCGCGAACGCTCCCATATACCCCAGGAAGACCCATCCAATCACAGCGGCACTGGTTTTAAGGGCGATGAGACCGGTTACACCGCCCAGCAATCCGGAAAGCGCGAAGGTGCGAAATCCCGCGGCGCGTCGATTGTCTTCCGCATCCCGCGTTTGCCAGCCACGCTCTAGCCCGACAAGGAGCCCGATGGCCAGCGCCACGGTAAGCCGACTGAGGGCTTCGCTATCCATGATTATTCCGTGCGATCATGCTGCGCGCCGAAATTGCTCGGCACACTGTTGACAACTCGTGTTGCAATCTAGTCCCGTCACCTGATGATCACACGCATGATCTGCGTCAATAGCCACTTCCGACATTTGTGTGATGCTTGTTAAAGACTTCTGCGCCAAGTCGCGGATCGACTGCGCACGCTATCCCGCAGCACGGATTATATCGCGCGCCTTGGCGGAGACGAATTCGCGATCATCGTGACCGACAGACATGACCAGGAAGGTCTCGTAGGCTATGCCCGGCGATTGATTGCAGGGATTTCGGAGCCCTTTGACCTTTCCGGTCAGATCGTGCGGATCGGTGTCTCAATCGGCGTCGGCACGACGACCCCATTCGGGCCCCAAGAGACCACGGAGTTGCGGCGGTGGCCCGCCGGCTCTTTTTCCGTCCCGCTGCCTTGAGGCGGCGGGATGGGGCACGAGGAAAGGAACTTTGGCATAATGACGACTGAAGCGATCGAACTGCGGCATCTGCGCTATTTCGTGGCGGCGGTCGAACATGGCAGCTTCCGCAAGGCCAGCGTGGCCCTGCGCGTCCAGGAATCGGCGATCAGCCGCCGCATTCGCGATCTTGAGAGCCATCTCGGCGTCGCCGTCTTCAAGCGATGCAGTTGGGGTGTTCAACTCACAAGCGCCGGCGAGCGTTTTTTGCCGCGAGCGAAGCGCGCGCTTCGTCATGTTCAGGAGGGAGCCGGAGATGCCACCGTCGTCGCGCACGGGCGAGAAGGACGGATCAGAACTGGCATTTTCTCCTCAATCGCCTCCGGCTTTCTGCGCGAACTTCTGGATGCTTTCGCAAAAGCGCATCCGGGGGTTTATGTCGAACTGATCGACGGAAATCCTTCCGAACATATCGCGGCAATTCGGCAGCTTCGACTCGACCTGGCATTCATCACCGGAACGATCCATTGGCCGGAATGTGAGACCGAGCTTCTCTGGACCGAGCGCGTGTTTGTCGTGCTGCCGAATGGACATCTGCTTTGCAAACGTGCGGAATTGGAATGGGCGGACCTGGCCGGCGAAAAGTTCATCGTCAGCGACACGGCGCCCGGCGAGGAGATTCGCGACTATCTGGTCCAGCATCTGGCGGACCTCGGCCGGCATCCGGAAATTAATCCACAATTTGTCGGGCGGGATAGCCTTCTGGCATTTGTTTCCCCCGAGCGAGGCTTGACGCTGACCAGCGAGGCGACGACCGCGATGCAGATGCCAGGGATCAGCTATCGGCCGATGCGCAACGAAATCCTGCCGTTCAGCGTCGTGTGGTCGCCGATGAACTACAATCCCGCCGCCGACCGGCTGTTGGACCTCGCGCGTTTGATGGCCTCGAAGATACGGACATAGCCCGCTCCGATAGCCATAGAATTGGGGGGCGAGAGTGGCCGAGGGGCAGTAAATCCGGCGCCCATACAGGTCAAAGCTTCTCGGAACGGGAGATTCGCCGCGCCTTCGCGAACCCGCGATCCGTGGCGATGAAGCGCTCCAGCATCGGCACGATGAGCTTGGCCGGCTCGACCGGCGCTCCGCCTTCGGCCAGGAGGCGGCCGTATTCGGTGAGATCGCGATGGAGCACGGCGGGAAGCTCCACCGCAATTTTGACAGGCTTGTCGTCGGCGATGGGGCCGAGCTTGAGCTTGGTCATGACTATCCCCTGTATGCCTCGAGTACCAAATCTCGCGTCACGACAATCCTGACCGGGAATCCCGGCCGGATGGTCAGCGTTGGCGCGACATTGAGCTGACGGCGGACGATCTGCTGGCCGGCATCGTTGATGGTGTCCTGGCCGCCGCTACGGATGGCGCGCAGCAGCCGGTTCTCGTCGCTGACGGCGAGTTCGGAGCCGATGCTGAGCAAGGTGGAAAGGCCGGCAGCCTTGGCGAGATCCCACCAGTGATAATCGACGCCATCCTCAAGGCCAGCATAGCCTTGCGTGTCCGCACCGGGCTGGCGCTCCAGCCCGATGGAGCGGCCATTCGGCATGATAAGCCGATTCCAGACGAGCAGCACCCGGCGCTGGCCGAATTGCACGTTGTTGTCATACTGGCCGATGATCCGCGTCCCCTGCGGTACGAGCAGGATGCGGCCCGTGGGGCTGTCGTAGATATTCTCGGTCACCTGCGCGGTGATCTGACCTGGCAGATCGGAGCGGATGCCGGTAATGAGCGCGGCCGGAATGACGGCGCCGGCCTGGAGCACGAAGGGCGAGGCTGGCGCCATGACGCGATCCGATGACGTCGTGCGGCGATCGATGGGCGCGTTCAGGAATGCGAGCTGCTTGTCCTGTGCCGTCTGTTGGCCAGGCAGCCCTGACAGGCCCGCCATGTCGAAGCCGGCAATGCCCGTCGTTGGTGTTCCGGCCGCGGCCGGCGAACCTGCCCGCGATTGGAAGAACACGGTGCTGGTGCGGGCGGCTTCCTCCTCGGCGCGGCGGCGTTGCTCGGCCTCGTCCACGCCGGGCGCCGGAACGACAGACGGTACGACGGGTTGGCCTGCATTCTGTGCGGACAGGATCGGCCGTCCGAGATCGCCCGGCAGCGGCGGCCCGAGAACGGGGCCGGTATAGTCGCGCGGCAGGCCAGCGAGACCGTCGGCGGGCTGCCGGTTGGCGGTCGAATACAGCTCCTCGCCCTCCTTGCCGGCATTGCGGGTCTGGAGGGCGTAGATCAGCGATCCGCCGATGCCGATCAGCGTGACCGCTGCGACGCTGGCGAGCACCTTGCGCGACAGGCGGGTGACGCGCGGCGGCGCGGCACGAAGACGCATCGGGGCGGCGGTATTGGTTGAGTTGTCGCTCATGATGACGGCCTCCCGTCGGTCCGGACGATGCGGACGGTCTGTTGGCGGTCGCCACTGCCGAGGCGCAGCTCGGCCGCGCCGAACAGGCGATCGACGATCAGAATGTGTTGATGGATGCGTGTATTGGCGATCTGCGCCTCGCCCTCGGGGCCGATGACGAAGATCGGCGGCATCTCGCCTTGCACGATGCCACGCGGGAACTCGACATAGACGCGGCGGCCGTCGTCATAGACCGCGACCGGCTTCCAGGGTGGATTGCCGCCGGTGAGGCCATAGCGATAGTTGCGCGCGGCGGCAGCCGGAACGACCGGCGTCGCCGGCATGGCCTGCCGCTGACTGAGGGATTGCGGATAAGCCCAGGCGACGGCGGGCATATAGGGCTTCTGGCCGGAGCGCAGTTCGAGCATGTAGGTGCGCCGGTCGGTAGTGACGACGAGATTGGTGGTGATGTCGGCGCGCGAGGGTTTCACCAGCACATGGACGCGCCGGGTGACGCCGCTGCCGCTCTCGGTGTCGCCGATGATCCACCGCGCGGTATCGCCCGCCGCGATCGGGCCTGCGCCGGTCAAGCTTTCGCCGGGCTCAAGCGCGATGTCGGTGATCTGCCCCGGCGCGGCATAGACTTGGTAGAGCGCACCATCCGACCATGGATAAATCTGGATGGCGTTGTAATAGCCTTCGCGGCGCGGCTGAACGCGGGCGGCGACGTTGGCGTTCTCGACGCGGGCTGTCGGGGTGCCTGCGGCGGCGCCTCCACGCGCAGGCATCCAGGCTGGTGGGACATGCAACGGCTTCGGCCGATCATCGGTGACGGCGGCCGAAACAGCGGGCAAAGGCGGCACGCTTGAATCGTAGCTGATCTCCGGCGGTTTGCTGGCGCAGCCCGCAAGCGCGCTTGCGGAAAGCAGCAAAGCCGCGATTGCGGATTTACGGAAAGACGGCGGCCCGCCTTTGCGGATCGTCGACCCGATCATTGGCTCATCTCCCGCGACCATGAGATTGCGTTGATGTAGATGCCGAGCGGATTGGCCTTGAGCCGTTCGGCGTCGCGCGGCGGTTGAACCGCGATGGTCAGGATCGCGGTCCAGCGCTCGGTCGCAGAAAGCTTGCCGTCCTCGTAGCGACGCTCAGTCCAGGCAACGCGGAAGGAATCCGCCGAAGCGCGGATGACGCTAGAGACTTCCACCGCGATCTGCTGCTTGCCGACCTTGGCGAAGGGGTCGTTGGCGCGGGCATAGTCGTTGAGCGCGGCCGCGCCGCGATCAGTGGTCCATTCATAGGCGCGCAGCCAGTTCTGCCGGACGATGATCGGATCGGCTGGAATACTCCTGACCTGTTCGACGAAGCGGGCGAGATGCCAGGCCACTTGCGGATCGGTCGGGCGATAGTCAGCCGTAGCGGCCGCGACGGATTGCGCCTGGCCGAGATTGTCGACCTGCACCACCCACGGCACGACGGTCCCGCGCGCGGATTGCCAGACGAGCGCGGCGGCGAAGCCGGCCGACAGGATCAGCGATCCGAAGGCCATGTATCGCCAGTTCTTCGCCTGGACGCGAGCGGAACCGATGCGCTCGTCCCAGATTTGGGCGGCCTTCTGATAGGGCGTCTCGGGTTGCGGTGTCTTGCCGTAATGCGCGGCGGGTCGTCGAAACAGGTTCATGAGCGATCGCTTTCGGAGAGGTTGACGGAGGAGCCGGAGCCGTGGCTGTCGCCGGAGCGGACGGCGTGAGCAGCGGCACTGACGCCGTGACTCACGGCCTGATGGCGCTTCATACGCCTTGCCCAATCGGGCGCGCCGCCGCGTACAGTTGTCTGGCTTTCAGCGGATGAGGCATCGGCTGCAGGGGCGCCCCCGACCGTTCCGATGGTCGAGGCGCCGCCTGTCATGGCGAATCCGGCTTTCGCGCCATCAGCGTTGCTTAATTTGACGCTCTCGCCAGCGCGGGCGGCGGCGCGGCGTAGCGGTGATGCGACGGCAGAGCCGGCGGCGCGCGCGACGCCACCAAGGCCGGAGGCCACGCCGGATGCGCCAGACTGCCCGAGAGAACCAAGGGTGTAGGCTGACGAAGCGCTACCTGCGGCCGTGGCGCCACCACGAACGGCTGCCGCGCCGCCCGAGATGGCTGCTGCTCCTCCCTTGGCGGCCAGGCCCGCCGCTCCAGCGGCAGCCACTGCCGCGCCCCCGACAGCAAGGCCGGTTCCCACGGCGGCGCCCGCGCCAAGCTGCGGACCGCCGGAGACGAGACCATTGGCGATGCCGGGACCGAAGATGCCGAGACCGAGCAACGACAGCGCGGCCAGCACGATGGCCATGGCCTGATCGACAGTCAGCGTCTGCGCGCTGGCACTCTGCGTGAACTGCGAAAACAGCGTCGAGCCGATACCGATGATGACGGCAAGCACCAGTACCTTGATTCCTGACGAGATGACGTTGCCGAGCACCCGCTCGGCCATGAAGGCCGTCTTGCCGAACAGACCGAAAGGGATCAGCACGAAGCCGGCGAGCGTCGAGAGCTTGAACTCGATGAGGGTGACAAAGAGCTGGATCGCCAGAATGAAGAAGGCGATGATCACCAGCGCCCAGGCGAAGAGCAGGCAGACGATCTGAATCAGGTTCTCGAATACCGAGATCCAGCCCATCAGGGGCGAGATCGCTTCGAGCAACGGCCGGGCGGCGTCGAGGCCGGTCTGCGCGACCTTGCCGGGACGCATCAGGTCCGCCGTCGAAAACCCCGTCCCGCTCGCCTTCAGGCCGAGGCCGGCGAAGCTGTCGAAGACAATCTTGGCGAGATTGTTCCAGTTGGAAATCAGGTAGGCGAAGACACCCACGAACAGCGTCTTCTTGACGAGGCGCGCGATGATGTCGTCATCGGCGCCCCAGCTCCAGAACAGGGCCGCCAGCGTCACGTCGATGACGATCAGCGTGGTGGCGATGAAGCCGACCTCGCCGGACAGCAGCCCGAAGCCGGAGTCGATATAGCGGGTAAAAACCCCGAGGAAATTGTCGATGACGCCGCTACCCATGCATCACCGCCCTTCCCGAGTCAGAGGCGCGGCGGGCGCCGGCGTCTTTCCGAGGAAGCGGTCGCGGGTCTCGGCCCAGACGTGCAGGCATTCGGTGTCGTTCGCCGCGGCCTGCCCGAGCTGCTGACAGCGGCGCTGCGCGTCGCGCAGCGGATTGGTTGCGGGGCGGTGCTGCGGCATCGGCGAAGATGTCGGCGCGTCGTCCTTGCGGGTCAGCTCGATCGCGGTCACTGTCAAGGCGACAGCGACGAACGTGATTGCGCCGATGCGCGCCAGCATCTTGCCGTCCATGCTTGCGCCCTCAGTTGCCGTTGAACATCTGCGCGTTGCCCGGCTGGTAGCCACTGCCCGGCGTCAGAAATCGGCGACGCTGCTCGCGGCCCTGTTCGGCGGCTGCCGTGCGCTCGGCTTCGGTCAGCATCTGCGCGCGACCGTTGGCAGCTCCAACAGCGGTAAGATCGGCAAGCTGCTGGGCGAGAAGCGCGAGGAGCTGGTTGCCGGCCTGCGTCGCCTGCAACGCACCGGTCGCCGACTGGCTCTGGCTGACCAGCGCCGACATCTGCGTGCGGTTGGTGTCGATATTGCTCACGACGCCGGCCTGCACGCGCATGGCGTCCTGCAAACCGCCAACCGTATTCTGCCAGCGTGAGCGCGCGTCGGTGATGAGCTGCTGATCGGTCGCCGACATCGAGGCGCTCCCGTACTTCTGCTGGAACATCTGGTCGATTTGCTGGACGTTGAAGGCGATGCCCTGCGCCTGGCTGAGAAGCTGCTGGGTGCGCTGGACGTTCTGCTGAAGTTGCTGGAGCGCGGAGAACGGAAGGCTCGCCAGATTGCGCGCCTGGTTGATGAGCATCTGCGCCTGGTTCTGAAGCGACGTGATCTGATTGGTGATCTGTTCGAGCGAGCGCGCAGCGGTCAGGACGTTCTGCGCATAGTTCGATGGATCGAACACGATCAGCGCATGCGCGGGCGTTGCGAGCATCGGCGCGAGCGCAATGGGCGCTGCGAGCATGGTCGCTGCCAGGATCATGGCGCGCGAACGGATGTTACGAGGTTTCATGATTCAATCTCCTTTTCGGCCTGGGGGATGAGGGACGGGAAAGTCGGGATGAGATCGGCGGCCCAACCGGCATCGCGGGACTGGAGCCAGGCCGCGAGGAATCCTTCGCAGCCATGCTCGGCGACGAGGTTGGCGATCAGCGTCTGGTCGGATTTCGAGGACGCGGCGCAAAGCGCGAGGGCGACTTCGCTGAGTCCCAATTCGAACAGCCGATTGCCGCGCCGCGACTGACAGTAGTAGTCGCGCTTCGGCGTCGCCCGCGCCAGTATCTCGATCTGCCGGTCATTCAAGCCGAAGCGGCGATAGATCGCTGTGATCTGCGGCTCTATCGCGCGTTCGTTCGGCAGAAGCAGCCGCGTCGGGCAGCTCTCGATGATCGCGGGCGCGATATTGCTGCCGTCGATGTCGCTGAGCGACTGCGTGGCGAAGATGACGGACGCATTCTTCTTGCGCAACGTCTTCAACCATTCGCGAAGCTGGCCGGCGAAGCCTTCATCGTCCAGCGCGAGCCAGCCTTCGTCGATGATGAGCAGCGTCGGGCGGCCGTCGAGCCGGTCGCCGATGCGGTGAAACAGATACGCGAGCACGGCCGGGGCCGAGCCGGTTCCGACAAGCCCCTCGATTTCAAATGCCTGCACCGCGGCGCGGCCAAGCTGTTCGGCCTCGGCATCGAGCAGTCGGCCATAGGGACCGCCAACGCAGTACGGACGCAGCGCCTGTTTCAGATCATTGGACTGAAGCAGGACACACAGGCCGGTGATAGTGCGCTCCTCGACCGGCGCGGAGGCGAGCGAGGTCAGCGCCGTCCAGATATGTTCCTTGGCTTCGGGCGTGATCGTGATGCCTTCGCGCATCAGGATCGCCACGATCCAGTCGGCAGCCCAGGCACGCTCATAGGTGTCGTGAATGCGGGCGAGCGGCTGGAGCGAGACGGAAGCGTCGGAGCCTTCGGTCAGCCCGCCGCCGAGATCGTGCCAGTCGCCGCCCATGGCGATTGCGGCGGCGCGGATCGAACCGCCGAAGTCGAAGGCGAAGACCTGGGACCGTTCGTATCGGCGGAACTGCAAGGCCATGAGGGCGAGCAGGACCGATTTGCCCGCGCCGGTCGGGCCGACGACCAGCGTGTGCCCGACATCGCCGACGTGCAAAGAAAACCGGAACGGGGTCGAGCCTTCCGTTCTGCCGTAAAGTAGTGGGGGCGCATTGAAATGCTCGTCCCGTTCCGGCCCCGCCCACACGGCAGAGAGGGGGATCATGTGGGCGAGATTGAGCGTCGAGACCGGCGGCTGGCGGACATTGGCGTAGGCATGTCCGGGGAGCGAGCCGAGCCAGGCCTCGACGGCATTCACACCTTCGATCATGGCCGTGAAGTCGCGGCCCTGAATGACCTTCTCGACGAGGCGCAATTTCTCATCGGCAAGACGCGGATCGGCATCCCAGACCGCGATGGTCGCGGTGACATAAGCCATACCCGCCACATCCGCGCCGAGTTCTTGCAAGGCCATATCGGCGTCAGCCGCCTTGTTCGACGCATCGGTATCGACCAGCACGGATTGCTCGTTGGTCATTACCTCCTTGAGGATCGCGGCGATTGACTTGCGCTTGGCAAACCACTGCCGTCGGATCTTCGTCAGCAACTTCGTCGCATCGGTCTTGTCGATCAGGATCGCCCGCGTGGACCAGCGATACGGGAACGCCAGCCGGTTCAGATCGTCGAGCAGGCCGGGTGTGGTCGCGGTCGGAAAGCCGGTGATGGTGAGGATGCGAACGTGCTGATCGCCAAGGCGTGGCTCCAGCCCGCCGGTCAGCGACTGATCAGCCAGCAGTGCGTCGAGATAGATCGGCGTCTCGGGAACACGGACGCGATGACGTTTCGTCGAAACGCAGGAATGGAGGTAAGTCAGCGTCTCGCTATCATCGAGCCAGGCGCATTCCGGCATGAAGCCGTCGAGCAGCGCGATAACGCGATCGGTGCGGTCGGTGAAGGCGCGCAGGATTTCATGAGGATCGACGCTGCTGCGCTCACGACCTTCGTAAAGCCACGCTTCGGTGCGCGCGGCTTCCTCGGCCGGCGGCAGAAAGAGGAAGGTGAGAAAATATCCCGATACGAAATGGATCCCTTCTTCCTCGAAGTCGGCCTTGCGCTCGGCATCGACCAGGCCAGAGGCTGGATCGGGAAAGACGCTATTGGGATAGGTCTCGGCCTCATGGCGCTGCGCTTCGACAAAAATGCTCCAGCCCGATCCGAGACGGCGGAAGGCGTTGTTGATGCGGCCGGCGACGGCGACCAACTCGGCGGCGACGGCGGAATCGAGATCAGGGCCGCGAAAGCGAGCCGTGCGCTGGAACGAGCCGTCCTTGTTGAGTACGACACCCGAAGCGACGAGAGCGACCCAGGGCAGATAGTCGGCAAGGCGGCTGGCGGAACGGCGATATTCGGCGAGGTTCATCATGGGGCGCGCTCCTCAGACCGACAGATGACCGGGGATGCGCAGATGGCGGCGGCCGACTTCCACGAAGAGCGGATCGCGTTTCGCCGCCCACACCGCCGCGAAATGCCCGACGGCCCAGATGAGGAGGCCGACCAGCCAGAGGCGCAGGCCGAGGCCCACGGCTCCGGCCAGCGTCCCGTTCAGGATCGCGATGGAACGCGGCGCGCCGCCGAGCAGGATGTGCTCGGTCAGCGCACGATGGACCGGGACCGAATATCCCGGAACGGCGTCGAGTTGCTCGAAGGCGACCGCCATCAGATGAGCGCCCCACCGCCGAAGGAAAAGAAGGACAGGAAGAAGCTCGACGCGGCGAAGGCGATCGAAAGCCCAAAGACGATCTGGATCAGGCGACGAAAGCCGCCGGAGGTGTCGCCGAACGCGAGCGCGAGGCCGGTTGCGATGATGATGATGACGGCGACGATCTTGGCGACCGGACCTTCAATTGACTGAAGGATTTTCTGAAGCGGTTGTTCCCAGGGCATTGACGAACCGGAGGCGTGAGCGACTGGTGCGAGGATGAGATTGATGGTGGCGACGGCGACAGCCGCCGCGAAGGTGCGGCGGATACGGATGACCGTACGGATCATGCGGGCTCCATGGGGTTCGAAGTGGCAGGGGTGATGTGGTAGTCGCCGTCAGGGCCGAGCCCCTCGACGCGGGCGAGTTCGGCGAGCCGGCGCGCGGACCCGCGGCCCGAGAGGACGGCAACGAGGTCGATGGTCTCGGCGATCAGCGCGCGCGGGACCGTGACGACGGCTTCCTGGATGAGCTGTTCGAGACGGCGCAGCGCGCCGATGCCGGTTCCGGCATGGATCGTGCCGATGCCGCCGGGATGGCCGGTGCCCCAGGCTTTGAGGAGATCAAGCGCTTCGGAGCCGCGCACCTCGCCGATGGGAATGCGATCGGGCCGCAGGCGCAGCGACGACCGCACGAGATCGGAGAGCGTCGCCACGCCGTCTTTCGTTCGCAGCGAGACAAGGTTTTCCGCGCGGCATTGCAGCTCGCGCGTGTCCTCGATGATGACGACGCGATCCGCGCTCTTCGCGACTTCGGCCAGCAGCGCGTTGGTCAGCGTGGTCTTGCCGGTCGATGTGCCGCCTGCGACAAGAATGTTGGCGCGGGAGGCGACCGCGATACGTAGCGACGCGGCCTGATCGGCGGACATGATGCCGGCGGCGACATAGTCGTCGAGCGTGAACACCGCGACAGCGGGCTTGCGGATGGCGAAGACAGGCGCCGCGACAACGGGAGGCAATAACCCTTCGAAGCGTTCACCAGTTTCGGGAAGCTCGGCGGAGACACGCGGGCTCCGCGCGTGAACCTCCGCGCCAACGTGATGCGCGACCAGACGCACGATGCGTTCGCCGTCGATCGCCGACAGTCGCTCGCCCGTATCAGTCAGCCCTTCGGAGAGACGATCAATCCAGATGCGCCCGTCCGGGTTCAGCATCACCTCGACGACGGCAACGTCTTCCAGAAACCGCGCGATGGCTGGACCGAGCGCCGTTCGCAGCATGCGCGCGCCGCGCGCGTGACGTTCTGAATGTTGATGCACAGCCGCCATATCGCCCCGATTTCCAGCCGGGACTGACAGACGCACCCCCATGCGGGGTTGATTAAAAGAGCCAGATCTGAGGCGACTTCAACAAGAAATCAGAGGCGTAGTAGCGTAGCGTGCAAATACAGGAGAACGGCGGAGCAGCGCGTCCAAGACGATGCAAGGAGGGCCATGATGGGCAAATCTGATGCAGAGCGAAGGATCGACTCAGCAGCGCGCTTGATCGCGGCGCCGGCCGAAACGATCTATCGTGCGTTCGTTGATGGGAGCGCATGGGAACGATGGTTGCCGCCTGCTGGGATGATCGGCCGCGTCGAGATATTCGAGCCGCGCGTAGGCGGGCGCTACAGGATGGTGCTGACCTATCGCGGGGATCACGAGAACCGGGGGAAGACCGCTGAGAACATGGATATCGTCGAGGGCCGTTTTATCGAATTCGCCCACGACGAGAAGGCCGTTCATGCTGTGACGTTTGAATCGGAAGACCCTGCTTTTGCAGGGGACAGGCGGATGACGTGGAGCCTGTCACCAGCGCCTGCCGGGACGGAGCTGACGATAACTTGCGAAAATGTCCCCTTCGGCATCAGCAAAGCCGATCATGATGTCGGCCTGCGGTCGACGTTGGCAAACCTCGCCACCTTCATGGAATAGTTCTCATCGTGCGTGGCGAAGCGGTCACCTGGGCTCCTCATTTGGAGAGGCGGCAGGAACGTCGTCAGGAATCTCACGCAGGAAGCTCTGGCCCTTCTGCAATCGCTTGCCGAGCGTCTCCACGAAGCCGTCGAACCGCTCGCGGCCTTTGGCCTGCGCGGCGGCGTGGGCGTCCGGCGGCACGGGCGGGGTGATCGACAGCCAGAAGCGCACATAGAGCGCCAGTGTTTCGGCGGTGACGCCGAGATCGCGCTCCATCCGCTGGACCTGTCGGGACAGCCTGTCGAGCCGACGTGCGAAGGCTGCTTCCCGCGCATCGGCATGGTCGGGCGACAGGAACGAACTGACCGCCGCCTCGACGATCGCGGACCTTGGCAGCTTCTTGCGATCTGCAAGCTCATTGATGCGCCCGATGAGTTCGACGGGCAAAGTGAGATTGAGACGGTCGCGCATCGTGTCACAACTCCATGTTGTCGCCGGGATCGAGCGAGACCTGGCGGGCGATGCCGGTCATTTGGCGACGAAGCGTCTGGCGCTGGCGCGCGACGTCTTCCGGCTCGTCGTCGAGGATGCGCGTGAACTCCTCGGCGGGACGCATCTCGGTCGTCTCCTTGACGATCGCAACATGGTCGGGAAGCTCGGGTTCGCGGCGCAGGCCCGCATTGGCCTTGTCGGGCTTGTGGGCGGCTACCAGCGCGGGATCGGGCTTTTGCAGCTGGAGCGTCGACCAGCCGTCCTTATGACGGGTGTGCCCGCATTTCGTCGGATCGGGGGGCGCAAGCACGCGCTCGCGGAACCGTGCATCCTCGTAATAGCGCGCCTTCTTCGCCCGCACCGGCGGCGTGCCAGCGGTCATGACGATCTCGTCGGTCGGTGGGAGCTGCATGATCTCGCCTGGGGTGAGCAGCGGACGGGCGGTTTCCGAACGAGACACCATCAGGTGGCCGAGCCAGGGCGAGAGCCTGTGCCCAGCATAGTTCTTCATCGCCTTCATCTCGGTTGCGGTGCCCAACGCATCGGAGACGCGCTTGGCGGTCCGTTCGTCATTGGTGGCGAAGCTGACGCGGACATGGCAATTGTCGAGGATCGAATTATTGGCGCCGTAAGCTTTCTCGATCTGGTTGAGCGACTGGGCGATGAGGAAGCTCTTGATGCCGTAGCCGGCCATGAAGGCCAGCGCGCTCTCAAAGAAGTCGAGGCGGCCGAGCGCCGGGAATTCGTCGAGCATCATCAGGATGCGATGCTTGCGCTCCTTGGCGTGCAGGTCCTCGGTGAGGCGCCGACCGATCTGGTTAAGGACGAGGCGGATCAGCGGCTTGGTCCGCGAGATGTCGGACGGCGGCACGACCATGTAGAGCGTGGCGGGCTTTTCGTCGGTCGTGAGGTCCGCGATGCGCCAGTCGCACCGGCTCGTCACCTCCGCCACGACGGGATCGCGATAGAGGCCGAGAAAGGACATAGCGGTCGAGAGCACGCCGGAGCGCTCGTTGTCGGATTTGTTGAAGAGTTCGCGCGCCGTCGAGGCGACAACCGGATGCGGGCCGGCTTCGCCGAGATGCTTCGTCGCCATCATCGCGGAGAGTGTCGCCTCGATCGAGCGTTTCGGATCGGAGAGAAAAGCAGCGACGCCGGCGAGCGTCTTGTTCTCCTCGGCATAGAGGACGTGCAGGATGGCGCCGACGAGAAGGGAGTGGCTGGTCTTTTCCCAATGGTTGCGCTTGTCGAGCGAGCCCTCGGGATCGACCAGGACATCGGCGACGTTCTGCACATCGCGGACTTCCCATTCGCCGCGCCTGACCTCTAGCAAAGGATTATAGGCGGACGATTTCGGATTGGTCGGATCGAACAGCAGCACGCGGCCGTGCCGGGAGCGAAAGCCGGCGGTGAGCTGCCAGTTCTCGCCCTTGATGTCATGGACGATGGCCGAGCCCGGCCAGGTCAGAAGCGAGGGCACCACCAGGCCAACGCCTTTGCCGGAACGCGTCGGCGCGAAACACAGGACATGCTCCGGTCCGTCATGGCGCAGGTAATCCTGCTCCAGCCGCCCCAGCACCACGCCGTCGGCGCCGAGCAGCCCCGCCGCGGTCACCTCCTTCTTCTCGGCCCATCGCGCCGAACCGTAGGTCTGGATATTCTTGGCCTCGCGGGCGCGCCAGACCGACATGCCGATGGCGACAGCGATGGCGATGAAGCCGCCGGACGCTGCGATGAAGGCGCCTTCCGTGAAGATGTCCGGCGCATAAGCGTCGTAGAAATACCACCACCAGAAAAAAGCTGGCGGATAGTAGACGGATACGCCGCCGAGTTTGAACCAGGGTGTTCCGAGCTGCGCCTGAAATCCGAGCTGCCAGGCGACATATTGCGTGGCGCCCCAGGTGGTGGCGAGCACGATGAGGGTGACGACGAGAATCTGCTCCCAGAGGATTTTGGTCGCGGACATGGCGGGATCCTTTCTACGATTGTCAGATGCCGAGATCGCGCTTCCGGCCGATCGCCCATTCGATGCCGCCCCCGTCCTTGGCGACACCGGCGACGTGTTGACCGAGCTTGCGTTCGAGGTCGCGGGACCAGGGGACGAGCTGGAAGCCGAGCCCGTCGTCGATCATAGCGAAGCGGCCAGAGGAGAGCGTTAGGCGCTGGCGCACGGTGCCGGCGACGTACTCGCCGGCCTGTATCTTCACATGCGGCAAGCCGGTCTCGGTCGCGAGCTTCTCGCCGACGGCATCGAGTTCGCGCCGACGCAGCGTCGTGAGAAGATCGCGCTGCATGACGATGCGCTGGCCGTCGCGGCGCGCCAGTCCCTGATCGGCGAGATGATCGGCCCGCGCATGGATGGCGTCGCGTACCTCCTGCCCGAAGCCTGATTGTGCGAGTGGCATCGCCTCGCGCTCGACAAGGCGATGATCGAGCCAGGTCGCGCCGGGCGCCGTGACCTGCGCCTGAAGATCGAGATCGGAGCGCGTCGCGAGCATGAGGGTCGGACGTTCATCCTCGGGGCCACCGAAGCGGCGAACCTCGACGATGCCGCCATTGGCCGGAGCGCGTTCAAGGGCGTCGATGTTGCGAAAGCGGACATGATGCGCGCGCCCGTCGACGCCATCGATGACGGCATAGGCTTCACCGCGCAGCTCGTCATGCAGCCCGCGATCGACCAGACGACCGATGATCGGAGCTTCGACTGCGTCGCCGTCGATCACGAAATCGGAAAAGCCGCGATCCTGGTCGCGCCCGGCGAAGGCGCGGTGCATGGTCTTGATGATGTCGCCGCGGATAGCGAGATCGCGCAGCGTGCGTTCGGCTCCAAGTCCGACCGTCCACTGGCCGGGCTCACTCTCGAACGCGAGGTCCATCTTCTCGAGATGCTGGAGGCGGCCGACCATGAGGCGGCGCAGTTCGGGATCTGAAGCGCTCTGCCGCTCATGGCGCAGATCGATGAAGCCGGTTTCGTCGGCGGCGCGTTGAATCTCGCCATCGATGCGGGTCCAGCGCTCAGTGGTGATTTCCTTTTCCAGTGCGTTGCGGATTTCGTGTTCGGGCTTCGGGCCGAGTTCGATGTCGACCAGGTCCATGGCGCGGGAGCGCAGGCCCCGGCTGATATAGTCGCGCGAGATCACGAGATCGGCGCCAGTCTCGTCGACGCCGCGCACCAGGAGATGTACATGGGGATTGTCGGTGTTCCAGTGATCGACGGCGATCCAGTCGAGGCGCGTGGCGAGATCGGCTTCCATCTGCCGGGCGAGGTCGCGGGTGAACGCTTTGAGGTCGGTCATCTCGGCCGCGTCCTCGGGCGAGACGATGAACCGGAAATGATGCCGGTCGTCCTTGCATCGCTCGGCGAAGGCCAGATCATCGGCGCGATCAGTCCCGGCGTCGAACATGACGCCTTTATCTCCGTCGCGGCTCACGCCCTCGCGCTTGAGGTAGCCGACATGGCTGGTCAGCGGCGCCGAGCGATACGCCTTGCCCTGATGGCGGGCGATGCGCGCCTTGACGACGACGCGGCGCTGCGGGGAGAAGATACGGGAGCGGCCGAAGACGTTGCGGCCACGCCCGAAGGTCGAGTGGCCGAGGCGCCGGCCAGCTTTGCCCGCCAGCGCTCCACTGGGCATATGGCCGGCGCGCTGCGCGGCGGCGAGCACCTGATTGACGTAGCTCTTTGTCCTCGGCGCGCGCGTCGAACGGATGCGGCCCGGCTTGATGCGGAAGTCGCTGTCGCGCTCGCTCATGTCGGCGCTCCGATCAGCGCGCAAATCGCCCCGTGCATATCGAAGCGTTGAAAACGCTCGCAAAATCCGGGCAGCATGCCCGCGACCGACCGCCATGCCCACGGAAACACAAGCCATACCAATGGCTTGTGTTGATCCGGGCATGGGCTTTTACCTTGCCCTCTTTCGGTCGTTTTGCCTGCCTCCACCCTCCCTGCACGCCATGACACGCGGGAACCCGAGACCATGCGACAGATGCCGGACAGGCTCATGGCGTGGTCCTGTCGCCCGAGCGCGCGACGAACAGGTCGCTCAATCGTGGAACGATAGCGGAGAGATCACGTGCCGGGGCTGCGTTCGGAGCGGTGACGGATGAACGTTCAGCCGGAATGGAATCGACAGCCGATCTGCGATCCGGCTGCGTGATGAACAGCGGCGAGCGGGTCCAGGCGAGCGGATCGACAGGCGCCATTACTGCCCCGCCGGAGCCGATGGCCGACGCGACAGTGGCGACATAGGCGCGGGTTTCCGCCGGTAGCGGACGGCCGCTCAACGCCTCGTCGTAGCGACCGGGACCGGCATTATAGGCCGCGATCCAGCCCGGCGATCCATAGCGGTCGAGCAGCTCGCGGATATAGCCGCTACTCGCGATGATATTGTCACGCACGTTATAGGGATCGGCGCCGAGACGATGGCGAGCGCGTAGCTCCGCCCATGTCGCAGGCATGATCTGCATCAGCCCCATCGCGCCCTTCGACGAGATGGCGCGCGGATCGCCAGCGCTTTCCGTGCGCATGACGGCGCGAATCCAAACGGCCGGCAAGCGGAAGCGCGTCGCGGCCTCAGTGATATGGGTGGCATAGGGATCGCTGGCCAAGGCCGATGTGACGGCTAAGCTCTGCGCCATCGTGATCGCCGGCATGACGTTCGCGACGGCAAGGCCGGAAAGGAGAAGAAGAGCCATGCGCCGGGCTGCGCGATGCAGCCCGGACACATTCAGATGGCTCCTCAGTGAACGGCGAGCAGGCATCGCTCAATCCTTCTCGCCGCGATCGCGTTGACGCGACCAGTGCAACGACCATGTGTTGCCGGCATCGTCGTCACGGAACAGGTTGGCGCGGATCGGCTGCGCCAACCCCGGATCGTCGATCACCAGCGCGATATATTCGCCGGCCTTCTCGCCGGTGCGGTTCCAGCCCGCGCCGATCTCCGGGCCGATGTCCCGGGCGCCTGGATCGTGGTCATGGACGCGGTAGTCCGGCGCATTCTCCGCATCCGACGGATCGGCCGGAACGATGACGATGTCGTGGAAAAGCGTGAATGTCTCGATGCGCCCGATGATGCGGGATTCCTCGCGCGTGAACTGTCCGATTTGCGGCATGATGGTCTCCATGCGGTGGTGTTAGGAAAGCCATCGGCGAGCACCGCTCCCGCCGAAGGAAAGGCGGTCAGCGCGTCGGGGCGCGCCATTGAAAGCGACCGTCGCCGTCCTCGTCGGTCCACAGCGGGACGGCGCGGCCGATGATCTGGTCGGTGGAGGTCAGGCCGAAATAGCGGCCGTCGAGACTGTCGTTGACCTGCCAGTTCATGAGAAAGACTTCGCCGGTCGCGATGCGGCGGCAGCCCTGCCAGACTGGAAGATCGCGGCCAGCGCGATCGCGGTCGCGCGCCACGCCGACATTGACGCCATCGACGGTAATGGCGAGGTTCGAGCGGCAAACCGTCTGCCCTGACACGGCGAGGATACGCTTCAGCAGCGGCACGCCCTTCGGCAGATAGCCGCGTTCGGCGAGGAAGGTGGCGAGTGGTTCCGGTGCATCGACGGCGACCAGATCGGTAACTTCGAACGGTCCCTCGAAGGCGATCGAGTAGAAGCCGATCGGCGCGCTGGCCGATGCGTTCCAGATCAGCTTGATCGGCATCGGCGTGAGGCCGGGATAGCCGACGCCCATCGCCGCAAGCGCGGTCGTGACAATCAAGCCAAAGCGCGTCATGGCTCGACCTTTCGGCGCAGCAGGTAGGCGCGATGCTGGTCTGGCGTGTAGGCGCGAGGTTCCTGGCCGGCGGTCATTCGGTTGTGAACATGCCGCCAGTGGTCGGGCGAGACCGCTGCGGGATCGATGCCGAGACGCTCGATCGCGTCGATCGCCTGCAGCACGCGCTCGACTTGTCGCCAGCCTTCGAGCTTGAGCAGGATGTCGCCGCCGGGACGAACGAAGGGCAGCGTCTGGAACGGCTCGCCGCGGCGCACCGCGCGCACGATGTCGATGCGCGAGATGATCGTGCCGTACTCGCCCGCCGCCCAGCGGACGAAGGCGAAGATGCTGTTCGGCGCGAAGCCGACGATACTGCGGCGACGGTCGAGGATCTGTTCGTAATTCTTGCGGCCGAACCTGATCCAGTGCTCGATCTTCTGTTTCTGGAAGGTCAGTTCGACCAATGTCGTGAACGGCGCAGGCCCGTCCGGCAGCGGACGGCTATGCGCGCGATGGACCGCTCTGCCGGTCATGGCTGGTCTCCCGCGATGGGTGGAAATTCGCGCGCGAGCAGTTCGCGCAGCATGTCCGCAACGGTGATCCCGCGCCGAAAGGCCGCGACCTTGATGCGACCGCGCAGCTCAGGCGTGATGTCGATGGTCAGGCGGGCGGTGAACGCATTGTCGGCAGCAATGCCGGTCGGTTGCGGCTCAGTCGCTCTGATCCATTTTTCGGGATTGCCCGGCCGGGACACAAACCGGCGTTTGTCGGCGCGCTCCGTCATGCCGCGCCTCCACCATGGAACAGCAGCAGGGTTGCGATGCGCGCGCGGGCGCGCTCAGCCATGACGGCATCGATGTCGCAGCCGAGACAACGACGGCCGCTGAGCCGGCAGGCTTCACCGGCCGCGCCGGAACCGGCGAACCAATCGTCGACCAGGCCGCCTGCGGGGCAGCTCGTGCGGATCAGAATTTCGAGAAGCGCTGACGGTTTCTCGGTCGGATGGATCGCGCGACCATGACAATTGCGCACGTAGATGACGGAGCGCATGAGCCTTGGCCCGCCGTCATAACTGAGATAGTGGCCGGCATCGATCTGGCCGGTATGCGGCGGACGTTGCTTGCGTCGCGCGGTGCGCGCCGTCGCATCGGGCGTCGTCTGCACATCATTGTAGATGTCGCGCCACGGCGTCTCAGTTGGATAGAACTGGACGGCCAACTCATGCACGCGCTTGAAGCGATCGGCATGGAAGCTGGAGCCGTTCTGTTTCTCCCAGACGATTTCCTGGGCGATGCGCAAGCCGGCGTCGGCGAAGCGGTTGGCGGTCGCCATGAAGCATCGCAGCGAGCCAAACACCCACAACGTGCCGGTCGGGTGCAGCGCCTCGCGAGCGCGCGTGATCCAGCCTTCGACCCGCCGGTCCCAGGCGAGCGACGTATCGCCATAGGGCGGATTGGCGAGGATCAGATCGAACGGGCCGTGCGCCGGCATAAGGTCGCGGCAATCGCCGGTGAGGATCGTCATGATGCGATCCTCCCGATGCGAAGTTGCTCGATCTCGCTGGCGAGCGCGGCGATCTCGCGCGCGGCGGGACCGTCGTCATCGATCTCGAAGGCGAGCCGGCCCGACTGCGCGGCGTCGGCGTAGATGACGCGCTGCCCGATCGCCGTGCGCAGCACCGGCGGATCGTGATCGGCCAGCGTCTCGGCCGTCTCGCGAGCGATGACAGTGCGCGCGCCGCAACGGTTGAGGACAAACCGCGCGGCAAGGCCGGGGCGATAAATGCGAGCTTCGTTCAGAAGCGCGAGCATCTCCGCCGAGGCCCAACCGTCGAGCGGAGACGGCTGCACCGGGATCAGCACGAGATCGGCTGCGAGCAGCGCCGAACGCATGAGGCCGGCGACACGCGGCGGACCGTCGATCACGACATGATCGACGTCGCGCGCCAACTCGGGCGCCTCACGATGAAGGGTGTCGCGCGCCAGGCCCACGACACCGAACAGACGCGGCGAGCGTTCACGGGCGCGTTGTTGCGACCAGTCGAGAGCCGAGCCCTGCGGGTCCGCGTCGATCAGCGTGACCCGCTTCCCCTTGCCGGCCCATTCGCCTGCGAGATGCAGCGCGAGTGTCGTCTTGCCGACACCACCTTTTTGATTGAGGAGCGCCACGATCATGGCGCGCCTCCGACCGTGAACCGGCAGAGCCAGTTCACGATTAAAGGAAAACGAGTCTCCGATTTAAGGAGCAAAACAGCGGCGGATTGCCAGCCGTTTCCAGCCTTTGCGCCATCGTTGCGGAGGTTATCCGCAGGCGTGCAAAAGTGCGGGGGCGTTAGAAAGATTCCGAAGGAATCTAGGTTAGAGAAGTTACGGCCGTCGCAAGCCTTTGAATCTCGGCGATGAATCGTCGATTCCGGTCCCCGATAGCACGAGGATCGGGTCCCTGATGGCACGATAGGGGCGGTCCCCGATAGCACGAGTGAATTCACAGCTTGTCCCCAAAGCGCGTTGACGGCTTCCGTCGCGGGCGCGGCGGGGTGAAAAAGGTTGGATCGGTTGCGACGAAGGTGAGCAGTTCGGGACCACCCACCTGCTGTGTGATGGCGAGCCGGTAGCCAGGCAGGGGCTGGCGGCGGATGATGTCGCGCAGGTCGTAGGCGAAATGCTTCAGCGGCGAGAGGCTGCCGGATTTCCGGTGCAGGTGGGCGAAGTCGAAGCTCCAGCCGAAGGACTGGCGGCCGCCGTGTTTACGCACGACGCGGTAGAGCCAGCGTTCGAGCCCGCCGGTCAGATCGAAATAGGCGCGGTCGATGGTGAGAACGAGCGCGTCATCGAGAACGGCGCGATAGAACCAGTCCGGCAGGATCAGCTCGACGCCGACAGGGCGACCGTCGCGATCGGTTCGCTCCTGCCACTCGTTGATCCACGAGAAGCGATGCCGACGGCCTTCCGCCGGTTGGCGGATCGAGGTCGCGACGGTGGTGGATTGGAGCCGGTCGAGCGCGGCCTTCAGGCGCTGGTAATCGCGCAGCGATACACCGCGGCCGACGAAGGTGAGAATCTCATAGGGCGTCGTCGCCATGAGCCGGGAAGTGCGCAAGCCCGCGTCGCGCGCCTCAACGATCTGGCTCGCGGCCCAGATCAGGATGTCGGCATCCCAGATGGTCGCCATGCCGTGATCGGGCACGGCCTCGACACGGATGGTCACATCGCCTGCCTTGAAATCGATGGGTGCGATGCGTTTCGACTTGGCGAGGGAGAAGAACGGATAGGCCATGAGATCCTGCGCGTCTCGTGGCGCGAAATCGCCGGGGAGCGCCCGGAACAGATTGAGCTGTCCGCGCTCCGAAGAGGACTGATGCCGCGCCGCCATTCGGGAAATCGTGCGCCGTCAGCGTGCGTATCGTCCTGCGCGCGCCGGCGACGTCGGCGACTGGCGCTTGGCGGGAAGAACCGATCCGCGGGGATCGGAGGTCGAGGTGACGGCGCCGCGATCGGCCCAGGCTTCGAGATCGTCGATGGCATAGACGACGCGGCCGCCGAGCTTTCGGTAGGCCGGGCCGGTTCCGTAGGTCCGGTGCTTTTCCAGTGTCCGGGCGGACAGGCCGAGGAATTCGGCGGCTTCCTTGGTGCGCAGAAAGCGCGGCGGGAGAACGGCGAGTTCGGGTCGCATGGATCGGCCTTTCGTGGTGTTCACGTGAGCCGCTGGAAATCAGCGGCGGGCGAAGACCACGATGGCGAAGCGAAACAGGTGAGATGGAGTGGGATTTTAGGGGGACCTGAAATCCCACATCACGTCCGCCGAGTCCCCCGGGGCGGGTGGACAGCAAAGACGTGTTCGCGGCGGATGGGAGGAATTTTGTGAGAAGCGTTTCGCTGTCGGCCTTGTACGTCAGCGGTTCGCGAGAAGCGGGCAACGCATCCGCAGGAGTCCTACGATCATGCAACGGCGACGTTGTGACTTCATTGTTGATCGTTTTCGGTTCGCCTGGTTCGCGAACCCTGGGATCGCCGGTGGCGCAGCAGCGTTCGATAGCCTCCAGCAGCCATCGCGTGGGCATCGCGAAGCAAAGCCATGACGGTATGGCGAACCGAGGATATCTGCCAGTCATCCCGCTTCATCCGCGGAAGACGGAAGATGATCCGGGCGATCTCCTGTTGGGTGGCGCCATCCCGGAACCCGTCGAACGCTTGCAGCATATGGCGCATCCGTCTGCGTTTCTGCCGCGTGAGGCGCGTGTCCGGCGGCACAGCGCGGCCGTAGAGCGATGCAAGAAGGCGGTAAATGGACTCTACCCGATCAAATCCTTCCAGACCGATCGGAACCATGGCAACCAAAGGAACCGCAGGCGAATGGCCGGCGGGCAGGATGAGCTGGAGGTGCTGATTCTTGCTCAGCTCGTAGAGGAGGAGCGTTTCGCCACCCTGTTCGATCGATTGAGCGATATCGAATGCGGCTCGTACATCGCGATCCAAAGAGAAGATCGGAGGAGCCGCCGCCAGCACGACTGTGCTGGTGTCGGCATGCGGAAGCCAGAACACCTGCGCCTTGGGAGGAGCTTGCTGCGGATCAAGCGGGAAATCGCAGTCCCCAACGCTGCCGAATCCTGTCGGTCAGCGATTGAGGATTTTCCTTGTTGCGCGAGTACGCATCGAAATCATGATCATACGTTTCGTTGCGACGGAGCCATTCCCAAGCGATGTCAGAGGCAGCAAGCCCGTCAACGTGGAGGTAGAGCGCCGAGGAGCGCCATCCTGAAGCGTCCGGTACCATGGTCAGTCCTTCCTCCGTCAATTTGCGGAGGAGCCAGCATTCCCGGAACGATTGTGATGCTGAAGCCGCGAAGTTTGGCGGGGGCGATGCCGCAGCGGCATCGCGTGGATCAGTGACACTGACTTTCGCGCACCAACTCGCGATAACCGTGCTCGGTCATCCAACGGGCACGCGCAAGGTGAGTGT
The DNA here is from genome assembly GCA_023953905.1 of Rhizobiaceae bacterium. Taxonomy (GTDB): domain Bacteria; phylum Pseudomonadota; class Alphaproteobacteria; order Rhizobiales; family Rhizobiaceae; genus Arvimicrobium. The sequence continues at coordinate 29,012 of JAMLJA010000013.1, read as the reverse complement.
CGTGGATCCGACGACAGCGATGCGGATTGCTTTGTGGATCGAGGCCGAACAGGATTTGAACGGCTTCCTGCCAATCGGCGCCGTCACGCGCCGCATCGAGTAGCCGCAAATAGAGAACCATATGCTCGCGGTCATAGCTGGTGAGCCGCCGACTTATCGGCGGCTCATCCAGGAACGCGAATGTCGATGGTTCCGTCATCGCCGGACATTGGCATGGTTACGATATTTTAACCATCGCCCGGTGCGTGCATCTTGGAATGATGGTGCATGGCCCGATGGCGCGGAACGACTATCGATGGGCCTGGCGGTTAGACGTGTCATGATGCAGCAGAACCCCTTGCCCTTTGTCGGTGGAGAGCAGAACGATCCCTGCCGCTTCAAAGGCCCTGCGCACCTGATCGCGCGTCGTTTCGTAAACCTCGAGGTCGCTTTCGGATTCGAGGCGTTTCAACGCGGTCAGCGATATGCGGGCCTTGTCAGCGAGCGTCTCATGCGTCCAACCCAGCAACGCGCGTGCGGCCCGCGATTGTCGGGAAGTGATCATGCATGATCACCTCCCACCGACGCGAACGCACCTGCCAGAACTACGACTATAATAGTCGTTCTTGGCGCCTCCATCCAGCCGAAAGTCACCTCGAAGCGCTGCGACGAGAGTAGTCGGCCGACGACTGATTCGGTCGTGCCGCCATGCCGAAGGCGGGGCCGAAGCCCCATCCGGCTCAGGCGAACGGATCGATCTCGCCGACGATGGTGTCGGCATCCCCATCATATTCGGCGGCGGGCATGACGCTCATGGTGCCGTCGCCGGCGCGGTAGATGATGATCGTGACCATCAGGGTGGCGGCGAGGCTGAAGGCGAAGGCGTGAGCGTCTGCGAGGGACATTTTCGTAGCTCCTGTCTGGAGGCGGGGACCATCCCCGCTCGACAGGCGCCCGAGGTGTTTCGGTCGCGGCCGGGGTCATCAGAGAGGCAAAGCCGACCTGACCGCACGCTTCGCGTAGCGGACCCCATGAGGGTTGACCCCACGAGGCCGGGATTGAAACCAGGGTCAGCCTCAAAGAACGGGGATGGTGCCCGCCGACCGGAGCGGAAATCCTCGCGTTGGGCGCTGCCGTGGCCCTGCCTTCACCCTGACGTTGCGACGCCGTCGAGATGGGGCGCCGCTGCATGTCCGCAGCCGAAATGGTGGGAATGGAGTCGGGCGCGGTTTTTCGCCTGAGCCGGATGGGACTTCGGCGCCCATGGCCAGAAAGGGAAGCGCGTGGCAGCCGCGATCCGACGCGAACATGGAAAAGCCCGGCGGCTTTCGCCGCCGGGCTTTCCGGTATCCCGCCCGTTAGAACGGGATCTCGTCGTCATCGACGGTATTGCCGTCGTCGTTCTGGGTCTGCTTCGCCCGGCTCAGGAAGTCCACCGTCTCGGCGATGATCTCGCAGCCGTAGCGATCAACGCCCTGCTGGTCGGTCCATTTCGTGTAGTGGATGCGGCCGCGCACCAGAACCTTCATCCCCTTTTCGCAATGTTGCTGGATCGTCTTGCCGAGGCCGTTGAAGGCGGTGATACGATGCCATTCGGTGTCCTGGACCCGGTAGCCGTTCACGTCCCGGATGACCCTGCCTTCCGAGTAGCGGGGACGCGAGGTGGCGAGTGTGAAGTGGGTGATGTCGGTGCCGCCGTTGGTGGTGCGGGTTTCAGGGGCCTGACCGATGTTGCCGGCGAGAATGACGATGTTCTGCATGGTAAGTCTCCGTTGCTTCCCGGAGGGACCATTCCCTCCGACGAGACCCGGCCAAGGCCGTCGGGAGACTCCTGCACTGGCGCTTTCGGCGCCAGCTTGACCCCTAAGGCCCGAAGTGGTGCGGGCAGGCGCGTAGCGCCAACACGGTTCGGAGCCGCGGGGGTTGCTGGTGGAAACAGAACGGACTTAGGGGATCAGTCAGTCGGAGGAATTGGCGCCTCTCGAAAGCCGGGAGACGACACGCAGCCAAACCATCGGCCTTGCTGGCAAAGGCGCCCGATCAGGCCCATCCGCCACGCGGACACACCATTCAGAACCCTCTTAGCCTCCTCATGCGTCGTTGCAGGAAAGGCAGGTTGGGACGAGATCGGTAAAGCTATCGGGTTTCGGGCGCATGGCGCTGCCCCACCGTATCAGCGCGAAGAGGAGATGCATGCGGATCTGCATGGGGCGGGATGAAGGTGTTCACGACTATCTCCGCACTAATATAGGACAGGCCACCCCGGGGGGCGGTGATCGCTACGGCTGCGGGATTCGCTGTCAGACGACGCTTTTCGAAACGGGCGATGCGGATCGAACGTGCGGGCGAACGCGTCCCTGACACGGTCGTTCTTGTTCTGAACGGGATATCGGAAGCCAGCGGCGAAAGCCTTCGGGGTGTCTCGTGGGAGCGCAGGATCGCGGCCGTTGCCTCAGCGCGTAAGGACGGCCGTTCCGACCGCGTAGAGATTAATCATCGCCGCGATGCCGATGAATAGACCGCCAGCGCCGCACAGCAGATTGAGGACGAGACCTCCGTCGATCATGTGCTTGGCGATGCCGTGGACAACCGTGGTGCCGGCGATCACGGCGGGAATGGCGAAGATCGCCAGCGCGACAAGACGCAGAGCCGGATTTTTCGCGAAACCGACGACGGCGATGACCAACGCGATCGAGCCGAGCGCGGCGCTGATGGCGGCAAGGCCGGAGATGAGAGAACTTGCATCCGCCGCATAGGCATATTGAAACGCGGTCAAACCGGCCGCGAAGGGCAAGGCGTAGATCGCGAGGTTATAGGCGAGCACGCAAAACGCGATCGTCAGGGAGATGGCGAGCAGAATCAGCGTCATGAAAGCCTCCGTGCAAACGGTTGAGGATCACGACAGGCTGCCGGGAGATACGCTCCGCCTGCGACTATGCTGCTTCGCCGGTTCTGCAAGAATGCTGATGTATTCTGAACGAGAGCGTTTTTCTCGTAAAGACAATTATTGCTGCCGCGAGGCGGCGGCGCGTTATGCGCCGCCATCGAACTTCATGACGGGGATACCGAGTTTCCGGGCCTTGTCGGCGAGGTTTTCCTGAATCCCGGTGCCGGGGAAGACGAGGACGCCGACCGGCAGAACATCGAGCATCGCGTCGTTGCGCTTGAACGGGGCGGCCTTGCCGTGTTTGGTCCAGTCAGGCCTGAAGGCGATCTGTGGCACCTTGCGGTTGTCGGCCCATTTGGCGGCAATGAGTTCGGCGCCCTTCGGGCTTCCACCGTGCAGCAGCACCATGCCCGGATGCTTGGCGTGGACCTGATCGAGCCTGGCCCAGATCAGGCGGTGATCGTTGAAATCGAGACCGCCGGTGAAGGCAACCTTCGGGCCGGGAGGCAGGAGCACCTCGGCCTCGGTGCGACGCTTCGCGGCGAGGAAATCGCGGCTGTCGATCATCGCGGCGGTGAGGTTGCGATGGTTGACCATCGAGCCGGTGCGCGGCCGCCAGATCGAGTGGGTGTTGCGCTCGAAGTGCTCGGCGGCCTGGTCGCGCATCAGTTCGAAGGCGTTGCGCCGTTCGAGAAGGGTCTGGCCCTGTGCCGTCAGGCGTTCGAGTTCGACAGACTTGACCTCCGAGCCATCCTGTTCGCGCTGGAGGCGCCGCTGGGCGATCTCGTTGTCGTCGAGTTCGCGTTCGATCCGGTCGGTGGCGCGATGGAAGAGGTTGACCGTGCCCCAGAGCAATTCTTCCAGATCTGGTTCGAGGCGGGTGTCGGAGAGCGCCACCACGAGGGCGTCGAAGATGTCGGCGATGCTGCCGGCGATGACGCGGCCTTCCGGAAGCGGTCGCGGGTCGGGTTCGTCTTCGAAGGGACGGTAGCCGTAGAGCTGGAGTTCCTGAAGCAGGTGATCGGTCGGAGAGGAATCGTGGTGCGGCTCGTATGCGGTGTCGTGTCCATCGGTCATGGCGACTTTCCTTCGCGGTGTGGCCGCGCCCATCGCGGCCTTCATGGCGACGAAGGCGACGGGCGGGCCGGACCTGCACCCGCAGCAAAGCGAAGGGCCGGAACACTGTGGAGGATGCTGGAGGCCGGCGATTTTGCCTCGCGATGCAAAGCGCCCCACGGGGGCGCGGCGGAAAATCGTCGGCCGCAGGCATTGCCTGTCCGGCCCGGCTGACGCCCGATCGCCCTCTCAGAAGGCCGTGGGTGTGGCCTCTCGACCCCGGAGGTCTCGCGCCATGATCGCAGCCTGTCACGCACCGCCCTGCCGCACCTTCCCTTGCCAGTCGATCAGACCGCCAGGGACATGAAGCGGGCGACGTCCTCCGAGGCGACCTGTAGACGCAGATGGGCCGCAAGGGCGTCGAAGCCGAGCAGCCGGAGATCCTCGTTGAAGTCCCCGAGCCGTGGCGTGAGCACGACCGCCTCGATCCCGACGGCGCTGGCGCGCTCGATCAGCACGGTCATCGCCCTGTCACCGGCCGGATCGTTGTCGCGCGCGACGTAGAGCCGCCGCAGCGTCCGCGGGAACAGAATGGCCGAGAGGTGCGCGGCCGAGAGCGCCGCCATCGACGGCATCTGCGTCAGGACCGATCGGACAGACAATGTCGTCTCGATGCCTTCGCCGGCCGCCATTACCTCGCCGCCCACGCCGAAGCGCACGGCCTGCCCGAGGAGATCGCCCATCGCACGCCGCGGCGTCTCGATCGGGGCACGGCCGAGATTGGCCTCGCTGAATCCGCCGGGGTCGAGCCAGGTGCGATGCGCGCCGGTCAACTTGCCGGAAAGGTCGGTGACGGCAGCGATCATCGCGGGCCAGGTCTCGGTCGGGCTATGCTCGTCCGGCCGATAGTAGCAGCGCGGATGGAAGCGAAGCGCGCCGGTTTCGTGCAAAGTCGTAATGCCGCGTTTGCGCAAAACCGCTTCGACGAGGGTTCCGCCGATCGGCTGCGACATGGCAAAGAGCCGCCGCGCCGCTTCGGGTGAGCCGGCGCTGATGGACTGTCTGCCGGCCAGCATCCTGGTCCTTTCCGGTTCAGGATGCGGGAGCGCGAGGAATCGGCGCGCTTCCTTGGCCACATCCTTGAAGTCGACAAGGCCACAACTTTCGCGAATCACGTCGAGCAGATCGCCATGCTCGCCCGACGCCGCGGCATCGGTCCATTTGCCGGCCGGACCTTTCGGCGAATCCTTCAACCGCACGAACATCGAGCGGCCCGGCGTGTTGCGCACATCCCCGACCTGCCAGTAATTGCCCTGACGGCGTCCGGCAGACAGATAGTGACGGCACACCGCCTCGGCCTGCCGGCCAAGACGGTGTGCAAGTTCTGCGGCATTGTGACGGGGCATCAAGCCGCCTCGCGCTCGCCGATGCGCTCGACCGGCCAGCGGCCCAGCACGCGCTCGAGCACCGCCGGGCCGGATGTGTCGGTCGGCACGAACATACGCAGCTTCCACGCGATGATTTCGTGGAAGAGGCCAAAGGCCGAGAGCCGTTCGCGCATCGTGTCGGTGAAGCCGGACAGCTCGATGCGGTTGGCGCCCATGACACGGCAGCGGCGAAGCTGGAGGCCCTCGGCGAGATCGAGGATCGTGCGACCCTCCATCAGCGCCATGAACGCGGCGTCCGGCGTCAGCGAGGAGGCGCCGGTCGTAGTCGCGTTCGCCGCCCAGGCCGGCGAGACCTTGCGGCCGACGATCCGCTCACCCTCATCGGTCTGAAGCCGATAGACGCGAGTGGATTCGTTCGGCAGCCGCTTCCAGATCGGCAGTAGCAGGCCGGTGACGACATGGATCGTGCTGTCGGCAAATTCCGGCACCTCGGCGACCTCCGTGGTCCAGGCTGCGGCGAAGGCATTCCGATCGGCGTCGAGCCAATGGGTCTCACCCATCATCTTCACCGGAACATTATGCGCCTCCATCGGCCGGATCAGCTGGACGCGCCGCTCGATCTCGCCGTCGTCGAGCATGATGCTCGTCGTCGGAATCTGCACGGCAGCGCGTCCCGACCGCTCGTTGACGAGCAGCTTCGCTTGGCGGTCATCGAGATGGCCGAGCGCATCATCGAGCGTCACCGGACGATTGCGCTCGCGCTGCGTGATTGTGAGCAGCCGGGTTTCCGCGCCGGTGCCTGGATGGGTGTAGATGATCTGGCGATCGGTGACGGTGAAGCGTTCCGCTGTCAGCGTCTCCAACCCGACATCATAGGCGCCGCTGGCGATGGCGCCCTCGATCTTCGCGTTCAGCAGTTGCTCGAACGCAGTGAACAGGATGCCTTGAAGCTCGATGGTGAGCGCGAGCAGCCGATTGAGGAAGGTGATGATCGGCGGCAGCTCATCCTTGATGCCGGTCGAATCCATCAGCTTCAGGCCAGTGGCGGACTCAAAGCGGTCGAGCGAACAGCCCTCGACCTTGCCGCGCACCAGGAGGAGATAGAGCTGGCGCAGCGCATCGCGGGCATAGGCGCTTTCCAGATTGTCCTCCGGCCGGAACAGGCCCTGGCCGCCGGTCTGGCGCTGGCCGCGCGTGATCGCGCCCAGCGTGTCGAGGCGACGGGCAATGGTCGAGAGGAAGCGCTTCTCGGCCTTCACGTCGGTCGCGATCGGTCGGAACAGCGGCGGCTGCGCCTGATTGGTGCGGTGCGTCCGGCCGAGCCCCTGAATGGCGGCGTCGGCCTTCCATCCCGGTTCGAGCAGATAGTGGACGCGCAGCCGCGTGTTCCGCGCTGACAGCTCGGCATGATAGCTGCGGCCGGTCCCGCCCGCGTCGGAGAAGATCAGGACACGCTTCGCGTCGTCCATGAACGCCTGCGTCTCCGCGAGATTCGCGGAGGCGGCGCGATTTTCGACGGCGAGACGGTCGCCCTTACGGACGATACGCCGTGAACGGCCCGTCACCTCCGCTACCATATCGGTACCGAAATGCTGGACGATCTGGTCGAGCGCGCCGGGAACAGGTGGCAGACTGGCGAGCTTGGCGATCAACTCGTCGCGGCGCGCGACAGCCTCGCGGCTTTCGACAGGCTGACCATCTCGGGTGACGGGCCGTGATGACAGGTTGCCCTCGCTGTCCGTGAAGGGCTCGTAGAGCTGCACCGGAAAGCTCGTCTCCAAATACGATAAAACGTATTCGCGCGGCGTGATGTCCATGCGAACGTCGTTCCATTCCTCGGTAGGCAGGTCGGCCAGGCGGCGTTCCATCAGCGCCTCGCCGGTCGAGACGATCTGGATGACGGCGGAATGGCCTTCATCGAGATCACGGCTGATCGAGTGGATCAGCGTCGGCGTCTTCATGCTCGTGAGCAGGTGGCCGAAGAAGCGTTGCTTGGCGCTCTCGAAGGCCGAACGCGCGGCGGATTTGGCCTGCCGGTTCAAGGTGCCGGACGCGCCGGTGATGTTGGCCGCCTCCATCGCCGCGTCGAGATTGTTATGGATGATGGCGAACGCGCCGGCATAAGCGTCATAGATGCGCGTTTGCTCCGGCGTCAGCGCATGCTCGACCAGCTCATATTCGACGCCGTCGAAGGAGAGCGAACGGGCGGTGTAGAGACCGAGCGCGCGCAGGTCGCGGGCCAGCACCTCCATCGCCGCGACGCCGCCGGCTTCGATCGCCTCCACGAACTCGGCGCGGGTGCCGAACGGAAAATCCTCGCCGCCCCAGAGTCCGAGCCGCTGGGCGTAGGCGAGATTGTGGACCGTGGTGGCGCCGGTCGCGGAGACATAGACGATGCGGGCGTTCGACAGGGCATGCTGGAGCCGCAGACCCGCGCGTCCCTGTTGCGAGGCAGCGACATCGCCGCGTTCCCCCTTGCCGCCACCGGCATTCTGCATCGCGTGCGCCTCGTCGAAAATAATCGCCCCATCGAAGTCGGAGCCCAACCATTCGACGATTTGTTTGACGCGCGAAAGCTTCTCGCCGCGGTCGTCGAACCGTAGCGTGGCGTAGGTTGTAAATAGGACGCCTTCCGGCAGCGTGATCGGGCGCCCTTGCGGGAAACGCGAGAGCGGTGTGATCAGCAGACGTTCCATGCTCAGCGACGACCAGTCGCGCTGTGCATCCTCGATCAGCTTGTCAGACTTGCTGATCCAAACAGCCTTGCGGCGGCCCTGGAGCCAGTTGTCGAGGATGATGGCGGCGGACTGGCGGCCTTTGCCGACGCCGGTGCCGTCACCGATCATGAAGCCACGCCGAAAGCGCACGACGTTCGCCGCATCTTCACGCGCGGCGCTGACGACATCGAAGGTGGCATCCACCGTCCATGATCCAGCGAGGTAATCGGCATGCGCCTCGCCGGCATAGATCACGGTCTCCAACTGTGCGTCGGACAGCAGATCGTGGACGTTAGCCGGGAGGTGCGGCCGATAGGCCGGCTTCGGCGGTGCGACGCTGGCCATCGCAGCCGATTGCACGAGCTTGGTCGGATGCGCCTGAGATCCGGAAATTCGGATCGCTTGCAATCCGTATTCTTCATAGATGGCGTCGGAGAGACGGCCCGCTTCGCCGGCCTGCCAGTCGAGCGTCTCATAGGCGAGCGGCAAGCCCTCCGGTTCGGCCATGGGTGCGGCCGGGGCGGAGCTGGCGGTGCGATTGAGATAGCCGCGCACGCTGCGAGGCGCGGCCGTGGTGATCACGGGAATGACGACTGACGGATCGACAGGAAGCCGCGCGGACAGTTGCTCGTCAAGCCATCCCATAAGCGTGGCGACGTCCGGCGCGACGCTTGGAGAAGGCGGGAACACGGCCGGATCGTCGGCCGGCAGTTTGTCGATGATGGTCAGACGCGTATTGATGGTCGTGCCATGCTTGGCATAGACCGCGCCGTCGATCGCGGCGGAAAACACGACGCGGCCGCGCTCCTGCAAACGGGCGAAGGCAGAGGCCCAAGCCGGATTGTCGGGCGCGAAGCTCGCGCCGGTGATCGCCACAAGACGGCCGCCGGAAGCGAGGCGCGCGAGCGCCGAGGCGACATGGCGAAACGCGGCGTCTGCAACTCGGCCCTCGACATTCGCCATGACCGAGAACGGCGGATTCATCAGCACGACGCTCGGTACGATCGCGGGATCGAGGTGATCGTCGATCTGGGCCGCGTCGAAGCGGGTGACAGGAATGGCCGGAAAAAGGGAGGAGAGTAGCGCGGCACGCATCTCAGTCAGTTCGTTGAGAACGAGCGTGCCGCCAGCGGTCTCGGCGAGAATGGCGAGGAGGCCAGTGCCGGCGGATGGTTCCAGCACCCGGTCGGCTGGCGTGATGGCGGCGGCATGAGCCGCGGCCAGGCCGAGCGGGATTGGCGTTGAGAACTGCTGGAAGCTCTGGCTTTCGGAAGAACGCCGCGTATGCGTCGGCAGAAGGCTGGCGATCTTCGTCAGCGGGACAAGCCGTGCAGCCGGAGAACCGGATTTGCGGAAAAGCGCCTTTCCGTATTTGCGCAGGAACAGGACGGTCGCCGCCTCGCAGGCGTCATATGCCGTCTTCCAGTCCCAGGCGCCGCTTGTGTCGGACGCGCCGAATGCGTTTTCCATCGCCGCGCGCAAGGTCGCGGCGTCAACACGCTCGCCGCGTTCGAGATGAGGCAATAGCAGGCCCGCCGCCGCGAAGATTGCTGCGGACGACTCCTGACCGGAGGCAAGCGGAAGGTTTCCGGCAGCAGGCGCCGCCGATACGGACATCATGTTCATGGGAAAAGCCTTGAGGAGAGCAGGACAGGATCGAGCCGCGCAGCGCTCTCTCTCGACCGCAGCGGCTCAAACTCGTCCCGGCCTCACTCTGCCTCTCACTCGGGCTGGCCGTGGCCACATGAAAAAAAGCGCCCCGGCCAGATGGCGGGGCGCTTCAACGGATCAGGTCAAGAAAGGGTCAGCGATCAGGATGGACGAAACCATCCGCATTATCGGGATCGGGCGGCAGATAAGCATCGTAGGGATTGCCGTCGGCGAGATGGCCGAAGGGCGTGAAGACGTAGTCGCCGTTGTCACGCCCCACGGCGCAGATGACGTAGCGGGGATTGCCCGTCCGCGCGTCGAGGCATTCCATCAGCGCGAGATTGCCGTCCGCTGCCGCGCGCAGCAGTGTCTGGAAATTGGTGCTGGCGTGCGCGGGAATGCTCATATCCGCTCTCCATTGCTGGAGAGCGTTTCGGCGAGCCAACCATCGGTGTAGGTCGACGCGATCGTCTCGCCCGTCGCGAGGTCGAGGACGTGCGCGCCCCCGCCGAACCCATCGAGCCGTGGGCGCGAACAGGTGTTGGCGTATTGGAAGCCCCAACGGCCCGTCAGCCCGAATTCGGCGGCGCAGATCTTCACGAACTGGATCAGCCGCTCGGGATCGCCAGTGGCGTCATCGCGCATCCAGAGTTGGCTGCCGCCATGTTCGGGCTGGATCGACAGAAGGAAGCCTTCTGAAGGCGGCTCCTCCGATACGCCGTCCTCCGACAGGCTGTTGTAGAGGTCGAGCGCGCGGGCTGCATTGTCGGGCGTGCCGACATCGAGCAGACACGAGAAATGTGTGAAATAATCGGCCATGACAAGCTCCTGGAACGAAAACGCCCGGCACGATGGCCGGGCTGATTTGGGTGAATGGCGGTGATCAGGCCGCCGTCGGATCGAGGGCGGCTTGCGGTGGAGGGCTTGGGTCGGGCTCAGGCGGCGCCGCGAAGGGATCGACCAGCTTGTGAATGGGCTGGGCGCGACCCATCCAGGGCTGAGGCCGGATGCAGCGTACCCAATCGGCAAAGCTCGGGATGAAGCCGAGATCCTCCAGCACATGCTGCTCGCCGATCAGCCGGACCGGCACGACGCGACCGGTCGAGATGGTGATGGCAGCGCCGAAGGTCCGCTCCAGCTCGAATATGCCCTGCGCATGGTGGCGCAGCGCGCGGTGCCGGAAGTCCGCCGTGATTTCCTTCGACTCGTCGAACCATTGGTGCAGCGGCAGATAGTCTTCCGCTGTGCCACCCCATTTGCGCGCCGAGGACAGCGCGTGGTGATAGCAATGCCCCATCGCGGCCTCCTCAAAAGCTGTGCGTGTAGTTTTCGGACGCAGTGTAACGCTCGTTGTAGTCGAGCGTGATCGAGTAGTCCGCGACGTCGAAGATGATAGCGCCATAGGCGCCGTCGTTGTTCTCCCAGCCGCCGTGCGTACGTTCGAGAGCGTCATAGGTCAGGCTTTCGACGGCAGTGGCGACGGTGACGGAAGATCGCTCCGGCTCAGGCTGGCCCCAGACCGTTGTTGCAAACTCGATCATGGCGTTGGGCATGGTGATGTCGTCGTCGCCGGCCTTGGCCTGGACATCCTCGATCTGGCCGGAATCGCCATAGCCATCGAACGTGATGACGATCTTTGTGACGCCCGCGCGTTCCAAGGCGCTGAACAATGTCACCTTGTTGGTCTGGAAAATCTCTACCTCAAGTTGGATTCGCAAGGCGGACAGCATTTCCCACTCCGAGAGCGGCGGGATGGGTTTTGCATCGGTATCGGAAGTTTCGGACATGACGGCCTCCTGACACGAAAGCGCCCGGCGCGTTGGCCGGGCTGAGGAACGGATTGGGAAGGACAGCGCGAGACGACTGAAGCCGCCCCGCGCCGATGCGCTATTCGGCGGCGACAACGTGCAGAACTTCGTCCTCGTCGTCGGAGGGTTCGTCATCGTCGGCGAGGAAGGCTGGCAGCGCCTCGTCGCCTTCGCCGTTCGTCGCCGGCTCGTCCTGCTCGACCAGGCGCAGCGGTTCGGGCAGCCAGCCGCTATCGGCGAGCAGACGTTCGGCCTCCTTCGCCATGTCGCCTTTCTTCAGATGGTCGATGAGTTGAGCGGCGCGTTCGCCCGCACCTTCGCGCACCGCGGCGAGGATGCGCGGCTTCGTTACGCGGCCGAGATAGTTCTCAACGGTCGGGCGGAAACCCACCTCCACCATGTCGAGGCCCGTCGCGCGCGCCAGCCGATCCGCCTCGGCCATGCGGCGGTCGAGGCCCGATTGCGAGACGCCGCTGCCGCTATAGGGATTGAGCCGCTCATAGAGCGCGTTGACGCCATAGCTGACGCAATGGGCGAGCAGCGCCAGGCGACTGGCATCGTCGAGAGTGGCGAGCCAATCCCACAACGCATCCTCGTCCACAGGCAGATCCGCCGTCCAATCCTCGTGCCGTTGGGCGATAGACTTGGCATAGGATGTCTCGCCAAGATCCTTGCCCTGTTCGCGGAAGAAGACGTGATTGACCGACGCCTGCAAACTCGCGCCGGACGTGCCGGTGCGCTGGAAGGTGTCGCGCACCAGCTTGTGCAGCAGCGCCGTCAGCGCGACCTGCGGATTGGCGCCGACCGCATCGCGAAGCGCGAGCGTGCGGTGCGCAGTCAGCTCGGTGACAAGCCGTTCGGGCAGCGGCTTGATGACATCTTCCTCGTCATCCTCCTCTGGCTCGGCCGACTGGCCGCCGATCGTGATGATGGCGCGTTGGACGCTGCCGTTGTTTTCGGCGTCGGCGGGATCAGTGACGCCATCGACCTCATGGCCCTCGGCGTCGATCGGCGCCTCGTCCTCCGGCCGGACATAGCCACGACGAACGACAAGCTCGCCTTCGCGATCGACGCTGACGAACACGCCGGCGCGCACGATCTCAGCTGGATCGTAGATAGCCGGGCGTTGCTCGAATGCTTCGAGCGCAGCTTCGATTTCGTCCATGCGCTGGTCGATCTCGTCGGGCAGTTCGTCGGCTTCGGAATATTCCGCCTCGAGCCGGTCGTACTCCTCGCGCAGCGCCTCGCGAGCGGCGCGCTCGTCGTCGGTGAGATCGACGGGGGTACCGGTCAGGGCACGAAGACCATGATCATGGCCGTAAGGCAGGTCGGTATCGACCTCGATCCACTTCCAGCCTTCGGCCGCGATCTCGTCGGCGTTCGCTTTCAGCTTGTCAGAGACTAATCGGTCGAGCAGCGCCGGCTCCTGAAGCCAGCCACCGTCATCGGCCTCGAACAGATCGCGAAGGATTTCGCCACCCGCCGCCTGATAGGCTTCGACACCGACGAACTGCGCCCGCTTGTCGGAGGCGGGAATGGAAGTTTCGGTGAGGAGCTGGCGAATGTGCCAGGGTTGGCGGTTATAGGAATGCTGGATCGACTCCCAGACCTGTTCCTGCCGGACAGGATCGGGGTTGACGGTGAATGCCATCAGCATCTCCAGCGTCATGCCATCCTCGGCATAAATGTCGCACAGCACAGGCGAGACGGCCGCGAGGCGCAGGCGCTGCTTCACGATCTGGACGGTGGTGAAGAAGGCGGCGGCGATCTCCTCCTCGGTCATGCCCTTGGTCCGCATGTCGAGGAACGCGCGGAACTGATCAAGAGGATGGAGCGCGACGCGCTGCGTGTTTTCAGCCAGGCTGTCGTCCGCGGCGAGGATCGACGTCGCTGGATCACGCACGACGCAGGGCACCGGCGAGGTCTTGGTCAGGCGCTTCTGCTTCACCAGCAGCGCGAGCGCCTGGTAGCGCCGGCCGCCGGCGGGCACCTCGAACATGCCGGTCTCGCTGCCATCGGCATCGAGGACGGGGCGGACATTGAGGCTCTGGAGGAGCGTGCCGCGGCGGGCAATGTCCTCGGCCAATTCCTCGACCGAGACGCCGGACTTCACGCGCCGGACGTTGGACTGGCTGAGGACCAGCTTGTTGAAGGGGATATCGCGCGAGGGCGAGAGGGTGAGTTTCTGAACGGCAGGTGCCATCGTGGTTGTCTCCGCGACGGGCGCCGAGAGCCTCTCTCTCGACCCTGAACCCGTCACGAAGCGAAGCGCCGCCCTCTTCCTCTAAAGAGAGCAGCGCCACGGATACGGAACAGTGGAAAGCCGGAAATCCGCATTGCCGCTTTTCCGATTTTCAGGGGATCAGGCCGCCTCCCGCTCATCGTCGGTCATGCCGAGATTGGTGTCCGGTGCGAAGCCAAGCAGCCAATCGGCAGCCTTGCTTGCCTGCGAGGCCGCGCGGACGATGGCGCGATTGTCTTCGCGCAGCACGTCCAGCCAGGAGCCGATATAGTCGGCATGACGGACGGTGGGCACGATGCCGAGCGAGGCGCAGCAGAAGGCAGCGCTGATTTCGGCGATCAGCTCCTCGAATGCGTATTTCTTGGTGCCGAACGAGCCGGTCAGATCACGGTTCAGTCGGTTGTGGTGTCCACTGGCATGACCTAGCTCATGCAGGGCCGTGCGGTGCCAGTTGATTGGCTCAAAATACGCCTGCGGCGGTGGAACCTGCACATAGTCGAGCGCCGGGGCGTAGAATGCGCGATCACCGCCGATGCGGAAGTCGATCCCCGTCGCCCGGATCAGAGCCTCGACCTTCGGCTCGATCAGGCCGGGCGGAGGCGGCGGAATGGTCGTAGCGATATCATCCGGCAGGCTATCGCACTGCGCCGTGTTGAACACTGTGAAGCGCTTGAGGAACGGAATAGCAGCCGCTTCCCCGCCGGCCTCGCGCGCCCGGCGCTTTTCGTCCTCCGGGGTGAAACGATCGGCATAGACGACGGTGGTGCCGCGTTCGCCCTTACGGACGTTGCCGCCAAGCGCAAGCGCCTGGCGGAAGGTGAGCCAGCTCTGGCCGGGGAAACCGTGCTGGATGACGGCGCCCCAAAGGATCAGAACATTGACGCCGGAATAATGCCGCCCGGTCGCGGCATTCGCCGGCATGGCGAGCGGCGCTTTGGTCGAGGCCGATCCCCAGGGCTGCACCCAGGGCACGCGCCCGGCTTCCAGCTCGGCGATGATGTTGCCGGTGATTTCGTCATAGAGGCTCGCCCGGGCCTGGCCGGCGCGCGCATTGTCATCTTTCTTGAACATCGCGGTTCTCCGCGACGGGCGCCGGAGACCTCTTCTCCAGTCCTCAACCCGTCACGGAAATCCCGTCCCACTCGCCCTCTCAGGGGGCGTTGCGGGGTCTCCCCCCGCTGACTTGATGTCCATCCGGGATGGCGAGGCCGCGTCGTTGTAAGACCGTTCCGTCCAGCGCCAGAAAATCTGGCGTCCAACCCGGACGGGAGAAAATCAATGGATCAGCAAGTCATTTTTGTAGGTTTGGACGTTCACAAGGCTACAATCGCTCTTGCCGTCGCTCGGGGAGGAAGATCAAGCGAGGTCAGATTCCAGGGATCATTGCCGCATCGACCCGGAGCCTTGCCGGATTTCGCGCGACGGCTGTTGAGCAAGCACCCCGGGCGTCGGCTGTCGTTCTGCTACGAGGCGGGCGCCTGCGGCTACGGCCTGGCCCGAGAGCTGACCGCTTCACCTATCGTTTGGTCACACAAGTTGCTCATTGCGCCTTCTTGTTTGCACCCGCCGCAGGCCTCGCGCCCTGCCGCTGTCGGTTGCCACCCGACAAGCCAGGTCTGCGGCTCGAGCTTAGCGGTTGCGCAGGCGCGAGCTGGCGCTCATCAAGGTCGCCCACGGCCTTCGCAAGACGGTCTTGGGTCTCGGTGGGCAGCTTCGACAGCACGACCCGGTAGGCGTCGATCGTTGCCGTGTGCAGCCCCACCGGGAGCGCATGGCCCGCGGGCGTCAACTCGACCCGTTTCTGGCGGCGATCGTGTGCGTCCTCTGCACGGCTGACGTACCCCGCCTGGACCAGGCGATCGACCAGGCGGCTGGCCGCGTTGTGGGTCAAGCCGGTTGCCTGCGCGATGTCTGCGATCTTCATCTGCCCCTGGGTGAAGACCTGCACTATGGCGGTGAACTCACTGTAGGACAGGTCGTTGCCGCGCATCAGCCCCCGCAGCACCGGAGAGACCTGCTCCATCACGAGCGTGTGGACCCGTGCAAACGAAGTAGCGACTTGTGTCAGGCAGCGCTGGTCGGAGCCCATTAGCTCTCCCATTGCATATTATGCGCAGACGCATATAATGCAATTCGTACATATTATCAAGCCTCGCCCGCCCAAACGCCTGGAAAAAGCCCCCCCCCTGAGATGACAAAGAAACGACCCCTACTTCTTGTTGTTGGCCTTGCTTTGGCTGTTGCGGCCGCAGCCGCACTAATCCCATTGTGGTGGCAGAGTCGGCATGTCGGCCCGCCCGCAGGGTTGGTGTCTGCCAATGGCAGGATCGAGTCCGTCCAGGTGGATGCGGCGGTCAAGTCCCCCGGTCGCCTGGTCCAGGTGCTCGTGCGCGAAGGTGATCTGGTCGAAGCCGATCAGGTCGTCGCACAGATCGACGTCGCCGAACTCAAAGCGCAACGGGCGAAGTACGTAGCGGATATGGCGATGCAGGAGGCGTCGCTGCTCGAAGCCAAGGCCACGGTCGAGCAGCGACGCGCGGAGCTCAATCTGAAAGAGGCCAACCTCCAGCGCGCTGCGCAATTGGTCCGAACCGAGGCCGTGAGCCAGCGGACGCTCGACGAGGCGCGGAGCGGGCGCGACGCCGCCCGGGCGATTCTGGCGGCCACGGAAAAGAACGTCGACGCGAGACAAAGTTCCATCCAGGCGGCTCAGGCCCTGATCGACCAGACCGACGCGCAGATCGCCGATGCGACGTTGCGCTCGCCGGTACGAGGACGGGTACTCTACCGCTTGGCCAACCCCGGTGAAGTGCTCGGCGCTGGCGGCAAGGTGTTGACCATCGTCGATCTGTCACAGGTTTACATGGAAATCTTCGTGCCCGCCGAGCAGGCCCGCCAGATTCCGCTCGGCTCGCAGGCACGCATCCAATTCGACACTAACGACTTCGCGATACCGGCCAAGGTCAGCTTCGTCTCCCCCGATGCGCAGTTTACCCCGAAGCAGGTGGAAACGCGCAGCGAGCGCGACAAGCTAGTTTTTCGAGTCAGGTTGCGCATCCCGCAAAGCCTGATCGACCGCCACGTCGAACAGGTCAAGACCGGCGTGCGCGGCACCGGCTTCGTGAGACTCGAACCGAACCCGCCAGAGTGGCCGCATGACCTGCAGAAGCGGTTCCCCGGCGACCCGATCGACGCGGGGAACTGAAATGGATGCAGGCTTCACGCGGCCCGTCGCCCGGATCACCGGGGTGAGCCATCGCTATGGCGCCACGACGGCGCTCGGCAACGTGTCGCTCGAATTGCCGAGCGGCCGGATGATCGGTCTGATCGGCCCTGACGGCGCCGGCAAGTCGACCTTGCTCGGGTTAATTGCTGGCGCGCGCAAGCTGCAGGCGGGTAGCGTCGACGTGTTCGACGGCAGCATGGGCTCAGCGGGTCATCGCCGCGCCGTTTGCACACGCATAGCCTATATGCCCCAAGGGCTGGGGAAGAACCTTTATCAAGAGATCAGCGTTGCTGAAAACCTGTCTTTCTTTGGCACGCTGTTCGGCCTTTCAGCATCCGAGCGAGAAGCCCGAATCCGCAAGCTCACCGCCGCCACCCGTCTGTTGCCTTTCCTGGATCGTCCCGCCGGCAAGCTGTCGGGCGGCATGAAGCAGAAACTGGGGCTTTGCTGTGCCCTGATCCATGACCCCGATCTGCTAATTCTCGACGAGCCGACGACGGGCGTTGACCCGCTGTCGCGTCGCCAGTTCTGGGAGTTGATCGCCAATTTGCGCCGCGAACGGCCGTCGATGACTGTGTTGGTCTCGACCGCTTATATCGACGAGGCGGCACACTGCGACTGGCTGGTCGCGATGGATCATGGTCACGTGCTGGCGTCGGCAACGATCGAGGAACTGCGCAGCAAAACAGGAGCGCAGGATCTTGATGCCGTTTTCATCGCGCTTCAACACGGCGGCACGTCTACTCATGAGCAGTTGGTCATCCCGCCGCGCCAGGCGTCGACGCAAGCGCCGGTCATCGTAGCCAAGGACCTGACCGCGCGCTTCGGGACGTTCACCGCCGTGGACCGGGTCAGCTTCGCGATCGAGCGCGGCGAGATCTTCGGCTTCCTTGGTTCGAACGGCTGCGGCAAGACGACGACGATGAAGATGCTGACAGGCCTGCTGGCCCCCAGCGAAGGAATGGCGGAGGTGTACGGCCAACCCGTTGATGCCAACGATCTCTCGGTACGCCGTAGGGTGGGGTTCATGACGCAAGCCTTCTCACTGTATGGTGAGTTGACGGTGCGCGACAACCTGATGCTCCACGCGCGTCTGTTCCATCTCGGCGAGCAGAAGTCGACGCAGCGCACAGAACAGCTCATCACCGAGATCGGCCTGAGCGAATATGCCGATGCGAAGGCCACCTCGCTGCCACTAGGCTTGCGTCAGCGGTTGTCGCTGGCCGTTGCCATTGTTCACGACCCGGAGTTGCTCATCCTTGACGAGCCGACCTCCGGTGTGGATCCGCAAGCGCGCGACGAGTTCTGGCGGATTCTGGTGGACTTGTCGCGCAACAAGGGCGTGACGATCTTCGTCTCCACACATTTCATGAACGAGGCGATGCGCTGCGACCGTATCTCGCTGATGCACGCCGGGCGCGTGCTGGTATGCGATACACCGACACGAGTGATCGAAGCGGAAGGGGCACGCGATCTCGAGGATGCGTTCGTGTCTTGTATCGAGGAAGCAGAGTCGCAAGCGGCAGGCTCTGCTGCCTCCGCGCCCGCTCCCGTCGTGCCGCTGACCGCATCGGCCGCTGCCGGCTCTGACCAGACCAGGCATTTGCCGCCGTTCATGCCGATCCGTCGCCTGCTGGCCTATACGCGTTGCGAGACGCGCACCCTTCTACGCGACCCGGTGCGTCTGGCCTTTGCTTTTCTTGGCTCTTTCCTGATGCTGCTGATCTTCGGGTACGGCGTTTCCAGCGACGTCAGCAATCTGAGCTACGCCGCCTTCGACCAGGACAACACACCCGAGAGCCGGGCCTATCTCGCCAACTTCTCAAGCTCCCGGTACTTCACCGAAAAATCCCCGATCCGCAGCAGCGATGAGATGGAGGCGCGGATGAAATCGAACGACATCACGCTGGCCATCGAGATTCCGTCCGGCTTCGGGCGTTTGGTCAAGCGCGGCTCCGACTGGCAGGTATCGGCCTGGATCGATGGCGCCAATACCTCGCGAGCCAGTACGATCGAGGGCTACGTGCAGGCAGCGCACAACCTTTTTGCCGAACAGCGCAGCCGCGAATCCAGCAGTGCGGTGGCAACAGGCCCGAGTACGACCATCCTCGTGCGCAACCGCTACAACCCGACGGGAGAGAGCATCTACGCCATCGGACCTTCAGTGCCCGCCATGTTACTGATGTTGTTCCTGGCTATCCTGACGGCAGTCAGCGTCGCACGGGACAAGGAAATCGGCACCATCGCCAACTTTTATGCCACGCCGGTCACCCGCCTGGAATATCTGTTGGGCAAGCAGCTTCCATACATTGGCATCGGTATGATCAATTTCCTGATCATGACTGCCACCGTGCTGTTCCTGTTCGGTGTGCCGTTGAAGGGTAGCGCCATCACGCTGGCAATGGGTACTGTCGTGTACGCCGCCGCGGCAACCGGCTACGGCTTGTTTATCTCGTCGTTCACCAGCAGCCAAGTCGCGGCGATCTTTGCCGCAGCTGTGCTGTCGATGCTGCCGACGATGCAGTTCTCCGGGATGATGCAGCCGGTTTCAACGCTGGAGGGCGGCGCGCGGCTCATGGGCTCGATGTGGCCGACGACCTACTACATGCACATGAGCGTGGGCGCTTTCACCAAGGGTCTGAGCTTCACCGACATGCAGACCGACTTGCTTTCGCTGATCGCGTTCCCGCTGGTCTTCGTCACCTTTTCGGTGTTGCTTCTGAAGAAGCAGGAGAAGTAGCCCGTGCCGAGCCTGATCAACATCTGGTGGTTGGGAACCAAAGAGCTCAAGGAGCTCATCAAAGACGTGACGATGATGCTGTTTATCGTCTGGTCGCTCGGCGTCAGCGTCTACACGCAGGCCAGTGGTAGCGGCGAGACTGTCAACAACGCAGCTATCGCAATCATCGACGAAGACCAGTCGCAGCTATCGCGCTCGATCATCGACCTCTTCTACCCGCCGTACTTCCAGAAGGTCCAAACCATCAGCGCGGCCGAGATCGATCGCGCGATGGACAAAGGCCAGTTCACCTTCATCGTCGAGATCCCTCCCCGCTTCGAGGCCGACACTCGGGTCGGAAAGAACGCCGAGATCCATGTCAGCGCCGATGCGACCGCGGTGCAACAGGCCGGCATCGGCACCGGCTACATTCAGAATATCATCTCCCAGGAAGTCACACGCTATCGCCAGGAGATGCAGAGCTACCGCGGGCTCGATTCCACCCTGGCCAAGCGTCGTGCCTTCAACCCCAACGGCACCCTGGCCTGGTTTAGTGCGCTTGTGGCCCTGACGGACCAACTCTCGATGCTGATGATCATCCTGACCGGAGCTGCGCTGCTGCGCGAGCGCGAGCACGGGACCATCGAACACCTGCTCGTGATGCCGCTGAGGGCCTCGGAAATCGCGCTGGCAAAGGTCTGGGCCAACGGCCTGGCGATCATGGTGGCATTCACACTTTCGCTGCTGCTGGTGGTGCAAGGCGCGCTGCACGTGCCGATCGCCGGATCTCGCCCTCTGCTGCTGCTGGGCTCGGCGGTCTACATTTGTGCGGCGGCATCGATCGGCATCCTACTCGGCACGATCGCGCGCACGATGGCCCAATTTGCGCTGTTGATGATGATGTCGGTCATGCCGATGATGATGTTGTCGGGCGGCATTTCGCCTGTGGAAAGCCAGCCGCAGTGGGTCCAGTACCTCACTTGGTTCTTCCCGTCACGCCACTACATCAGCTTCATGCAGGGTATCGCATACCGCGGAGCGGATTTCTCGATGGTATGGAGGGATTTCGTCACCATGTTGGGCATGGGCGTCAGCTTTCTCACGGTCAGCCTGCTCTTGTTCAGACGATCCTTGGCCGGTTGATGCCGCACAATCGCGCTGCCGGACGCTCGTTTGCTCGGCAAGCTGCACGCCAGTTCGACAAGAACCGCGCCATCGTCACTGTCGGTAGAGATAGCAGTCGACCCATTCCGAGTAGCCGAGACGGTCAGCATCAAATTTTCGGCCGCGCAGCCTGGGCTTGCGAAGGGGCTCGGCTTTCCAGGGGGCGCGCTCATCGGTGTTATCGACACTTGGATGCTCGTGCGATTACTGAGCGGGGCCTCCGACTCGCCGCCCGATCATCTGAATGTTCCTTGGCAAATCTTGGGCTTCATGTGCGCCGGCGCGATTGCCTCGATCATCCTTTCCTTGTTTGCGCAAAGTGCCTCGACAAAGGATGGGACGGCCCGGGAATTACGCAGCTGAATATGATCGGAAACCGCAATTGCAAGCGACGAATCGTGAGCAGGCACCGCAATGAATTCTGCTCGTGAAATCGAAGTTCGTCATTTGCGCTATTTCATAGCGGCGACAGTGTATGGCAGCTTTCGCAAAGCGGGCAGCGCACTTTCGATTCAAGAATCCACGATTAGCCGGCGTAGAGCGTCGTGGTGTCCTTGGTGATGTCGACGCGCGGATTGTAGACGCCGGTCGACCAGTCGAGGACGCCTGGCACCTTCCAACGGGTGTCGCCGGTGCCGTTGCCGGCGATGCGCTACACTGCCTCGACCAACTCGTGGTCGTAGATCCTCCCGTTAGTCCGGGTCTGTCACCGCCCGCAGTTCGACGCGGCCATCATTGGTCTCGAGCGTCTTGATCTGCTCAGCGCGGTGGGAGATCAGGTTATATTGCAGGTTGATGCCGGCGAGCGCGGCGGGGTGCTGACGCAGGTACGCGGCCGGGGCGCCGACCTGGCTCGCGAGTTGGCCGAAGCTCCAGTGCGTCGGCGCGATGGGCTTGTCGGCGCCCGGCAGGATCAGGGCGAGCCGTTCGGGGTCGGTGCGGCTGGCTTCGACATGGATGAGCGCGGATTCGACGACACGGGTCCGACTGCGCTCGGTGCGCTCGCGAACGGTCCGGCCGAGTTCGGGGAGGGACAGATAGCGCTCGTCGTCCGGCCGCGAGAACCACTCCGAGGAAACGCGGCCGATGCGCTCGCCGCGATTGACGTCCACCTTCCAGCCGCCACGCACGTCGCGCCGGGCATCGCGAACCTGCATGTTCATGGGATCAAACTCCATGACGGGTGCCGGAAGACCCTCTCCCGACCCTCAACCCGTCACGGAAATCCGGTCCACACTCTCACTCTATTGGGGGTGTTGCGGGGTCTCCCCGCAGAAGGGGTCGGCCGAGACCTTGGGCTCGGCCGCAGGGGAAGGCTTTCCCCTCCCGGACCATATCATTCCCAATCAGCGGGTCATTGACTCCCAAATGGCCGGTTCGGAGCTGGCAGCCAGCTCGGCGACGCGGTCTTTGAGGCCTTTCCCCTGCAGGAACACCCTGATCCAGGACTGCCGCAGCAGCCCGGTTGAAAACTGTCAGAATATTGCATATATTTCTGACAGGAGAATGGCTGTGCAAAGACTGACCGAGCAGATTCTGGCGCATACCAAGGGCCTTCCCGAGGGCGCTCCGATCGCTGCTAAGAGCTTGCTCCACCTCGGCAATCGCGCCGCGGTGGACCAGGCATTGTCGCGACTGGCTGAACGTGGCCGGCTGATGCGTGCCGGGCGCGGCGTCTATCTGTGCCCGGTTTCGAGCCGGTTCGGCGTTCGCGCACCCTCCGTCGAGAAGGCCGTCGAAGCTCTCGCGAGCCAGCGGGGCGAAGTCATCGTGTCAAACGGCGCCGCCGCCGCCAACGCGCTCGGGCTCACGACTCAGGTGCCGGTCCGGTCGGTCTATCTGACATCGGGCCGTAGCCGGACGATGAATCTAGGCCAACAGGTCGTCGAGCTGCGGCATGCGCCACGCTGGCAACTGGCGCTGGCCGATCGGCCCGCCGGACAGGCTGTGCGCGCGCTGGCTTGGTTGGGACCGGAGAAGGCGGAAGCCGCCTTGAAGACGTTGAAGCGCAAGTTGCCGTCTTCCACGTTCGGCGAACTCGTCGCGGCCGCCCCCCAGCTCCCGAGCTGGCTTGCCAGGACGGTGGGCAAGGTCGCGCATGGCTGAAGCCTTCCTCACATTATCGGCAGGCGATCGGCGCGAGGCCTTGGCCGTCGCTGCCGATCAATCCGGGCGGCCGCCCCATCTGCTGGAAAAGGATGTGTGGGTCGTTTGGACTCTTGCGACGCTGTTCGGGTCCGACCTTGGCGAGCATCTCGTGTTCAAGGGCGGCACGTCGCTGTCGAAGGCGTATCACGTCATTCGACGTTTTTCCGAGGACGTGGATCTCACCTACGACATCCGTGCCATCGCCCCTGATCTGGTAGGCGAGGATGGCGAGGCCCTGCCGAAAAATCGGAGCGAGGAGAGACGGTGGTCGAAGGCCGTCCGATACCGCCTGCCCGAGTGGGTCAACGGAACGGTTCAGCCTCTTCTTGCCGGTGCGATCGACGCGCAATCGCTGCCCGCGACCCTCAGGGTCGAAGGCGACAAGCTGTTCGTCGACTATGAAGCGACCTCGGCGGGATCGGGCTATGTGGCTCCGAGCGTGATGCTGGAGTTCGGTGCCCGCTCGACGGGAGAGCCGGCCAGCCCACGCGATGTGGCGTGCGATGCGGCCGGACTGATCGAAGGCGTCGAGTTTCCAACGGCGCGCCCGCGGGTGATGCATGCCGAGCGGACCTTCTGGGAGAAGGCGACCGCAATGCACGTCTTTTGCCTGCAGGAACGGCTGCGTGGCGAGCGCTTCGCCCGCCACTGGCACGACGTTGTTCGACTGGACGATGCGGGCATCGCCACCGTCGCATTCGCCGACCGCAACCTCGCCAATGCCGTTGCCCACCACAAGAGCATGTTCTTCGCGGAGAAAGCGGTCGATGGCGCGGCCATCGACTATGAAGCCGCTGTCAGCGGAAACCTGCAACTCGCGCCGAATGGTGAGGCGCGCACGGCGTTGGCCATGGATTACGCGCGCATGGTCGAAGACGGGCTGCTGCTCGAAGACGCCGAGCCGTTTGAGGCGTTGATCGAACGATGCGCAGACATAGCAGAGCGGGCAAACCACGCGGAGAAGGGATGATCTTGAGGGAAACCGATATCTACCTATTTTACCGATCGTGAGTACGGAACACGACCTCCAACAATCGATGTCATCGATGCGCGCTTGTGGGCCGGCCTCTACAGCTTGATCCAGACGGGAATTGGCAACGGCTCATTTGGCCTGCGCTTTCCGGAACAGTGCCCCGACGGAAACGGTCCGTGTGGGTGTGACGAGTAGGCCTTCCGCCGGGTGCTAGGTGCCGAGGTGCCGTGGATCGAATGGCCGCTCTCCCCGAGCGAAGTGCCCGACACGCCGGTGATCCTCGATCTGCTTGAGTTCTGCGCCGGCGCCGTGGGTGAGCCGATTCAGGGCGCATATCATTCCTATTACCGCCATCATCACCAGAGTTGGGACCGAGATGCCGGCCTTGCGCGATTTGTGGTGGATGTGATCGCAAGCCTCAAGCTGCCAAGCGACCCTCCTCTTCTGCTTCGTTCGCCGGCTCTCCCACCGCTTTGGTCAGGAAGAGGTCAAGCGCGGCTCGACGGGAGTCGCGATCCAGTGCGTAGGCTGTCTGCTTGAATTCCACTCCCTGGAGCAGCCCTTGAATGTAGCCGGAGATCGTATCGGCGGCCATGATGAGCGCCGTGTCGAGTGTGTGAATATATTTGCTCGTCACCGAACCTTTGGAGTGGCCGACCAGCGCGGCGATCGTCACCTCGGTGAAGCCGAGATCGTTGGCGATGCTGGCAAAGCTGTGGCGCAGGACGTGCGGGGTGACACCGACGAGCGGGCTGTCTGTGAAGATCTGCTCCCAATGGTTCGGGAAGCTACCGAACGCATTGTCCTCGCCCTGACCGGGGAAGACGTAGGTGCCCGCAGCGGTCTTGCGACGTTCCTCCAGATACTCGACGACGGGCAGTCCGATAGGACGAATGGACTCGCCTTCCTTGCTGTCCACCAGGCGCATGCAGCTCGCGTCGGTGTCAGCCTCGATCCACATTAGCGAGATCATTTCCGAGCGGCGGCAGCCAGTGAGCGCGATCTGCCGGATGATGTCCACGGTCATGGCGTATTTCTCGTTCGCCGCCGCCTCGCGAAGCATCTGACCGAGAGTGCGGTACTCCGCCTCTGTCAGACGACGATTCCGAACATTGTCCTTGGGCTTCTTGATGCCGTGCGCTGGATTGATCTCGATGATCCCAGCGTCGACAGCGTAGGTGAGGATGCCACCCAACAGCCCGACGGTACGCGTGGCGGTGCCGGCACCACCGCGAACGATGGCCTTTCCACGCAGCTTCTTCGTCTTGACGGCGACGCGCGTCTTGCCCGCCATGATGTCCTTCAAGACCTTGTTGATGTCCGCTTTGGTCAGATCTTTGACTCGGCGTGCGCCGATCAGCGGGATGATGTGCCGCTCGATACGGCCAGTGTCGGTCACGATGGTGGTTGGCTTCTTCGGTCGTCCGCCCTTACCCAAGATGAGACCTGCGTTCAGATCGGCGGTGTAGAGGGCACAAAGCTCCTTGACCGTGATGGCCTTGTGGTCGAGCTGGCGTTCCTCGGAAGGATTATCGCCGCGCGCAACGCGCCCCAGTTGGACCTTCGCTTCTTGCCGGGCTGTCTCTGGTGTCCACACGCCATGCAGGCCGATGGTATATCGTCGCGTGCGTCCAGCAGCGCGATATTGAATGAGGTAGCTGCGCTTGCCGGAGGCGAACACGCGGAGGCCAAAGCCGGGCAGTTCGTCATCCCAGATGAAATAGTCCTTCTCGCGGACATCGGCAGCGTCCACGATCCGCTTGGTCAGCTTTGCCATGAAGCGTTCCCCTCGCTAGTGAGCGTGGTGCTTCCGCGGAAGCACCACGGAAGCAACCGGCTGGATATCGGAGCGAAATTCTGGATAGATAGTTCGGCGCGAAAATCTGTATTGTCCAGTAATTTCAGTCATATATCGCATTGTAGCGTGCCCTATCGTGTATTTAGGATAGGCAGGCTAAATTGCTCCGAAGGCAGAGGTCACAGGTTCGAATCCTGTCGGGTGCGCCAACCAAGATCCGACCGCTCCGGGATGTTTGCTGTGCCCTATCTGGGGAGGAAGTACCGGGTCTGTCCCTCGACCTCACCCGTGCGGGCAAGGCCGGTGGCGACGAGGGTCTGGAGAACCTGTTCGACCCGGTCCTTTCGTTTGGCCGAATTCCGACCGTCGAACACGCTCGCGAGGGCGTCGGGGGGCGTCGGGGCCGGAGCCTTGGCGAGGAGATCGCGGACCAGCCTGATCTGCTCCAGCCCGTCGGAAGGCCATTTCGGACGCTCGGCAAGATCGGGCAGTTCGATGTCGAGCACGCCCGTGTGCTCGCCCTCGGGCTTCGGCGCCTTGGCGCCCAGCTTCGGGATCTGGTAATCGGGACGCAGCCAGCGCACGATCCCGCGCTTTTCCTCCACCGCCCGTTCCTGATTGAGCGCGACCAGCCGCGTCAGAAGCTCCTCCTCGGCCTGCTCCTGCGCTTCCGTCTTGTGGGGTGACGGCAAGGTCGCACCGGGCTTACCGACCAGTGCCGGGATCAGGTCTTCCCAGCCATAGGCGGTAAGCACGGCGCGGTCGATGTCGTCGTGGATTTCCTTCAGCACCGAGATCAAACCGGCCTGATGCACCTCGCGCTCGGCCTCGGTGAGCGGAGGCACGTCGCAGCCGTTTTCCAGTTCGCGCAGCCGCTCCAGCGCGTTGTAGAGGCCGGTCATGGTCAGGAACGAGTGCTCGGCGAGCCGATCCTTACGGAAGGTGTCTAGCCGCGCCCCGAGTTCGCTGAGGCGATCTCGCTGGGCGCGAAGGGGATCACCGTCGTCAACGGTAGGATCGACGGCGAGTGGAAAGGGAAACGGGCTGAACGTCTGAGTGTGTTGGTACACTGGATCGTCACCGACACCCTGCCTGCCTCCCTTCGCGATTGCGAAACCAACGTGAACACGCGAGCTTGCGACAGTCAGTATCTCCGCTCGATCGGACGAAATGACCCTTATCTTCTGATCAGCAAGCACATCAGACCGAACAAACGAAAAAGTTCGGTGGCGAGCCGTTTCGGTGGTTGCAATATATCTCGGAAGCGCGCTGACCGCCTCCCGGAGGTCTAACGCAGGCTCAGCAAACAACCACCACTTATCCCGACGGGCTTTTCGATTGTTGGTCATCCTCTCTGGTCTGACATGTTCGTAAAGATGCGAGTATGCGCGGGGGAACCACTGCCGAGCCTCGTCTATGCTGAGACCTAGGAAGTCGATTGCGAATACGCCACGTGCTCGGCGCGTCAAGTCAGACCCGTTCAGATACGGGCGGACCCGGTGGGGATGCGCCTCACTACCTTCTCGTCGAAGCTCTGCGGCGAGGGCCGGCGTGATCCAGAAGCCCTTGCCATAGGGCATCATCCCCTTGTGGCCCATATATGAGTTGGAGATCAGCGACCGGGCTGCCGATAGGTCACAACCAATGGCGAGGTTTGCGCGGACTTTGCCCTCCTGTGCTTCCAGCCCGACCTGCGGCGTGTCGGTGTTCAGCCCGACCTCGGACACGACTTCCGCCAGCACACCTTCCCGCTCCCCTTTCTCGGCCACCGTCATGGCAATGCGTACGGCGGCCTTGTCCGCCGCCTTCATCCACGGATGGTTGGGCACGGCAAAGACAAGCGACAAAGGCTCCTTGGCCGCCATGTGGCGCTCGATGACACGCCGGGAGAAGGTCTGCGTGATCGAGTTGGTGGTGATGAAGCCGAAGCGTCGCAGCGGGTTCGCTTGCCCCTTCATAGGCTTCCGCAGCAGCCGGGTCGCTGCCTCGTCCCAGAAATGCATGACGAAATCCGCCCCACCCGGAAGGTGAGGCCGCGCCGCCCAGCACGCTTCCGCATAGCCGTCGCCCAACTCGGCCCGCATGTCCTTGCCGCCAATAAAGGGCGGGTTGCCGACGATGAACTCGACCTCCGGCCATGGCGCACGCCGGGGGTTCACATAGGAATAAAGCGGCACCTGCGCGTCCGCGTCTGGCACTTCCTCGCCGGTGACGGGATGCAGCTTCTTCGTCACACCGTCCCAGCGTGACAACGGCTTGCCGCCCGCGTCGCGCATCAGCTCCTGCCGGTCATAGGTGATCACCGCGTCCTGCTGTCGGATGGTGCCGTAGGCGTGCAGGATCGGCTCGCTGATCGAGGCGAGGCCAGCGGTCTTCAACTGCCATTTGAGATAGCCGATCCACAGCACGAGATCGGCAATGGGGACAGCCCGCGGGTTCAGTTCGAGCCCGTAGAACTGGCGCGGATTGACCGTCTCGCCCTCCATTGCGAAACGCGCCTGATCCTCGCCCAGATCGTCCAGCGCCTCCAGCACCTCGCCTTCGAGGCGCTTCATCAATTCGAGGCTGACATAAAGGAAATTGCCGGTGCCGCAGGCCGGGTCCAGCACCCGCGTGGTGCAGAGCTTGTGGTGGTAGGCCTTCACGGCAGCGAGCGCCCCGGCGTCGTCGCCCTTGTCGCGCAACTCCTTCACCTGGCCTTGCACAAGCTCCCAATCGGCGCGAAGCGGTTCGATGATCGTTGGCACCACGAGACGTTCGACATAGGCGCGGGGTGTATAGTGCGCGCCGAGCTTGGACCGCTCGCGCGGGTCAAGTGCCCGCTCCAGCAAGGTTCCGAAAATGGCTGGCTCCACATCGGACCAGTCCTTGCCGGAAGCTATCCACAGCTCGTTGATGTCGTCGCTGTCGAGCGGAAGGGCGGAGCGCTTCTTGAACAGCGAGCCGTTGAACTTCTTCAGGGTGGAGTTCAGATGCGGTGCGTAGCCGCCGCTGTCCATGATCGCCCACAGGCTTTCCAGCGCGGCGACGAAATGCTCCGGCGTGTCCTTCATCTGACCGAGGAGCTTGTGAAAGCCCTTCTCGGGAATGAGTTTCACATCTTCCGCAAACATCGTGAAGAGGCACCGCATGAGGAATTCGGCGACGTCCCTGGGATCGTGCCTGCCTTCCAGACGCCTGGCGATCCTGGCAAGCCGTGCCGCGATGTCGCGCGTGACCTCTGCCGATATGCGGGTCGGGTCGAGCGACAGCGGGTC
>JAMLJA010000012.1 GCA_023953905.1 Rhizobiaceae bacterium | reverse complement strand
CATGACAAGGCCGATCGTGCCGGTGGGCGCGATGACCGTCGCCTGGGCGTTGCGGTAGCCGTGTCTTTCGCCCAGCGCCAGCGCCTCGTCCCAGGCGGATTTCGCAAGCCTGACAAGGTCTTGGTCGGGGACGTTCGCGTGGTCGAGCGCCACGGGCCTCACCGCCAGACCCTCGTAGCCCTCGGTCTTGCCATAGGCGGCGGCGCGGTGGTTGCGGATCACCCGCAGCATGTGGTCGCGGTTCGCCGGGTAGGACGGGAAGGCCCCCAGTTCGCCCGCCATCTCGGCCGAGGTCGCGTAGCTGACACCGGTCATGATCGCGGTCAGCGCCCCGCCCAGTGCGCGGCCCTCGTCGCTGTCGTAGCCAAGGCCCATGTTCATCAGGAGGCCGCCGATGTTGGCGTAGCCAAGGCCCAGCGTGCGGAAGTCATAGGACCGCTGCGCGATTTCCTTGGACGGGAACTGCGCCATCAGGACCGAGATTTCCAGCGTCACCGTCCAGAGCCGCGTGGCGTGGACATAGGATTCGGCGTCGAACTTGCCGCCCTTGTAGAAGGTCAGAAGGTTCATCGAGGCCAGGTTGCAGGCCGTGTCGTCCAGGAACATGTATTCCGAACAGGGGTTCGATCCGCGGATCTGTCCATCCGCCGGGCAGGTGTGCCAGGCATTGACGGTGTCGTGGAACTGGATGCCGGGGTCGGCGCAGGCCCAGGCGGCATGGCCCACTTGCGCCCAAAGCTCGCGCGCCGAAACGGTCTTGGAAATCTTGCCGTCGGTGCGGCGCACCAGCTCCCACGGCGCGTCGTCCTTCACCGCCTTCAGGAAGGCGTCGGTCACGCGCACCGAGTTGTTGGAGTTCTGCCCCGAGACCGAGGCATAGGCCTCGCTGTCCCAGTCGGTGTCGTAGGTCGGAAACTCGATGCTGTCATAGCCCTGCTTGGCGTAGTCGAGCACGCGTTTGACATAGGTTTCCGGGATCAGCGCCTTCTTGGCGCCGCGGATGGCCGTCTTCAGGCTTTCGTTCTTGGCCGGATCGACGGCATCCTCGGAGGAGCCGTCCCAGGCGCGGATCGCCGCGAAGATCTCGTTCAGCTGCTTTTCGTGCGCCTTGGACCCGGCGACCAGCGACGCGACCTTCTGTTCCTCGATCACCTTCCAGTTGATGAAGCTTTCGATATCGGGGTGATCCATGTCGCAGATCACCATCTTGGCGGCGCGGCGCGTAGTGCCGCCCGACTTGATGGCGCCCGCCGCGCGGTCGCCGATCTTGAGGAAGCTCATCAGACCTGAAGACCTGCCGCCGCCCGAAAGCTTCTCGCCTTCGCCGCGCAGATAGGAGAAGTTGGAACCGGTGCCGGAGCCGTATTTGAACAGCCGCGCCTCACGCACCCACAGATCCATGATGCCGCCCTCATTGACGAGGTCGTCCTGCACGGACTGGATGAAGCAGGCATGCGGCTGGGGATGCTCGTAGGACGACTTGGACTTGGTCAGCTTGCCGGTGAAGGGGTCGACATAGAAGTGACCCTGGCCGGGGCCATCGATCCCATAGGCCCAATGCAGGCCGGTGTTGAACCATTGCGGCGAATTGGGCGCGACGCGCTGTGTGGCGAGCATGTAGGAAAGCTCGTCACGGAATGCGCGGGCGTCTTCTTCCGAATCGAAATACTTGCCCTTCCAGCCCCAGTAGGTCCACGTACCGGCAAGCCGGTCGAACACCTGACGCGCATCGGTCTCCGAGCCATAGCGCTCGTCTTCCGGCAGCTTGGCGAGTTCGGCCTCGTCGGCCACAGAACGCCAGAGGAAGGAGGGGACGTCATTCTCCTCGATGCGCTTCAGGCGTGCGGGAACGCCGGCCTTGCGGAAGTATTTCTGGGCAAGAACGTCTGTTGCGACCTGGCTGAACTGCGCGGGAACGTCGATGTCGGCCGCGCGAAAGACGATCGATCCATCCGGATTCTTGATCTCGGAGGTCGCCTTGCGGAATTCGATCTCCGCATAGCGCGACTGTCCTTCCTTGGTAAATCGCCGCTCAATCCGCATCTAGGTCGTCCCTTCAATCGTCTATATATAGTGCCTTCCGCCGGGATACTCCGCTCCCGTCACGCAAGACGTGTTTGTTGCACTTCAGCCGGCCCAAGGATCGGCTAATCCCCGCATCGCAGCGACCGGTTCGCACCTGAACGAAACATCGTACCCGGAAGCCCGCTCTGTGTTCCCGCCGATCCCTGCGGATCTCCCCATAACTCGTGTGAGGCTTTGTCTCTTGAAGACGATTCACACGATATATTGCGATCATGGTATCCGTAAACACTAAATATAGGGTTAACAGACACTTTAAACCAGTTTCTCGCCGCTACTCATCACCACATCGTGAGACGCAAAAAGCCCGTCGGATTTCCGCCGCCGCAGAAACCTGAAAAGCCTGTTGAAACGCACAAAATCGGGAAAAAGGGCCAGCTGCATCTCGCAGCGACCGCGCCCGGAACATCAGCGCATGAGCAATAAAAGGCGACTCGCCGTGACTCGTCAAGCACTCGTTTTCGGAAGTTCGACCACCCCAAGATATTGTGTGCCGGCTATGTGGATAGTGGGGAGAAAAAACTCTGGAGAACGTCCAGTTTTCGGTTGCTGACGCGCCCTGTTTGAGCGGCAATGCGCGCATGGCATGAAGTGTCAGCACATGCTGTCCGCCCGGCGAAAGAATCATCACGACAAACCACGCCTGTCGGAGCTATCGTTGGCTCCTTGCTACAGTGATCAACATATGCGGTGGAGACATGGCGACACGCGGGTTTCTCGGTCGACGCAGTGGTGGGGACGAATCAACCCGTGAGCGGCTTCCGCCGGGTCAGTTTCTGGAAACGGGATTTCCGGTTTTGTCCGCCGGTCCCACGCCCCAGGTCAAAGCAGAAGATTGGCGCTTCAAACTGAAGGTCGGACCGAGAGTCTTGCAGGAGTGGGACTGGACGTCCTTCAATGCGCTTCCGCAAACCAGAATGACACGCGACATACATTGCGTGACCACATGGTCCAAATTCGACACCGCCTGGGAAGGCGTGCTGATCGACGATATTCTCGCCGAAGCCGGCATCGAGCCTCCAACCGGCTTTACGCTGGCACACTCTTCCGATGGCTACACCACAAATGTCACTGTGCCGGATCTCGTTGGAGGCAAGGCGATGGTGGCGTTGCGCTACGAAGGCTTGCCCATCACGCCAGATCACGGTGGTCCGGCCCGTCTTCTTGTGCCGCACCTCTATTTCTGGAAGTCGGCGAAGTGGATCACGGGACTTCAGTTCACGCAGAAGGACGAACTCGGATTCTGGGAACTCCGGGGCTATCATCGTTATGGCGATCCCTGGCTTGAACAGCGCTATACGGACGATTGATCCATCCGGAGTGAACGATGCGCTGGCAAAACGCGAAGGTGACGCGCATACTGCGCCGGTCTGAAACCGTCTCCAGCTTCTTCTTCCAACTGCCTGTGCCGTTCGCCTTTGCTGCCGGCCAGCATGTAATTGTCCGTCTGACCGCGCCTGACGGCTATCGTGCCCAGCGCAGCTACTCCATTGCCTCTCCTCCCGACAATGGGCCGATTATCGAGCTTGCAATCGAACGGCTGAACGAAGGCGAGGTATCGCCCTTCTTCCATGATGTGGTGGAAGTTGGCGACGAGATCGAACTCGGCGGTCCTATTGGCGGTCATTTTGTCTGGAACGTCGCCGATGGCGGTCCGGTGCTTTTGATTGGCGCGGGTTCGGGAGTGGCTCCGCTCGTCTCGATGATCAGGTATCGGGCGCGTGCAGGATCGGACATCCCGATGATGCTGCTTTTCTCGGCACGCACGAAACAGGACTTTTTGTTCGGCGACGAACTGTCTCAACTCGCACGGAGTGACGACAAGTTCAAACTTATGCTAACGCTCACCCGGGATCCGGATCCAGGATCCGGGGTCTTTTCGCGCCGCATCGACGCGGAGATGATTTCCGAGGCTGTGGACCGGATCGGCGCCAACGTGAGCCACGCCTATGTTTGCGGTTCGAACGCGTTCTGCGATCGGGCTTCAGACAGCGCAATCGCGGCTGGTGTTTTGCGCGACGTGATCAGGACGGAACGATACGGCGTCTGATTAAGAGCCGGGCGGTGCCGACATGCTGGAAAAATAGAAACAAATCCGCGCGCGGACGTAGCGGCACGTAAACCGTCGCCTGTTAGTTTCGGCACGACTGGAGAAAACGGCATGCTGCGGCTCATGAAACGGCCCGAGATGAAGCGCATCCTTGTGCTGTTCTGCGCTATCGTCCTGGCTGTGGAAGCGATTGTTGTGGTCGTTTACTGGCGATTTGGCCCGGATCGCGTGCAGTTTGAGGCATGGATTTCGCTTGCCATCACGTTGGCTGTGGGTGTGCCGGCACTCGCTTACGTCGTTCTTCAGCATGTCAGGCTGTCTGTCTTGAACGACAAGCTGGCTATTCTCAGCTCGACCGATCAGATGACGGGTCTTCTCAACCGGCAGAGCTTTATCGACCGGCTGGATCATTGTCTGGAACGGCATGGATCAGAGGGGTCCGCCGGCGTGCTGGCGTATATGGATGCCGATCACTTCAAGATGCTCAACGACCTTTTCGGACACGCATTCGGCGACACGGTGATAGAAATGCTCGCTAAGCATATTCGCCAGGCAGCCCGTCCAGGAGACCTCTGCGCGCGACTCGGCGGCGAGGAGTTCGGTATTTTCCTCAACGGCGCGGATCACGACGAGAGCGCGTCCATTGCGGAGGCCCTCCGCAAAAGCGTGGAACGGGAAGGACGCCAGTTTGGCGTTCCCGAAGCGCGCATTTCTGTGTCCATCGGGCTCGCGCTGCACCGCCCGGGCGTCAATGCAATCGAACTGATGCGAGAAGCGGACCGCAGCCTTTATGCGGCCAAACATGGCGGGCGAAACTCGGTCGTCATCGAGCTCAAGCGTTACCGGGCGGCCTAATTGCCAGCTCGACGCGCT
Organism: Rhizobiaceae bacterium; assembly: GCA_023953905.1. GTDB lineage: Bacteria > Pseudomonadota > Alphaproteobacteria > Rhizobiales > Rhizobiaceae > Arvimicrobium. The sequence goes on along the minus strand of JAMLJA010000012.1, from coordinate 131,431 downwards.
TCAGGCCGCTACCAAACTATCCAAGTCGAAGAATGCAGCGATCAGCGTGCGCAAGTCAGATTCCTTCACAGAGATGAGCGCCTCTTCCCTGGACATCCATTTGCGCGTCCTCTGTCGTGATTCCTTCCATTTACTCGAAATGCGTTCCACTCGGAGCGAGAATACGCTTACCTCGCAATATCGCGGTCTGCGCGACACATTCTTGATGTAAACGTACCGGCCGAACTCGCTTGCCGACACCGTGCCGACCACACCCGATTCTTCGGCAGCTTCTCGCGCCGCGCCTTGGGAAGGGCTTTCCCTTTCTTCGAGCCAGCCCTTCGGCAGCAGCCAGTGCTTGCGCCCGCGACTGGTGACGAGAAGGATCTCGACACCAGAGGTGCCGATGCGCCAGGGCAGGGCGGCAACCTGAAAGTGCGAGATCTTCGCGCGATCCAAGGTTTCGGCCAAGAATGGCGTGCCGACTTTGGGTCGCTGATCCAGCGCTTTCAATGAATTCCTCTCGGTACGAAATCCGAACCCGCTCGGTACAGAACTGCCGACCGAGTTGGTCCTAGGTGGTGGCGTTCGTCGCAACGAACACGCGGAAGTTCCAACGAATCAACAAACGCTCGTTCACTGGGAGAATCTCACGTTTCGCTGAAGCATGAAATGCCCACCATGCCTGCGGTTCGAAGATGACATGCATGTGTCAGATCGGCGCGCGAGCAAGGTCGCATGGGTGAGGGCTTGCGGCGTTCGCAGTTCGCCAGTGGCAGTTTCGGAGTTCGTGAAGATCGATGCCGTCACGCAGCGGTCGATAGTTGCATAAAGCGATTTCGGCCTAGCCCTTGTGATCTTCGGCAATCGGCTTCTGATAAGTGAAGCCAAGGTCCCAGGGAAAATAGATCCAGGTGTCCTGAGAGACTTCGGTCACGAAAGTGTCCACCAAGGGGCGCCCCTTCGGCTTCGCATAGACGGTGGCAAAATGGGCGCGCGGCATCATTGCGCGCACGATTGCTGCGGTCTTGCCGGTATCGGTGAGGTCGTCGACGATGAGGACGCCTTCGCCATCGTTTTCGAGCAGCCGCGGTGACACTTCCTTGAGGACGGACAGTTGCCCCTGCTCGGTGTAATCGTGGTAGGAGGCGACACACACCGTCTCAATCAGGCGTATCCCGAGTTCGCGCGAGATGATTGCGGCTGGCACAAGGCCGCCGCGGGTTATGCACACGATCGCTTTCCAGGTGCTCGTCTTGGCACTCTGCGAACCGGCCAGCCGCCATGCAAGCGCACGCGCATCTCGGTGAAACTGGTCCCAGGATACCGGGAACGCTTTTTCTGGCAGGGACATTGGCGGCACTCCGAGAGTTGCGCTTGCGCAATATGGCTGGAATGCAGCCGGAATTAGCTGGAAAGCACAGGCTCTGGCAAGGCGCAAACCATCGCCAAAGTCTCCAATGCGCCAGAATCCTAGCGGGACATGAAAGTAGTCACAGACATGGATTTGAGAACGCTGCGCGTGACGCCGCCGAAGAGGAATTCTCGCAGCCTAGAATGGCTGTATGCGCCCAGCACCACAAGATCGATCGCGCGCTCGGCGATCCGCTCCTCGATAATATCGTCGACACCGCGCCCGCCAGACTCCATCCGCAGCACATTCACATTGGCGCCGTGCCTGCGCAGCGTGGCGGCAATGCCTTCGCCAGCCTTGTCAGCGGGTCGTGCGGGATTGTCTTCCGGGTCCACCACCAGAACGTCGCACTGCTCGGCTGCCACGATCAGCGGGAGAGCATCGAAAATGGCACGGGACGACTCGCGGCTGGAATTCCAGGCAACCAGCACGCGCTTGAAACGGGTAGTCAGAGCGCCACGGTACGGAGCGATCAGAACGGGTCTGCCACTTTCGAAGATCAGCGTCTCGACATCGGCGGTCGGGGCGTCGGCTTCGGGAGAAGGTTGTGCGACGACCACGAGATCGACGGAGCGTGCGCTCGTCAGGCTGGATACGCCGCTGTCGCCGGAAAAGCTCTCCAGACTACGCCAGTCGTGCGACACGCCCGCCGCCTGTAACTTCTCATCGAACAGCGCCTTTAGCTTGGCCGCGCGGGCGGTGTTGGCCTCGCTCGTTGCCTGCATGAATTCGGCCTCTGGAAAGCCGACCGGACCCGCATAGGCGATGGGGATAGCTTCCGTATGCAGGCCAATCAGATGGCCATTCACGCTGGCCGTTAAGGGAATTGCAAAGTCGAGAACGCGCTCGACGTCCTCTTCGCCCTGGATGATTGCAAGGAACGTATGGAACATCATGGCTTCATCCCTCGATTGCCTGCCGCGATCCTGACACAAACTGGCCCGTTCGGCCACGGTTTACAGCCTAACGCACCGGTCATTTGCGTGCGGAAAGTTCGGCGACCATCGCCTCGACTTCCGCAAGGGCGGCGTCGAGTGCTTCCTGCGTTCGCGCGCGCACAACAAGCTCGGTCCAGAATTTGCCATCGCCAAATTTCGGATAGGAACCGATGATCGTATCGCCGTGTCGCCTCTGAATTTCCGCCAGAGGTCCACCAATCACGCCCTCTCCATGAGGGCAGGGGACCATCGCCGAAAGCAGTTTGGCGCCCGTGCGCAAGGTTGGAACGACGTTGTCGAGCATCGCCTGAAAGACAGATGGCACGCCTGCCATCACATGCACATTGCCGATGCGAAAACCCGGGGCCGTCGAAACCGGATTATCGATATGCGTGGCGCCTGCGGGCATGCGGGCCATGCGCTTGCGCGCGTCGGTGAACTCCATGCCTCGCTTTTCGTAGTTATCTGCCAGCAAGGTCATGGCCTTTTCGTCGAACTCGCATGGAACGTTGAATGCGGCTGCGATCGAATCGGCGGTGATGTCATCGTGGGTCGGGCCGATGCCCCCGGTTGTGAATACATAGGTATATCTGCTGCGAAGCGCGTTGACGGCAGCAACGATGTCCGCTTCCTCATCGGCCACGATGCGAACTTCCTTCAGGTCGATCCCGATCGCCGTCATCATACCCGCGAGATGGCCAATGTTGCGGTCGATGGTCCGCCCCGAAAGGATCTCGTCGCCAATGACGATCATGGCGGCAGTGACGATTTCTGACATGGCACGCTCCGTGAAATCCACCGTCAGATAGCCGTGCGCTGCGCAACCGGCAAGTGTCGCCATTCGGTGAACGATGTGTCGCGATCAGTGCGGTTTCAATTGACAGCGGAAGCGCTAGATGAAGTGAAGCAGCGCGGCCATCACCGCGCCTCAAGAGATGGAGACGGTTATGGCAAAGGTTCTGGTACTTTATTATTCGAGCTGGGGTCACATGGAGCAGATGGCTTATGCGGCCGCAGAAGGTGCGCGCGAAGCGGGTGCGGAGGTGACAGTGAAACGCGTGGCGGAACTGGTCCCCGAGGAAGTAGCGAAGGCGGCCCATTACAAGCTTGATCAGAAGGCCGAGATCGCGAACCCGCTTGAACTGGAAAACTACGACGCGATTATTTTCGGCGCTTCAACCCGCTACGGTATGATGGCGGCTCAGCTAAAAAATTTCATCGATCAGACCGGTCCGCTCTGGGGAAAAGGTGCGCTGATCAACAAGGTGGGCTCCGTCATGGCATCCACCGCGACGCAGCATGGCGGCGCGGAAATAGCCTTGATCACGAGCCAAATCTGGATGCAACATCATGGCATGGTGATCGTGCCCTTGTCTTATGCCTACCAGGGCCAGATGGGCAACGATGTGGTACGTGGTGGTGCACCTTACGGCATGACGACGACCGCCGAGGGTGACGGGTCTCGCCAGCCATCCGCTCAGGAACTGGAAGGCGCAAAGTTCCAGGGCAAGCGGGTTGCCGAAATCACGGCCAAGCTGCACGGTTGAGCCGACCGACAATTCTATCATGGGAACGGGCGGTCAATGGCCGCCCTTTTTCTTGTCCGACCTTTGATCCCTGCATGAACACTCGTGTAGGGTCTGCGGGGCGCTTGGACGCCCGGGGTTGGCGATGATCTGGATATTTGTCTGGGTGTTGGCGGGGCTTTTGCTCGCGGCAATGCTCGTTGTAGCCTATTTCGTATTGCAGACGCGTCGGATCGCCCGCAAGGCGGAGCGGCTTGTCCCTGCTACGGGAAAGTTCATCACACTCGACGGTTGTCGCATTCACTATGTCGAAGCAGGCGAGGGGCCGCCTATCGTCTTCATACACGGTCTGGGGGCGCAGCTTCACCAGTTCCGCTCAACACTCTTTCCGGATCTCGCGCGGGACTTTCGGGTCATCGCGCTCGACAGGCCCGGTTCCGGCTATTCGACACGGCCCTATTCGGCAAGCGGTCAGATTACCGACCAGGCGCGACTGGTTGCTCGGTTCATAGAAAGTCTCGGATTGGAGCAGCCACTCATTGTCGGGCACTCGCTTGGGGGCGCCGTATCGCTGGCGCTGGCACTTGACCACCCGAACTCAATCTCCGGCCTGGCTCTCCTGGCGCCCCTCACGAGGCATCGCCCCGAGATACCTCCGCAATTGGCGGCGCTTTATGTCAAATCGCCGCTTAAACGTTGGGTTTTGGCACACACAATCTCAGCGCCGCTGGCACTCAAATATGCGCAGGCAACCCTGGCATTTGTATTTGGGCCACAACATGCGCCAGCCGACTATATGACGGAGGGAGGCGGCTGGTTGGGGCTGCGGCCTCAAGCCATATTCGGCAGCTGTACGGATGTGGTGGCGCTGGAACAGGATATGCCGGTGCTTGAGAAGCGGGTTGGCGAGATAGCGGCTCCGGTCGGAATCTTGTTCGGGACAGCAGACAAGGTTCTCGACTTCGAAATCGACGGCAAATCGATGAAAGAGCGCCTCCCAACAGTCGAGCTCCAACTGCTCGATGGTGTGGGTCACATGCTGCAATTTTCAGCGCCTGTCCAAACGACTGATTTCATTCGAAGGATGGCAATGAGAACAATACCATTAAGTTCAGGCTGATTCTCTGGGAATTAACGGTACGACTGTCGACGCAGCCTTGGGATCTGTCCCCATGTCCCCTCAAGGCTCTGAGATCGAGATGGTTCATGAAATGTCCAACTCACATGGATTTCTCAGCCGGATCGCGGGTCTGTTGCCGGTTATGTCTGGCGTTGGCTGCCAGTCTCGGACGACTCGGGAGCCCGATCCGCGTCAGTGCAACTGGCGGATGGTAGACGCCGAAATTTGCCCGCTAAACGCGCTCGGCGCAAGACAAGCGCACCTTTGATGCAGTTTGCGGAGATGCGATCTGCTACAATGGGATGAGAAAGGTGGTGCAAATGTTCGATAAGATGATGCGCCAGCTGGGATGGGTGCGTCGGTCGGAGCTTCAGAAGCTCCTGGCACAGCACGTTTCTCTGCTGGATGAGCACGAGAAGATGATACGTATCGCTCAGATGCTGCTGAAGGAGACCGACTCGAAAGCGACATCTCCCAAGCAGGAAGGTGCGGTCGCCACGCCAAGCCGAGAACCCTCGGGAAAACTGCACTAGCGTACGGTCTCGCCGAGATTTCTAGACTTGATGCCGCGCGACTTCCTCGCGTGGAACCGCTGGGAACGGCACGATCTTGGCAGACGGGCGCAGGTGCTCGAGGCCTTCGAACGCGTCGATCAGAATACCCAGCGCCTGGCGCGCTTCTCGGCTGAGCGTGTCCTCGCCTCGCAGGCAACTGAACGCGTCCTCGAGGTGTCGGCCCGCCGAAACAAAATCGCTCTCCACAAGAATCACTCCTTCAACACGCCGCCTGCTGCTGGCTACGTTCAGAAGACAAACAGAGTATGGATATGAGATGCCGTATTTGATTCAAAGGCTCTCAATTGCCTGTTTGTCCGGCGTCAAAGAGCCGGTTCGAAAGCGGTTTTCTCGAAGCACGGTTTGTTGTGCATGAACGGATAATTTTTCGGGGCGAGGCGATCGCCCAAATTTTCGAGCCCGCGCCATCTCAGGTGGCGTCCCTTGGACCCAGTCGGCCGCATCGAGTGGAGGCGACCGACGATTTATGGAGTGCGTTGATCTCAACGCGAAGATGTCCGGCAGATGGTTAGCGCGCTGCCGCTCGTTTCTTGGAGGGAAGCAGTCCCTCACGTTGAGCCAGCTTTCGCGCTACTTTTCGAGACCGTCTGATTGCGTCCGCCTTTTCGCGATTGCGCCTTTCCGACGGCTTCTCATAAGCCCGGCGCGCCTTCATTTCACGAAACAGACCTTCTCTCTGCATCTTCTTTTTGAGGACGCGTAGCGCTTGATCGACGTTGTTATCTCGAACCAGTATCTTCAAAGCATTCTCCTGTATGAATTTTCGGAATGGAACACCGATCCCATTCCGCACGCGCTCGTCCCAGCGTTGACAACTGGTCGGCGTTCAAAATGACCGGATCACGCGGAGACCAGCAGATTTTTGCAGCAAATTAGCGCTGCGGAGTGTTGTGGCGCGAGAGACCGGGACGACCAAACGGCGACGCGGGCTCGCACGCAACGATAGCTGCGCGCCTGTGAGAAGTCACAGAGCGCTCGCTGTAAGCTCGACAATCAGCGAGAAAAGCGCCTCTGTCGGGGTCGATTAGCCACCCTAAGCAACTGTTGCCCGCAAAGTCCGAAAGCCCAGCAGAGAGCGCAGAATGGACACGACGTTCATAGCAAATCAAATGGAAAAGTAGATCTGCGAAGAACGTTTGAACGATCAGTGAGCCAGATCGCAATATCGACAGAGCCGATATATGTCGTTTGATGCTAGCTGGCAAGGGTCCGGGAGTTGTGGTGGTCGGTATCGCACAGCGATTGATTCGTTATTCATTGAGGCCGCTCGAAGAAATTAGGACGACTGAAACCGTCTTATTCATACGTCTCTATTTGTGTGATCTGCAGGTATTTTATATTATAAAGTATCTGGCAGTCTTTTTCTCGGCGTGATTGCAATAGCCCTTTGAACAAGGCTGTTGGCAGCTAACCGACACCGCAATCGCGTCGCGATCTCCGTATCAAACGTGACCGCCTACTTGCGTGGGCTGTTGGCTTCGGCGATGATTTGTGCTCGCAAGGGGTTGCGGGCGATGCAGTATGCATGGGGCAGTGTGCTTCGATGCTCAATCAGCCGATCCGGTTTGTGGGCATGAATGGCACGTCGAATTACGATGCAGTCGTGGTCGGGAGCGGGCCTGGCGGCAGCAGTGCGGCCTACAAACTGTCATCTCAAGGCCTTAGAGTTCTGGTCGTTGAACAGGGCGATTTCCTGAAGCCTGCCATGGTTGGGCCCCGTGATCCAATCGGTGTCTTCCTCGCCACGACGTTTCGAAAAGGCGATTTCTTTGGTCTGGTCGGAGGGCTGACAAAGTTCTACGGGGCAGCACTTTACCGGATGCGCGAAAGCGATTTTCGCGAAACTCGTCTGGAATCCGGTATTTCGCCCGCCTGGCCGATCACCTATGACGAACTTGAGCCATTCTATGCAGAAGCTGAGCAGTTGTTTCGCGTTCACGGGTCATCCGACGGCGATCCCAACGAGCCACCACGCTCCGGTCCCTATCCCTATCCGCCGCTTCCACACGATCCGCTGATCGCGGAAATGGTCGAACGGCTGCAGTCAACGGGCACGACGGTATCTCCGATCCCGCTGGGGCTCGATTACGGACCCCAGGGCAGTTGCAGGATGTGCGGCACCTGCGACGGGCATTTCTGTCAGGTCGACGCGAAGATGGATGCCGAGATCGCTGTATTGCGTCCGGCGCTGGCGACAGGTCGCGTTGATATCGTCACTGGGGCTGAATGCCTTCGTATAGTCACGGACGAAGCAGGGAAGCGAGTGACCGGTGTCGTCATCCGCATAAATGAAGAGATCCATGAAATTGTTGCCGGGACCGTCGTGGCCGGCTGCGGACTGACCGGTACCCCGCTTCTGCTGCGCCGCTCGCGCAACGCCGCGCATCCCGAAGGGTTGGGCAACAATGGTGGCGCACTCGGTCGCTACATGAGTGGCCATCATGCCGGCCACGTCTTTGTCTTGACGGGCTGGAGGCCGCTCGGCAATCGTCATGTGAAAACCTTCGGGATCATGTCTCACTATGAACCGTGCGTGACGTGGCCATATCCGACGGGAATTGTCCAAATCATCGGCAAGATGCCAGTCTGGGACCTCGCTCCCAGAGTGCTGCGCCCTCTCGCGCGGGCGCTTGCTACGCGTTGCCTTTCATTCTTCTACATGATCGAAGCGACGCCTACACGCGAGGCTGGAGTGATATTCAAAGGCGACGAAATTGCGGGTCAAGTGCCGCCGCCGCGTAATGCCAAAACATTTGCGAGATTGCGTCAACTGACGGTCACGGCCTTCCGACAGGCCGGATACAAGGCCATCGCGATGCGAAACTGCGCGTTGGGGCATCCCGTTGGGACCGCCCGGATGGGGGATGATCCGTCCACCTCGGTTACAGACCGAGACGGCATGGTTCATGGGATTCAGGGACTGTATGTCGCCGACGCTTCAGTCCTGCCGTCCGCCGGTGCGGTCAACACCGCGTTGACGATTGTTGCACTGGCCTTGCGAACGGCTTCCATTATCGTCGAGAGGCGCGCTCTCCCCGAAGACGCACGAGCCGCCGGTCTGGTCGCAATGCCGGAAATTCGACACGCAGAGATTTAAGGCTGCGACGGAAACCGCAAGCAACAGCCTGCTTCAACAGGGAATACTGAGAGTGGTCGGAGTGATAGGATTCGAACCTACGACCCCCTGATCCCAAATCAGGTGCGCTACCAGGCTGCGCTACACTCCGAGGCCTCGCGGGCTATAGAGTTCCGCGCTTTCAAGGGCAAGCCCCCTGGCGACAAAAACGGAACAAATCGACCTGAAGTCATGGTTTGGCGCAAAAAGTCCCACGGAGAGTCCCACGGACGTTCTGCTTTCATTCCTTGCCTCCTGCCGCCGCCTTTGGTTCTCGCGGATCTGGTGCCTAGCTGGCTTCGATGCCCGCGCGCAAATCGTTCGGCGATGCGAGGTCACTATGTCTTTCGCGATGCGGCGAGGAGTCCGCGTTCGATGTCGGCCTTGAGGTCTTCTACATCCTCAAGGCCGATCTGCAGGCGGATGACGGGCCCCTCTGGTGGAGCCTTGGCAACCACCCTGTCGCCGAGAAAGACGGGTACCGCGAGGCTTTCGTAGCCACCCCAAGAATAGCCCAGTCCGAAAATCTCCAAGGCATCGAGAAAGGCATGTGCCTGAGGTCTGTCCGCACCATCCATGACAAAGGAAAAGATCCCGCTCGATCCAGAAAAATCGCGTTTCCAGAGCGCGTGATCCGGATGACTCGCGAGGCCTGGGTGAAGTACGCGCGCGACGCCCGGCTGGGCTTCGAGCCAACCCGCTATCTCAAGGGCGCTCTTCTCGTGCCGCTCGAGCCGGACACCCATGGTCCGCAATCCGCGCAGCATCTGGTAGACGTCGTCAGAGCCGCTGCAGGTGCCAAGCGTGATGAAGGTTTCGTGCAATTGTTTCCAGCAGTCGGCATTGGCAGAGACGGTGCCGATCAGCACGTCCGAATGGCCGGCCGGGTACTTGGTGGCGGCATGTATGGAAATGTCGACACCATGGTCGAGTGGGCGGAAATAGAGTGGCGTCGCCCAGGTGTTGTCCATCATCACGATAGCGCCCTGTGCCTTTGAAGCCTTTGAGATCGCGGGGATGTCCTGCACTTCAAATGTGTTTGAGCCGGGTGATTCCGTAAATACAACACGGGTGTTCGGTTTAAGGATGGATGCGATTCCGGCCCCGATACGCGGGTCGTAATATTCGACCTCAATGCCCAATCGGGCGAGCATCGTATCTGCGAAACGCCGGGTTGGACCGTAAACCGAATCGACGATCAGGAGATGATCTCCGGCTTTGAGGAAAGCCAGAAGCGGCACGGTTACGGCAGCCAATCCCGACGGAACCACAATCGTGCCAGCCGCGCCTTCTAGCTCGTTCACTGCATTCGTCAGCGCGTCGGTTGTGGGTGTGCCTCGCGTGCCATAGGTGTAACGCTGGCTGCTCTCCGCCATGGTCTTGGCATCTGGGAAAAGGACCGTTGAAGCGTGGACGACAGGCGGGTTTACGAACCCGAAGAACTCTTGCGGATCGTTGCCCATATGCGCAAGGCGCGTGTTGATACCCTGACGAGCTGTATTTGCCTTATCCATTTCGAATCCTGTCTGCGCGATATCAGTGCGGTTGTTTTGCGTATTTGAGGTGATTTCGCAAATAAGCCAGTGTCCCGATTTCGCTTTGGTGCAACTGCATTTATTATCCCTTAGTCGAATATCGACTGGCTCGCCTGAAGTGCATTTCCCTGTTTTGACTGCGATGAAATAAATTCGCTCACATCTCGATCAAACGCTGGACCATTCGGACTTGACCCAGCACCGATAATGGCTTTCGATACGCTTATGCTTGGGGAAGGCGGTGGATCGGGAGTTGTTCCTCTCGATCTGGGAAGCGGGGCGACAGGCCTTCCGGGACCGGGCTCTCACGGACGCAAGTCTTGCAGAAGGGAAAGTGGGAAATGAAGAAAATCATAACAGGGATGCTGGCGGTTGCCGCTCTCGGTGTCACCTCATCGGTGGCGTCGGCTGACACGCTGGATGACGTCAAGGCGAAGGGATTTGTCCAATGCGGTGTAAACACCGGGCTCGCCGGGTTTTCCGCGCCTGATGACAAGGGCGAGTGGACCGGCCTGGACGTAGATTTCTGCCGCGCAGTAGCTGCCGCAGTGTTTGGCGACGGCACCAAGGTAAAGTTCACCGGTCTTTCCGCGAAGGATCGATTTACCGCGCTCCAGTCGGGCGAGATAGACATTCTGTCGCGCAACACCACCTGGACGATCAGCCGCGATACGGCGCTTGGTCTGAACTTTGGCGGCGTCACCTACTATGACGGCCAGGGATTCATGATCAATTCGAAGAAAATCCCGGGCGTCAATTCGGCTCTGCAGTTGTCAGGCGCGGCTGTGTGCGTTCAGGCTGGTACCACCACTGAACTGAATCTTGCCGATTACTTCAAGGCGAACAAGATGGAATATAATCCCGTCGTGTTCGAGAAGTTCGAAGAGGCGAACGCTGCCTATGACGCCGGTCGTTGCGATGCCTATACGACCGACCAGTCGGGCCTTTATGCCGTGCGCCTCCAGATGGCTTCGCCAGACGATCACGTCGTTCTGCCTGAGATCATTTCCAAGGAGCCGCTCGGACCCTCGGTTCGTCAGGGTGACGACAAGTGGTTCGATATCGTGAAATGGACCTACTACGCCCTGCTCAACACGGAAGAAGCCGGGATTACCCAGGCTAATGTCGACGAGATGAAGAATTCCGAAAATCCGGACATTCGTCGTCTTCTCGGCGTGGAAGCCGAAACCAAGATCGGCACCGATCTCGGCCTGTCCAACGATTGGGTTGTCAATATTGTCAAGGCGACCGGCAATTATGGCGAAATCTTCGAGCGCAATGTCGGCAGCGGCAGCCCGCTCAAGATCTCTCGTGGCATCAACGCCCTGTGGACGAAGGGCGGCCTGCAGTACGGTATGCCGATCCGCTGATCGGCACTTGTTCGGTACTTCGCCGGCCGGAGGGGTTCGCCCCTCCGGTCAGTCGGCCAATGAGCGGATCGGATCAACAGGTCGCCCGCGTCATGCCGCTGTCATGGGAAGGGGAACCCTGTGGCGTTAAATGATACGATCGATGGCGATCAACCCGCGCGGATTTCGCTGCTCTACGACCCAAAGGCGCGCAGCTACTTTTTCCAGGCCGTTCTGCTTCTTGCGCTTATTCTCGGTGTATGGTGGATCGTCGACAATACGATCGAGAATCTGACCCGCTCCAATATTTCCACAGGCTTCGGTTTTCTAAATGGCCGAGCCGGATTCGATATCTCGGACCAACTGATCGCCTACAGTTCGGATTCGTCATATGGTCGGGCGCTGATCGTCGGTGTCATTAACACTGCGGTCGTGGCGCTAGCGGGCATATTCACGGCAACCATCATCGGCTTCATCGTCGGTGTTGGACGGCTTTCCAAGAATTGGCTGATACGCAAGATTTCGACGGTCTACGTAGAAGTGTTCCGCAACATTCCGCCGTTGCTGGTTATTCTGTTCTGGTATCAGGGCGTTCTTGCATTGCTGCCGGGCGTCCGCGACAGCTATTCCTTGCCTTTTGGCTCATTCCTCAATGTTCGCGGATTTTATTTCCCGCGGTTCATCTGGTCCGATGGGGCCTGGCTGGTGGTTGCGGGCTTTGTCGTCGGCATCGCGCTCAGCGCGTTTGTAGCTCGACGCGCGCATGTTCGTCAGATGGCGACGGGACAACAGTTTCCGGTGTTCCTGACGAGCGTGGGGCTAATTCTAGGCCTGCCGATCCTCGGGCTTCTTCTGGCCGGTATTCCCGTCAGCCTTGAGTTCCCGGAAAAGGGCACCTTCAATTTGACGGGTGGTGTCAACATCAAGCCTGAGTTCTTGTCGCTGTTTCTGGCGTTGTCATTCTATACGGCATCATTCATTGCGGAGATCGTGCGTGCCGGCATTATGGGTGTCAGTCGCGGACAGAGCGAGGCCGCCGCTGCGCTTGGCCTGAGTTCCGGGCAGTCATTGCGACTGGTCGTTGTACCGCAAGCCCTGCGGATCATCATTCCGCCGCTGACCAGTCAATATCTCAATCTGACGAAGAACTCGTCGCTTGCAGTCGCGATCGGCTATCCCGATCTCTACGCTGTGGGCGGGACCATTCTGAACCAGACAGGTCAAGCGATCGAAATCGTCGTGGTCTTCATGGTGGTCTATCTCAGCATCAGTCTGCTGACGTCGCTCTTCATGAACTGGTTCAATACCAGAATGGCGCTTAAGGAGAGATAGCCATGCAGGAACACGATCTCTCCTGGGTTCGCACCGAAATGGCTGTGGCGCAGGCTGCGCCGCGGTCAGGGGCGGGGCCTGTTGTCTGGGCTCGGACAAACCTGTTCGCAACGCCAGCAGACACAATCATGTCGCTGTTTGCGCTGTTGTTGGTTGTCTGGTTCCTCCCCCAGATACTCAACTGGCTGTTCTTCAGCGCGGTTTGGAGCGGCACGGATCGTCTCGCTTGTCTGACCGTAGATCAGGGCGGGGAACTGCCTCCGGGTTGGTCCGGCGCGTGCTGGCCGTTTGTCCTCAACCGTTTCGGCTATTTCATGTTCGGCCGATATCCGATGGACGAGCGCTGGCGGGTCATCTTGTGTGGGGTGATTTTCGTGGCGCTGCTCGTGCCACTTCTCACACCGCGCATCCCGTTCAAGCGCCTGAATGCAATTCTGTTCTTCGGCGTATTCCCGTTCGTTGCCTTCCTGCTTCTGGTCGGTGGCTATTTCGGCCTTGAATATGTCGAAACGCCGCTCTGGGGCGGCCTCATGGTGACGCTGGTTCTGTCTTATGTCGGCATCGTCGTGTCACTGCCTCTTGGCATCGTTCTGGCCATGGGGCGGCGATCCAAGATGCCGATCGTGAAGCTCCTGTCGGTGATTTTCATCGAAACGGTTCGCGGTGTCCCGCTGGTCACCGTGCTGTTCATGGCTGCATTCATGCTTCCGCTCTTCGTGCCGCCCGGCGTGAGCTTTGACAAGCTGTTGAGGGCGCTCATCGGAGTTGCGCTGTTCGCATCGGCCTATATGGCTGAGGTCATCCGCGGCGGTTTGCAGGCGATACCGAAAGGACAATATGAGGGCGCGGATTCGCTTGGCCTCGGCTACTGGCAGAAGATGGGTTTCATCGTCATGCCACAGGCGCTGAAGCTGGTGGTTCCCGGCATTGTGAACACGTTCATCGGCCTGTTCAAGGATACCACCCTGGTGCTGATCATCTCGATGTTCGACCTTCTCGGCGTGGTCAAGCAGAGCATTTCGGGCGATCCGACCTGGGCCACCCCGCAGACAGCAAAGACCGGCTACATTTTTGCGGCGGCCATCTTCTGGGTGTTCTGTTTCGGAATGTCGCGGTACTCTCAATACATGGAACGCCGGCTTGATACTGGCCATCGGAAATAGCCCGGTTACGGGAGACAGGGGAACGACACATGAGCTTGGATAACGCTGTCAGAGCCGATGATATAAATGTCGATGGCTCGAGAATGCATGTCTCGGATACAGACGTCGCTGTCGAAATCGTCGGCATGCATAAGTGGTACGGAGAGTTTCACGTCCTGCGGGATATCAATCTCAAGGTTATGCAGGGCGAGCGCATCGTCATCTGCGGACCATCAGGGTCCGGCAAATCGACGCTGATCCGCTGCATCAACCGTCTCGAGGAACATCAGAAAGGCAAGATCGTCGTCGACGGCAAGGAACTAACCAACGATCTCAAGAAAATCGACGAGATTCGTCGAGAGGTCGGAATGGTGTTCCAGCACTTCAACCTGTTTCCGCACCTGACGATCCTCGAGAACTGCACTCTGGCGCCAATCTGGGTGCGCAAGATCCCGAAGAAGCAGGCCGAGGAGACGGCGATGCATTTTCTGGAGCGCGTGAAGATCCCGGAGCAGGCCAACAAATATCCGGGGCAGCTTTCAGGCGGTCAGCAGCAACGCGTGGCGATTGCCCGTTCCCTGTGCATGAACCCGCGCATCATGCTGTTCGACGAGCCGACCTCGGCGCTGGATCCGGAGATGATCAAGGAAGTTCTGGAAACAATGGTCGGTCTGGCCGAAGAGGGGATGACGATGCTTTGCGTGACCCACGAAATGGGTTTTGCGCGCAAGGTTGCCAACCGCGTCATCTTCATGGATGCCGGCCAGATCGTTGAACAGAACACGCCGGCCGAGTTCTTCGATCATCCGCAGCATGAGCGCACCAAGCTCTTCCTGAGCCAGATCCTGCATTAGGCACTTCAGGCAAACAGCTACGGGTGGACGGAAACAGTCCGCCCGCTGGCTGTGGGTGAGCGCTATCTGGAGAGTTCTTCCAGGCGCGGGCACTGCTCGGGTACCCATCCATAGAGCCAGTCGAGATCCGAGGCGAGGCGTTGTCCGCCACGCATCCTCAATACAATGTCGCGTGCGAAGGCAACCGGACCAACCGCATGCCAGGCAAGCTTGTTGAGTGCGGCCCGGCGTGCGACGGCGGTGATCCGCCTGCGCCGGGTTTCCTCCCACGTCGAAAGTGCTGGCCCCAAGCCGCCCTGCTTTTCGGCGACATGCCATGCCAGAGTGACTGCATCTTCGATTGCCATTGCCGCGCCCTGGGCCGCGTAGGGCGTCATGGCATGAGCGGCATCTCCGATCAGGGCCAGACCTTTTGGAGACACCCAAGGAGCGCCTGGATCAACCGTATAAATCGGCCAGAACGTCCACTCCGGACTATCCTTGGTCTCGATGATGCCGCGCAGTGGCGAGGCGCAGCGCGCCAGTTCTCGTCTGAGGGGCAAGTCTGCCGATGATGCGGATGAACCCTCAACGGCCTTCGTGAACGCGACCAGATTGACTGCCGTGCCTGCGCTGATGGGATAGGCAATGAGATGGAATCCCGGCCGCAGGAAAGCGCCGACATTGTTGGATGTCGTTGCCGCCATGAGCGTGCGGCCGGCATCGCTGTCGTTGGATACCGTCGCCCGCCACGCGTTTTCACCCGCAAAACGGGGCGCGGCCGGGCTTAGCCCGAACGTACGAACCGTGGAGTGAACGCCGTCTGCGCCGACCAGCAGGCGGCAAGAGATGTCTTCCTGTCGCCCTTCAATTTCGGCGGTGACGGTCGCACCGCCGTCATGAAATTTCACGTTGCGCACCGGAGCGCCCAAATGAATCCGAATGTCGGGTTCGAGCATGACGCGCGTCAGTAACGCTTCCTGAAGGTCGGCCCGATGCGCAACGAGATAGGGCGCACCCCAGCGGCGCTCCGCGGCATCACCAAGGGGGATGCGCGAAAGCTCGCACAGCGATGCCGCGTCGCGCAGGATCACCGCTTCCGGCCTGACGGCCGTGTTCTTCAAAAGACTGAGAACGCCCAGTCGGCGCAGGACCCGCGTGGCGTTTGGCGACAGCTGAAGGCCAGCACCCGCCACTTCCAGCCGTTTGGTCCGTTCGAACAAGCTGACCGAAAAGCCGCGTCGCGCGAAAGCCAGAGCCGCGGTGAGCCCGGCAATGCCTGCGCCGGCAATGACGACGTGGCGGGCTGTGGTCCCGCTCATCATCGGCTTCGTCTACGCCGCCTTGTCCAGATAGGCACAGTCGGCTGGCCGCGTCTGCGATCCATGAAGGGTGGAGTCAAAACGATACAGCGTTGAGCAGTAGGGGCAGATTTTCTCGTGGTCGTCGCCCATGTCGAGGAACACGTGCGGATGGTCGAATGGCGGGTTTGCACCCACGCACATGAACTCGCGCACGCCGATCTCTATAAGCTTGTGGCCCGCTTCATTCTGGAAATGAGGTATCGCGCCGCCTGCCATTGCTGTCTCCTGAACCCGCTATCGGTCGATCAGACACTAGCGTTTGACGCAGGAACGATTGTTTTGCAAGTGCCTGATATGAAACTGTCGCAAAAGCATGACAGGGGTTAGACTGGCCGATAGCGCCTGAAAATGAAGCCGGCCAAGGAAACCAATGAACGAGATGCAGCCTGTGCAGAAAGAATTTGCCAAAGCGATCGCGAATGTCGCGGAAGCGGCAAATCCCGACCGTTTCGTCAATCGAGAATTCTCCTGGCTGCAGTTCAACCGGCGTGTGCTGGAAGAGGCACAGAATCCGTCGCATCCATTGCTCGAACGTGTGCGTTTTCTGTCGATTTCAGCCGCCAATCTGGATGAGTTCTTCATGGTGCGGGTTGCGGGTCTGGCGGGGCAGGTTCGTCAGGGCATCGCGATAAAGAGCGCGGACGGGCGCACGCCTGAGGAGCAACTTGAGCAGGTGCTTCTGGAAGTCGGGCGCCTCCAAAATGACCAGCAGGACAGCCTGTCAACGCTCAAGCAGTCGCTCAAGTCCGAAGGCATCGAGACGGTTTCTGGCACAGGCCTGTCGAGGGATGACCGTAAATGGCTGGACGATCATTTCATGGAGCAGATCTTTCCGGTGATGACGCCGCTGTCGATCGATCCGGCCCATCCGTTTCCCTTTATTCCAAATCTCGGCTTTTCGGTCGCCTTGCAGTTGCGCCATCGCAAGAATGGCGAGGAAATGAACGCGCTGTTGCGACTGCCGGTCGCGCTGCGGCGCTACATAAGGCTCCCCGATCGCAAGAAGACAGTTCGCTTCATCAAGCTTGAAGACGTCGTGAATCTCAACATTTCACGACTTTTCCCGGGCTATGAAGTGAGTGGGGCGGGCACATTCCGCATCATTCGCGACAGCGACATAGAGGTGGAGGAAGAGGCCGAGGATCTCGTGCGCTATTTCGAGACCGCGCTGAAGCGACGGCGGCGCGGCTCGGTCATTCGCATTGAGTTCGACAGTCGGATGCCGGACGAGCTTCGCGAGTTCGTTGCGGGCGAACTTGGCGTTCCTCCGAGCCGCGTCAATGTTTTGAACGGTCCGCTGGCCATCAACCAGATTGCCGAGGTTGTGTCACTGCCGCGCGACGATCTGAAGTTCGAGCCCTATAATCCGCGTTTCCCCGAACGGGTTCGCGAGCATGGAGGGGACTGTTTCGCGGCAATCCGCGAAAAGGATATCATCGTTCACCACCCCTATGAATCCTTCGATGTCGTGGTGCAGTTTCTGCGACAGGCGGCGCTAGATCCCGAGGTGGTGGCGATCAAGCAGACGCTCTACCGGACATCCAATGACAGTCCGATCGTGCGTGCCTTGATCGATGCAGCTGAGGCCGGAAAGTCTGTGACAGCTCTGGTCGAGTTGAAGGCACGCTTCGACGAGGAAGCAAACATCCGATGGGCGCGTGATCTGGAGCGCGCAGGCGTGCAGGTCGTCTTTGGGTTCATCGAACTCAAGACACATGCGAAGATGTCGCTGGTCGTGCGCCGGGAGGAGAGCCGGTTTCGCAACTACGTGCATCTTGGAACGGGCAACTACCACCCGATCACAGCGCGCATCTACACCGATCTCTCATTCTTCACGAGCGATCCCCTGATTGCTCACGATGTGGCGCACATCTTCAACTTCATCACCGGATACGCTGAGCCGACGGAGACCATGAAGATCGCGCTGTCTCCCTACACATTGCGCAGTCGGATACTGAAGCACATTGCCGAGGAGGTTTCCCACGCGCAGGCCGGAAAGCCGGCGCAGATATGGATGAAGATGAACGCGCTCGTTGATCCCCAGATCATCGATGCGCTCTATGCCGCGAGTCAGGCTGGCGTGGAGGTTGACCTTGTGGTGCGCGGCATTTGCTGCCTGCGACCGCAGGTGCCTGGCCTCTCTGAGAATATCCGTGTGAAGTCGATTATCGGCCGCTTTCTGGAGCACAGCCGGATCTACTGTTTTGGCAACGGGCATGGGCTGCCGTCCGACGAGGCAATCATCTATTTCAGTTCGGCCGATCTGATGCCGCGCAATCTGGATCGGCGTGTAGAGGCGCTGGTTCCGATCACCAATCCAACTGTGCATGAACAGGTGCTTGGCCAGATCATGCTCGGCAATATCGTGGACAATCAGCAGAGCTTCGAAGTATTGGCCGACGGCACATCTCGTCGCATCACTCCTGATGTGGGTGAGGAACCGTTCAACGCGCAGGAGTATTTCATGACGAATCCGAGCCTCTCCGGCCGCGGCGGCGCCCTGAAGTCTCACGCGCCCAAACGGATCGCGCAGTTCAAGCGCCAGAGAAAAGCCAACGCCGTCGCCAAATCATGATTGAGAATTCGCAAGGCCGGCTTCCAGACCGGCGGCCGCTGTCGGTCATCGACATCGGCTCAAACTCCATCCGTCTGGTCGTCTACGAGGGCGTCGTGCGGTCGCCGACGGTCCTGTTCAACGAGAAGATGCTCGCGGGGCTCGGCCGCGGCATCGTGTCGACGGGAAAGCTCGATCCGGAAGCGGTTCTGCGCTCGGTCGAAGAATTCAGACGCTTCCGGGCCCTTGCCGAGCAGGCCGGGTCGGAGAGCCTTTATGTGATAGCGACGGCAGCGGCACGCGAAGCCGAGAACGGACCTGAGTTCATTCATCGTGCCGAGGAGATCCTCGGAACGGAAATCCGCGTTCTCACAGGCAAGGAGGAAGCCTACTATTCGGCTCTTGGCGTCATTTCAGGTTTCCATTCGGCAGACGGCATTGCCGGGGATCTGGGAGGCGGCAGCCTTGAGCTCGTGGACGTGGCGGGTGAGGCGATAGGTGACGGAATCACCCTGCCTCTGGGCGGCCTGCGCCTTCAGGAGATGGCTAAAAACCAACTCGCGGAGGGCGTCAAGATCGCCAAGCGCGAACTTGTTCGGGCCAAACTGCTAGAAAAGGGAAAGGGCCGCGCTTTCTATGCCGTGGGCGGAACGTGGCGCAACCTCGCACGACTTCACATGACCGCCACCGACTATCCGCTGTCGGTAATGCATCATTACGAGATGGACGTGGAGAGTTCGGAAGCCTTTCTTCGCCAGGTAGCGCGCGGCGATATCCAGCAGATCAAAGGCGTCGAAAGAATCTCCAAAAATCGCCGGTCGCTGCTGCCTTATGGGGCGATGGTTCTGCAGGAAATCATCGCGACCACGAAGCCGTCGAAGATTGTCGTGTCGGCGCTGGGCGTACGCGAAGGTTTCCTCTACTCGCTGCTCGGTGAGGAAGAGCGCCGCGCCGATGCGTTGATTTCGGCGGCAGAAGAACTGGCGCAACTGCGCTCACGCTCCGTCACGCATGCTCACGAACTGGCCGCCTGGAGCGGCGAGGCGCTCAAAGCATTCGGCATAGAGGAAACGCCGGACGAGGCGCGCTATCGCCGGGCCGCGTGCCTCCTGGCGGATATAGGCTGGCGTGCCCATCCGGAGTATCGGGGGACGCAGTCTTTCAACATCATCTCGCACGCTTCCTTCATTGGTGTGGATCATCCGGGCCGGGCCTTTATCGCGCTGGCAATTCTCTTCCGTCACGAGGGGATACACGACGATGCGGTGAGCCCCACCTTGATGCGCGTGGCCTCGCCGCGCCTGCTTGAACGGGCCAGGCTGCTTGGCGCGATCATGCGCGTCGTCTATCTGCTGTCGGCCGCAATGCCGGGCGTCATTCCCAGGCTCAGGTGGGAGGAACGTCGCGACGGAACAATGGCCCTTGTCCTGCCGGCGTCCCTTGCGTCGCTCTATGGCGAACGGCCCATCGGGCGCCTTGCCGTCTTGTCGAAGGTGCTGGGACGACAGCTTCTTCTGGAAGTCGGTCCCGAATAGCGCGACCGGAGCGCGTTCAGGCTGGCAGGTCGAAGACGCGAATACGTCGGTTCTCGAATTTCAGCGCCATGTCGCCGGCGATGAGCTTCAGAGCGAGGTCACCGAAAACCTCCCGTCGCCACCCATGCATGGCCGGGACATCGGCGTTTTCGCCATCGGCCGCAATGCGGTCGAGGTCGTCACTGGAGGCAAGCATCTTCGTGGCGACACCATGCTTTTCAGAGACGATACGCAGGAGAACCTTCAACAGTTCTGCGGCCGCGCCCGATCCTTCCGGTGAGTTGGAATGCTTCGGCAACCGGGGGAGCGACTCCTTGGGCAATTCCATTGCCGCATTGATCGCGGCCAGCATAGAGGTTGCTGCCGATGAGCGCTCCCAGCCCTTTGGCGTGGTGCGTAGGCGCGAAAGCGCTGCGGCGTCACGCGGCTGCTGCTGGGCAATCTCGTAAATCGCATCGTCCTTGATCACACGGCCGCGCGGAACATTGCGCTCGCGCGCTTCGCGATCCCGCCATTCGGCGACGGACTGGACAACTGCCAGTTCAATCGGCTTGCGCACGCGCATCTTCAGACGCTTCCATGCGTCCGCTGGATCCGGGTCATAAGTCTCCTGCGACGTCAGGACGTCCATCTCCTCAAGCAGCCAGTGAGCACGATTCTCGCGCTCCAACTCGGCTTTGAGGTAGAGATACACGTCGATCAGATGCGTGACGTCGGCCAATGCATAGGTCAGCTGCTTGTCTGTAAGCGGACGGCGACGCCAATCCGTGAAACGCGAAGACTTGTCGATATGAGTGCCGGTGACCTTCTGCACCAGTTGGTCATAGGAGACGCTATCACCAAAGCCGCAAACCATTGCGGCCACCTGAGTGTCAAAGACGGGGTGGGGGATCAGGTTGCCGAGATGGAAAATGATCTCGATGTCCTGACGGGCGGCGTGAAAGACTTTGGTGACGGACTCATTGGCCATGAGTCGGAAGAACGGTTTGAGGTCGATCCCTGGCGATAATGGGTCGATCAGCGCCGATACTCCAGGTGCTGCCATCTGTATCAGGCAGAGTTCTGGCCAGAATGTCGTTTCGCGGATGAATTCCGTATCGACGGTGACAAACTCGAACGTCTCGAACTTGCGAATTGCGTCTTCGAGTTCGCTCTGGTCGGTAATGAGATGGATCAAACTGGTCTTCTTCCGATGCTTTCAACAATTCCTAAACCGCAAGCCGATGGCGTTCGTCAAGGCGCACACCTCATTTGCCCGTCGGGTCCATCCGATCGCCGTCACCATCTCGGTTGTTCCTCCCCGCCAGTCGGGCAAAAACGGTGGACGTTCGCAGCAGGGCGGTGAAATTGCCGCGCATGGCACTTGGCACCGCGGCTCTGGCGCCCATGCGATAGATGATCACCACAATCAGAACGGTGTAAACTGCCGAACTGAACACGAACAGCATTTGTGGACCCTGCCACTGCATCAGTGTCGCGGCGAGGAAGGGTCCTCCGATTGCGCCGAACGAATAGAAGAGCATCAGCGCGGCATTGACGAGAACGAACTCGCCGGGGTCGGCGCGATCGTTCGAGTGTGCTGCCGAAAGAGAATACATCGGCATGGCGAACGCGCCGAATACAAACACAAGCGCAAAATTCGCCCAAGGCTCCGTCCCAGCAAAAAACACCAGCATGAGCCCGGTAAGCAGGGCTCCGAAGGTTGTGACCAGCAGAACCTTTCTTCGGTCCCACCTGTCCGACAGATAGCCGAGCGGATACTGGATCAGAGCGCCGCCGATGATGCCAACGCTGATGAAGGTCACGATGTCGGCAACCGACATGCCGAGTTCTTCGGCGTAAACCGGAGACAGGCTGCGAAAAGCGCTGTTGGTCAGGCCCGTTGCTATACAGCCAATGCAACCAAGGGGTGAAATGCGCCAGACGCGCGGCAGGTCAAGCTTGACCTCGGCGGGAGCTGCCGGGTTCGAACGATCGCCAAGCGAGACTGGAACCAAAGACAGCGTTATCATGATCGACATGATCGCGAAGATGGCAAAGCCCTCGGCGCCAAACACGGGAATCAGGAATTGCGCGCTTGTGACCGATCCGATGTCGATGATCCGATATATGGCAAGCACGCGGGCGCGATCTGAATTGCGGACGCCGGAATTCATCCATGCTTCGATCACGGTGAAAAGTCCCGCGAAGCAGAATCCGGTAATGAAGCGGATGATCGCCCAGGCGTAGGGGTCGACCATCAGAACAAGCAGCAGAGTGCCGGACGAAGCGATGGCGGCGAGTGCGGCGAAGGTCCGCACATAGCCGACCGATTTCATGATTCGCGTAATGGCCAGGCAGCCAAGTAGGAAGCCGCCAAAATAGGCCGTACCCATCAAGCCGATCGTTGCCGGTTCAAAGCCCTCGCGCGCGCCACGCAGGGCAATCAGCGTTCCCTGCAGACCATTACCACCCAGAAGGATGCCGGCAGCAATCAGAAGAGGAATCAGGGGTCGGATCGAAGACATGCTCGAAAAACGCCTCCCAGCGTCGAATGCTATGCCTGTATAGGCGAGCCGCCGCCGATCACGCATTGGTATTTCCGACACGTTTGGTCCAGTTGGCAGCCTTTTCCTTGACAAAGGGTGCCTTGCATGCGCTTTTCCGCGCGAATTTTCGGCGGTTGCGTCATGCGCCGACGTCTTCAAACTTCGGATAGAACAGTATGCATCGTTATCGCAGCCATAACTGCGCGCAGTTGCGCAAAAGCAATGTCGGTGAGACCGCCCGTCTTTCTGGCTGGGTGCATCGCGTCCGCGACCATGGCGGTCTGCTGTTCATCGATTTGCGTGACCATTACGGCTTGACGCAGATCGTTGCAGATCCTGATTCCCCTGCGTTCAAGGTCGCTGAGACCGTTCGAGGCGAATGGGTGATTCGTGTCGATGGCGACGTCAAGGCACGCACTGCCGAGACGGTGAATGCGAACCTGCCCACCGGCGAGATCGAAGTTTTCGCGCGCGAGATCGAAGTCTTGTCCGCCGCGAAGGAACTGCCGTTGCCGGTCTTCGGAGAGCCCGACTATCCTGAAGACATCCGCCTCAAATACCGCTTTATCGACCTTCGCCGCGATACGCTTCACCGCAATATCGTCCAGCGCACGAAGATTATCTCGGAAATGCGCAAGAGGATGGAAGCGGAGGGTTTCACCGAGTTTTCCACCCCGATCCTGACGGCGTCATCGCCGGAAGGCGCGCGCGACTTCCTTGTGCCGAGCCGTATCCATCCCGGCACCTTCTATGCGCTGCCGCAGGCGCCTCAGCAGTACAAGCAACTGATCATGGTGTCCGGCTTCGACCGCTATTTCCAGATCGCCCCCTGCTTCCGCGACGAGGACCCACGCGCCGACCGGCTGCCGGGAGAATTCTACCAGCTCGACCTGGAAATGAGCTTTGTAGAGCAGGACGACGTGCTCGGCGCGATGGAGCCGGTTCTGCGCGGGGTGTTTGAAACCTTTGCGGACGGCAAGCCAGTCACGCAGAAGTTCCCGCGCATTCCCTATGACGAGGCAATGCGCAAATACGGTTCCGACAAGCCGGATCTGCGCAATCCGGTCGTCATGCAGAATGTCTCGGATCATTTCCGCGGTTCTGGTTTCAAGGTTTTTGCAAACATTCTCGCCAATGATGCCAACGCTGAAGTCTGGGCGATCCCGGCGAAGACAGGCGGAAGCCGTGCCTTCTGCGACCGCATGAATTCGTGGGCGCAGGGCGAGGGGCAGCCGGGTCTCGGCTACGTCTTCTGGCGCAAGGAAGGCGAGAAGATTGAAGGTGCGGGACCGATCGCAAAGAATATCGGTGAAGAGCGCACCGAAGCCGTGCGCCAGCAGCTTGGGCTGGAAGATGGCGATGCGGCATTCTTCGTGGCGGGCGACCCAAAGAAGTTCGTCGCGTTTGCCGGTGCTGCCCGCACGCGGGCAGGCGAGGAACTGAACCTTGTCGATCGCGACCGTTTCGAACTCTGCTGGATCGTGGACTTTCCATTCTTCGAGTGGAACGAGGACGAGAAGAAGATCGATTTTGCCCACAACCCGTTCTCGATGCCGCAGGGTGGTATCGACGCGTTGAACGGTCAGGAGCCACTGGGAATCAAGGCTTTCCAGTACGACATGGTCTGCAACGGCTTTGAGATCGCCTCCGGTGGCATCCGCAACCATCTGCCCGAGACAATGGTGAAGGCGTTCGAGATGGTGGGTCTCAACCGTGAGACCGTCGAGGAGCGCTTTGGTGGTCTCTATCGCGCGTTTCAGTACGGCGCGCCGCCGCATGGCGGGATGGCTGCCGGTGTCGACCGCATCGTGATGCTGCTCGTTGGTGCGAAAAACCTGCGTGAAGTCACCATGTTCCCGATGAACCAGCAGGCCTATGATCTGCTGATGAACGCGCCTTCGGAAGCGACGCCGCAGCAGCTGCGCGAGTTGCAGTTGCGGGTGGCTCCGCAAAAGAAGGACGCCTGAAACCTGTGACCGAAGCTCCGCGCGTTCTGGTAACGGGTTTCGAACCGTTTCCAGGCGCGCCGGTCAATCCGACGGAATGGCTCGTCGCCGAGCTTCAGAACAACACGCCAGTCGTTCCAGGCATGGGCGCGTTCCGGGCGGAAGTCCTGCCCGTTGACTACGCAACGGTCGCCGCTCGATTGTCCGAGCTTGGTAGAGAGTTTCAACCCGACATAGCGGTACATTTCGGATTGGCGCAATCCTGCACCGGGTTCCGGCTCGAGCGTGTCGCCCGCAACATCTTTATTGCGCCGCGTCCCGACAATGCCGGCGTCGTGCCGGCTGCCGGTCCGATATGTCCCGGCCCCGAGCTTCTACCCTCAAGCCTGCCGCTCCAGGAGATTTACAGAGCCCTCCTGTCTGCTGGTCTTCCAGCAGAATGGTCAGACGATGCGGGAGGCTATCTCTGCAACGTGGTCTTCACGCTATCGGCGGCAGGCGGCGCAGCGGGATTTCATCCCAAAGTCAGTGGCTTCGTGCATGTGCCGCTCTTGTCGCAGGATGCATTCGACGAACGCGCGCTCTTTGTGGGCGCTACGCTCATTTTGGAATGCTGCGTTTCGAAATATCTGTCTTCAATAAAAAATGGCCCGGTTTGACCGGGCCATTTTAAGCGGCAAGGTTGCCTATTCCATCAATCGTTCGCGGTCACAGTGACGCCAAGTGTCTTCGGCAATTCCTGCGGTGCGGACATCGCGCCGGCCGCTATCAGGGCGAATGGCACCGGCTGCGCTGGCGCGGCATTGATCTCAAGGCTCTTCGGATCGTCGAGGAATGTTGTGAGTGCTTCGGAGACATTCTTGATCAAAGCCTGATCCTGGATGACCTGCGCCATCATGATCGGGACGATGGCTTTCGCCTGATTGGCAATATCCGAAGGCTGCACGCCCTGCATATTAGCCACGAAATCCAGCACCTTTTTGGTCAGCGAATCGTCATCGAAACGTATCGACGCGGTATGGAACGTCAGCTGCTGCATCATTCCGAGCATGGCAAGGCCCTGTGCCGAGTTGTCGGCACCCGCAGGCTGTGACGCCATCTTCTTCTGCATATCCTGCATCGACTTGATGAAATCGGGTGTGTAGCCGCCGAGATCGAAGGTAAGACCCAACGTACCTGCATTGTCGACGGTCATGTCATAGCTGGAGAGCGTCATGCGGCCGTCAGTCGGCTGCCATGACCCGTCCATTTCAATGTTTCCGGTGATTTTCTCATAGCCGAGAGCCTGGAGAACGGCCTTCGATTTCGGGTCTTCAATCCCCGACAGATCAGCGTTGAATCCGTCTGTCGACAGGCTGAACGTCAATGGATTTCCAGCGGTCGGCTCGGTCGCCTCGATGTGGGTCCCGTTGACCGCGAATATCTCGGTCCCGGCGCGCGTCACGGTGAGTTTCGCAACGTCGGCGGTCTCGTACATGAGAAGACGGGCGAGGGGTCCACTATCATCGGAAGCGCTCAGTTTCACGCCGGACATTTCCAGACCCGACACTGAGATCGTCGCCTCCTTCTCGGTCACGATGTAGTCGGGCACGCTGACCGTGCCGATCGTATAGGCCCCATTATCCTCGGTGATGTCAGAAAGCGTCATGGTTCCGAGCGTGAACTCTCCGGGTGAGCCGGTCACTCCTATCTTCACACCGTCAAGCGTCATCTCGGACGCATCTCCGCTCTGGCTGGTCCACGAGATGGTCATGCCCTGATCTTCCATCACAGCCTTGATGCGCTCGCCCACGGCGCTAATGTCCTGCGCCATCGCCCAGGCGCTCGACGCGCAAACGAGGACGGTGGTGGCGAAAAGTGTCTTGAGGATCGGTGAGCGTTTCATGGAGATGTTCCCTCGGCGTTCGGATTTTCTGCTCTCATTCCCTGTCCGTAGAAGACGACCGGAAAAAGGCATTTGGCCGCACATTGGGCGCAAAAGCCCGCAAAACGCAATCGTGAGGTCGGATATACACCTGATAAGGGTCAAAAAGGCGTTGCGATTTGCGGTTGCACTTGCCGCGAATCGCCATCCCGGATAGTCGGAAGCATGGGAAAAAGCCTTGTGCCGCACGGACCAGAGGGTGGCGACCACATAGAACCGGTCGACCTGAAGAAGGCGCTCGAGGAGCGCTATCTGGCCTATGCGCTCTCAACGATCATGCATCGGGCGCTGCCGGATGTTCGCGATGGCCTGAAGCCCGTGCATCGGCGCATCATGCATGGGATGCGCCTGCTGCGCCTCAACCCTGACCAGAGCTTCGCGAAGTGCGCCAAGATCGTCGGAGAGGTGATGGGCAACTTCCATCCTCACGGCGACCAGTCGATCTACGATGCGCTGGTGCGGTTGGCGCAGAGCTTCTCGATGCGGTACCCGCTGGTGGACGGGCAGGGCAATTTCGGAAATATCGACGGCGATAACGCCGCGGCGATGCGCTACACCGAGGCGCGCATGACGGATGTCGCTGCGTCGCTGCTCGAAGGCATAACCGAGGATGCGGTTGATTTTCGCCCGACCTATAACGAGGAAGACGAAGAACCTATCGTCCTGCCCGGCGCGTTCCCCAATCTGCTTGCCAATGGCTCGTCGGGCATCGCAGTGGGCATGGCGACGTCCATTCCTCCGCATAATGCCGCGGAACTCTGCAACGCCGCTCTCCATCTGATTGACAATCCTCAGGCCACGCTCGAAGACCTTATGACGTCTCCGACGCAGTGGGAGGCAATGAGAAATGATCCCGTCGCACGGCTGGACTGCAAAGTCAGAGGGCCGGACTTCCCGACAGGTGGCACGGTTGTCGATGAGTGGCCCGCGATCGTCTCGTCTTACGAATCGGGCAGGAGCAGCGGTTTTCGCTTGCGCGCACGCTGGTCCCAGGAGGATCAGGGGCGCGGAACATGGCATATCGTCGTCAATGAGATTCCTTATGGCGTCCAGAAGGCCAAGCTGATCGAGAAGATCGCGGAACTGCTGCTCGCCAGAAAGCTGCCGCTGCTCGAGGATATTCGCGACGAAAGCGCCGAGGACGTGCGTGTCGTGCTGGTGCCGAAAAGCCGGGCGGTCGATCCGGCCATCCTGATGGAATCGCTGTTCAAGCTGAGCGAGATGGAATTGCGTTTCCCGCTCAACATGAATGTGCTGTCGCGGGGCAAGGTGCCGAATGTGCTCTCGCTGCGCGACGTGCTGCGCGAGTGGCTGGACCATCGCCGTGACGTCTTGCTGCGGCGTTCCAGATATCGCCTTGCCGAAATAGAACGCCGCCTGGAAATTCTGGCGGGCTATCTGATCGCCTATCTCAACATCGATGAAGTGATCCGCATCATTCGCGAAGAGGATCATCCCAAGGCCGTGATGATGGCGCGCTGGTCGCTGACCGACGTGCAGGCCGAGGCTATCCTCAACATGCGGCTGCGGGCCCTGCGCAAGCTCGAAGAGATCGAGATCCGCAAGGAATTTGACGGACTGAGTGCAGAGAAGAAGCAGATTGAATCGCTTCTCGCCTCGGAGCCCAAGCAATGGCAGGCCATCCGCTGGGAGGTCAGCAACATCCGGAAGCGCTTCGGGCTCGACACGGAGATCGGCGCACGCCGCACGGATTTTGCGGCAGCACCTTCCCACGACGATGCCGACATCCATCAAGCGATGGTCGAGAAGGAACCGGTCACGATTGTCGTCTCGGACAAGGGGTGGCTGCGCGCCCTGAAGGGACATCTCAGCGACCTGTCACTTCTCACCTTCAAGGAGGGCGATGGACTGAAGCTCTCATTCCATGCCCAGACGACCGACAAGATCCTGTTTTTTACCACCGGCGGCAAATTCTACACCATCGGCGCGGATCGCCTGCCGGGCGGGCGCGGCCATGGCGAACCGATCCGCATCATCGTTGACATGGAAAACGATCAGGACGTGCTGACCGCCTTCGTGCATGATTCGAGCCGTCGGCTGCTGCTGGTTTCCCGCGCCGGTTATGGGTTTGTCGTTCCGGAATCCGAAGTCGTCGCCAACACCCGAAAGGGCAAGCAGGTCATGAACGTGAAATCGCCCGACGAAGCGGTTGCGTGCATGCCGGTCACAGGCGATTACGTTGCGATCGTGGGCGAGAACCGCAAGATGCTGGTGTTCCCGCAATCCGAAATTCCCGAGATGAATCGCGGCAAGGGCGTGCGCCTCCAGCGTTACAAGGATGGTGGCGTTCTCGACGTGAAGACGTTTGCCATGGAGGCCGGTCTGACATGGCAGGATTCGGCCGAGCGCGTGTTCGTGCGCAAGCGCGAGGAACTGACGGACTGGATAGGCAACCGGGCCACGGCGGGCCGCATGGTGCCAAAGGGGTTCCCGAGGACCGGCAAGTTCGGTTGAGTGATCGCGGCGGGTAACTCCGCTAGCGCCTGATTTCAGGCTGGGTGTCGCACATTGCCGCGCGCCGGTCGGTTGCGACCATCGAGCAATTGCCAAATCGAGTGGGCGACCAAAGTCACGATCAGGATCGTTCCGCCGATCATGGCATTTCGCGATGGCACCTCATTGAAGATGATCCAGACCCAGACTGGCGCGAGCACGGTCTCCAGCAGGTAGAACATCGCGACCTCCGGTCCCGAAAGGTATTTCGGCCCGTTGGCGAGGCAGAAGAACGAGATCGGCATGATGACCGCGCCGTTAAAGATGATCCACCATGGCGACTGGATTGCGAAGCCGGTGGCGCCGACCATCACGGCTGCGACCATGAAGGGGAAGATCACTCCGATCAGCGCGGTGAAGCCCATGTCGCGTCCGCTGTGACGGCTGACGGTGATGGCCGTGGCAATCACCAGCGATGAGGCGAGCGCCAGGAGATTGCCGATCATGTCGCCGGAGTCTAGCCCGTCCGCAACGATGATCAGGACACCTCCAACCATCACGGCCATCGCAGCCAGGGTGACGTTTCGCGGTCGCTCCTTGAGGAAGATCCAGGACAGCAACGCAGTGAACATGCTGGTGAAAGCCAGAATGAAGACGAGATTGGCTGTCGGTGCGCGGTAGACAGCCGAGATGAATGTGATGGAACCGAGACCATAGAGCGCGGCAACAATCGCGCCGGCAATGCCTGGAATGAGCGCAGGTGCCTTTGGTGACAGGCTTCGCCATATCGTCCAGATCACCAAAGCGGCCAGAAAGGTCGTGCCGGTCCTGAGCAGGATGATGGTCCACGAACTGCCATCAGCCAGACGGATGAGCGGAATATCGAAGGTCAGTGCGAATCCGCCAATTGCGGTGAGCAGTAGACCTTTGAAATGACTCGAAGAATTATCGCTCACTGTCTGCCTGAAGATCGCCGCGCGCGGCAGGAAAATAACGGCGGCGAATGGCTATTCCGCGCCGAAGCGAGCCCAGCCCTTCGGTCCAAGATGCTCCTGAGGCTGAAAACGAACCTTATAGTTCATTTTCTGCGAGCCATTGACCCAATACCCCAGATAAACGTGGGGCAGACCGGCGGTCACCGCGCGCTGGATATGATCGAGGATCATGAAGGTACCGAGCGATCGTTCCTCCATCTCGGGGTCGAAATAGGAATACACCATGGAAAGGCCGTCGCTCATACGGTCGGTCAGCGCGACGCCGATCAGTTCGCCGGCGCCGCGACCGTTGATGAACGTATCGGGGCCGCGCCGGCGATACTCTATGACCTTTGTCTCTACATGCGTGTCTTCGACCATCATCGCGTAGTCGAGCACTGTCATGTCGGACATGCCGCCACGCTTGTGTCGGGCGTCGAGATAGCGCCTGAAAAGCGAATATTGTTCGGTCGAGGGCTCGGCATTGTGAACGCTCCCGACCAGATCCGAATTGCGCTGCAGCACGCGGCGCATCGTTTTGCCAGACTGGAACTCCTGAGCGAGGATGCGCACCGAAACGCAAGCCCGGCATGTCTCGCAAGCCGGTCGATAGGCGATGTTCTGGGACCGCCTGAATCCACCCTGGGTAAGGATGTCATTCATTTCCGGTGCCTTGTCGCCAACCAGATGCGTAAACACCTTTCTCTCGAATTGGCCGTCCACATAGGGACAAGCCGAAGGCGCGGTCAGAAAGAACTGAGGCGACTGTGTCGAGTGGTGGGTCATGAAATCTGCGGTGCGGCCCGGCGAAAGTGATTTGTCATTATAGCGCTCAACCCGGGACGGGTGAAGCGTTCACCGTATTTACGATGCGATCATACTTACGGATCACGGCTCTGCGTGGCTAATGCAGCCCGAATATGGGCAAATTCTGTCAAATCACGTCCGAACGCGTGACAACTGTGCCGAGAAGCAAATCGTGCAAGGCTCGTTTGCGGTCCGTGAACAACGTGACCAGCAGAATGAGGGGCGTAAGCAATGCATTCCCGGCCCAGAACAGCACCGAATGCACGACGGCAAAAAGGCCATCAATGGGCTGTCCGTCCAATCGGTCGAGGCGAATTCCCACAATCTGCATGCCGATTGTTGCCTGCTTGCGGCCGCCCATCGTCCACCAGATGTAGGTCAGCGCCACGGCGGGCACGAGAATGCCAAACAGCATCCAACCCAGACCGAAGGTGAGCAATCCGAACAACAGGACAAAGACGGCGACCGGGATCAACAGCAATCCGACGATGATGTAGTCTATGATGAACGCCAAAACGCGACGCGAGCGCACCCCTTCATAGGCGCGCATATCGTCAAGGCGCGTGCCGGAAATTTGTCCCTCAAGTATTCGTGTCGTCATCATCCTATCCGCCGAAATCGCGTCATCGATAGACGCCCGTGTCACAAATCATATGGGAAACCCGTGCAGGAATTGAAAGCCCGCATGTTTTGACGGGCGGAATCGTATCAATCGGTTGAACTTTGCCTCTGCTTCGCACTAGTCTGGCATTGTGCACTGCAGCAAGGGGACGAGGGGACATGGACCACTTCGACATGCTGGTGATCGGCAGCGGCCCGTCGGGCCGCCGCGCGGCGGTGCAGTCCGCCAAGCTCGGAAAATCCGTCCTTGTCGTGGACAAGGGGAGGCGGCTCGGAGGCGTATCCGTCCATACGGGCACGATCCCGTCAAAGACCTTGCGCGAGACAGTGCTTAATCTATCGGGCTGGCGAGAGCGCGGTTTTTACGGCCGAGGCTACCGGGTAAAGGAGAACATTTCCGCCAGCGATCTCATTCAGCGGCTGCACAAGACGCTGGATCATGAGGTGGAGGTTCTGCAACATCAATTCATGCGCAATATCGTTCGCAACATGCGGGCGGAAGCGAGATTCGTCGATGCCAACAGGGTATCGCTCACGACCGAACAGGACGAACACAGCGAAGCGACATTCGAGAAGGCCCTCATCGCGGTCGGAACGCGTCCGTACCGGCCGTCCAACGTGCCCTTCGATCGCAAACGCGTTTTCGACAGCGACGAGATGCTTGAACTCGACCATCTTCCGCGAACGCTGACCGTTATCGGCGGGGGTGTCATCGGCGTGGAATACGCAACTATCTTTTCAGCGCTCGACGTGCCCGTGACGCTGGTCGAGTCCCGCGAACGCATATTGGAGTTCATCGATCGGGAAGTGGTCGATGATTTCATTCACCAGATGCGCGATCGTGGAATGACGGTAAGATTGGGCACACCCGTGAAGGAGGTGGTGTCCAAGCCTGACTCAGCGGAAGTGGTTATGGCGGATGGGCGGGTGATTCGCTCGGAGATGATCCTTTATGCGGCCGGGCGCGCGGGAAATGTCGCCGGACTTGGTCTTGAGACGATCGGCCTTGATGCGGATAGCAGGGGGCGCATTCGGGTCGATCCCGTCAGCTTCCAGACCAGCGTTCCAAATATCTACGCAGCAGGCGATGTGATCGGATTTCCCAGTCTCGCGTCAACATCCATGGAACAGGGCAGGGTTGCCGCGTGCCATGCATTCGGCATGCTCCTGCCGCCACCGCCCGAGACCTTTCCTTACGGCATCTATGCCGTCCCGGAGATCTCGACCGTTGGTCAGTCAGAGGAGGAGGTTCGGGCGAGCGGCGTGGCCTATGAAGTTGGCGTCGCGAGGTTCCGCGAAACCTCGCGCGGGCACATCATGGGCGTCAATACAGGCTTCCTGAAGCTGATTTTCGCCCTGGAAACGCGGCGTCTGCTGGGTGCCCACATCATTGGCGAAGGCGCGACCGAACTGGTGCATATCGGTCAAGCCGTCATCAATCTTGCAGGAACCGTGGACTTCTTCGTCAACAATACCTTCAACTATCCAACCCTTGCCGAGGCCTACAAGATCGCAGGCCTCGACGCGTGGAACCGGATGGGTTCAGGTGCTGTCGCTACCGAGCCGGCGGAGTAGCGGGCCAACTCCTTATCAAGGCGTCTATTTGGTCGCCGTGGGATCGACATCGTCACCCAGATAGAAGTCGGAGGCGCCAAGGCGGCTCTTCGCCGTCAGATGCTGGTGCCAGTATGGGTAGACAAGTGGCGGGCGGCTGACGTCGTCGAGCCGTTTGCGCTCTTCGCTGGTCAGCTTGAGGCTCGCGGCGGCAATGTTGTCCTTGAACTGGGCGTCGGAGGTGCCGCCGACCACCAGAGACGTGACGGCAGGGCGCCCCAGCAGCCATGCAAGTGCGACCTGAGCCGGCGAAACGCCCCGTCCGTCAGCCACCTCGACAAGCACATCAACAATATTCCAAAGGCGCTCCTGATCGCGGATAGGAGGCTCACGCCAGCCCTTGCTTTGCCGCGATGACATGTCGCCACGGCGGTATTTTCCAGACAGCCAGCCGCCGGCGATCGGGCTCCACACGAGTATCCCCAGCCCCTGATCGACGGAAACTGGCTGAAGTTCGTATTCGGCCTCCCGCGCTTCGAGAGAGTAGTGGATCTGCTGAGTGACGAAGCGCGACGAGCCGTTGCGATCGCTGATCGCGAGCGCCTTCATGATATGCCACGCTGAATAGTTGGAGCAGCCGATGTAGCGAATCTTGCCCTGCATCACGAGCGTCTCTAGTGCCGCCAGGGTCTCCTCAAGTGGCGTCATCCCGTCCCACTGATGCACGTAGTAGATGTCGATGACGTCGGTCTTGAGCCGCTTGAGGCTCTCCTCGCACTGCTTGATGATGTGAAAGCGCGACAGGCCCTGATCATTGGGACCGTTGCCCATCGGCATGCGCACTTTGGAGGCGATCAACACGTCCTGCTTGCGTTTGCCGCCGAGCGCATTGCCGATGATCTCCTCCGAGATGCCCCGCGAATACACATTCGCCGTATCGAGGAGATTGACTCCCGAGTCGATGCACAGATCAATCAGCCGACTGGCTTCACCCTGTTGCGTCGTGCCGGTCGCGGCAAACGCCCCGTCTCCGCCAAATGTCATGGTGCCCATGGTGATGGTCGAGACCTTGAGCCCCGAGCGGCCAAGATGGCGATATTCCATGCATTTTCCTCCACTTTATTCTTTGGGCGCGTGCCCGACGCAGCCGCTGTCTTTCCAGTCCTGCGATGGTGAAGTTTTCCGGCATGATGCACAAGGGGAGGCAAATTATTGAGGTTGAAATAAAACCGTCATCGGCAGCGCGTATCTGGCAGAGGCAGCCGGCTGTCCTTTGCCGGCGTAACGCTGCGGCGAGGCTGTTCTTCTGGCGCTGCTTTCTGAGGACACGGGGGCAATCATATGACCGAACTGAAGCACACATCGCCCGCAATGGATTGGCTTGAGGCCGAACTCGCCGACACGCTGGACGAAGACTATGAGCTCGAGATTTCAGAACCTGCGCTGTCACTCGAGATCGCCCGGATCTACAAGAAGGCGCATCCCGAGACGATCGACCGAGTTGTCTATTTCCGCGAATTGCTGCGGCTCCAGTCGGAGCTGATCAAGCTCCAATCCTGGGTCGCCCACACAGGGTCCAAGGTCGTTGTTCTTTTCGAGGGCCGGGATTCGGCTGGCAAGGGCGGGGTGATCAAGCGCATCACGCAGCGGCTCAATCCACGCATCTGCCGCGTCGTCGCGCTGCCGGCGCCCACCGAGCGCGAAAGGTCTCAGTGGTATTTCCAGCGTTATGTGCCGCATCTGCCTGCTGGCGGAGAGATCGTTCTGTTCGACCGGTCCTGGTACAACAGGGCGGGTGTCGAGCGGGTCATGGGATTTGCGACCGCGGATCAGGTCGAACAGTTTTTCAACGACGTGCCTGAGTTCGAGCGCATGCTGGCGCGGTCTGGCATCAAGCTGATCAAGTACTGGTTTTCCATCACGGACGAAGAACAGCAGATGCGCTTCCTGATGCGCATCCACGATCCCATGAAGCAGTGGAAGCTGTCGCCGATGGACCTGCAATCGCGCGTGCGCTGGGAGCAATACACCAAGGCGAAAGAGGAGATGTTTAATCGCACGAACATTGCCGAGGCGCCATGGTACATCGTGGAAGGCAACGACAAGAAGCGGGCGCGCCTGAACTGCATCGACCACCTGCTTCAGCAGCTTCCCTATGAAGATGTCCCGCACGAAGAAATCACGCTTCCAGAGCGCGTCTTCAACCCGGAGTATGAGCGGCGCACGCTGGCGAAGGAACTTTACGTCCCATCCAAATACTGACGGACTGCGCCGGCGCTATTCCACCGCCAATATCATGTTGCGCACGACGGGGTAGATTTCCCGGTCCCAGCGCTTGCCATTGAAGACGCCATAGTGACCGACATTGGCCTGAAGATGGTGACGTTTGAGGTGAGGGCGCAGCGACCGGCAGAGTTCGTGCGCGGCGGCTGTCTGGCCGAGCGCGCAGATGTCGTCGCGACCGCCTTCAACCGTCAGCAGCGCGGTCTTGCGGATCAGGCCAGGATCGACGATCTCCCCCTTGTAGGTGAACTCCCCGGTGGCCAACTCCGCCTTCTGGAAAATGCGATCGATCGTTTCGATGTAAAATTCCTCGGTCAGGTCGAGGACGGCGAAATACTCATCGTAGAATTTCTTGATCTTTTCCGCTTGAGTGGTCTCGCCTTTCGACAAATGGTCGAAGAGCCTGCGATGGGTATCCTTGTGCCGGTCCATATTCATCGCCATGAAGGCGACAAGTTGGAGGAATCCCGGATAGACGCGGCGTCCTGCTCCCGCATAGCGCTGCGGCACGGTCGCGATAACGGATCGCTCGAACCAGGCGAGCGATTTTGCGACGGCAAACTCGTTCACTTCCGTCGGGCTTTCGCGCGGGTCAATCGGTCCAGCCATCAGCGTCATCGAAAGAGGTGTCGATGGATGATCTTCGCGCGACATCACGGCGACGGCGGCAAGCGCCTGAACGCATGGCTGGCACACGGCGAGAATGTGAGCGCCGGGGCCAATCTCTTCGAGAAAGCGGATCAGGTAGGTGACATAGTCATCGACCCCGAAGTATCCAGCGTCTACGGGAACATCACGCGCGTTGGTCCAGTCGGTGATGTAGACATCGTGGTCGCGCAGCATCGTCTCCACGGTGCCGCGCAGCAGGGTCGAGAAGTGTCCTGACAGCGGAGCGGTAATCAACACGCGCGGCTGTTTGGTGTCGATATCCTTGGCGAAGTGCAAAAGCTTGCCAAAAGGCAGATCGAGCGTTGTTTCCAGCGTTACCGGCACATCGCGGTTGCCGACGCGGACCGTGTCGATCTCGAAATCGGGCCGTGTGTGGCTGAGCTCAAAGCGGGAGACCATTTCCAGCGCGGCCGCGAAGGGTAGGCCTAGTCCCTCGCCAAGATGCCAGAAGCTCGGTCCGGCCATCGCGCTCATGGCCCGCGCCATCGATCTCAGCGGGGCAAACAGGTCATCCTGCATCTGGTAGGTCTGGTAGAGCACCGGCGGACCTTTCGATTGACGCGTCTTTTGTTGCGCTGCAAAAC
This sequence comes from Rhizobiaceae bacterium, assembly GCA_023953905.1. Classification (GTDB taxonomy): domain Bacteria; phylum Pseudomonadota; class Alphaproteobacteria; order Rhizobiales; family Rhizobiaceae; genus Arvimicrobium. Next base: position 94,776 of record JAMLJA010000012.1, on the reverse strand, counting down.
AGCTAGTGCAATTTGTGCTGCATTGCGAGATGATTGTCGACAACGAAGTTGAAGTGGGAAATTCGGCCGAACATGGCGCAAGCGATCCTGACGATTTCATCCAAGAACTATTCTTCCTGGTCCCTGCGTGGCTGGCTCCTGTGCCGAATGGCGGGGATCGACTTCACCGAGGAGGGGGTGGATCTCGATGATCCGGAGACCAGGCAGGAGTTGCTGCTTCTGTCGTCATCCGTGCTCGTGCCAAGGCTGACACATGGCAACGTCAAGGTGTGGGACACGCTGGCAATCGCCGAGTATGCCGCAGAGATTGCGCCGGACGCGGGCCTTCTGCCGGACGATCAGGCCGTGCGCGCGATCTGCCGCGCAGTGTCGGGCGAGATGCATTCGGGCTTTCACAATCTGCGCTCTGCGCTGCCGATGAATCTGAAGGCGCGTCACAAATCGTTCAAGATCTTTTCGGGCGCCCGGCCAGATGTCGAGCGCATAAAAGCGATCTGGCGAGAGTGCCTTTCGGCTTATGGCGGGCCGTGGCTCTTCGGTGAAAAGCCCACAATAGCCGACGCCATGTATGCGCCCGTCTGCACGCGATTCCGAACCTATGCGGTGGAGCTGGAACCTGAGCTGCAAGCCTATTGCGACACTGTGTTTGCATGGCCGCTAATGCAGGAATGGACGGATGGCGCTTTGGCGGAGCCGGACGAGATCGTCGAGCTGGAGGTGGAATTCTAGCGCCGCACCAGGGCCGAGAGCCCGACAATCAGCCATCCGATCATCATGGCGATACCGCCGGTCGGAGCTGCCATCGGAAACAGCTTGTGTTCCAGAAAATGCCGTGCTGCGAGATCACCGGCAAAAAGCAGGACGCCTGCCGCCAGTACAAGTCCGCCCGTGCGCATGGTTTTCGACGCGGGAGCAAGGCCAAGCGCCAGAAGCGCCGGTGCGTGAACCAGCAGCATCAGCGATGCAGGGTTGAGATCTGCGCCGCCCGCGTGTGCAGCTAAAGCCGAGAGGCCCACGCCGGCCGCACCGAAAATGCCGGCGATGAGAACCAGAGCGGACATTGCGCGTTCTCAGCCGTTCAAGATTTCGGCGACGGTCGGCGCGAAGTAGGTGAGAATTCCGTCGCAGCCGGCGCGCTTGAACGCCAGCAGCGATTCCATCATGGCCTTTTCTCCATCGATCCAGCCATTCGCTTCGGCTGCCTTGATCATCGCGTACTCGCCAGACACCTGATAGGCGAAGGTCGGCACTGAAAACTCCTGCTTCAGCCGCCAGATAATATCGAGATAGGGCATGCCGGGCTTAACCATGAGCATATCGGCCCCTTCGAGGAGATCCTGCTCGGCCTCGCGCACGGCCTCGTCCGAATTAGCGTGATCGAGATAGTAAGTCTTCTTGTCGCCCTTCAGCAGACCAAGCGTGCCGATCGCATCGCGATACGGACCGTAAAAGGCCGACGCGAACTTCGTCGCGTACGACATAATGGCGACATCCTGGAATCCGTTTGCGTCCAGCGCATCGCGCACAGCACCTATGCGTCCGTCCATCATATCCGAGGGCGCGATAATATCTGATCCGGCCGCGGCCTGGATCACGGCGGCAGCCGCGACCTGTTCGACGGTTTCGTCATTGACGATCGTACCGTCGCGGAGAATGCCATCGTGGCCGTGGCTGGTGAACGGATCGAGCGCGCCATCGGTAATGATGCCGATCTCGGGAACAGCGGACTTGATGGCGCGACTGGCACGATTGATCAGGTTTTCAGGATCAAGAATATGAGATCCCTCAATGTCCTTGCGCGCGAGGTCGATCTGCGGAAAGGTCGCGATCGCCGGAATTCCAAGCTTTGCTGCGCGCTCGGCCTCCCTGACCGCCTGATCGACACTTAGCCGGAATACACCCGGCATTGCCTCGACCTGCTCGCGCCGATTTTCGCCGTCGGTAAGAAATATCGGCCAGATAAGGTCGTCTACTGTCAGACGATTTTCCTGAACCATGCGGCGCGACCAGCTCGCCTTGCGCATGCGGCGCAGGCGCCTGCTGCTGGTTATTTCGTCGACGCTACGCATGCCGGCGGGCTTGGGTCGGGTTGATTTGTTCATGACACGATCTCCGCGGCGCTTCTCTATCATGCAAGGAGAGCGAATTCCAATGCGACAGGCCGCATTACCTAGATCCTGCAACCATTGACGCGATCCGCTGCCGCGCATAGCACTGCGACAAAGGGAGAACTCATGGAATTGGTTGGCACAGACGAGATAAGGTTCGAGCATTGCGGCCGGGCCGGCATCGTCACACTGACACGTCCGAAAGCGCTCAACGCGCTGACGCATGGGATGGTGAAGGAACTCGCCGGCGCGTTGACTCGGTGGTCGAGTGAAGATTCGGTCTCAGTCGTCGTCATCAAGGCGGAGGGCCGGGCCTTCTGCGCGGGTGGCGACATCATGGACGTCTATCGGGCGCGACAGGAAGACCGCGAAGCCCATGATTTCTTTGCCGACGAGTATCGGATGAATGCGCAACTGGCGGCCTTTCCAAAGCCTTATGTCTCGCTCATCGACGGTATAGTGATGGGCGGCGGCGTCGGAATATCCGTTCACGGATCGCATCGGGTCATGACTGAAAATGGCCAGCTTGCAATGCCCGAGGTTGGCATCGGCTTTTTCCCCGATGTCGGGGGAAGCTATGTTTTGTCGCGCTTGGCGCACGGGTTCGGGATGTATCTCGCCTTGACGGGTGGGCGTATCCGAACGGGAGATGCGCTCTGGTCGGGGCTCGCCACGCATTTCGTGCCTTCTGCCGAGTTGGGCCGATTGCTGGACGATCTCGCTGAAACTGGCGATGTGGGAAAGGCGATGGCGCGGTTTTCGCAATCCAGACCGCCTGAAAGCGACGAGGCAAAATTGAAGGCGATCGCAAGTCATTTCAGCCGGGAGACGCTAGGCGAGATCCTCGATTCTTTGGCTGACGCGGCGGGGCGGGGCGATACTTTCGCGAAGGAAACGCTGGAAATCATCCTCACGCGCTCGCCCACCAGCCTCAAGGTAACTTTCGCCCAGATTCGGGAAGGGCGGTCACTGTCCATGATTGAATGCATGGAGATGGAATACCGCATCTTGCGGCGTATGCTGACTGGTCATGACTTCTATGAAGGCATTCGTGCGGCCATTGTGGAGAAGGGAAGCAAGCCGATGTGGGACCCCGCACGCCTCGAAGACGTGTCGGATGAGATGGTCACGGCCTATTTCGCACCCCTGCAGGACGGAGGTCTGGGACTGTGAGCGGATTCGCCGAACAGGGCGGCGCGCTGCAGCCGACTTCGGCGGAGGTGGCATTCGTCTGGTTCCAGCGTGTCATTGCTGGCTATTGTTTGCTGTTTGGCGTTCTCTACTGGATCAGGCTCGTGGGCTACTATCCGGGTAGTCTCTGGCGTTTCGATCTGATGCCGGTGCACTGGCAAGTCGTATCGGCAGTTTTGGCTGTATTGTTTCCGTTCGCGGCGATTGGACTGTGGATGCTGTCCTCATGGGGTCCAGTCATCTGGCTGATCTGTGCCGCGATGGAAGCTACCATGTATCTCGCATTGCCCGAGATGTATGGTTTCCGCCCCACGATCGGGATTTCGCATGTTGGCGTGATCCTGCTCTATATCGCGTTTCGCATCGTCATTTATCGCCAAAACCGCCAATTGCATTAGCCGTTTGTTAGGCCTGAATCCTATCCGTGCATCGCAAGCCTTTGTTAAGGCTGGCGTTTAAGTCGAATTTTATCGGTGTCGGTTATGGTTTGCATCAAGGTGAGAGACAAAAACGTCACCTAGGCGACAAACGAGAGGCGACTACCATGACCAACAACCGTTCGGCGGCCAAGCCCGCCATCGTTGCAGATGAACGCCGTGAGTCCATCCGCTCGCTCTATCTTGAATCCCTCCAGTTGGTTGAGCGTTTGCATCGCCGCCTGCTGGACGTGATCAAGGATGAGTTCGACCGCAACGGTCGCAGTGATATCAATGCAATCCAGGCGCTGCTTCTGTTCAATATCGGAAATGCAGAACTCACCGCAGGTGAGTTGCGCTCACGCGGCTACTATCTGGGTTCGAATGTTTCCTACAATCTGAAGAAGCTGGTCGACCTGGGCTTCATCAATCACCAGCGCTCGCGTATCGATCGCCGCTCCGTGCGCATCAGCCTCACCCCGAAGGGCGCCGAAGTGGCGGAAGTCGTGGCTGGCCTGTATGAGCGCCACATCGGTTCCATCGAGCAGGTCGGCGGGATCAATCAGGACGAATTCAAGCAGATGAACCGCGCGCTCCAGCGGCTCGACCGCTTCTGGAACGATACGATCGCATATCGTATGTAATTCACGAGCCCTCGACGTGAGTGGCATTTCGAGCCGGCGCCTGGCGCCGGCTGCGTGCTTTTTGGGTCACGATCTCGCCAACGAGGCGCCTCTCTCACACCTTCGTGTCGCGACAAGGTCACGCTCTCGCCATATTCAAATGTGACCGGAAAACTTGACGGGGTGTGCGTCATGCGCGACCCAATCGGAGGTTGCGCCTGCCATGGCGTGTTTCCGATACGGTAAGTGAGTTGTTAACGCGCCGCGGTTAGCTTCCGTAACACTTCGGTTGTCGCGTTGGCGGGAACTGCGGAATTCAGTTGGATGTCGGGACTTGCAATGAAAATCAGCCGTCGTGGTCTTCTCGCCAGTGCTGGGGCTTTTGCCGCAACAGCAGCGTCCGGTAGCGCGTATGCGCAGGATGTGATCGGAGATCTGCTCAGTTCGCCGCGACGCGGTGCTTGGGACGACCAGTTCGACTCTCGCGCCAGCGAGGTCGGCAAGGTCAGCTCGACGCTGCCAATCTTTAGCCCTCAGACGGTCATGTACCTTGAACAGGCGATTGCGCAATATCAGCAGATCGTCTCGCAGGGCGGCTGGCCGATGGTGCCGGTTGCCAACAAGCTGAAACTGGGCATGTCCGATCCATCCGTTTCAGAGCTTCGCAAGCGGCTGATGATTTCGGGTGATTTGTCGCGCAGCGCGGGAATCTCGAATGCCTTTGACACCTATGTAGACGGCGCGGTAAAGCGTTTCCAGGCGCGTCATGGGCTACCTGACGACGGCGTGTTGGGCAAATATACCTACGCGGCCATGAACGTCTCGGCGCCTGTACGTCTCGGGCAGCTGGAGACCAATCTGGTTCGTCTGCGTTCGATGTCGGGTTTCCTGGGTGATCGCTATGTGATGGTCAACGTTCCCGCCGCCCAGATCGAGGCGGTTGAAGGCGACCGGGTGGTCCTGCGTCACACCGCGATCGTGGGCAAGATCGACCGCCAGACTCCGATCCTCAATTCCAAGATCAACGAGATCATCGTCAATCCATACTGGAATGCGCCCGAATCGATCGTCCGCAAGGACATCATTCCGCTGATGCGTAAGAATCCGCAGTATTTGGCCGACAACAACATCCGCATTCTTGGTCCGGACGGCAACGAGATCGACCCGGTGACGATCGATTGGAACACCGAGGATGCCGCCAAATTCCGCTTCCGTCAGGATCCAGGCAAGATTAATGCGATGGCTTCGGTGAAGATCAATTTCCCGAACCCCCATGCCACTTACATGCACGACACGCCGCAGCAGAGCCTGTTTAACAAGCTGATGCGGTTTGATTCATCGGGGTGTGTGCGTGTTCAGAATGTCCGCGATCTTGTCACTTGGCTGCTTAAGAACACGCCTGGCTGGGATCGCCAGCACTTCGAACAGACGATCAAGAGTGGCGTTTCGACGCCGGTCGCGCTGACGGATCCGGTGCCTGTCTACTTTACCTATATCTCTGCATGGTCGACGGGCGATGGTGTGGTTCATTTCCGCGACGACATTTATGGCCGCGACGGCGTTGATGAGCTGAAGATCAGTTCTGCTCTCTGAGTTAACGGCACTTCCAACTGCAGAAGGCCGCTTTCGGGCGGCCTTTTCTTATGCGCGGACAACAGATTGGGCCACCCGCAAGCAATCGGCTAGTTTTTGCGCTGCAACACGTGACGGCGGCGTGGGTATTGTGGTAATGGCCGCCCATTCCTGAAAAGCCCACTTTCCTTAGTTCAAAGGTTCCGATTCATGGCTTCTTCTGCTGCCAGTGCGCGCGATTCCTTCTTCATGACATCTCTGGCCGATGCGGACCCTGAGATTTTCGGTTCGATCCGCAACGAACTCGGTCGGCAACGGCATGAGATCGAGTTGATCGCCTCGGAGAATATAGTGAGCCGCGCGGTGCTCGAGGCACAGGGCTCGATCATGACGAACAAATACGCGGAAGGTTATCCGGGCAAGCGCTACTACGGCGGCTGCGAGTTCGTCGACATTGCCGAGGAACTGGCCATCGAGCGAGCCAAGAAGCTGTTCGGATGCAACTTCGCAAATGTGCAGCCAAATTCCGGCAGCCAGATGAACCAGGCGGTGTTTCTGGCGCTGCTCCAGCCGGGCGATACCTTCATGGGGCTGGATCTGAATTCTGGCGGACATCTTACGCACGGATCGCCCGTCAATATGAGCGGCAAGTGGTTCAAGGTCGTCTCATATGGCGTGCGCCAGGACGATCATCTGCTCGACATGGACGAGATCGAGAGACAGGCCCAGGAGCATCGGCCCAAGCTCATTCTCGCCGGCGGCACCGCCTATTCGCGAATCTGGGACTGGAAGCGTTTTCGCGAGATCGCCGATTCGATCGGTGCCTATCTCATGGTCGACATGGCTCATATCGCAGGGTTGATTGCGGGCGGAATGCATCCGTCGCCTCTGCCGCACGCACATGTCGTGACCACGACGACGCATAAGTCGCTGCGCGGTCCGCGGGGCGGCATGATCCTCACGAATGACGAGGCCATTGCGAAAAAGATCAACTCCGCCGTGTTTCCCGGTTTGCAGGGCGGGCCACTGATGCATGTCATCGCGGCCAAGGCCGTGGCGTTCAAGGAAGCCCTGCAGCCGGAATTCAAGACTTATGCGGCAAACGTTGTGGCTAATGCCAAGGCGTTGGCCGACAGTCTCAAGCAAACCGGCCTCGATATCGTGTCAGGCGGAACCGATAATCACCTGATGCTGGTCGATCTGCGGCCCAAGAACGCCACGGGCAAACGGGCGGAAGCAGCGCTAGGACGCGCCAATATCACCTGCAACAAGAATGGTATTCCTTTCGATCCCGAAAAGCCTTTCGTAACGTCAGGTGTTCGCCTTGGAACGCCCGCCGGTACGACGCGCGGCTTTGGCGAAGCAGAATTTCGTGAGATCGGAAAGTTGATCTCGGAAGTGCTCGATGGCCTCAAGGCAGCCAACTCCGACGAGGGGAATGCGGCGGTGGAGGCCGCCGTCAAGACGAAGGTTGAGGCTTTGACGGACCGTTTCCCGATGTATGGCTATCTGGGCTGAGGCCGATTGTCGTTGCGCCGGTGCCTCTTGCATCGGCCATCTGGACTGTCCAGCTATCGGAGACCCTCAAGCTGATCCACCGGCACGGTTCTTATGCGTTGTCCCTATTGCCAGTCTGAAGATACACAGGTGAAAGACTCGCGCCCCGCCGAGGATGGCGCGGCTATTCGGCGGCGGCGCGTATGTCCCGTGTGCGGCGGTCGTTTCACCACATTCGAGCGCGTACAGCTTAGAGATCTGACGGTGCTGAAGAAGTCGGGTCGAAAGGTACCCTTCGATCGGGACAAGCTTGCGCGTTCGCTCGAGATCGCCGTCCGGAAGCGCAACGTCGATCCTGAACGCATTGAGCGCGCGATCACCGGAATTGTGCGCCAGCTTGAAAGTTCGGGTGAAACGGAGATTCCGACGGACGAAATCGGTCGGCTGGTCATGGACGCGCTGAAGTCGCTCGATGACGTGGCCTATGTGAGGTTTGCCTCGGTCTATCGCAATTTTCGCGAGGCCAAGGATTTCCAGGAGCTGCTCGGCGAGCTCAAGGGCGACGAGGATGTCAGCTGAGCAATGGCCGGCAAAGACAACTTTCCCGATCCCGCAGATGATATTCGCTATATGGCCGCTGCGATCAGGCTATCGCTCCGCCATCAGGGGCTGACTGGAGAAAATCCCTCTGTCGGATCGATTGTGGTGCAGTCGGATGCTGACGGACCAAGAATTGTGGGGAGAGGGGTAACCGCGCTTGGCGGTCGCCCTCATGCCGAGCTTCAGGCGCTGAATGAAGCCGGCGAGGCTGCAAAAGGTGCGACCGTTTACGCCACGCTGGAACCCTGTTCTCATATCGGGAAGGCCCCGCCATGCGCGGATGCGATCGTGTCGGCAGGTGCAGCCCGGGTCGTGATTGCCACGCTTGATCCTGACGGGCGCGTGGCAGGAAGGGGTGTCTCTATTCTCGAGAAAGCGGGCATAGCGGTGACCACCGGTTGCCTCGAGGCCGTGGCGCGCCGCGCGATGGCGGGCTTCCTGTCGCTGAAGGGCAGGGGCCGGCCACATGTGACCGTAAAGCTGGCAATTTCGGCCGATGGAATGATCGGATGCGCTGGCGCGGGACAGGTCGCAATCACCGGCTCCATTGCGCGTACAGCGGTGCAGATGATGCGCATCGAGCATGAAGCCATCCTCGTTGGCGTCAACACGGTGGTTGAAGATGATCCGTTGTTGACGGTTCGCCTTGACGGTCTCGAAAGCCGCTCGCCGACGCGGGTCGTGGTCGACCCTTTTGCGCGTACGCCGATAAGCTCAAAGCTCTTTGCCAACAGCCAGAAGTACCCGGTTCTCGTCCTTGTCAGCGAGAAGGCTCCTGCGCGGCAGGTCGACCGCTTGCGCGAAAGCGGTGCGACGGTGCAGTCGATTGCGTCCGATTACCGGGGGCGTTTCAATCCTATCGAGCTGTTGCGCGTGCTTGGTCTGTTAGGGTTCAAGAGTATCCTGGTAGAAGGCGGCGCCGAAACGGCCCGGCGCTTTCTGGATGCTGATATGGTCGATCGGATCGAGCTTTTTTCCGGAAGTTCAATTGTCGGTTCCGAGGGTATCCGGTCCCCGATAACCATTGAAGCCGTGCCTTCGGGTTTTCGGGAGACCGCAACATTCGTCTTCGGCACCGACCGGCTGCATGAATATGAGAGGGTTTCCTGATGTTCACCGGGATCGTCACCGACATAGGCACCGTCGCAGAATCACGGCCGCTCGCTGAGGGTGTACGCCTTCGTATCGAAACGGCGTATGATCCTGCCGGCATCGAAATTGGGGCGTCCATCTCATGCGCGGGCGTATGCCTGACGGTCGTCGAACTGCCGGAAGTCGGATCCAACCAACGCTGGTTCGACGTCGAGGCATGGGAGGAAGCATTACGACTCACAACCGCGGCCTCCTGGAAGGCGGGAACCCGGATCAATCTGGAACGCGCGCTGAAAATCGGCGATGAGCTCGGCGGGCATATCGTCTCCGGGCATGTGGATGGAACAGCCGTTATCGTGGCCCGTGAAGAAGAGGGCGAAGCGGTACGTTTCACGCTCGAGGCACCTTCCGAACTTGCACGGTTCATCGCGCCAAAGGGATCGGTCGCTCTCGATGGAACGTCTCTGACGGTTAACAAAGTGGACCGCACGCGGTTCGACGTGCTTCTGATTCACCACTCTCTTGCCGTAACGAGCTGGGGCGAGCGGCAGGTCGGCGATCGCGTGAATCTCGAGATCGACACAATGGCGCGCTACGCGGCACGCCTCGCGCAGGCGTCTGCCGAGGGGCTCTGAGCGCTGCAGGCCAAGCGAACGGACGCAGAGCAAGGTTGCGCAATTGCGTCTATGACGAGCTTGCGGTGAAGCTTGCTTCGGCCTAAGTCACCGGCTTATCTGGAGACTGAAATGGCTGGCATATCTCAACACGGCAAGGCGTTCATTCGTCCCGGCAAAACGGCACATGTGCTGATTGTCGAAGCAAGATTTCACGAGGAACTTGCGGATGCCCTGCTCGATGGCGCGATCGCCGCGCTGGAGGACGCGAAGGCGACATATGAAGTCGTGACGGTCCCCGGCTCGCTGGAGATTCCGGCCGTGATCGCTTTTGCGCTGGATGGTGCCGAGTCGGGTGGAAAGCACTATGATGGTTTCGTCGCGCTGGGGACGGTGATCCGGGGGGATACCTATCACTTCGATATCGTCGCAAATGAATCCAGCCGGGCGTTGACCGACCTTGCCGTCCATGAATCCCTTGCGATCGGAAATGGCATATTGACTACAGAGAATGAGGCACAAGCATGGGAACGGGCACGCAAATCGGAAGGCGACAAGGGGGGCTTCGCGGCTCGCGCTGCGCTCACAATGATTGCGCTGCGCGAGCAGTTTGGAGCCTGAATTGACTGATCACGTAGCAAAACCGCAGCCGATTGTCCGACAGGCCAATAAGCGTGGCGCCGCGCGGCTCGCTGCCGTCCAGGCGCTGTACCAGATGGACGTCGCGGGCAGTGGCCTGCTTGAAATTACCGCTGAGTATGAATCTTTCCGGCTGGGAAAAGAGGTCGATGGCGACGTGTATCGCGAGGCCGACGTTCAGTGGTTCAGGGCCATTCTCGCGGGTGTCGTCGAGAACCAGAAGACAGTCGATCCCATCATCCGCCAATCGCTGACAGAGGATTGGCCGCTTTCACGCCTCGATTCCACGCTGCGCGCCATCCTGCGGGCCGGCGCCTATGAGTTGATGAAGCGGGCGGACGTACCTGTGGCCGTCATCACATCCGAATATGTCGATATCGCTAAGGCTTTCTACAATGAGGACGAGCCTAAACTGGTCAATGCCGTTCTTGACCGCGTCGCAAGGCGGGTAAGAGGCGAGGGCAGGGGCAAAGACGCTCAATGAACGCCCCGAGTACGCGGTCGGAGGCGCGCCGGACCGCGTTCATTCTTGCGACAGCCCAGGCGATTATGGGCTCGGTGCCGCCGATCTGCATTTCGGTCGGCGCGCTCGTGGGATCCCAGCTTCTGGATGCTGACAAGTCTTTGGCAACGGCGCCTGTGACAGGGTTCAATCTGGGCGTGGCGCTGGGTGCATTACCTGCGGCCGCGCTCATTCGTCGTTTCGGCCAGCGCAATGGGTTCATGAGCGGCGCGGGCGTGGTCGGAATCGGCGGGATGATTGCCACTCTGGCAATGCTGCGCGGAAGCTTCTGGCTGTTTGCCATGGGTGTATGCCTTGTCGGAATGGGCATGTCGTTCAGCCAGCAATATCGCTTTGCGGCGGCTGACGATGCTGGGCCCGCTTTCAAGGCGCGAGCCATTTCCTGGGTCATGGCGGGCGGCGTTTTGAACGGTATTCTGGGTCCTCAGGTCGTGATCTTTACCGACGACCTCATGGCCCCTGTGAAGTTTGCCGGGTCGTTCGCCTCGATCCTCGTGATCGCTGGCATAGGTGCGGCGGTGCTCAGCCTGCTTCGATTGAAGCCGAAGATGCAGGTGGTCGCAGAGGCATCGCATGAGCCTGTGCGGCCCCTGCTCGAAGTGATCCGCCAGCCGCAATTCGCCGTCGGGCTGCTGTGCGCGGTGGGTTCCTATTCGCTCATGAGCTTTGTGATGACGGGTGCTCCGCTGGCCATGATCGGATGCGGGTTCTCAAGTGACGAGGCCGCGCTGGGTATCTCATGGCATGTGCTCGCAATGTTCGGGCCCAGTTTCTTTACGGGTCTCCTGATTGCCCGCTTTGGCAAGGAAAGGATTTTGGCGACGGGGCTGCTGCTGCTCATAGGCTGTGGCGTATGCGCGCTTGCCGGTATCGAACTCTGGAATTTCTGGCTTGCGCTGATCTTGCTTGGACTAGGCTGGAACTTCGGCTTCATCGGCGCGACGGCCATGGTGGCCGGCACCTATCGCTTTTCGGAGAAGGGCAAGGTGCAAGGCTTCCATGATTTTGTGCTTTTCGGATTCGTTGCTTTTTCGTCCCTGATGTCCGGAATCATCTTCAACGCCTATGGGTGGGATGCTCTTGCCATGGTCATCTTCCCCGTCACGCTGCTTTGTCTCGTGGCGCTTGGCATGGTCGTTGTGTTGGCGCGTGGCCAAAAAGCCGAAAGCCCGGCCTGACGCGCAGCGATCGCCTGATCCAAGGGCCAGTTTCTTTGCGTTTGTGTGTCCGGCACGCATTCCTGCAATGTCATATTGTGGCAAAAACCCGGCAAAAGTCCAACATATGCTTGACGTTACGTAGGCCCTCCGCATAAGCGAATGGATTGGGACGCAATGCGCGAGCCCATCTGTTTTTGGTCCGGGGAGGGGTTCTACCGGACAAGATCGAGGAATATATTGGCAATGACCATGCTCTACATCGTCATCGCCTGCGGTGCGCTTTCTATCCTGTACGCCATGTGGGCGACACAGTCGGTCCTTGCGGCCGATCAGGGTAATGCGCGCATGCAGGAAATTGCGGCGGCCATCCGTGAGGGTGCGCAGGCTTATCTTGCACGTCAGTATACGACCATCGCCATCGTCGGCGTGGTTGTATTCCTTCTCGCCTGGTGGCTGCTTTCGGGCACCGCTGCACTCGGCTTCCTGATTGGCGCCGTCCTTTCGGGAGCGGCAGGCTTCATTGGAATGCATGTTTCGGTTCGTGCCAACGTGCGCACCGCGCAGGCATCCTCCAACAGTCTGGCTGCAGGTCTCGACATTGCCTTCAAGGCGGGCGCTATCACCGGTATGCTGGTGGCGGGTCTCGCTCTTCTTGGCGTTGCCGTCTATTACTGGGTTCTGATCGGGCCAGCCGGCTATTCACTGGACAACCCGAAGGAAGCCCGCGTCGTAATCGACGCGCTCGTATCGCTTGGCTTCGGCGCTTCGCTGATCTCCATCTTCGCACGTCTCGGCGGCGGCATCTTCACCAAGGGTGCGGATGTCGGCGGCGATCTGGTGGGCAAGGTTGAGGCGGGCATTCCCGAGGATGATCCTCGCAACCCCGCAACCATTGCCGACAACGTTGGCGACAATGTCGGCGACTGCGCAGGCATGGCAGCAGATCTTTTCGAAACCTACGCCGTGACAGTCGTTGCAACGATGGTGCTTGCAGCGATCGCCTTTGGCGGAGCTGCTAACATCTCGGACGTGATGCTCTATCCGCTCGCAATTTGCGGCGCCTGCATCATCACTTCCATCGTCGGCACGTTCTTCGTGAAGCTTGGCACCAACGGTTCGATCATGGGTGCGCTCTACAAGGGCCTGATCGTGACTGGCCTGCTTTCCATCGTGGGTTTGGGTGCGGCGACATCGCTCACCATTGGCTGGAATGAAATCGGCAGCTTCAATGGAATGGTGCTCACCGGAACGAACCTGTTCATCTGCGGACTTGTCGGTCTCATTGTAACCGCGCTTATCGTGGTCATCACCGAGTACTATACGGGTACCAACAAGCGTCCCGTGAACTCGATCGCCCAGGCGTCGGTCACCGGCCATGGTACCAACGTGATCCAGGGTCTGGCGGTGTCGCTTGAGTCGACTGCGCTTCCCGCGATCGTGATCGTCGGTGGCATCATCACCACCTTCCAGCTTGGCGGTCTGTTTGGAACGGCCATCGCTGTGACCACCATGCTCGGCCTGGCCGGCATGATTGTGGCGCTCGATGCATTCGGTCCTGTCACCGACAACGCAGGCGGTATTGCCGAGATGTCTGGTCTGCCCAAGGAGGTCCGTCAGTCGACCGACGCGCTTGATGCCGTCGGAAACACGACCAAGGCCGTCACCAAGGGCTATGCGATCGGTTCGGCGGGACTTGGTGCGCTCGTTCTGTTCGCTGCGTACAGTTCCGATCTTGCCTACTTTTCCAAGAACGCAACTGACTACCCATACTTCTCGGATCTCGGAACTATCTCGTTCGATCTTTCCAATCCGTATGTGGTTGCAGGTCTGATCTTCGGCGGTCTCATCCCATATCTGTTCGGCGGTATTGCCATGACGGCGGTGGGCCGGGCTGCTGGCTCGATCGTCGAGGAAGTGCGCAAGCAGTTCCGTGAAGATCCCGGCATCATGAAGGGGACGTCAAAGCCGAACTACGCGCGCGCGGTCGATCTTCTGACCAAGGCAGCTATCAAGGAGATGATCATCCCGTCTCTGCTGCCAGTGTTGGCGCCGCTCGTGGTGTATTTCGGTGTTCTGCTGATCTCGGGTTCGAAGGCATCGGCCTTTGCCGCCCTTGGTGCCTCGCTTCTCGGCGTTATCGTCAACGGCCTGTTTGTCGCCATTTCCATGACGTCCGGCGGCGGAGCTTGGGACAATGCCAAGAAGTCGTTTGAGGACGGATTTGTCGACAAGGACGGCGTCAAGCATTTGAAGGGCTCGGAAGCACACAAGGCTTCCGTCACCGGTGATACGGTTGGTGACCCTTACAAGGATACAGCCGGTCCAGCCGTGAACCCGGCCATCAAGATCACCAACATCGTGGCACTGCTCCTGATTGCGGTGCTGGCGCATATCGGCGCCTGATCACAGCCATAGCGGCGAATTGAAAAGGCCCGCGGATCGCTCCGCGGGCCTTTTTCTTGAATGGATTAAGCGCCGCGTCAGCGCGGCGCATTTCCGCCGGGGAGGCTTGGCAGGCCAGAAACCCCGCCCAGGATCTGCCCGATGAAGGTCTGGTCCTTACCAGAAGTTGGCGTTGTCCTCGATATGAAGTCGAACACCTTGCCGTCTTTCTTGCCGTAGTTGGCAATATTCGTGACGCGGCCGTCTTCCCCGAAATAAACGGCGAGTACCCGTTGATCCACGAGATGCGGCTTCTGGAACGCCATGCTGCGCTTTCGGGTCTGCGAAATGTAGTAGTAGACCTCATTGTCGAAAATCGCCTTCGTTGATGGCGATCCGAGCGCGAGGATAACCTGCTCGCGACTCGACCCTACGGGGACCAGTTCGAGCTGCTGCTCGTCGATGACGTAGCCTTGATTCAAGGTTTCGCTCGAGCTCAGATTGAGCGTGGACGGCGTGCAGGCTGAAACGGCAATTGACGACAGGACAGCCGCACCCCACATCAAGCCGGAATTGAGAATCCGCGAATCCAAGAGCAACTCCATGATGGCTCCACCCCGTCTGTAGTTTGCACGGAGCGGCAAAACCGGTAAACCAGCTTCCCTGCCGATGCAACCGAACCCCGCTTCAAACCCCTCGCGGAGCCCAATATTGATTTTTAAACGCTGGTTTGACCCGGGAACCAAACGCAACCGCGCTATCTCCGACGTGCTGTACGAGCGAATCGTGGCAGCCGCGCGGCAAACCGCGATCTATGCGAGTTGGGATGTCCCTGATACGCCGCTGGGCCGATTCGAGATGGTCGGACTTCACGTCTTTCTGTTTCTGCATCGGGTGCGCGGCGAGAGCGCGCCGATTTCGGAGATTGCGCAGACCTTGACCGACGAGTTCTTCACCGATGTGGACAGTTCGCTTCGCGAGCTCGGGATTGGCGATGCTGGCGTTCCCAAAAGGGTCAAAAAGCTTGCCAAGATGTTTTATGGGCGCGTCAACTCATACAGTGATGCGCTGGACCGCGCGGACGAAGATGCGCTTGCAAAGGCGCTGACGCGAAATGTGAGACCGGATGTGACCGACTGGGAGGGAGGCGCGCCGCTGGCGGCCTATGTCTTCGCAGCGGTGCGAATGCTTGCCGAGCAGCGAAGCGAATCGCTTCTCGCCGGCGAGATCATGTTCCCCGATGCGGGAAGGATGGTGGATCGATGACGATTACGGTGAAAAGTCCAGTCTCGTTTCCGGTGCATGTCGGAAGGTTGTCCAAAAACGGCCTCACGGTGACGATCGAGGCCGACGAGGCTCAGCGCCTCGCGCTTGCCGAGGCCCATGGGGTCGTTTCGGTTCTTAGCTTCGAGACGAAGCTCATCGTTGCGCCTTGGAAGAAAAACGGCGTCAAGGTCGCGGGCCGCGTGCTTGCAGAGATCGAGCAGGAATGCGTGGTGACGCTGGAACCGATGGCGTCGCGTATCTCGGAAGAGTTTTCGCAGGTGTTCCTACCCCAGGACTCGCGACTTGCCAGGGAGGGATTTCTGGAAGGTGGCGAAATTCATCTGGATGCTGAAGGCCCCGACAGTCCGGAGCCGTTTTCTGGGGACACGATAGATGTCGGTGCGTTGGCCGAGGAGTTCTTCGGCCTTGCTATCGACCCATATCCGCGCAAGGAAGACGCGGCGCTCAATATGGCTGAGTTTGCCACGGATGAAGGTGGCCAGTTGCGCGAGAAGCTCATCGCCTTCACCCGCAAAACTTGATGAGGTTGCAGTTTTTCGACGATTTTGACGTTGTGCCCGGCCCCGAAAGCAGTATTTTCGCGGCACTTCCCGTCCCGGAAGGGACGTATATGAGATGAATTGCGCGTGATAACCATTTCCATAGACGCCATGGGAGGCGACCACGGACCTTCCGTGACGGTGCCGGCCCTGGAGCGCGTGCTTGAGCGCCGGCCTGATTTGCGTTTCCTGATCTATGGCATCGAGACAGATGTCAGGCCCTGGCTGGAAAAACACCCGCGTGTCTTTGCGGCCAGCACCTTGATCCCTTGCGAGATCGCCGTTTCGATGTCGGACAAGCCGAGCCAGGCGCTGAGGCAGGGACGCTACAAATCGTCCATGTGGAAGGCGATCGATGCGGTCAAGGCCGGCGAGGCAAGTGTATGCATTTCGGCAGGCAATACCGGCGCGCTGATGGCGATGTCGAAGTTCTGCCTGCGAACCATGGCAAATATCGAGCGGCCGGCGATCGCGGCGATCTGGCCAAATGTGCGCTCAGAGAGCGTCGTTCTCGACGTGGGAGCGACGATTGGCGCTGATTCCCATCAGCTAATCGATTTCGCCATTCTGGGTGCCGCCATGTCCCGAGCACTCTTTTCGATCGAAAAGCCCACGGTTGGACTTCTCAACGTCGGGGTCGAGGAGATCAAGGGGCAGGAAGAGGTCAAGGAGGCCGGGCGCATGCTGCGCGAGGCCGACCTTCCTTCGATGGCCTACCACGGATTTGTCGAAGGGGACGATATAAGCCGGGGAACGGTGGATGTGGTCGTCACAGAGGGATTCGCGGGCAACATAGCCCTGAAGACCGCCGAGGGCACGGCCAAGCAGATCGCTGGCTACCTTCGTTCAGCAATGCGCAGAACATGGCGTGCACGCCTTGGTTATCTTTTCGCACGCCCCGCGTTTGATGCGCTGCGGGAGAAGATGGACGTGCGCAAGTCGAATGGCGGTGTCTTCCTCGGTCTCAACGGGTTGGTGGTCAAGAGTCATGGTGGGGCCGACCAGGAAAGCTTCGCTGCGGCTGTCGAACTTGGCCACGACATGGCACGCAATAGACTGTTCGAGCGTATCAGGTCTGATCTGGACACCTTCCATGCGCGTTTGCCGCAGACATTGTCTGGAATGCGGCAACACGCCGATGATAGTGAGCAATAGGGGTCGATAATGATACGTTCCGTGGTGCGCGGCGTTGGCGCGTCGTTGCCGAGCCGGCTCGTGAAAAATGCCGATCTGGCCGGCATAGTCGAGACCTCCGACGAATGGATTGTGCAACGCACCGGAATCCGGCAGCGTTACCTGGCGTCCCATGACGAGACGACAGCATCCCTTGGCGAGGCCGCCGCGCGGGCTGCGCTCGATCATGCGGGCCTGACCCCGGCGGATATCGATCTGATCGTGCTTGCGACGTCGACGCCCAACAACACCTTTCCCGCCACCGCGGTCGAAATCCAGAATCGACTTGGTATGCACCACGGTTTCGCCTTCGACATGCAGGCAGTGTGCAGCGGTTTCGTGTTCGCCGTCACGACGGCTGACGCCTATCTTCGTGGCGGGCTTGCGAAGCGTGCGCTCGTCATCGGCGCGGAGACCTTCTCTCGTATTCTCGACTGGTCAGACCGTTCCACCTGTGTGCTTTTCGGCGATGGCGCGGGCGCGATCGTGCTTGAGGCCCAGGAGGGCATCGGGACGATCGCGGACCGGGGCGTGCTTGCGGCGAGCCTTCGCTCGGATGGCTCGCACAAGGAAAAGCTGTATGTGGACGGCGGCGTTTCGACCACGCAAACCGTGGGACATCTGCGCATGGAAGGCCGGGAGGTCTTCAAGCATGCCGTTGGCATGATCACCGATGTCATCGAGGCGACATTCGGCGAGGCAAAGATCACCGCGGATGAGCTCGATTGGTTTGTGCCGCATCAGGCAAACAAGCGCATCATCGACGCTTCCGCGCGTAAACTCGGAATAGCCGACGAGAAGGTCGTCGTGACGGTCGATCAGCATGGCAATACGTCGGCTGCCTCGGTGCCACTGGCGCTCTCTGTGGCCGTCGCCGACGGACGGATCAAGAAAGGCGATCTGGTGCTTCTGGAGGCGATGGGCGGCGGCTTTACCTGGGGCGCCGTGCTCCTGCGATGGTAAGTTTGGGATCGGTCCTTGACCTTGCCGGGTCAATTTCCTAACGTCCGTCGAATTCGGGATTGATGAATTTTCTTTAAGGATGGTTGGACGTTCGGATGGGGGGAAGCACGCTCACTCGCGCCGACCTGGCTGAGGCCGTCTACCGCAAGGTAGGGTTGTCGCGGACAGAATCGGCGCAGCTTGTCGAGGCCGTTCTAGATGAAATCTGCGAAGCGATCGTTCGTGGTGAAACGGTCAAGCTTTCCTCATTTGCCACTTTTCAGGTTCGCGACAAGAACGAACGGATCGGACGCAATCCGAAAACCGGTGAGGAGGTACCGATCCTCCCTCGTCGCGTCATGACCTTCAAGGCATCCAACGTGCTCAAGTCACGGATCCTGAAGTCTCACAACAGCAAGACGAAGAGCAAATAGCCGACCGGCTGTCCCTGCCTTTCTGGAGCTGTCGCTCGGTTTTTGCTTGAATGCATCGGTGCAAGGGTCATGAATAGCTCATGATTCGAGCACGCTCCCGAGGATTGCCGGATGGATAAGAGTCCCGACGCGTTCCGCACCATCAGCGAAGTGGCTGAAGATCTCGACCTGCCGCAGCATGTCTTGCGCTTCTGGGAAACACGTTTCACCCAGATAAAGCCGATGAAGCGTGGCGGAGGCCGGCGCTATTACCGCCCGCATGACGTGGAACTGATCAAGGGCATACGCCACATGCTCTATGATCAGGGCTATACCATCAAGGGCGTCCAGAAGATGCTGCGCGACAACGGCAATCAGTTTCTGGTCGCAGTCGCCAATGGGGACATCAGTGCTATCGAGGCGCTGGCACAAAAGAAGCACGCGGAAGCAGAATTGTCCGCATCAGCTTCACCGGCGAGAAGCGGTGACGAAGAAGTTCTTCTGGGCGAAGCCAAGGCCAAACCCAATCGCCGCTTCTTCGGGATCGGCAAGGGCGAGGAAGACGGGCCGGTAGCGCCGGGGCAGGGCAAGCTTTCACGAGACAATCGTGCATTGCTGCAGGAGGCGCTGTTCGACCTGTTGGAATGCAAGCGTCTGCTGGATCAGGTGCGTTAGAGATCATCCGCTGACGCCATCATTTTTCCTCCTGAAGTTCCTCA
The DNA here is from genome assembly GCA_023953905.1 of Rhizobiaceae bacterium. Taxonomy (GTDB): domain Bacteria; phylum Pseudomonadota; class Alphaproteobacteria; order Rhizobiales; family Rhizobiaceae; genus Arvimicrobium. Next base: position 75,286 of record JAMLJA010000012.1, on the reverse strand, counting down.
ACCATCGCGGTCACCCCAATGCCGATGAGGTCTGCGGCTTCTGCAAAACGGCAGGTTGTTTTCATGCAAGATCGCATCAGGATTCTGAACGTCGAAACCCTCTCGGACGATTGGGGTACGCTGAAAAAGACAGCGTTCGAATATCGCGCCCGCAATGGTGAATGGCAGTCGCAGAGCCGGGAGACCTATGATCGGGGTGATGGCGCCGTCATCCTGCCCTACGACGCGACGCGAGGCATGGTTCTGCTTACGCGACAGTTCCGCTTTCCGGCCTATGCGGTGGGTCATCTGGAACCTCTGATCGAAGCGTGTGCGGGCCTGCTCGACGAGGATGATCCGGAAACGGCCATCAAGCGGGAAGCTGAGGAAGAGCTCGGCTATCGGCTCAACGATGTGGTCCACCTCTACACGCCTTTCATGAGCCCCGGCAGCCTGACCGAAAGGCTTTCCTTCTTCACTTGCAGCTATACGCCCGCCGATCGCATTTCGGAGGGAGGTGGCCATGCCGATGAGGGCGAGGATATCGAGGTTCTGGAAATGACGCTGGATGAGGCGATATCAGCGATCCTCGACGGGCGTCTCGTCGATGCCAAGACGATTATGCTCATACAACATCTGAAACTGTCGCTACTGACACAGGCGGGATGACCGCCTCCGCTTGGCGTTTCTGAAGACTTGCTATCTGCGCGATAATGCGAGTGCGCTCATAAGGCGGCGGTTAACGAGTTCGTGCCATATTCGCCAGGTCTCGCGGGAACAACTGCATGACCAAAAAACTCGGAACCGACTACGACGTTCGTGAGGAAAAGCGCAGTCCGAACAAGGCATTGTCCTGGGCGTTCGATCTGTTATTTCCGCTGGTTCTGGTGATCGCGGCCGTTGCGCTCGGTCGGTATGGATCGAAATTCTGGTAGGTAAGGTTGCAGCGGGCTCATTTTTCAGCCTTTGGTGCGGACGACGGGGCTCGAACCCGTAAGGATTTCTCCGAGGGATTTTAAGTCCCTTGCGTCTACCAGTTTCGCCACGTCCGCTTGGATTTGCCGAAGGCGCGCAGCCCAAGCACATCCTTTTCACGTTGCGTCTTTGCATCACGGGCACCAAATTTCCGTGGCCTTCCTGCAAGCGATTGGTCAGGTGCCGTTACGGAAAGCCCGGACAATTGAGCGTGCACGTCAATGCATCGAACGCGTCTGACGCATGCCCTAGTCGCGCGCCGATTGCAACCGAGGTCCGCGGAGGACATTTGCATTTCCGCAACCATATTCGGCGAGTTGTATCCCTTGAGCGCCTCTGAAAAGCGTTCTCTGGTGTAATGTCCAGAAGGAAGGACTGCATCTTGGATACCAGCCAAATTTTCAGCGGATTTCTGCAAGGTCTCGGCATCATTGCCGTGGCGGCGCTGCTGCATGAGTCAGCGCTCAGGCACTGTCCTTCACGAAGGTGCAGACTTGTAGCGACCACTGCCGTGTTTACCGCAGGGACGGTCGGCTCAATGGTGCTTCCGATCGAACTTGCGCCTGGGCTTATATTTGATCTGAGGCACGTATTTCTGGTGCTTGCAGCGTCGTATGGCGGTTGGGTCACGGCATTCGTGGTCGCGCTGTCAGCGATCGCCTACAGGCTTTCTGAAGGCGGTGCGGGTGCCGTTCCGGGCTCCGTGGGAATTGTGATCTCGACGGTGATTGGGTTGGGGTTCGCCTATTTCGTGCCGCGCGAGAAGATGAGCGCCAGAAAGATCGTCACGCTGGCGGTTGCTTCGAACGTCTCCATACTCAGCGTATTCCTGCTGCCTTGGGCGACTGCCATTGCGGTTCTCCAGAAGATCGGGGCGCCCATTGTTTTAGCCAACTTCATCGGAGTGATTGCCGCGGCGCAGATCCTGAAGAGGCATCACTCTCAAGTGGCGCTCGAGAAAGATCTGACCAAGAAGGCTGAAATCGATGCGCTCACTGGCCTCGCCAACAGATATGTTTTCGATCAGCAGGCATCTGACCGTGCCGATAGTGCAATCAGGGCGGGCAAACCGTGCGTGGTTATGCTGATCGACATCGACAGATTCAAAAGTGTCAATGACACGTTCGGGCACGTCGCGGGCGACCAGATCCTCCGTAGCGTTGCGTCGGTGATTGCGCGAAGTGCCAGAGCACAGGACCTTGTAGCGCGCTATGGCGGCGAGGAGATCGCGCTTGTGCTGCCGGGTTGTGATTTGACCAATGCACAACTCATTGCCGATCGAATACGGGCGGGCGTCGAGGCCACCAGAACCGAAGTTCGCGGGTTGCCCCTCGCAGTAACGGTGAGCATCGGGTTTTCAGTGATGGCAGGAGTGGACGACTCGTTCCTTGCCGCGCTTCAGGCCGCGGACGAAGCGCTGTACTCAGCCAAGGCTAGCGGTCGAAACAGGGTGGTTCCTGCAATCGCAGCCTAGGTTCGGTTAAGTTTCGTCATGCGTATGTCGTGCGCATAGTGGATGCCGATGCGGGCTGCTAACAACTATGATATGGAAACTGGTCGGGCATAGGGATGGTTTGGCCGCCTCACGTTGCAAGGAAGTGATATCCAATGCGCTATGTCATCGTGATCGTCACTCTCGCATTCTTCGTCATATGGGATGGTCTGTATAATCAGGGGCGATATCTCGATCACTTTATCCGCTTTCTGGCCAGTATGCTGCGCGCGATTGGCCTGTAGCCACCAACGGGCCGCCTCTGGCCTGCACTCCCACGGTATCTCCTTCTGGACCAGTCTTAAGACATGATGCAGGCTGGTCAGGGCATTCGCTTGTTGGCAGTTTCACGCGAAAGGGAGCTTTAAGAATATGGACACACTCACTCCTGCATTCGCGAAGCCAAGGCCGTGGAGCGATATGGCGCCCTTGCTTGTCGATGTGGCAACTGGCCGCCAATACGCCGACCTCGTGGTGCGGAACGGGCGGTGGGTGAATGTCTATTCGGGTGAAGTCATCAGCGGCACCGACCTTGCAGTTGTAGGCGGGCGCTTCGCCTATTGCGGCCCCGACGCCAGTCACTGTATCGGACCCGATACCAACGTGGTGGACGCAGGCGGACGCTATCTCGTCCCAGGCTTGTGCGACGCACATATGCATGTCGAGAGCGGCATGGTCACTGTGACGGAGTTCTGCCGGGCCGTCATTCCACACGGCACGACCTCGATGTTCATCGATCCGCACGAGATCGCGAATGTCCTTGGCTTGGCCGGCGTACGCCTCATGCATGACGAAGCGATGGCCATGCCGATCAACGTCTACGTGCAGATGCCGTCCTGCGTGCCTTCAGCGCCGGGGCTGGAGCATCCGGGCGCGACGCTAGATGAGAGGGATGTTGCCGAGGCGATGACCTGGCCGAACATTGTCGGTCTGGGGGAAGTAATGAACTTCCCTGGCGTGGCTGCCAATGACGGCAAGATGGTCGCCGAGATCGCGGAAACGATGAAGGCCGGCAAGACGGTTGGCGGTCACTATGCTTCGCCCGATCTCGGCCGGATGTTTCACGGATATGTTGCCGGTGGCCCCGAAGACGATCACGAGGGCACGCGGGCCGAGGATGCGATTGCTCGGGTTCGGCAAGGCATGCGCGCTATGCTGCGGCTTGGCTCGGCCTGGTACGATGTCGCGAGTCAAATCAAGGCTGTGACGGAAAGCGGCGTCGATCCGCGCAACTTCATTCTGTGCACCGATGACAGCCATTCCGGAACGCTTGTCCATGAGGGGCATATGGACAGAGTGCTCCGCCATGCGATCGCGCAGGGGTTGACGCTGATCACGGCGATTCAGATGGCGACCCTCAACACGGCGCAGCATTTCAAGCTGGAAAGGGAGATTGGCTCGATCTCTCCGGGCCGGCTGGCAGATTTCCTGATCGTTTCGGATTTGCCATCGATGACGATCGACGATGTGTATGCGCGCGGCACACTATCGGCTTCGGCAGGCAAGCTGACCATCGACGTCCCGCCCTATGCCTATCCGGAGAGCGTAAGGAATACAGTGCGTCTGGGAAAAGTTCCGGCTGCTTCTGATTTCGATATCCAGGCGCCGGTCGGTGCGAATTCTGTCCGGGCGCGGGTGATCGGCGTCATCGAAAATCAGGCGCCGACACGGGCAATGCAAGCCGATCTACCCGTCGTCGACGGTCTTGTCTCGATGGATGTCGAGAACGATGTTTGCCAGATTGCGGTGGTCGAGCGGCATCGCGGTACCGGCATGGTCAGCAACGCGTTTGTCTCAGGCTTTGGCTACAATCAGGATTGCGCCATCGCGACCTCGGTGGCGCACGATTCGCATCACATCATTGTTGTTGGAACCAACAAGCAGGATATGGCTCTGGCAGTCAAAAGGCTGGGCGAGGTGGGTGGTGGCGCCGTGCTGTTCTCGAAGGGCGAGGAATTGGCACTCATCGAAATGCCGATCGCGGGTTTGATGTCGAACGAGCGTGCCGAGATCGTTGCCGAAAAGGCTGGCAAATTGACTGAAGCAATGCGCCGGGTGGGGTGCCATCTCAACAACGCCTACATGCAGCATTCCCTGCTGGCGCTGGTCGTCATCCCCGAACTGCGCATTTCGGATGTTGGGCTTGTGGATGTCACCAGGTTCGAGAAGGTCGACCTGTTCGTATAGGGATCGCAGAAGCATCCTGGTTGCCTGCGCATTGAAGTACCGGCATCGGCACGTGATCCAAGAATGATTGCCCCAAAAAGAGTGGAGCCGGCCCGGGGACAGGGGCCGGCTCCTTGAGCCCGGTCGATGGGGACGGGGAGGGTGGGGACTCGACCGGGTTTTCGATACCGCCTAGCGAACCGAGCCCACGGCGACGGCGCGGCCATCGCTGATGGAAACCCATGTTCCCGAGTACTTCGTCGATTGGCGCTTGAGATAGGTGTAAGGCGTCTCGGTCCATATGAGGACACGACCGTCGAGATTGTCGAGCACGAAGTCGCCGCGATCCGTATTGACCGTCAACACCGCGTGGCCATCCCCATTGGGCTGCTTCACCACAGTGATCAGCAGATTGCCGGCGGGGATACCCGCCCTCATTAGAATACGGCGCTTTTCGAGCACATAGTCTTCGCAGTCGCCGACCCGGTCAGGAAAGGACCAGACCTCTTCCTTTCCCCAGATCTCCATGTCCGTGAGAGGCTGCACACGCGCGTTTACTTGGTTATTGACCGCCACGATCTTCGACCAAAGCGATCTGGTCAGCGTGATCGGCCTTGCGCGCGGCGTTCGCTGATCGCATTCCGAAGGTAGCGACTGGCAAAAATAATAGTGTCCGACAGGCTGCGTGGAGCGGCCAGTCGTCTCCATGAAACTGTCACTGGCCGTCGCTGCCGTTCCGAATGCTCCCATCTGGGCGACAAACGCCGCCACCCAGAGTGCCCCCTTCCTCAGTGCCATGTTCTGTCCGTCTCCCCGTTTGACGGTACAATGGCATATGGCGATTTACTTCAGGCAAAAGCGCGAAGTAGTGTTTAAGTAAAAAAATATGGTGACTTGAGTAAAATAAAACCTATATTTGAACGATATTTGAATAAATATTTAGGAGAATTTGATTCAAATTTGATTGGAATTCTAGGCAATATTCGACAGGGGAAACGGGGAGATTGGTGCGGGTGAACCGCTCTGGGAATGCAGTCCGTAGCGTGACCAAATCACGAGATCAGTGGTGCGATGAACGCCGGATGGCGCCTGTTGGCGGCATCGTTAACTTTTCGTTAACCAATGACGGCCTACAAATTGGCAGTCGAATATGTCGTCGACCACGGATGAACTGGCGGCGATATGTTACGAAAACGAAGAAGCGGGGCAACGCCCCGCTTTTTTCGTTTATAGCTGCTGCTGGGGTCAGTTCGCCTTTGAGCGAGCCAAGAGGACCTGCAACGGAAACACAGTTAGATCAGGCAGCCAATGCAGCTTTCGGCTCCGACATTTCATAGCCAAGCGCCTCGGCAACCGCGCGATTGGTGATCTTGCCCTTGTGCACGTTGAGACCGTTGCGCAAATGGTGATCATCCATGATTGCGTTGATGCCCCTGTCGGCCAGTTGCAGGCCATAATGAAGCGTCGCGTTGTTAAGAGCATGGGCAGAGGTCACTGGAACGGCGCCCGGCATGTTCGCAACGCAGTAGTGGATCACGCCATCGACCTCATAGGTGGGGTCGGCATGCGTGGTCGCGTGCGAGGTTTCGAAACACCCACCCTGGTCAATGGCCACGTCGACCATCACAGCGCCCTTCTTCATGCCGGAGAGCATCTCGCGCGTGACCAGTTTGGGAGCCGCCGCACCGGGGATCAAAACGGCGCCAACAATCACGTCAGCCGCAAAGCACTCTTCTTCTAGTGCCTCCACCGTGGAGTAGCGCGTGCGGACGCGGCCGTTGAAGATGTCGTCGAGCTGGCGAAGACGGGGTATGGAGCGGTCAATGATCGTGACCTCAGCTCCCAGCCCTGCAGCCATTTTGGCCGCATGGAGCCCCACGACACCGCCGCCGATAACGGCGACCTTGCCGGGAAGCACACCCGGCACGCCGCCAAGCAGCACACCACGGCCGCCATTGGCCTTCTGCAGCGCGGTTGCGCCCGCCTGGATCGACAGGCGGCCGGCGACCTCGGACATCGGGGCCAGCAGCGGCAGGCCGCCACGCTCGTCCGTCACGGTTTCGTAGGCGACAGCCGTGACACCGGATGCCAGAAGGCCCTTGGTCTGCTCGGGATCCGGTGCAAGGTGGAGGTAGGTGTAGAGAATCTGGTTGTCGCGAAGCTGCACCCATTCACTTGGCTGTGGCTCCTTGACCTTCACGATCATGTCGGATTTCGTGAAGACTTCCTGCGCCGTCTTTGCGACCTTCGCTCCCGCGGAGCGATATGCGTTGTCGTCAGCGCCGATGCCTGATCCGGCACCGGTCTCCACCAGCACCTCATGACCATGGGCTACGTATTCGCGTACCGAACCGGGCGTCAGCCCCACGCGGTATTCATGATTCTTGATTTCCCTTGGGCACCCGACACGCATCTCGTTGATCTCCTGGATGGCCTATTTCTGGCCTTTTGTTCCTCAATCTCACAATTACACCACAAGCGCCGTTGAATGTGTTTGCGAAGTTGCTTGCCGCTCGGGCGTTGTGCAGCTATTTCTTGCAGGTGGGGAGGAGAACGCCGAAGGAATCGCGAAAAATGTCTCTAGACAAGATTGATATCGCCATTTTGGAGGCCCTTCAGAATGACGGACGTATTTCCAACGCGGCTCTTGCCGAGCGCGTTGGACTTTCGCAATCAGCCTGTTCGCGACGTCTCGACAATCTGGAGAAGGCGGGCATCATTCTTGGCTATCACGCTCAGCTTTCCAACGCGGCGCTGGATCACAAGATGACCGCCATTGTGCACATTTCGCTTTCGGGTCAGTTTGAGAAAACACTCTCGGATTTCGAGGCTGCGGTGAAGCGCTGCCCCAACGTGCTGTCCTGCCATCTCATGTCAGGCGAGTATGACTACATCCTTCGGATCGCGGCGAAAGATCTCGAGGACTATGAGCGCATCCACAAGCAATGGCTGTCTGCCATGCCGCATGTCACGAAGATCAATTCGAGCTTTGCCCTGCGCGAGGTGATCGACCGAACCGCGGTGGGGCTCAAGCCCGCGATGGCGTGAGCGGCGTCAGGCAGTCACGGCTTTAAGACCGAGCATTCGGTCACGATCACGTCCATGGGAACGTCGTAGGGCTGAGGGCGGATTGAGGCCATTCTCTGGAAGTCGTATCCGACGCCGATAGTCAGTGGTTTTTGAGCCATTGCAGCAAGCGTACGATCAAAGAAGCCTCCGCCGTACCCCAGACGAAAGCAATCCGCGTCAAAGCCGACCAATGGCGCGATGGTGACATCCGGTAGAACCGATGCGCCCAACGCTGGAACGGGTATATTCCAGACGCCTTTTTCCAGGGGTTCGCCCGGCCGATATGCGCGAAACTCGAGCGGCGCTGCCTTCTTGATGACAACCGGAAGCGCGATGCTTGCGCCCTGTTCGACAACTTCGGACCACCAGGGCCTGAGATCAGGCTCCCCCCTGAAGGGCCAATAGACGCTGATCGTGCGCCCCTCGAGAGGGCCTATGATCGAGCCAAGGGACGCGGCGATTGCGCGAGACATCCCGGCACGGGTCTCGGCGGATACTGCAAGTCGCGCGGCAATCAGGCGCTCGCGTTCGGCTTTCCGCCATTCGCCAAGTGTCGGATCCGAAGGCCCGCCGATGGCGCCTTCTGTTCCTGTTTGCGTGTCCTTCATGCTTGCAAGCCTCCCGAAGCTTCTTCTGAAAGCTATAGGGAGGCAATGATAGGCGCTTGCGCCATAACGACGTTGTTGTTCGTTGGAGAGCGACGTCTACGCTGGTTGGCGTTTAAGATCAGCAGGTCGACGACTCGCCGCAACTGGCGCGGGCGGCTGCGATCTTTTCGTTGAGCACATCCTTGCCAAGCGCGCCGAACACCACATCGTTGCCAATCACATATGACGGTGTGCCCGTAATCGACAGCTTGTTTGCGAGATCATAGGTCTTGGCAAAGTTCTCGAGTATCGCCTCGTTCTTCATTTCCTCGCGAAGCTTCGTCTCGTCTGCCCCGAGGGCGAGGGCGATCTTCATCGCGGATGCTTCGCCAGCACGACCCTGTCCGCCCAGCAACTGGTCGTGGAACTCGGGAAACTTCTCCGGCATCAGCCGCTGGAAGGCGCTGGCCACAACATGTGCTTTCTGGGAATCCGGCCCCAGGATCGGGAATTCCTTCAGCACGAAGCGCAGATCCGGGTTCTCCTGAGTCAAGGCCTGCATGTCTTCCAGCGCGCGTTTGCAGAAGCCACAATTGTAGTCGTAGAATTCAACGATCGTGATCTTCCCGTCGGGATTGCCGACGATGCCGTCATAGCTGGCATTGAAGATCTCATCCTTGTTTTCCTGGATCGTCTCGATCTGCGCGGTGCGCTGCGCTTCATGCTGCTTGGCATCCAGCGCGGTCTGCATTTCCTCCAGGATTTCGGGATTGGCGAGGAGATAGTCGCGGACAATCTTTTCCACGGCGGCCTTGTCGAGCTCCTGAGCGCGGGCCGGCTCGACCGAACCTGCCGTGTAGCCGAACGCAACAAGTGCGAATGCGAGTGCCAGGCCAGAAGTCCCGAGAAGTTTGGATTTTGTCATCTTGGATGTATCCCATGAAGAGAATGCGGCGCTGTATGGTCAGCCCTATTTCCGCTTCTTGCCCGTCTTGAAGTTGATGATGTCCTGCGCGCGCACCCAGCCGGGCGAACCTCGCTTGAATTTCTGCTGCGCCCGAGCCGCCATGATTTTCGCCTGCTGATACTCGCCGCTATAGTAGTATCCATCCGCCGTTGCCAGTTCGGCTTGAGCGATCTCGCCCAATTGTCCGTACGCCTGCGCGAGATACCGATACGCGACAGCGTTTTCAGGGTCGATATCCAATCCCTTTCGCAGTTGCGCAGCGGCCTGAGCGGCTGATTCCTTCGTGCCCATCGCAAGCAGGGCCTGTCCCTGACTCATCAGAAGGATGCCCGACTTCGAGGGATCGAGGCGAACTGCCGTTGCATAAGCCTTGGCTGCTTCAGCCGGGCGATTGGCCTTCATCAGCGCATCGCCACGCAGTTCGTGGAAATAGGGATTTTTGGGTTGATCCTTGAGCAGTGCATCGACCTTGCCCAAAGCGGCCTTCGGATTTCCAAACAAGAACGATGCCTGAGCGTCGCCATACTTCGCTGCGACGGAACTGCGCTCCTGTTTGAACAGTCGCTGCGCTGCAGACTGGCCTTGAGTGTAGACGGCGATCTTTGCGCGCATCATGTCGTGACGCTGCTGCAACGCAGGGGAATCGGTTTTGTCGAAATAGGGGCTCTTGCGCGCGAGCACTTCAAGATTGGCAATTCGGTCACGCGGGGTTGGATGACTTATGCGATAGGGATCTATCCTTGAACCCGTAAGAGCCAATGCGCTCTGGAACCGTTTGAATGTGGTGAGCATGCCGGCCGGTGACTGGCCCGTGCGCTCCAGATAGACAAGCGCCGAGCGATCGGCTGTCGTCTCTTCGGTTCTCTGGTAGGCGAGCAGTCCCCGCCGCGCCGCCTCGGTGCCGCCCAGCGCCAGACCGGTGCCCGCCTGCGCAAGACCGCGTGTGTTCGATGCGGCGCCAGCGACGGTTGCGCCAATACCAAGCAGACTGGCCACGATGGCCATTGTCTGGGCTCTCGCCATCTGATCACGCAGACGCTGCTGGTGCCCGCCGGCAATATGTCCAGCCTCGTGGGCCAGCACCCCGATCACTTCGTTCGGCGTTTCGGCCTGCAAAAGCGTGCCGGTATTGATGAAAATCCGCCGGCCCGCGACGAAAGCGTTAAAACTCTGGTCGTTGACGAGAACGATCTCAATGCCGGAGTTCGACAGTCCGGCGGCTTTCAGAATCGGCCTTGCATATTCGCGCACAAGCGCTTCGATTTCGGCATCCCGAACGACGGGCACACCTTTTTGCTGCGAATGGGAGGGCTGAAGCGCGGACAAAACGACACTTATCGCAGTCAATGCACTGACCGCGAAGCGCCGGGGCAGCAATCTGCCAAGTGTAGTTCTTTTGAGCATGACTGACTGCAGTCCTAGACGAGGCTGCGCATTGAGAAAAGGGATTCGCATTGGACTCATGAACTTGTGATCCCCATACCAATCGGGCATTTGTGCGGCGTCTTGCCTTACGGGGCCGCCGATCGGGAAATCCTTGCATGACTGTTGCGCTATCGAAACGCGGTGAGGTTGAGCCGTTCCATGCGATGGACGTGCTCGCCAAGGCGAACCGGCTGAGGGCAAAGGGACTGGATGTCGTGTCCATGGCGGTCGGGCAGCCATCGGATCCCGCGCCGGTCGCCGTTCGTGAAGCCGCCAGCGGCGCGCTCGTGAACGGGCGGATCGGTTACACAGATGCCCTGGGAACGACTGCGCTGCGCAGCGCCATCGCCAAGCACTATGGTGAGCACTACGATCTGGATGTTTCTCCGTCGCGGGTCGTCGTGACGACGGGCTCTTCTGCTGCGTTCAATCTGGCGTTTCTCGCCATGTTCGATTCGGGCGACCGCGTGGCAATTGCCGCGCCGGGCTATCCCGCCTATCGCAACATCATGGCGGCGCTTGGCATCGAGGTCGTCGAGATCGAGTTACAGGGGGCCGCCTTTCTCGACGCAGACCATCTCCGTACGGCCTGGAACGAGGGACCGGTAAAGGGGCTCTTGTTTGCCAGCCCGGCCAATCCGACAGGCGCAGTGGTGCCGCCTGACGAACTCGAGCGCTTGCTGCGTACGGCTGACGAACTCGGCGTCGCGGTTATTTCCGATGAGATCTATCACCGGCTTTCCTATACCTCGCCGGATGTAACGGCTCTGGCCTTTGACGGCGACGTGACGGTGATCAATTCGTTCTCGAAATACTACTGCATGACGGGTTGGCGGATTGGATGGATGGTTGTGCCTGAAAAGCTGGTGCGGCCAATCGAGCGGATTCAGCAGAGCCTGTACATTTCCGCCCCCGAGCTTTCCCAGATTGGTGCGGTCGAAGCGTTTGGTGCCACCGCCGAGCTCGAATCGGTGAAGGCGCGTTATGCGCGCAATCGTGAATTACTGATGACAGGCTTGCCATCTCTCGGGTTCTCGTTGGCCGCGCCGATGGATGGTGCGTTTTATGCGTTCTGTGACGTCTCCAAGCTAACCAATGACAGCATGGACTTTGCATCGCGCATGCTTGACGAGGCGCACGTTGCCGCAACGCCTGGTCGTGACTTCGATCCGTTGCAGGGCCACCGGTACATGCGGTTTTCCTATGCCGGGAGCGAAGACGAGATGCGAGAGGCTCTACGCAGGCTGAAGAACTGGATGGGCTGACCGCGATATACCGAGGCGGCGGCTCGGTTGCTTGTGGGCTTTCGGTTTGATGACCGGTCTATCTTCAAGCCCATTGTGACAGCCAGTCACGCGCAATACCCTGATCCTGTGCCGTCAGTTCATGGCCCGCGTCGATATGCTGATGAACAACGTTTGCGCCTGCCTCCCGCAGCCAAACGTCCAGCCGTTCGGTATTCGTTGCGAGAAGGTCGCGATCGCCACTCATGAGCAAGACATCCGTGCTTGTCAGATCGACATCCGGCAGCGTTTCCAGAACGGGCATTGCACGCAGCAGAATCGCGCGCTGGACAAGGTTCGGGTGAAGAGCCAGCAATGCGGCGGCAAAGTTGGCGCCGTTTGACAGTCCCAGAAGAGTTATTCGCGCGCGGTCCAGTGAATAGCCGCTGACAGCACCGTCCACGAAAGCTACAAATGCTTCGGCCTCTGCGTGAATGTCGGACTGATCGAACCGATCAGCGGCGAATCGTCGAAACCAGCGCGATACGCCTTCCTCATTCGCGCGCCCCCGCACCCCCAAAAGTGATGCGTGTGGCGCGACGCGATGCGCGAAAGGCATCAAGTCTGCTTCGCTGCCACCTGTTCCATGCAGGAGGATGATGGTGCTTCCATCGGGTTCCTTGGGGTCGAAGAAGCGATGGACGAAAGGCAAGTCCCGCTTCTGGCGTCGTTCCTCGCCGGGCATGGCAAACTGCGGCATCATGACTTTCAGATCTTGCGCCCGATCCTTGTCGTGCGGGGGAACCAGAAGCGTCTCGCCCAGATGTTCAAGCGATTCGTCCACCGCAAAGCCCGGACCATCCGTGGCGAATTCGAACAATGTTCCGCCGGGTTCGCGCACGTAGAGGGAACTGAAGTATTTTCTGTCTTGGAAGGTCGTCGGTGAAGAGTTCAGACGGGAAAGGTCACCTTCCATTTTCAACACCGCTGCCGCGTCCTGTGCGCGAAACGCCACGTGGTCCGCGGTTCCAGTTCCGGGGATGGCGGGCACGAAGCCGGACGCGTTGCGAACGTCGATCGCATCGGTATCGGAGAGCATTCGGTGAATTGAGCCCTCGATGGGGCCTTTGCGATAGCCGAAACGCGCGACGAATGCCGCCGTCTCGTCCTGCGTCTCTGTCAGGATCGTTGCGGCTCGCAGCCGGCGGATCGCGATTCTCTGGTCGCCCCATGGCGCAGTTGCCGGCAATTCTGACCCGACGAGCTTGACGATAATGCCGTCAGGATCCTTCAGCCGCAGCACGGGCTCGCCGAACTCCCGCCTCGGTCCTTCCACACGAACACCATGATGCAGCGCGCGCGTCATCCATTCTCCAATGGCATGAAGGGGTACCGCGAAGGCAATTTCCGAAATCTGCCCGTTGCCCACGCGACCAGTCGCGCCGTCTTCCCACACCAGAAACGTAACGAGTGAGCCGGGACTGCCTTCCGCATCGCCATAAAACAGATGGAGTTGCTGGCCGTCCTCAAATCCGCCGGTACGCTTCACCAGCCGCAAGCCAAGAAAGCCGACGTAGAAATCGACATTAGCCTGCACACTGCGAGTGATCAGGGTGACGTGATGAATGCCGCTTGCAGGCTCGGAAGACATAAGCACCTCATGGAATCTCGCCTCAAGCGGCCAGACAAAAGCACGGAGTGCCAGAGTTCACCCGTTCGAAGTCATGTTGCAAGAGCTGGTGGGCGGTTGATGCTGGCCGCAACGAGAAAAGCCCGCTGCCGGGAGGAGGTGGCAGCGGGCTCGATCTGAAATACGATGCGGGAGGAGGTGCATCGCATTCGGTCGCTGACTTTCTGGGAGGAGGAAGATCGTCAGCAATTGAGATATAGTAGAACGTAAATTATTTCGCAATGCACAATTTATTACGCAAGTGCGAAAAAACGAGAGCTGCACTGCAGCAGGGTGCATAAGCCACCATTTCCACGAGCTTCGGCGGAGGGGCACGGCATCTTGTGATGCAATTAAGATGAGATCTTTGGATCGGCTTGGTCGGAGCGGCGGGATTCGAACCCACGACCCCTTGACCCCCAGTCAAGTGCGCTACCGGGCTGCGCTACGCTCCGAGCCGCGCAAAGCCCTATAGTCTTGTGCCGTTCGTGGCAAGGGCGAATTCGCGCATTTTGAATCCCACCTTTGAGAATTCGGCGGGCATGGGAAAGTCGCCGGCATATGGAGCGTTATCAGTAGGCGTTTTCGGTGTTGATCAGACGAACCGGGGTCAGAAACAGGATCTTGAGATCAAACAGAAGCGACCAATTCTCAATGTAGTAGAGATCGAACTCGGTCCGCTTCTTGATCTTGTCGTCGCTGTCGATTTCTCCACGCCAGCCATTGATCTGCGCCCAGCCGGTAACGCCGGGCTTTACCCGGTGGCGGGCGAAATACCCGTCCACCACATCGTTGAACAGCTTGTTGTGAGACTGCGCGGCGACCGCATGCGGTCGGGGACCGACAAGGGACAGGCTGCCGAACAGTGCGTTGAAGAATTGCGGCAGTTCGTCGATCGAGGTCTTGCGGATGAAGCGGCCGACACGCGTGACGCGTGGATCGTTCTTGGTGACGACGTTTTTAGCCATCGCGTCCGTCTTGTCCGCATACATGGACCGGAACTTGTAGACGTCGATCTCTTCATTGTTGAAGCCGTGACGCTTCTGTTTGAAGAGCACGGGACCTTTGCTGTCGAGCTTGATCGCGATCGCCGTGATGATCATGATCGGCGAAAAGACGATGATGCCGATCAGGCTGAACACAATGTCGAAGATACGTTTGGTAACGGAGTCCCAATCGTTGATCGGCTTGTCGAATATGTCGAGCATCGGTACCGAGCCGATGTAGGAATAGGCGCGGGGCCTGAAGCGGAGCTGGTTCGAGTGGGCCGAAAGTCTGATGTCCACCGGCAAAATCCAAAGCTTCTTGAGCAATGAAAGCACGCGCGATTCGGCAGTGAGCGGCAGCGAAACAATCAACATGTCGATTCGCGCGATGCGGGCAAATTCGATCAGTTCGGCGATCGTGCCGAGTTTTGGATAGCCAGCGACGATTGGCGGTGAGCGCTTGTCATCACGATCGTCGAAGATGCCGCAGATGCGAATGTCATTGTATGGTTGCTGCTCGATCGAGCGGATGAGCACCTCAGCAGCCTTGCCGCCGCCAACGATGACCGCGCGTCGCTCCATACGTCCGTTGCGCGCCCATTTTCGAAAGAAGTGTGCGGTGACGATGCGAAGCCCGACCAGCAGCGCGAAACCGGAAAGGTACCACGCGCCGAACCAGAAGCGGGAGTAGGCTGATGATATCTTCAGGAAAAAGCCTGCCACCATCACAATTGCAAATGCCGTCGACCAGACAACGAACATGCGCGTCACGTAGCGTGCGGGCCGCATCAAGGTTGAAATCTCGTAGGCGTCACTCATTTCAAGCGCGATGACGGTCACGGCAGATGTGAACAGCGTGATGCCGAGATAATGGAGCAGAAGCTGCGATGTGAGGCCGACATAGGCCGCGCAAAGGATGATGCCCGATACGGCCAGCACACCGAACTCCACGAGACGCAATGTGCCGCTGGCCAACACCGGCGACATCGTATCGCGGCGATACTGGTCGGCGATCTGCTGGGCCATCGGGTTCAGTTTGGCAGGCTTGTCCGCTTTGCCGCTGCCTTCGCTGAAGGCCCTCACAGCAGCGGCGGAAAAGCCCTTTCCGCGATCCATGTCGTTCATTGCTCTCAATCCAGCCTTGCAGCCTTCCGGGGCCTAGCACGGGCCGGACTAAGATTGTCTTGATCGCTGGGCAGAACGAGGCGCCGCCAAGGCGTGTGCGCTTGGCGGCATGGGTCATACAGTGAGTTGGGGCGGGCTACGCAATACCTTTATACCCGCAGGAGTGAGCCATACTCGAGCCGTTCGATGCCTCTGATGGCATCGATTGCCCTTTGCAGATATGGCCGCAATCTCTTGAATTTCCTTTATTTTATTCTGAGTTCCTGCTCATCTGACAGTGAACGAAGTATTTGGCTGCAAGTGTGAAGTGTGAACCGATGAGAGTTTGTTTACCCTCACTGAAGGCCTTTGGTGATTGTGAGAAGATCGGACGGGAACCCATGCTCAAAACAGGCGCTCGCGAACATAGATCGTGTCGCCGGGCAGGATCGGATCCGACGTCGCCACGCGCCCTGTCATGACCTTGCCATTCACGTCACGCGTCACGTCGACATTGCTCTGATTGGCCCGTGCGGTGTAGCCGCCAGCTATTGCGATCGCCTTTTGTGCGTTCAAGCCTGGAACGTATGAATACTGCCCGGCAGCTCCTACCTCGCCCATCACGAAGATCGGCCGATAGGTGTCGACTTCTACAGACACGTCCGGGTCGCGCAGGAAGCCTTGCCGCAGACCGGCTGCAAGAGAGGCCTCCATGTCCTGCACGGTTCGCCCTCGCGCTGGAACCGAGCCGATAAGCGGGAAGGCCAGGTATCCAGATTGGTCGATGCTGTAGGTGTTTGTCAGGTTGTCCTGCTCGAAAACGGTGATTCGCACCCGGTCGCCAGCACCAAGACGGTAGGGCTGTGTGGTGGCTTCGTGAAACGCGTCGGGGGCCGGGCGGTATCCAGAACAGCCAGACACAATTCCCATGGCGACTATGGTAATTAGCAGCGAAATATAGCGTGCCATGCGAAGTTGATGTTCCCAAGGTGCGTCCGCTCTTCGGGCGCATTCCGATTGCCACTTATCGACTTGTTAGGGTTAATGGCTGGTAAAGCAGACGTGCCGAAGGCAGCGCTTTATTCCCACGCGCAATTTGTGTGGCATCATGCGGGAGCCCAAGACGTCTTGAGTCTTAACGACTGGGTTACCATAAGCCTTTACCTTCGATGCCGGTTCGGGCCGGATCAGGAGCACAATGGCACGCGACAACAGCAGTCTTCTTGCGTCATTGCCTGGCATCCGGAGCCCCGGTTTGCCGCGCCTTCTTCGGGTGCCTGCGGCGTCCTTTGCCATGCTCGTTGCGGCATGCGTGTGCGTGTTGCTAGTTGCGTCGGCCTCAGGATCCAGCGCCAGCGCGAGCCCAACACCGGCCGTCGCCGACCCGATTTCCTCGGTACGCTTGGGCGAGGGCATTGCCGAGGTAGGCGACGAGCGGTCGCCTTTCACCTTTGTGGCTCAGGCTTCCGAGCAGGCAGCGGTTGACGCCGTCGCACCTGCCCCTCGCAGGATTTCAACGGTGACGATAGCGGGTCTGGCCTTTGCGGTCGTCCTGCTCCTGTTGGTCCTCTTTTTGATCAGGCGCGCCTTGCGATCGAGGCAGGCTGCGGCGCCGGTCCCGCCACGCGCTGCAGTGAAGGTTGAGCGTCAGGCTCAGGCAACTGCAGCTGTCCCGGAACCCGAGATAGAGGAACGTGTGGCCAAGGTTGAACCTTTGACGTTGCACAAAGCTGCCCCGCACCCCGTGGATCCTAAGCCGAGCGAGCCTCGCTCGCCGGATCGGATCCGTGGAGAGAAAGCTGATACGGCAATTGCCGTGGAAATTGCTGCGGACAGGCTGATTTCGGACGGCGCATCCCGCGCGATTTTCGTCTCTCCCGAAGGCGACGAGGGGGCGGCAGTCGCTGTTCTTGTCGCACGCGAATTGGCGGACGCCGGACTTCGAATCCTGCTCGTGGACCTGACGATAGCCGGTGCGGCGTCAATCCCGATGATTGAGAGTGTGTCGCTCTCCGGTCTCACCGACATTTTGGCCGGAAAGGCTCAGTTGGCTGACATCATCCATGCCGACCATTATTCTGAATGTCAGGTTATTCCTGTCGGAACTGCAGATCCGGTTCGTGCGATGCGGTCCGTCGACCGGCTCCCGATTATTCTGGATTCGCTGACCGCCGCCTATGACATTATCGTGCTGGAGTGCGGCCCAACCCATGCGTCGGGCATCCGCAAGCTGATCAATAGCGCGACTGACGTTATCGTCAGTGTCATCGAGCCGGGCAGCGCGTCCGTTGTCGCCACTGCGGCGGCCTTGCGCGAGAACGGCTTTGACGATGTGATGCTGGTGACGCCATCGCGAAGGCCAGCTCGCTTCAGGAGCGGCTGAGCGCGTTGCGATCAATGGTCAAACGCGACAGCGCGCATCAATGAGCGGCGTTGGCGAGTCGCTCAGAAAATTCGCGATTGCGGTCGCTGGATATTCTCCGATCGCGCCTCTTGCACGGCACTTTCTGGGCGGGATCGGCTTCATCATCAAATTTGATTCCGTCGGCAAGTTCGCTGAAAGCCCGCGATTTTCAGATCGACGGTCGACAATAGAGCCGTCGTTTCTCGACGCGCTGATCGCGGACACCAAGGCTGCCGGATACGATTTCATCTCAATGGATGAGGTATGCACGCGCCTTGCTGCTGGTGGCGAGCCGCGGAAGTTCGCCGCGATAACGACAGACCACGCCTACAGGGCCACGTTCGATGCTGCTTTGCCGGTCCTCGAAAAGCACGAGGCTCCTTTCACCCTCTACATCGCGCCTTCTCTCATCAATGGCAACGTCGATCTCTGGCAAATCGTAATCGATGAGATTCTCAGCACACGAGACATGCTCCATGTGCCGACTGAAGCCGGCAAGGTTACGCTCGACTGCTCAGATAATGCTCGACGGGGAGAGGCGAAGCGCTGGCTGAGACGATTTCTCACGACAGAAATTCGCGAAGAAGACAGGCGGCAAGTGGTTCGTGACCTGGCGACTTCGGTCGGCGTGGATCCCGGGTCACTGTCACGTGAATTGCTGATGGGCTGGGAAGAAATCCGGCAATTGTCCGCCCATCCTCTGGGAACGATCGGCTGCAACACCCTCAACCGCTATAATCTGGCCCGGTTGTCCGACGAAATCGCGCTGCGGGAGATTATGGATTGTGTCGCCGCGCTCGAAATTGAGATCGGCCGGTCGCCGCGTCATATGGCCTATCCGGATGACTTTTCAGGTGCGGTTGGAAATCGGGAAATAGAACTGGCGAAGCAGGCCGGGTATGCGTCGGCTGTGACATCAAGGCGTGGAGTAATAATATCCGCTCATGCCGATCACATGCATGCGCTGCCGCGGATTTGGCTTGATGGACGCTATCAGCGTCTTGCCTACTGGCGCGCTGTTCTTTCCGGATTGACCACTCCGCTGGCGAATCTCGGCAGGAGTTAGAGACTACGCAAGTCAAGGCTGGCGCAGTCAAGTGAGCCTGCTGTGAGTTCGCTCAGCGCCCGGTCGGTTTTGGACCTGCCATCCACTTGATGAGCAGCATCGCCGGCAGAACCCAGAGTAACCCGGAAAACAGGAAGAAAGAGAACTGTATCAGCGGGCTTGCGTCTCCGAGCCGTGCGACGGCAAAGAGCGTTGCAAGCATTGCGTAGACAATGACCAGGAGAACCAGAAGCACGGTTCCGATCAGCTTTCTGAGGCGGACGGGCAAGCGCGCTCTCCATTTTGGATCTTTCAGGAAATGCCTGTATGCGCGCCGAACGCAGAGTGCAACCATCCTGGTTCAGCGCGACGGCGTGTCGCGAGGCTGCAGCTTGCCTTGGAAGGGGCTATGGTCCACCAGTTCCAGCACCACGGGATCCAAGGCATGAGCGCCTCTACTGCCAAAATGCACGTCCTCACGCCACGCGAGCGAATCGTCCGAGATCGATCGTTGGTGCGGGGATGGCTATACGTCGTTCTGGTGGCGCTTTTTGCGTTGGTGGTCGTAGGCGGCGGAACCCGTCTGACCGAATCCGGTCTGTCCATTACCGAGTGGAAGCCAATTCACGGCGTCATACCACCATTGAACGACGCCGAGTGGCAGGACGAATTTCAGAAATATCAGCAGATCCCGCAATATACGGAAATCAACAAGGGCATGTCGCTGGACGCGTTCAAGCGGATCTTTTGGTGGGAGTGGGCACACCGCTTTCTGGCGCGTGGCGTCGGCGTGCTGTTTGCATTACCGTTGTTGTTCCTAGCCTTCGCCGGGCGGATCGAGCGCGGACTAGGGCCAAAACTGGCTTTCCTTTTCGTTCTTGGCGGATTGCAGGGAGCAGTCGGCTGGTGGATGGTCGCCTCCGGGCTGTCGGAGCGAACCGACGTCAGCCAATATCGGCTGGCGACACATCTCACGCTCGCCGCCATCATCTTCACCGCGATCATGTATGTGGCGCGCGGTCTGGCACCTCACACCGAAGCGCCGACGGATCGCGCAACGCAGCGCTTCGCTGGCATCATGGTGCTGCTGATCCTGTTCCAGCTCTATCTCGGCGCGTTGGTTGCAGGACTCAATGCTGGGCTCAGCTACAATACGTGGCCGTTGATGGATGGAGCGGTAGTGCCGGGCGGGCTTTTCGTCATTGAGCCTGCATGGCGAAACTTCTTCGAGAACCCGAAATTGGTGCAGTTCGTGCATCGGCTGGGGGCCTACACGGTACTGGCCGTGGCGCTCTGGCATGCGATTCAGCTGCGCGCCAATTTCCCGCGAACCACACATTCGCGCCGGGCTTTGATCCTGCTTCTTCTGGTGATCGTTCAGGCTGGTATCGGCATTGGCGCCTTGCTGACGCAGGTCGACCTTCACTGGGCCCTTACGCACCAAGCGATGGCAATCATCGTGCTTGGATTTGCCACGGCTCATTGGCGCGGAACAAAGGGTCCCTACGCCTTTCCTGATACAGTTCCTATCGTCAGAGCCTGATCAGACACCGCCTGTCGATTGTCAGGCGGTCAGCCCAAGCATCAGGTTCAAATTCTGAACTGCGGCGCCCGATGCACCCTTGCCGAGATTGTCATACACGGCCACGAGCAGCGCCTGCGCACGCGCATCGTTTGCGAAGACGTAGAGCTTCATGCGGTTGGTGCCGTTGTAATGCTGTGGCTCGATTTCCGCCAGGCGTTCCACGTCTGCCAGCGGGGCCACCTCGACAAAGCTGTTGGCTATTCCCGCGTGGTGATCAGCGATCGCGGCATGAATTTGCGCGCCAGTCGGTACGTTCGGCAAATGGCCGAGCTGCAACGGCACCATGGTGATCATGCCCTGAGCGAAATTGCCGACCGCTGGCTGCATCAGCGGATCCGTCGTCAGCTTCGAATAAGCTTTCAGCTCGGGCACATGCTTGTGCTTCAGTCCGAACGCGTAGGGCGCAAACTCAGGCGCATCCTCGCCCTTTGCGGCGTAGTCCTCCATCATCTGCCGGCCACCGCCGCTATAGCCACTGATGCCACTGATGGTGACGGGATAGGATTCAGGCAACAAACCGGCCACGACGAGCGGACGAAGCGCAGCGATCGGACCCTGGGGCCAGCAACCTGGGTTGGCAACCCGCGTTGAGCCTGCGATTGCCGCAGACTGGGCGCGATCCATTTCCGGAAAGCCATAGGTCCAGCCCGGCGCGAGCCGATGTGCCGTCGAGGCATCCACGACACGGGTGGTGTCGTTCTCAATCAATGAAACGCTTTCGCGCGCGGCGTCATCGGGGAGGCACAAAACCGCCAGATCGGCGCGATTCAGGAAGTCCTTGCGCGCGGATTGATCTTTTCGGTGCTCGATCGGGATGGAAATCACCTCAAGATCGGCGCGGTCCGCCAGCATTGTGCGAATTTGCAATCCGGTGGTGCCGTGCTCGCCGTCAATGAAAATCTTGGGCTTCATGTGAAAAGGTCCATCAGTTCCGTATTCGAGATCCGCCACGGCAATTCAGCCGCGCGCCTTGCGTTCGGCGAGAAGGCCAAGATAGGCCTGCGCGACGGCAGCGCCAGCAATGGCCGTTATATCGGCATGATCGTATGCCGGCGCAACCTCTACAATGTCTCCGCCGACGATGTCGATATGCCCCAGCTGGCGCAATACCGACAGCATTTTGGATGAGCTTGGCCCTCCTGCGACGGGCGTCCCGGTGCCCGGTGCAAAGGCCGGATCGAGGCAATCGATGTCGAATGTGACATAGGTCTTCTTGCCGCCGGTCCGCTCGGCGATTGCGTAGGCTATGTCTGCTGCGCGCATCTCCTCGATCTCGTAGCCGAAGAGCATCTTTATCCCGTAGTCTTTCGGTGCGTGGGTTCGGATGCCGATCTGGATCGACCGGTCGGGGTCGATAATGCCCTGTTCGACGGCGTGCGCGACAAACGATCCGTGGCTGATGCCAGTGGTCGGCCAAGTGTCCTGATGGGCATCGAATTGAACCAGTGCGATAGGCCCGTGACGGGCGGCGTGCGCCTTGAGCAATGGCCATGTCACGAAATGGTCGCCGCCCAGGGATAGGAGAAAGGCGCCCGACTTCAAAAGCTTGCTCGCCTCGCGTTCGATTGTGCGAGGGGTGCGCTCATGATGGCTCGAATCGAGCAGGCAATCGCCATAGTCGACGACGGCGAGCGTATCGAACAGCTCGCGATGAAACGGGTATTGCGGATCGTTGTCCATGATTTCGGACGCACGACGAATAGCCTGTGGCCCGAAGCGCGCGCCCGGCCGGTTGGTTACAGCCGCGTCGAATGGAATCCCCCAGACGATCGCGTCTGCACCGGCGACCTTCTTTGAATATTTGCGGCGCATAAACGAAAGTGCCCCGGCATAGGTTGGCTCGGCAGCGTTGCCAAGCAGGCCCTTTGCGGTGAATGCGTTGTCGATGTCTCCGGATGCCATGGGCCTCTCCACCAAATCGCGTGGCCGCCTGTCTAGCCAAGGCAGGCTCAACTTGCCAGCGTCATTGCCGACACGATGCTGGCGGCGCCTCACACATGTGAAGGCTATTCATGCCGTTGTCATGACGCACCGGTAACGCTTCGGAACCGCAAAGTCGGGACGATCCGCATGCTGAGATCCATGATTGCCGCCGCCGGTCTCTTGATGGCGACAAGCGCGTTAGCAGAACCGGCGACCAGGGCGCAGGACATTCTCGAACGGTTTCGGGATGCAAATCAGTGGCGCGACCATGTGATGGTTGCGGCTCATCGCGCTGGCGGATTGATGGGTGGCAAGCGCATCTATCCGGAAAATTCCATGGCTTCCCTTCGCGCCATGATCGATCTGGGTGTCGAGATGGTGGAACTCGATGTGCAGAAGACACGGGATAATGTCTTTGTCGTGCTTCATGATTCCTGGCTTGACCGGACCACGACATGCCGTGGGAGATTGGTCGACTACAGCTTCGCTGAGCTCGCGGGTTGCCGGTTGGTCGTCGAAGGTACCGGCAAGGTGACCAACGAAGGCGTTCCCACCCTGCAAGACATGCTTGAGATCGCGCGTGGCAGAATACTCGTCAACATCGACAACAAGCTCGATGCTGACGCGCTTGGCGGCATGGTCGAGATTGCGCGCAGGATTGGTGTCGCCGACCAGATCGTGGTGAAGCAGAATTTGTGGAATGGCGAGCGGATCGTGCAAGCGCAACGGCTGGTCGACAGTCTCGACAATGGTGCCAGCTTCATGCCGATCATTGCGGACGACGCGGTCACGGACACGCAGTTTCTCGAGCAGGCCACGAACGCGGTCGGGGCGCACGCTGTCGAACTTATCACCTGGCGCAATGACGCAAGGCGGCTCACGCATGATGGGGGCGTGCTTTTCAGCTCACGCGCTCGCGCAATTGCGGCCCGTGGCAACTGGCACCTCTGGGTCAACACCTATGCGATCGTCAACAAGCCGGGTGGTTATCTCTCAGGCGGGCGAGGGGACGAACTGGCCGTCAGCGCCGGTCTTCCAGACGAGGTCTATGGCTTTTGGGTCGATCGCGGAGCCACCATCATCCAGACCGATGAGCCCAAGGCAGCCATGGACTGGCTCAATGCAAACGCTTTCCGCGTTCCCTATGCGGTCGATCAAGTGACGACCGCCGCAGGCCTTAGCCAGTAGTCGCGGCTTGCCTAAGCCTGATTCAAAAAGGGCCCCGCGATGCGGAGCCCTTTGAGGAATTCTGGAAAACGCTTAGCGCTTCGAGAACTGGAAGGAACGACGAGCCTTGGCCCGGCCGTACTTCTTGCGCTCGACGACGCGCGAGTCGCGGGTCAGGAAGCCGCCCTTCTTGAGCACGCCGCGAAGCGCCGGCTCATAGTAGGTCAGTGCCTTGGAGATGCCGTGACGAACGGCGCCCGCCTGGCCGGAAAGTCCACCGCCCTTGACGGTTGCGATGATGTCGAACTGACCATCGCGGTTGGTCGCCACGATCGGCTGACGCAACACCATCTGAAGCACGGGGCGCGCGAAATAGGCCTCGTATTCCTTGTTGTTCACGATGATCTTGCCCGAACCCGGCTTCACCCAGACGCGTGCGATTGCGTCCTTGCGCTTGCCGGTTGCGTAGGCGCGGCCCTGCTTGTCCAGCTTCTGGACATGCACGGGAGCGTCGGGCTGCGCGTCGGCGAGCTTGCCGGCGACGGTGCCCAGTTCTGCGAGCGAGGAAAGCTCAGCCATTGTCAGGCCCTCTTGTTCTTGGAGTTCAGCGCCGCGATGTCGAGCACTTCGGGCTGCTGTGCGACATGCGGATGCTCTGCACCAGCATAGACGCGAAGATTCTTCATCTGGCGACGACCAAGCGGCCCGCGCGGGATCATGCGCTCGATGGCCTTCTCGACGACGCGCTCGGGGAAGCGACCCTCAAGCAGCTGACGCGCAGTGCGCTCCTTGATGCCGCCCGGATGGCCGGTGTGCCAGTAGTACATCTTGTCCGTGTACTTCTTGCCGGTGAGCGCGACCTTCTCGGCATTGATGATGATGACGTTGTCGCCATCGTCCACATGCGGGGTGAAGGTGGGCTTGTGCTTGCCGCGCAGACGGTTGGCAACGAGGGAAGCAAGGCGACCGACGACGAGACCTTCGGCGTCGATGACTACCCACTTCTTCGTTACCTCCGCAGGCTTCTGCGAAAAGGTTTTCATGGTCTTCTCTCTTCAGGACCTTCGCAAGGAAGGCGTTTCTTGTTGCTTGGATTGGAGTTCTGCGAACCCCAACAATAAAACGGCGACCCGTAGGGCCGCTGCTTCGAATGGGCTTATAGAGATTGCCCGACGCGCCGTCAATCGCAATATTGAGAGCGCAAATTCATAAAATCTAATCAAATCATATTGTTAGCAATGAGGTAATTTGATACCTCATCATTTCAAGCCTTTGGCGGGATTGAGTAGGTTCCGGTCGCATGCGCCACGCTTTGCTTGTCCGGCCCAGCGACAATGTCGCAATCATAAACCATCAGGCTTCGTCCCAGCTTCAGAATGCGGCAGTGCCCCTCGATCAGGCCAGCCTCTGCCTTCCTCATGAAGTTCATGTTGAGATTGGTTGTGACCGACAACGCATCCGGACCAGCATGTGAAAGAACGCAGACAAACCCGCCAATGTCAGCGAGCGTGAAGAGCGCGGGGCCCGATACGGTGCCGCCAGGCCTAAGATGCCTGTGCTCGGCATTGAGCCGGACGGTGCAGCCGCCGGGAAACACATCGACCGCCTGATAGTAGTCGGATTGATCGTTCAACTGCGGGAAGACTTCAGCCAGAAGCGCGTTGATTTCGGAGACGCTCATGACCGGCTGAAGATTTTTCTGGGATGGCATGTTTGTCCGATTAGGTAGTCAATTCATTCGTGCGGGCGCGCTGCCGACGGAATTTATTTGCCAAGTCTTGCCGTGGCGCGGAGAAACCTAGTCGATCTCATCTCATCCCGCGACCCTCTAATACCCCGTTTGCCAGACAGGGCGAAGCAGATATGTTGTGTGTCTATCCCGGAGCCTGGAAAACAATGTCTGTGACAATACCATTCAAGCGCGACGCTGATCACGAACCAATCACGGTGTCGCAGTCAGGCGCAGTCCTGCGCGTCGTCTTTTCAAATCCTCCGGCAAACGCCTTGTCGATGGAGATGATGCTCGCATTACAAGCTGAGCTGGACCGCGCGGCCGAGGATCCCAAGGTCAAGGTCGTGATCATTGCCACGCCTCCCGGCAAGGTGTTTTCAGGTGGGCACGATCTCAAGCAGATGACATCGCATCGCACCGACGCCGACGCCGGCAAGGCTTACTTCGCCGAGACTTTTGATGTCTGCTCGCGTCTGATGCAGTCCATCGTACGACACCCCAAGCCAATCATCGCGGAAGTAAATGGCATTGCCACCGCGGCGGGCTGCCAGTTGGTCGCCTCCTGCGACCTCGCGATCGCGTCGGACACGTCTACATTTGGCGTGAACGGCATCAATGTCGGCCTTTTCTGCACGACGCCGGGCGTCGCGATCGTTCGCGGAGTGAAGCCCAAACATGCGATGGAAATGCTCTTGACGGGAGAGATGGTCGACGCGGCTACCGCGAAGGACTTCGGTCTGGTGAATCGGGTCGTCCCATCCGAATATCTATCCCAGATCGTCAACAAATATGCCGCGACAATCGCGACGAAATCGGCTGCGACGTTGAGGATGGGAAAGCAGGCCTTCTACGCGCAAGCAGAGATGGGCCTGGCAGATGCCTATGACTACGCCTCTCGCGCCATGGTCGAGAATATGCTCGCTGCCGACGCGAAGGAGGGAATTGCCGCGTTCATAGGCAAGCGCAAGCCTGAGTGGACGGGCGAGTAGGAAGTTGGAACCACGCGTTTCCATCGTGACCATAGCGGTCGACGATCTCGACCGCGAGGCGTCCTTCTATCAGGCGATGGGCCTGACGCGGCATCGCATCGATGACGGTGTCGCCTTCTTCCAGATGGGAGGCGTCATTTTGGCGCTTTTCCCTCGCGAGAGCGCGGAAGAAGATGCCGGCGTCAGCTTTGGGGCGGGTGTTTCCCGCGTATACCTTGCTTATAACACGCGCTCGCACACTGAAGTGAATGAGGTGCTTGAACTCGCCGCGCAGTCGGGCGGCCGCATCGTCAAGCCTGCCGGCCGCGCGTTCTGGGGTGGCTGGTATGGCTATTTCGCCGACCCCGAGGGCAATATTTGGGAGGTCGCGCACAATCCGGACTTTCCGATCGATGCAGAAGGCCGTATTTCGCTACCCGCATGAACCACGATCATTATGACGACGCCTACATTTCCGGCATTCTCAACTCGGTGAAAACAATCGCCATAGTTGGCGCGTCGGCCAATGACGTCAGGCCAAGCTATTTCGTCACAAAATATCTGATCGACAAGGGATTCGAGGTCTATCCGGTCAATCCTGGGCATGCGGGCAAGGAGATTTTGGGTCGACTTACCTATGCGAAGATGTCCGACATTCCGGGTCCCATCGACATGGTCGACATCTTTCGCGCGTCATCGGCGGTTCCGCCAATCGTGGAAGAGGTCCTTACATTCGACCCGCTGCCGAAGGTGATCTGGATGCAGTTGACTGTACGCAATGACGAGGCTGCGGCCAAGGCCGAGGCTGCGGGCATAAAGGTCGTCATGAACCGTTGCCCCAAGATCGAGTATGCGCGGCTGGCTGGCGAAATCGGTTGGAATGGCATCAACAGCCGCGTCATTTCTTCCAAGAAGCCCACGATGCGGTCCGGTTTTCAAAGCTTCGGTATCCGCCAGAAGTAATCAATTTCACGCTTTGGCGCAGTCCACACGCAGCGATGGCCGAGTCGATAGATTCTCATTCTTCGTGATCGCGCATTGTTAGAATAATTCTCTTTGCTTTTGCGCGTGCGCTTTGCGAAGAATGCGCGGAATTCACAAGATTTCAGGTGAGGAATAGATCATGTCGCAACGCGCTCCGGGGTTCAACACGCTCGCCGTCCATGCGGGAGCCAAGCCGGATCCGGCGACGGGCGCTCGCGCCACGCCGATCTACCAGACGAGCTCCTATGTCTTCGAAGACGCGGACCATGCGGCCTCTCTGTTTGGGCTGAAGGCGTTCGGAAACATCTATACTCGCATCATGAATCCCACTCAGGCGGTGCTCGAAGAGCGTGTCGCCGCGCTTGAGGGTGGCACTGCCGCGTTGGCAACGGCGTCGGGCCATGCCGCTCAGATGCTTGTGTTCCACACCATCATGAAGCCGGGCGAGAATTTCGTTGCCGCCAACAAGCTCTATGGCGGTTCGATCAACCAGTTTGGGCATGCCTTCAAGAATTTTGGCTGGGAAGTGCGCTGGGCCGACGCCAATGACCCTGCGAGTTTCGAAGCCCAGATCGATGACAAGACCAAGGCGATCTTCATCGAAAGCGTCGCCAATCCGGCTGGCAGTTTCGTGGACATCGAGAAGATTGGCGACATCGCCCGCAAGCATGGAATTCCGCTGATCGTCGACAATACGCTTGCTTCTCCCTACCTCGTTCGCCCGATCGAGCATGGCGCCGACGTGGTGGTGCATTCGCTGACCAAGTTCATCGGCGGTCATGGCAATTCCATCGGCGGAATTCTGGTTGATGGCGGCACGTTCGACTGGTCTAAGTCGGGCAAGTACCCGATGCTGTCCGAGCCGCGTCCCGAATATGGCGGTCTGATTCTCCACGAGACATTTGGCAACTTCGCATTCGCGATTGCGGCGCGCGTGCTGGGTCTTCGGGATTTCGGGCCTGCAATCTCACCGTTCAACGCTTTCTTGATTCTGACCGGTCTCGAAACCTTGCCGCTCAGGATGCAGCGCCATTCTGACAATGCGCTCACCGTGGCAGGCTGGCTCTCCAATCATCCGAAGGTGGCTTGGGTCGAACATTCAGGGTTGCCGACCAGCAAGAACAACGCGCTTCAGAAGAAATACTCGCCAAACGGCGCGGGTGCCGTCTTCACCTTCGGCCTGAAGGATGGCTATGACGCGGGCGTGAAATTTGTCGAGGCGCTGGAGCTGTTTTCACATCTGGCAAATGTTGGCGACACGAAGTCTCTCGTCATTCATCCTGCCTCCACAACCCATAGGCAGCTCACGGATGAGCAGAAGATTGCAGCGGGTGCAGGTCCCGACACTGTTCGTCTGTCGGTCGGCATCGAGGATGTCCAGGACATCATCGCGGATCTTGAACAGGCGCTGGCGAAGGCCTGACTGACATGGCATGAAAGGCTCCTGCATACGGGAGCCTTTCATGAGCCAAGCGAAACTGCTGATCGTCGATAAGAATTCCGTCGAGCCGGAACTTGGCGCGCCGGTCGCCGATCGCGTTGTTGCAGGCGTACCCAAATTCCGAACCTGGAACGTCGAGGAGGCCGAGGGCGGCCTCTATGCGGGCATATGGGAAGCCACTCCCGGCAAGTGGCGCATCAGTTATGACGAATGGGAGTTCTGCCACATTCTTTCTGGCATCTCCGTGATCACCGAGGATGGTGGCGAAGCGCGCACGGTTCGTGGCGGCGACAGCTTTGTGTTGAGGCCGGGATTCAAGGGAACCTGGGAGGTCGTCGAGACCACGCGTAAGGAATATGTCGTTCGCCTTTGATCGGCGCGATGCAAACAGTCGACTAGCGAATAACCTCCAGTCGTTCCAACCCTCTGAAATGATACACGTCTTTGACGGGAGCTTCGTGGGCCAAACGCAGTTCGGGCAGCCGGTCGAAGATCGTCTTCAGCGAAACTTGAAGTTCAAGCCGTGCCAGTGGCGCGCCGATACAGAAGTGGATGCCCGCCCCGAAGGACACGTTCTTCTGGTCCGGCCGACCGGGCAAGAATACGTCTGGTCTCTCGAAAGCCGACGGATCGTGGTTGGCCATGCCAAGCAGAAGCGCGATGCGCTCGCCCGGCTGTACAGTCACGCCTGGTGCCAGTTCGGTCTTCTCATAGGCATAGCGGGTAAACATGTGGAGTGGCGCGTCGATGCGGAGGCATTCTTCGACCGCCGCTGCCGTTGCTTGCGGGGTGTCGAAGAAGCGTCGCGGGTCGCCACCTTGCCGCAGTATTGTGCGGACCGCATTGCCAGTCTGGTGCACCGTTGCCTCATGGCCGGCATTGAGCAGCAAGATCGCCGACGAAATCAGTTCGTCTTCCGAGAGCTTCTGTCCGTGGTCCTGTGCTGAAATCAGAAGCGAAAGCAGGTCGTCGCCCGGTGAACGGCGTCGCTTGTCGATAAATCCGCGGAGAAAATCCGTAAAATCCTTGGCAGCGCGTTCTGCACGGTCTTCGGTTTCGCGCGTGCCTCCATGCATATACATCGCCACCATGTCGTGTGACCATTCCAGAAGCTGAGGTCCCATTTCGGTGGGCACGCCGAGCATTTCGGCGATGATGGTGATGGGTAGCGGCGCAGCATAGGCGGGAAGCAGATCGACCGGACCGTTTTCGGGGAAGCGGTCTATCAATTCGTTGGCGAGGGCTTCGATGCGCGGACGCAGCCTTTCCACCTGTCGCGAGACGAAGGCGCGATTGACGAGCGTCCTCAGCCTGGTGTGAACCGGCGGTTCCAATTCGAGCATCGAATTCGCCTCGATGCCGTAGAATGTTTCCAGATGGCGACGCGTGCCATCAGCGGCGATGCGCAAATATCCGCCGGGACGCTCCCTGCCGAAGCTCCGGTCGCGCAACACGCTGTTGACATCGTCGTAGCGTCCGAAGCACCAAAGGCCGTACTCTTCCCAAAAGAAGGTTCCACCCTGTGCATGGAGCCAGCGATAAGTGGCATAGGGGTTATGGAAGAATTCCGGCTCGTGCGGATCGAGGCGCAGTCTGCGGTGTTGGGAATCGTAGGTGAGATAGGACGGGCGCTCGCTCATGAAACCCAGATAGCGCGCTTTGCCATTTCCATGCCAGAGACTGAAACTTCATATGCACGGCAGCATTGTGCATCATTCACCGGAGACATCCATGAACATCATCGTTGTTGGCGCTGGCATCGCGGGTTTGTCGACGGCTTGGGCGCTGACAAAGCGAGGGCACAACGTCACACTTTTGGAGCAAGGCGCCATTCCGAACCTGCTTGCGGCCTCAGGTGACCACCACCGCATCATACGCCGCGCCTACGCCAAGGGGAGCGGTTATGGACCGTTGATCACCGAAGCCTATGAGGCGTGGGATGAACTCTGGGAAGATTTGGGCGAGAGCCATCTCGATGCGCGAGGCTTTCTTTGCATCTCCCGCGAGGAGGGGGATGAGGCCGAGCAATATCTGGAAGGAATGCGTGCTGGCGACTTTGGAGTGGATTTCGTGGAGGCTGTCGAAGCTGCCAGGCGGTGGCCGTTTCTGGAGCCAGACACGTTCCGCTACGCGTTCTTTTCGAAGGAGGGCGGCGCGCTGCATTGCAGACGCATAGCCTCGGGAATGGCAGACTGGCTGCGCGCGAACGGCGCAAATGTGTACGAGAAGAGCAAGGTGACAGCGATCCACGAAGAGGAGGGCCGTGTCGATCTCGAGAGTGGGGAGACGCTCACGGCAGACAGGATCGTGGTCACGGCTGGGGCGTGGGTCCTCAAACTCTTTCCGCAGTTGGGGAGTGATCTCACCACCTATCGAACCGCAGTCGTCTATCTCCGGCCACCTGCGGACCTCCAGACCGCGTGGGATAGCGCGCCGGTGGTGCTTGATGTTGGTGGCAATACTGACGGGTACATCATTCCTCCTTCGGGCGATGGCGGACTGAAATTCGGGTCTGGCCTGCATAAGGTCGAGACGAGCGACGCCGAGTGGAACCGTGACCCGGTAGAAGGCGAGGGGGAGGCGATACGCAACCTGTTCGCGCCACCAATGGCGCGCATCGCTGAGTATGAGGTGACTGATGTGGTCACCTGCGCCTACACATTTACAAAGGACGAGCGCTTTACGGCCGCTGAATTTGGCAAGTGCCTCGTCGTATCGGCGTGCTCGGGCCACGGATACAAGTTTGGGGCTGCGGTCGGGCGACGTGCGGCGGACGCGGTCGAAGGCAACGGCTTCGAGGCGTTCAGGCATTGGCTGGGCGGTGAGATATGATGCGTGACAAGGCCCGCGCGTTAACTGGACTGCCCAAAAGCGGCGCCTGCCCGAGTGGGCGGCCTTGCACAGGGTACGGCTGCCATCCTATCTAGACCTAATGGCAGCCATTCCGATTCCGGTTTTGTCCGGAATCGCGTCCAACAAGGGACAGTGATGAAGAATCCCATTGAAACCTACATGAACCTCGTGCCCATGGTGGTCGAGCAGACCAATCGTGGTGAGCGCGCCTACGACATTTTTTCGCGGCTGCTGAAAGAGCGTATCATCTTTATCACCGGTCCTGTCGAAGACGGCATGGCAACGCTGGTTTGCGCGCAGCTTCTCTTCCTTGAAGCCGAGAACCCCAAGAAAGAGATCAATCTTTATATCAACTCGCCCGGCGGCGTGGTGACATCGGGCATGGCAATCTACGATACCATGCAGTTTATCAAGCCGGCTGTTTCGACGCTCTGTGTCGGTCAGGCGGCATCCATGGGCTCGCTCTTGTTGACGGCTGGCCACAAGGACATGCGTTTTGCCACGCCAAATGCGCGGATCATGGTGCATCAACCCTCCGGCGGTTTCCAGGGACAGGCGTCAGACATCGAGCGCCATGCCCAGGACATCATCAAGCTGAAGCGCCGCCTCAACGAGGTGTATGTCCAGCATACGGGCAAGGACTACGAGACGATCGACCGCACATTGGACCGCGATCATTTCATGACGGCGGACGAGGCGAAGGATTTTGGACTGATCGATAAGGTCATTACGACGCGTGAAGCGCTGGAGACCCCTGCCAGCGCCGGGTAAGCATCACGCACGCTCACATGTGCGTTGATGTGGCGGAATTGCCGCGGAGTTGCGGCATTTCCGTCACAATTTGCTGTTTTCACGTATGCATCGAATTCCGATCGTTAAGTCAAAATTGAGTTTCGACGGCTTAGATTCTTACGTAGGAAAAATTCGAATCAGTGAATGGTGGCTTCCGGCGTAACTCGTGTTGAGAATTCCACTTCGCCTTCCAAAACGGTTGGCAGCGGCGCTACTACGCCTTAGTTTGCTGGGAAGGGCTTGCATTGCAGGCTAGAAACGGTTCCGCTGCAAGCGGCACCAAGAAGGACTGAGAAGGCATGAGCAAGGTCAGCAACGGCGGCGGTGACTCCAAGAACACCCTCTACTGCTCGTTCTGCGGCAAGAGCCAGCATGAAGTGCGCAAACTGATAGCGGGTCCCACCGTCTTCATTTGCGACGAATGCGTCGAGCTTTGCATGGACATCATCCGCGAGGAGAACAAGACCTCGATGGTGAAGTCCCGCGAGGGCGTTCCGACTCCGCAAGAGATATTGAAGGTTCTTGACGATTATGTGATCGGTCAGCCTTACGCGAAGCGCGTTCTGTCGGTGGCGGTCCACAATCACTACAAGCGGCTCGCGCATGCCGGCAAGAACAACGATGTCGAACTGGCGAAATCGAACATCCTGCTGATCGGGCCTACCGGCTGCGGCAAGACGTTGCTGGCGCAGACGCTTGCGCGCATCATCGACGTGCCCTTCACCATGGCCGACGCCACGACGCTGACCGAGGCAGGTTACGTCGGCGAAGACGTCGAGAACATCATCCTGAAGCTGCTGCAGTCGGCGGACTACAATGTCGAGCGTGCGCAGCGCGGCATCGTCTACATCGACGAGATCGACAAGATCAGCCGCAAGTCTGACAATCCGTCGATTACGCGAGACGTGTCGGGCGAGGGCGTGCAGCAGGCGCTTCTGAAGATCATGGAGGGCACGGTGGCATCCGTGCCGCCTCAGGGTGGCCGCAAGCATCCTCAGCAGGAGTTCCTGCAGGTCGATACCGCCAACATCCTGTTCATTTGCGGCGGGGCATTTGCCGGTCTGGATAAGATCATCTCGGATCGCGGTCGCACGACTTCCATCGGATTTGGTGCCATGGTCGCATCGCCAGAGGATAGGCGCACGGGTGATCTCTTCCGCAAGGTGGAGCCTGAGGATCTCCTGAAGTTCGGACTGATCCCGGAGTTCGTGGGCCGCCTGCCGGTTCTGGCGACGCTGGAGGATCTTGACGAGGAAGCTCTTATCCAGATTCTTACCGAGCCCAAGAACGCGCTGGTCAAGCAATATCAGCGGCTGTTCGAGATGGAGAATGTCGAGCTGACCTTCCACGAGAGCGCCCTTTCGGCGATTGCGCGGCGCGCGATCGAGCGGAAGACCGGCGCGCGCGGATTGCGCTCGATCATGGAGGCCATCCTGCTGGACACCATGTTCGAGCTTCCGGCCCTTGAGGGCGTGCGTGAGGTGGTGATCTCCGATGAGGTCGTGACCGGCAGCGCACGGCCGCTCTACATCTATTCCGAGGCCAAGGAAAAGAAGGGGCCGGTCAGCGCTTGATCGACCTGTTCCGGAAATACGGAGCGGCGCCTTCGGGCGCCGTTTCCATGTCGGGGCGAGCTTAGCCCTTGCGCGGATTCGTGATGATGAGCGTTGACGTTGGCCGGCGGCGTCCAACCTAAGCTGGCGCCTTCCGCACCGCAACAGTGGACTTGATCTTTCGATAGCCGGCAACCACTTATGTGATCAACGGGGCGAGACTCATTCCGTGCTGAAGAAGCGAGATATCTCGTTATCTGCATTAGGCGGATTGGCTTGCGCCCGCTAATATAGGAGTCGCGGTTGGCTCTTTTGCGACCGTGACAGAAAGGTAAGATTATGGCCAGATTACCCCGTGCTTCCGGTAGCGGCGTGTTCGCAGTTCTCCCACTGCGCGACATCGTCGTATTCCCGCACATGATCGTGCCGCTGTTTGTGGGCCGAGAAAAGTCGATCAAGGCGCTGGAAGATGTGATGGGCGCCGAGAAGCAGATTCTGCTGGCGACCCAGATCAACGCTGCGGACGACGATCCGGCAGCGGATGCTATCTACGAGGTTGGTACGCTCGCCAACGTACTCCAGCTGCTGAAGCTGCCTGACGGAACCGTCAAGGTGCTCGTCGAGGGTACAGCGCGTGCCAAGATATCCCAGTTCACCGACCGCACCGACTTTCACGAGGCGAGTGCGTCCGCGCTTGACGAGCCGGACGAGGATGCTGTCGAGGTGGAGGCGCTTGCGCGCTCGGTCGTCTCGGATTTCGAAAACTACGTGAAGCTCAACAAGAAGATTTCTCCGGAAGTGGTCGGCGCCGCCGGTCAGATCGAGGATTATTCGAAGCTGGCTGACACGGTAGCCTCCCACCTGGCCATCAAGATTCCCGAGAAGCAGGAAATGCTCGGTACGCTCTCCGTCAAGGAGCGGCTTGAGAAAGCCATGGGCTATATGGAGGCCGAAATCTCGGTTCTTCAGGTGGAAAAGCGCATCCGTTCGCGCGTCAAGCGGCAGATGGAGAAGACTCAGCGCGAGTACTATCTGAACGAGCAGATGAAGGCGATCCAGAAGGAACTGGGCGAAGGCGAGGACGGTCGCGACGAGGTTGCCGAGCTTGAAGAGCGGGTGAAGAAGACCAAACTTTCGAAGGAAGCACGCGAAAAGGCGAATGCCGAGCTGAAGAAGCTCAAGACCATGTCGCCGATGTCTGCCGAATCCACGGTCGTGCGCAACTATCTCGACTGGCTGCTGTCTTTGCCCTGGAACAAGAATTCCAAGGTCAAGCAGGATCTCGGCTATGCCGAGCAGGTTCTCGATGCCGATCACTATGGCCTCGAGAAAGTCAAGGAGCGCATCGTCGAATACCTGGCCGTCCAGAGCCGCCAGAAGAAGATCAAAGGTCCGATCCTGTGCCTCGTGGGTCCTCCCGGCGTGGGCAAGACGTCGCTCGGCAAGTCGATCGCCAAGGCAACCGGGCGCGAGTTCGTGCGCATGGCTCTTGGCGGCGTTCGTGACGAGGCCGAAATCCGTGGCCATCGCCGCACCTATATCGGGTCAATGCCCGGCAAGGTGCTGCAGTCGATGAAGAAGGCCAAGAAGTCCAATCCGCTCTTCCTGCTCGACGAGATCGACAAGATGGGCATGGATTTCCGCGGAGATCCGTCTTCGGCGCTGCTGGAGGTTCTCGATCCGGAGCAGAACTCAACGTTCATGGATCACTATCTGGAGGTCGAGTATGACCTTTCGAGCGTGATGTTCGTAACGACCGCCAATACGTTGAATATCCCTGGTCCTCTGATGGATCGCATGGAGATCATCCGTATCGCCGGGTACACCGAGGACGAAAAGGTCGAGATCGCAAAGCGGCATCTTTTGTCGAAGGTGGTGCGCGATCACGCCCTTCAGCCGAAGGAGTTTTCGGTCAGCGAAGAGGCCATCCGTGCGGTCATTCAGACCTATACACGGGAGGCGGGCGTACGCAGCCTTGAGCGCGAGCTGATGAAGCTCGGGCGCAAGGCGGTGACCGAGATCCTCCGGACAGGCAAGAAGTCGGTTGAAATCACGGCTGACAATTTGTCGGACTATCTGGGCGTACCGCGCTACCGTCACGGTCAGATTGATGGCGAGGATCAGGTCGGTGTTGTGACCGGCCTGGCCTGGACAGAAGTTGGCGGTGAGTTGCTGACGATCGAAGGTGTCATGATGCCCGGCAAGGGCAAGATGACGGTCACGGGCAACCTAAAGGATGTCATGAAGGAGTCGATCTCGGCTGCCGCATCCTATGTCCGAAGCCGGGCTATCGATTTCGGTATCGAGCCGCCATTGTTCGAAAAGCGGGATATCCATGTGCACGTTCCCGAAGGAGCGACCCCCAAGGATGGCCCGTCGGCCGGAACCGCGATGGTAACCGCGATCGTGTCCGTTATGACCGGGATTCCCGTTCGCAAGGATGTCGCGATGACAGGCGAGATCACGCTTCGTGGCCGGGTCCTCCCGATTGGAGGTCTGAAGGAGAAACTGCTTGCTGCGCTTCGTGGCGGCATCAAGAAGGTGCTGATACCGGAAGAGAACGCCAAGGATCTGGCGGACATTCCGGATAATGTGAAAAGCAGCATGGAGATCATCCCGGTCAGCCGTGTCGGCGAGGTGCTGAGACATGCGCTCGTGCGTATGCCGGAGGCAATTGAATGGACCGAACCGGTCGATACGCCAGCGCCCAAGGTCGATGTGGCCGGCGACAATGGCAAAACGCTTGCACATTGATTCGGCACATCTCGCACTGCAACACGAAAAGCCGGGCCTCAAGCCCGGCTTTTCTGTGAGAAACCGCAGAATTCTGCGGTTTTTCTGATATCCAAACGATATTCCGACTTGGTTCGGACGCAGCTTCTTTCTAATGTCCTGTTCCTGCCGGCCGACTCAAGGTCCGCCGGTTTTCTGGTTGAAGGAAACAATTGATGAACAAGAACGAACTCGTGTCAGCCGTCGCCGAGGCCGCCAAGCTCGCCAAGGGCGATGCTCAGTCGGCGGTCGATGCCGTATTCGCCGTCATCACCTCCGAGCTCAAGAACGGTGGGGACGTACGCCTCGTCGGTTTCGGCAATTTCTCCGTGTCCAAGCGCGCCGAGTCCACCGGTCGCAACCCGCAGACGGGCGCCGAGGTCAAGATTCCCGCGCGCAACGTTCCGAAGTTCTCGGCAGGCAAGGGTCTCAAGGACTCCGTCAACTGATTGACGAAACTTGAATGATGAACGGATCAAGCCGGGCACGCCCCGGCTTTTTTCGTTTCAGGCAGCCTTTGCCTTTTGAAGGTACCGGCGCGGCGATATGCCGGTCATGCGTCGGAACATTGTCGTGAATGCAGGAACGCTGTCGTAGCCAAGATCTAGCGCGACGCGCGTGACGGTCTGTCCTTCGGCAAGCTTGGGAAGGGCAGCAAAAAGGCACGCCTGCTGGCGCCATGTCGTCAGGCTCAGACCCGTCTGTCGGTGAAAGCTGCGTGTGAATGTCCGTCGACTCATGCCAAGCTGGGCTGCCCACTCTTCGATGGACGTGCGAGGGGAGGGATGCTGAACAAACGCACGGCACAAGGCGGCAAGTCGGGGTTCGGATGGGAGGGGCAGGGCCAGCGGTAGTTCGCGCAGCTTTGGGATCTCGTGAAGCAGAAGATCGGCGAGCAACCTGAAACGATCCGTGTTGAGGTCGAGCTTGGCTTCGTGTGAAACTTCTAAGATCAGGCCGCGCACAAAGCCGGGTATTTCCACCACTTTGAGATCAGCCGAAGTCTGGTTCGCGATATTGGCGTCGACATAAATCGAGTGCATGTCGACACATCCAAGAATGTCTACGGCATGTTCGATGCGTGCCGGGATCCACATGGCGTGATCGGGTGGCACCAGCCACCTGCCAAACTCTGTGGTCACCATAACCACGCCGCTGACCATATGCATCAACTGACCCCGGCTGTGGCTATGCAAAGGAACATGCAGACCGTCCGGATAGGAGGTCGGCAATGCGATCAGCGGACCGTCAAGCTGCTCGAGACGGTCGAGCCGTTCCTGGTGCAACTGCAGAAATTCTTGGCTGACCGATAGAATTCTAGGCTTCGTCATTTGGCCCACTCGCGTAAGAAATGGACCAAACCACGAAGGAAGGAAGCTCGCAAGAAGAGTATAGGGCTGATGCTGGCGCCAAAGCGCTTGCATTCGGAGGTTCTTTTGACCGACACCACAGCTTCTGGCGGATCAGGTTCCGCTACGAGTACGCCCAGCGTCGCGGCGACTACTGCGATGGCGGTGATCTTTGCGATCAGCGTCAGCCACATGATCAACGACATCATGCAATCGCTGCTTGCCGCTATCTATCCGATGCTCAAGGACGGCTACCGGCTCGACTTCTGGCAGATCGGAATGCTGACGCTGACTTTTCAGGTCACTGCTTCTGTCCTGCAACCACTCGTCGGCATCTACACTGACAAGCGGCCAATGCCATATTCGCTGGCAGCTGGGATGGGCTCGACGCTGGTTGGCACATTGCTGATTGCGTACTCGACCCAATACGCGATGCTTTTGCTGGGCTCGGCCTTTATTGGCATCGGTTCTTCGATATTTCATCCAGAAGCATCGCGTGTGGCGCGGCTTGCGTCAGGTGGGCGCTTCGGCCTCGCGCAATCACTGTTTCAGGTTGGCGGCAATTTCGGGCAATCGCTTGGGCCGCTGCTTGCAGCCTTCATCGTGGTGAAAGGTGGCCAGACCAGTGTGGCCTGGTTCTCGCTCTTGGCGCTGGGTGGCGTTGGTCTGTTATACTGGATCGGCGGCTGGTACAGTCGAAATCGCGTGATCGTGACGAAACGCGCTGCCTCAGGCATGCAAGCGCTCTCACGACAGAGGCTTATCGTTGCATTGTGCGTGCTGGTGGCGCTCACCTTCAGCAAGAACGCATATATGGCAAGCATCAGCAGCTACTACACCTTCTATGTGATCCAGAAATTCGGCGTATCGGTTCAGAATTCGCAACTTCTTCTGTTCGTTTTTCTGTTCGCCGCGG
This sequence comes from Rhizobiaceae bacterium, assembly GCA_023953905.1. Lineage (GTDB taxonomy): Bacteria > Pseudomonadota > Alphaproteobacteria > Rhizobiales > Rhizobiaceae > Arvimicrobium. The sequence goes on along the minus strand of JAMLJA010000012.1, from coordinate 36,160 downwards.
CGCTTGGCACCGTGATTGGCGGTCCGATTGGCGACCGTTTCGGTGCAAAGTTCGTGATCTGGTTCTCAATCCTTGGAACGTTGCCCTTCACGCTTGCCCTGCCTTATGTCGACAGCCTGATCTGGACGGCGGTTCTGAGCTTCTTCATCGGCGTCATCATGGCGTCGGCGTTCCCGGCGATCGTTGTTTTTGCACAGGAACTGTTGCCCGGCAGAGTAGGCATGGTCGCTGGCATATTCTTCGGATTCGCATTTGGAATCGGCGGCATTGCGGCTGCGGTTCTTGGACTTCTTGCCGACAAGCACGGTATCGATTTCGTCTACCGCATGTGTTCGTATCTGCCGCTGCTTGGGCTGCTGACGATCTTCCTGCCCAAAGGGCGCGACGCACGCTGAACCCGGCTCGCGGGTTCAGCCGACCTTTGCACGGAGTGCCGCAGCATCCGCCCGCTTGCTTGCCTCCGTGGCGAACAGAATGAGGTTTGCTGCTCCAGCAAGGGTATGATCTCCAGTTGGATGTGGCCCTGCTTGGATGCATGCACCAGGGCGATACGCGTCAAGTTCCGTGATAACGGTCGGCGTGCGCTCTCGCGCGATAAGTTGAAGAAGCTCTGGAAGAAGACCCTCGCCACGAGAGGCGGCAATGCGATGGAATTCGCACAATGCGTTCATTTTCTAGGCCTTTCAGCGGTAAACATGACCAACAGTTGGGCCAATGCGGCCCGACTGATTGCCGGATAGTGTAACGGGTGCCGAAAGGGTGCCTTTGTCCGACTTGGGTCCAACCGGTGGTGGTTGGATGTGCTGCGTGCTGGGATATGGCTACAGCCCAAATTCGATCTTGGCCTTTGCCGTTGTGCGCAGCTGGCTCATGCAGGCATCCGTCGCCACGCCGTCGCCCTTGCAATCGGTCGCGCCGTTTATCAGAACACGCGTGACTTTCGAACAGTCAGTACCCGCGAGTTCGAAGCGTGCAACTTTCGTTTTTCCTGAAGGTAGATCCCTGAAATCGAGCACCGTCAGCCGATCAACGACACCAAGATCGTTGAACAAGGCCACTTCAAATGCTGCGCGCGATAACTCGGTTCCCAATCCGTTCTTCACCACAAAGGTCAGTCGGCAGCCCTTTTGGGAGGGCTGCACGGCGTTGAGTTCGAGGGCGAGGGCCGGCGGATCTTCCTGAGAATGTGCGGGCGAAAGCGAAGCACTCGCGACAAGCGTGGCAATTATCATCTGCCGCATCAGGTCAGCCTCCGAACCGCAATCTCGCGGCGACCTTGACCGAGACGCCGGGCTCGTAAAGGGATTCAGCGCTCGTCGCGTTCAGCGGGTTCACGTATTTCTCGTCCAGAATATTGTCGACCCGCAGATCGAACTTGAGATTGTCGTTGTGCCGGTAAGACGCAAAGGCATTCACCAAAGTGTAGTCGTCGGCGTACTGACTTCCCTTTGGCTTTCCATTGTATTGGACTTCGCCGCCCACCGTCAGGCGATCCTCAAGGAATCGGAAGCCGAGCTGAGCGGTCACCTGGGATGCCGGCGTGGTCGCGAGATCTGCGCGCTCGCCGTCATAGGAGACCGTGTGGCCGTCGATGAGCGAGACGGACAGACCGGCAAAGCCCCATGCCGCGTCGTAGAGGCTTTCGAGCTCGAATCCCTCGATCTTGGCTCGGGCAAAGTTTTGATACTGGAAACAGATCGGGATTGAGCCGCTGCGATAGCATCCGCTTGTCGGATCATAGGCCGAGAGCGTTACGCCATCGATGTAGTCATCGACGTCATTGTTGAAATAGGCGGCTTTGACGCGCAGGGCATCGCCTGCGGCAAATACGCTATCGGCGCGGTAATTGACGCCGAACTCCCATGTCTTACCTGTTTCCGGATTGAGGTTGGGATTGGGCAGAAATGGAAAGCTCACTCCGGCCGGATGCAATCCACTGATAAGCGTCTCCGACAATGACGGTGAGCGATAGCCCTCTGCATAGGTGCCGAAGAACTGGAGACCTTGCAGACCGGCGGATGTGAATGGTGAGATGCCAACCGAAATGCGCGGCGAGAGATGGTCGCCGGATGCATCTGTGTCGTCACCGTCAAGTTTGTAGTCGTCGTATCGAAGTCCGCCAACCACCTCCAGCCAGTTCCAGGTGACCTTGTCCTGGATGTAAGCGCCCCACACGGTACGGTCGCCTGACGGTGTGTAGAATGCATCGCCCCCGGCAGTGCCGGTGGTATCCACCTTGTCGCCTACCCAGTCGGCCCCATAGGTCAGTTCATGCTGGAGCTCACCCGTCTGGAACCGGGAGGTGTTCCAGAGATCGATTGCCGTGGTGCCGATGTCGTAATTTGCTTTTGCACCCGCCGGCAGAACCATTGGCTGGCCGGTTACCGGATCGAACCTTCCGCCAAGCGGTACAAGGCTGGTCTGCTCCATCTCGGTCGCGTTGTGGGACACGTTGACGTGCAGGTCGAGCCAGCTTCTGGCGTCATCTGTAATGTTGTAGCGACCGGTGAAGGTATTCTGTTGGAGGTCGAGATTGTAGGCGGGCTGACCGCCACTGATTTCACTCCAGCCGTCGTCGCTGCCGATCCAGCCAAGCTTCAGTTCGCTGTTTTCCGTCGGCCGGATTGTCGCCTTGAGCATACCGCTCAGGACATCGAAGCCGGTGCCGGGGACACGACCGGCGCCGCTACCCGCTTCATAGTCGCCATAATCTCGATAGACGACATTGCCAAGCACACTCAGCGAATCGTTGAAGCGGTATGCGCCGGTGGCGCTGGTCGTTAATCCGTCGCCAGCGCTGTCGTACATGGCGGTCGAGGAGACAGCCCAGTGCTCGTCCGGCTTGAGGAAATCTTCGGGATCTTTTGTATCAAAGAAGACAATACCGCCAATGGCGCCTGACCCAAAGGTGTTGGAGACCGGTCCTCGAACCACGTCCACTGACTGAATGAGCTCGGGATCGATCCAGAAAGTCGACTGCGGACCATGATCGGAGCGTTGGAAGTTCTGACGTGCGCCGTCGACGATGACCGCTACACGGCCAAAATCCTGAAGCCCTCGAATATTGACGCTGGAGCTCAGCTTCCTCGCATCGGCATTGACGGTGACGCCTGGCACGCCGAAGAGGACATCGGAGGGCGTGGACGACATCCGGCGCTCGATCTGCTCCTGATCGACATGGCTGGCCGAACCGAGCGTCTCTATGGACGTGTCTCCCGTGCGGCTGCTGACAAGAATCTCATCGAGTACTGTGACGGTGCCATCGTCCGGCACCGAGACATTGTCTTCCTTTGCCGTCTGTGGGCCGGAAATGTTTTGAGCGATTGCCGGCGAAGCGGCCAGAACCGTGCCAGCGACGCCTGCCAAAAGCAGACTTGTCATACCTTCAAGGCGAGCCCGTGACCCCATAAATCCCACTCCTGAAAAATGTCCGCAATGCCGAAGCACGACATTGCGATTCGATCGATAGCTGCGCGGAGCACGATGCTAAAAATGTTGACTCGTTCACTCCGGTATTGCACTCACTATTAAAGCTGATATTTAGAGTCAAGAAATCGATTGACGATTCAGCAGGGCGGCGAAAAGCGGTGCACTGGGCGCTGCGGAAAGGACGGAGAAATGAACACTCACAATCCCAAGAGCTTCAATTTTCGCTATTCGAGACCTTTGGGAGAGGTCTCCTACAGACCTTCCATGAGCACTCCGTCGGTACGCACGCTGGCCAGTGAATCGCTGTTCCAAAATGGCGAGTATGAGATTGGCATCGCGCATGGGGAGTCGCTCTACCGGCTCAAGATCACGCGCCAAGGCAAGCTGATCCTCAATAAGTAGGACAATCAGGTTTCAGTCGGCGTGCATGCGCTGGCTGTCTGACTGGTCAACACTACGCGTTCTGGTTCTGTCGGGCGCGTTCTTGAAAGTAGTAGGATGTTGCAACGTTTTTCGGCGCGTGGTCTGCGTGTCCTGTTCCTTGCCACGAGCGTTGCTGTGGGTTCTGCCGCGTCGGCGACCGCTACAGAGACGGCGGTGCTGCCAAATTCAAGCCGGATCGTCTCCATTGGCGGCGCCATCACCGAGATCATCTTTGCTCTTGGCGACGGAGGGAAGCTGGTCGCGCGCGATTCGACGAGCATATACCCGGAAGCTGCACTCGAACTTCCAGATGTCGGGTACATGCGTCAGCTTTCACCTGAAGGCGTCCTGTCGGTTAATCCCACCGGCATCCTGGCGCTGCAGGGCAGTGGTCCGCGTGAAGCTGTAGATGTGCTCAAAAAGACCGACGTTCCCTATGTGGAGATCGAGGAAGACTGGGATCGTGCGGGAATCGTTGCGCGCATTCTTGCAGTGGGAATGGCAATCGGTGCGCCGGACAGAGCCGAAATGCTGGCTTCCGAGGTCGAGCGAAAGCTTTCGGAAGTGGTGCGTCTCACGTCCGCTATCCAGGAGAAAAAGCGCGTGCTTTTCGTGCTGTCCACCCAGGGAGGAAAGATCCAGGCCGCGGGCGCCAATACGGCGGCAAACGGAATCATCGAACTCGCTGGAGCGACGAACGCGATCGAAGGAGTCGATGGCTACAAGCAACTGGCCGACGAGGCTGTGATCGAGGCGAACCCCGATTTCATTTTGATGATGACGCGCGTTGGCGAGCACGGTGCCAGCGACGATGAACTGTTCGCAAATCCGGCCATCGCCGCAACAACTGCGGGCGCCGAAAAGCACCTGATCAAGATGGATGGCGCCTATCTGCTGGGGTTTGGGCCGCGCACGGTGGATGCTGTCAAGGAACTCTCCGAAAGGCTCTATGGCGATCGGATTTCCGATTGACAGGGTCGCTGAGATGGTGAGCGACACGCATTCAATTTCCGGAAGCGTTATGCGGGGCAGGTCGCACGGCGATCGTTCGCCGATTGCACGGCTGGTAATTCTCTTGCTCGCGCTGGGTGTTGTCGTGACGGCAGCACTGAGTTTGACGGCAGGCGCTGCTGACGCTTCCGCCTATGCGGTTTTGCGTCACTGGGTGTTCGGTGGGTCTGCGGCTGGACCGTTGTCCCTACGCGATCAGGTGATCATTCAGGATATAAGGTTGCCACGCATCCTTATGGGCATTCTGGTTGGTTCGGGGCTGGCGATCTCCGGGGCCGTTCTACAGGGGCTCTTCCGCAATCCTCTGGCTGATCCGGGTCTCGTCGGCGTCTCGGCTGGTGCTGGTCTCGGGGCCGTGTCGATCATAGTGCTGGGCGGGACGTCGCTCGCACCTGTCGTCGCCGTTCTGGGCATCTACGCTCTGCCCTTGTTTGCCTTCATCGGCAGTCTGATCGTCACCCTGATCCTGTACCGCGTCGCCACCCGGCAGGGCCGCACCTCCATTGCGACCATGTTGCTGGCCGGTATTGCGCTGTCGGCGCTTGCGATGGCGCTCACTGGCGTTCTCGTCTTCGTGGCCGACGACAGGCAGCTTCGCGACCTCACATTCTGGCAACTTGGCTCATTGGCGGGGGCGACCTGGCCGAAAGTCGCGGCGTCTTCGCCCATCATCCTGCTGGGCATTGTTGCGGCGCCGTTCATGGCAAGAGGCCTCAATGCACTGGCTCTTGGTGAAGCCACCGCGGCGCATCTCGGGGTGCCCGTCCAGCGGCTGAAGCATGTTACCATCGTCATGGTTTCGGCGGTGGTAGGTGCCTGCGTGGCGATCAGCGGCGGCATAGGTTTCGTCGGCATCGTGGTTCCGCATCTTTTGCGGCTCTTCATAGGTCCGGACAATCGGTACCTTCTGCCTGCCTCGGCACTACTAGGCGCAATTATGCTCATGGCAGCCGATGCCGTCAGCAGGACCATTGTCGCGCCTGCGGAACTGCCGATCGGCATCGTGACCGCGGCTGTGGGAGCTCCCTTCTTTCTCTGGATATTGCTGCGAAGGCGCGGCGTCATCGATCTGTGAGGCCATCCCGATGATTGTCGCAAACAACGTTTCCGTGTCGCTCGGCCGTAAGCTGATCCTGGATGGCGTTGATTTCGAGGCACGGCCGGGAACGCTTTGCGCCATTGTCGGCCCCAACGGCTCGGGCAAGACAACCCTGATGCGCGCGCTCTCAGGGGATGTGGCATACCGTGGACGGATCACTATCGCGGGCAGGGACATTGAAGCGCTGAAGCCGTGGGAGGCGGCTGCCATGCGAGCCGTACTTCCGCAGCACGCCGCGCTGGCGTTCCCCTTCACAGTGCATGAGGTGGTCAAACTGGGATTGACCGGGGGGCGATCCGGCGTATCTGCTGCCGAACAGCGCAATCTTCCCGACCGCGCACTTGCGAGGGTCGATCTCGACGGCTTTGCGGGCAGATTCTATCAGGAGCTGTCGGGCGGCGAACAGCAGCGGGTGCAACTCGCTCGCGTGCTTTGCCAGATATGGGAGCCCGTGCTTGAGGGCGCGCCGCGCTATCTGCTGCTCGATGAGCCCGTATCAAGTCTCGACATCAAGCATCAGATCATCATCATGGATATTGCACGGGCATTTGCGCAACAAGGCGGTGGTGTGATCGCGATCCTGCACGATTTGAACCTCACTGCCATGTACGCTGACAATGTCATCGTCATGAACGGTGGTGTCGTGGCTGCATCGGGCTCTCCAAGCGAGGTGCTCACCGACACCCTGATGAAGCGGGTGTTCGAGTGTCCGTTGCGAGTGGGCGCGCTGCCTGCGCAAGGTGGTCCCTTCGTATTGCCGCAATCGATTTCAGGACCACCCGCCTGATCCGGCGCTAAATATATGCAGGCCGAACCCTCAGCGGCGGCTGAACCGAACAGGCACGGTGAGAGTTAGCCGTGAACGCGCGATCGCGGGCGGCGGTGGCGGAACGGGGGACGCGCGACGGACCATCTCTATCGCCGCCTGATCCAGCGCGCCGTTGCCCGAGGATCGCGCAAGAGATGCGGCCAGGACGCGACCCGTTGGATCGATGCTGAAGCGCACCGCCGCCTGACCGGTGTCCCGTTCGCCGGCAGGGTAGCGCTTATGCCGGTTCAGATGGGCGTTTACGCGAGACTGCCACCGTGCTGGCGACTCGCCTCGCGCCTTGGAGCCTTCCTTTGGCCGGGGCGCCGCCGCTTTTGGCGCGTCGTTTGCACTTGCCCTTGATGCGACAGAGGATTTTGGCGGCGGCGCTTTTTTCTCTACTTTTCGAACGGGTGTCTTGGCAGTTTGCTTTGGCTCGACCGTGTCAGGTCGAGGCGTTGGCAGGGCGGTCGCGACCTCGGGCAGAGGATCTTCCAGCAGTTCCGAGACTATCTGTTCAATGATCTCAGGCGCGACCGTCTGGACCTCAGGCCGTTGTGCCGTTTCCGAAGGGGCGAGGGGTTCGGCGTCGAGGATGTCCGACTTCAGCGGCTCGACTTCCGTCGGCGTCTGCTCGACCACTTCCTGCAAGACTGATTCTTCTGCAACAGTTTCCGTCGGTTGAATTTCGGATAGTGACTCCTGGCTATCGACCAGTTCCGCCATCTCACTCGGGACGGCGTCCGGCGCGACGGCCATGGGCGCAAGGTCGATCATGAGAGCTGTGGCGCGCTGTTCCGCGGCCGCATCATCTACATGCCAGTCAGGCACATTGAAATAGACTGTGGCATGGACTGCCACCACCAGAGCTCCGGCGGCAGCCCATAGCGCGACCTCACGCGCAGTAATGCGTGGCAGAAGTAGATCGGGTAGCGTTGCCGCGCGCGACGTCACTGGACCCTCTGGGAGTTCGCGCCCGCGGTTTCCAGTCCGACCAGAGCAATCTTGAGGTAACCAGCGGCGCGCATGAGGTTCATCAGATCCATCAGGTCGCCGTAGTCGACGGCGCGATCCGCACGCAGGAATATGCGCGTCTGCCTATCGCCCGATGTTACCTGATCGAGCGCTGCGCCGATCCCTTCACGCGGGAGCGTGTCATTGCCGATCGCAAGGGTGAGATCGCGTTTCAGCGTGACATAGAGAGGTTTGTCAGGTCGCGGCTGTGACGTTGCAGTCGACGCGGGCAGATCGACATTGATGTCCACAGTCGCGAGCGGAGCGGCAACCATGAAAATGATCAACAGGACCAGCATGACGTCGATGAATGGTGTGACGTTGATCTCGTGATTTTCACGCAGTTCGTCGTCGTCCACGTCGTCGCGAATTCCAGCCGCCATGGTTCGCTCCTATTCGGCCGCGGCTGTAAGACCAACAGCTTCGCGACGCGGCGATTGCCTTTCAAGACCCCTGAAGTCGATATCCCGGCTCACCAGCCGCTCAATGCCGGCGACGGCATCTCCAAGCGCCTGCCTGTACCCGGTGATTGAGCGCGCGAAGAAATTGTAAATCATGACTGCCGGGATCGCGGCGACCAGACCGATGGCCGTTGCAAGCAACGCTTCGGCTATGCCGGGCGCCACGATGGCAAGATTGGTGGTCTGGGCTTCCGATATGCCGATGAAGGCATTCATGATGCCCCAAACGGTCCCGAAAAGGCCAACGAACGGCGCGGTCGAGCCGATGGTTGCGAGGATGCCTGTGCCGCGCATCAAGCGACGCCCGGCCTGCGCCTGAATTCGCGACAGGCGGGAGGCGATGCGCTCCTTGAGACCGTCCGCTGCCACGTGGTCGAGCGCGCGATCCGAAATGGCGACCTCCTCGACGGCTGCGCGGACGAGTGATGGGCCAGTTCCGCTGCGGCTCTCCAATCGCCGGGCTGCGTCAACAAGCGAGGCAGCGTCGTAAATCGCACGCAAAGCTGTGCGCAGGCGCATCTTGGCCCCAGCGATCTCGAGCGATTTTGCGATCCAGACGGTCCACGTGACAAAGGATGCAAAGGCGAGACCGATCATGACTGCCTTCACAACCCAATCGGCGGCCATGAACATGCCCCAGGGCGAGAGATCGTGGGGCAGGGTGCCGTCACGTTCCTCGGTGGCAGCGACGACACTTTCGTCAGAGCGCGACGGCTGGCTTGAGTTCGCCATTCCGACTTCTCCATCCAAAGTGGCGGGCGAACTCTGCGAACCCGTTCCTATTGATTGTGCGGGGGCTTCCTGCGCGACGGCCAATGTTCCAAAGGTCGGCAAAGCAAGAAGAAGCAGGGAGAGAAGCAGCGACTTGACCAATTGCTGCGGGTGGCCCCCGAGACATGCGTTGCGCTGTGCTTGGCTCATCACTGAATGCTCTTCGTCAACACGCCAACGGAAACAATGCAGACCAGCTCGACGATGAGCAGGGCCGCGGTTCATCCATCGGACGATGTGAAAACCTTCAGCCTGCAGCTAACATTCTTGAGTATTTCATTCAACTATAAATTTCTGACGGACGCTCTTTGAATCTGTCAGGAATTTGATCTCTGCCCAAAAGGGGGCGCTTTGTGCAAACTCGGTGAGGGTTTCAGCAAAATCGATGTTTGCCGCGACGTTAGATCAGCAATAGCCCCTTCATCGAGGCAAAGGCTTTCTTGCCGATAATGACATGGTCATGAACACGGATGCCTGATGGTTTAAGGGCCTCGATGATCGCCTTGGTCATGTCGATATCGGCACTCGAAGGCGCGGGGTCGCCTGATGGATGGTTGTGCGTCAACACAACTGCGGTCGCTGATAGCTCAAGGGCACGCCTCAGCACTTCACGCGGATAGGCCATGGTGTGGTTGACGGTGCCGATGTTCTGGATTTCGTCGGCGATCAACTCGTTCTTGTTGTTCAGGAAGAGAATGCGAAACTGCTCTCGGCCTTCATATGCCATCGACGCCTTACAGTAGTTCAGCACCTTGTCCCACGAAGACAATACCTCGCGATTCGCAACCTCGCTTCGCAGCGACCGCTGGCCCGTGGCGGCAATGATCTTCAGGTCCAGCGCCACAGATTCACCGACACCCTTCACTTCGCGCAGGAGATGGGGTGGAGCTCCGAGTACTTCAGCAAGTGAGCCAAATCGGGTGAGCAACGACTTCGCGATGCCCTTGGTGTCACGACGGGGGATCAGTCGAAACAGAACCAGTTCGAGAATCTCGTAGTCGGCGAGCGCGTCCGGTCCATTGCGTATGAAGCGATCGCGCAGCCTGTCACGATGACCCACATGGTGCGGAAGTGGGGCAACTGGCGGTTTGTCCGCCGGGTCGTCGGGTGTGCCGGCCTTGGCAGGCCCTACGGGGTCTGAATTTTTGCGCGCCCGCGCAAAGGATGAGGGCATGCCTTCACCGAGAAATGCCCGCTCATCCGGCTCGCCCTCCCGCTTCATGGTCGCTTCTCCCTTGCCGGCTGTGATCCGGCAAGCAAGCTACGATGACAAGCCGGGACGGTCGAGTCCCGCGGGCGACAGCGTGAAGATCTCGCATCCCGTCTCGGTCACACCTACGGTATGCTCATACTGGGCCGAAAGGGACCGGTCTCGCGTTACCGCAGTCCATCCGTCGGACAGGACCTTCACGTGAGGGCGCCCCAGATTGATCATGGGCTCGACAGTGAAAATCATCCCGGGACGCATTTCAACGCCTTCGGATGGAGTGCCGTAGTGGAGAATGTTCGGAGCATCGTGAAACAGTAGCCCGACACCGTGGCCACAGAAGTCACGAACAACCGAACACCGCTCGCCTTCGGCATAGCTTTGTATTGCGGCCCCGATAACTCCCGTTCGCAGACCGGGCTTGATCGCTGCGATGCCTCGCGCCAGCGACTCTGCGGTAACCTCCATCAGGCGCTCTGCGGCGCGCTTGATTGTTCCCACCGGGTACATCCGGCTGGAATCGCCATGCCAGCCATCCAGTATGTAAGTTACGTCAATATTGACTATATCCCCGTCACGAAGGGGCTTTGCATCCGGGATGCCGTGGCAAACCACATGATTGATCGAGGTGCATGTGGATTTGGTATAGCCGCGATAGTTCAACGTTGCAGGCAATGCGCCGTTGTCCATTCCGAACTCGAACACGAAACGGTCGATCTTGTCCGTCGGAACGCCCGGCTCGACGATACCGGCTAGCTCATCCAGGCATCTCGCGGTCAGCTGGCATGCTTTGCGCATTCCCTCGAAAGCTTCGGGTCCGTAGAGCCGTATCTGGCCGGTATTTCTGAGGGGAGCCGTTTCGGCATCAAGATAGGTGACCATAACATCCTGGAAAATGCGCGTGCGTATCGGGGATCAGGTCACATTTGACATCGCGCTATCTGTTATTCAAGTCTGATGGCTGCCGGGGGCTTCTTTCGTGCCAATGCGCCGCAACGTCATCGCCACTTGCCCGGTTGCACTTCGACGATGAAGTTGGCGGCGTCGGCGCTCGGCAACTGATGACATGTCGTTGAGCACTCGTCGGTACATGCGTCTCCTGCTACAGGGATGCTGCGCCCTTCTCAGGCTTGTCCCACCCGAGCTTGTCCAATTCCAGCCGTATCTGACGCAAATCGTCTTCCCACCCATCATCGTCGTTCATAGGGCTTTCTGACGCGGCGCGTTGCAGAGCGCGCGCATCTGATTCCAGTTGAAGAAGCCTCTTTATCTTCTGCGCCGCGGGAAGCTGCCCGTCTTCGACAATCTGCTGAACGCTGAGTTGTGTGGAAGAAGTCATGTGATGCGTTCTCCATTTGCATTGCCACACGAAATGCTGGAGGCAGCCTATCTGTTCCATGATGGTAGGTCGGTCGCCATAGAGACCTAGGGAAAGAAAGATGCGTCCCCCTGTACCGCCTCCGCAAGCAGGCGTTCATACTTGATTCGGGGAACGTCTATCGCGCCGAAAGTCTTGAGATGCTCGGTCGTGAACTGGGTGTCCAGAAGCACGAAACCTCGGGACTTCAGTCGTTCCACGAGGTGCACCAGACAGACCTTTGAAGCGTCGCGCTGACGCGAGAACATGCTCTCGCCGAAGAACGCCCTGCCGAGCGAAACGCCATAGAGCCCGCCAACCAGCGCATCCTCCTGCCAAGCTTCAACGGAATGGCAATGGCCTCTCCGAAACAGCTCGGAATAGGATTCGCGGATTGGTGCGTTGATCCAGGTGGAATCTCTCCCCTCGCGACTTTCCGCGCAACCGGCGACGACTGCGTCGAAATCGAAATCGAAGCGGATCTCGAACCGGTTCTGGCGTACGACCTTGGCGAGACTCCTGGACACGTGGAAGGTGTCGAGCGGTATGATGCCACGCGACTCCGGCCGGACCCAGAAGATCTCTGGATCGTCAGCGCTCTCCGCCATTGGAAATACGCCCGACGCATAGGCCTTTAGCAACAGATCGGGCGGAATGCGGTAACCCGGCGCGTAAGGGCGGGTCATCGCTATGCTCTATTCCGTTCTGGCGAGATAGTGTTCCAGCCAGTGAATGTCGTAGTCGCCATTGGCTATATCGGAATTGCCCACAAGATCGCGGAACAGCGGCAGGGTCGTGTTGATGCCGTCGACGACGAATTCGTCAAGCGCGCGGCGAAGCCGCATCATGCACTCGACTCGATTGCGCCCATGTACGATAAGCTTGCCGATCAGGCTGTCGTAATAGGGCGGAATGCGGTAGCCAGAGTAGACGCCGCTGTCGACGCGAATACCCAAACCGCCGGGTGTATGGAAATGCGTTATCGTGCCGGGCGAGGGAACAAAGGTACGCGGATCCTCCGCATTGATGCGGCACTCGATCGCATGACCCTGGAAGCGGACCTCCGACTGACTTGTCGAAAGGCCGCCTCCTGACGCGACACGGATCTGCTCGTGGACGAGATCGATACCCGTGATCGCTTCCGTTACCGGGTGCTCCACCTGCAGGCGGGTGTTCATCTCGATGAAATAGAACTCGCCGTTCTCGTAGAGGAACTCGATGGTTCCGGCGCCCGAATAGCCAAGATCAGCAATCGCGTTCGCGCAGGTCTCGCCAATGCGTGAGCGCTGCTCTGTATTCAGCGCTGGCGAATTGGCCTCTTCCCAGACCTTCTGGTGACGCCGCTGCAGGGAGCAGTCTCGCTCGCCGAGATGGATGCCGTTTCCAGCGCCGTCGCCAAACACCTGTATTTCGATATGGCGAGGCTTCTCGAGATATTTCTCGATATAGACGCTGTTGTCGCCGAATGCGGCACCCGCTTCCGAGCGCGCGGTTGCGAGAGCGACGTCCAGGTCTTCTTCCGTCCGAGCGACCTTCATTCCGCGCCCGCCGCCGCCTGCAGCCGCCTTTATGATAACAGGAAAACCAATCTCGGCCGCAATCCGCTTTGCCTCGTCAGGATCGGAGACGGCTCCGTCTGAGCCGGGCACGCATGGGATGCCGAGACGCTTGGCCGTCCGCTTTGCCTCGATCTTGTCCCCCATGACGCGGATGTGATCGCCCGAAGGCCCGATGAAGGTGATGTTGTGGGCGGCCAGAATGTCGGCAAATTTCGCGTTTTCGGACAGGAACCCATATCCCGGATGAACAGCGTCAGCGCCTGTGATCTCGCAGGCCGCCACGATCTGATGGATATTGAGGTAGCTGTCGCGCGAGGCCGGAGGCCCAATGCAGACGCTTTCGTCTGCGAGCCGCACATGCATGGCGTCAGCGTCAGCGGTCGAATGCACCACCACCGTCTTGATGCCGAGTTCCTTTGCCGCGCGCAGGATCCGGAGTGCGATCTCGCCGCGATTGGCGATGAGGATTTTCTGGAACATATCCAGCTACTCGATCACTATCAGAGGTTCGCCATATTCGACCGGTTGCGCATCCTCGAAGAGAATGGCCGTCACCGTTCCCGCGCGCGGCGACGGGATCTGGTTCATGGTCTTCATGGCTTCGATGATCAGCAATGTCTGACCTTCGCGGACCTTCTGGCCGACCTCGACAAACGCCTGGGCCTCCGGCGAGGCGGCCCGATAGGCGGTGCCGACCATCGGGGACGTGACGGCGTTCTTTCCAGTGTCGGCGGCCGGCGCGGCCGGCGCGGAAGCGGTTACCGTGGGCGCGGGCGCAGCCGGCGCGGGGGCGGCCACCATCGTTTGATAACCCGAAGACTGGCGTGAGACGCGAATACGAAGATCGTCCTGCTCGACCTCAATCTCGGTCAGCTGTGTTTCGTTGAGTATCTCCGCAAGATCGCGGATCAACTGTTGATCGATGCCGGTCTTCTTTGTCGACATGTGCTGTATGTCCTTTCTGTCCGGTCAGATCCGGTCGGCGAGTGCGCGCAGCGCCAGAATGTACCCGGTGGGCCCAAGCCCACAGATCATGCCAACAACCGCCGGCGATGTCATCGTGTGGTGACGAAACGGTTCACGCGCGTGAATATTTGAGAGATGCACTTCGATCACGGGCAACGGCGCGATGGCCTTGATCGCATCATGCAGCGCGATCGAGGTATGACCATAGCCGGCGGGATTGATGACGACGCCGGCGGCTTGTTCGCCCGCTTCGTGGAGCCAGTCGACAAGCACACCCTCGTGATTGGATTGGCGGAAGTCGACCATCAGTCCGAGATCCTCGCCGGCCTGTAGGCAATCCTTCGAAATCGCTTCGAGATCCTTGCCGCCATAGATCGAAGGCTCGCGTTTTCCGAGCAGATTCAGGTTTGGACCGTTGATGACGAAGACGGTTTTCACGGCGTTTCCCTTTCGCGCCCGCAAGCGCGGCCCACTCTATAGTGGGCATATTTGTCTGCGCAAAGACCGCAAGTGCGATCTTTTGATGTCCACAATCAACTCAGGGCAGCTTTGCGCGCGCCCTCGGCTCTCACTCCGGTAGACGCCTCGATACCGGGGAGTGGCGGGACTCACCTGCCGGCGGGTGCATTCGCTTCGATACCATTGCGCTGCGCCGCACGGGGGAACCCGATGCCTCCGGATTAGACAAAAAGAGAACATAATGGAAATATCACGTTATTTCATATACTTACATGGCCTTGCCAAATGAGAACAAAATATGTACATAATGGGCTCTCACGACGGCTCACGTGGCCAACATTGACGATCAAGGGGTAATGTATCATGGCTCAGAACACGCTGCGGCTCGTAGAGGAAAAACAGGTGGATAATAAATCGAAGGCGTTGGATGCCGCGCTCTCTCAGATTGAACGTGCCTTCGGCAAGGGTTCGATCATGCGGCTGGGCGCGAACGAACAGGTGGTGGAGATCGGTACGGTGTCGACCGGCTCGCTTGGCCTGGATATAGCGCTCGGCGTCGGCGGTTTGCCGCGCGGACGTATCATCGAGATCTATGGCCCGGAGAGCTCTGGCAAGACCACGCTCGCCCTTCACACTGTCGCCGAGGCGCAGAAGAAAGGTGGAATTTGCGGGTTCGTCGACGCAGAACATGCCCTTGACCCGGTCTATGCACGAAAGCTTGGCGTCGATCTTGAGAATCTTTTGATCTCGCAGCCCGACACAGGCGAGCAGGCGCTGGAAATCTGCGACACGCTCGTACGCTCCGGTGCCATTGACGTGCTCGTGGTGGACTCTGTGGCCGCGCTGACGCCTCGGGCCGAGATCGAAGGGGAGATGGGCGATTCGCTGCCCGGTCTGCAGGCACGTCTGATGAGCCAGGCGCTGCGCAAGCTCACCGCATCGATCTCGCGTTCCAACACGATGGTGATTTTCATCAATCAGATTCGCATGAAGATCGGTGTGATGTTCGGCTCGCCCGAGACGACCACGGGTGGCAATGCACTGAAATTCTACTCATCGGTTCGTCTCGATATTCGGCGTATCGGTTCGGTGAAGGATCGCGACGAGGTGGTTGGCAACCAGACGAGAGTTAAGGTCGTCAAGAACAAGCTCGCCCCACCCTTCAAGGTTGTCGAATTCGACATCATGTATGGCGAAGGCGTGTCCAAGATGGGTGAGTTGATCGATCTTGGCGTCAAGGCTGGCGTGGTCGAGAAGTCAGGTGCCTGGTTCTCCTACAATTCGCAACGGCTTGGACAGGGACGCGAGAACGCAAAGAGTTTTCTGCGCGACAATCCCGAACTGGCTCGCGAGGTCGAGACTGCATTGCGACAAAATGCTGGTCTTATCGCGGAGAAGTTTCTCGAGGATGGCGGCGGGTCTGGCGAGAGCTTTGACGATGCCGCTGATATGTAGGCATTTCTGGCTGGCTGCTGTCAGTTGTCATGCCGTACTGCCCTTGACCGCCGGCCTTGCGCCGGCGGTTTGCATTTGAAGTATCGGCGATGCGCCTGGCCAGGTCCCTCGCGCTAGAAGCCATGACCGTCTTGCTGCTCCTGTCTGTAGGCGGCCGGATGTAGCGGTGGCGCGTGTGACTTTCTGGACAGGGACCGGATCGGCGGCTAAAAGCCGTCATCCTGCTGCCGGCAATTGGGGTCGGCAAACATTCTCAAGGGCTTGGTGATGAGCGGCGTAAACGAGATCCGGTCGACCTTCCTCGACTATTTTCGGAAGAACGGACATGAGGTCGTGGCCTCGAGCCCGCTGGTGCCGCGCAACGATCCGACATTGATGTTCACCAATGCCGGAATGGTTCAGTTCAAGAACGTCTTCACCGGGCTGGAATCGCGCGCGTATTCGCGCGCTGCGACAGCTCAGAAGAGCGTTCGCGCCGGAGGCAAGCACAACGATCTCGACAATGTGGGTTACACGGCCCGCCATCTGACATTCTTCGAGATGCTCGGCAATTTTTCGTTCGGCGACTATTTTAAGGAACGCGCGATCGAGCTGGCCTGGAACCTGATCACGAAGGAGTTCGGGCTGACGAAGGACAAGCTCCTGGTCACGGTCTACCACACCGACGACGAGGCGGCCGAGTTCTGGAAGAAGATCGCGGGATTTTCCGATGATCGCATCATTCGCATTCCCACCTCGGACAATTTCTGGGCGATGGGTGACACAGGGCCTTGCGGACCTTGTTCGGAAATCTTCATCGATCGTGGCGAGCATATCTGGGGTGGTCCCCCCGGATCGCCGGAAGAAGATGGCGACCGCTTTCTCGAATTCTGGAATCTCGTGTTCATGCAGTTCGACCAGCCCGAGCCGGGCCTGCAGGTCCCGCTGCCGCGTCCGTCGATCGATACGGGCATGGGTCTGGAGCGAATGGCATCCATCATGCAGGGTGTCGAAAGCGTTTTTGAGACCGACCTGTTCAAACATTTGATAGACGCGACCGCGTCGGCTTTGGGCACCGGACCTGACGGCCAGAATGTGGCTTCCTTCAGGGTCATTGCCGATCATCTTCGTTCCTCCTCGTTTCTGATTGCAGATGGTGTACTGCCGTCCAATGAGGGCCGCGGCTATGTGCTGCGCCGCATCATGCGGCGTGCCATGCGTCACGCTCAGCTGCTGGGCGCGAAGGACCCGCTGATGTGGCAACTCGTTCCGGCGCTGGTGCGCGAGATGGGAGCGGCCTACCCGGAACTCGCGCGTGGGGAAGCGCTGATCGGGGAAACGCTGAAGCTCGAGGAAAAGCGCTTCAGACAGACGCTCGCGCGTGGATTGAGCTTGCTTGAAGAAGCTACTCAGGATCTGGGCGAAGGCTCGGAACTGTCCGGCGAAACGGCATTCAAACTCTACGATACCTATGGCTTCCCACTGGATCTGACACAGGATGCGTTGCGCCAGCGCGGGATCACGGTTGACACCGACGGCTTCAATTCTGCGATGCAGCGGCAGAAAGCTGAAGCGCGCGCCAGCTGGTCGGGCTCGGGTGAAGCAGCGACCGAAACCATTTGGTTCGGTATTCGCGACCGGGCCGGAGCGACAGAGTTTCTTGGCTATGACACCGAGCAAGCCGAGGGCGTTGTACTTGCCATAGTCAAGGATGGCGCGGAAGTCTCTTCCGCCAGTGAAGGCGACGAGCTTGCAATCATCGTCAATCAGACGCCGTTCTACGGTGAGTCCGGCGGTCAGATGGGGGACACCGGAACCATCTCAGGTGACGGTTTCTCTTTCACCGTGACCGACACGACCAAAAAGGCGGATGGCCTTTTTGTGCACTCGGGAAAACTGACGAAAGGTGCGGTGAAGGTTGGCGCGGTGGCCGAGTTGAAGGTAGCGCATGAGCGCCGCACCCGGTTGCGCGCGAATCACTCGGCGACCCATCTCTTGCATGAAGGACTGCGCGAGGTTCTGGGAACGCATGTCGCGCAGAAAGGCTCGCTAGTCGCCCCGGATCGCCTTCGTTTCGATTTTTCCCATCCCAAGCCGATCAGCAATGAAGAGCTTCAGCGGGTCGAGGAATTGGCCAACGAGATCATCGTCCAGAACTCGCCCGTGACGACACGTCTGATGAGCGTGGACGATGCCATCGCGGAGGGCGCCATGGCGCTGTTCGGCGAAAAATATGGCGATGAGGTGCGTGTCGTTTCAATGGGTACCGGCTTGCACGGCGCCAAAGAAAACAGGCCATATTCGGTCGAGTTGTGCGGTGGCACGCATGCCAAGGCGACCGGCGATATCGGCCTTGTGCGTATTGTCGGCGAGGGGGCCGTCGCTTCCGGCGTACGCCGCCTCGAGGCGCTGACAGGCATTGCCGCCAGACAGTATCTGGATGAGCAGGACCGTCGGCTAAGGGACATCGCGGCTGCTTTAAAGGTTGGGCCGGCAGATGCATTGGCGCGCGTGGAAGCTTTGGTGGACGAACGAAAGAAGCTTGAGCGCGAGCTTTCCGAGGCGCGCAAGAAGCTTGCCCTGGGTGGAAGTGCGGGCTCGGCGCCAGAGGCGACCGAGACTGTCGCCGGTGCAGGCTTCCTTGGGAAGGTTGTTTCGGGGGTGGCTCCGAAGGATTTGAAGGGACTGGCAGACGAGGGCAAGAAATCGCTCGGATCGGGTGTCGTCGTGTTTGTAGGCGAAGCGGACGGCAAGGCGAGTGTCGTGGTGGCCGTAACGGAAGACCTTACGTCACAGTTCAGCGCAGTTGATCTCGTTCGCGTCGCTTCCGCCGCCCTTGGCGGGCAAGGAGGTGGTGGGCGCCCCGACATGGCGCAAGCCGGTGGCCCGGACGCAACTAAAGCGCATGAGGCCGTTGCTGCGGTGAAGGCGGCAATGGCAGGCTGAAGGCGGCTGCGCTAAAACAGACAGACAATAAGCCTGTCTCCGTAGGCGTTTCTGGCACCGATTCCGTGATCCGTTGGAATATCGGGCAATCTCGGCGGTCGAATCTTGCGCTGAGTTGCTCGCAATTGTGAACAGCTTGTTCGCTAGATGCTCTCTTGTGTGAACGATGGCGATCGCCGATCTATGACGTGAGAATGGAGACGTAAGTTGGCTCGCATGGAATGCCCCATGCAACGGCCGGACGCGCTTCCGTTGGATACATCCGTTCAGGTTTGTCATAGGAGACCAGTATGAGCGAGCTGCCGTTTGCGGGTACCACGCCTATCAGCATTTCGCGCGTCGGACTCAAGGCCCGTGACGCGGAAAGTCTGGCGGCCTACTACAAGGCGCTACTGGGTTTAATCGAGATTTCGCGATCAGGTGCCGATATCACGCTCGGCGCTCACGGGAGGCCTCTGCTGGTCATCGAGTCAGCGCCATCGGCAAAGCCCGACGATCCACGCAGCGCTGGCCTGTTTCACAACGCCTTCCTGCTGCCAAGCCGGGCCGATCTCGGGCGCTGGATCAAGTTTGCCATCGAGAACCGTATTGCCGTGCAGGGTGCGTCCGACCACCTTGTAAGCGAGGCACTTTATCTCACTGATCCGGAAGGAAACGGCATCGAGATTTATGCTGATCGCCAGCCGGCTGACTGGAAATGGAATGGCAATCAGATCGCGATGGCCACCGAAAGGCTGGATGTCGACGCGGTGGTCGGGTCAGTCCCGCCAAACGACATGGAATGGAAAGGCGCACCCGAAAACACGATTATCGGTCATGTCCATTTGCGGGTTGGCGATCCTGCGGAAGCGGAGCGATTCTGGAACGACGCGTTCGAATTCGACACTGTCGCGAAATACGGGCCGGCAGCGGTCTTTCTGTCCTCCGGTGGGTATCACCACCACATCGGCGCCAATGTCTGGCAGAGCCGTGGAGCAGGTCGGCGCGACGATGACATCTCGGGGCTGAGCTGGCTGGAAATGCGCGCAACGGATGGCCGATTCGCAGGCGAGAAAACCGACCCTTGGGGGACGGTTGTCCGAACAGTGGAAGCCGCGCCGTTCTAGCTCAGTTGTGCGGGTTGCAGGCGCGCGGCCGATGACACCTGCACCACTCACCGATCATTGCCTCCGCCATGTGTTCGATCAGGATTGACCGAACACCCGGCTGAAGATCGTATCGACATGCTTGGTGTGGTAGCCGAGGTCAAATTTCTCTCGGATCACCTCTTCCGAGAGCGCCTTGCGCACCTCTTCGTCGGCCAGCAACTCCTCAAGGAAGTCAGCGCCTTCGCGCCAGACTTTCATGGCGTTCCTCTGCACCATGCGATAGGCGTCCTCGCGTGAAACGCCCGCCTGGGTTAGTGCCAGCAGGACCCGCTGGGAGTGGACCAGTCCGCGGAACTTGTTGAGGTTGGCTTCCATGTTCTCCGGATAGACCACCAGCTTCTCGATCACGCCCGTCAGTCGCGCAAGCGCGAAGTCCAGTGTGATCGTGGCGTCGGGGCCGATCATGCGCTCGACTGAAGAATGGGAAATGTCGCGCTCGTGCCAGAGTGCGACGTTTTCCATCGCCGGCAGCGCGAAAGCGCGCACCATGCGCGCGAGGCCGGTCAGGTTTTCGGTCAGCACCGGATTGCGCTTGTGAGGCATGGCCGACGAGCCCTTTTGGCCCGGAGAGAAATACTCTTCGGCTTCAAGCACTTCGGTGCGTTGCAGGTGGCGAACCTCTGTGGCGAGCCGCTCGATTGACGATGCAACCACACCAAGTGTCGCGAAGAACATCGCATGCCGGTCGCGCGGAATGACCTGGGTCGAGACCGGTTCGGGCGTGAGGCCGAGTTTGGCCGCGACATGTTCTTCAACATAAGGCTCGATATTGGCGAAGGTGCCGACGGCGCCGGAGATGGCGCAGGTCGCGATCTCATCGCGCGCTGCCACCAAACGGGCGCGGCAGCGTTTGAATTCGGCATAGGCCTGAGCGAGTTTGACACCGAAGGTGGTCGGCTCGGCATGTATGCCGTGGCTTCGCCCGATCGTGACGGTATCCTTGTGCTCGAGGGCGCGCTTTTTCAGGGCCGCAAGCAGCTTGTCCATGTCATCGATGAGGATGTCGCTTGCGCGCTTGAGCTGCACAGCAAGGCACGTGTCAAGTACGTCCGATGAGGTCATGCCCTGGTGGATGAAGCGCGCATCCGGCCCAACGAATTCCGCGAGATGGGTCAGGAACGCAATGACGTCGTGTTTCGTCTCGCGCTCGATTTCGTCGATCCGCGCGACATCGAACTCGGCCGCGCCGCCTTTCTCCCAGATCGTCTTGGCTGCCTCCTTAGGGATCACGCCGAGTTCGGCAAGCGCGTCGCATGCGTGCGCCTCGATCTCGAACCAGATGCGGAACCGGGTTTCAGGAGACCAGATGGCGACCATTTCCGGTCGCGAATAGCGCGGGATCATGAGAGTGCGATGTCCAGATAGCTTTCGTTGCCCGCCTCCTAACAGCCAATTGCTCACGGTTCAACGCAACTGGCGTGGAATGCTTGGGGTAGCCTCTATTAATCGACGGGCTGTCCGACCTTTAGCTCGCTCTACCTGCGCCCGGTCACCGCCATCCAGCGATAGTCAGGTCCTTCGAAACCAAGCTGCTCCACCGAGATGAGAACCGCGTAGGTGGAGAAGCCATCTGGGCCGAATGTCTGCAAACCGCCAAGTCTGTAACCGGTCGCACAGCCTCTGCTTTTTGGAACCGTCACATCCTTGTGGAGAACCTTCGATTCGCCCGCCTCGACCAGCGTCAATGTGAAGCCCTTGAGCTCTGCGAGATCATAGCATCGGTCCTTGCCCTCTGTGACGGGGAATGTTTCCAATCGGAATTCCAGCGCCGGATCGATCGGTGGAAAGTAGGGGCGAGGGTACGCCTCGAGGCGATCGGGATCAGCGCTCAATTCTGTGACCGGATTGAAGGCGGCGTTGAAACCGGGATTGGCGTCCAATTCGCTCTGCGCGATGATCTTCTCGCCACGCTCGCGGGCTTCGCGCCGTGCCGCGTCAACGTTTTTTGTTTCGTCGTCGAGCCTTACACGAATTGGCGAGCCCGATATGTAACTGTCGGTCGCGGTATCGATGTAGAAGCGATTGGCGTATGGGAACCCGGAGCCGTCCTGAATGCCGTACTCCTCGAACGCGAAGACAGTGCCATCTTTGGCGAATCCGAGGATGTGCAGTTCGGCGGTGTCCCCCGCAAGAGAAGGCGACACGCAGGTCAGAGCGATTGCCATAGTGACAGCGATGCGTGGCGGCAGTCGCCTGCGTCGCGCTTTTTGAAATGTGAGTTGCATCAATCGCCTCCAATTGGCGCGTGTCACGCGCGACCCTGCATTCTAGCCCTGTCTCGTGGTCCACACCGGGAAGATGTCTTTCGGAGCAGCCGTTGCCGCGTACACCGCTCGCGCGATGGCGCGAGCCATGGTGGCGGTTGCGGCAGCCCCCATCTCGATCATCAGTTCGAGACTTGCCTCCACATCATTGGCGCCCGTCGCCAGGGCGAAGACAAGATCGCCATCCGCCGGGGTGTGGGTCGGCCAGATTGCGCGCGCGTAGCCATCATGGGCGGCAATGGCGAGCCGCTTGGCCAATGGCTTTGCAAGTTTCGCGTCAGTCGCGATGATGCCGATTGTCGTGTTGGCCCCGGCGGGGGCGTCGCGAAACTTGATCCGCACGTCTGTTGCGTCTGTTGGCAGGGGACTGGGAAGCCCGAGCCCTCCAAACTCATCTCCGACTTCGAAAGGAGCGGCCCAGAAATGGCGCGTGTCGCCAACCATGACTGAGCCCACAGGGTTTGCGACCACCAGGGCGGCCACGGTGATGCCGTTGTCGAGCACCGTGGAAGCTGAGCCAAGGCCTCCCTTCAATCCATATGAGAGAGCCCCGGCGCCAGCGCCGACCGTGCCGAGCGGAAAGTCGAGCCCCGCGGAGTTTGCCGCGGCGTAGCCAAGTTCACGGTAGGGAGGGTATCGGCCCCAGTCCTTGTTTCCCCCATTGGTGAGGTCGAAGCAGATGGCGGAGGGCACGATCGGAATATGCCGGCCGCGTACGGCAAAGCCGATGCCCTTTTCCCGAAGCGCCGCCTGAACCCCCGATGCCGCATCCAGCCCGAAGGCGGAGCCTCCCGCAAGGGCGATGGCATCCACCGCTTCGACCGCGTTATGGGGTTCCAGGAGGTCGGTCTCCCGGGTGCCGGGAGCGCCGCCGAGCACCTGTACCGCAGCGGTTGCCGGCTCATCACATATGACGACGGTCACGCCTGATTTCAGATCGTCGTCGGAGGCGTTGCCAACGCGAAGTCCGCGCACGTCGGTCAGAGAGTTCCTGGGGCCCGCACGAAAACTCATTCTGTCTCCAGAGGTCGAAAACGGCCATCTTCGAATCGGAAGATGCGGTAGGGATTTGTCGCGAGATCGCCATTCTCATCAAAGGTGATTTTTCCCAGAACAGTCGAGAAGGTGCCTTCATCGAGCACCTGAACGAGTGAGCGATCCGACGTCGCCGCGCTCCGCATTGCCTCCACGGCGACCTGGACCGACGCGTAGGTCGGCAAAGCATATCCTTCGGCTGCGGCGCCCTGCTTCTGAATAGCTTCGATTGCCGCAAGATCCGCGACATCGCGCCATTCGGGCATAGCAATCATCAGCGTACCATCGGCGAGTTCGGGCTCAGCAGGGGCAGCGCGCAACGCTTCTCCGCCGGCAATCGTCAAGTCCATGCCGAGTTTCGCCGCATCGCGCCCCATGACGGCGATGTCCTCGCGGTCTCCGCCCACGAACACGTGGGTCGCGCCTGCCTTGCGCAGTCGGCCCATCAGCGCGATCTGATTCTCCATCTGCGGACGAAACGTGTCCACGAAGACTGGTTTCAGTGCAGCGCCTTCAGCGGCGGTTCTGAACGTCTCGGCCAGTTCGCGACCATAGATGGTGCCGTCGTCGATGACCGCGAAAAGCTCCTTACGCCACAGCCTGGTTAGGATCGAAGCGGCCGCATAGCGCTCGCTGTCAGCTCGGGGCCCCGTGCGATAGAAGAGCCAGTTGGTCTTGGCGCGTTGATCGGTCAGGCTGTTGGTGCGGACGCTGGAGGTGATGACGGGAATCCCCGCCTGCGTCAGCAACGGAAGCGCGGCCTCGACCGCCTCGTTGCAGAGATATCCGACAACGGCAACGACCTTAGCTGCAATGAAGCGATCCGCTGCGGCCCGCCCCCCTTCTGCCGTGCAAGCGTCGTCCTGCACGTCCAACTCCACGCCCAAAGTGGCCGCGGCCGCGCTCGCGCCGGCTTTAATTTGCTCTCCAAGAATGGCAGAAGGGCCGCTCAAGGGCGCAGAGAGGCCGAGTGTTTCCGCCTGGGCAGTTCCACAGGCAACACAGAGAAGCAGGCCAACAAGTGCGTGAAAAATACTCAATTTGTGACTCTCGTCCTCCAACAGGAGTGCGGCGCGATCGATAGTGCCACTGATTTCAATGCGCAACGCGCGTTTCTTGTGAGCTTCACCCAGGGATCATATATACCCTTCGCAGAATTCCGGAATCATCATTGCTAAACAAACCCATCATAGAAGCACAGGACTACCGCGACGCCATGAGCCGCTTCGCGGGCGCAGTCCACGTCATCACCACGGACGGGCGTGCGGGCCGTCGCGGCACGACGATCATTGCTGCTTGTTCCGTCTCGGACGAACCGCCAACGGTTCTCGCCTGCCTCAACAGGAACAATCCCAAAAATGACGCCTTTGTGGAAAATGGCAATTTTGCATTGAATACACTCGCGGTGAAGCACGAGCCGCTATCTGTGGCGTTTTCAGGAGTAACCGGACTTTCTCCTGACGAGCGGTTTGCATTAGGTGCGTGGGAAACGTTCACGAGCGGCGCTCCGGTGTTGTCGGATGCGATCGCCGCATTCGACTGCGAACTGATCGATACCAAGGATTTGGCCACGCATCGAATTCTCTTCGGGCGGGTGACAGGCCTGCGGATTGGCGATAGCTTGCGGCCGCTTATCTACCATGATCGGGCCTATCACGTCCTCTAGGTCCTCCCGAACGAGCCCAAGGTGGCCCATGCCTGAACTTTTATCCAAGCCGGTTCCGCAATCGATCGACGAAACGCTCGATATGCTGTCTGGCGCCGACTATGTGGCCGACCGGGCACTTGCAACCGTGCTCTTTCTCAGTCTTCGCATGAAACGGCCACTGTTTCTGGAAGGTGAGGCCGGAGTGGGCAAGACGGAGATCGCGAAGGTGCTCGCCTCAGCCCTCGGGAGGCGGCTGATCCGGCTTCAGTGCTATGAAGGCCTCGATGTGTCCTCAGCGGTCTATGAGTGGAATTATGCCGCCCAGATGATCGAGATCCGGATGGAGGAAGCGACCGGCTCCGTCGACCGTAAGGACATGGAGCGAAACGTATTCTCCGAAAAATACCTGATCCGCAGACCGGTGCTTGAAGCGCTTACCGGGAAGGACGGCGCGGCTCCCGTGTTTCTGATTGACGAACTCGACCGCACGGATGAGGCGTTTGAAGCGTTTCTTCTCGAGATCCTGTCCGACTATCAGGTGACGGTTCCCGAGCTGGGTACGATCAAGGCGGAGGAGCCGCCGATCGTGATCATCACCACCAACCGCACGCGGGAAATCCACGACGCACTGAAGCGGCGCTGTCTCTATCATTGGGTGGACTATCCGACCGCTGAGAGGGAACTGGAGATCGTCAGCCGAAAGGTCCCTCAGGCTAATCAGCGACTTTCGGCAGAGGTCGTCAAATTCGTGCAGCGGCTGCGTGAGATGGAGTTGTTCAAGGTGCCGGGAGTGGCCGAGACCATCGACTGGGCGGGCGCACTGACCGAACTGGACAAGGTGGCGCTCGATCCTGAAACCGTGTCTGATACCATTGGTGTGCTGCTCAAATATCAGGACGATATTGCCCGCATCGCGCAGGGTGAGGGCCGCCGGTTGCTGAACGAAGTGAAGGCCGAGCTCGCAGCGGCCGAGTAGGAGGCACCGTGTCGGCAGCGTCTCAAACAATATCCCGTAACGTCAATCCAGACGGCCGGATTGCCGACAACATTGTCTATTTCGCGCGGGCCCTCCGTAAGGCCGGGATGCGTGTTGGTCCTGCATCGGTGAAGGATGCGATCGACGCCGTTCTGACGGCCGGGATTGGCAGCCGAGACGACTTCTATTGGACGCTGCATGCGGTGCTCGTGACGCGCCACGAAGATCACCCGGTGTTTGACGAAGCGTTCCGACTTTTCTGGAAGTCACGTGAACTGATTGAAAAAATGATCGCCATGTTCTCACCCATCGCGCCGGACCATCGCGAGAAGCAGAAGCCGCGGGCCGCGGAAAACCGTGTCAATCAAGCGATGTTCGAAGGCCACCAGAAGGCGCAGCCGCAGAAGGAAACGCCCGAGATCGAAATCGATGCGCGGTTGACCGTTTCCGGCAACGAGGTTCTGCGGGCCAAGGATTTCGCGCAGATGACTGTCGCGGAACTGGGCGATGCGAAGCGTGCCATCCAGGAGCTCAAGCTGCCCTTCGATGCTGTCGTGACGCGTCGTTTCAAGCCTGATCCGCGCGGGCGGCGGGCCGATCCTCGCGCCATGATGCGGTCTGCCATACGGACTGGCGGGCAACTGATTCTGCCCAAGTTCAGGTCGCCGCGCGAGGTGCATCCACCTTTGGTAGTGCTGGCCGACATATCTGGCTCGATGAGCCAGTACACGCGCATTTTTCTGCATTTCCTGCATGCTTTGACGGAGAAGCGGCGGCGCGTGCACACATTCGTGTTCGGCACCAGACTGACCAATCTGACACGGCAGATGCGCCACAGGGATCCCGACGAGGCGCTCGCGGAATGTGCTGACGTCGTCAAGGACTGGTCGGGAGGCACCCGCATTGGTGACACGCTGCATGAGTTCAACCGGCTGTGGTCGCGTCGGGTGTTGGGGCAGGGGGCGATTGTGCTTCTGATCACCGACGGTCTGGAGCGCGATGATGTGGCTGGACTGAGTGAAGAGATGGAGCGGCT
Source organism: Rhizobiaceae bacterium (assembly GCA_023953905.1). Classification (GTDB taxonomy): domain Bacteria; phylum Pseudomonadota; class Alphaproteobacteria; order Rhizobiales; family Rhizobiaceae; genus Arvimicrobium. The sequence goes on along the minus strand of JAMLJA010000012.1, from coordinate 9,109 downwards.
CAGAAAGTCATGCCGGCGCCTGATCTGGCTCAATCCGTTGCTGAGATTTGACGGGTTTGAAGCTCGTGCCCGCGGTGTCCGTGCCATGCTCCCGCATGTTGACGAATTCCGCGCGGTGCACAATCTGAATGCTCTGACCGACTTGTGCGAAGCACTCGCCGGAAAGCATTCTGGAAGAGAATCCGATCCACGCAGATGGTTCGCCAGGGGCGAAGCGGCGTGATCGTGCGAAGACAGGAGTATCTGGCATGCAGACCGCTCATCTCGATGAAAGCCGCGACCCACTGCTGATCGCGCAGGACTGGAAAGATGGGGGACGAGATGTGGCGCTCGCCACGGTTGTCGAGACATGGGGCTCGGCTCCGCGTCCTGTCGGCAGCCATCTGGTGATCGACTCGGAAGGCAATTTCCATGGGTCCGTGTCTGGCGGCTGTGTCGAAGGCGCCGTCGTATCCGAGGCCATGGAGGTGATCAGCGGGGGAGAGGCGCGAATGCTCGAATTCGGCGTTGCGGATGAGACCGCATGGCAGGTCGGCTTGTCCTGCGGCGGTCGCATCAAGGTGTTTGTCGAGAGATTGAGCTGACGGTCATGGATGCGCTGTCGCTCAAGACCGTGAACGATGAACGACGCGCGCGCCGCGCCGTCGTTCTTATGAATAATTTCAAGGACAATACCGATCGGGTCATTCGCGAATGCGAAGCGGGGTCGATCACCGGCGAGTTGGGGGAGGCTCTACGCAATGCTTTTCACAGCGGCGTTTCCAAAGCTGTGGTTGTTGACGGCACGGACTGCTTCCTTAACGTCTATCTTCCTCAACCGCGCCTTGTGGTCATTGGTGCTGTTCATATCAGCCAGGCGCTTGCGCCGATGGGCAAGATTGCTGGCTATCCGGTGGAAATCATTGATCCTCGCACCGCTTTCGCCAGCGCGGAGCGTTTTCCAGATGTCGAACTTTCCGCCGAATGGCCCGAAGACGCTTTGAAAGCAAGGCCGCTGGACCCCTACTGTGCTCTTGCGGCCGTCACGCACGACCCGAAGATCGATGACTATGCGCTGAAGGCCGCGCTGGATGCCGGGTGTTTCTACGTCGGTGCATTGGGAAGCCGTAAGACGCACGCAAAACGCGTGGAGCGGCTTCTGGAGGCTGGTGTGACGGAAGCGCAGATTGGACGGATTCAGGCACCGATCGGAGTGAATATCGGTGCCCTGGTGCCAGCAGAGATCGCCGTTGCGATTCTCGCCCAGGTGATCGAGGCGTTTCGGTCTCGCCAAAGCGTCCAACGCGAGGCCGCCGCGTGAAATTCGGCCCCGTTGCGATCGAGGATGCTGAAGGAGCGCTTCTTGCCCACGCCGTGACCATCGGGTCGAAGCGCCTTCGCAAGGCGCATCGTTTGTCCGTTGACGATGTGAGCGCCTTGCGCGCTGCCGGTATTTCCGAAGTGATCGCAGCGCGACTCGACGATGACGATCTCGATGAGAATGAGGCCGCCGCGCGCATCGTCCGCGCGATCGGTTTTGAGGGAATAGAGTGCAAGGAGCCGTCGACCGGGCGCGTAAATCTCCACGCGCTGGCTGCTGGCGTGTTTACGGTCGATGCCGCTCTGATTGATCGCATCAATCTGATCGATCCTGCCGTGACCATTGCCACGCTGAACAACTATTGCGCCGTTGAGGGCGGCCAGATGGTTGCGACAGTCAAGATCATTCCTTTCGCCGTTTCGAAATCGATCGTTGCGCAGGTCGAAGACGCATGCCGCGGCTCAGAGATTTTCTCTGTGTCGGCATTTCGGCCGAAGCGGGTGAGCATCATTCAAACGGAGCTCCCAACGCTGAAGCCGAGCGTGCTCGATAAGACGGTGCGCGTCACACAGGATCGGCTTTCCCGCTCGGGAAGCCGGGTTGTTGCCGAGCGCCGAACGGCACATAGCGCCGAGGCAGTTGCCGGGCAGATCACGCCACTTTTACAAGATTCTGACATGGTGCTTGTATTCGGCGCCTCGGCCATGAGCGACTTCGACGATGTCATTCCCGCCGCTATTCGGCTGGCGGGCGGTACGGTCGTCCGCGCCGGAATGCCGGTGGATCCCGGAAATCTGATCGTCCTTGGAACGATCGGCGGCAAGCATGTTATTGGCGCACCCGGCTGCGCGCGAAGCCCCAAAGAGAATGGCTTTGACTGGGTCCTCGACAGGTTGCTTGCAGGCATTGAGGTTGGCGATCGCGACATTGCGGCAATGGGCGTCGGTGGTCTGCTGATGGAGATTGCCAGCCGGCCCCAACCGCGCGAAGCCTCGCCCGGTTCTCGCAGGCCAAATGTGGAAATCGTGCTTCTGGCTGCGGGACGCTCGAGCCGCATGGGAGGACCAAACAAGCTGCTTGCCCTGTTCGATGGCGTGCCGTTGGTTCGTCACGTCGCGGAACGTTGTGTGGCTTCACGGGCAGCGGGCGTAATTGCGGTCACGGGCCATCAGAGCGCGCGTGTCGACACGGCACTTTCCGGACTGGACCTTCGCATCGTCGAAAATGCCGAGTTCGCAACAGGACTGGCCAGTTCGCTGAAGGTTGGGATTGCCTCGGTTTCCGAGGGGATGGCTGGCGCGATGATCGTGCTCGGTGACATGCCGGGTGTCTTGAGCAGCGATCTGGACCGCTTGATTTCCGCGTTTGTCGCCGATGGCGGTCATTCGATCGTGCGTGCAACCTTTGAAGGGCGACGCGGCAATCCGGTTATCCTGCCGCGCAGTCTGTTCCCTGAGGTTGCCCGGCTGAAGGGCGATACGGGCGCCCGGGCGATCGTCGAGGCGGAAGGGGCCAGCGTCATCGATGTCGAGATCGGAGAAGCCGCCTTTGTCGATGTCGATACGCCGGATGCCATGGCAGGCGCCGGCGGCGTCTTGCAGGACTGACCCTATGCGGGTCTCGGCTTTGCGCGCACTGATGCTGGGTCTGGCATTGGCTCTTGCATGGAGCTCTGTAGCCTCTGGCCAGACTCTCAAACCTTACAAGGATGAGCTCTTCGCCTATCCCGGCGTGTTGTCCGAGGAGGGTGGCGGCGCCTACAAGGTTGTCGACTATTCAGAAGCGCGCGATATCGACAGACGCGACGAGGTGCCTGAGCGGCGGGTGAGGGGCAAATATGTCTCCCTTTCTGTTCGCAAGGTGCAGAAGGATCTCGCCCTGAAGACGGAGAGCGGCGCGACGATCCGTCATTTTGCAGTCGGCAAGACCGAGGGTGCGCGCTTCATCGTGCTCTACCTTCACGGGCAGGGCGGCAGTCGCAAGCAGGGTGTCGACGACTTCAGCTTTGGCGGAAACTTCAATCGCATCAAGAATCTCGCAGTCGCCAATGGCGGGCTTTATCTGACATCTGACTTTCCTGATTTCGGCGGTGGCGGCGTTGCGGCGGTTTCGGCTTTGATCGAATACTATGCGACGAAATCACCGGGCGCCCCCGTGATCGTGGCGTGTGGGTCGATGGGCGGACAACTTTGTTGGGGGCTGGCGAGCAACCCCGTCTCCAAGCGATTGGGCGGCCTGCTTTTGCTGGGGTCCTTATGGGATGACACCTTCAAAAAGTCCCCTGCATTCAAACGCAAGCTGCCCGTCTTCTTCGGACACGGCAGTCGGGACAACGTCTTTCCCATCGAGCGGCAGGAGGCCTTCTTCCGGTCGCTTGGTCCCAATTATCCAGCGAGGTTCGTACGATTTGAGACCGGGACCCATGGCACGCCGATCCGCATGACGGATTGGCGTGAGGTTCTCAACTGGATGCTCGCGCAGTGAGCGCCGGTGTCAACGCTTGAGGTGGCGTGTGATGCGGCGTTCGATCCAGTCAATGCCGTGGCGCAGCGTCTCGACGATGGTTAGATAGATTACCGCTGCCCAGATATAGGTCTGGAAATCGAAACTGCGGGAAAATGCGCGGCGGGTTTCGCCCATCAGGTCAAAGACGGTGATCAGTGCAACGATCGCCGACGCCTTGATCATCAGGATGATCTCGTTGCCGTAGGGCCGCAAGGCAACGATCAGTGCCTGCGGCAGGACTATCTTGCGCAGCGTCAGCAGTCTCGGAATTCCGAGCGATTGTGCACCCTCCCATTGACCTCGCGCCACGCTCTGGATGGCCCCGCGAAGGATCTCGGCCTGGTATGCCGCCGTATTGAGAGCGAAGGCGAACACAGCGCAGTTGAAGGCGTCGCGAAAGAAGACCCACAGACCGATTGTCTGCAATTCCGCGCGGAACGATCCGAGCCCATAATAGATCAGGAATGTTTGGGCCAGCAGCGGCGTTCCGCGAAAGAAGTAGACATAACCGTAGGCCAAAGCCTGCAGGACGACGTTGGACGACATGCGCGCATAGCAAACGGGAAGCGACAGGATCGCGCCGGCAATAATCGAGAGGATCACCAGCTTGATGGTGGTTGCCAGGCCTTTCATGTAGGCGGGAAAATAGCGTTCGATCAGTTCGGGATTCCAGGCGGTGAAGAGATAGACGACGAGGCCAACCCCGATCAGTATCCAGAGCCCCACCAACGCGTAGCCGATCTTCCTGTTGCGCGTCCACCGGTTGACCTGCGGAGGGCGGACGACGTCTTCCTGCAAACTATCGACCGCCGCGCTCATCGCTGGTTTCCCTTGCTTCCGACGGCGCGCTCCACCGCGTTGATGCCGAATGACGATATGATGGCGAGCGCGAGATAGATGAGACAGGCAAGGCCGTAGAAGAGAAACGGTTCCTTGGTAACGCGAGATGCGATGTTGGTCTGTCGCAGAATGTCGGACAGCCCGATCGCCGACACGAGCGCTGTGTCCTTGAGAAGGATCAGCCAGAGATTTGCCAGGCCCGGCAGCGCAATGCGGATCAGTTGTGGCAACACCACAAGCCGCATTGTCTGCCCGTCCGTCAGGCCGATTGCGGAGCCGCCTTCGTACTGCCCGCGCGGGATCGCGCGGAACGCGGACAGGAAAACCTCGCTCGCATAGGAGGAAAAGACCACGCCCAGCGCCACCATGCCCGAAATGAAGCTGTTTACCTCCACGGCAGCGTCGGGGACGAAAATCCGCGCGAGATTCTGCAGTCCGATCTGAACGCCAAAATAAACCAGGAACAGCGTCAGGAGTTCGGGCAATCCGCGGAAGATCGTCGTGTAGACGTTTCCGGCAAGCCGCAGAGACGGTTCATCGGACTGTTTTGCCAGAGCGACAAAAAAACCGATCAGCAGTCCTATGGGCAGTGTTGCGAGAGCAAGCGAGACGGTGACAAAAACGCCGTGCGCGATATCATCAAGCCAACCCTCCGGCCCCCAGCTTAGAAGCGTCCATACACTGGACATCAGCTTTGCTTGCCCCCTCTACCGAAAATGGGAAGAAGGCGGGGCGGCACTTGGCGCCGCCCAACCGTCAAATATCAGGACTCAGAGCCGTAGACGTCAAAGTCAAAATACTTGTCGTTGATTTCCTTGTATTTTCCGCTGGCACGGATTGCCTGAATCGCCTTGTTGAAGCGTTCTGCCAGTTCCGTTTCACCCTTGCGCACGGCGATGCCGGCGCCGGGGCCGAAAATCTCCTCGGGCTGCGGCTCGGGCAGGCCGATGATCTTGCAGCACTGCCCTTCTGGCGAGTTGAGCCATTCCGTTAAAACGGAAATGTCGTCCTCGATAGCATCCAGGCGCCCATTGGCAAGGTCGAGCTGGGACTCGGGGCTGGACGGATAGCCTTTTACCTCGCTGTCGGTATAGGTTTTCTCGGCGTAGTTGTAGTGCGTTGTCGAAGTGGCGGCGCCGATCGTCTTGCCTGCCATGTCTTCCTTCGTCACGCCCTTCAGGTCACTGTCCTTGGGCCCGGCGAGTGCGGAGGGTGTGTTGTAGTATTTCTTCGTGAAGTCGACTTTTTCGGCCCGCTCGGGCGTGATCGACATGGACGCGATGATTGCGTCGAACTTTCCAGCCTGCAGGGCGGGAATGATGCCATCCCAGTCCTGGGTAACGAATTCGCATTTTACTTTCATCTCTTCGCAAAGAGCGTTGGCGATATCGATGTCGAAGCCTTCCAGCTTGCCGTCTGCAGTCAGATTGTTGAACGGGGGATAGGCACCTTCTGTGCCAATCTTCAGCATCTCTTGTGCTTGCAACTGTACGACCCCGACGGACAGCGCCAATCCCGCCGCAGCAATTGCGAGGCTTATATGCTTGGAAATTCCCATGATGTTCCTCTCAAGTTGTCAGTAGTCGTTCGCTGACGACCATTCGGCGGTCCCTCAACCGCTCGTGAATGAGATATTCCCATTGTTTTTTGAGGAAATGCAATTCCAAAAGAGCAAGGTCATGCACGCAAGTTGCTCAAAGCATGTGCTGCCCCAGCGTCACGCAGGCTCAAAGACGCGGGAATACGACTAAAGACGCATTAGTTGCTGGAAGAAAAAGCTGTCCGCTGAATCATATCCGCGATGCGTGCAATATCGTCGAGATCAAATACTGGAAGTGTCTCGTCAGGCTGTGGATGATCAGACGCTACGGCGACGATATTCGGGTCTTCGCGCGAAAGAGCGCGTGTGTCCCGTGCTCCGCGTCGTCGCGCCTCGATTTTGTGGTGCTTTTCGCGTTTGTAGCCTTCGACCAGCACGAGGTCACACGGTGCGAGCCGCGCGAGTATCTCTTCCAGCGGAGGTTCTTCCTCGTTGCGAAGTTCGTGCATGACGGCCCAGCGACGGTCGGAAACAATCGCGACCTCCTGTGCGCCCGCCGCGCGGTGGCGCCAACTGTCGGTTCCTTCCTTGTCGATGTCGAACTCATGGTGAGCATGTTTCACCGTCGAGACCGACAGTCCGCGAGCCGTCAATTCCGTGACGAGTCGCGCCGTCAGAGTGGTCTTTCCTGAATTTTTCCAGCCCGTTATTCCAAATACCCTATGCTTCATGCGAGCAAATCCAATGCCATGGACTCGGCCTTGTCGAGGTCCGCGGGTGTGTTGATATTGAAGAACGGATCCAACTCTTGGCTCTCGTAGGCGATCGGATCGAACGCTGCGAAACAGTGCGGTCTCGACGTGACAAAGGCCATCACGCTGGCTTTGGCGCCGGAACTCAAAAAAGCAGCGACACTGTCCGCCAGATTGACCGGCCACAACGCGAAAACCGGATGTGCCTTTCCAACGCAAGATGCGACCGCAATTGTGCCAGCTTCTCCGACCTCGGAAAGGCGTTCGACGAGTGTGTGAGGGAAGAAGGGCGAGTCGGTTGGTACAGTCGCCAACTGCTCAAAGCCAGCGCGCTTCGCCCATATCATGCCGGCCAGTATGCCGGCGAGCGGGCCTGCAAAATCAGGGATGGTGTCGGGTACTATTTCAATGCCCGGAAGACGGATTCCTTGTGCGCCACCATTCGCATTGATTGCCAACAGATCGACCTGTGGGGCGAGGCGCGCCTCGACATGCGCAATCAGCGGCTTTCCTGCCAGCAGTCCCAGGCTTTTGTCAGATCCCATCCGTTGCGACCGTCCTCCTGCGAGGATCAATCCGGCTATTTTCTCGCCCATGTCACACCAGCACGCGATGATTGCGCGGGGTCAGGTCAAGAACCTGACTGCTACGGAAATGCGCCTGGAGGGACGAAGGATCGGCAAGATACTGCATGGCGGTGCTGTATATCGCAACGTCCGAGGCGGCGAAATGCCGGCAAGGATGCATTTCGCACACCATAGCCCACCGCTCGCCTAGATCGCTCTCCCGCGTATGCGCGCGCGCAGTGGTCCAGTGACCCGACGAACCAGTCTCGACACGACCAGCGATACAGCGAAACTCACGACTGTCGCGACGATGAACGATGTCACCGTAGCGCCCATGAAGTTCTTGACCAGCGTCGCGAACTGAAGATGCAGCAGAAAGACCGTATAGGAGAGGTCTCCGCACAAATGGTCAAGGCGCGCAAACTTCCGGTCGGTAATGCGCAACTCCAGCAAGCCCATGGCAATGATCACCATCAGGAGCGTGACCGAGGTCGTGAGAACGGAGTTTGTGTAGCCCAGAAGCAGATAGGTGAGCGCGGCGATCACTATGCCGTAGCTGAGTGCCTCCGGCTGTTTTCCCAAGGTTCTGTTTTCGCGCAGCACATAGTAGATCGCGCCAACGGCGATGAAGGAATAGACCGTGGCCATGAATTTCCACGTGCCTTCGAGCGGTGCCAGCATCGCCAAGGCCACCACGGCACCTGCGCCGCCCAGCATGGTGCGCTCGACCAGCGTGGTTCGACTGGCAGGCGGTACGCGATTGACCGCCGCAAGGACGACAAACACGGCTATATAGAAGGCTATCTCGTATCTCACGGTCCAGATCGTGTAGACGAAATCCCAGCGAGGGCCTTGCGGGAGTGGAATGAGGAAGATCAGGTTCGTGAGAATGTTGCCGGGGCTGAACGCTTCAGGAAAATCCGGGTAAAAATATGTGTTCGCAGGATTTCCATGTCTGAAGAGATAATACTGAACCAGCACCGCAACGATCATCGCAATCAGGAACTCGGGCAGTATTCGCAGCGCGCGATTTGCGATGAAGCGAACCGGATGGCCGTCATAGCTGGAGGTGGCAACGTCCAGAATGATGAAGGCTGACAGGAAGAGAAACGCGACGACGCCAATCGTTCCGGGCTGAAGGATGATGTTGAACATCGCCAGTTCAGGGGGGAGCAGATTAATGCCCAGATGCTGGAGCATCACGAGAAACGCCAGAAACAGACGAAACATTCCGAGTGGTCGGATCGCATAGCGTTCGGATTCATCTGTCATCATGCTACCGCTCCGCGACGTCGCAAGGCGCGTGTCTATGCATGCACTTTGGAGAAGTGGCCGGCGACTACCGCACACCTACAAGATTCGATGTACAAGGCGATACCGCAGCATGTTCATTCGAGCGCATCGAGCGATAGACGGGCCTTTTCTTTCGCCTCGTCGATCACCATATGTGGACGACCTCCGAGGGTGCGAGCGCGCTTGACCGGCCAGCCAGAGGCGGGCCGGTGCAATGAGTTGTGTCGGTGGGGTCTTGTGTTTTTGACCCACAATCGGTAAGCGCGCCGCATTCGAAACTGAAATGGGACTTGGTGTCCGGGAAAAAGAGACG
>JAMLJA010000011.1 GCA_023953905.1 Rhizobiaceae bacterium | reverse complement strand
TCCCGGCGAGACGCAGACGCTGCCGTCGGCGATCTACACATTCATCCAGGTTCCGGGAGGTGAAACCGGCGCCCTGAGGCTGACGCTCGTCTCCGTGGTGATCGCAATGGCTGCGCTGGTGGCGTCCGAGGTGCTCGCGCGGCGCGTCACCAGGCGCATCGAGGCCAAATGAGCCTGCTCGTCGATATAACGCACAGGCAGGGCGGCTTCACGCTCGACGCTTCGTTCGAAAGTTCGGCGTCTCTGATTGCGCTTTTTGGCGCTTCGGGCTCCGGCAAGACCACGCTCATCAACATGATCGCTGGACTGGTTCGGCCTGACCGGGGGCGCGTGATCGAAGGTGGGCGGGTTCTGGTGGATACGCAAAGCCATGTATTCGTCGCGAAGCACCGGCGGCGCATTGGCTATGTATTCCAGGATGCGAGGTTGTTTCCGCATCTCAGTGTCCGGCAAAACCTTCGATATGGTCGTTTCTTCACGCCGCCTGCGGAGCGCTATGCCGAATTTGGGAAGGTTGTGGAACTGCTCGGCATAGGTCATTTGCTCGACCGCCGTCCCAGCCATCTGTCCGGCGGAGAAAAGCAGCGCGTGGCGATTGGACGGGCGTTGATCGCGAGCCCCCGCCTCCTGCTCATGGATGAGCCGCTTGCCTCGCTCGACGAGGGCCGCAAAGCCGAGATTCTCCCCTATCTGGAGCGGCTGCGCGACGAGTCTCGTATTCCCATCGTCTATGTCAGCCACTCTGTCGCAGAGGTCGCACGACTTGCCTCCGAAGTCGTCGTTCTTTCCGCGGGCACGGTGTCGGCGAAGGGGCCTACGCGCGACATCATGGAGCGCCTCGATCTGCTTCCCGACGACGAGCGCGGCGAAGGCGGATCCGTCATCGATGCGGTCGTGATGCGGCATGACCCGGAGACCGGCCTGACCGTCCTTACCTCGCCGGCTGGAGAGTGGATGCTGCCCCGCGTCGATGCTCACATCGGAACGCGCATGCGCCTGCGCGTGCGAGCGCGCGATGTCATGGTGGCGACGGAACGCCCGCGCGGCGTGAGTGCGCTCAACATCATGCCCGGCGTCATCGGTGTCGTCAGTATTGGAGGTCAGGACGCATATGTGGCGATCGACTGCGGGGGCGATCGGATCATGGCTCGTGTCACACCTTACTCGATCAAGGCCTTGGAACTCGCTCCGGGCCGCAGCGTTTTTGCTGTCGTAAAGGCGGTGACGTTCGATCGCGGCAATGTGCCCGGGCCGTCGATGCTCGCTGGCACGTGACTCGGCGTGGACCGCGGCTATGTCTCTGTGATAGTGAGCCGGACCATATGAGACGATTGCCGACCCGCTCGGCATATGGAGGAAAATTCGATGGCCGAGACCATGGACCTGACCGATCACGACGCGATCCGCGATTGGGCTGCCGCCCGCATGGGTGCCCCCGCGATCATGGATGCCTCCGCAGAAGGCGGCACCCAGCCGGTGCTGCGTATTGTGTTCGATCAGATCGCCTATCAGGACCAGGACCGCGCGGAGCGCCCGCAGAATGCGGGTGGCCTCGAGCTTGTCGAATGGGACGATTGGTTCAAATTGTTCGACGAACTCAATCTCGCCTTGGTCGTTGCGCGTGAACAGCCCGGTCGCAAGGACAGCTTCCACGAGCTTATTCGCAGGCGCTGATTCGTACTTTTTTGGAGCCACCGTTTCAGCTCCGACCGCACAGATCATCCTTCAATTCTGACGCCCGCATCAGGTCACAAAAGTGACGTGATGCGGCGCGTCATCGAGTCGTTCATGACCGTCGAGTAGTGGTAAATTTCTCCGCTCAGCTCTGCGCCTTCGCCTGAATCCATGCTGCGGGTGCGAAAAGAATTCGGACGCAACCATCGTTGCATGCCCGAGATTCATTTTTCGTTAAATTCTTCCTGTAGGAAAAATATTGAATATATTCAGTGTGTTATTTGCCTTCGTCTCGTGTTTTCGACGGCGCAGCGAGCGTCACATTTTTGCAACGCAACAAGGAATGTTGAGAGGGAGTGTCGTGTTTAGAGATCGTGTCTATTGATCAAAGGGCCGGTTCGGAAAATCTTCAGCGCAGGCGAGGGTGAGTAACACTTTCAAGATTGCGCCAGGCCCGAGATCAGTTGATCGCAAGGCATTGGTCCAGTCACTGGAGAGATAGAGATATGAATATTAAAGGGCTTCTTTTTGGTTCGGCGGCTGCATTTGCAGCAGTGAATGGCGCTCACGCCGCCGACGCGGTCGTCATGGCGGATCCGGAACCAGTTGAATATGTGCGCGTGTGCGATGTTTATGGCACCGGGTATTTCTACATTCCTGGTACCGAAACCTGCATGCGCGTCGGCGGCTATGTCCGCTATCAGGCGTCTGGCGGCGACCTGTGGGCGCGCACGGTTGACGATCACGAGGGCGGCACGGACGACACCTACAGCCAGTATACACGTTTCACGTTGAATACATGGACTGGTTCCGAGACCGAACTCGGCACACTGAGCACGTTCACCGAGACCCGTTTCAACTGGTCCAATGACAGCGGCACGGACGTGAATCTTCAGTTCGCGTGGATCCAGCTTGGCGGATTCCGCGTCGGCCTCGACGAGTCGGAGTATGTGACATTCCTCGGCTACGCAGGCGGTGTCATCGCTGACGACCTCATTCCATATGGCCCGTTCGAGACCAACAAGATCAGCTATACTTACACCGGTGGTAACGGCTTCTCCGCAGTGATCGCGGCAGAATCTGGCAACAACAACTCCTATGGTCACGACTACGATATCGTCGACTACATGCCGCATGTTGTCGCCGGTGCGAAGTTCACCCAGGGTTGGGGCGGAATCGGTGTTGTTGGCGGCTATGACAGCATCCATGAGACATGGGCAGCTATGGCTCGCCTGGACGTGAAGCCGACCGACAAGATCTCGGCCTTCCTCATGTTCGGTTATGGTGACGACGACGACTACAATTTCTACAAGCCATGGGCTGGTGAATGGGTCGTTCTCGGTGGCGGCACGGCTCAGGTTTCCGAGAAGGCAGCCGTTAATCTGCAAGTGTCCTATGACGATGCAGAGGAACTCGGCGTAGCCCTCAACGTGGCTTACGATCTGGTTCCGGGTTTCACCATCACCCCGGAAGTCAACTACTATGATCCGGGCACCCTCGGCGGCGACGACGCCTTTGGTGGCATCATCCGCTTCCAGCGGAGCTTCTGATCACGTCCCGATCATACTCAAGGCAAGGCCGCTCACCCGCTGGTGGGCGGCCTTTTCATTTCGGAATCTGCGCCAAGAAGTAGGCGTCTGCCTTTTTCCAAGCCGCAAGACGGCATGCAGCCAGCCGTCAGACAGGCGGCGTACCATTCTCCGCCAGCACCGCGCCAACGAGATAAAGGGAGCCGCAAATCAGAATCCGCGGCGGTGCATCTCGCTCATCCCAGCCATCGCGCAACAGCAACAGCGCATTGGCGACCGAACTCACCGGCTCGGCAACCAGACCCGCCTCTGCAGCGCGCGCCGCCAGTTCGTCATTCGGCACACCTGCCTCGCTCATCGTAACAGGCACGGTAAAGACATGCCGCGCCATGCCATGGAATGCGTGGAAATAGCCTGTCTGATCCTTGGTGTTGATCATGCCCGAAACAAGCACCAGTGGACGCGGATTGCGTTCCTCCTGCTCGGCCATTGCTTCGGCTACGGCTGCACCCGCGCCAGGATTATGACCTCCATCGAGCCATATCTCGGCACCGTCGGGGGCCAGATCGACCAGTTTCCCGGTGGTGAGGCGCTGCATGCGTCCGGGCCAGCTGACATTTTGCACGGCCCTGTCTGCCGTTTCGAGTGACACCTCGAACCCCGCGGCCCGCACGCCTGCAATGGCCGCTGCTGCGTTCGCATATTGATGCCGCCCCGGCAGTCTCGGAAGAGAAAGGTCCATGAGGCCCGTCTCGTCCTGATAGATGAGTCTGCCATTCTCTTGATGCGCCAGGAAATCCTGCCCATAGACCTGCAAAGGGCTACGCATGCGATGTGCCGTCTCGATCAGGACTTCGCGTGCTTCGTCGAATTCCTGCGCGCCGATCACCACCGGACAGCCCCGCTTGATGATACCGGCCTTCTCGGCTGCGATCAGTTCGACCCGGTCGCCCAGATATGCCTGATGATCGGGCGATATCGGCATGATTACCGAAACGGCGGGTGCACTGATCACATTTGTCGCGTCAAAGCGCCCACCAAGTCCGACCTCGAGAATGACAGCCGCTGCGGGATGCTCGGAAAACAGCACGAATGCGACGGCCGTCAGGATCTCGAAGACGGTTATGGTCTGCCCGCCATTCGCCTCCGCCACACGCGAGATCGCTTCGGCAAACACCTCGTCGGAGACGAAACGGCCGCCGCCGACAGCGCCCATTCTGTAGCGCTCGTGCCAGTGAACGAGATGAGGAGAGGTGTGGACGTGCACTGAATGCCCTGCCGCTTCAAGCAGTGCTCTCGAAAACGCTGCTGCAGAGCCCTTGCCGTTCGTTCCGGCAATATGGATCACGGGGGGCAAACGATCCTGAGGGTTACCAAGCTTCTCGAGCAACCGCTGGATGCGGTCGAGCGATAGATCGTAACCCTTAGGGTGGAGCGCCATCAGGCGCTCAATCTCGCGATCTGCCAGGAGCGTCGCCATCAGCAAGCCTTCAGGGTTAGGTTCGGTGCGAGCAATCGTATGAGAATTTGCCGGACGGCGAAACTCAAGCTGTCGGTTGCGCTTCTTTGGCAGCGGGTGGGGGAGCTTGCACGTCGACTTCGGCGGACGCGTCCGGCAACGGGGTCTTCATTAAAAGCTTGAGAAGCCGCGCGACCGTCTCCCGCATGTCTAGCCGGGAGACGACCATGTCCACCATGCCGTGTTCCATGAGATATTCGGCACGCTGAAAGCCTTCCGGCAGCTTTTCACGAATGGTCTGCTCGATCACGCGGGGACCGGCGAACCCGATCAATGCGCCCGGCTCGGCGATGTGGACGTCTCCCAGCATGGCGTAGGAGGCGGTGACGCCTCCGGTTGTGGGATTGGTCAGAACAACGATATAGGGCAGCCCCGCCTCTTTCAGGCGGTCCACGCCCACGGTCGTGCGCGGCAACTGCATGAGCGAGAGAATACCCTCCTGCATGCGCGCGCCACCGGAGGCCGCAAACAGCACGAGCGGGCGCTTCTTCTTCAGCGCGGTATCGAACGCCTTGATGATGGCCTCCCCGGCAGCCATGCCCAGCGAGCCGCCCATGAAGGAGAAATCCTGAACGGTCGCAACGATCGGCAGATCCTCGACGGTGCCTAGCCCTGACAGGATCGCGTCTTCGAGCGCGGTCTTGGTCTTCGCGTCCCGTAAGCGATCGACATAGCGTTTTTCATCACGGAACTTGAGCGGATCGACAGCCGCCTTCGGGTTTTCGATCAACTCGTATTTGCCGTTGTCGAAGAAGTATCTCAGCCGTTCCTTGGCAGAAATCTTCATGTGATGACCCGATGAGGGGATCACGAACTGGTTGCTCTCCAGATCCTTATGGAAAACCATCTCGCCCGTCTCAGGATCCTTGATCCAGAGATTTTCGGGCATATCGCGCCGGCCAAGCATGGAGTTGATCTTGGGGCGGACGTAATTGGTGATCCAGTTCATCGCGGTCCTCGGTCGTTGGACAGTCGCTGAGACTATGCGTTCTATTTGGCAGCTTGAAGGCGGGCAGCGCGAACGCCTTGCGCGAGGCCGTTGACCAGCGTGGCGACTGCCTCGGCCGGGTCGGCGGTCATCTCGCCTTTCGGGCCGATCACATTGGCAATTGCATTCACGATGGCAGTGCCAACCACCACGCCGTCGGCGGAAGCGCCAATCACGCGTGCCTGCTCCGCCGTCTTGACGCCGAAGCCGACGCAGATCGGCAGATCTGTATGCTGCTTGATCCGCCGCACCGCATCGTCAACCTTGGACGTGTCGGCAAGCGCGGATCCCGTGATGCCGGTCATCGAGACATAGTAGACAAATCCCGACGTGTTTTCGAGCACCTTGGGCAGACGCTTGTCATCGGTCGTCGGCGTGGCAAGGCGGATAAAGTTGAGGCCAGCCTTGAGAGCGGGCAGGCATAGCTCCGCATCCATTTCGGGAGGCAGGTCCACCACGATCAGCCCGTCGATTCCCGAAGCCTTCGCATCTGCCAGAAAGCGCTCGACGCCATAGATGTAGATGGGGTTGTAGTAACCCATCATGACGATCGGCGTGTCGTCGTCTTCCTTGCGGAAGTCGGCCGCCATCTGCAGGGTCTTGTGAAGCGTCTGGCCGTTCTTCAGCGCCCGCAGGCCCGCCGCCTGAATGGCAGGACCGTCCGCCATCGGATCGGAAAAAGGCATGCCGAGCTCGATGACGTCGGAGCCCGCCTTGGGCAGCGCCTTCATGACCTTCAAGGATGTCTCATAATCCGGGTCGCCGCCCATGAAATAGGTCACGAGAGCGGGTCGGTCCTCGCCAGCGAGTTTTGCGAAACGACGGTCGATGCGGGTGGTCATCTCAGATCTCCATGCCCATCATCGCAGCGACGGTATGCACATCCTTGTCGCCGCGCCCGGAGAGGTTGACGATGATGATCTCGTCCTTGCCCATCTTCGGCGCAACTTTCATCGCATGCGCGATGGCATGTGCGGATTCCAGGGCGGGAATGATGCCTTCAACCTTGGTCGTCAGTTGAAAAGCCTCAAGTGCCTCGTCGTCGAGAACGGGCACATAGTCGACCCGTCCCGTGTCTCGCAGCCATGAATGTTCCGGCCCGACGCCGGGATAGTCGAGGCCGGCCGAAATCGAGTGCCCATCCATGATCTGGCCATCTTCATTCTGCAGCAGATAGGTGCGGTTGCCATGCAGAACGCCGGGTTTCCCGGCATTCATCGAGGCGCAATGTTCCGTGCCTGTCAGGCCATGCCCACCCGCCTCAATGCCGACGATCTTTACGTTGCGATCGTCGAGGAAGGGATGGAACATGCCGATTGCATTCGAGCCGCCGCCTACAGCTGCAATGACCAGATCGGGCAGCCGGCCCTCCTGCTCGAGAATCTGTTCGCGCGCCTCTATCCCAATCACCGACTGGAAGTCGCGCACCAATTCCGGATAGGGGTGCGGGCCAGCCGCAGTGCCGATGAGATAGTAGGTGTCCTCGACATTGGTCACCCAGTCGCGCAACGCCTCGTTCATGGCGTCCTTCAGTGTCCCGTGACCGGCCGAAACCGGCCGCACCTCTGCACCCAGAAGTTTCATGCGGAAGACATTCGGCTTCTGCCGCTCGACATCGGTAGCGCCCATATAGACGATGCAGGGGAAACCGAAACGCGCCGCGACGGTCGCCGACGCGACGCCATGCTGGCCCGCACCCGTTTCGGCGATGATCCGCTTCTTGCCCATGCGCTTGGCCAACAGAATCTGACCGAGGCAATTGTTGATCTTGTGCGATCCGGTGTGGTTCAGATCCTCGCGCTTGAAATAGACCTTGGCACCGCCAAGGTGGCGCGAGAGCCCTTCAGCGAAATACAGCTTCGACGGACGTCCCGCGTAGTGCGTCGAGAGCCCGGAAAGCTCCGCCCTGAAAGCCGGATCTGTTTTCGCATGATGCCAGTGCTGTTCCAGTTCGAGGATCAGCGGCATCAGTGTCTCGGCGACGAAACGCCCACCGAATATGCCAAACATGCCCTGTTCGTCGGGACCTGTGCGAAATGAGTTCGGTTCGATCGGCTTGTTCATGGCGTTCCCGAGACTTGTGCTATGAGCGGTCACTGTCGCGCTGCACGATTATGCAGAGGCTTATGCCTTTCCCGCACGAAAAGTAAACCGTTTGACGCGATACGTACCATTTCCGCGTGGTCGCAACTCACACAAAATGGATATCTCATCGTCGGCTCCCGCTTGAAACTAGCGCAGCAGCCGCTCTTTCAAACAGCACGCGTCAAAAAGACAGCGAAGCTGGACACCAGGCAGCGCAACATGCCTGCCCGTCGATAGACACCCAGGCGGCGCCAAAAGAAAAGCCCGGCTTTCGACCGGGCTTTGTCAGCGAGATTCGTGCCAGGATTAGCCGACGGCGCCGTTGATCCAGTGAGAGAGGGCTGTCTTGGGCGCTGCGCCAACCTTCATGTCGGCAACTTCGCCGCCCTTGAAGATCATCAGCGTCGGAATGGAGCGCACGCCGAACTGCGCGGCAAGCTCAGGGTTCTCATCGATGTTGAGCTTGGCGATCTTCACCTTGCCGCCCAACTCTGCGGAGATGTCCTCAAGTGCCGGCGCGATCATCTTGCACGGGCCGCACCATTCGGCCCAGAAATCAACCACGACAGGCTCCGTAGCATCGAGAACATCCATCTTGAAGTTGCTCTTGTCGACCTTCACGGTGGCCATTTGGGAAATCCTTTCAATAGGGGTCGTGCAACATGTGGTAAATGCCACTATGCCATTCAAGCAGGTTTTGTGTCACGCCCCCGTGAGTCGGGCAAGAGCGGCATCCATCACGTCGTCGGGAAGCGCAAAAAGGCGCGGCGCCTCCGTAAACAGAAGCGCGGCTGTGATCTCGCGACCGGCATAGAGCGGTTGGAGAAGGGCCCGGTAGAGCGCCAGCTGCAGGATATAAGCCTCAGGCACATCCTCCAACCGGCGCGGCACCAGCCGGTTTGTCTTGTAGTCGATGATCTGGATCCGCTCGGCAGTCTCTGCCAGACGGTCGATGGTGCCGGATACGACACGGTCATGGCCGCGGATCGAGAGAGTACCCATGATGGCGACTTCTGCCCGCGAGTTGCCGGCGAAAAGGGGAGCAAGCTCAGGAGCGCTCATGATCGACAGAACCGATGTCAGCGTCTTTTCGAGTTCGCCTTCCGGCCAGTCCGCGGCTGCGCGCGCGAGATAGCGTCTTGCCGCCTCTTCGTGCTCGGCGACGGGCAGATCCGGAAGCGTTTGCAGTAAGGTGTGCACGGCCAGCCCACGCGCTATTGCGAAGTTCGGCTCGTGATCGAGTTCGAGCACGGGCGAGAGGCGCGATGCCTCCGAGGCAGTTTCGGACACCTCGTCGATCAATACAGATGCACCGGAGGGTGTCAGCGGCCGCGGGAGCTTTTCATCGCGCGGCAGGGGGGCGAACAGCTCAGCTGGCATGGGAAGCAGCGGCGTGGCTGCTGGTACCGCCATCTCCTGAGGGGGCGCGTGCGCCGTCAATGGCGAGACCCGATAGCGCAGGATTGGCTCGCCGAATGGACCGCCCTCGATAGTCCGGGTAGCGGGATGTGCGCCGAGCGCCCGGCTGACGACTGAATGCCATGTCCCCGCACCGGGTGGGCGGCTGCCATGATAGCCACAGACGATCAGGCGATCCTCGGCACGCGTCATGCCGACATAAAGCAGCCGGCGATATTCGTCGTCGGCTGCATCCGACACGGTTGCCGCGATGGTCTTCTGCACGCTGTTGGACACGTCCTTGCCCGGATACCAGAAGAACCCGTCGACACGTCCTGCAATGTCGGAGAAGGACATCGGCAATAGGCTCGGCATGTGTTGATTGGTAAAGGATGTCCCGCCACTGTCGATCAGAAAGACAATGGGCGCCTCCAGCCCCTTGGAGGCGTGCACCGTCATGATGCGCACCTCGTTGCGTGTCTGATCCTGCTCGCGCTTTACCTCCAGCGTGCTACCTTCGAGCGTGGCCAGAAAGGCTTCGAGACCCGGCAGGCCGGTCATTTCCTCGGCAAGGCAGAAGTTAAGGAATTCGTCGAGGATTTCGCCCGCTTCATGCCCCAGCCGCGCGATCATGCGCGCGCGGATGCCATCGCGCGCCAGCACCCCTGCGTAGAACTCGAAGACAGGCTTGAACGCCGCCTCGCTGGCCCAGCGATCAATGGCGGAAACAATGGCAGCCAGTTGCGCATCCTGCCTGGCGGCTTCGCGCAGGGATTGAGCCAGTGAGCGCTTCTCCCTTCCTGCGGCGAGCCCGAAAAGCGCCTCGTCGGAGAGGCCGAAAATCGGGCTGCGCAGAACTGCCGCGAGCGACAGGTCATCGTCGGGTTGAAGAAGCAACCGGCCGAGCGCGATCAAATCCTTGACGGCAATGTGTCCAGGCAAGAGTAGCCGGTCGGCGCCTGCAACCGGAATGTGCCGGTTCTTCAGGCTGCGCGACAAGGCGTGGAGGAAGTTGTCGCGCTTGCGCACAAGTACCAGAACGTCTCCTGCCGTGACCTTTCTGCCGGTACCTTCGATGACCTCGCCTTTGCGAATCCACTCCTGAATGGTTGTCGCGACGCTTTCGGCCAGACGGACCGCAGGGGCGCTGGCATGGTCGACCGGTTCGGCCCAATCCTCCGGCTCGTCGATGGTGGTCTTTCCGATGGACGGCCACACTTCGACGTAGCCAGGGGCCGGTTCGCGGATGGCATTGTGGGAGATCGGCGCATCCTCGCGTGTCAGGCCGCGCCGCGCATCATCGTACCGGAACACTTCATCGACAGCGGACAGGATGTCTGAGGTCGAACGGAACGACCAGGACAGCCGCACATCGGCGAATGCACCGTCTGTGCTGCGAACGCGGCTGGCGAAGTGGTTCTTGCTCTCGGCGAAAGATTCCGGCCGTGCACCCTGGAACGAATAGATGGACTGTTTTTCGTCACCGACCGCGAAGATCGTGCGATCCACGTCACGCGCGCCCTTGCCGGCGAAGAACTCGTCGGCCAGTCCCTTCATCACCGCCCATTGATCCGGGCTCGTATCCTGTGCCTCGTCGATCAGAATGTGGTCGATGCCCTTGTCCAGCTTGTACTGGACCCATGGGCCCGCGTCCGGACGGGCGAGCAGCCGCAGCGTGCGCACAATCAGATCGTTGAAGTCGAGCATTCCGCGCGCGCTCTTGGCGTGCTCATAGCGCCCGATCATCCAGTCGGCGAGGTCGAGCGCGGCAACGGTAGCCTCGATCATTCGAAACAGAGCGACGCGGTCGGCGGCCATCCGTATCGTCTCGGCGGCGATAGCATATCGCTCGAGCAGATCAGGCAGTCTGGCCCGCATTCCTTTCTTGAACGCGGTGTCGGCATAAGCCTCTCCGTCGTTCTTCAGAAATCCGGCGCACAGCAGCTGAAGCCGCAGCAGCGGATCGCTTTCGTGAAATGCCGCGGAGGCGCTCGGCAGGATCGAATTCAGCACGGTCCTGGCATCGGCGGCATGCGCCTCGGCCTCGAACGCTGCAAAATAGGCGGGGTCGAATCCGGGAATAGGCCAGACAGCCGCGGCGATGTCCCGTGCGCTGTCGCTGGGCGAAAAACCATGCGCTTCGAACAGGCGGCGATACGCTATGCTGTCGGTCTTCACGGCATCGATGAATGCGCGCAGCTTGTCGCGCTTGGCCACAATCTCACCAAGCAGCTTTTCCAGCCCATGCTCTCCGCCATGAGCCATGATCGTATCGAAGGCGCGGGTCAGTTCGGCGTTGTCAGTTCCTGCGGCGCCTGTCAGCATTTCGCGCCGGACATTCTCGACCAGTAACGCTTCCATTTTTGGATCGAGCAGTTCGAAATGCGCCGCGATGTTGGCTTCCAGCGGAAACTGGTGAAGCACGGATTCACAGAAGGCGTGAATGGTCTGGATCTTCAGGCCGCCGGGCGTTTCGAGAGCGCGCGCGAAAAGTCGGCGGGCGTCCGAAAGCTTGTCCGCGGTGGGTGCTCGACCTTCCAGTGCCGCGATCTCTGCTGTCAGTTTTTCATCTGATAGTGCCGTCCATGTGGAGAGCGTCTTGAACACGCGATTCGACATGTTGGCAGCGGCGGCGCGTGTATAAGTCAGGCAGAGGATCTTCGACGGGTCCGTGCGGCGAAGCAGCAGTCGAACCACGCGCTGCGCAAGCACATGTGTCTTGCCAGAGCCGGCATTGGCCGACACCCAGACCGAAAGAGCCGGGTCTGCGGCGCGTGCCTGGTCGGCCCGCGTTTCGTCGGGGATATGAAACGGCTTGGCCATTATTCCCCGCCTTCCGCCTCGCCGCCCGCCGACCATTCCAGAACGCGCGCGAGGTGGTCATAGTCGCCATCCGTATCGCCTTCGCGGAAAGGCAGTGCGCGCGAGAGGTAGCCCGTGTCGGGTTTGGCGTAGTGGAGGAACAGCTTTTCGAGACGCGCCCACGCCTCTTCGGACAGGTCGCCGGCGGACTTGATCTGCTTTCGGTATTCGAGGATCGATTCTTCCTCGACGGCGCCGCTTGGGCGCAACCGTATGAAGGCAAGATCGGCTGGTTCCGCCTTGCCGACGTCGTGGAACGCGCCGCGCCGCAGCAGCGCGCCTTCCAGCGCAAGTTGTGGTGACAGCAATGTATGCGCCTGCGCCTTGGATGGCGACGAGCCGGTCTTATAGTCCAGAATGTCGGCCATGCCCGCCGGCAGAAGGTCGATTCGGTCGGCGCGGCCGCGCAACGTGACGTTGCTGGCGCCAACCGCTATCTCGGCCGCATTGGCTTCCGCGTGGCGGGTCTTGATGGAGCTGGCGCGGGCAGCTTCCCAGTGAAGAATCTCGGGCACCATCCGCAGGAATCGCGGCCACCAGATGGCCCGCACGTCCTCCGGCAGGCCGCGTTCCGCGAAGGCTTTGCGCCCAGCCTCAATGAGGGCGTCCGACGCATGGTCATCACGCGGATCCCCGACTGTCTCCGTGAAGCGGTGCAGTATGTCGTGGAACAGCGATCCCCGATCCGACGCGCCGGGATCGGCGATAAGTGGGTCGAGCGGCTGCAACCTGAGGATCCGTCTCGCATAGACAGCGTAGGGGTCGCGGCGCAGCGTTTCTATCTCTGTCACTGAAAAGCGCGTCGGCCTTGTCGCAAGGGGTGGCTTTGGATTGGGCCGTTCAGCAAAAGGCACCGTGTCATGCGCATCCAGTTGGTGCGCCCAATGCAGGAATGTCTCGCCGCGCTGTTTGAGGAGGGTCGTTTCCTCCTCGCCGGCATAGGTTGTGAGCCTTTGTAGCCAGCGTGATGCAACCGCTGGCGCATCGCCCGCCCGCGCCGATCGGCTGAGCACGACATTTGGCGCGCCCATCGCCATGGCAAAATCATGTGCGGCAAGGCCGATGCGCCGTTCGGGCGGTTCCAGAGACAGGCCCGTCTTCATGATGCGCGACATGAAGCGGTCGGCTTCCGCGCGGCGCGGCCAAGTGCCTTCGTTCAACCCGCCTATCACCAGCGTGTCGGCGGTCTGGAGGCGTGCTTCCAACGCGCCCCATATCGCGATTCTGCTTTCTGCACCTGCCCGGGGCTTGACCATTTCCGGCGCAACGAGCGCCACATAGACGTCGCGCCATTCATCGGGGGCCACGCTGAAGGATGCATCTGCGCCGACCAGCGATCGAAGGAACTCGGCGAGCTTTTCGCCTGCATCGCCCGCATAAAGTTCCAGAAGACTGCCGTCTTCTGCCCGTCCGATTTCCTCGAATGCTGCGACCGTGACGCGAGCAAGCTCGGAGATGGTTTTCGAAGGTCCTTCACGCAGCGCCGCAAGCGGTGTGATCGCGTCCCGCAATCGGGCCAGCAACAGCTGCGCCTCGTCAATGCGCGCCTTGGACGCGCGCTCCAGCCAGAAGGGTGGGCGCCCGTCTTGACGAAATGCGGTCAGCCGCCGCTCGAAAAGTGTGGCAAGGTCGGCAATGTCCGGGCGACCCGTTCCTCCACGAAGCGCCACCAGTTCGATCGTTTCAGTGGCCGCACGGGCGCTGCGGCGCGCCATTCCAAGCGTGAGCAGCGGATGTTTGAGAAGGGCAATGATCGGTACGGGATCGCCCGGTCCGAAGGTAGCTTCCAGAAGCAATGTGAGAAGCTGCGCGGGAGGCGTCGCGACAAGCCGGGTACCGCCTGAATCGTCCGCCTCGACATTCAGGCGCCGCAGTTCCCCGGCAACCCGGCGCGCGAGATTGCGGTCCGGCGTGATCAGCGCCGCGCGTGAGTCGGGATTGGCTGCTGCCTGCTTGAGCGCGATGGCGATGGCGGCGGCTTCATCGCGTTCATTCGCCGCCTCGATCAGGGCAACGTTCACAAGACCTGCCGTGATGGCGCCGGAGCTCGTGTCGCGTGCCTCCACCCATCCGTCAGTCGTGTCGGCGGGGCGCAGCGCTTCGCTGACGCAGAGCCGTCGAGACGTCAGCTCGTCTGAGGGTATGCCGAGTTCTTCGACATCGGTGCGGTTGGCCCCCAGCGCGCGCACGAGTTTGGCGAGCCCGTATTGTGGATGTCCGAGGACGGCCGGCTGCGGGTCTGCCGCGTTGATCGCCGCCCAGGACTTTTCGTCCATCGTCAGGTCCAGGCCCGGCAGGACCACCGCACCGCGTTCCAGCCGGGCGATCACTGAAAGAAGCTCGGCCGTTGCAGGAATCGAACCCGTCGATCCTGCCGCGATGACCGGCCCCGGCGGGGGTCTTCGGCGCAGACGCTCGCCCTCCAGACGTATCAGCCTGCTGCGATGGGCTGCTGGATTTGACTGGCTGCGCGTTTCCAGAATTGAAGGCCAGTGCTTGGTGACGATCGACAGGAAGTCCAGCGTCACCTGCCACCAGACCGCAAGCTCGCCGGGTACCAGTTCGACAAGCTGGGTCCAGTCCGCACCTTCCGTTTCGATCTCGTCCATCAGCCCGGCAAGGTCGCGCGCATGCCAGATGGCGTCCGATGCGGAGGCCGGAATCGT
Organism: Rhizobiaceae bacterium; assembly: GCA_023953905.1. Lineage (GTDB taxonomy): Bacteria > Pseudomonadota > Alphaproteobacteria > Rhizobiales > Rhizobiaceae > Arvimicrobium. The sequence continues at coordinate 122,368 of JAMLJA010000011.1, read as the reverse complement.
CATTTCCTCATTGTAGAGGGCTGCGACATGGGCCGGAAGGCGGCGTTTCCATGCACGGACCAGGTCTGCAAGCAGCAGAAGCCGGTCGAGGGACGAGATCGGCGGATAGAGATCGAGTGAATCGGAAAGGTCGGCATCGAATACCGCGCTGTCTTCGTCGAACTCGCCCAAGGCTCGGATCGTGGGCAGGATTGCCGACGCACTGCCGCTGCGCGCCACCAGCACGCTGCGAAGTTCGCGCGCGGCGCGGCGGGTCGGCAGGTAAATGGTCGCCGCTGCCAGAGCCAGTGGATCGTCCGTTTTGAAACCGGGTACCAGCCGTCCTGAAAGAAGAGCGTCGGCCAGCGTGGGCAGAAAGGGCGCGCCCGGCGTGATCGTGAAGAGATTTGGCGCGCGCGTGCCCGTCATGACCCGTTGCCGAGAGCGCGCGCGACAGCCGCCTCTGCCGGTGCGATGGCGTCTGGCGTGCCCACCGTGATCCAGTCGCCATCCAGCAGCTTGCCGCACAGTCTGCCTCGGGCGATCGCCTCGTCGAAATATCGGTTGAGACCATCCGGCCTGATTGGCTCACCGGCAAACAGTTCCTGCTTCAGTATGGCGGCCCCGGCATAGATCACGCCAGACGGATCGCCTTGCGCACGCGAGAGCACGCCCTGTGCCCCGATCACGAAGTCGGTGCCTCCGCTATGCCCCGTCGCGCAGTCTCGGTCGGCCAGCATCATCAGAATATCCATTCTCGACGGGTCCCATTCAAGGGCAAGTGCGTCGAGATTAGAGGTGTTCCGGTCAATCCAGAACGTATCGGCGTTGAGAACATAAAAGGGCTCGATCCCCAATTCAGGCAGAGCTTTCACGATGGCTCCCGCCGAGTCCAGCAGGCCGTCGCGCTCGTCCGAGATGATCACATGCGGCGTCTCGCGCTGTGCCACATGGGCCTCTATCTGGTCTGCGAGATAATGAACGTTCACAACAGCGCGTTCAACGCCGCTTGCGGCGAGGGCGTCCAGGCACCAGTCGAGGAGCGCCTTGCCGGCCACACTCACAAGCGGCTTGGGCACGGTGTCGGTGATGGGACGCATGCGCTTGCCGAGGCCTGCTGCCAGCACCATCGCCGTGTTCGGCTTCCATGTCGTCACATTCGTTCCTCATCAAACAAGCCATGCCGGCTGTAGAGATCATCCAGCGGCGCGAGCGCGGGATGTTCCAGCGCTCGCCGAAGATAATCGCGTATGCGCGGCAAGTGTCTTAGATAATGCGGCTTGCCGTCACGCTCTTTCAACCGCACGAAGATACCGAGGATTTTCGAGTTTCGCTGCGCGGCCATGATCGCATAGGCCTCGCGGAATCCCGTTTCATCAAAATCGCTGTTGCGAATGCGGTCGGCAACATAGGCGTCGACCACTGCCTGCTCAACGTCGCGCGGGACAGTAGCACGTGCATCCATCGCTAGCGACGCAAGGTCATAGGCGGTCGGGCCTATCAGCGCGTCCTGGAAGTCGATCACACCGAGACGGTCGCGCCCGTTCCTCTCCGCCCGCCAAATGATGTTAGGCGAGTGATAGTCGCGCTGCACCAGCCCGATCTCGGCACCGTTCAGCCGATCGATGAGCATGTTCCATTCATGGGCAAAGTCGCGCCGAAGCGTGTCGCTCGGCGGTGAGCCGGTCCGCCATTTGACGTACCATTCGAGCAGCAGTTCGACCTCGATCATCATGGCGTCACGATCGAATGGCGGAACGTCATGAAAGATGTCGCCTGAAACAGGCAAATGCGATTGCCACGGTTTCTGGTGAAGATCTGCGAGCAGCCGGGCGGCGGCAACGTAGCGGTCGGGAATGGGTCTGTGTTCGCTATCGACAATGCCGCTACTGCCCAGATTCTCGATCAGCAGAAATCCTTGATCCAGATCCTGGGCGAAGATCTCCGGAACGCTGACGCCCGCAGTTGCAAGGGCCTGGTCGACCGCGACAAATGCATGGACCGTCCGTGCAGTGTGGGCGATTTCGGCATAGGCCTTTCCGTCTTTCACCGGCGGCCCAAGCACGAGTGGGGGCGAGTTCATCAGGATGCGGGGTTGCGCGCGTTCAAGTGAGACAGTCTCATAGCTGCGCGCCGAGGCATCGCCCGTCAGATGCCGTCGTTTAGCCGACGCCCATCCTGCATCCGTGAGAAAATCCCGCATGGCCAGCGACCGCGCCGCCCGGTTGAGGATGTCGTCTCCCCCGGTAACTGCTACGCGCCTGCCTTCACCCTCGTGAACGAGCTCGATGTGAAGCGTGTCGGCCGGCAGGAGATCGCCGGCACGGTCGGGCCATTCTATCAGTGCCGCCCCGCGCTCAAGCGCTTCGTCAAGACCAAGTTCCAGCAGTTCATCCGCGCCGGAGATCCGATAGAGATCGAAATGATGGATTGGCAGACGTGCCGCCTCGTAGATCTGCACCAGCGTGAAGGTAGGGCTGGGAACTTCCAGTTCGGCATCATTGGCGAGCGCGCGGATCAAGCTGCGTGCCAGCGTCGTCTTTCCTGCGCCGAGATCCCCATGCAAGGCGAGTACGTCGCCGGGTTTGAGGATCTGCGCCAGATCCTCGCCGAGCCTCGCGGTATCTGCTTCGTTCGCGAGGAAGCGTTCGAGCACAGCGCTCGACATTCTTATTCGGCCGCGTCCCGGATGCGGGGACGTTGGGGAAAAAAGCAGACGACGGTCGTGCCGTCTCGTTCGCCTGATTCGATCCGCACCGTCCCGCCATGCAGTTCCACGAAGCTCTTGACGATCGACAATCCAAGGCCCGCGCCGCGCTTGCGACCACCGTTCGACCGGGCTTCGAAGCGGCGGAACGCGATTTCGAGTATATCCGGCGCCATGCCTGGCCCATCATCCTTGACCGCAAACTCTGTGCCTTCGGTCGTTTCCCTGCAGATCAGGGTCACGGTGCTGGCTTCCGGCGCATAGTTTGCCGCATTGGTCAGGAGGTTGAGCAGCACCTGCCGCACGCGTGTTTCGTCGCCCATCATCGATTTCGGGGCATCCGCTATGTCCACGGCAAGCGTGATGCGGTGTTCCGCAAACCGGTCCGAGACCATCTCGGCAGCTGCCGCGATCACCTGAGGAACGCGCACTTCGCCAACGTCGAGCCTGAGAATGCCCGCATCGACCGTGGCAAGGTCGAGGATGTCGTTGACCAGCGTGAGAAGCACCGAGGACGAGGACAAGACGTGCCCGACATATTCCCTCTGACGATCGTTGAGGGGGCCGGTGCTGTCGATCTGGAGCAGTTCGGTGAAGCCGATGATATTGGTGAGGGGCGAGCGCAGCTCATAGGACACGCGCTGGATAAAGTCGTCCTTCAGTTGATCCGCCTTCTGAAGGGCATCGTTCTTGTCCTGCAGGGCGCGCTCGACATTGACGCTGTCTGTGACGTCGATGAAGGTCAGCATCACCTGTCCATTGGGCAGGTGAATGAGGCCGTAGCGCAAGACGGTACCGTTGGTCAGCTCCGCATTGCCCTGCCTGTCACGGCGCTCGTCGTCGAATCCCGTGACGGCTGCCACAAAATCATCCCACGGGTTCTGTGCCGCCTTGTCGCTGCAGGCGGCTTTCAGCTCCGAAATATGGGTCTGTGAGGTGATCGTTTCCGGGTCGAGGCTCCAAAGGCGCGAGAACGCCGGATTGGCAAGGCGTGTGCGGCCATCCGGGCCGAAAACCGTGACGCCCTCTGCCAGATTGTCCAGCGTTTCGCTCTGAACGCGAATGGCCGAATTATAGCGGCTCTCGAGATCGATCTTCTCGGTCAGGTTCTCGAATACCCAGGTCACCCCGCCCTTGGGCTGCGGATTGCCAACGACGCGGATGGTGCGGCCATCCGGCAGGTACCACCACTGTTCAACGGGATCGACTGCACGATAGACCGAAAGCAGGTTTTCCTTCCAGCGTCGCCATTCCGGCTGCTCCGCAAGCTTGCCATCGCCGCGCAGCTTGTCCAGCAGAAGCGTATGGTCAGGGGCGCTGTTCAGAAACGCCGGGTCCAGTTCCCACAGCTTCTGGAACGCGGCATTGTGGAAACGCAGCTTCTGGTGGGCATCGAATTGCGCGACCGCGGTGTTGAGCTGGTCCAGCGTATCCGCATGGTTGCGCACCATCTGTGCATAGTCTTCGCGAATGGCTTCCGCCGCGCTGATGTCACGTGCAAGACCCGCCGACCCTGCCGTCCCCGCGAGGTCGGTAACCGTGAACACCTTGCGGTCGCCGCGCACGACGGTGGAGACGGTATCCTCAAATACTCTTTCTGACCGATGTCGCTCCGCGATGGTACTGCGCGCCTGTGTGCCAAGCAGTTCGCGACCATCGCGAACCGCATCCTCGACGCTGCCGGCTTCAGTTGCCTCGGCATAGGCGCGATTGACCCATTTCAGGCGGCCGTCTTCCGCCCGAACCCAGAAGGGCATCTCAAGCGCGTCGAGCATGCCCAGAACGGTCTCGTAATCAGCGGTAAGTTGCTGGTTCTGCAGTTTCAGCCGGGCTTCCCCGCGCTGCGCTTCCGACAGCGAGATGAAGCGCACGATCGTATGGGTCGGTGTCTTTCGGCCGCGCACCTCTACGGGCGCGCCATTCTGGCTTTCCAGCAGCCAGTCGAAGGGCGTTCCCTTGTCGCGCAATGCGGCGATTGCGTTCTCCAGCAACGCTGCGGAGCGCGGCATGAGCCAACGTCCATAGGCGAGGAAGGACGCCCGCTCGTCAGGAGCGCCGGATTCGCTCGGCAGCGCGCCGACAAGCTCTGGCTTGGACTGGTCACCATCCCAAACAACCAGCCGCTGGTCGCGCAGACTGAGAAGGGCTTCACTGCGCGAATAGGCCTTGTTGAGATCGACGACCTTTGTGCGAAGGGCAAGGTTCTCGGCGGCGGTTCGGCCACGCTCGCGGATAAGCCAGATGGCGGACACCAGAGCCGAGCCCATGACGCCGGCAAACACCGCGAACTGGATCACCTCGAATGCACCGACAGAAATGCCGCTGAAACCGAGCGTCGCAATGTCCTGCGCCTGCGCGCGGGCGGGCAGAAGCGCGGCTGTAGCTGATGCCAGAATGGCAAAGGTGGATCGCAGCCGTGACGGCGCCTGCCGGTATGACAGGCAGTTGCTCCGGCTTTCGGAGCGCGAATCACTATGGCCGCCGGATACGGCCTCCCCCGCGAATTGCGGGCTGTCCCCCGGCATGTCTTGTCCTCTCGCCGCTAGAATTCCAAGACCGCCTTCTCCGCTTTTGCGAAGCCCTACCCCGAAGCGGATGCGTTGCGAATCACCTCACAATAGACGTTGGGCGAATCGCCGTGAAGAAGCTTTGCGGCAAAAACAAACGCCGCGCGGTTGTCAATCGCGCGGCGTCAATATCTTGTGGTTTGATGGCGCTGAATCAGTACCTGTAGTGTTCCGGCTTGAAAGGACCGGTGGGTGTGACGCCAATATAGGACGCTTGCTCGTCCGACAGGGTCGTGAGGCTTGCGCCAAGCTTGTCTAGGTGCAGCCGGGCCACCTTCTCGTCCAGATGCTTGGGCAGCGTATAGACCTTGTTTTCGTACTTCCCGGACTGCGTCCACAGCTCGATCTGGGCGAGTACCTGGTTGGTGAACGACGCCGACATGACGAAGCTCGGATGTCCCGTCGCATTGCCCAGATTGAGCAGACGGCCTTCCGAAAGGAGGATCATGCGCTTGCCGTCGGGGAACGTAATCATGTCCACCTGAGGCTTCACATTGGTCCATTTCAGGTTGCGCAGAGCCGCGATCTGGATCTCGTTGTCGAAGTGGCCGATGTTGCCGACGATGGCCATGTCCTTGAACCGGCGCATGTGATCGAGCGTCACCACATCCTTGTTGCCGGTCGTGGTGATCACGATGTCGGCAGTGGGGGCGGCATCCTCAAGGGTGACAACTTCAAAGCCGTCCATGGCTGCCTGAAGCGCACAGATCGGGTCGACCTCGGTCACCTTGACGCGTGCGCCGGCACCGGCCAGCGAAGCGGCAGAACCCTTGCCGACATCGCCATAGCCGCAGACGACGGCGACCTTGCCCGCCATCATCACGTCGGTGCCACGACGAATGCCGTCGACCAGAGATTCCTTGCAACCATACTTGTTGTCGAACTTCGACTTGGTGACGCTGTCATTGACGTTGATCGCCGGAAAGGGAAGCAGGCCCTTCTTCTGAAGCTGATAGAGGCGGTTGACACCCGTCGTAGTTTCCTCGCTCACGCCACGGATGGCGTCGCGCTGCTTGGTGAACCAGCCGGGCGAGGCGGCCATGCGCTTCTTGATCTGCGCGAACAGGATTTCCTCTTCCTCGCTGCCCGGCTTGGACAGAATATCTTCTCCCGCTTCGGCACGAGCGCCAAGCAGGATGTACATGGTGGCGTCGCCGCCATCGTCGAGGATCATGTTGGACAGTCCGCCGTCTTCCCACTGGAAGATCCTGTCGCTGTAATCCCAATATTCTTCCAGCGTCTCGCCCTTGACGGCGAAAACCGGCGTGCCAGTGGCAGCAATTGCCGCCGCCGCATGATCCTGCGTCGAGAATATGTTGCAAGATGCCCAGCGCACGTCAGCACCCAGCGCCTTCAGCGTCTCGATCAGCACCGCGGTCTGGATGGTCATGTGCAGCGAGCCGGTGATACGCGCGCCCTTGAGCGGCTGCGTCGGACCGAATTCCTCGCGAGCAGCCATCAGGCCGGGCATTTCTGTTTCGGCGATATCAATTTCCTTTCGGCCCCAATCAGCCAGGGAAATGTCCGCGATGACATAGTCTTTGTGAGCTGCCACGGCAGGTCTCCGTTCTTGTCTTCAACTAAGGCGGCGCAAGCGACGCCCTCCGGACAACGTCCGGAAACTGGTGCGCCTGACTACCAGAAGGCAAACCTGTCGGCAATGGGATATAAAGAAATCTTTATGTCGCCATGCGTTACCCGCATGGCGTAAGACGTTGGTGCAGGTCTAGCGCCTTCGATAAAGGAAATAGCGTCGCGCCGGCACGCCTTCCGGCAATGGCAGAGGCTCGAGCGCGTCGTGGACCAGCGGGAGGCCACAGACGGCCACGCCGCCGGTGCGAAGGAGACCTGCCACGAGGTTGGGCAGCCATTTAAGGGTCGTGGCATCCTTGTCTTCATAGCCGCTGCCGATATCCGCATGGACCAGTGCTGCTTGAATGCCCACGAATGCGCCTGCCGTCTCTGCGATTTCGCCAAGCACGAGGTCTTCCGCCGCGGGCGCTGATGGGAGATGCGCGGCGAATGCCCGGTCGAAGGCGACAACGCGCCTGCCGGGAAATTTCTCGCGCAGATGATCGTATGTTCTGCCGTTTCCGAGACCCAGCTCCATCACCGGCCCGTCGACGTCGACTAGCAGTTCCGCTGCGTGGTTCAGGCAGTCGCGCTGTGCGCTCATGCGGCGGATGAAACTGTCGAGACGGCTCATGCCGCGCTCACTCGCTCACAAATTCGCATAGGTCTTGTACCAACTCACAAAATCGCGGATTCCGTCAGGCAATGAGACACGCGGCTGGAAATCCAGATCGCGATGGGCGCGTGTGATGTCGGCGAAGGTCAGTTCGACATCGCCTGCCGGCTTCGGCTTCATCTCCATCGTGGCTTTCCGTCCTGCGGCTTCCTCGATCGTCGAGATGAAATCGAGCAGTTCGACGGGGCCATTATTGCCGAGATTGTAGACGCGCTCCGTTTCTTCCGGCCGCGCAACGATACGGTCGGCGGCGGCCACCACGCCGGCTACGATGTCGTCCACATGCGTGAAGTCACGCTTCATCCTGCCATCGTTGAAGACGGAGATGGGCTTGCCGCGCAAGATCGCGTCGGTGAAAATCCAGGGGGCCATGTCGGGTCGGCCGAAGCGGCCATAGACGGTGAAAAAGCGCAATGCGGTGGCGTTGATGCCGTGAATGTCCCGATAGGCATTGGCCAGCAGTTCACCTGCCCGTTTCGTCGCGGCATAGATGGAGATCGGCGCATCGGCACGCGCTGTTTCGGAAAAAGGCGCCTGTGCGTCGCTGCCATAGACCGAAGACGAGCTTGCATAGACAATGGGCGGACGTCGCTTCATCCGGGCAGCAAGCTCGAACATCACGACCTGGCCGGTGACGTTGGAGTCGATATAGACGTAGGGATTTTCGGCCGAATAGCGTACCCCTGCCTGGGCCGCCAGATGGACGATCGCATCGGGTGCGAGCGCGTGCGACGGCAACCGCGACGCCAGATCGCGTTGCGAAACATCGTCCTTCACGAACTCGAAGCGGGGATGCTTGCGCAGGTCGTCGAGCCGGGCCTCTTTCAGCGCGACCGGATAGTAGTCGTTCAAATTATCCAGGCCAAACACGCCGTCGCCCCGCTCGAGAAAGCGTTTTGCAGTGTGATAGCCAATGAAGCCGGCGGCGCCGGTCAGCAGAACTTTCATGAATCGATCGCCAGTTGGGGCGAGAGTGTAGATCGCCCTTGGTGCGTACTGAGGAGCCATGTGGCAAATTTCGGCATCAATGTCTATTTGAAGGCGGGCGGATGGGCTAAAAGCCCGAAATCGCGTCAGTCGCTTGCAATTTCCACGTGGTCAGGAACTGTTTTCGCATGAAGCTTACGATCTTCGGCACCGGCTATGTTGGCCTGGTCACGGGTGCCTGTTTCGCCGATGTCGGGCACAAGGTGCTTTGCGTCGATATCGATCCGCGACGCATCGAGTCGCTCGAGAAGGGCGAGGTACCTTTCTTCGAACCCGGCCTGAAGGAGATGGTGCTTGCCAACCGTAAAGCGGGTCGCCTTGCCTTTACCACGGATGGCGCGTCTGCGGTTCGCACCGGCGACATCATCTTTATCGCTGTGGGAACGCCTTCCAACGAAGACGGTTCGGCCAATCTCTCACATGTGCGCGCCGTCGCCCGGACCATTGGCGAGAACATCGACGGCTACAAGATCGTGGTCGGCAAGTCGACGGTTCCTGTCGGGACTGCCGACATGGTTCGCTCGGTGATCGAGCAGGCCCAGGCCGAGGCGGGAACGGATCATCCATTCGACGTCTGTTCGAACCCGGAGTTTCTCAAGGAAGGCAGCGCGATCGAGGATTTTGCGCGCCCGGCGCGAGTTATTATCGGCACGGATTCCCGCAAGGTGCGAAAGACGCTGGCCGCCTGCTATGCGCCCTATAATCGCAACCATGATAAACTGATGATGATGGATATCCGTTCAGCCGAGCTGACGAAATATGCCGCCAATGCCATGCTGGCGACGAAGATCAGTTTCATGAACGAGATGGCGGCCATCGCCGAGCGACTGGGCGCGGACATTGAGGATGTCCGGCGCGGCATCGGCTCGGATCCGCGCATCGGCTACCACTTCATCTATCCCGGCTGCGGCTATGGCGGCTCCTGCTTTCCGAAAGATGTCAGCGCCATCGTCAGCACGGCAAGGGAAGTCGGCATCGCCCCGCATTTGCTGGAAGCGGTGGAGCGGGTCAACGAGAACCAGAAGCAGGGGCTCTTCGGCAAGCTTCAGCAGGCATTCGACGGGCGTCTTGCCGGCAAGACGATCGCTCTCTGGGGCCTCGCTTTCAAGCCGAACACCGACGACATGCGCGAGGCGCCGAGCCGCGTGTTGATGGAGGCGTTGTGGGCGGCCGGCGCGAAGGTGCGCGCCTTCGATCCGGAGGCCATGAAGAGTGCCTCGGAGATCTATGGCGACCGCCCCGACCTCGTTCTGGCCAGTTCCCCAGACGAGGCCGTCGCCGGCGCCGACGCGCTTGTCATCTGCACGGAGTGGAAGCAGTTCCGGGTGCCGGATTTCGCCTGGCTTAAGGCCAATCTGGGACGTCCGGTGATCGTCGATGGCCGCAATCTCTACGATCCCGACATCGTTGCCAGCCATGGTTTCCTTTACTACGCGATTGGACGCGGTGAATCCGTGAAGCGCCCTTCGCCCGTCGTCGCACACGTTGCCGATCAGGTGGCGGTGTGATGACGAAGCTGACGAGACTGGACAAGCTCAGGCTGCGCCTCGAAGCGCAGAATGCCTGCCTCGGCTGGGCTTTCGGGCAGATTGAGAACATGGATGGTCCGGTGTTCGAACTGGGCCTCGGTCACGGTCGAACCTACGACCATCTACGAACATATCTGCCAGACAGGGACATTTTCGTTTTCGACAGGGAAATCGATTGTTACGAGGATTGCACGCCCCCTGACGACCGCATGTTTCTCGGCAACATTGATGAAACGCTGCAATCGGCATCAAAGCGGTTTCCACGCAAAGCCGCGCTCGTCCATTCCGACATGGGTTCCTACACCGAGGCTCACAATGCAGCGATGAGCGCAAAGCTCAGTCGCCTTTTGCCTGAGGTCGTGGCGCCGGGCGGGCTGATCGTGTCGGACTTGCCGCTCGCCATGGACGACGCGGAGACACTGCCTCTACCGCCGGGTGCGCTCGAGGGCCGGTATTTCCTCTACAGGGCGCTGTAGCTGTTTTTCGCCGACGGCGGCCCCTGACTTACTTGTAGGGGTCCGCCGCGTCGCGCAGTCCGTCGCCCAGGAAGTTGAACGCGAGGATCACGAGGATGACCGGGATCATCGGGAACAGCAGCCACGGATAGAACGCGATCACGGTGACGCCGCGCGCTTCGGTCAGCAAAATGCCCCAACTGGTGATGGGCGGGCGAAGGCCGAGACCCAGGAACGACAACGCCGTTTCACCGAGGATCATCCCGGGGATCGATATGGTGGCGGTTGCGATGAGATGCGACATGAAGCCGGGTATCATGTGCCGTCCGATAATGCGCGACGGTTTCGCGCCCATCAGCTGTGCTGCCAGCACATAGTCTTCCTCGCGCAGTGCCAGGAGCTTTGAGCGCACCGCGCGCGCCAGACCCGTCCAGTCGAGCATGCCCAGGATCATGGTGATGGCGAAGTAGATCAGGATCGGGTTCCAGGTGACGGGCATGATCGCGGCAAGCGCCATCCACAGTGGAATGCTCGGCAGCGATTGCAGCACCTCGATGAGCCGCTGAACGATCAGATCGAGCTTCCCGCCATGATAGCCGGCCAGACCACCGATCACGATGCCGAGCAAGAAGCTGAACGCCACGCCCAGCAGGCCAATGGTCAGAGAGATACGTGCGCCATAGATGATGCGTGACAGGACATCACGGCCCAGCCGGTCCGTGCCGAGAAGGAACATTTGGCCGCCTTCTGCGGGGCAGACGAGATGAATGTTCGACTCGACCAAACCCCAGAACTTGTATGAATCGCCGCGGCAGAAGAAGCGTATCGGCTGAATGTTCCCAGGATTGTTGGTGTAGACGCGCTTGAGATTCTCCATATCGAGATTCATCTCACGGCCATACACGAACGGCCCCACGAAATTGCCTTGCGTGTCGAACAGGTGGACGCGCTGCGGCGGCGCGTAGATGAAGTCCATATTGCGCGTGTGCAAGTTGTAAGGTGCAACAATCTCCGAGACGAGGATCAGCAGGTAGAGGAAGGCAAGGAAGATACCGGATACCACCGCAACGCGATGGCGCTTGAACTTCCACCACATCAGTCGCAGTTGCGACGCCTGATTGACCTTGGACTGCTCCGCCGTCATCTCCTCGATCGACATGGGATCGAAGGGGGCGTCGGAGACATAGTGCTCCAAAGGAGCGCCCGGGGCGGGCAGGGGCGTGCTCATTTGGTGCTCCCGCCAGCCAGTCTTATGCGTGGGTCAAGCAGCGCCAGCGCCAGGTCGGATATGAGCACGCCAATAACGGTGAGGAAGGCCAGGAACATCAGAAACGAGCCCGCGAGGTACATGTCCTGGCTCTGCAATGCCTTGATCAGCATCGGTCCCGTCGTTTCCAGAGACAGGACGATTGCCGTGATCTCCGCGCCTGAAATGATGGCCGGAAGAATCGAGCCGATGTCGGACACGAAGAAGTTCAGCGCCATCCGCATGGGGTATTTGACCAGTGTGCGGAACGGATGCAGCCCCTTTGCGCGTGCCGTCACCACATATTGCTTCTGCAATTCGTCGAGAAGGTTGGCCCGCAACCTGCGGATCATGCCAGCGGTCCCGGCCGTACCGATGATGATCACGGGAATCCACAGGTGGTCCATGATCGATTTGGCCTTGTCCCAACTCATGGGCTGATCGGCATATTGCTGGTCCATTAGATGACCGATGGAAACCCCAAACCAGATATTGGCGAAATACATGAGGATCAGTGCCAGCATGAAGTTCGGGATGGCAATGCCGATCAGGCCTAGGAAGGTCAGGCCGTAATCGCCCCAGCTGTATTGATGGGTGGCGGAGTACATGCCGATGGGAAAGGCAATCAGCCACGTGAAGACGATGGTTACGAAGGAGACGAGTATGGTTAGCCACAACCGGTCACCGACCACATCCGACACCGGAAGTTCATATTCGAATGAGTAACCGAAGTCGCCATGCAGCATGCCGCCGACCCAGTAGAAATAGCGGATATAGGCAGGCTTGTCGAAGCCGTACTCGGCTCGCAACTGGTTCAGCCTGTCCATATCGGCATTCTCGCCCTGCGCGCGCAATTCGGCGGCGTAGCTCTCGAAATAGTCGCCCGGTGGCAACTCGATGATGGTGAATACCAGCATCGAGATCAGCACCAGCGTCGGAACCATTGCTGCGATGCGCCAGATTATGTAGCGAAGCACGGCTACCTGTCTCCCGCTAGCCAGAACGCGTCCGGCCTGTAGACGCCCAGATATGAGGTGGGATTGAAACTGTAGAGCCCTTGCTCAGGCAGATTGCGCATGCGCGTCGTGCTGAAGACTGGCTGAAGCGCCGAGTTGACGATGCCGATCGAGAAGACCTGATCTGTATAGAGCGCCAGCATGGACAGCCACGCCTGCGTGCGTTCCTCCTTGCTGGAGGCACGCTTCCACTTCTTCAGGAGATCGAGCAGGGTGATCGCTTCCGGCATGTCGGGTGCGGTGCCCTGTTGCCCGTTGGAAAGGTAGTGCAGTCCCCAGACGGGCCATTGCAGTTGTTCATCGGCGGTTGGCGCCAGTTCCTGTGGATTCATGTCTGCGGTTGGCACACCATTGTCGATGCCCGACCACAACGCCATTGTGATCTGGCCGGCAATCGCCCGGCTGCGGAAGACATCCCGCTGTGAGGTGCGAATGAAGAGTTTGATGCCGACATTGCGCCAGTGGTCGGTGATCAACTCGAGTGCGTCGGTGTCCAGCACGCTTTCGCCCGCAGTCTCCACAACAATCTCCGCCGGGCGTCCATCCGGCAGGATACGGATGCCGTCATCGTCCCTGTCGGGAATGCCGACTTCATCCAGCAATTCGTTCGCGCGTACGGGATCGTAGGCGGACCAGGCCTTGGCGAACTCCGGCCTGAACAATGTGCTTTCCGGCAGCACCGTGTCGGCGCTTTCCTTGGCGAGCCCGTAAAACAGCGCGAGGTTGATTTCGCGGCGGTTGATCGCCAGCGACAAGGCACGGCGAGTGTTGACGTTGCGCAGCAGCGGCGACCACACCGGATCACTGCAGTTCAGATTCGGCAGCAATGCGAGCCGAGCGCCTTGTGTGCGCTTCCAAAGGTGGACCTTAACCGGATGACGCTTCTCCGCATCCTTCAGCAAGGTGTAGTCCGCAAAATCCAGCCCAAGCGTCTGTAGGTCACTTTCTCCTGCACCGGTTTTGGCGACGATGATCGATGAAGAACTGACGCCGAGAATCATCTGGTCGATGTAGGGCAGCTGCTGCCCGGTTTCGTCAACGCGGTGAAAATACGGGTTGCGCTCGAAGACAAAGCGCTCGGCAGGCGGCTTCGTCGTGTTGCGCCAGGGATCGAGCGTTGGAAGCTCGGGATTTTCGGGCCGGTACTGACGCGCCATACGGATGTGCAGCGTCGTCCATTTCTTCGCCTTGTTCTTGTCGACGAGTTCCTGAAGCTTATCCGGATCCTGATATTTCTTGTGGAACTGCTTCATATAGGCTGAAGGCAGGCAAATGCTGAGCGCCTGTGCTGAGGCGAGGCTTGGCAGGAAGTCCGGATTTGGGGCATGCCAGCTGAAGCGCACCGTCAGCGCGTCGAGGATCTCGAAGACCGGCGGCTTGGCATCAACGAGAAGGTCACGCGACAGACCGCCAGACGAGAGATCCTCGTTCAGCCAGACATCCTCCCAACAATAGCGGAAATCTTCCGACGTGAAGAGGCTGCCGTCGGACCATCTGTGACCTTCCCTGATGCGGAGCGTGAAAATGCGCTCCTCCGTCACCTCGCAACTTTCGAGAATGTCAGGTTTTAGCTCCAGGTTCTCATCATAGCCGACCAGTCGGGAATAGCCGTAGATCGTCATCAGGCGGATATCGCGCTGGCCGCTGATCAGCGTATGAACAACGCCACCATATTGTCCTACCTCACGACCTGTCTCCGCCATTCTGAGGACAAGGGGATTTTTCGGCAGGCGCTCCGCCATGGGCGGAAGTTTGTCGTCATCGATTTGCTGCTGCAGGAATGCTGGCTCCGCCAAGGCCGCAAAAGCCCTGCGCGGCATAAGAGATGTCGCAGCCAACAGGCCGAGCGTCACGCGCCGGTTTATCATGCCTGCAGTTCCCCAACGTCGACGCTGCGCCGAGCCAGAACGAAATGACCGCCGCCCAGATCCGTCGGGGCCAGCGCGTCCAACTCACCCTCATCCCGGAACTGCGGTCCCCAGGCGTCCGAACCCGAGACCCCGCTCTTGGTGAGTGCCTTGAAATCGAGTGGCCGGTCGAGATCCGGGAAGGGCACAGCAGCGACAAGTGCGCGCGTATAGGGATGGACAGGCGTGCGCAGAAGAACTTCGCGTGGCGCGATTTCCACTATGCGCCCGCCGCACATCACCGCAATGCGATCCGCCATATAATCGACAACGGCCAGATTGTGCGAGATGAACAGATAGGTCAGGCCGAGCTGTTGTTGCAGGTCCTTGAGCAGATTGAGAATCTGCGCCTGCACCGACACGTCGAGCGCGGACACAGGTTCATCGCAGATGAGCAGGTCTGGACCAAGTGCGAGCGCGCGCGCGATGCCGATACGCTGCCTCTGACCACCAGAGAAACTGTGCGGGTAGCGATTGATGAAGTGCGGATCGAGACCGATTGTTGCCAGGAGATCCCGTGCCATTTCAAGCCGCGACTCGGCGTTGCCTCGATTATGAATCTCCAGCGGCTCGCTGAGGATGTTCTGGACGGTCATGCGTGGCGACAGCGACGACACCGGGTCCTGGAACACCATCTGCACTTTCGTGCGCAAGGCTTTCAGTTCATCCCCTTCGGCCCCTAGCACATCGATCGTGCCGTCCGCGGTGTGCAACTGGATTGAGCCGCTATCGGGCGTTACCGCGCGCATCAGGATTTTGCTGACAGTGGTCTTGCCGGAGCCGCTTTCGCCCACCAGACCGAGGCATTCCCCGCGCCGAATATCGAAACCAACACTGTCGACAGCCTTGATGGCGGTTTTCGTCGCTTTGCCGAACCAACTGGATTTGCGCGTCTCGAATGTCTTTGAGAGATCGCGGACCTGCAGCAGAATGTCCGGCCCCTGTGCTTTTCGCTTGCCAAGCAGGCTTTCGACATTGACGGGCACTTCCCGCAGGGCTTTCAGACGCTCACCCGGCTTCATGTCGAAATGCGGGACGGCGGCCATCAGTCCCTTCAGATAGGGATGGCTCGGCCGCCGGAAGATATCCTCGACATTGCCTGCCTCCATGACCTGGCCGTGATAGAGCACCACGACCTCGTCTGCGATGTTCGCAACCACCCCAAGATCGTGGGTGATCAGAAGCATCGCCATATCCATCTTCTCGCGCAGTTCACCCAGCAACTCCAGAATCTGTGCCTGGATGGTCACGTCGAGTGCGGTTGTGGGTTCGTCAGCGATCAAAAGCGCAGGACGGCAAATCAGCGCCATGGCAATCATGGCCCGCTGCCTGAGACCACCTGAAAGCTCGAACGCATACATGTCATAGGCGTGCTTGGGGTTCGGGAACCCAACGAGGTGGAGCATCTCCTCGGTGCGGTCCTTGTACTCCGCCGCGGACAGGCCCCTGTTATGAATGCGCAACGGTTCGCTGACCTGATCGCCGATCGTGTGGAGCGGCGACAGAGAGGTCATCGGTTCCTGAAATATCTTGCCCATGCGGCTGCCGCGAAGAGCGCGTATCTGCGGCCCGTCGACAGGCATTTGAAGGATGTCGGATGTCGTGCCGGTTTCCGGATCTGTGAACAGGATGCGTCCGCTGGCGTTGGCTGTCCTGGGGAGGATGCCCATCACCGCCTGGCTTGTTACGGATTTGCCGGAGCCGGATTCTCCCACCAGAGCGGTCACCTTGCCGGGCATGACCCTCAAGCCGATATTTCGAACCGCATAGATGGGGCCGCCAACAATGGCGAAAGAAATGCTCAGATCTTCGATCCGCAGCAGATCCATCGGTGGCTTCATACTCTACGAACCCCCTAATACCATGCCTTGCGGCGTGGACCCCTCGTGGACACTATAACACCATTGCATCGCTGCCTAGCCGGTGCGCAGAGACTTCGTCGGGTAACTTCGGCGTTCGCAAGAGTTCACGGAAGACCGCGACCGAAGGACCAGTCCAGCCATTCGATAATGCAATGGGGAGGGTGGTCGTCCTAAGATGAAGTTCGTCGATTCGGGGCGCCCGACGTCGAGGTTTCGGGGGATTTTGGCTTGGCGTTGCGCCTTAGAGATATATCGGTGTGTCTTGTTTTGGGTTTTGTCGCGGTACTGGCGTGGCCGATTCTGCCCTGGAGCAGCAGCAATCTCTACGACATCGCGATTACCGCGACGGGTGACAGGGATGCGCGGTCGAAAGGCTCCGAGGTCTGGCTCACTGGCCTTCCCGAGGGAATGGATGCCGACGCATTTCTGAAAAGTGCGACTATGCCGCTCGGCTGGGAGAGGCGCGGCGACGCTCTTTTCTCTTACAGGGATCAACCCTCGACACTCCGCTTTCATGGCGCCTTGGCGCGCGACGCGGCTTTCACATTTGTCAGGCAGGGCTGGTCTGGAGGTGTCACCATCGAAATCAATGGCGCTGCGCGAACCGAAAATCTATTCGATCCTGATCCCGCGGGTAAAGTTCTGGTTGTCGGATTGCGCGAGTTTCCGCAGCGTGCCGGCGCAAGCACCACGCACTGGACGAAGTTCACTGTGTCGGGACTGCTCGTCGCGGCGGCGCTTCTTCTCATCTTTCGTCTGCTCGATGGGCTCTCCGTCCGCTCTCCGCTTCCGGAAAGCGGATACGTGTTGGACGCGGTACGCTACGCGCTCCCCTCGGTCGCAATCTTCATGCTGGTGCTGCTGGGCACCTGGCCGGCGCAAATGTCCCCGGATTCAATCAGTCAATGGTGGCAATTGCACACTGGTGACTTCAGCAACCATCATCCGCTGGTCCACACATTCTTCATCGGCGGCCCCGGTTATCTGCTGGGTTCTCCCGGCTGGTCCATGGCCATGCAGATTTTGCTGCTGGCGCTCGCATCCGGAACGATGGCGGCAGAAGCGCGCCGCTGGGGACTGTCGCGTCGCGCGACATGGTCGCTGGCTGTGCTCGTACCCGCACTGCCCGCGGTCCACCTTCTGTCGACCACGTTCTGGAAAGACGTTCCCTACGCCATCGCCGTCGCCGCTTTGACGGCCATGCTGATGGCGATGCTGCGCACGAATGGTGGAGTTGTGAGGCGGGCGAGTTTTATCGGCGCTTTGGCTTTGACACTTTTTCTGGTCGCGACACTTAGACATAACGGCCTGCTTGTTTCGGCAGGCGTCGTCGTGCTGGTCGCCGTCATCTGGCGTCGCCGCCTGAGGCTGCGCTTCTACGCGGCGGGGTTGGCGGCAGGCGTGGCCTTGCCTGTGGCGTTGACGACATTCATTCTTCCGGCACTCGGCGTAGTGACCGTCAGTCGTCCGTATGGAGGTATCATTCCTCTCCATCTGCTGGGCGCAATGGTCGCCGAGGATGCCGTCACTGAACCGGACGTTTCTTTACGGCTGGATTCAATTCTGCCGATTGCCGATTGGCGGGCACACTATGATTGTCTCAGTGTGGTCCCGCTGTTCTGGGCGCAGGGCATCAATCACGACCGCATCGATTCCAGTCTGCTTGGCCCCGCATTGAACGCGGCGGTTGCCTTTCCGGGTATCGCTGCAAGGCATCTTTTGTGTGTCAACTCGATGGGATGGCGATTGTCTCCGACCAAGGACGCGCAGTATTCGCTCACTCCTCTCGGCGTTTGGCAGGCGCCAGCCCCCTTCGATTCCCTGGGGCTCGTGGAAGCGCCAGTCACGCCTGCCATCAATCACGCGCTCAAGTGGGAATTTGCCACAACAACTTCGGGCGTCGTTCCCTTCGTCATGTTCTGGCGACCGGCTTTCATGTTGCTGCTTCTGGCAGGTTCGCTTGCCTATGTCTCGATACGAAATCCCGCCGCCGCGGCATGTCTCGCCATTGCCTGCGCGCCCACGGTGCTCAATGTCCTCTCGCTGGTGCCGGTCAACGGATCTCAGGATTTCAGATACTATCTGCCGATTTACCTGATCGGGCCTTATCTGATGGTGGCAATGATCAATGCCGCACGATGCTCGTCATCCACGGGCGGCGCGCCGTTCGCGGAAAGCCGCGGTACTGTCAGGCCGCTGAGCTAGCCGCTTCAGCAACTCCGTGGTCGTCGACATGGGCGCGGGACGCCCATAATGGTATCCCTGTCCCAATATGCACCCCAACGACAGAAGCTTGACGGCTTGCTCTTCGGTCTCGATGCCTTCGGTGACAACCTTCATGCCGAGTTGTTGTGCGATATCGATCATCGCCCCCACAATGACGCCACTCTGCGGATCGCTGACGATGCCATCCACGAACGACTTGTCTATCTTCAGGACATCGACTGGAAATGTCAGAAGATGCGTAAGTGATGCGTAGCCTGTGCCGAAATCGTCGAGAGCGACGATAACGCCCTTCTTGCGCAATTCCTTTACGGCCAGAGCGACGTGATTGTCGCGACCGCCCATGAAAACGGTCTCGGTAACTTCAAGTATCAGGTGTTTGAGCGGTACGCGTTCCCGATTGAACGCTTCCTCAATGGACGTCCCAAGATTGCCAAAACGAAAATCTGGGCTGCTCACATTGAACCCGACATGCTGGAATGGAATGCCGAAATCCAGCCATGAACGAATGTCCGCGGCCACTTTCCTCAGCATGCAGGCAGTAATTTCCGACGCGATGCGTGGATCGGTCAAAGCGTCTTGAAACTGGCCAGCCGCAATGATCTCCCCATCTCTGGTGGTTATCCTTGCCAAGGCTTCCACCCCGACGATCGCCATCGTGTCCAACCGTACGATCGGTTGGTAGTAGGGAAGAAGCCTGTCTTCCGCCAGCGCGTCCGCAACGTCGCGCACAGCCTGAACGCGCGCTGTGATGGCGTTGCGTAAATCGGCCCGAAAACGAATGAGGCCGCCTGGACTATGCTCCTTCCCGTGGTCAAGAGCGAAACTTGCGTTCCGAGCAAGCGTGTCACTGTCTTTGCCATCCGGACCATATAGTGCACCTCCAGCCGTGAGCGACGGCATGAGCGACTGGTTTGCATAGTAGAGTGGCTGCTCCACAGCAGATCTGATGATGTTGAACGCTGCGTGCAAATCGGCTTCGCTTGAGCAACTTTCAACAAGGACCGCGAATTCGTCACCGCCCAGGCGGAAGGCGCTCATCGACGGTGCCAACGATTTCAGCCGACTGGCAATCGTACGCACCACCTCGTCTCCGCCGGCATGGCCGAGCGTGTCATTTACTTCCTTGAGATGATCCACGTCGCAGAGCATCAAGGCAAAGGAAGGATTTTGCGATTGTGTTGCTCGCGCCAATTGCACGTCAAAGCTGCTTCGATTGGGAAGCTCGGTGAAAGAATCGAGATAGGCAAGATCATGGAGCCTTCGCTCGATCTCTTCATGTTCGATCGTGAGTGCGCACAAATGGGTGCAACGCTCCACGATGGCACGTTCGCGATCATTGGGTCCTCGTCGCGATCGGAAATAGAACGCGAATGTCCCGATCACACGCCCGTCACGAGCCTTCAACGGTGAAGACCAGCAGGCGCGAAGTCCGAGCGGAATTGCCAGATGCTTGTAGTCGCGCCAGCGTTCGTCAGTTTCGATATCGGGCGTTTCGACCGGCTGTCCAAGATAGGCAGCTGCGCCGCAAGACCCAACCATCGGACCAATCCGCAAGCCTCTTAAAGCTTGTGAATAACTTTCTGGCAGGCTGGGCGCTGCCAAGGGGCGCAGACACCTATCCTTATCTACCGTCAGCACAGAACAGATCGCATCTGGCGCGAATTCTTCCGCCTTTCGGCAAAGCTCGGTTACCACCTTCTCGGACGTTTCCCCATACGCAAGCAATTCAAAGACATAGCTTTGAAGATCCGACAAGAGCTCGGCTGTTAAATGGTTGGGCACGTAAAATTACTTATATCGTGTAATCGAAATGCTCACCGACTATTATCTCGCCTTGTTAAGAAAACATCAATCGAGCATTCGAAATTCGATCCGTCGTCAATAATTGCGATTGTCTGAAGGTATGTCTGCCCCTCAGCATGCACTTCAATAGCCCTGATACAACCGTTAGAAGGTTCGCGCATGAACACGCGAATCTCGCTCCTTCGACTGTCGACCCTCGTCCTCCTTGCTATGGCGCAGGCGTGTGCCGCGCGTGCGCCCAGAAACCAGCCTCCTGTCGCCATCGATGTGCCTGTCGTGATGGGCACCGCGCCGGGTGCCATCAATCCTCTGACGCTGGAGCAGGAGGAGACATCAAGCACAACGCTTGAAAAGTCACCATCTTCGACCTGAGTGAAATTCTTTCCAGCGCGCCGGACATCGGAAGACCTCTACATCCGGCTATACTTGATTGTGATGGTCCAAGATTATGCTAGTTTGTTTATCGAATCAGTGGGGGGGGTGAACTGCTGATAGAGGCCAGATTAGTATTGAGTAAATTTGAGCTGGCGCGCTCTTCATCCGCGGCGCGTTTTTCTGCGGTCGGTGCAGGCTCTCAGGTTCCTATCCGCCGCATTTCCATTATTTGTAACGATACCGATTATTTTCTGCGTCACAGGCGTGCACCCGCCGACGACCTGGTGGATAGTGGGCATCATGTGCGTGTTCTCACGGGCGGCGAACCGTTGTCGTCAGGCGAGGAGGGAGGCTGGAAGCACGTCGGCGTTTCGGTCAAACGCTGGAGTTTTGCGCCGCTCGCTGATCTTCGATTGATCGGGCAGACCATGCGCGAGGTTCTGGTCGAAAAGCCCGACTCCTTGCATCTGATCACTTTGAAACCGATTGTCGTGGCAGGCATGGCAGCAATTGTTGCGCGGGCCCTTTCCGGCCGGGACATGTCAATCGTCGCGACGGTTCCGGGTCTCGGCAGACTTATGTCGCCGGGGAGTACCATGCGCGGCAGGTCAGCCAAGATCACGCGATACCTGGTTGGGCGGGCGGTCTCCTTCATGTCGAGGCGCCGCAACGTGAAATTCACCTTCGAAACGGTTGCAGACTACAATATGTGGGTCGGCAAAGGACTGGTGCCCGCGCAAGCCGCTCAAGTCATAGGTGGCGCAGGGGTGGATCCTGCCGTCTTCTATCCAGGCAGCTCGACACGAGAGGGTGGACCGCTGCGCGTGCTTTTCGCGTCACGGTTGCTTAAATCAAAGGGACTTGATGTGTTCGTCCGCGCCGCGCAAATGTTGCGGGGGAGCGAGGGTGTAGAGTTCATCGTGGCTGGAATGGTCGAGCCTGACGACCCCGACGCCGTGTCCATTGTCGATCTCGCCAAGGAACCTGCGATCCACTTTCTGGGAAAGCGCAACGATATGGGAGACCTGCTAAGGCAGGTAGATGTCGTTTGTCTTCCCACGCGCTATGGCGAAGGTATCCCTCGCATTCTGATCGAAGCGTCGGCGACGGGGATTCCATCCATTGTGAGCGAGCACGAGGGCTGTAGGGAAATCGTCGAGGATGGACGTACCGGTGTCGTGGTGTACGACACGGTAGGGGAGCGCGCCGCAAAAGGCGTTGCCAAGGCAATTGCCTCCTACCGCGATGATCGAGATCTGCTTCGGCGGCATGGAGCAGCCGCACGCGAGAAATTCGTCCATGGCGATTTCGCCGAGCAGGGCGTTGTCAAGCAGTTCACTGATCTGCTCGCGAGCAATGCTCCCTGACATTCGCTTCGAGGCAGGCGCAATGTCGGATGCGGGCAGATTCGATGTATCTTGACGCAGGTCGGGCTTTGTTGACACTTTTGCGTTGGCGACCGTCGCCAGGGGACCTTCCTTGAGTATATCCGGCCTTGTTCAGCTTTCGATCTCGACGGCGATATTCCTTCTAGCGGCCAGCATGGCGAAGTCGTGGGCCATGACGCCCTCGATGTGGAAGCTGGCGCTCACACTCGTTTTGTATTCGGCCGGAAACCTAATCATGCTGCGGCTGGTGCGGGAATTCGGGATGGCTGCGGCCTTCAGCCTGTCAGCGGTCATCCAGCTTGTTTCGGTCACAGTGATCGCCTTCGCCTTCTTCGGCGAGCGCCTGACACTCGTGCAGTCGATCGGCGTGATCCTCGCGATCTTGGCAGTGTGCCTGATCACACTCGGCCCCTGGCTCTCGGGGCGCTGAGAAAGGCGCCGTCAGGTTCTGCCGATCAGCATGAAACGGTTGTACTTTTTCGTGGGCAACGTTCCGGCAAAATCCACTGTCGCCAACCGGGCGAGTCCCACGAAATCGGCTAGCTCCGCTACGCAATTGATGTGTGTCGGCTCTGAAAAGTAGTCATTGGACTGAAGGAGGACCCGCGTTCCGGGTGCGAGCATGTCCAACCAGCCGCGCACATCGGCAATGTGTTCGCAACTGGTATTCACCACCAGGTCCGGCCGTCGTCCGGAATAGTCGAGCGCGTACATGTCGCCCGTCCTGGCACGAAATTTCGCCCCCGCACGCCGGTTCATCGTGCGTGCAACTGCTTCCACGGCCGGATCGACGTCAATGCTCTCCACGAGATCGATGTCGTAGCGCGCATCATCGAAAAGCATGGCGGCGAACACGCCATACCAGCCACCGAGAATCCAGATCTCGCCGAAGCGGCCGCCACAGCTTTCGAACAATTGGTCGCGCGCCCATGCCTTGGAAGCCACCTGTCTGTGATTGAATGCGTTCGCGATCGCCGAGTCTGGATGGTCGCCAACGACACGGGCAAGGTCCGTCAACAGCACATTTCCGGTATAGGCGGCGATGCCGCGAATAAGGTCGAACGCGTGTTCGTGCCAGTCCATTTCAGGACTTGCGGGCTGGGTAGCGTCTGTCATGGCGGTGTTGTATGTTGTGACGAAGGGCAAGACAACGGGAATAAGACCTCATGAATTTGTCGACATTTCGAGCGGCTCCGGTTGAGGGGGGTGTCGACCATCTGCCTCATCATTCCGGACCTGCAAGTGAGGTTCGACAGGTGCTCGCAGCTCACTTTGTCCGCGATTGTCCCCATATTCTGGAGATTGGAGGGCATATCCGGCCGGTCACGGGCTTTCTGACGCACCACCCGCTTTCGGTGACGTCGGTCGACCCCAAGACACCGGCCTTCGAGGCCGAAGAACTCAACGGCCAGCCTTGCAGGGTGCGGCACATCGACAAGAAGTTCCAGCAAGTCGACTATGATTACGAGCCGGGCAGCTACGGACTGGTGCTGCTTGGCTATTCGCTGAAGCCTTTCGGCCAACGAGAGCCGCTGGGGCAATTGCTCTTTTCACTCATCGACAATGCCCGGCGCGTGGTGATCGAATATCCGCCCGCTCTGGACCGCGCCATGTCCCAGGTGCCCGAGATCGTGACGCGACCCGGCCTTGTCCAGATTTGCCAGTTCGAGCTGGTTCTCGACGACACGGCGATATCCGGATCGCCATGGGCTGCTCGCAGGTTTCATGTCCTCGAAGGTGTTCGTTAGGCACCAGCCGGATGGACAAAAGCCTCGCAAGATACATTTGGAAGCACACCTGGCGACAGCAGATCTGGATTCTGTGCGTCGTAGGGATCTCGATGATCCCCTATTTCATGTCCTTCGACCTGCCCAAGCAAATCGTCAACGGACCGATCCAGGGGGAAGGCTTTGAATCTGCGGGGACCACCCAGCCATTCCTCGCCATTTCTATAGACCTGCCATGGATCGGCACGCTGAACCTTTTCAACGGGTTTCAGCTTGGCCGCGAGCAGATGCTCTATGCATTGAGCTTCTTCTTCCTATTCCTAGTGATGGTGAACGGGCTCTTCAAATTCTACATCAACACCTACAAGGGCCGCCTCGGGGAGCGGATGCTGCGCCGCTTGCGTTTCGGGCTGGTCGACCGCGTGCTGCGCTTCCCGCCGTTCCAATTCAAGCGGGTGAAGGCAGCCGAAGTGGCGACCATGGTGAAGGACGAGGTGGAGCCGCTGGGCGGCTTCATCGGCGACGCATTTGTGCAGCCGGCACTTTTGGGCGGTCAGGCACTGACGGCGCTGGTCTTCATTCTGCTCCAGAACTTCTGGCTTGGCATGATTGCGGCGGCCATTGTTGCCGTGCAGGTCATTCTCATCCCCAAGATGCGCAAGCGGCTGATCAGGCTAGGGCGTGAACGCCAGCTTACCGCGCGGCAACTGTCGGGCCGCGTCGGCGAAATCGTGGACGGCATAAACACCATCCACGTGCATGACACGTCGAACTACGAACGTGCCGATATCGCCGAGCGCCTCGGGAAGATCTTCAAGATCCGATATGATCTTTACCAGTGGAAGTTTCTGGTCAAGTTCATCAACAACCTTCTGGCGCAGGTCACCCCCTTTCTCTTCTACCTCGTCGGCGGATATCTGGCGCTACGCGGTCGTGTCGACGTCGGTCAGCTCGTTGCCGTGATCGCTGCCTACAAGGATCTGCCAGGCCCGCTCAAGGATCTGATCGACTGGGATCAGTCCCGCCAGGATGTCCAGGTGAAGTATCAGCAGGTCTATGAGCAGTTCAGCGTCGATCGGCTTGTCGATCCGAAGATCCAGGCGCTCGTGCAGGAAGAGCCGAATGCACTTGCCGTACCGCTTTCCGTAACCAATCTCACCATGGTGGACGACAGTGGCGCGCCACTGCTGGATCGGGTTTCGCTGCAGGTTATGCCCGGGCAGACTGTCGCGATCGTCGGTACCCCCAATGGCGGAGGCGATGCGCTCGCAGAGGCATTGGCGCGCATAAGCTGGCCCGAAAGCGGCCGCGTGACTCTGGGCAATGATGACCTGCAGGACCTGCCGGAATCGGTCACCGGCCGGCGTGCATCCTATGCATCTTCGGACGCCTATCTCTTCGCCGGGACGCTGCGTGACAATCTATTCTATGGGCTCAAGCACGCGCCTCTCACGCCGACGAAATATGAGGGGGCGGCCGCGACTCTGAGGGACTGGCAGATTGGCGAAGCCAAACTGTCGGGCAATCCCGATTACGATATCGCCAGCGATTGGATCGACTATGCAAGCGTTGGAGCGACAGGTCCGGCCGACATAATACATGCGGTGATGCCCATGCTCGCCGCGGTAGACCTGTCGCGTGACATCCTCGAACTCGGCCTTCGTTCCGCTATCGACCCCAGACTTCATGCTGCCTTGACCGGCCGTATCGTCGAATTGCGTTCGGCAATGCGCGAGCGACTCGAGCAGGAGGGGCTAAGCGAAGTCGTCGTTCCGTTCGAGCCCGGTGCGTATAACAGCGAGGCGACCGTCGGTGAAAATCTCCTGTTCGGTGCTGTAACCGGCAAGGACTGGTCTCCGAGGAAGATCGCCGCCAATCCTTATTTTGCTTCAGTTTTGGCTGCCGATGCTCTGGATGAGGCGCTTTATGGCATGGGTCTCGATATCGCGGAGCAAGCGGTGGAACTGTTCCGCGACCTGCCACCGGACCATCCATTCTTTCAACAGTTAGGGTTGATGACAGCGGAGGAACTTCCCGACTACGAAGCCTTGTTGCAGAAGCTGACCGGCAAGCCATTTGCGACAGTTTCGGCCGAGGATCGCGCGAAGATCATCGCGGTGAGCTTCGAGTATGTTGAGCCACGCTATCGTTTCGGACTGCTGACGGACGATATACGCCAGCGCGTCGTGGTGGCACGCCAACGGTTCTACGAAGGGCTACCGGGCGCGCTGCAAGATGCCATCGAGCCGTATAACCCGGAAAAATACACAGCGGCTGCCAGTGTGATGGACAATGTTCTGTTCGGGCGCATCAGCAATGTCGAAGCGGATGCGCCGGAGAAGATCCGCGCACTTGTGTTCTCGGTGCTGGAGAATCTGGAACTGTATGATGAAGTTCTCGATGTCGGCCTGGACTACAATGTCGGCGTCGCGGGCCGCAGATTGAGCAATGTGCAGCGTCAGAAGCTCGACGTTGCACGAGCCTTTCTTAAGAAAGCCGACATCATTGTCCTGAACAGGCCATTGTTGGCGCTGGATCAAAGACAGCAGGAGCAGATCGTTCGCAATATATTCGATGAGTTGACGCGGCAGCAGCGCTCGCCGACTGTCATATGGGTGTTGCCAAGTGCTGGCATGGCGCCGCTGTTCGATCGCATTTTTGTCTTTGACGCTGGATCTCTCGTTGAAGAAGGAAGTTACGAGACACTACGATCTGAAAACGGTATCTTCAGAACGCTCGTGTCACAATAGTGTTAGGGTAATTGGCTGGAACGAACGATGTTGCTCAAAGACGAAGTAGGAATGCTCAAGCGAGTTCCATTGTTCGCAGGCGTGGAACCGGCAAAACTCAAACTTCTCGCATTCACGTCTGACCGTGTCAGCTACAATGCGGGCCAGGTTTTGTTTCGGCAGGGCGAGGAAGGTGACGCGGCCTACGTCATTCTGACAGGCAGCGCCGACATTCTGGTCGAGTCCGACGCGGGGCAGATAAAGGTGGCTGGCGTGGAGCCGAACGCCATCGTGGGTGAGATCGCGATCTTGTGTGACGTATCGCGTACCGCGACCGTCCAGGCGAGCGAGAGGCTGGAAGCCTTGCGTATCCGCAAAGATCACTTCCTTCGCATGCTGAAGGAAAACCCGGAGATGACCTTGGAGATTCTGAAAGTGCTTGCCGACAGGTTGAGCGCCACGACCGCGGAACTTAGCCTCGAACGCAGCCGTCCGCATTAGAGTGATGGCCGTTTTTCGCTCCGCGGCTTCTGGCCGAAATCAAATTTCTTGCCTTTCGGCTCAGCTATCCGCTGAAATGCCCCGCAGGCAAGGCCGCAGCACCTCCGGGATGCGCGGCAAAGGATTGGAATGAGCGAAGTACCGTTGAAGGTTCAATTCTGGGGAGTGCGCGGGAGTATTCCTGTGTCGGGCGCGGACTACGCCCGGTTTGGCGGCAATACCGCCTGTATCGAGGTCAGCTGCGGTGACGAGAGACTGATACTCGATGGCGGCTCGGGGCTCTATCAGGCAGGAAGAGCGCTCAAAAAGGCGGGCGTCGCAGAGATCGACGTTTTTCTGACCCATTGCCACTACGACCATGTCATTGGCCTGCCCTTTTTCCATCCTCTATATGACCCGAGCACCAAGCTCATCCTGTGGTCGGGACACACCCACGGCAGGATGACGACCCGTGAGTTGATCGGACAGTTCATCAGCCCGCCTTGGTTCCCCGTTTCGGCGGAGTATTGCACCTCCAATCTTCACTGCCGCGATTTCGTGCCGGGAGACGCGCTTGCGCCGCGGGCGGGCATGGTGGTCCGCACAGGCAGTCTCAGTCATCCAGGTGGATGTGTCGGCTACCGTGTCGAGGCAAACGGCAAGTCGGTAGCTTTGATCAGCGATACCGAGCACGTTGCGGGGGTGCTTGACCCGGTCGTTTTGGACCTCATCGCGGATGCGGATCTCGTGATTTATGACTCGACTTATCTGGAATCAGAGATGGAGCGCTATCGCGGTTTCGGCCATTCCACTTGGGAGCAGGGCATCAAGCTCTGCAAGGCAGCCGGCGCGAAGCGGCTGGCGCTTTTCCACCATGATCCGTCCCGCACCGATTCTCAGGTCGAAGAGATAGAGCGCGCCGCCCAGGCGCGCTTCTCGGGCGCTTTCGCCGCGCGCGATGGATTAATCCTCGATTTGTAGCGATTGCGTCCGTTCATCCGCAAGATCCCGGATTGAACGCCAGCGACAGGCTGGGTGTCGTGAAGTGAGAGCGAACAGTTCTGCTAGAAAATCCCATGCTGCCCTATCGTGCACGAGGTGATGTGTGAGCACGCCAACGACGTCCCCGTGGTCCAGTCGCGCAATGATTTCATGGACCAGTATTGCTGGGTCGCGACCGCCTCGCGTGCCATGCCAGTCGATGATGTCGACATGAGTGTTGACCATGGCAATAGCGGATCGCCTTTCGGTGCCGAAAGTCGAGAGCGCGCATAGTTCAGCTTCGGGCAGGTGTGGAATCAAGGAGGGATCAATGCGGTTCCAGGGGGGCACGAAAAGCGGATAGAAGCACGCGCCGAACAGGGCCCTCAGCCGGGCGCGTCCTCTGGTCAGTTCCGCGAGCATGACATCATATGGCCGATGCGGTCCGAATTCCTGCTTCTTCTCGCCATCAGGAGCGTGATTGTCATGCGCCCAACCGTGTAGCAGGACCGTGACACTCTCTGCGTCCGCCAATCGTCTGGCGAGCGCCTCGCCAGTGAAGGCTGGTATCACGGCCAGAGCCAACGGAATGTTGCTGGACCCTGCCAGCCCAAGCAACTGATCGAGCGCATCGGTAGGTTCGATGGCATCGTCGTCACGCAGCCAGAAGTCCACCCGGCGCCCATTGTCGGCCCGACGGTGGAGGTAGTCTTCAAGTAGAACAAATGGACCCGACATCGTTCAACTCTTTCGTACGCGACCAATCACTTCTGAAAGTCGCTGGGCGGCCGCTTCGAGTGAATGTGTTTCAAGCGCTTCAAGCCGCGCTTGCGAGCCGAGGAGATCGCGTTCGGAACGGTTGTCAAGCAGGCGCTCGATTGCCGCCGCATAGGCGGCGCTGTCTCCATCTTGCGTAAGCAGTCCAGTCTTCCCGTTGGTGACGACCTCGGACACGCCGGATGTGTCTTGCGCGACCACCGGCAGACCGGACGCCAAGGCCTCAAGATAGGCCAGGCCGAAGGCTTCGCCACAGCCCGGCCAGACATAGATATCCGATGTGGAGAGCAGCGCGGCTACCTCGGGCTGGGACAATTCTCCATGCCACGTAATCCGGTCGGTCTCGAAGCCCGAGAAGAGCTGGTGCACAGCCTCGCGGCACGGTCCGTCGCCGACAATCGACAGCGTCCACTGCCTCTGCTGGATCAGATGAAGTGCCTCCGCGAGCCGGGTGTAGCTTTCGAGCTTGTCGCCTGGCCGCATCATGGCAACCGTCACGAGCTTGTGCCGGCCTTTGTCCGGCGCTGGCGCGAAAGGCGTGACATCGATGAACGGCGATAGCATCGCGAGCGATGCCTCTGGAATGTTATTGTTCAGTCCTTCCTTGTCGCGGCGTGTCAGGCAGAAGTTGACGGCTGCAGCCCTCACTGCCGCCCCAACATAGGACTGGCTCTCGGCCCAGGCCGCGATCGCCCGCCTGCGCGAGAAGGAAGCTTCCGCCGTCACATAGGGAATGGAAAATGCAGTCGCGAGTGCGGGTCCAATGAGATCGGGGGACTTGTAGTAGGGATGGTATGTGAACCATATGTCGGGCGGGCTGCCGGACCGCCACAGAGCTGTCAGCCGGTCCCGTTCGGAGGCTGCTGCACGCTGCAGGTCTTCTAGCATGCCAAAGTCGGGCGCAGGCAGATAGCTCCGCAACTCCGAGACAACTTCAACCGTATCTCCAATCAAGCCAAGGGCGCGCACGAGCAGCCGGGCTATCTGCCTATCACCGGAAACGATCGGGTGGTTTGGCGATTTAAGGGGTGCATAAAAGGCGATCCGCATTGCTGCGATGCTATCGGGTGAAACCGTATCTGAGTCAAACAGCTGATGTCGACGACAATGGGATATGATAGACGTATCGATATGAGGGAGCAGGATGAACGATTTTTCCGCGATGTGCCGCTCTTTTCGGACTTCAAGGGCGTTGCGGACGCGGTAAATTACCATCCACTGCCGGATGACTGGCTGCTGGCAGCCGCTGATATCGTCAACTCGACCGATGCCATCACGACGGGGCGCTACAAAGCAGTCAACATGGCTGGTGCGAGCGTGATTTCGGCAATTCTCAATGCGCTCGATCATCGCGAAATGCCTTATGTCTTTGGCGGAGATGGCGCCCTCGTTGCCGTCCCCGGTCCGTTCGAGGGTGAGACGCGAGCCGCGCTGTCGGCGGTCCGCACATGGGTTTCGGAAGAACTCGGGCTGACGCTGCGTGTAGCCCTCGTTCCGGTCGCGGATATTCGCGCAGAAGGCCTTGATGTGCGCGTCGCGCGCTTCAGGGCCTCGGACAATGTTTCCTACGCCATGTTTACCGGCGGCGGGGCAAGCTGGGCAGAAGCCGAGATGAAAGCTGGACGCTATGACGTCGAGCCCCCCTTATCTGGTATTGAGCCAAATTTGAACGGGCTGTCGTGCCGCTGGAACCCGATTGCTGCGCGTAATGGCGAGATCGTGTCGATCATCGCGGTGCCTGGGCCGGCGGGAAATGTCCAAGCATTTCAAACGCTCGTCTCTGATATCGTCGCCCTGACCGGCGAGGAGAGACAGGACACCCGGCCTGTGTCTGAAGAGACGCTGAAGTTCGATTTCTCATCCTCAGGCGTTGGCCCCGAGTCGCGGGCCGCTCCAAAGGGCCGCAGGATGATTGCCTGGCTGAAGACGACGGGGCTCGTGGTGTTGGTCGCGCTGGCCGACCGTCTCAACCGGTCGCTCGGCCCCTTCGATCCCAAGCGATACAAGAAAGAGGTCATCCAGAATACGGATTTCAGGAAGTTTGACGACGGCCTGAAAATGACCGTGGATATGGATGCGGATCTGCGCCGACGCGTGGAAACGCGGCTCCAGGCGGCGCAGTCTCAAGGCATATGCAACTTCGGCATGCATGTTCAGGACTCCGCCCTCATGACATGCATGGTGGTGAACCCGATGCAGCGCGACCACGTTCATTTCGTGGACGGCGGGGCGGGCGGATATGCCATGGCCGCCGCCGATCTCAAGGCAAAAACCTTGGCCGCCGCCGCCTGACACGATCACCGAAGTGTCCGACGCCGGTTTACGCAAGTGCAGGCTGAGCGATTTATTCCGGCATCGCGCTCTGGTATCCTGACCCGCGCCAGCCCATATCTTGCGCACGGCGATGTTGCGCCCAACCTGCGAAAAGCCGACGCTTTGGACACAAGTCTTTCGAATTTCGACACCCTCCGCACACGCATCGACGCCCGAATGGCGCGTGTAGGAATTATAGGTCTCGGCTATGTGGGGCTGCCGCTCGCCATGGCAATGGCAGGTGGGAGCTTTCCGACCCGCGGCTTCGACATCGATTCTGAAAAGGTCGAGAAGCTCAATGCCGGCGCGTCCTATATTGAGGCGGTGTCGAGTGAAACCCTCTCCGGGGCGCTTGAGGCAAAACGCTTTCGCGCAACGGCTGATTTCAGCGAACTGGCGGCCTGCGATGTCGTCATCATTTGCGTGCCGACACCGCTGACGCGGCATCGCGAGCCGGACCTCTCTTTCATCGAGACGACTGCCCGCGCCATTGCCGAACATCTGCGCCCGGGTCAGCTCATCGTGCTTGAGTCCACCACTTACCCTGGAACGACAGACGGCGTTCTTCGTCCCATTCTGGAGGAGACGGGCCTCCGTTCAGGCCGCGACTTCTACCTTGGTTTCTCGCCAGAGCGAGAGGACCCGGGCAACCGCGATTTTGCGGTCGCCACTATTCCGAAGGTCGTGGCGGGCGATGGCGATGACGCCGCCGCACTCATGCAGTCGCTTTATGGCGCGGTGGTCGCAACGACAGTGCCGGTTTCGACGACAGCGACAGCAGAAGCGGTAAAACTGACAGAGAACATCTTCCGCTCCGTCAATATCGCGCTCGTGAACGAGCTCAAAGTCGTCTACGACGCCATGGGCATCGATATCTGGGAGGTGATCGAGGCAGCCAAGAGCAAGCCCTTTGGCTATATGCCCTTCTATCCGGGGCCGGGCCTTGGAGGGCATTGCGTGCCCATCGATCCATTCTACCTCACGTGGAAGGCGCGCGAGTTTGAGATGCCAACGCGCTTTATTGAACTCGCCGGCGAGATCAATTCGGCGATGCCGCGCCATGTCGTGGCGCGACTGGCGGATGCGCTTGATCGGAAGTCAGGCAAGGCTCTCAGTCGGTCTCGCGTGCTGGTCGTCGGGCTCGCCTACAAGAAGAATGTTCCCGACATTCGTGAGAGCCCCTCATTGCGATTGATCGAACTGATCGAAGAGCGTGGGGGCAGGGCCGCGTTTCACGATCCCCATGTTTCGGAAGTGCCTCCAACACGCGAGCACGGTGCCTTGCAGGGGCGTCGATCGATCGATCTGTCGCAATCCTCGCTCGCTGATTTCGATGCGGTCCTTATCGCGACAGATCACGATGCGGTCGATTACGCCGCGATAGCAAATTCGGGCATTCTCATCGTCGACACGCGAAATGTGTTCGCTCGCCACGGCATCGCCGCGGAAAACGTCGTCAAGGCGTAAGCCTCAGTCTCAAGAACGGGACAATTCCAATGATCACAACCGGTGGCGAGATTTCGTCCATTCTTATCGATCAGGTTGCCGACTGGCTCAAGAAGGTCGCGATCTCGGGTGAGCCGCTGGAAGTGATCATCCAAGGCTTCTGCGAGAGGATTGCAGCCTCGGGCGTGCCGGTGGCGCGCATACAGCTGAGTTTCTCCATGCTGCATCCCCTCTATGATGCGTTGAGTTTCACATGGCATCGAGGCGCGGGCGTGGAGATTGAAGGGCATAGCAAGAAGAATGGCCTGCCGCCCGAACGCTTTCTGCAGAGCCCGTATTTCCACATTATCAGCAACAATCTCCAGCATTTTCGTCGCCGTATCGAGCCGACAGGACCGGTTGAGTTCCCCATTTTTGAGGAGCTGCGAGCAGAGGGTATGACGGATTACCTCGCCTTCACGCATTCATTCGGCAGCGAGCGGCAAGGAATGATCGGCTCCTGGACGACTGACAGCCCCAATGGCTTTTCCGAAAGCGCGCTTGGTGCACTTCTGCGCATTCAGAGCAACCTCGCTGTGGCCGCGAAAATGGCTGTGCTGAACAAGCTGGCCGACAACATGCTCACCACCTATCTGGGAGGCGACGCGGGCAGGCGAGTTCTCAACGGTCAGGTCAAACGCGGCGACGGCGACACCATCCGCGCGGCCGTGGTGATGGCCGACATGCGCGGTTCGACGCGTCTCGCGGAGACGTTGGGACGCGAGGGCTATATCGAAACCCTGAACCAATTCTTCGATGCCATCGCGGCACCCTTCAATCGAAATGGGGGGCAGATCCTGAGCTTTCTGGGCGATGGCTTTCTGGCTGTCTATCCATGTGAGCGGCACCGCGCGCCTTCCGAAATCGCCTGCCGCGCGGCGTTGTCCAGTTCATTCACGGCGGTGTCGCGGATGGCCAAGCTCAATGAGGATAGGCATTCCCGGGGTCTGGACTCGATCGGCTACGGTATCGGCCTGCATGTCGGCAATGTCATGTTCGGAAATGTGGGCCTGTCGGACAGGTTGACTTTCTCAGCTTTCGGCTCGGCGGTGAATGAGGCGCAGCGCTTGCAGACACTGACGAAGAAATATCCTCATACGACCATCGCCAGCAGTGAGTTCGCGGACTATTGCGGCGGGGCTTGGGCCACCATCGGCAGGGAGCAACTCCCTGGCGTTTCGCAGAAGCTCACCATTATGTATCCCGAGCTTTCCGACGCTGTCGGCATTGCCGACGAGGGCATTCTGGAGGAAAACTACGATCGGACCTCGCACGCGGAGCAGGTAATGCTTCTGCACCGCGAGAAGACGCAACGCGGCGCCCTTGGCGAGGAAGCAAAAAAGCTGCAATGAACCTGCGCGTTTCTAGCTCTGGCGGACCCTCCGCAGGGATCGACGCATCGGAGAACAGGCGCTCATCACCCGCTCAGAAGGTCTTGCGCGACAGGCTCGATGGGCCCTCCTTCTCCGACGACGGCGGCCTCTACTATCGCGACAATTATGAACAAAGCGCCGGCGTCGTCGCGTTCCAGAACAACGTCACTTACAATGGCGGCGGTGCGCTGAAACTGTCCGTCCGGCCGCTGGGCGGATCGGTTGACCAAAATGAAAGCGAGCGAGCGGAGATCTGGGAGAAGACCGAGCTTCGCGTGCCCTATGATCAGGGCGTCTGGTACGGGTTCGCCGTAAGATTTGCCGATCCGGTTCCAACTGACGATCATCGATATCTCATCGCGCAATGGAAGCGGGAGATCGACCCCGGAGCGGAGGGCGATTTCAGTCCGTTCTTTGCAATCAGGATGCGCAATGGAAAACTCTTCGCGACCGTCGAAACGAATTATATCGAAGAGCCGGCACCGGTGATGATGAAAGCGGTCCAGGACCACGAGGTGGGCATCCCTGTGTGGCTGCGGCCAAAAACCAACCAGATGCGGGCACTGGTGGCCACCGATCCCAACTGGGTGCCGGAAGACGGAGATCTGTTCCACGCCCGCAGCGTTGCGATACAGGTCGTTGACCATGGCAACAGGCTTCCGACACCGGATTCAGGCTGGATCGATTTCGCGGTCTACACCCAACCCGGGCCGGACGGGTCGGGGCGCATCGAGCTTTATGCCAATGCCCGTCCGATCGTGACGGTTACCGGCCATATAGGCCACGCTGATCGCGGTCTCGGCGACAAACAGTACTTCAAGTTCGGTCCCTATCGCGCGCCGCACGACAGGGAATGGAGCCTCTACTACGCCGATTTTCGGCGTTCGCCGGAACGCGCCGACGTCCTTGGCCACGTGGAGTCCGCCGTGCTGCCAACCGACAGCAATTGACGGGTCAACGCCCGATCAGGCGCGAAACGCCTCGGTACCCCTGATCCATACCCGGCGCACGTCGAGCTGTTCAGTCAGATGCACGAAGCTTGCATCAGTGCCTGCTCCCAGGCGTCCAATCCGGTCGTCAACGCGGGCCGCCCGAGCCGGATAGACGGTCGCCATGCGCAAGGCTTCCTCTAGCGGCAAGCCAATGCGCTGATGCATGAAGCGGACCGCCGAAATCATATCGAGATCGGCCCCGGCCAGCGTGCCGTCAGCCAACCGCAGACTGCCTTCCTTGCGAAAAATGGTGCGCCCATTGAGTGTGAATGACGACATGTCGGTACCGATCGTCGCCATCGCGTCGGTAACAAGGAAGATGTGGCCGGGACCGTTTTTGCCACGCAGCGCAATGCCTATCGTTGCGGGATCGACATGAATTCCGTCCGCGATCAGACCTGCGTGAAGCTGTCCGATGTCTAGCGCTGCGCCGGCGACGCCGGGCGCGCGATTGCCGATCTGGCTCATTGCATTGAAGAGATGCGTGACGATGCTGGCACCCGCCTCTGCCATTTCGGCAGCACCTTCATATGTCGTGTCGGTATGGCCGATGCTGACGAGAACACCTGCGGCAGCCAACGCCTTTATCTGGTCCGGCTCGACCGATTCACGCGCCAGCGTCGACAGAAGAACGTGGACCTTCTTGCGTGATGCAATCAGGAACGCCTCGTCCTCGGAGGAGACTGGCCGAATGAGCGCCGGGTCATGCGCCCCTTTGCGCGCAATGGACAGATGGGGGCCTTCCAGATGCAGGCCAAGCAATCCCGGCACCTGTTCGGCAAGAGCCGCCGCGCAGCCATCGACGGCTAACGCCGTGACGGCCGGTGTGTCGGTAATAAGCGTCACGAGGATCGAGGTTGTGCCAAACGGCGCATGGGCCGCACAGATGGTGCGAAACGCCTCAACATCCTGGCGGTCGTTGAGCATCACACCGCCGCCGCCATTGACCTGCAGGTCGACAAAGCCAGGCACTAGAATGCCACCATCAAGCTCGACAGACGGCGCGTCGTCGGGAACGTCTTTCCCTTGCGCAATGCGCTCGACCTGTGCGTTGTGGATGACGAGCTCGGCATCGTCATGCCATGCCTCGCCGTCGAAGATGAGCGCACCGCGCAGCGCGACGCGCCCGTCCTTCTCAACGTCGTCAGAGTTCATGGTCGCTGAGCTCCAAACAGCCTGGCCGCCATCGATACCGCCCCGCCCAGCGCGTCCTGGATGGAGGGACGGACGAGGGCGCGCAGCGGGGTCGACAGACGGGTCTCATACAAGGAAGCGAGCCCGCCCAGCAACGCAAGCGGCTCGTCCGGTCGCAGGTCAAATCGCAGCAATGAGGCTTCGATCACGGCCTGTCCGTGGGCCAGTATGGCGTCAGCCACAATGTCGCCCTGTGCCGCATGATCGAAGACCTTGGGAGCGAACCCGGCGAAATCTCCGGGCTTGGCCGTCGCGGCGAAGGCGACGATGTTGCTTGGGTCTTTCTCGAACACCGTCAGTATCTCGTGGGTCAGCGGAGAAGCCGGTCCCACTTCGTCAAAAGCAAGCAGAGTACGTTCCAGAAGCTCCCTTCCGATCTGGGCACCGCTGCCCTGATCGCTGACCAGAAAGCCCCATCCGCCAATCGGCCGGGCCTCGCCGTCCCTGCGGCCCAGATAGGCCGTACCGGTACCGAGAATGGCAATCGCACCGTCACCGCTGCCTACAGCGCCTTCGAGTGCGATCATCGCGTCGGTTTCGACGAGGCTCGTGTCGAATGGCAGCATGGCCGCGAGTTGCGCGGCGTTGGTGCCGACATTGGCTCCCGCAAGACCAAGCACAATCGGCGTTTCGGAAATCCGTGACGCGTCGACTCCTGCTTCAGCAAAGACAAGCCTTGCGGCTTCGACGATGTTTTCTCGTGCGCCCGCAAGGTCGGTGTGGATGTTTGCAGAGCCGCTTCTGGCGCGCGCGATAATCGTACCGTCAGCCGTGGCCAACGCTGCGCGGCAGCTTGTTCCACCGCCATCTATGCCGAGAAGGAAGGTCATGCTGCAAAGGGCTGGTCGGCGGCACTGAGGTCAATGCCGCCAGGTTTGCCTCAGGCGTCCTGCCTGAAGGTCTGCTTCTGGGTTCCGAGGCCCTCGATGCCGAGTTCGACCACGTCGCCATCCTTCAGGAACATAGGCGGTTTCATGCCCATGCCGACGCCGGGAGGCGTGCCGGTGGAGATGATATCGCCGGGCAGAAGGCTCATGAACTGCGACAGATAGGACACCAGATGCTTGACGCCGTAGACCATCGTGTTGGACGAGCCGTCCTGCATGGTCTTACCGTTCACGGTGAGCCACATCTTGAGGTTCTGCGGATCCTTTATCTCGTCTTTGGTGACCATCCACGGGCCGATCGGGCCGAAGGTGTCGCAGCTCTTGCCCTTGGTCCACTGACCCTGGCGTTCAGCCTGGAACTCGCGCTCCGAAACATCGTTCGACACGCAATAGCCCGCGACATAGTCCAGCGCCTCGTCCTCGGAGACATACTTCGCCTTCTTGCCGATCACGACGCAGAGCTCGACTTCCCAGTCGGTCTTCTTGGACTTGCGGGGGATCAGCACATCATCGTTCGGGCCAACGATCGCCGAGGTGGCCTTCATGAAGATGATCGGTTCGGACGGCACGGCCATTCCGGTTTCCGCCGCGTGGTCGGAGTAGTTGAGACCGATGCAGATGAGTTTGCCAACGCCTGCGACGCAAGGACCGAGGCGAGGGTCACCGGAAACTTCCGGGAGCGTCTCGGGGTCGACCTTCGCGAGCTTTGCCAGTTCGCTTGGATCGAGCGTGGCGCCACCAATGTCGGCCACATGGCCGGACAGATCACGAATCTTGCCCTGCGCGTCAATCACACCAGGCTTTTCAGAACCCGCATTGCCGTAACGAACCAGTTTCAAAACACAGTCTCCCTAATCGCCGTATGGCACCCATACATTCTTTATTTCGATTGCACGGCGCAAGAATGTGTCCCCGCCGGCATCACGCGAAGTCCAGTCGATTGCACGACCGTTGCTTGTCCAGACGCGCTTGAGATTGCCGATGGACTCCGCCTCGGCCTTTTTGCACGTCTCGGCGTCGGCGACCAGCCAAAGTCCGTCAACATCGTCATGTTTAGCGAGCACGCCCGCCAGTTCGGCACTGCGCCCTGTCACGATGTTGAGCGCACCGGCGGGCAGGTCGGAATATTCGACGACCTGGTAGAGGTCGGTGGCAATCAGCGGATAGCGCTGGGAAGGCACGGCAACAACGGTATTGCCCATGGCGAGGGCCGGGGCGACCATCGACACGAAGCCGAGCAGAGGTTGTTCGTCCTGCATCACGGCGCCGACGACGCCGACCGGCTCGTGGAGGGCCAGCGCCACGGCCCGCATCGGTGGCTGATGGACGCGCCCCTCGAATTTGTCCGCCAGCCCGGCGCACTCGAACAGCCTTTCGATGGAAAGATCGACCTCCGCGCGTGCGGCCTTGGCCGAGGCGCCTGTGAGCGACGACAGGCGCGCGACAAACTCGTCGCCGCGTGAGGACAGGTTCTCGGCAAGGAAGTAAAGCACCTGCGCGCGATTATAGGCGGTGGCGCCGGGCCACGCCTTGCAGGCGCGTGCGGCAGCGACCGCATTGCGGATGTCCTTGCGGTTGCCAAGCCCGACCTCGCCCGCGAACTTCCCCTTCGCGCCGGTCACGGGCATCGAATAGCCGCTATCCGGTCGGACCTGCTTGCCACCGATGTAGAGCTTCGGCGTCCGATCAATCCCGACGTGTTCGGTTGTGTCCGTCGAAACGGATGCGGCGTATGGCTTGATGGTTGCGCCAAGCGGCAGTTTTGACGTCAGATATTCGAGCATACCCTCATGCCCGCCTTCGCGCCCGAAGCCGCTCTCGCGATAGCCGCCAAAGCCGCAGGCAGCGTCGAACATGTTGGCGCCGTTGATCCATACGACACCTGCCTTGAGCTGCGGCGCGACATGCAGGGCAAGATTGACATTCTCGCTCCACACCGAGGCTGCAAGGCCATAACGAGTATTGTTGGCGAGCTCGACAGCTTCCTCGGTGTTGCGGAAAGTCATCGCGGCCAGCACTGGTCCAAAAACCTCTTCCTGCGCAAGAATGTTGGAAGGCGCCACACCCGTCGCGAGCGTCGGTCTATAGAAATAGCCGGAAGAGGGCAGCGCAAAATCCGGCTGCCAGCAGGACGCCCCCTGATGTGCGCCCTCGGAGACCAGACCGGCCACGCGATCAAGCTGTGTCTTGTCGACCAGCGGACCGATATCGGTATTCTTGTCGAGAGGTGAACCGACGCGCAACCGCCCCATGCGCGTCTTGACCTTGGCGAAGAAAGCGTCCGCGATCCCTTCCTGGACAAGCAGGCGCGAGCCGGCACAGCATACCTGTCCCTGATTGAACCAGATGCCGTCGACAAGGCCTTCCACGGCGGAATCGAGATCGGCATCCTCAAACACCATGAATGCCGATTTGCCGCCAAGTTCCAGCGAGAGCTTCTTGCCCGAGCCGGCTGTTGCCTTGCGGATAATCCTGCCGACTTCCGAAGAACCGGTGAAGGCGATCTTGTCGATGCCGTCATGATTGACGATTGCCGCGCCCGCCGCCGGCCCGCCCGGAACGATATTGACGACGCCCTTTGGCACGCCGGCCCGCTCGCAGATTTCGGCGAAGAGAATTGCCGTGAGCGGCGTGAACTCCGCAGGCTTCAGAACCACGGTGCATCCAGCAGCCAATGCAGGTGCGATCTTCCAGGCAAGCATCAGCAGCGGGAAATTCCAGGGAATGATCTGGCCGACGACCCCGACACCCTTATGGCCGGGAAATTCGCGATCGAGGGACTGCGCCCAGCCTGCGTGATGCAGGAAATGGCGGATTGCCAATGGCACATCAATGTCGCGGCTTTCGCGAATGGGCTTGCCATTGTCCAGAGATTCCAGAACGGCAAAAAGCCGTTGGTGCCGCTGCATCGCGCGTCCGATCGCATAGAGCACC
The DNA here is from genome assembly GCA_023953905.1 of Rhizobiaceae bacterium. Lineage (GTDB taxonomy): Bacteria > Pseudomonadota > Alphaproteobacteria > Rhizobiales > Rhizobiaceae > Arvimicrobium. Next base: position 82,201 of record JAMLJA010000011.1, on the reverse strand, counting down.
TTGGCGCGCTCATAGCCGGAGGCCGCGCTCCATTTCGGCAAGGCTTTGCGCGCGGCCGCCACCGCTGCGTCGACGTCAGCCTCATCGGCCTCGGAAACCTCGGCAAGCAATTTGCCCGTCGCAGGGTCCAGCACTTCGAATGTCTTGCCGCCATGCGCCGATTTCCAGCTGCCGCCGACAAAAATTGCCTTCGACAAGTCCTTTCCGGCGATCCATGCGTCAGCTTCGTTGCGCGCTTCGGGCGCCGGGCCGTATTCCATGGCGTTATAGCGTTCGAGAATATTCATTGAAGGTTCCTGAAGCCCGCATCGATGGTCGCGACCAATCGCGCTAGGCCATAGCGTGACGATGATTGGCGGAATAGTGCCCGGTCACGTGGTGTTCGAGCTGACGTTCGATGTCCGTCAGAAGGCTCGATGCGCCGAAGCGGAACAGCTCGGGCTCCAGCCAAGCGCGCCCCAGTTCTTCCTTCATGAGCACCAGCCAGTCGAGCGACGATTTCGCTGTCGATATGCCCCCTGCCGGCTTGAAGCCGATCAGGTAGCCGGTCTGCTCGAAATAGGCGCGAATGGCCCGCACCATCGCAAGCCCAACGGGCAGTGTCGCGTTGACGCTTTCCTTGCCCGTGGAGGTCTTGATGAAATCGGCGCCCGCCATCATCGCCACCATCGAGGCAAGCGTCACATTGCGCAGGGTGGCGAGATCACCGGTGCCGAGAATGACTTTGATATGCGCTTCGCCACAGGCCGCGCGCATCTGTCGGATCTCATCGTAAAGTTCTTGCCATTTCGCGCCATAGACCAATCCGCGCGGAATGACGACGTCGATTTCATCCGCGCCGTCGGAGACAGACGCTTCCACTTCCTGCAACCGTGTCTTGAGCGGCGTCAGGCCGTGTGGAAACGCCGTGGAGACGGCCGCGACATGGATGTTTGTGCCTTTCAGGGCATCGACGGCCGTGGCCACGAACGGATGATAGACGCAGACCGCAGCCGGTCGGATGCGGGCGTTCTCAATGCCCAGTGCGGAGACGAGATCGGCGCGCAACGGGTTGACCGCTTTTGCACAGAGGCGTCGCACCCGCTCATCGGTGTCGTTGGAGTTCAGTGTCGTGAGGTCCATCACGGAAATCGCGCGCAACAGCCAAGCCGCCTGATCGTCGTTCTTGATCGAGCGTCGCTTGGTCAGGGAATCGACCCGCCGCTCGAGTGCCGAGCGGTTGACGTTCCGCATCGATTCCAGGAAGCCGAGATCGAGCTGCATCCCGGGATTGCGGGCAATGCCATGAGCGGCATCCTGCACATTCGCCGCCGTCCGTCGCGGCAACGGCGTGACGATGGATGATGTGGCGTCCGCCGCTGCGGCGGTCTGTCCAGCGTCCCTATTCATAGGCGTCGTCCTCCAGCTTCTCCGGTCTGCCGCATCCGCCAGCATCGGAGAACGCCATGTTCTACGCGTCTATGTGGAGCCATTCAAGCGAGAGCGCGCAAACAGGCGCGCCGATGGGGTCTAGCCGACGAACGCCCGTTCGACGACGAAATCGGCGGGCTTGTTGTTCGAGCCTTCCGTGAAGCCGAGGCTTTCCACGAGGCTCTTGACGTCCTTCAGCATCGACATCGAACCACATATCATCACGCGGTCGCTTGTCGGATTGAGGGGCGGGATTCCCAAATCGGTGCAAAACTTGCCGCTTTCGATGAGGTGTGTGATGCGCCCCATGCGCGGCGTCACTTCGCGTGTGGTCGTCGAATACAGGATGAGACGTCCCGCGGCCATTTCACCAATCAGCGGGTCGTTGACCGCCTCGGCACAAAGCTCTTCCCCGTACACCAGCTCGGCGCGGTCGCGGCATGTATGGGTGAGGATGACCTGATCGAACTTGTCATATGTCTCGGGATCGCGAATGAGACTTGCGAATGGTGCGATGCCGGTGCCTGTGGAGATCATGAACACACGCTTTGCAGGGGTCAGGGCATCAAGCACAAGAGTTCCGGTGGATTTCTGCCGCATCAAGACCGTGTCGCCGGGCACGATCTTCTGCAATTCGGAGGTCAGGGGACCATCGGGCACCTTGATGGAGAAGAACTCGACCTCTTCGTCCCATGAGGGGCTTGCGATCGAATAGGCGCGGAAGACCGGCTTTTCCGCATTCGGCAGGCCGATCATGACAAACTCGCCGGAGCGGAAGCGAAATGCCTGAGGCCGCGTGATGCGGAAGGAGAACAGCCTGTCCGTATAGTGCTTTACCGAAACAACAGTCTCCGCATAGACGCCTGCTGGGATCGGAAAAGTCGTCGCATCTTCGATTTTCAATGCAGCCGCAGAATGCATCTTACCGACCTTTGTTGCGGAGACGTGCCGTTTCGGTCTCGTTGAAAGCGATCGCAATACGCGCGATCTGACCTCGATCTTTATTAGTATACAAATGAATTTAGGGTCAATCGGCAGCGAGGAAAAGCCATTCCATTGTCGATCTTGACGCAGGTCGGGCATCATCCCCAGGTGACCATTCGCGCAAATTTCACCCCGTGCTGTGTTTGCTCAGCAGATCCGGGCCAGAAGTCGGATGAACTGTTGCGCTTCCTTGTCGGTCAGCGGTGCCAGGGTTTCCTGACTGATCTGCCGAGCCCGCGGCAGTAATCCGGCGAGCGCCGTGCGACCCTCGCCCGTAAGGCGAACCATCAGACGCCGCTTGTCGCCCTCATCCTTGGCGACGGCAACCAGTCCGCGTGCCTTCAGCCGGTCGATGACGCCTTTGATCGTTGCCGCGTCCATCGCGATCAATGTTCCGAGCTGGTTCTGAGACGTATCCCCGACCTCGGCCAGTTTTGCGAGTGCAGCAAACTGAGGGGGCGTTAATTCTCCGATCAACGATGTGAAGATCGCGACATGGCGTTGCTGTGCCTGTCGCAGCAGAAATCCCGCTTGCTCCTGCAGGAGATACCCCGGTTCGGCGTCGTCCTCCGATGGCTCGGCGTCGAGCATCTTCAGCAGAGGATCGGTGTCAGTCATGCAGGAACTCCCTGAATTCTGCCGTCATATGTGTGTTCGTTCGGGACAGCACTTGATCCTTGCCGACTAGCAGCAAGCTTTGGCGTATGATGAAACCGTTTGTCGGTAAGGACTGTTCCGGCAAGCACTCCGATTGAACGAGCCTGATCCCCGAGGAACAGCGCGGCGTCCTCGATCAGTCCCGCTGCGCGCAAACGCTCGGCGCATTGCGCGCCGGCCTCCAGCGCACTTGCTGTTTCGCGTGGCGAAAGCTTTCTGACTTGGGTGGTCACGAGACGATCCCCGAGATCGGTGTCTGGCGCGAGGTCGCAAGCTCGTCTGCGAACAACCGACGGATGTCCGGGCAAATCGACTGCATTGGCGATGACGGTCGCCGCAGCGTCGGCTTTTGCGGCTGTCGCGGCAAGCACGGTGACGGCATCTGCGATGCCGAGCGAAAAGCTGCGACCGCGCCATCCGCTTGTCGCGATGGCGCGGACCGGAGCGTCGAAACGCAGAGTTGCGGTATCCGCAATTCCGTTCATCGTGCCGGCAATGGCGGCCTTCAATTCCGCGTCCGGGCCAAGGTGGCTCGCTATGTCTCCGCCATTGTTGACATAGGCCTTCGCAAGGAGCCGGTCGGCCGTCATGGCTTCGAGGATTTCGTCGGCGACAGCCCCCGCAACCGCCGCCATCGGCGTCAGAAAGAGCCCACGATTTCGGGCGACGAGAGCCGAGGTCGCGCTTTCCATGCGCTGCGCTGTCGAGCTCGCAAATGTCCTGGCTTCGCCGGTCGCGGGCAGCCGAAGCTCCGGCAGTTCCCGGACCAGTTCATTCAGAATGCTCTGAAATCGACCCGCAGCCTGTCGGTAAGCGGCGTGGACCTCTGGCACGTCGCCCCACGCCTCGACGATGAGGTCGATCGGACCATGATTCATGTGCAGGCGCCGCCCGTCCGGCAGCCAGGAAATCTGCGGAGAGGTCACTAGCGGATCTCGCGCCTGAGCTGTGCGCGCAAAGGCCAGTCATTGCCGCGCGGCGGGACTTCGATACGGCGATCGTTGAAATATTCCCCGCCATGGGCGAGCACATCCTCGACGCTGCGAATTTCCGACATATGCCCGCCGAGCTTCTCATAGTCGTCGCGCCGCAACGTGAACTCGATCGGTGCGACCAGCGCGGGTGTCGGCACATAGCCGAAGGAATTGTCGGGCACGCGCGTGACATCCACCATCAGGGTGATTCCGCCGCCCGGCCACACATAAACGGGCGCGCCGCCGACAGTGACATAGGTGCGCAGACCCTGCACCGATCGTGTCAGATTGACCGGATTGTCCACCACCCCGGCACGCAGCGATCCGCCCGCGCCGCCGATGAAAAGAACGGTACAAAGAGCCGGCTCGCAGTTTTCCTCGATCAGTTCGACCGATCGCCTGAGCCGATCAGGAAATGGCTTCGCGACAGGCATGAGCGCATCGTCAAGCTCGTAATAGGCGAATTGCTCGCCCGTCGTGGACACCATCAGAAGCGAAAGCCCCGGTCGCGCGCCCTTCTTTTCGTTCCAAGGTGCCAGGATCGTCAGCGGGTCCTCAATATTGGTACCGCCCCATCCCAGACCCGGTTCAGCAACCTTGAAATATCGCCCGGGCGTCGAACGGCGTCCAACGACCTTGATCCCGGTATCTTCCCAGTCCAGCACCTTGCCCGCCTGATGCTCGGAAACGACGCCGGTAATGTGGTCATCCACGACCACAACCTCGTCAACGAGCCCGCGCCATTGTGATGCGAACATGCCGATCGTGGCGGAACCACATCCGACGCGCATGCGGCTTTCCAGCTTGCCGTCGATTACCGGCGCCTTGCCTGCCTCCACGACAATTGTGGCGCCATTGTCGATCGTCAGTTCGACCGGCCTCTTGTTGCACAGCGAAAGCAAGGTCTCGCAGGTGACGCGGCCCTCTGCCTTCGAGCCGCCCGTTAGATGGTGCACGCCGCCGAGCGACAGCATCTGAGAGCCATACTCGCCCGTCGTGACATGGCCCACCGGCTCGCCTTGCGCGCGCACGACCGCCGTCTCGTCGCCGAGATGGCGGTCGGTATCGATTTTGATCTTCACCCCGCAATAGGAGAAGATGCCCTCCGTCACCACCGTGACGAGATCGACGCCTTCCACTTCCTGGCTGACGATGAAAGGCGCGGGCTTGTAGTCGGGATATGTCGTACCTGACCCGATCGCTGTCACGAAGGGTTGTCGGACAAGCGACCCATCCCAGGGCGCGTCCGGGTCGAACGGCACGACGTCACCGTTCCTGGGTGATGCATGATCGAGAAGACGCATCGGTTCCGTGCGCACGATCCTGCCCGACACATTGGCATAGCGGTCGCAGGCGCCAGTCCTGCCGTCGGCGATATAGCACATGACGGGGCACGCATCGCAGCGGATCTTTTCTGCCACCTTCTTGGCGCCTGGATCATGAGTTTCGAAACGCTCGGCGAGGTCGTTCACGTGCGTGCCTCCTTGATGGCTGTCAGCACGCGGCTCGGCGTTGCGGGCACCTTGCGGATGTCGATGCCGGTTGCATGACGAATGGCGTTCAAAATTGCCGGTGCGGTAGGGATCAGGACGTGTTCGCCGAGCCCCTTCGCGCCTGCCGGACCCTCTGGGTCGGCGACTTCGACGAGAATGCTCTCGATAGGCGGCACGTCTCCGATCGTGGGAATGAGATAGTCGTGCAGGTTCTCGGTGCGACCGGGAATGTACTCCTCCATCAGCGCCAGCCCGATACCCTGCGCGATGCCGCCTTCGATCTGTCCTTCTACCAGAAGCGGATTGATTGCGCGCCCGACATCATGCGCCGCGGTGATTTTCACCAGCCTGATCGTGCCGAGCTTCATGTCCACTTCAAGCTCCGCGATCTGCGCGCCATAGCCATAGACCGCATAGGGCTTGCCCTGACCCTTTGCATCAAGAGGTTCGGTCGGCGGATCGTAGCTTTCCTGGGCTCCAAACACATAGCCGTCAGCATCCGCGGGCAGAGACGAAAGCTCCAGCATGCGGCTTGCGGACCCTTCCCGCAGGACGAGCTGACTGCCCTGAATGTCGAGAATTGCATCGCCTGACACATTGGCCACGCGCAGTATCTGCTCGCGCAGCGATCGCGCGGATTTCTCGGCGGCTTTGCCGGTGATGTAGGTCTGGCGCGAGGCAGAGGTCTTGCCGGCATCCGGCGTGATCGACGTGTCGGCACTCACCAGTTCGATGGTGTCCAGTGGCAGGCCAAGCGAATCGGCCGCGATCTGGGCGATCACCGTGTTCGATCCCTGCCCGATATCCACGGCGCCCTGATGCAGCATCACCCTGCCATCCGGCGAAATACCAATCTTGATGGTTGACGGGTTGGCGACCGATGTGTTGCCACAGCCATACCAGCATGACGCGATGCCTACACCGCGCCGTAAATGGCCGTCAGTTGCGTTGAAAGCGATCGCGTCGGAGTTGGCGCGAACCCAATGCGGCGTGAGCGCTTCGAGACAAGCGGTGATGCCGACGCCACTTTCGAGTTTCTGTCCGGTTACTGTCCGGTCGCCGTCGCGCAGCGCATTCCTGATGCGGAAATCGAGCCGGTCGATGCCGATCCTGTCAGCGAGATCGTCATAGAGCGCTTCCTGAATAATGGTGCATTGGGGCACGCCGAACCCACGAAACGCTCCGGAATTGGGTCCGTTCGTATGGACCGCACGCGCGGTCGCGCGATAGTGCGGCACGAGATATGGGCCTGACGCGTGGACCGGCACGCGGTTTGCGACGGTCGGCCCGAAGCTGGAATAGGCACCGGTATTGAAGGCGCCATCAAACACCATGCCCGTCACGCGCCCGTCCGCGTCGCAGCCGATACTGGCGCGCATTTTTGCGGGATGGCGCTTGGTCGTCGACATCATCGATTCCGAGCGGGTATAGGCAAGCGAGGCCGCGCGCCCTGTCTTCAGCGCAACCAGACCGATAAGTGGTTGCACCGACAGATCGAGCTTCGATCCAAAACCGCCGCCGGTCGCCGTCGGCACGATACGCACCTTTTCGGGTGCCAATCCCAGCACGGGCGCGAGATCGTCGCGATCCATGAAAGGCGCCTGCGTGCAGGCATGGATGACCAGCGTATCGCCGTCCATCGCGGCCCATCCGGCTTCCGGTTCTATATAGGCGTGCTCGACATAGGACGTCTCTATGGTCGCTGTCGCGACATGGGCCGAGCCGGCAATGGCGGCGTCCGCATCGCCATGTTCGACAAATCCCGCGATAAGCAGATTGTTCTTGCGGTCCGCATGCACGAGCGGAGCGCCGCTGGCTTCGGCTTGAACAGGGTCGAGCGCCGATGGCTTTTCGTGCCACGTTACGGGAAATGCGCTGAGGTCGAGATCGATGATGGCGGCGCGTTCTCCCGCGATTATCGCCACCGCCTCCCCGCGAAATCGCGTCTCGCTTTGCGCCAGAGCCGGTTGATCGACGAATTGCGGGATCGTACCGAAAAGGTTGCGGCCGGGAATGTCGGAGGCGGTGAATATGGCGACAATTCCAGGATTAGCCGACCGAAAGCCATCCACGTCGCCAAGCTCGAATGTGGCGTGATGATAGGGCGAGCGGATCACGGCGACGGCCAGCGCGTCGGCGGGAAAGCCGTCCGCGCCGAAGGATTCGCGGCCATCGACCTTGGGCATGCCGTCAAGTCTCGGGACTCGTGCGCCAATCGCCTTGCCGGAGGCGGGCGCGATATTGGTCGGGCTCGCGGGAAGTCCGTGCGCCACGGACATCACGGCGTCCTCTATCTTCCGATAGCCGGTGCAACGGCAAAGCACGCCACCCAGTCCGTCGCGCACCTGCGCGCGCGAAGGTTTGGGATTGCGTTCGAGCAGGGCGGTGGCTGCCACGAGGAAGCCTGGCGTACAGATCCCGCATTGCGCCGCGCCATGATCGAGGAATGCAGCCTGCAGCGCGGAAAGCGCGCCATTCGCCAGACCTTCCACTGTTTGCACATCCCGGCCCGCGACCCGAATTGCCGGAACGAGACAGGCGCATACCGGCTCCCCGTCAAGCAGGACGGTACACGCGCCGCAATCGCCGGCGTCGCAGCCGACTTTCGTGCCGCGCACCATGAGCTCTTCTCGAAGCAGGGACGAAAGACGTTGTGTTGGTGAGGCGTCAGCGGTGACGGGGGCGCCGTTCAGGTTGAAGGCTATCGAGCCTGGCGAAAACGTCATGCCGCAACCCCGTTGGCTAGTCGGGACAGGGGATCAAGTTGCAACGCGACAGCTTCCTTGAGCGCGCGCAGCACGATTTCACGCGCCGCTTCACGGCGGTAGTCGGCGCTGCCGCGCACATCGTCGATCGGTGTCAACGTATCGAAATGCTCGGGTTGGACGTGGTCGTCGAAATTGTCCTGAGCCGGCAGGCCGCGCAGGGTGCTTTCCAACCCACGCAAGCGCTGCGCCGTCGCAGAGCAGGCGCCCACGGCAATCGCGACATCTGCAATGCTGCCGCCTTGATCCAGCTCGATCCGCACGGCCGTCATGGCGATTGAAATGACGAGATAGCGGCGCGCGCCCAATTTGTAGAAGCTTGATGAGCCGCTTGCCGAGGCCTTGGGAATGCGGATCGCTGTGACGAGTTCGTTTGGCTCTCGCGCGGTCTTGCGATTGCCCAGCACGAAATCCTGCAATGGCACAACCCGCGTCTGGCCGATGGAGCGCAACTCAACTTCTGCATCGAGTATGAGCAGCGCAGGCACACCGTCCGCGGCCGGTGATGCGTTGCAGAGATTGCCCGCGAGCGTGGCCGTATTCTGGATCTGCACGGAGCCGACTTCGGCGCTGGCCTGCTTCAGTGCGGTGAAGGCGGGCGGCAATTCGGCACGTGCGACCTCCGTCCAGCTCGTGCCTGCGCCGATGACAAAATGCGTGTCGGTTATTGCGATGCCGCGCAGTTGGGCGAGGTCGTTGATATCGAGGATGTTTTCCCGGATCGGTCGATTGCCCTGGGCGGGGTAGAAGTCCGTGCCACCGGCCAGAATTGTCCAGGTTCCCGCGCTCAGCAGCGCGAGAGCTTCATCAAGCGATTGCGGTTTTGCGTAGCGGACCAAGAGGCCATCCGTGAACCGGCGTCGAATGAAAAATTCATTCGTGTACAAATGTTATCAGGCGGCGCGCGCTTGTCAAAGGCGGATTGAAAATTCGCGGGCGAGGGCGGATGACACGGTTGACGGCCCACGCTTCTTGGAAGACTTAGGTCTGAAGGCGCGAGCGCGTCGATTGAGCATTGGAGGGCCGACGCCATGAGTGAAGCGCTTATCGTAATCGATGTTCAGAACGACTTCTGCCCTGGCGGCGCGTTGGCCGTGGCGGGCGGAGACGAGATCGTGCCCCTGGTCAATCAACTCATCAGCGCCTTCGAAAACGTCGTAATGACGCAGGACTGGCACCCGCAGGGCCATTCGAGTTTCGCGTCATCTCACGCGGGCAAGGAGGCATTCTCGACTGTTGAGATGCCGTATGGCCCCCAGACCCTGTGGCCAGATCATTGCGTGCAGGGAACCGCTGGCGCGCTGTTTCATCGGGATCTGATCTGGACGCGCGCAAATCTCGTCGTCCGCAAGGGGTTCCGCGATGCCATCGACAGCTATTCGGCCTTCCGTGAAAACGATCATACGACGCCGACGGGACTGGCGGGCTATCTGCGCGAGCGCGGTATCAGCAAACTGACGATGGCCGGTCTCGCGACCGACTTCTGCGTGGCTTACTCGGCACTGGATGCCCGCGCCGAGGGTTTCGACGTGACTGTCAGGCTGGACGCCTGCCGCGCCATCGATCTCGGCGGATCTCTCGATACGATGCTCGCCAAGATGCGAGAAGCGGGCGTCACTCTGGCCTGAATTCGATCGGCTTCAGGTCCGCTTGGCTTCGATCGCGTCCCAAAACAGAGCCGCAATATCGGCCCCACCGAAGCGCTTGACCTCGCGTACGCCGGTTGGCGACGTAACGTTGATCTCGGTCATGAAGCCGCCGATCACATCGATGCCCACCAGCACGAAGCCGCGCTGCTTGAGCGATGGTCCGATCCGCGAACAGATCTCGCGCTCCTGATTTGTCAGTTCGGTTTTCTCCGCGCGACCGCCGACATGCATGTTCGACCTTGATTCCAGGTCTGCCGGCACGCGGTTGATTGCGCCGACCGGCTCGCCATCGATCAGGATGATACGCTTGTCGCCTTTTCGCACGTCCTTGAGATAGCGCTGCACGATGAAGGGTTCGCGAAACATCTGCCCGAACATTTCCAGAAGCGATGAAAGGTTGCGGTCTGCATCACCAAGATGAAACACGCCAGCGCCGCCATTGCCGTAGAGCGGCTTGATGATGATGTCCCCGAATTCCTTGCGGAAGGCAGCGACTTCAAGCGGGTCCTTGGTAATCAATGTCTCGGGCATCAAGTCCGGAAACTCGGTGACGAAAATCTTCTCGGGACTGTTGCGCACCCAGGCAGGGTCGTTCACGACGAGCGTCTTGGGATGAATCCGCTCCAGCATATGCGTCGTGGTGATATAGTTCATGTCGAAGGGAGGGTCCTGCCTCAGAAGGATGACGTCCATCTCGGAGAGATCGGTACGAACCTCCTCGCCGAGCGTAGCATGATCGCCCTTCTGGTCGCGTACGGTCATTTCCTCGATGCGCGCAAAAACCTTTCCGTCCCTGAGCGAAAGCCGGTCCGGCGTGTAGTGGAACAGCTTGTGGCCGCGCCGCTGGGCCTCCAGCGACAATGCGAAACTGGTGTCGCCGGCAATGTTGACGGTCGATACATGGTCCATCTGGACGGCAATCTTGAGGGACAAGGCCTGTCTCCGGTTCGCGCATTGTTGACTGCGATGTAGCGGTTCGACCGGCGCGCTTCAATTGGCACAGAGCATGGAATAGCTTGCCGCCGTGAGTCGCGATGTTAACAGCGCGCCAATCAATTGGGATTAGGACAGGCAAGTGCGCTGGCATCTGCGGCGCAAAGACAGAGGGGCCGAGATGAACGCGGTGACTCCCATTCGCAAGATCGGCAGCGACGAGCTCGAACTGACGATCCTCATGCCCTGCCTCAACGAGGCCGAGACGCTCGCGACCTGCATCCGCAAGGCCTCGGCGTTTCTGGCTCGCTCGGGCATACGCGGCGAGGTCATGATTGCCGACAATGGCAGCTCGGACGGATCGCAGGAGATCGCGGCCAGTCTCGGCGCGCGCGTCGTGCCTGTCACGCAGCGCGGCTACGGCGCGGCGCTCATCGGTGGCATCGCCAATGCCCGCGGGCGTTTCATCATCATGGGCGATGCCGACGACAGCTACGATTTTGCCAACTTGCTTCCCTTCGTCGAGAGGCTGCGGCAGGGCGCCGATCTTGTCATGGGCAACCGCTTCCGTGGCGGCATAGAACCCGGCGCGATGCCGTTCCTGCACCGCTATCTGGGAAATCCGGTCCTGAGCTTCGTCGGCCGGCTGTTTTTCCGAATTCCGGTTGGCGACTTTCATTGTGGCCTGCGCGGCTTCAATGCCGAGAGCATCCGCGCGCTTCAACTCAGGACAACGGGCATGGAATTCGCCAGTGAAATGGTGGTCCGGGCATCGCTTGCCGGTCTAAAGATTGCCGAGGTGCCGACGACCCTGAAGCCGGATGGACGCAGCCGCCCGCCGCATCTGCGCACCTGGCGCGATGGCTGGCGGCACCTGAAGTTTCTGCTGATGTACAATCCGCGCTGGCTCTTCTTCATCCCGGGCGCGACTTTGTGCGGCGTCGGGGTTCTGATCGCCGCGCTGCTGTTCTTTGGGCCACTGCGGCTCAACACGACGATGGAACTCGACCTCAACACCTTCGTTGCCGCCTGCTTCATGGTCGTGACCGGCACGCAGTTGATCAGTTTCGGCCTTGTTTCGCGCTATTATGCGCACATTACCGGTTTTCTTCCGCCCAATGCGCGCTCGGATTGGCTGAGCCGTTCCATCAGCACCGACAGGCTCGCGCTGAATGCCGGCATCTGCTTCCTCGTAGGGGCAGCGTTTTTTGCTTATGCCCTCATCCGTTGGGCCGCGGTGGATTTCGGTCCTCTCAATGATTCCGAGATTCCGCGCATCATCGTTCTGGGCCTGACGCTTGTCGTAATCGGCCTGCAGACCTTCTTTTCCGCATTCCTGCTTGGTGTGCTCGAAATACCTGTGACGCGTCAGGCGAGCCTTTTGCAAAAACCTGTCGATCCGTCGTGACGATCATCCGCCCGCTTCGGCATCGAATGGTCCGATTTCTGATCGTCGGCGGTGGCGCAGCCTTGCTGTTTGCTGTTCTCGCCTATGTGTTCGCCCGATCGGGTGTGCCACCCTTTCGGGCGAGCGCCGCAGCGTACCTCATAGCCTTCGCCTTTGCCTACCTCACCCAGCGTTCCTGGACTTTTGAGGGCGAACAGTCGCACGCGATCGCCTTTCCTCGATATCTCGTGTTGCAGATCGGATGCGCGGTCCTGTCTGGTATCGTGTCCTATGTCGCGGTCGAGATATATGACGCATCGCTTTTGACGATGTCGATTGGTGCAATGCTGATCACCAGCGCGGTCAGCTACGTCCTGTCGTCACTCTGGGTGTTTGCGCGCGTCAAATGACGCTGGGTAAGCAATTGCTTTACCGTTTGTTGAAGTGCGGCCGGTAGGTTGCGACAAACTGTCCCGGTTCGGAGTCATGACGGTCGCAACCCATATCGCGCGAACATCGCGCTCAATCAGCCTGCCCAAATGGATGTCGGATCTCGGCATTGCCTGCGCGCTGTGCATTGCCGTCTATGCGACGTATCTGGCAATGGGCCTGCCGACGCTTTTCGATGCGGCTGGCGACAGTGACAGCCTGATGCGGCTGGTCGAAATCCGCGATCTGCTTGGCGGCCAGGGCTGGTTCGATTTGCACCAGTATCGGATGGGTCAGGACGGTGGCTTCGTCATGCACTGGTCGCGGCTGATAGATGCCCCGATTGCGGCGTTGATCCTGCTTGCCTCGATGCTCGGCTTTGCGACGCCTCTGGCTGAGAATATCGCGCTGACGCTTTGGCCGCTGATCTTGATGATCGGCACGATGTTCGGCCTTTTGCAGCTGGCCCGCAGCTTGGGCAACGAACATACGATATTCCCTGCGGCGGCTCTGGCACTCGGCGCCATCTACTTCGTGGGGATCTATCGACCGGGCTCCATCGACCATCACAATGCCCAGATCGGATTGACGGTCGCCATGCTTGCGTTTCTGGTCAACTCACCGGGCCGCCCGCGTTTTCCTGCCTATGCCGGCCTTTGCGCGGCCCTGATGCTGGCGATCGGCATGGAGACCGCGCCCTATGTGGCAGCAGGTTGCGCAGGTGTATCGTTCGCCTTTCTGTTCGGAAATGAGGCCGAAGCGCGCCGCGCGGCGACCTTCGCACTTGCCTTCGCTGCAGCCACCTTCACGGCTTTTCTGGCCACCGTGGACCCCTCGAACTGGTCGGCGCCTGCATGTGACGCGCTGTCGAACTTCCAGCTTTCGCTTGCCACGATCGGCGGCCTGGGTCTCGCGCTGATCGCGCTCGCACCGGCGTTGAATGCCACTTTTGCGCGGCGTCTTGCTTCCTTGGCGGCGCTGGCGATTATCGCGGGAGGCGTCGTGCGCTACGGATTCCCACAATGCCTTGCCGACCCCTACGCTGCCGTCGATGAGCGCCTGCGCGACCTCTGGCTGAACAACATCACCGAGGTGCAGTCGGTGATTGCGCTGGCTAGGCACAATTGGCCAAAGCTGCTCGCCTACTATGTGACGCCACTGCTCGCGCTGGCGTTTCTCGCGGCACTTGTCCGGCGTGATGGCGCCACGCGTGCGAGGCTCTTTTATGGCGGCTTTCTGTTCGCGACGTTCCTGGTCAGTTGCTGGCAGGTGCGCGGGTCCTCGTTTTCCATACCTCTGGCAACGGTGGCACTCGCGATAGGCGTGGGCATGCTGCGCGAAAGACTTGCGAGATCCCCGTCAAACCTCGGTTCGGTCGGCCTTGTCGCCGCATGGCTGGTCTCGGTTAATCTCGTGTGGAGCGCGATGGCGGGCCGGCTGGAATCCAGCCCGCAGACAGATGCGGGAGCAAATGCCGAAGCGGCGAAGACCGCCAATTGTTGGGCCTCTGAGAGCTTCACATCCATGGCAAGCATGCCGGAGGGAACCGTTCTGGCCGTTTCGGATCTGGGTTCACCGATGCTCGCCTACACACCGCATCGGGTGCTGGCCGGCTCGTATCATCGCAACATCGAGGGCAATCGCGCCATGGTCGAGGCAATGATGGCCACACCCGACCAGGCCCGCGCCATCGCCGGTAAGTATGGTGTCGACTATGTGGTGCTGTGTCGAGGCAATGTGGAGAGCAGCAATTATGCGGCGCTCGCGCCCCACGGGTTCATGGCGGCACTGATGCAGCGTCGGATTCCGGACTGGTTGACCCCAGTCGCGGGGACCGACAGAGGTCCGCTTGAGATTTACCGTGTTGAAAGAGCGGCGAAAGGCCAGGCATGACATCCCCCCTTCGGTCGGCTAGAGAAGAACGGCAGAATGTCGGCCTCGCGGACCTCGCATTCACCGACTCGCTGACGGGTCTTGGAAACAGCCGCCGTTTTCATGACAAGATCGAGCGCCTGATCGCGCAGCGCGCCGACGATCCCGCGCCCTTTGCCATCGCCATCATCGATCTGGATGGTTTCAAGCCCATCAACGACCATTTCGGACGCAGGGCCGGCGACGAAATCCTAGTGCAGGTGGCAATGAGGCTGCGCGCGTCCATGGACTCCCACTCCAGCGTGGCACGTATCGGCGCCGACGAGTTCGCGGTCCTGTATCCGATGGTTTTCAGCGAGGATGCCGCACTCGACAGGGTCAACACACTGATTGAGATCCTCTCGGCACCCTATGACGTCGGCGAGAGGATGGCCCGTCTGTCGGCGTCGTCAGGATGTGCGTTGTATTCTTCCAGCGATGAATCGGCGTCCGTGTTGATCAACAAGGCCGAGACAGCCCTCTATCATGCCAAGCGCGCGGGGCGCCGGCGGGTGCTTGTCTATTCCGGCGAGATCGAGGCCGCCGCCAAGTACACCACCCATGTCGAGCAGGCTCTACGTCGCGCGGTCGCAGCGGGCGAGGTGCAGGCCTTCTTTCAGCCCATCGTCGATTTGCAGACCCGCAACACCATCGGCCTGGAAGCGCTTGCGCGATGGACCGATCCGGATCTTGGCATCGTCTCGCCTACGATTTTCATACCGATCGCGGAGGAGCGCGGCATCATCGGGGCCCTCTCTCAACTGATACTGCGCAAGGCGACCGAGGCTGCCCGTAGCTGGCCGCAGGAACTTTTCCTCTCCTTCAATCTGTCTCCCTCGCAACTCGTCGACCAGAATACCGGGCTTCACATCCTCTCTATCCTAGAAAAGACGGGTTTTGATCCGCGTCGACTGGAGATTGAGATCACGGAGACCGGTCTGATGACCGATCCTGCCTCGGCGGAGAAGATCATCAATGAACTGAGGCTGTGCGGCATCAAGATTTCGCTGGATGATTTTGGCACCGGGCAATCGTCTCTCGGCCGTCTGCGCGACATGCGGTTCGACAAGATCAAGATCGACAGGGCGTTTGTTTCGTCGATTCTCGACGACCGCCCTTCCGAGCACATCATCAAGGCCATATTGGCACTTTGTGACGGCCTCGGGATGGAAGTCGTCGCAGAAGGCATCGAGACGGAAGCCCAGGCTGACAAACTGATCAAGTTCGGCTGTCGCGGGGGGCAGGGATACCTGTTCGGAAAGCCGGTCGATGCAGATGCCACGCTTGCCTATCTGCGCGATGCCGCATTTGTCGCCAGGCGTGCTTTCGCGCGTTAGCTCCGAGTGGCGAACCTGTCGGCGAAACGCGTCGCGCCCTTGTCTTGAAGCCTGACGGCAGGATACAGCTTTCACGCTAATCGGGGGAGAATACTCATGATGCCATCTGCGCAGTTTCCGGATCTCAAAGGGCAGTCGGTGCTGATCACGGGAGGAGGCTCGGGAATTGGAGCGGCTCTGACCGAGGGCTTCATCCGTCAGGGCTCCAAGGTCGCCTTCATCGACATTGCGGGGGAAACGAGCAAGGCTTTGTGCGATCGGCTGGAACTGGAATACGGCGCCCGGCCATTGTTCATTCAAGCCGATCTGCGGGATATCGAGGCGCTTCGCGCGGCGGTCGGAAAGGCCGCTGCAGAAAATGGACCGGTGACCGTTCTGATCAACAATGCCGCGCTGGACGATCGCCATAAACTGGCAGATGTGACGGTTGATTTCTGGGAGAACAATCAGTCGATCAACATCCGGCCGCACCTGTTCACCGCGCAGGCGGTCGCTCCGGGCATGAAGGCGGCGGGCGGTGGGTCGATCATCAATTTCACGTCGACCTCCTTCATGATCAACCACCCGGACATGCCGTCCTACACGGCGGCAAAAGCCGGTATCATCGGGCTCACCAAAGGTCTCGCGGGCCATCTTGGACCGGACAGCATACGGGTCAATGCCGTGGCTCCGGGATGGGTCATCACCGAGCGCCAGCGCAATCTCTGGGTGACCGATGAGAGCCTCGGTGACTTCGTCAACAACCGCCAGTGCATAAAGCGCGAGATGCAACCCGAAGACATGGTGGGCATCTGTCTGTTCCTGGCTTCGGATGCGTCACGCATGCTGACCGCTCAGACCATCATCGTCGATGCGGGTGTGATGTGACCGAAGCAGGCCGGCCGGCACTTGTCACCGTCGACTGGGGGACGTCGAGCCTGCGCGTCTGGCTGCTGGACGCACACGGCGCGGTGCTGGGCGAAGCCCGCAGCAACGAGGGAATGCAGAAGGCGCGTGAAATGGGCTTCGCGACGGTCCTTGATCGCGTTTTGACGGAGCTGTCGGCTCCTGCAGGTCTTGCAACCATTGTCTGCGGCATGGCTGGCGCGCGTCAGGGCTGGATCGAAGCGCCCTATGCGGAAGTGCCGTGCACGCTGGATCATATTTTCGACCGGGCGATTGCCGTGCCGTATCCGGGGCGGGACGTGAAGATCGTGCCGGGTCTGGCCCAGACGTCATCGTCCTCGCCGGATGTGATGCGCGGCGAAGAAACCCAGATCGCCGGGGCGGTGGGCAATCTGGGAAGCGGGCGCCATGTCGTCTGCATGCCCGGAACGCATTCCAAATGGGTGGAGATCGAAAACGGTCGCGTGACGGGTTTCACCAGCTGGATGACGGGTGAGGTTTTCAATCTCTTCGCGGTCCACAGCATTCTCTCGCACTCGATCGGAGAGGCCGCGACCGGCATCAAGGCCGACGATCCGGCGTTTGCCGAAGGCCTTCGGCGAGGTCTGGACGAGCCCGACCGCGTGACATCCCTGACGTTCGGTATTCGGGCGGCAACGCTGCTTCACGGATTGCCGCCGGGCGCGGCTGCAGCGCGGCTCTCGGGCATCCTGATCGGGGCCGAGATTGCCAGTGCGCGCAAGCGCTATCTCGCGGAAAGCAAGGAAGTCATTCTCGTCGCATCAGGCCGACTGGGCGAGGTCTATGCGTTCGCCCTCGGCAAGGCCGGTCTGAGCGCGCGTCTTGTCGATGCCGATGAGGCTGTGCGCGCAGGTCTTCTGCATGCCGCCCGGGTGAATGGGATGGTGCCGGAGGTTTCAGCATGAGCGGCGTACCCTTTCCCAAACTCAAGCGAGGTCTTGTCGCTATCTTGCGCGGTCTGGAGCCGGACAACGCTGTCGCCACTGCCGAGGCGATCTTCGACGCCGGGATAGAGGCAATCGAGGTGCCGTTGAACTCGCCGGATCCGTTCCGTTCCATCGAGGCGATTAGAAAGTCGCTTCCCGAAACGGCTCTGATTGGCGCGGGTACGGTGTTGACCCCGGCCGATGTCGAGCGTCTCGACGCAGCCGGTGGCCGGCTTCTGGTCAGCCCCAACATCGATTCCGATGTCATGCAGGCAGCCAGTCGTTTCGGCATGGTCTCCATGCCCGGCGTTTTCACGCCGACCGAGGCATTCCTCGCTATCAAGCTCGGCGCATCGGCGCTGAAGTTCTTTCCCGCATCGGTCCTTGGCGCCCGGGGCATTGCCGCGATAATGGCGGTTCTTCCCCGGCAAACCATCGTCGGCGCTGTCGGCGGCGTGTCCGACAGGGATTTCGCTGATTATGCTAAGATCGGTGTCCGGACGTTCGGGCTTGGATCGAGCCTGTTCTCGCCAAGCCTTTCCGTCATCGAGATTGGAGAGCGGGCGAAACTGGCAGCTCGGGCTTGGGATGCCGCCGCGTCAGCCTAACTCTGTGCTGACATGCAAACCGGAGCGTGACCTGCTCCGACAAACCCCAACTGACGCGCGGCTGCCTTCGAGAGATCGATGACGCGCCCCTTGATGAAGGGCCCCCGGTCGTTGATGCGCACGACAACGGTCTTGCCATTGCGCTTGTTGGTGACGGCCACCTTTGTCCCGAATGGAAGGGAACGATGCGCCGCTGTCATGGCCGCGGGGTTCATCCGTTCGCCCGAAGCCGTCTTCGAAGTCAGCGCATACCATGATGCACGACCGCATTGCGCGGACGCAGTATTGGCGGTGGACAGCACCATGACGCTTGCCGCAAGCGCAAGGCCGGCGACAGATGCAGTGCGATGACATTTCATTGAGGGGCTCCGCTGCAAAAGGTTAATGCAGGTCGCCCTAGGCATGATTGGGGCGCTCAATGCGGCTCGCAGAGGGCGATAATGTGGCAGGCGATCACGACTCGAATCAACTTTGTTACATTGTGTTACCGAGATTGTCCTTCGACGGTGTCGCGTTCTGCCGGAGTTCGGGGAGGATTTCTGCCGTCGCGTGCGCAGAATTGGAGCGCGCTGCACAGATCATCGAGTACCCTTGATTGAACTGCCGAGCCCGGCTGATAGTGTGTATTCTTTAGGAGAGATCCAATGAGGTTCGCCAAGATTGCAGCCGGTTTGGTTTTGCTTGTGCTGGGAACACTGTGGACTCTGCAGGGGGCAGGTCTGATCGGCGGCAGTTTCATGACGAGCCAAACGAAATGGATTTACATAGGCGCCGTGACAGGCCTCGTCGGGCTTGTAATTCTTCTGGCATCCAGGCGCGGTCCGACGCGGCGCTGAGGCTGTGTTCCAAGGGCCTAGATTGCAGGATGCGGTCTCGCATCAGGTTTGTTTCTGGTCCATTAAGTCGGCATGACTGACAGCATATTCATCTTCGGCGCCGGCTATTCGGCGCGAGCGTTCGCCGAGACAGCAAGGGGTCGCGCTGGCTCGATCCTTGGCACCACCCGATCGGACGAAAAGTTCGAGGCGCTGAGACTGAGTGGCATATCGCCCCTGCTCTTCGATGGTTCGGAATTGTCTCCGCAACTGATTGAAGCACTGCGCATCACGACCCATCTGGTCGTCTCTATCGCTCCTGGCGATAATGGCGACCCGGTCCTGGCACTTATTCCCGAGCTGCGTCAGCGAATGCCCCGGCTGCGATGGATCGGCTATCTCTCGACAGTCGGTGTCTATGGCGATCACGGTGGCGCGTGGATCGACGAGACGGCGGAGTGTCGGCCGAACTCAAGACGCTCCCGGGCTCGAATTGATGCGGAGAAGGCGTGGACTGTGGCGGCAGATGCGGCGGGCGTTCCGGTGGCGCTCGCGCGTTTGTCCGGGATCTACGGTCCGGGTCGCAACGCCTTTGTCAATCTGGCGGCGGGAACCGCCAAGCGCCTGATCAAGCCGGGGCAGGTATTCAATCGGATCCATGTCGACGACATCGCGGCTGCATTGTGGCATCTCGCCGAAAGTGAGCTGGTCGGACCCTTCAACGTCTCCGACGACGAACCCGCTCCGCCTCAGGACGTCGTCACTTATGCTGCCGATCTCATGGGAATCGAACCGCCTCCCGAAGAGCTTTTCGACGCTGCGAAGCTCTCGCCGATGGCGCGCTCCTTTTATGGCGAGGTCAAACGGATCTCCAATCGCGCCATCAAAAAGACGGGATATGAATTCAGGTTTCCCAACTATCGGGCGGCGCTCGACGCGATGTGGCGCGATGGCAATTGGCGCGCGACCGTGGAGCGTCCGGTGCGAAGCGCCATCAGGGAATGAAGCGCTGCTCCGTTTACCATACGCTAACCAGAGCAGCCCAAGGTCGGACTCACGTGTCGCGGGGACGGCGGGACGAGGTGGACGAATGAGACGTTTCTTTCGGGTCGCTGCGCTGATGGTCGCGGCACTCTCCTTCGCAATGCCAATGCTGGACGACGCGCGCGCTCAGGAGCTCGCAAAGGATCTGTTTGGCTCAAAAAGACTTCCGGCGGTATCCAGCGCGCCGAAATCCTATGGCTTCTACAGCAAGGGCTGCTTTTCGGGAGGTGTGGCCATCCCGACGGATGGAGCGCACTGGCAGGCGATGCGGCTTTCGCGAAATCGCCGGTGGGGCCATCCGACAATGATCGCGCTTCTGGAGAAGTTCGCGGACGATGCCGCCAAGGACGGCTGGCCCGGCTTGATGCTTGGCGACATCTCGCAACCGCGTGGTGGCCCGATGCTCACCGGGCATGCATCCCACCAGCTCGGTCTTGATGCGGACATCTGGTTTACGCCCATGCCGCAAGAAAGGCTGAGTGTGGCGGCGCGTGAAACGGCCAGACAGACCTCGATGATCCGCAAGGGCGGGCTGACGGTCGACGATCGGGTCTGGAGCGATGCCCACATGCGTTTGTTGAAGCGCGCCGCGAGCTACCCGCAGGTCGAGCGCATTCTGGTGCACCCCGGGATCAAGAAAAAGCTCTGCGACACGGTGACTGGAGATCGCAGCTGGCTCCGGAAGGTCAGGCCTTTCTGGGGACATGATGAGCATTTCCACATTCGCATTGGGTGCCAGCCGGGATCGACGGCTTGCAAGCCTCAGGCCGCGCCTCCCGCAGGCGACGGTTGCGACAAGTCTCTCGCATGGTGGTTCACGGAAGAGCCGTGGCGGCCGAACAAGGATCCGGACGCGCCCAAGGCGCGCGACGTGATGAAGATGAAGAGTCTTCCCAAAGAGTGCGCTGCCGTTCTCGCCATGCCGTCTCCACCATCGGAAATGGCGGTCACGCTTGGCCAGGGGACGTCGCTCGCCACGGTCACGGCTCCGCCGCTGCAACCTGATCCGCCCGAGACGGCGGCCATGGGCGATGCAGAAATGGCGCCGAACGCCTTCGCACCAACTCCAAAAATGAGCATTCCCCTGCCTAGGCAAAGGCCCGGCAATTAAAAACTGCCTTTCATGCTCAGGCTCAACCGATTAGAAGCGGCATGTCCGCTTCATCGGAGGGGTTTCGTTGGCATCCACGCTCAGACTTGCAATGATCGCGCACGATCAGAAGAAGGATGACATGGTCGCCTTCGCGGTCGATCATGCGGAGTTTCTTGGGACCTGCGATGTTGTCGCGACCGGCACCACCGGAGGGAGGATAGAGGCGGCGTGTCCGGGACTATCTGTCGCGAGGGTCAAGAGCGGGCCGCTCGGCGGCGATCAGCAGATCGCGGCCCTTATTGCCGAGGGCAAGGTCGACATCTTGATTTTCTTCGTTGATCCATTGACGGCAATGCCTCATGACGTGGATGTGAAGGCGCTTATGCGGCTTGCGATCGTCTATGACATTCCCATGGCGCTCAATCGCGCCACCGCCGACATATTGATTAAGATGCAAAAGAGCGGACGAACCGCCTAATCGAATTTGAGGGACGTGCATGCAATCGAGCGGCGGTGAAGAGCGCCTGGCCTTCCCCATCCTGATCGGCGACATTGGCGGCACCAATGCGCGCTTCGCCGTTGTTGCGGATCCGGCGAGCGAGCCGGTCTACTTCCCGGTTGTTCAAACGGCCGATTTCGCGACCATCGACGATGCCATCGCCGCTTCGTTGAACGGACAATCGACTGGTCGCCCGAATTCGGCTGTTCTTGCCGTGGCAGGTCCGGTTGAAGGGGACGAAATTCCGCTCACGAATTGTCCGTGGATCGTGAAGCCGAAGGAAATGTCGTCGAGACTTGGCCTTTCTGACATCGTCGTACTCAACGACTTCGAGGCCCAGGCGCTCGCGGTCATCGCTCTTGGTGAAGAGCATATGGAAAAGATCGGTGGTGGCACACCGGAAGAGGGTGCGCCCCGCGTCGTCCTCGGTCCCGGTACGGGCCTTGGCGTCGCCGGCCTCATTCCATTCCAGGGGCGATGGCTTCCTGTGCCCGGCGAAGGCGGTCACATGGATATAGGACCTCGCACGCCGCGCGATTTCGAGGTTTTTCCCCATATCGAGAAACTGGAAGGACGCATTTCGGGCGAGCAGATTCTTTCGGGGCGCGGACTTGTGCATGTGTACCGCGCGGTGGCGACCGCAAGCGGCGTGGATGCCCGCCTGACTTCCCCGGCTGAGGTGACGGCGGCGGCCCTCGAACATTCGGACCCGGTCGCCGAGGAGGCGCTTACGCTGTTTGCGACCTGCCTTGGTCGCACGGCGGGAGATCTGGCACTGGTCTTCATGAGCCAGGGTGGCGTCTTTCTGACGGGCGGGATCGCCCAGAAAATCATTCCGGCGCTGAAGACGGGCGAATTTCGTGCCGCCTTCGAGGACAAGGCGCCACATTCCGCGCTGATGCGCGAGATTCCGGTCTATGTGATGACGCATCCGCTCGCTGCGCTCTCTGGCCTTGCCGCATTCGCCCGCACGCCGGAGCTGTTTGGTGTACGCACGCAAGGCCGGCGCTGGCGCAGCTAATGCCGCGCAAACCTCGGAAAATGCCGCTGTTCTGTCTCTTTATCGCCATAGCCATAGGCAAAGCGCGCCGGGGGCGATAAGACGGCCATGGCGAGTCCGGGCGCAGGCATGGCAGAAGAGTTATCCCAGAAAAGAGGAACGCGAGGCGACCGCCGGGCCGATCCCGGTGAAGTGTTTGCCACTCTCAGGCGTATCTTTGCTGAAAGCGGCAGGGAATATCGCTGGCACTATGTCTTTGCCGCCATCTGCTTGATGGCCATCGCCGCCACGACTGCCTTCAGCGCATGGATCATGCGCGACGTTGTCGATGAGCTGTTCGTGCGTCAGCGTCAGGATCTTGTGATCCTCATCTGCGGCGCCATCTTCGTTGCCTTCGCGATCCGCGGACTTGCGACCTACGCGCAGGCCGTCACGCTTGCCCGCATCGGAAACAATCTTGTCGCAACCTACCAGCGCCGCGTCTTCGAGCATCTCATGCGGCTCGGCATCGACTATTTCTCGGAAAAGCGATCCGGACGGCTGGCCGCGCGCATCAATGAAAACGTCACCGGCATACGCGATCTTCTGGGCATTACGCTTACATCGGTAATGCGCGATCTCGTTTCGCTGCTGGCGCTCATCGCCGTGATGATAATGCAGGATCCGTTGCTGTCGGCTTTCGCGCTGCTGATCGGCCCGCCGCTCGGTTTCGCGGTCTACAAGATCATGCGCAGGCTGCGTCGCGTGACCCGTGAATCCGTGGAGGTGAACTCGCGCCTGATCGGGGCCATGCAGGAAGCCACGCAGGGCATTGCGATCGTCAAGGCCTTCACCATGGAGGAGCAGCTTGGCGCAAAGATCAACGCCCTCGTGAATGACGCGGAAGCGCGCGCAAACAAGATCGCACGCGTGTCCGAGCGCGTCAGTCCGGTATCCGATGTGCTGGCCGGCCTCGCGATCTCCTGCGTGATTGCCTATGCCGGCTTTCGCGCCACGATGGAGCAGCACCCTCCGGGAGCCGTGTTCGCTTTCATCACAGCGTTGCTGCTGGCCTACGACCCCGCTCGCCGGCTTGCGCGACTTCAGGTCAATCTCGAGCGCTCGCTCGTCAATGCGCGGATGATCTATGAGATTCTCGATATAGTCCCCCAGCAGCGTGACACGCCGGGTGCCAAGGAACTTCACGTTCGAACCGGAGAGGTGAGGTTCGAGAACGTGTCGTTCGGCTACGCAAAGGAGTTGGACGTTTTGCACGGCGTCACCTTTGCCGTAGCTCCCGGTTCCACCACCGCCATCGTCGGTTCGTCTGGAGCTGGCAAGTCGACGCTCATAGCGCTGCTCCAGCGCTTCTACGACGTGGACAGTGGCCGGGTAGCGATCGACGGGCAGGACATTGCCACGGTCACCAAACGCTCCCTGCGCAACTCGATCGCTTATGTTTCCCAACAGCCCTATCTGTTCGAGGGCACGATCCGCGACAACATCCGTTATGGCCGCGCAGACGCCACCGATGCCGAGATCGAGCAGGCGGCTGTTCAGGCTCAGGCCGACGAGTTTATCCGTCAACAGACGCAGGGCTATGAGACCCTTGTGGGGGAGAATGGCGCGACGCTGTCAGGGGGGCAGAGACAGCGCATCTCGATCGCTCGCGCCATCGTGCGCAAAGCGCCGATCCTGCTGCTCGATGAGGCAACCTCTGCGCTGGACAATGAATCGGAGGCCCGGCTTCAGATTGCCCTCGGCGAGGTCATGCGTGGCCGAACCACGATCGTCATCGCGCACAGGCTTTCCACCGTGATCAATGCTGATCAGATCGTCGTGCTCGATCATGGTCGGGTGGCGGAACACGGTACGCACCAATCCCTGCTCGCCGATCCGCATGGACTCTATGCACGTTTTCATCGCGCACAGAATGAACGCGGACTGGCTTTGCAGGACGACATTCAAGACGAAAAGGTGAATATGTCGCCGGAAACAAGAGCATCAGAAACAGGAAGTACGACATGAGCGATATGGGCCTTGTAGTGGTTGGCGCGGCAGGGCGAATGGGACAGACCCTGATACGCGCGATCCATGATACGCCGGGCGCGCAGGTGAGTGGTGCACTTGAGAGAAAAGGTTCTCCGCAGGTGGGAAAGGACGCCGGTGAATTGGCAGGCGTCGGTCATCTTGGCGTAACAATATCGGATGATCCGCTGCCCGTCTTCGCGGCGGCTGATGGCGTTATCGACTTCACCACGCCGTCCGCCACGGTGGAATTCGCGGGATACGCGGCTCAGGCCCATATCGTGCATATCATCGGAACGACCGGCTGCACGCCGCAGGACGACGCAAAGATCGCGGCGGCGGCCCGGCACACGACAATCGTCAAATCCGGCAATATGAGCCTCGGCGTGAATCTCCTTGCCGCGCTTGTCGAGCAGGCCGCGAAGGCATTGGCAGCGGACGATTACGATATCGAAGTACTCGAAATGCACCATCGTCATAAGGTTGATGCACCGTCCGGCACGGCGCTTCTGCTGGGCGAGGCGGCGGCGAGGGGCCGCGATATCGCGCTCGCCGACAACAGCGTGCGTTCACGCGACGGGCAGACGGGCGCGCGGCCAAGTGGTTCAATCGGATTTGCGACGCTGCGGGGTGGCTCGGTGATCGGTGAGCATTCGGTCTTGTTCGCAGGCGGAGGCGAGCGAATTGTGCTGTCTCATCACGCAGAAGATCGTAGCCTCTTTGCCGGCGGTGCCGTGAAAGCGGCCCTTTGGGCCCGCGGCCGCAAGCCGGGACTGTTCTCAATGCGCGACGTGCTCGGATTGTGATCGCATGGGCGGCTTCTGGATAGGTGTCGCCGCAGCCGATCACGTCGCCATTGCCGTGCGCGAGAGCTTCGCGATGTTCGCCCATGGACGGCATGACGCTGCGCGGAAGCTGCAGGCTGGCGACGGGGTGGTATATTATTCTCCGCGCGCGCAAATGGGCGCGGGCGCGGAGTGCCGCAAGTTCACCGCGATCGGTCAGGTCGCTCCCGGCGAGCCGGCTGAACGTCTCATGGTTCCGGGCGTTCACGGATGGTATCGCACAGTTCGATGGCTGGACGCGCGGCCGGCGGACGTCTATCCGCTTCTGGACACGTTGACCTTTGTGGTCAATCGTCAACATTGGGGCATGTATTTTCGGAAGTCTCTCTTCCGGGTTGGCGCCCAGGATTTCTCACGGATCGCCGTCGCCATGGGCGTCGATCCGCAAACATTTCAGGAACGTTCATAGGAGTTATTCATGTCGGGCATTCTCGTGCTGGTCCGTCACGGGCAAAGCGAATGGAACCTCAAGAATCTTTTCACCGGCTGGCGAGATGTCGACCTCACCGAGCAGGGGCATTCGGAGGCGATTTCCGCCGGCCAGAAGATCAAGGCCAAGGGACTGAAATTTGATATCGCCTTCACCTCGGCTCTTCAGCGCGCCCAGAAAACCTGCCAGCATATTCTCGACGAGGTCGGCCAGGGCACGTTGAAGACTGTGCGCGACGAGGCGCTGAACGAGCGCGACTACGGCGAGCTGTCGGGTCTCAACAAGGATGATGCCCGCAAGAAATGGGGTGAAGAGCAGGTCCACATCT
Organism: Rhizobiaceae bacterium; assembly: GCA_023953905.1. Lineage (GTDB taxonomy): Bacteria > Pseudomonadota > Alphaproteobacteria > Rhizobiales > Rhizobiaceae > Arvimicrobium. The sequence goes on along the minus strand of JAMLJA010000011.1, from coordinate 55,771 downwards.
GGCGCCGTTCCTATGCCACCCAGCCGCCCGGCGGAGAGAGCCTCCGCGACACTGGCGCGCGCGTATGGCCCTATTACATGCACACGATGCAGCCGCATGTGCTGCGCGGCAACACCGTTCTCGTGGCCGCGCACGGCAATTCGCTGCGCGCCCTGATCATGGCACTCGAGGGGATTTCGGGTGACGAGATCGTCAAACTGGAGCTCGGCACGGGCGTACCGATTGTCTATCGCCTGAATTCGGACTCGACGGTCGCCTCAAAGGAAGTGCTCGGATAAAGCTCGAGACACGCGCCCACGGCCTTGGCCTGGACGGCTGCGGGAGGCAGAACAGCGCAGTTTCGGCCATATTCAACAAATCAAGGTCGGCAACTGAAAATTCTCCTCCAATGTTGTGTTGACAGCGCAGCATTGCCCTCGTACATCGGCGGCGCACCTGCCCAGGTGGCGGAATTGGTAGACGCGCACGGTTCAGGTCCGTGTGCCGCAAGGCGTGGAGGTTCGAGTCCTCTCCTGGGCACCAAACTGTCGTTTCAGACGTTCAGCGGCATAAATTCCGACTACAAAAAAAGCCCGGATCTCCGGGCTTTTTTGTTGTCGTTTGATGATTTTGAGAAGTTGACCGGCCGCGCCGCGGCAAGCCGATCACGATCTGCTCGCGGATGGAGGCAAGAGTGCCCCCTCAGTTCTTGTTCAGCCTTGCCTTCGCGCGGGCGACCCCGTGCTTGGCATAGTCTCCCGGGCGCAACTTGGACGCTTCATCGCTCCGGCGCTGTGGGCTGTTCCGGAAAACATACCAATCGCCATCGGGCATTTTGCGCTGATAAATCTTCTTGCCGTCTGTGTAGTGCGCGAAGCAGGTGAGCGCTTTGCTCTTCCCGTCGCGGCCGTTCCATTCGGCTCTGAAGCACAAACGCCCACCATCAGTCAGAAACCAAAGGCCTTCTCCATATCCTATCCCGCGCCCGCGGCCCGAAAAGGCGTGGAACTGGCGTTTGCTGACCTGAAAGTAGCCTGCGCCGTCCCTCCAGATCCAGGATCGCCCGTGATAGAGGCGGTAAAGCTCTTCAGTGGACAGGGGGCGGGCAGAGGACAGATCTGGCCCTGCATTCTTCTTTGCGGCGGTCGCGTCCGCCAGTGGCATCAGCGTCGCCACTGCCGTCAGAAGCGCGACCGTCCACATGGAAATTCTGATTCTGAATGAGCCGTTCAACACAACAACCTCCCAACTTTCTGTCGCGAACACTCGCGTTTCAGCGACATGGAGAACCCCAGTTTACATGCTGCGCCACATTACTGTGACTGCAGCGCCTGCCTGATTTCAGATATCTTTCCGCTCACGGCATCTCCGGCCCTGAACTTTGAGTACTCTTGTGGGCTCTTCTTCTGCGCGGATCTGAAAACATACCACTCGCCATCCGGCAGGCGACGCTGGTAGATCGCGCCGTCCGCCTTCTTGTGAGCGAAACATGTCAATGCGGGCGATACGTTGCCGCGCGTGTGCCAGTCTGCCTGGAAACAAACTCGACCGTCATTGGTGATGATCCAGCGCCCTTCCGCATACACGTTTTCATCGCCGGACTGTGACCAAGCACTGAAGGTCCTCGGCTGCGGCGAGAAATAGGCGCCGCCTGTCTCCCAGGCCCAGGTCCGCCCATTGTAAAGGGCGAACAGTTCCGTGGCAGACGGCACCATTTCCGTAGCCGCATCGGGCCCGGCCGCGGCAGCCGGCGCGGTGGCCTGGCATGCGCCGATCGCGAGAAGGCTGAAGGCCAGGGCGATTGCGCCAACGGCCGGACTCTTGTTCGTACGCATAGTCAATAACTCCGCCCGAATACGGGCCATGAAATCAGTTGATCAGGTCTTTCTTCACACGCCAGTCCGGAAGCCCGTAATTGTTGGGCCACGGATAAACTTCCTTGTCGTTGAAATATACGACAGCCTTCAGATCCGGTGCGTTCTGATCGGCACGCTTGCTGCCTTCGAAACACTTTTCGACGTATTGTTCGTCGCCGGAACAACCATATTCTGCAACGACGACCGGCTTTCTGAAGCGGGCCACCCGCGCATATTTCGGATCGAGCAATTCGGCGAAGCTTCGGTCCTTGCCGGTTTCATCACGATCATATTTCTGAAGTCCGAAAACGGAGAGGCCGACGGTATCGACATATTTGTCGCCGGGATAATAGGCCTCGAGGCCTTTTTCACCGAGCGGTGACCACATGAACTTCGCGTTAGGCGCTTCCTTGCGGCAGACGTCGACCACGTGGCGATACGCCTGGATATAATCCTCAGGCTTCCAGTTCGCCCAGGTGAACTGACCGCTCTTGTCTTCCATTTCGTGGCCCCACCGAATGGTGACCGGAATGTCGAAGGTGCCGACGATGCGGCAGATAGCTGCCATGTTCTCGTCGTGAGCGCCCGAGATCACGCCGTCTTTCAGTTGTTTCGCGGAGGTTCGCCATTCCTTTGACCATGTCCAGGGCTCGACCGTGATGATCAGCGACCTGCCGCGTTCCTTGGCGTAGGCTTCTGCATCCTTCAGCGTCGTGAGGTCGACATCCTCCCAAGGCAAAAACAGGTGCTCGATACCGACCTGCTTGTCGTTGCCAAATGCGCCAGAGGGGTCGTAGGCGCCGAACACCGGACCGACACCGGACGTCGTCGTCCGGTCCAGCCGCGGTCCCTTGGCCGCCGGTTCGGCAAAGACGGCTTGTGATGCCATGAGGAGTGCAGTCAAAGCCACACCGATGCCGACAGTGTGGGTCCGATAGGTGCGGTGGATGCGCATTTTTTCCTCCAAGATCAGATGCCCTGAGGGCATCAATTGTTGTCACGCGACATGCCGATTTCTGTGTTCGGCGTGCCGGGTAAGGAAGTAATCAGATCGTTCGTGTGATGAGTTGGCCGTTGCGGCCGTCCCACCACATGGACAGCGTAACCGTGGCGCTCAAGCGCCGCGTGATCGCAGACATTTCTCAGGTCAACGAAATTGCGTGACCGCATCACTGATGCGACGCGCGTCAGGTCCAGAGTCAGAAATTCGGGCCAGTCCGTCACGAGCACTGCCACGTCCGCGCCGGACGCACAGCTATATGCGTCGGCGCAGAACTCGACATCGGCAATCATTCCGGCCGCCTTCTCCATGCCCTTGGGGTCATATGCGCGAACAATCGCGCCCGCACGCTGAAGCGACTCGATCAGTGGAATGGCAGGCGTGTCACGCATATCGTCGGTATTCGCCTTGAAGGTCAGTCCGAGCACCGCAACTGTCTTGCCGAATACGTCACCGCCGACGGCGTCGGCGACCTTGAGGGCCATGCGGCGCTTACGTGCCTCGTTGACTGTGACGGTCTCCTCCACCAGTCGCAAAGGCACGCCATGCTCCTGAGCCGTGCGAAGCAGAGCCAAAGTGTCTTTCGGGAAGCACGAGCCGCCATAGCCGGGACCGGCCGCAAGGAAGCTGTTGCCGATGCGGCTGTCCAGACCCATGCCAAGCGCGACGTCTTTCACGTCTGCGCCGACCCGCTCACAGAGATCGGCGATCTCATTGATGAAGGATATGCGCGTGGCCAGGAATGCGTTTGCCGCGTATTTAATAAGTTCAGCGGTGCGCCGCTCCGCGAACACGATGCGGGTCCGGCTTTGCGAGAGCCGGTCGTAAACCATCGTCATGAGATTGATGGCGCTCTGACTGGAAGTCCCGATCACCACTCTGTCGGGGTTTAGGAAATCGCTGACCGCCGTACCTTCGCGAAGGAACTCCGGGTTCGAAACGACCGAGAAGCTGGCATCGGGGCGAGCCCGCGATACGATGCGCTCGATCTCATCGCCCGTTCCCACAGGAACCGTCGATTTCGTCACGATCACGGTGAAGTCGCGCAGTCCACGGGCCACATCGCGCGCTGCCGAATAGACCTGGCTCATGTCGGCATGGCCGTCGCTTGCGCGAGCGGGAGTTCCAACAGCGAGGAAAACCACCTCGCTTTGGGACACCGCGCGCTCAATCGCCGTATCGAATGTCAGCCGTCCAGCCGACACATTCGAAAGCACGAGTTCCGAGAGGTCAGGCTCGTAGAAGTGAATCTTGCCCACCTTCAGAGCTGCGATCTTGGACGTATCGGCGTCGATGCAGACGACCCGATGTCCCCATTCAGCCAGACAGGCGGCGGTCACGAGGCCGACATATCCTGCGCCGACCACCGTGATGGTGAGGGACTTCCGGTCGCCGCCCAGGGCCACGCTGCCGTCCGTCCTACGGATGTTTCTGTCTTCAGTTTTCATGATGCGGGTTCCCACGCAAAGTCGAATTTGAGTATCTGCTTGTTGGTACCGGACACGCCGGCACCCGAGATCGGATAGATTTCACGGAACACGCGAACGCCTGTCCCGCGGGAAAGCGCGTCAATCGCCGCCTTTGCCCTGAGATCGATAGATACGAAGGCCACGGCGCAAACGCTGAGCGCCAGACTGAACTGAACGCATTGTCGCAACGTGTCGCGAGACAGCGAGAGCCGGTTCTCGACCGCATGGTTGCGCAGAATGATGACGAGGATGATCAGATAGATGATCGCATTGAGCATCGCGAAGAAGTAGAAGCCACGTGCATCGCCGACATCATCGAGAAAGATGACGGGAAGCAGGGAAGCCATGCTGAGCACGAAATAAGGCAACACGACCCGAAACGGGATTGCCTCGCTGGGCCGCGACCCTTTCGGGGTTACGCGGAAATCGACGAAACTTCCGGCAACCCAATCACGCAGGGCAGCGAAGATCCCGTAGAGAACCCAGGGCCAGCGCGAATAGAGGAACAGCGTGCTTTCCCAGCTGAACTGGCGCGCCTCGACCGGTCGCGCCCAGCCTTCACGCTGAAAGCGGATGAACAACCACATGAGGATGAGGGCCGCAGGTGTGGCGTGGAGTACAAATCCCGAGAATGTGACGGCCGCAAAGCTCGACCGTGTGGCCAGCGCCAGCAGCGGACTGAAGAACATGCCAGCCATGAAGAACGAAAACCCGACATACCAGAACTGGCAGAACAGGAACTGAAAGCGCAGCCGTGCCGGCATCATCGGAATGTAGTCACGGGAGTAGCTGAGCAGGATCATGATCAGGCTGCGCGCCCACTGGAATTCCTGCGTCGCGAAATCCGCGAACGTATCCGGGCCATCGCCATGCGCTATCGCGTCGAACGCATGCACGCCCCTCCAGCCGTGACCATTCATCATCATGGTCGTCGAGTGATCCTCGGCCAGTTCAGGTCCAAGACCGCCGATCTGCTTGAGCGCACTGGTGCGCACTGCATAATGGGAGCCGATGCAAAGAGGTGCCCAGCCCGTATTGTAGCCGCACTGGATGGCGCCGTGGATCATGCCCTCGACATAGAGTCTGCTTCGTGCGGCCCAGCTCGTCGTCGAGTTGTTGTCGCATATGCTCGGTGCGGAAACATAGCCAACGCTCGGATCGGCGAAGGGCGCGATGACGTGCCTGAGATAGCTCGGCGCAGGCACATGATCCGCATCGAGCTGCGAGACGAAATCGTAGCGCTCATAGCCATAGTGATCGTAATAATAGGCGAGGTTGCCTTCCTTGCAGCGCGTTCGGCGGGGCCAGGTCGCGCGATGGTAGTCGGCCACGCCCTTTCTGGTCGAGATGAATACGCCGCGCTCTTCGCACCATGCGCGTGTTTCGGGCGAGGGGTCCTCGTCGGCCAACCACGTGTCGTGCGGCATATCCTGCTTCAGCATGGCTTCGAGCGTCTTGGAGACAACCGAGAACGGCTCGGACGGCGCTTTCGTCACAACCATCGCGATACGGCTTCCGGTCGGAACCGTCAGATCGCTTGCCGGACGCGTTGCATTGAAGAAGATCGCCAGGAAATAGAGAGGCTGCGAGCTTAGCCAGGCAAACGCCACGGACATGTAGGTGAACAGGAAAACGTTCACGACATGCTCGGGTCTCAGCCACCACTCCCAGAAATAGATCTGGGCCAACACCCACAGCACGATCCCCGCGCCATATACCCAGCGCTGCCGAGAATTCAGCAATGGCTGGAGATAGGGTGACGGGCCGCTCCGGCGGAGCTTGCGTGAGATGTTCCCCTGGGGAGTGGAGGTGTCGCCGGCCACGCTCATGACAAGCCTCGCCTAAAGGCTGGAGAGGCCGTCGCGACGATCGTCTCGATGTCGGACATTTCCGCTGTGAAGCCGAGCAACTGACGCGCACGTCTGGCATCTGCAAAAAGCGCAGGAGGATCGCCGGCGCGACGTGGTTGCATGACCACGGGCACTTCGATCTTGGTAATCGCTTCGATGGATTCGAGTATCTGCCGGATCGAGACGCCTCGTCCCGTTCCGAGATTGACCGAAAGATTGGCGCCGCCGGCGGCCAGATGATCGACTGCCAGTGCATGCGCGCGCGCCAGGTCGCTGACATGGATATAGTCGCGAACGCAGGTGCCGTCTTCCGTGTCGTAATCGTCACCGAATACAGACAGATGGTCGATGGAGCCGTAGGCCGCCATCAGTGCCCGTGGGATCAGATGGGTCTCTGGATCGTGCCATTCCGCGAGCTCGCCCTCGGGATCCGCGCCGCAGGCGTTGAAGTAGCGCAAGATCGCGTGACGGGTGCCATAGGCGACGGAATAGTCGGCCAGCATCTGCTCGGCGATAAGCTTGGTCCGCCCGTAGGGATTGATCGGACGCTGATCGGATTCTTCCGCAATCGGAAGCTCGCGCGGAACCCCGTAGGTCGCGCAGCTGCTCGAGAATACGATCCGGTCGATACCCGTAGTCCGGCACGCTTCCAAAAGGGATAGGGTGCCAGTCACATTCACCCGATAATAGGCTGCGGGGTCGGTAACGGACTCGCCCACATAGGCCAGCGCTGCAAAGTGGATAACGGCTTCCGGACGGTACTCCTCGATCGTAGCCGTCAAGGCCGCCTCGTCAAGGATGTCGCCGACCACAAGCGGCCCCCACTTCACGGATTTCCTGTTCCCCCGCGAGAGATTGTCGAATGTCACGGGCAACAGGCCACGCCTGGCAAGTTCCTTGCAGGTATGGCTGCCTATGAATCCGGCTCCGCCGGTGACAAGAACCGAGCGCGATGTCATGACGCGAGACTTGCAGATGCCGGGATTGAGTAGTTGTCGGGCGATCGCATCAGACCGTCGAAATACTCGATGGTCCGGCCAAGGCCCGCGCGCAGGTCCACTGCGGGCGTCCAATCCAGCTCACGACGTGCAAGCGAGATGTCGGGACGCCTCTGCTTCGGATCGTCCGCGGGCAGCGGCTGGAAGATGAGCTTTGAGGAGGATCCTGTGAGCTCGATGACGATCTCGGCGAGTTCGCGCACTGTGAACTCTACCGGATTTCCGATGTTGACGGGACCGACGAGGTTCGACCGCATCAGGCGGATGAAGAACTCGATCAGATCGTCGACATAGCAGAATGAGCGCGTCTGGCTGCCATCGCCATAGATCGTGATGTCTTCGCCGCGCAGAGCCTGGACGATGAAATTGGACACGACGCGCCCGTCATCGGGCTGCATGCGCGGACCGTATGTATTGAAAATCCGGCCAACCCTTATGTCGACGCCATAGCTTCGCGAATAATCGAAGAAGAGGGTTTCGGCGCTGCGCTTGCCTTCGTCATAGCATGCGCGTGGGCCGATCGTGTTGACGTTGCCCAGGTAGCTTTCAGGCTGCGGATGAACGGAGGGATCGCCATAAACCTCGGACGTCGATGCCTGGAATATCCGGGCGCCACTGTCGACAGCCTTGTCGAGGAGATTGAGCGCGCCAAGCACGCTCGTCTTCATCGTATGGATCGGATCGCGTTGGTAATGGGGTGGAGAAGCCGGACAGGCAAGGTTGTAGATCTCGTCGAACCGGCCGAGAGGCGGCAATGCGTGAACCACGTCATGCTGGACGAACTGAAAAGAAGCGTTGCCGACCAGCGCGGAGAGGTTCTCCAGCCGGCCTGTGTCCAGATTGTCCATGCACACGACATCGTAGCCGTCGGCGACGAGACGCTGGCACAGATGGGAGCCCAGGAAACCTGCTCCGCCGGCGACGAGTGCACGCCTTTTGATGCGTCCCGCTTCGCGCGCCGCGCCGCGCCTTAATTCAGAGAATTGAATGAGTTGACTACGCATCGTTAACCCCAGGGTTACCCAGTCGGGCGGCTCTGCCGTTCGTTCAAACTGTTTCGGAATGTGACCGACAGCGCCCGCGTCCGTTCTGTTTTTGATCTAGCTCCCGGCTCAAAAACGAGTCAATCGCATCAACCTTTCGTTAAGGAAAGATATTAGCGTTCTGTTAATATTATCGAAGTGCTAATTTTCGATAAGTATATGATTTAAAACAATGATCCGCGATTGTTTACCAAACTTCATCACAATCCCGGCACGCGGCACAACCCTCGGCAGCAGGTATAACGCGTTATATCTCTGGCGCGGATTTATGTTGCGGTGCAACAAAGAAGGGGCCGATTGGAAGGCCCAAAGGTCGATAGCTATATCGAGTTAAAGCCACCGCAATCTGATGCAGGGAGGGCTTTGATATGCCTGCGGTTTCGTCTGTGAGCGATGAGCGTCCGGCAGCCGAGAAGACTCGGCGAGATAAACGTGATAGTTGATTTTAGTAAAACTCTATCTATTAACAGTTGTGGGAAACCTTGATCTCTCTAAACACGGACTTGATCTCTGACTCGAACGTCCTAGTGTGACGTGAAGTTTGATATTTTGATACAATTTATAGGATTGCGCGCCTCGGCGGCCCATCGGGACTGTGCTAGGGAAAAATGCCACAAATTGATGAACATGCCGACCATGCGGCGGAGATATTGTCTCTATTGGCAAACGGCAAACGTTTGAGAATCGTCGGACATCTCATTCGGGAAGAGTTGTCGGTCAATGCCATCGCGGAAAGAGTGTCGCTCAGCCAGTCGGCGCTCTCCCAACATCTGGCGAAGCTGCGCTCCATGAACCTTGTGGAAACAAGGCGCGACAAGCAGACTATCTACTATTCCTGCAAGTCCCAATCCGTTCGCGCGTTGCTTCGAACGTTGCGGGATCTAATTGATCAGGAATAAGTTCCCAGCGGAATCTCGACGGGTTCATTAAAGGACGATAAATCCGATGACGCTATCTCGCTCGCTCAACGGTGCGCGCGCGAGATTGATCTGACCGCGCATCTTGCGCTCGCCCACCGAAAGGCTGAACCCGGTCATTATGTTCCGGCTTTCATCTTTCGCAAGCTTGGCGAGAATTTCGTGCATGGCCAAGTCTGGCGCAAAGCGAACCGTCCCGACAAGAACACCGCGCGCGATACCCAGTTGCCGTCGAAGGAATGATTCAAATGCCCTGTTGCTTGCCAGGATACGTCGATCTGATCCTATGACGATCGCGGGAGCGGGAATTGCGGCCAGTACCGAGGTGATCGAGGTGATCGACGTGACAGCCTCCAACTCAGCCACTCGTGATGCCAGCCAAGTGACACATGCGACGCGGATTGCCGAAGCGAGGTTGGTGGCATTCGCGTCGTTGTCAGAAACGCTGTCGAAGAACCCTGCTATCGACATACCGCGATCATGCGCGATCTTCTTGGAGGCTTGCCAGAACGCGTGCTCGAGACGAATTCCCCGCTTTGTGCTCCCTTGAGAGACGACACGAAATTCGGGTTTTGAAGGATCGTCTTGAAGTTGATCGACTGTGCTTTCGCGCCGCTCAACTGAAGTCGCGTGACGGGGCAAAGGAGCTAGAACATCGCTGTCTGGCCAGCTAGCTGGCCGCTGTTCGCCAGATGAAGTCTCCCCCGCCATTAATCCCCGTCCCCTGACGCGTCGTTCACCATCATAGCATGTCATATTTGTGCTAAATTAGTGCATCAATAACATTTGTGGTAAACGAGTGTGCTTATCCGGCTTCCGTGGGACGGTGGGGTAAACATTGTCGACCCTTGACGATGCGGCTCAAAACCACCGCCGAGCCATTATCCTTCACGTGGATTCGGAAATTTCAGTCGACATGCCCCAACATGGCGCAGCGCGTCCAAATGGCGACAGGCTCGATCCCAGCTTTGCCAATCAGAATCCTCGAAAGGGTCATCGAATCCCAGGTCGGATGAATGCAGGTAATGGAACGTTTTCCTAAGACTGGAAGAAGCGGCTCCAGGATCATGCATTCGCATCTCAGAGTTGTGGCAATTTAACCATAGTCGAAAATTACATCGACTCTAGGTCGCGTAACATTTGCACAAAGTCGTGGTTAGCGAGTAGTTAAGCGCCAATTATTGCAGCTAGTGGCACAAGTTCTTTACCGGTGGGGATCCGGGAACTTGCGCTCCCCGCCGATACGGGAACTGCATAGTTTGCAACCATGAATGCGATGGGTTGGCTCATGAGGGTGAATGGGGCGATGACGTGTCACGCAACGCATCGAGAGTTCAGCCGATTGCAACCCTGAACGAGATAGAAGCAGTTGCACAGATGACTGATCAGACAGAACCGGATGATGCTGTTGAATTGCCCGCGGACCTGACCAAGGTCGCACTCGTGCAGATGTATGCCATTCTCACCAAGATTAGGCGAATGGCAGGCAAGAAGCTGTCGAACGCGATGGAGGAGGACATGCACCAACTCGGGGCGACACTGGAAAGTCTGATTAACAACGATGCTACCGGCGACACCTCGCACACCAAGCAATAACGCGGCTTAAATTCCGGCGATACGGACGGTTTGTCCGCTATTCGACAGACCCTTTAGGGTGGATCTTATTTGATGCCGGTCCCTGACCGGCGGGTCGACTTCAGTGGTTCCTTTGCCAGCAGCTTGTCTTGCGTCCATAGCCGCTTGGGCTGCACACATATGCGTAACGCCGGGCGGTGGATCTCTGGTGCGACGATTGAGTGGTCACAACCGGCTTGTTCGCGGAGCTGTGCGACTGGAACCGGTCGAAGAAACATCCTGACACGGGAATCATGACCAGCACCGCCAAAGCGGAGCGAATCCAGACGGCGGAGCGGTGGGCGTTTCCACAAGGTTCGTTGGTGCTGCTGACGAAGGTGATGGCGTTTCGCTCCAGATGCGGACGGGCGCAGATAAAGGACCTCAAGGCACAATCAGCGCGTTACGCTAAATTAACCAGTTTGTCCATGATCCCGCCGCCGCGAACGTCAAAACCGCGGGCTCGATAAAATTCGAACGATATTCTTATGCCGATCTCCGTACGTGCCTGACACCTTCCGTCACCAAGGGGCGGAACTGCTGGCGTTGATTGCCGGCGATCCCTCTCGTCCCCAGCGGCGGAGTGGAAGATGGCAATATACGAGGATTTCGAGAACGGTGCGGTTGGCTGGAGCAACTCCGGCACAACATATGGTGGCAAGAACTTCTCGACGTTTTTAGGCCGTTTCGGTGCTTGGCAGCAGACGGAAAAGGTCTATCAGGTCGAGGACACGTCCCGTGCGGTGACCCTCAGTTTCGATCTGTATGAAATTGACAGCTGGGACGGCGAGGCATTCAAAGTCTTCATCAACGACAAGCTGCTTTTCTCCAAAACGCTGTTCTCCGGAAAGAATGACGGCAAGTCCTCCGGATCCGTAGACGGCATCTCATGGAAAGTCGTGCCAACGACCAATGGCGGGAGTGACCTGGGCTTCAGCGGTGGCCGCTGGTACAAGGATCAGAAGTTCCACATCGAACTGACGATCTCCAAGCCGAGCGACCAGATCAAGATTGGCTTCTCGTCCACGCTCGATCAGGAACTGCGCGACGAGTCATTCGGCATCGACAATGTGCGCGGCAGCAACCTTGCAGAGGTCAAGGTCGTTGATGCCGCAATTCCGTCGGTCATCGAGAATACATCGAAAATCGGTGTTGGCACCTGGGACATCGACGCCAAGGGGTCAGCCATTCATCATCTCGCTGAGATCGATTTTGGCTGGTACTACAATTGGATGCCCGAACCATTGTGGAAGGCCGCCAACATGAGTGGCGCCAGCAATGCCGAATTCGTCCCGATGATCTGGGGCGCGGCAGACGCTACTGCGGCCACAATGGAAAAGATTGCGGCATCCTCGTCGAAATATCTGCTCGGCTTCAATGAACCCGACCACACTAATCAGGCAAATCTGACGGTCCAGCAGGCGATCGACCTCTGGCCGCTCCTCATGAGCACGGGAAAGATACTCGGTTCGCCAGGCACGACCACCGCCGAGACGCTCGGGCCAAACTCGTGGCTGGGTCAGTTCATGGATCAGGCCTCGGCCAAGGGCTACCGCGTGGATTTTATCGCGGTACACTATTATTCCGATAATCCCGACGTAGACGCTTTCAAGAGCTTCCTCGAGGCCGTTCACGCCCAGTACAACAAGCCCATCTGGGTTACGGAATGGGCTCTGGTGGATTGGATGGATCAGGACAAGTTCAGTGTCGAGCAGCTGTCCGTATTCGCCAATGAAGCGATCCAGATGATGGACGATCTCTCCTTCGTCGAGCGTCAGGCCTGGTTCGGTTTCTATGACGGGGGTGACGGCTGGCACATCAATACGGAACTGGCCAACCACGATGGAAGTCTGACGGAACTCGGGTCGTTGTTCGCAAGCCTGGCCGCTGACGATCAGGTGGCATCGATTTCCCCGCCGGTAGAGGCTCAACCGACGACGACGTGGTCCCAGTTTTCCTGTTCGGTCATGGAATGATGGGTTTCGACAACCAGGGACCCGCTACTTAACGTGAGCGAAACGACTTCTCACTACATTTGGCTGTGATCAGCGAAGGGAACAGCCAAGTGAAGTGGGGAACCAGCCAGATCAATGGTACGACGGGAGGCGTAGTCACCTGGAGCTTTGCGCTCGGGCCCGGCGCCTTCTATTCCTTCGACGCGCAGATCAGCCTTGCAGCATATCAGGCTGCCGTCCGCGCTGCGTTCGACACATGGTCGAAGATAGCTGACATCGAGTTCGTCGAAGTTCCCGACAGTGCGCAAAGCGATATTCGTCTCGGTTGGGACACTCTGGACGGCCCCGGAAATGTGCGTGGTGAGGCCGCAATCGGCCAGACGACAGGACCTGGCTTTTTTGAACTGAGTGCGGAAGTCTGCTTCGACATAGAAGAGAGCTGGTTTCCAGAGAGCAAGTCCGAAGCGGATCTCTTCTACCGGGTGGCCGTCCACGAGATTGGTCACGTCATCGGACTGGAACATAGTTCGGATCCGAACTCGATCATGTACCCCGTTGTCTCTGTCGGCACGCTTTCAGCAGGTGACGTCTCGGCCGCGCAGGCGATTTATGGAATTGCGCCGGGCGCCATTCCCTTTGTGGAAGCAGACCTTGAGCTCGTTGCATCAACCTATCAATTCTTCACGGGCAGCATCCCGGAGGAAAATGGTTTCGAGTACCTCATCGATTCCCGCGACAATCCCAACGACCTGAATGACCCCTACTATGCGGACTTCAATCAGGAGAACCGCTACATCAATTTTTCAAACAATCTCGGCACTCAGGGCGCAGGTGCCGACTATTACGAGAATACTTACGGCACCTTGAGTTTTCAGGACGCGGTGAGGGAGGTCTATGACGACATCATCGGCATTGAGCTTGCGGTTTCTCTGGGCATCAATGTCGACGCCGCGCTGGACTTCCTCGTCAATGCCTTCGATTTCTACGCGCAGGTTGCTCAAGAACGTGTCATTCCCGGAGGTGTAGCCATGGATGATGCGGTCAAGATCGTCATGATCGGCTCGGTCATGAACGAGGCCATGAAGGCGGATGTCGGCGTCTATGCAGATGCGGTCGACGATTTCGTCGTGGCCTACAACAATGGCAGCGAAATCCCCTATGGTGTGGATCTGTTTGCAATTTGAGCGGTGAATCGGATGAGGATGCTGGACTTCAGTGCCCCTCGGTCAGCATCATTCTGAATTGTTAACCGAACCACGGCACGTGTGATATGAATTCCCTGAGGGTTGCAATTGCTCGCACCTCGGGGTGTTCGCCATGGCGCAAGCGGCTGAACTGTTCTCTGGATCTGTTCCGGAGGCGTATGATCGCTACATGGTGCCCATGCTTTTCGAGGCCTACGCTGAGGATATGTCTCAGCGCGTTCTGGCCCGTAAACCCTCCAGCATCCTCGAAACGGCGGCCGGAACGGGTGTGGTGACGCGCGTTTTGTCCGCGCGCGTTTCTCCAGATGTCCGCTATGTCGCGACCGATATCAGCGACGCAATGATTGCTCACGCACAGTCACGATTTGCCAATCAGGACCGTGTCGAGTGGCAGCGTGCCGATGCGCTTTCGCTGCCATTTGCCGATGCGAGCTTTGATGTCGTTCTGTGCCAGTTCGGAGCGATGTTCTTTCCAGATCGCACCGCCGGGTTTGCAGAGGCCCGGCGTGTCCTCCGGCCAGGCGGAGCCTTGATTTTCAGCACTTGGGATTCACTTGCCACCAACGACTTTGCGGCGGTCATAAACGATGCCGCCGCCGCGGTGTTTCCTGACAATCCGCCGCAATTCTTTGCGCGAACGCCGCATGGGTATTTCGATCTCGATAAGATCAGGGGCGATGTGGCGAAGGCGGGCTTCACCGACATAACGATCGACACGATTGAGAAGACCAGCACCGCCCCGTCGCCCAGACTGCCTGCCCTTGCGCTGTGTGGCGGGACGCCGTTGCGTGGCGAAGTCGATGCGCGTGACCCAGCCTTGTTTGACGAACTCGTCGACCGCGCGAGCAAAGCGATCGAGGAAAAGTTTGGCGCGGGCGAGGTTTCAGGCCGCATGACGGCCCACATCGTGACCGCCAGCGGCTGAACATTCTCCCATCAATGTTTGCGGGGAGCTTGAGACGCGCGCCCCTCAGCTATCCGAATTATCACCGTCAAGCCAAATGCTCGCAACGAAGACCGTCGCTGCTGCGGACAGGCTCCATGCGACCCGCCGCCTTGGAATCTGCACCTTGCAGTTCATTCTGCACAACGCGAAGCTGAGCACGGCAGAGGCAAAACAGATTCGCCAGATCGCGGCGACCCATGCCTTCGCCTGAAGGTCCGATTTCCAGCCAAGAGCGTCTTACAGGCTCGGAACCTGAGCGCAAAAAGAAAGGGCGCCGAAGCGCCCTTTCCGAATGAGATGTCGTTACCTGAATTAGGCGACGAAGTCGAAGTTCTCGTTCGACAGATCGACAGCCGAGAGGCCGACCAGCAGAACCGAACCGTCGAACAGGCCGGACGTGATGACCACACCGTCTGCAACGTCGGTGAAGGAGAGATCGGTCAGCTCGTCGACACCCAGAGCGGTGAAGTCGAGGATGTCCTGCTCGCCAACTGCAACACCTGCAACGTTCCAGGCGGTGAAGTTCTCGATCGCCACATTGCCGAAGTCGGCCGTGAAGATCGCGAAGTCCTGCGAACCATCACCCTCGCTCGTGGCAGCGTTCGCATCCGGGTCGTAGGCAGCATCAACACCGAAGTTGATGACCGAGCTGTCGTCGTCGGTGGCATCGCCATCGAAGTCGTACGAGTTGATCAGGTCGCCCGTATCGGTTTCACCGAGAGCGCCGATCAGATAGGTCTGCGCGCCGATGAGAACGTCGTTGCCGGCGCCACCATTGTCGAAACCGCGGGTCAGTTCGAGCAGATCGAAGACCAGGCCGTCGTCGTCGCCGGCGTTGGTCAGCGTGATCGCGTCGATCTGGAAGTCACCGCTACCCATGGCAGCGATGGTTCCGGTCGTGCCATCGAGCGTGATGTTGCCGACTTCAAGATAGGTCTCAGTCGCCAGCAATTCACCGCCGGTTTCGAAGTTGGCCGTCGTGACTTCCGACAGATTGACGTCGTCGATGTAAACACCGCCGGACGCACCGGTGATCAACGGAATGAAGGCGTCGAGACCAAGCTCGTCCAGGGCGTCGAGGCCGAGGTCGACATATGGCATCAGCTCTACAGGGATCTGCACCGAGATGTTGGCCACGTCCGTGTCGTCAAACGCGATGACAGTGCCGACGTTCTGGTCAGTCCAGACATACAGCGTGTTGTCGTCGAAGTCTTCGAGCGTCAGCGTGGCGTTCCAGTCTGCGAACAGGCCGATGTCGACGTTGAAGTTGCTGTTCTCGAACTTGAAGTCGTCGCCGGATGCGTCGTTGAACAGAGCGAAGAGCTCGAAGTTCTGGACGGTATCTCCCGACAGACCGACGAGATCGTCACCGCCGAAGCCGAGGATGTCGTAGCCGGCGCCACCGTCGAAGGAGTCGTCGTCATTGACATAACCGCCGCCGGCATCCGAGCCGAACAGGGCGATGTCGTTGCCCGAACCACCAACGTAGGTGAGGTCTTCCATGTTGAACAGCAGCTCGATCGCCGTGCCACCGGAGTTGCCCGACAGGTCGATGTTGGTCAGGTTCGTGAACTCGTTGGTCACGAACACGCCGTTGTTGACCAGCTCGTTCAGGTCCGGATCAACGAAGCCCGAGATCAGGATGTTGGTGCCCGTGCCGGTAACCGTGAGGCTTTCCAGCGGAAGGCTGCCAACGTCCCAGTTGTCGCCGATCATGAGGATGTTGCCACCCGTCGTGTTCAGCACCAGGTCGGAGAAGCTGTCGCCGCCATTGGCCTCGACTTCGATGATCGCGAAGACGTCCTCAACGTTCATCATCAGCGTCGCATCGGCGCCAACCGCACCGTTGTCGAACACGTAGGTGAACCAACCGACCGAATCCATGATGTTGATGTCAACATTGTTCTGGATGTCGGAGAACTTCACGATGCCGGCCGAACGCTGCAGCGAAAGGTCGGTGATGTCGGAAGAACGCGACAGGTCGATCTCGGCGCCGGCCAGGATCGGAACGAACGGGTTCAGAGGCGGGTTGATGACGTTGTCGAGAATGTCGTTGCCGCCTTCAAGCTGCACGACAATGTTCTCGAGGTTCATCGACTCGACCTCGAACAGAGGCAGGTTGACGACCAGGCCGAAACCCGGAACCCAAGGCTGGACACCGAAGTCGAGGATCGTCAGACCCTGGTCGACGAGGTTCAGGATCAGCGTGTCTTCGCCGCCCTTGCCGTCGATGATGTCGCCCGGGTTCAGCGTCAGAGCCGAAGCCGTGTAGACGTCATTGCCGTCGGTGCCGGTGGTGTCACGGCCCGAGCCGGGCTGCGACTCGTCGATGCCGGGGGCATCGATGCGGTCGGTCAGGGTGATGGAGATACCGATGTCGTCGTCACCGTCGAAATTGGTGCCGTCGGCAACCTCGATCGGGGTGAACTCGTTGCCGGTGAGCGGAAGCTCGGCCGAACCGTCGAGGATAGCGGCGATCAGGTCGTTGGTCGCATCGCCAATGCCGGGGGTGTCGTTCTCGTAGGCAACGTTCATCATCGAAGCCAGGGCAACGATGGCCGCGCCGTCAGGACCGGCAACGCCGCGCTCGGCAGCAACCGCAGCGTAGAACGCCAGGGCTTCCGGACGGGTCACATAGGCAAGACCTTCAGCCGACTGAACGCCAACCGGGAACAGCGTCTCGTAGATCGCGGTGACCTTGTCGATCAGCGTGGCCGAACCAGCCGTGATCGCCGAGAAGGCAGCAGCCGCATCCGTGTTGCCCTGAACCAGCGCGTTGAACACGTTGATGAAGACGTTTTCCTGGTTGAACTCGATGCTGGCATCGTTCGAACCGTAGTTCGTGGCGAGCGCATTCTCGATCAGGAAGGTGAAGCCGGCAACGTTCGGAACGCCGCCGAGCAGGATCTCATAGGCAGAAGCAATCGCTGCTGCTGCATCTTCGTTTTCCGCAACCAAGGCGGCTAGATCGTCCATGGATATCTCCTCGAAAGAAATCGGGTAGGCCGGACCTGGCTGTCCCCGTCCGGTGATGGCGATCTAAACTATGAATCTGGCTAGTGTCAATTCTACTTTACAAAAAATGTCGGGCTGACTACGTTAATGAAATTGAGTGTTTGGCGGACTGGGTTTGGGGAGTTCAACGACATGCTGGCCGGGAATGCACAACGCAGGGATGATCAGTCGGTTCAGCAGTTGAGGCGCGAAGGCGGCCTTTGGCTTAAGGAACTGCGCGAGAATGCGGGGCATACCCAGCGTTCCTTCGCAGCGATCGTCGCGGCTGACTACTATACCTTCATTTCCCAGATCGAGAACGGTCGTGGCCGTGTGCCCCCGGACAAATATGTTTTGTGGGCGAAAACGCTGGGTGTCGAGCCTCGCGATTTTGTGCGCGGACTGATGCGCTTCTACGATCCGGTCTCCTATGACATATTGTTCGGGGATTCGATGTCCAGTGAATCCGCAGGGAAGATGCAGACCGATTCGCAGGATTGAACGGCCTTCCCTTCGTTCAAACGAGGAAAGGCAACTACAATGTCTGAAGTACGTCCCTTGATGCTGAAATGCCCAAAATGCGGGAATCAGAGCGTCGAGACGCCCATTGACCAGTCTGATCTTGAATTCATGGTGAAGTGCGGCGTCTGCGGCAAGGAATTCGGCCGCTGGGAACAGGTTCAGGCGGCCTTCGTCTCTAAAAGCCGATCTAGCTGATATCGCGGTCTTGTACACGCCGCGAACCACGTCATTCGACGGCCGGGCCGTCAAATAGCCACTTTACCCTTACAGGCTCGCGTCTCAATCAGCAGACACAGGAGCATGCTCGTGGCACAATTTGGTCTACGTGTGACATCAGTGGTTTTGGCATTCGGCCTGAGCCATGCCGTTGCCTTCGCACAGACGAAGGATGTCGAAAAGTCAGTGACGGTGACTGCCGGACAGGCCAAGCAGATCGGCGTTTTCGGGCGTGTCACGCCTGAATGCGAGAACGGCAAGGTTTCCGTCAAGCTCGCCAAGCCTGCGGTGAATGGAACCGTGGTTGCCCGCCCGGCCAAGCTGAAGCGTGGCACCGTCCAGAAATGTCAGAATCTCGAGCCAAGCGTGGCGGCAATATTCTATCAGCCAAAGCCCGGCTTCGTGGGCAGCGATACCGCTGTCGTCGAAGTCAGTACCGACGATGGCAAGACCGAGCGCCATGAATATACGATAACGGTCGAGTAGACGGTTTCTCCGCCGTTGGCCGGATTGCGGGTACGACGGAGCGACGTCAGCTCAAGCTGGACGACGTCAGTTGCGGCTGACGGGCTTTGATCGCATGCGCGCCACCGTCTCGCGCTCGGCGCGTTTGCAGCGCATCGGCGGCAATCCGCGATCCATCAGGTCAAGATCTTCCAGCACCATGTCGCCCATTCGTTTGAAGGCGATATCAAGCGCACCCGCCCGGTGGGCGGAGCGCAGGAATCCGGGAATTGTGCGGACAGGGTGATCCTTCGCCAAAGGTTCGTCCGGGAACACATCGCTGGCCGCCAGGATATGACCGGAGCGCACGGCATCCATGAGAGCATCGAAATCCACGATGCCGGCCCTGCTGAGCAGGATGAAGGCTGCCCCCTTGCGCATCTTCGCAAACGCGTCCGCACCGAGGAAACCCTGATTGTCGCTTGTGACCGACGCCATCACGAACACATAGTCGCTGTCTGAAAGCACAGCGTCCAGCGATGCGGGCTCAACGCCATGGTCGCGCAATATGGAAGGCGGCAGCCAGGGGTCGTAGACTTTCGTCTTCGTGCGGAAGCCGCTCAGAAGACGATTCAGCGCCCTCCCCAGATCACCAAACCCGATGATCCCGACATCGGCACCGCTGAGCAGCCGCGCGCTTTGGTTTCCATCGCCGCCCCAAAGCTCCTCCCCACGGCGGAAAGCGAGATCGGCATCGACAATGTCGCGGGCAAGATTCAGCGCCATGGCCAGGCCAAGTTCCGCGACCGGTTCTGCAAAGACGGCGCCGGGCGTGATGACATGAATGCCACGCTCGAACAGCGTGTCATAGGGCATGTTGTTGAGAAGATTCGTCTCGACATTCGCCACGCAGCGGAGCGAGGTCATTCCTGCCAGCGTTTCGGGCGAAACCGGCGGCTGTCCGACGATGTAGCGGGCTTCCGAGAGCACATCTTGCGGCAAGGACGCGAAAGCGGCGTCGGTCGTTTCAACAATGCGATACTTGTCTCTGAGCAAGGCGAGTTGCTCGGGCGATAAGATCAGGTCCAGCGTTCGTGGCTCTGGGCAACTTATGACGAGCGGCTTTGCGGTTTCGGGCATGGCACTCTCGGGCAATAAGGCACTCGTCCCCTAGCGGACGAGGGCCTGAACTTCGTTCAGCGTCGGCATAGATGGAGCGGTTCCCGCGCGCGTGACCGAAATGCCGGCGACCGCACAGGCAAAGCGCACCGCGTCGAGCGGCGAATCACCGCGCGCCAAGGCGAAAGCGAACCCGCCATTGAAGGCGTCCCCTGCTCCCGTCGTCTCGACCACAGCACCTGCGTTGACTGCTGGAACCAGCTCCGAAATATCCGCGGAATGCAGCAGCGCGCCCTTTTCGCCGAGCGTGATGACCGCTGCCCTGGCGCCCTTGCGGAGGAGAACCTCGGCGGCACTCTTGGCGCCCTCAAGGTCGTCCACCTTCACTCCGGTCAGTTCCTCGGCCTCGGTCTCATTGGGCGTGACGTAGTCGCACAGAGCGAAGATGCCTTCGGGCAGGGTCGCGGCCGGCGCGGGGTTGAGGATAGTTGTCACGCCCGCCTCGTGGGCGATGGCAAGCGCGCGCATCGCGGCTTCAATGGGCTGTTCGAGCTGCGTTACAAACACGCCGGCATCCCTGATGAGCCGGGCGTGGCTGTCGATGTCGGCGGGAGAGATCAGCGTTGCGGCCCCCGGGCAAACGATGATCGCATTGTTGCCCGTCGTTTCCTCCACAAAAATATAGGCCGCTCCCGTATAGCTTTCCGGCGTTTCGATGACCGCGGGCTTGACGCCGGCATCCTGCCACGTGGCCAGCGCCATGTCAGCGAACGGATCGCGGCCCAACCTTGTTATGAACGTGACATCGGCGCCGAGTCGACCTGCGGCCACAGCCTGGTTGGAGCCCTTTCCGCCCGGCCCAAGCTTGAAGGATGAGCCCATGACGGTCTCGCCCATGCGCGGCGCGCGCGGGGCGCGATATGCGGTATCGGCGACGAACACGCCGAGGACGACAACAGGCTTTGCAGTTGCCATGTGCCTACTCCGAATCCGGAGGAATCACGCCCTTGCGAAAGGCAAAACATCCATAAAACCGGCGCTCGCCGGTCTGGATAACGGCATAGGCCTGCTTCGCCCTCTCGTAGAATGCGTATCTCTCGACGCCGATCATCGGCCAGGATTTACCTTCGGCCGCATCGACGACTTTCTGGACCTCGAGCTGAACCGGCAGCACCTCGTTGGGGTTTCCCACAACTTCCATGCGGGCCGCCGCGTCATCCACGAAGGTGTCCAGCGGATAGACGGAGAGCACAGCTTCAGCCACTTCGGCGGCCGTGGTGTTGTCGATCCGCAATAAAGAGCCGAGGCGGGTTTGCCTGGCCACGGAATCGGCTGGAAAGTTCGTGTCGCAGATGATCAGGTCGTCGCCGTGCCCCATCGCGCGTAAGGCGTGGAGCACGTCGGCGTTCAGCAGTGGGTGAATTCCCTTGAGCAAATCTTCCTCCCGAATATTGCTTGCCGTCTTGAAAGGCTAAAGACGCTGTCCCGTTGCCGCATCGAACAGATGGACGGCATCGGCGCGCGGCTTGAGATCAAGGACATCTCCTGGCCGGAAATCGTGGCGCTCGCGGAACAGAGCGGTGACTTCCTGTTCGCCGAAACGCAGAAACACCATGGTCTCCGAGCCTGTAGGCTCGATTACCGAGATCGTCGCAGGAATTCCGTCGGAAGCGATGTCCAGGTGTTCGGGCCGAATTCCGTAGATCACCTGCTGACCTTCGGCCACACGCGCGTCCTCCGGATGGGGCAGCACGCGACCGCCAACTTCCACCCTGCCCTGTTTCACAACACCCTTGAGCATGTTCATGGAAGGCGATCCGATGAAGCCCGCGACAAAGATGTTCGCCGGTCGATCGAAGAGTTCGAGGGGCGCACCAATCTGTTCGATGCGTCCGCCCTGCATGACAACGATCTTGTCAGCCATCGTCATCGCCTCGACCTGATCATGCGTGACGTAGATGGTTGTCGTCTTGAGCCGCTGATGCAGTTCCTTGATTTCAGTGCGCATCTGGACGCGCAGCTTGGCGTCAAGATTGGACAGCGGCTCATCGAACAGAAACACCTGTGGATCGCGCACGATGGCGCGCCCCATGGCCACACGCTGGCGCTGCCCGCCTGAAAGCTGACGCGGATACCGATCCAGATAAGGTTTGAGATCGAGGATATCGGCGGCCCTGTCGACACGCTCGGCGACGAGTTTCGGGTCCGTCTTCCTCAACTTGAGGGCGAAGGCCATGTTGTCGCGCACAGTCTTGTGCGGGTAGAGCGCGTAGTTCTGGAAGACCATTGCGATATCGCGCTTGGCCGGGGGCAGATGGTTGACGGTGCGGTCGCCGATCTGGATCACGCCTCCGGTCACTTGTTCGAGACCCGCAACCATTCGCAGCAAGGTTGACTTGCCGCAGCCAGATGGCCCGACCAACACAACGAACTGGCCGTCCTCTATGTCGACATTGACGCCGTGGAGAACCTTGACGGTCCCGAATTCCTTGAAGACCTCCCGGATCGCAACTTGAGCCATTTGGTTGAAAGACCTCCCCAGGTTCAGGCCAGAAGCTAACCAAGCGCCGATGCCAAGTCCAGCCCGATATGATTGAGGCAAACGATTGCGTGTCGTTGACACCTGGCGGTCGAGCCGCTTAGTGTTCCCTTGGATATCGACGGGTACCCGGGACAATTGGAGCGAGGAGGCTCCTCAAAAGCCTAACTCGAAAACATCGGTTCTCGGCTCGATCGGTTCAATCTATCAACATTTCTGCCACTTCGTTGCATCTCACTGGGAGGTATGGAGCATGAAAGTCGGGCTTTACAATCAACTCGTTCGCGCCGGCGCGACACGGCGAGACGTGCTAAGAGGCGCGGCAAGCCTTGCCGCACTCAGCGCGGCGTCAGGTGCCGGGCTGGGCGCACTCACTGGCGCTGCCTCGGCGCAGGACGATCTGCGCATGCAGATCCTCAAGATCCCGGGCGTCGGCATGGGCCAGCCAACAGACGCCGATTTCCAGAAGGTCGGTGAACTCTGCCTCGGCGCCACCAAGGCCAATGTTGCCGAAGGCGAATTCGCTGGCGTTGAACTGACCTTCATGGGTCTCAACAACCAGAACCTGCACAACGTGCTGTTCCGCGGCTTTCTGAAGCCCTGGGAGGCCTATACCGGCGCCAAGATCAACTGGATCGACCTGGCTCAGGCCGACTACAACGCCCGCCTGCAGCAGTCGATCGCGACCGGCACCGTGGATTTCGACCTCATCGAGATGGGCGCGCCATTCGAAGGCGATGTCTGCGGCAAGGGTCTGACCTCCGAGATGCCGGATTGGGTGAAGACCCAGATCGACATGGACGATGTCGTGGGCTACCTGCAGCCGCCTGTCGGCACCTGGGATGGCAAGACCTATCGCGTCACCGTCGATGGCGATGCACACAACTTCAATTATCGCACGGATGTCTTCTCCGACGCGGATCTGGCCGAAGCCTGGAAGTCACATGACGACAAGGCCGGACTGGAGACATGGGGCGTACCGACCACCTGGCAACAGGTGCAGGCGACGACCAAGTTCCTGAAAGGCAAGCAGGTTGCCGGCCAGGACGCGTTCGGCTACCTCGACGCTCCGAAAGCATGGGGCGGTTTCGGGTTCTACTTCCTGGGCAGCCGCGCGTCGGCTTACGCGAAGCATCCGGACGACAAGGCCTGGTTGTTCGATGCCGACACGATGAAGCCGCGCATCAACAATCCGGCTTGGGTCCGTGCGATCCAGGACGTGATCGACGCTTTGCCCTCCGAACCGGCCGACCAGCTCAATGCGGATCCCAACACCACCGCTTTCCAGCAGTTTCTCGCAGGAACGGGCTCGATGGTCGTGTGGTGGGGAGACGTCGGTTCCAACGTCAAGACGAACGATTCGTCGGTCGTTGGCGACGTGACCGGCTTCTCCATCCTGCCCGGCTCCGATGACGTCTACAATTCCAAGACCGGAGCGTGGGAAACATTGGCATCGGGCCCGAACTACGCGCCCAATTGCGCCTATCTCGGCTGGGGCGTCTATGTCATGGCCCGCGTCGACAGTGACGAGAAGAAGAAGAAGGCTGCATGGTCGGCGGCGGCGCATCTCGGCGGAAAGGATCTTTCCATCTGGACGGCGATGTATCCGTCAGGATTCCAGCCTTATCGCAACTCGCACTTCAACATTCCTGAGTGGGTGGCAGCGGGATATGACGAGGCGTTCATCACGTCCTATCTGAATTCTGAGAAGGATTCCTACAACCACCCCAACGCCGCCGTCGAGCCTCGTATCCCGGGCATCTTCCAGTACTATTCGGTCGCCGAAGATGAACTCGCAAAGATCTTCGCAGGCCAGATGAGTGCCCAGGAAGGAGCGGACAATATCGCAGCAGCCTGGGAGAAGATCACGGACCAGATCGGCCGCGAGAATCAGATCAAGCTCTACAAGGCTTCTCTGGGCATGTAGCCCGACGCCAATCGACACCCGGCGATAATCGCCGGGTGTCGCGATTTTCGACCCAACCGAAAATCCTACAGAGCCCACCACTTGGCCGACCAAGCTCTCACAACATCAGCCGAAGCAGCGATGCTGCCCACGGATCTCATCCCCGAGAGCCGAAAGCGGCTCGGTCGCGGGCTTGTGTGGCTGGCATCACTTGTTTTGCTGGCGGTCTTTGTGGGCCAGGGCCTCTACAAGGCTGAACTGACGAGCTTCGGCTTCGACACCTGGCAGCCCCTCATTTATTTCTACGTGCTTTGGGGCATAGCGCTCGGCGCGGGTCAGGTCATGACGCGCGGCGAAGACGGCTACAAGGCGCTGTTTCTTCTGCCCGCGGTGCTATTCACAATTGCGATGGTGGTCTTCCCGACGCTGTTCGGCTTCTACATCGCCATGACCGACTGGAATCTTTCATCATTCAGCGGTCGAACATTCAATGGGCTCGACAATTTCTGGCAGATGCTGGGCGACGCGTATTATCGCAATGCGCTTATCAACATGCTGATCTATGTCGCGGCAATTTCCGTGGAATATGTCATCGCTTTCGGTCTGGCATTGCTGCTCAATGCGCAGATCAGAGCGCGCAAATTTTTCCGCGTGGTGTTTCTGCTGCCGCTGATGCTGTCGCCCGTCGCCGTATCGTGGATGATCGGCAAGTCCCTGATGGAGTACCGTTTCGGACCTCTGGCGCGGCTGTTCCGATGGCTGGGCTGGGACACACCCGCCTTCTTCGCGAGCCCGGTATCGGCCAAGATATCGATCATGGTGCTGGATGCGTGGACCTTCATCCCCTTCATGATGATCATGCTTCTTGCCGGCCTTCAGGCGATGCCACGCGACGTGCTGGAAGCAGCCAAGGTCGACGGCGCCAATGCCTGGCAGACATTCTGGGGCGTCATTTTCCCGCTGATGCTGCCCGTATCGCTCACGGCTGTCATCTTGCGTATCATCTTCAAGCTGAAGCTCGCCGACATCGTGATTACCGTCACCTCGGGTGGCCCGGGAGGTGCGACAGACTCCATCACCAGCTTCATCTATCGCGAGTATAGAGACCGTTCGAACGTCGGTTACGGGACCATGCTCGCCATGGTCTACCTCATCCTCATCATCATCTTCGTGACCCTGTTGCTGAAACTGGCAAACAGGTTCGTGCGCAACGTCACGTGAGCGACAGGGCATGAGCGAGCAGACCGAATACGCACAATCGGAGATCCAGTCGCCGACCGCGTTCTATGCAAGCAGGATCTTCATTTATGGAGCCTTGCTTGTCTGGGCATTCATCTGCCTGTTTCCAATCTACTGGACGATCTCGACGTCGTTCAAAGTCGCCGTGGACGTCACCCAAGGACATCTGATTCCGTGGGTCGATTTCACACCGGACTGGCGGGGTTGGCGTTCTCTCGGCCTTTCGCCCGATACGATCGGCACGGGCTCAACCGTTCGGGACGAGTTCATGAAGCGCTTCATGAATTCCGTCATCACATCGATCTCCGCTTCGCTGCTTGCCATCATAATCGGCAGTCTCGCCGCCTACGGATTGACGCGCTTCCGTTACAAGTTCGGTTTCTTCAAGAACGAGGACATCTCGTTCTTCTTCCTTTCGCAATTGATCCTTCCCCCGGTGGTTCTCGCTCTGCCGTTCCTGGTTTTGTATCGCGAGGTCGCCATGCTCGACACGCGCATCGGCCTGATCCTGATCTACACGCTGACCGTGCTGCCGATCGTCATCTGGATCATGCGGGACCAGTTCAATTCGATCCCGGTCGAACTTGAGGAAGCTGCATTGGTGGATGGGCTTTCCATATGGGGCGCATTCTTCCAGATCGTCCTGCCGATCGCGCTCCCGGGAATGGTTGCGGCCTTCATCCTCTCCATGGTGCTGTGCTGGAATGAGTATTTCTTTGCGGCGCTGCTGACATCGACAAACGCCAACACCATTCCGGTGATGGTCGCGAGCCAGACCGGCAGCCAAGGCATCAATTGGTGGTCAATGGCGGCACTGTCGACTGCCGCGATTGCTCCCCTTGCCATTCTCGGCATTGCGCTTGAACGCTATCTCATCAAGGGCATGACCGCGGGCGCAGTGAAATAGCGATCCCGCAACCGGTTCACTCGGACACGCAAGCGCTGGAATAGCGAAAAGCACTCACCTAGGTGCCGTATGGCTCGACCTGCGCGTTTCTTCTGGATTCATTTGCAACTGTAAGTTACATTTCTGCTGCAGTCACCAATATAAGTTGTGCTTGACTGCGGATAGGAATGCGTACGCATGACTTCAACAAGAGACTATCTGGCAGGTCCGGCACCCATAAGCGAGAAGCTGATGATTGCGCGGGAAGCAGCGGGGAGTGTTGCTCATCCCACGACGCGCAGGGAGTATCAGGAAGGCAGATGGGATCATCTGGCGATCGTACAGGCGTGTCTGCGCGCAATCGAAATCGACCGAGAGAGATGGCGGTCTGGCAATCAGTGCCAGCTTCAGGAGAGCGATCCTACCGGCTGGATCGAACGCGACTAGATGCGCGAACCGCGAAGTGGGCAGAGCGCCCCGTCGCGCCTATTCCATATTGGTATGCCGCGAGCGCATGTCCTCGGGCGAAATACCGACAAGCGCCTGCAATTTCAGGATCATGATCTCGAAGAGCATGAACAGCGCCCCTTCGAATGCGGATCCCATCGGAAGCACGGATGTCCGGCCTTCTCCCTGATCGTCGGCCATTGTCTGCGCCGGCACCAGAAGCACCATATCGGCCAATTGAGCAGCGGAACTCTCTGCCTGGGCGGTGATCACAACGACTCGCGCGCCTGCCTCTCTCGCAACTTTTGCGAGTGTGAGGATCGTCGTCGTTTCTCCCGGGCCTGAAGATGCGAGAAATACGTCACCGGTGCCAAGCGACGGCATCGTCATGTCTCCAACGACGCCAACCGACATTCCGAGATGAAACATGCGCATGGCCAGCCCACGCATTTGCAGTCCCTCCCGGCCCAGCCCATGAAGGCCGACGCAATTTGCATCTGCCAGCAAACGGCAGACCTCGTCCACGCGGCTTTCGTCGACGCGCCCCAGGATGGCGCCTATTTCATCAAGCGCAGTCCGGAAAGCCGAACTCACGAAAGCTCCGCCATCAGATCCTTGGTCCCGGAATAGATTTCCTTGAATATACGGTATTGCCGGTCGTAGACGGCCCTGCTGGCATCATCCGGGACGATCTCCCGAGCCGACGGATTCCACGCGGCAATATCTGCCTTCTTGACCGCTCCAACGGCCAGCGCCGCGAGGAATGCGTCGCCATAGCTCGCTCCAAGCGTTCTTTCGCGCACCGTCTGGGGCAATCCGGAAATATCGGACGTCGCCTGAAGCCAGACGGGGTTCTTGGTGCCTCCGCCGACCGCCAGAAGTGTCTTCGGGGGCTCTCCGATCTCATTGTAGGTCTCGATGATGCGGTTGGTACCGAAGGCTATTCCCTCGACGGCCGCGCGGTAGAGATCGCCGCGCGTGTGGGTGAGGTTCAATCCGAAAATGACACCCTTGGCATGGGAGTCATGGATGGGGGTGCGCTCCCCTGAAAGATGCGGCAGCATGATGACGCCATTCGCACCATGCGGCGAGGCTTGCGCCTCCGCTGTCAGCGTCGCAAATGCGCTATCGAAGGGCAGATCCTTCGCGAACTGGTCGCGAAACCAGTGGGTCAGCGTGCCGCTCGTAGCGAGCCCCGACATGGAAGCGTGTTCGTTGGGGAACAGCCATGGCGCGTACCACAGACGCGCGTCCTGGATACGTTTCGATGAGAGCATGATGATGAAGATGGTCGAGCCATACATGACCATCATGTCGCCGGCCCGCGTGACGCCAACACTTAGCGCTTCGGAGGCGGCGTCGATGGTGCCCGTAATCACGGGCGTTCCGACAGCCAGACCCGTTTCGGCCGCCGCCTTTTGCGTCACTTGCCCCGCCACATCCGTCGTCCACAAAACCTTTGGCAATCGGTCAAGTTCGATGATGTCCGGCGCCAGTGCCTTGCTCCAGCCCTTGGCGTCGATCTCATAGAGCGGCGAGAAGTTCGCTGCAGAGTAGTGATCGACGACACATTCGCCTGTCAGCTTCTGCACGAGATAGGTGGTGGACGTCACGATCTTGGCGGCTTTGTCGAAGAGTTCCGGCCGGTTCTTCTTCAGCCAGAGTATCTTGGGACCTACCGACTGGGTCGTCAGCGCATTGCCGCAACGATCCAGGATTTTCTGCTCACCAATCTGGGCATTGAGTTCATCGATCTCGACGACGGCACGGTTGTCGACACCGTAAAGAGCAGCGTTCGACATCGCCTCGCCGTCAGCGTCCACAGGGAGCATGCAGGGGCCGATGGCGCTGCATCCCACAGCCTTGACGGCTTTTGGATCGATACGGCTCTCAGCAAGCATCTTGTTGGCGATGAAACAGAAGTCTCCCCACCAATCCTCTTTTGGACGATGCTCGGCCCAGCCTGGCTGCGGCACAAGCATCTTGTGCGGCCGGGATGCCGTGGCGATCACATATCCTGTATCGTCAACGATTGTGCCCTTGGATTCAAACGTCCCGACGTCGATACCGAGGAAATAGGTCATCCGATGTAGTCGTCCCGATCCAGACTGAAATTCGAGTCGATTGCCCCGATGCCGGCAACCAGTAGTCTTGTGAGCGCTTCGAGATCGCCAAGATCGACCATTTCAAGCGACGAATGGGTGTAGCGCATCGGGAAACCAAGATCGATCGATGCGACGCCGCCACCGACCAGCTGCACATAGGCTGAATCGGTCAGCGCGCCGGTATGTGCGCTCCGCTGCAGGGGCATGGAGAGTTCGGCTGCGGTCCGGTCGAAAAGGCTCACCAGCGCAGGATGCGGAATCGTACCATTCAACGTGCCGCGACCATGGAAGGAATACATGCTCATGGCCGCACCGCCCCCCATCGTCACCTCGCCACGATAGCCCATGTCTGGCGTGTCGGCGGCGAGGAGAAGATCAAGTTGGATGCAGATGTCCGGCTTGAGGACCTGAGCCGCCGTCAGCGCGCCGCGCAGGTTAAACTCTTCCTGAACCGAAAAAACGAAGTGCACGGTCGGGCGCTGGGGTGTGGAGACAAGCTCACGTGCCGCTTCCACAATGACCGCGCAGCCTGCGCGGTCGTCCACGGCAGTTCCCGCGATCCGCTCATTGGCAAGTTCGATGACGGTCGGCCGATAGACGACGGGAGTGCCTATGTCTATGCCCGCAGCGCGTGCTTCCTGCGCGCTTGCGAAGCCGGCATCGACGAACACCTCCATATAGGGCACGACCTTGTATTTCTCGTCCGGTGTCGTGGCATGATGGCTTTTATTGGCGATCAGGCCGGGGACATCCCTGCCCTCTCCGATGCACAGCAGCACGGCCTGCGAAGCCAGAGCGCGCTCTGGGACTCCTCCGAGCCGCTCGACGCGGATAAGCCCCGTCGGCTCGATCTTGCGGACAACGAAACCGAGCTGGTCCATATGGGTAAACAACATGACGCTGGGAGCGCCCGCGTCGCCTTCGGCCGTTGCAATCAGATTGCCCAAGCCATCCGTGCTTGTGGCAAGACCGAGCTTCTGCATTTCGGCCTTGAGGTATTTGCGAACCCGCCCTTCATAGCCCGAAAGCCCCGGAATGAGCATCATCTCCGCAAGCAGCGTCTTCAGTCTGGCGCGCATGTCGCTCACTCACCACGCGCGATACGAGCGAGACGCATGAATTCGGCCGCACGCTGCGGGTCCACGGCATTCCAGGTATTGCCGTCGACCTTGAGCGACGAGCCGACAACGCAGCCGTCGGCAATGCGCATAACGTCGCCGATCGTGGCGTGCTTGACGCCCGTATTGGCCAGAACCGGTGTGTCGGGAAGGGTCTTTTTGACCGCTTCAAGGTCGCCCATTTCCGCCGCCTCGCCAGTGATCTGCCCCGAGACGAGGATTGCATCCGGAATACTGGAGAAGACCGCTGAACGGGCGCGATCCTTCAGCGGGCGCTGGTCGAGCGAATGGGCGAATTCGGCCGAGACATTGTAGAGCATGGCAAGGTCCGACCGATTCAGACGATCGCGATAGCGCATGGCCTTGCCCGCGTCCGGCGTCCACGGCCCCATGTCGGACGCGTAGGTGCCGGTGAATATTTCGCGCACGAAAGATGCGCCTGTTCCGGCAGCCAGCGCCAACGTGGACATCGGATCCCAAAGCACGTTGACACCGAAGGGTACCCGGATCTTCTCGCGCACCTGACCGATCACAAAGGCCATCGTCGCAGTCGACGCAGTGTCTACCCGGAACTCATATGGCCGGTCGTTTTCGTTGCCGAACATGATGGCGTCGACACCGGCGCCTTGCAGAGCATCGATGTCCGCAATGACGCCCTCCAGAATGCCATCCAGCCCTCTCTCGGCATCGTAGAGAGGCGAGCCCGGCAGCGCACCAAAGTGCACCATTGCGATCACGGGCTTGCCCGTTCCAAAAACGCGACGGAATTTTTCAGTCATTTCCTGCTCTTCAGCTTCCCCAATGTGACGGGCTGTCGTAGCAATTGGGCCGGATCAAGTCCAACAGTACGCGTCGGTTTCGGCTGGGCCAGTCGAATATCTGCGTCTACTGTCATAAGAACACTGGGAGGATTTTTTGAAGACCCGACATTTTGATCGTATTGGCAATGGCGGCCTGGATTTCACCGAACTCGGTTTCGGCACGGCCCCTCTCGGCAATCTTTACAAAGCTGTTTCCGATGAAGACGCGGCTGCGACGCTGGACGCTGCATGGGATGCGGGCGTCAGGTATTACGATACGGCGCCGCTCTATGGTCTCGGTCTGTCAGAGACGCGCCTCAACCGATTTCTGCGTGGCAAGAAACGCAGCGACTATGTTCTCTCCACCAAAATCGGGCGTGTTCTGCGCGTGACCACCCCGGACAAGCGGACCGGCATAGGGAAGTTTTTCGATGTTCCCTCGCGCATGGAAGTCTACGACTACGGCTATGACGGCGTCATGCGCTCGGTCGAGGCGTCCTTCGAGCGTCTTGGTGTGGACAGTATCGACATTCTGCTGGCCCATGATCTCGATATCTTCACGCATGGCAGCAAGGCCGCGTCCGATGCGCGAATAGACGAGCTGATGAAGCCAAACTCCGGCTACGCGGCACTGATTTCCCTGCGCGACCAGGGGGTCGTGAAGGCAATCGGCGGCGGCATCAATGAGTGGGAAGTTTGCCAGACACTGGCAGAGCGCGGCGATTTCGACCTTTTCCTGCTTGCCGGCCGATACACGCTGCTGGAACAGGAGGCGCTGACCAGTTTTCTGCCGCTTTGCGAGAAGCGCGGCATCGGTATCATCCTGGGCGGCCCATACAATTCAGGCATTCTCGCCACCGGCGCGCGGCCGGGGGCCTATTACAACTACACCGAAGCGCCCGCCGACATAATGGATCGCGTCAACCAGATCGAAGCGGTCTGCAAGAAGCACGGTGTACGTCTGATCGAAGCGGCACTTCAGTTTCCGCTCCTCCACCCGAATGTCGTTTCGATGATCCCCGGCGGCCAGAAACCTGAAGAAGTGAAGGCCAATCGCGCCATACTCGACGTGACGATTCCCGCAGCGCTTTGGAGCGACCTGAAAGCGGCCGGGTTGATGCGCGACGATGCGCCGACAGGGTGATAGACATGCGCGTCGATTCACATCAGCACTTCTGGCAACCGGCTCGTGGCGACTATGGCTGGATGCCCCCCGATGACGCGACGCTCAGCCGGCAATATACACCGGGTGACCTCGCGCCATTCCTGACCGCAGCTTCAATCGACCGCACCGTTCTGGTGCAGGCGGCTCCCACTGTGGAAGAGACCGAGTACATGCTCGGCATCGCCGACGCGACACCTTCGGTGGCGGCCGTGGTGGGCTGGATCGATTTCGAGGATCGCTTGCAGCTCAAGCAGTTGGAGCGTTTGAGCCGGCACCCGAAACTTGTCGGCGTCCGCCCGATGATTCAGGACATTCCGGATGTCGACTGGATGCTGCGACCGGATGTGCAATGGGCCTATGAGGCACTGGTCGATCTCGACCTGACCTTCGACGCACTCGGCTTTTCACGGCACCTGGCCAACTTCCTGACCATAATCAAGCGCTACCCGACACTGCGCGTGGTCGTTGATCATTGCATGAAACCGCAGATCCGCGATCATGGAACGGAGAAGGACGAGCTCGCCTTCTGGTCGGAAGGGATGAGGCGCATTGCGGGCGAAACCGGCGCGTTCTGCAAATTGTCCGGCATTGTCACAGAAGCCGAGCCGGGTTGGACCGTCGCCGACCTGGAACCTTATGCACGGGTTGTGCTGGATGCCTTCGCAGCTGATCGCGTGATGTGGGGTTCGGACTGGCCCGTCAGCCGCCTGCGTGGCGAATATGGCGACTGGCATAGCGCCGCTGAAAAGCTCTGCGCTTATCTTTCGGACAGCGACCGTGCCGCCATTTTCGGTGGCACAGCCACACGTTTCTACCGCCTGACGTAAAACACGAGTTCGTTGCGAATGTGATTCAGGCCCGGCAACCAATGCCTTGTTCCTGAATCACATTTCCTCGTCAACGGCTGCCTAGCCGCCATGCGTTCCGTGGCCGCCGTGATCATCCCCCATCTTGTCGACGGCGAACTCAACTTCGACGCTGCCAGCCTTTTCGAAGGTGAGCGTTCCCTTGAACTTCTCTCCTTCCTTGATCTGCTGGTTGAGCTGCATGAACATGATGTGCAGCCCCTTTGGCGCAAGCTCGACCTCTCCCCCCGGCGCAATCTCGATGCCGCCGCGAACCGGCCGCATCGTCATAACGCCGTTCCCATCGACGGCCATCTCATGGATTTCGGACTTGCCTGCGACCTCCGACGATACGGAAATGAGTCGGTCCGGCTCGCTGCCGGTATTCTTGATGCTCAAATACCCGGCCGCCACCTTGGCACCCGGCACGGTAGCGCGCGAATAGGGGTGTCCGATTTCAAGCGCGCCGAGCTTGAAACCATGTGCGAATGCCGAGCCGCCCAGAGCGACCAGTGAAACGACGATGAAAGCGCGTGCGGCCGCGCGGAATGAAAGACCCATTTGAAAACTCCTCTGATGCCGCAGATGCGCGGCTGAATGTGACGTGATTACTACCGGTACACACCGGCTTCGATGGTCACATTGCGAAAGGAGGAGCCCGTGGATTGGCGTTCGAACGCGGAGCTGATGGTGGCGAGGGCTGGAAGAAGCGGCGGTCTAGAACTAGCAGAAGCCGCGCTTCGGGGCGAACCGCTTCGATATCGCCCAGTGGCATGCCCATGGATGTGGCGACGTTCAGACAGCCAAGTGCACAACAATCCTTCAGCGCTCCATGATGTACGGGTTGTCCATCATCGCCATGAGCGTCGGAAGTGATACACAGGGGATTGCCGAAGGCGTCGAGCAGGTACGGGCCGCTGCCCGCTCCCACGGCATGTGCGCTTCCGAGCGTCTGCAGAACGAGCATCAGGGCAAGCATGATCGCCTCGATCAGCCCCAGATGCCTTTGCCTCATAATTTGCGGACGTGCGCTCACACTCAACGTCATCCCCGGTTTCGCGCGAGGCTTAACATGCGCACAAAGCTATCGCCATGCCCACGATCCCGGCCAAATGGTCGCGCGGAATTTCAGTTTGTTCGGGTCAGGCTGATGACATAGATGTCCGCGTCTCGGGAACTACTAACGGCAAACGTCGAACCTGGACCGCTCGCCAAAAGGCAATCCCTGTCACCAAGTTTCGCCTCGAACTCGTGGCGCCTGACCTCGACGTGCCCGCAATTGACGAACAGAAGCGTCCAGTCGCCAATGGCACGCATATCGAAATGGGTGCGCGCGACCCGCTCTACCGTTGCACCGATCTTGCCGCGCCGCGCCATCACATTGAGATCGAGGATTGGCCCGTCCGCCAATCGGCCCTCCGTTGGCGCATCCGCCGGAAATGCAAATGGCGTGCGGCCGCATCGCAGCAGCACGGACTGACGATCCTCAATCGTGAGAGCGATCCCATTCCCTTCCAGCACCGCCAGAGTCCGGTCGATGCCCGCAAACGTGGAGAACGGTCCATCATTCTCGACACGCGCCAAGGAGACGCGCCATTCGAAAGTCTCGAGGTCCGACCCTTCCGGGAATGCGGCGATTTCAGTTGTTACGCCGCCGCCATTTTTCCACGGCATGGATCGGTGGTCCTGTGCACGCAGGATACGAACGTTCATACGCCCTCGCGCCCCTCTAGCCGAGAATTCCCGGCAGATTGAGCTGGTGCTCCTTCGCGCATTCGATCGCAATCTCGTAACCCGCATCGGCATGTCGCATGACCCCTGTCGCGGGGTCATTCCACAAGACGCGCTCAATGCGGCGCGCGGCATCTTCCGTGCCATCACAGCAGATCACCATGCCGGCGTGCTGCGAAAAGCCCATGCCGACGCCGCCTCCGTGATGAAGCGAAACCCATGTCGCGCCGGAGGCCGTGTTCAACAATGCATTGAGCAGAGGCCAGTCGGAGACGGCGTCGGAGCCGTCCTGCATGGCTTCCGTCTCGCGATTGGGCGAGGCGACGGAGCCCGAGTCGAGGTGGTCACGACCGATGACGACAGGTGCCTTGAGCTCGCCCTTCGCGACCATCTCGTTGAAGGCAAGACCAAGGCGATGGCGATCGCCCAGACCGACCCAGCAGATGCGTGCCGGCAGCCCCTGAAAGTGGATGCGCTCGCGTGCCATATCCAGCCAGTTGTGCAGATGCGCGTTATCCGGGATCAGTTCCTTGACCTTGGCGTCTGTCTTGTAGATGTCCTCGGGATCGCCGGAGAGGGCTGCCCAGCGGAACGGGCCAACTCCCCGACAGAAGAGCGGGCGGATATAGGCGGGCACGAAGCCTGGGAAGTCGAACGCGTTCAACACGCCTTCTTCCAGAGCCATCTGGCGAATGTTGTTGCCGTAGTCCACGGTGGGAATTCCTGCGTGATGGAAGTCCAGCATCGCTCTGACATGGACGGCCATTGACGCCTTGGCTGCCTTTGACACGGCAGCCGGATCGGACTGCTTGCGATCTTCCCATTCTGCGAGCGTCCAACCGGCCGGCAGATACCCGTTGACGGGATCATGGGCCGAGGTCTGATCGGTCACCGCGTCCGGCTTCACGCCGCGCCTGACGAGTTCGGGAAGGATTTCCGCCGTATTGCCCAGAAGCCCGACCGACAGCGGCTTGCCCGCTTCGCAGGACTCATTGATCAGTTTCAGCGCTTCATCAAGGTCCGTGGTGTGCGTGTCGAGATAGCCTGTCCGCAGCCGAAACTCGATGGAAGAAGGCCGGCATTCGATTGCCAGACAGCTCGCGCCGGCCATGGTTGCGGCAAGCGGCTGAGCGCCGCCCATGCCGCCAAGGCCGCCGGTGAGTATCCACTTGCCTTTCAGCGAGCCGCCGAAATGCTGACGTCCCATCTCTACAAAGGTTTCGTAGGTCCCCTGCACGATCCCCTGTGCGCCGATATAGATCCAGGAGCCAGCCGTCATCTGGCCGTACATCATCAGGCCCTTGCGATCGAGCTCATTGAAGTGTTCCCAGGTTGCCCAGCGCGGAACCAGATTGGAATTGGCGATCAGCACGCGCGGCGCGTCCTTGTGGGTGCGGAATACGCCGACCGGCTTGCCCGACTGAACCAGGAGCGTCTCGTCGGCCTCCAGCGTCTTGAGTGTTGCAACGATCTTGTCGAAGCAATCCCAGTTGCGCGCTGCACGCCCAATGCCCCCATACACGACCAGTTCACCGGGCTTCTCGGCGACATCAGGGTCGAGATTGTTCATGAGCATGCGCATGGGCGCTTCGGTGAGCCAGCTTTTCGCCGAAAGCTCGGTTCCCGTTGCAGCGCGAATGACGCGTGCATTATCGATTCGTGTGTGCGTGGTCATGCAGTGTCTCCGATCAGCTCTTTGCCCAGCGGATGCAGGTTTCGAGAATGGTTTTCAGCGTCTCGCGCATCGGCGCGGCGTATTCCGGGTCATAGGGAGTGGGCCAGTTGTCTGGACGCCCGGCTTCTTCTGGCTCGCGCATATAGCCGCGATTGGAAAGCTCCATCTGAAGCGCATGCACGCCCGCTCCGGGATTGCCATGATGACGCGTAATCCAGCCGCCCTTGAAGCGGCCATTCACGACGGCGCTGTGCTCACTTTCCGACATGATCGCCGACACCATGTCCTGCAGCGCGGGATCGGTGCTCTGGCCGTCATTGGTGCCGAGATTGAAGACGGGAAGCGTCCCATCGAAAAGGCGCGGCAGAACCGAGCGGATCGAATGGCAGTCGTAGAGCACGATCTTCTCGTGAAGTCCGCGAAGCCGCGCCATCTCGCCTTCCAATGCGGCATGATACGGCTCGAAATAGGTGGCGCGTCGGCGATCGATTTCCGACGGGCTGGGCTCAAACCCCATCTTGTAGAGAGGGTCCCCGTCGAACGTTTCGGTGGGACAAAGGCCGGTTGTCGTCTGACCGGGATACAGGGAGGCTCCCGACGGGTCGCGATTCACATCAATCACCGTTCGAGAAATGGCGGTATGGACGACCGTTGCGCCAAGCTCATCGGCAAAATCATAAAGCTTGTCGATCCACCAGTCGCAGTCCCGTCGCGCCAGCCACGGTGACACCACCGCGCTTTCGATGTCCGCGAGGTCTGTCCCCGTATGAGGCAGCGAGACGATCAGCGGAGCATTATTCTTGCGAACCGTAAGCCAGGACATCATGCCACCTCCAAAGCTGACGGAAGATCGACGGTCGAAGCCGCCGCCAGAACCTTGCCGCTTCTGACCAGCACATTTGCCTTTTCCATATCCGGATGAAAGTGCCTGTCGTCGTCGAGATGCGGCACCTCGGCGCGCAACAGCGCCCGCACGGCATCGAGAGGCGTGCTCGACGCCAGCGGACGGTGGAAGTCGCAGCCCTGTGCCGCCGCGAGTAACTCTATTCCAACAACAGCGGTTGCGTTCTCGATCATGCCGATTAGACGTCTTGCGCCGTGCGCGGCCATCGAAACATGATCTTCCTGATTGGCCGAGGTCGGAATCGAATCCACGCTAGCCGGATAGGCTTTCTGCTTATTCTCCGAAACAAGCGCGGCGGCCGTCACCTGAGGAATCATGAAACCCGAATTCAATCCGGGTTTCGGCGTGAGAAATGCCGGCATGCCGGAGAGTGCCGGATCGACCAGCATGGCGATCCGGCGTTCGGCCAGCGAGCCGATCTCGCAAATGGCGAGCGCGATCATGTCGGCAGCGAAGGCGACTGGCTCGGCGTGGAAATTGCCACCCGAAAGCGCCGTGTCGTCCTCAGCAAAGATCAGCGGGTTGTCGGTGACACCGTTCGCCTCAGTCTCCAGCGTGTTCGCCGCTTTACGCAATACGTCCAGGCATGCGCCCATGACCTGCGGCTGACAGCGCAAGCAATACGGGTCCTGTACGCGCTCATCGCCGACACGGTGAGACTCGCGGATGGCGCTGCCGGCCATCAGACTGCGTAGCGCCTCAGCGGTCTCGATCTGGCCCTTGTGCTTGCGCAACAGATGGATGCGCGGATTGAAAGGAGCGTCCGAGCCTTTCGCGGCATCGGTCGACAAGGCGCCTGTGACCAGCGCCGTCTGAAACAGGACTTCTGCTTCAAACAAGGCTGCGAGCGCGTAAGCCGTGGAAAACTGCGTGCCGTTGAGCAGCGCCAACCCTTCCTTGGCACCCAGCGTCAGCGGTACCATGCCATGCTTGGAAAATGCGTCCAGCGCCGCCATGCGGCCTTCCGGCGTCATGCAATCACCGACACCGATCATGGCAGCAGTCATATGAGACAGCGGCGCCAGATCACCGGATGCGCCGACTGAGCCTTGAGCAGGTACCACCGGTATGATGTCATGCGCCAGCATGGCTTCCAGCATGTCGAGCGTTTCCGGCTTCACGCCCGAAGCGCCCTGCGCAAGGCTGGCCATTTTCAGCGCCATCATGAGACGCGCAACCGAAACCGGCATCGGTTCGCCAGTCCCTGCGGCGTGCGAAAGCACAATGTTGCGCTGGAGCGTCTCCAGGTCGGACGCTGGAATGCGCACGCTCGCCAGCTTTCCGAATCCCGTATTGATGCCGTAAACCGGCTCGCCTCTCGCGAGAATGCGGCCAACCGCATCAGAGCTGGCCTTGACCTTCGGCCTGCAGGCCGGATCGAGCTTCGGTTTTGCGCCGCGATAGATGGCGCACCAATCGGAAAGACTGGCATTGCCGGGATGAAGTACGATGTCGGTCATTGACCTCTCCACACACGTGCATGGAGCGGATTGAAGCCCATGCGATAGACTAGTTCGGCGGGACGCTCGACGTCCCATATGGCAAGGTCTGCGCGCTTTCCGGCCTGAAGCGTGCCAACCTCATCGGCCAGGCCCAACGCCCGCGCAGCCTCTCGCGTGACACCGGCGAGGCACTCATCGACGGTCATGCCGAAAAGGGTCGCTGCCATGTTCATGGTCAGCAGAAGTGAGGTCAGCGGCGACGTGCCGGGATTGCAGTCCGTGGCGAGTGCCAGCTTCGTTCCGTGCTTGCGGAACAGATCGAGCGGCGGCTTCTTCGTCTCGCGTATGAAATAGAACGCGCCCGGCAAGAGCACGGCGACGCTGCCAGCCTTTGCCATAGCCATCGCCCCTGCCTCGTCGGTGTATTCCAGGTGATCGGCCGAGAGTGCGCCATAGCGCGCTGCAAGGGCTGCGCCATGAAGGTTGGAGAGTTGATCGGCGTGCAGCTTGACGGGAAGACCGAGGGATTTTGCTCTATCGAAGACGCGCGCAATCTGTTCCGGAGAGAAGGCGATCCCCTCGCAAAACCCATCCACCGCGTCGGCCAGTCCAAGCTTCGCAATGGCGGGCAGCATTTCATCCGCCACTTTAGCGATGAAGGCATCCTTGTCGCCCGCGGCCTCCGCCGGCATGGCGTGGGCGCCGAGGAACGTGGTTCGGATATCTACCGGCCGTAGTTCACCAAGCCGTCGCGCCGCAGACAGCGCCTTCTTCTCATTTTCAAGATCAAGACCGTATCCCGACTTGATTTCAACCGTGGTCGCACCTTCGGAGATCAGCGCATCGAGCCTCGGCAGCGATTGACGCACCAACTCGTCCTCGCTGGCCGCGCGAAGGCTTGAGACCGAAGACACGATGCCACCGCCTGCCCGCGTGACTTCCTCGTAGGTGGCCCCTGCGAGCCGCATCTCAAACTCGTTGGCTCGGTTGCCCGCCCACACCAGATGCGTGTGGCAGTCGATCAGACCCGGCGTGATCAGCCGTCCCTCGCAGTCGATGATCTCGGACTTGCCCAATCCCGTCGGCAGATCAGCTTCAGCGCCAACGAAAGCAATCCGCTCGCCATGGGCTACAACGGCGCCCTTCTCGATCAGGCCAAGGCCCGGCAACGCCTCGTCGAGTGTCGCAACCCGTGCATTGCGCCAGACCTTCGTCATTGATTTCGCTCCCTCGCGATCATCGTTTTCCCATCGCCAATCCGCGCTGATATGTATATACATAATCGGAAGCGCTGCAAGTCGGCCGCGACAGTCTTTTGTTGACCGACGCTCCCCAAGCAGCCCATGAGATGCCAATCCGGAGACCAAGCCATGCCCTCGATCTTTGCCGAACAAGCGCTGTTGCCCAAGGGCTGGGAGCGGAATGTGCGGATCGAGATGACGGACGGGCGCATCGCCTCGGTGGAAACTGGCGCGCACCCGCAAGCCGATGATGACAGGCAGACGGCTGTCGTGTCCGGAATGCCCAACCTGCATAGTCACGCATTCCAACGCGGCATGGCGGGGCTGGCCGAGGTTCGCGGCAGCGGCGCGGACAGTTTCTGGTCGTGGCGCGACGTGATGTACCGGTTCGCGCTGTCCATGACGCCTGAGCAAGTAGAGGCAGTGGCGAGCCAGCTTTACATCGAGATGCTGGAGGCCGGTTTTACGCGCGTCGGCGAATTTCACTACCTTCACCACGACCGCGACGGGCAGCCCTATTCCAACATTGCCGAGATGGCGGACCGGATTGCTGCGGCCGCCAGCGCCACCGGAATTGGGCTGACACTGTTACCGGTTTTCTATGCGCATTCGGGTTTCGGCGGCCAGCCGCCGCATGAGGGGCAACGGCGATTCGTCAACGATCTGAATCGGTTCCAGCTGCTGTTTGAGAAATGCCGCGAATCCGTTCGCAAATTGAATCAAGGTGTTATTGGAGTGGCACCGCACAGCCTGCGGGCGGCTACGCCTGAGGAACTGGCCGAACTACAGAACCTGGCCCCAGACGCGCCGTTTCACATCCATATCGCCGAGCAGACCAAGGAGGTCGAGGACTGCATTGCATGGTGTGGTCGACGGCCAGTCGAATGGCTTCTGGCGAATAGCGACGTGAACGCGCGATGGTGCTTGATCCATGCCACGCACATGACCGAGAAGGAGACCATGCGCATGGCGCGCAGTGATGCCGTCGCTGGTCTCTGCCCCGTCACCGAGGCCAATCTCGGTGACGGAACGTTTCAGGCTTCCGTATTTCGCGCGCATGGCGGCAGGTATGGAATCGGTTCGGACTCGAACGTGCTGATCGGTCTCGCGGACGAGTTGCGGCAACTCGAATACTCACAACGCATCGCATTGAGGGCACGAAACATCATCGCCGAACCGGGGCGATCGACCGGTCGCGCGCTGTTCGATGAAGCGCTGGCGGGGGGCTCCCAGGCGCTTGGCGTCTCCGCAGCATCAATCGCTCCCGGGAAGGCCGCCAATCTGGTATCGCTTGATCTCTCTTATCCGGGTCTGGACGGCATTTCCGGCGATGAGATTCTGGACGCGCTAACCTTTGCGGGTCGGGTCGAGACGGACTGTGTGTGGGTTGGTGGCAAGAAGCTTGTCTCTGAAGGGCGGCATGTTCAGAGGGAGGCTGTTGCGGCCCGCTTTCGCATTGCCATGCGTGAACTGACGTCGTGATTGCCGGGAGGGACGCAGTCTTGGCGCACCGCTATCATCCATCATCGAGGAGATCGTTTTGGCCGTAGCTGACCAACCGACCGACGATGAGGCCCCGTCCGCTTCGCTCAATCATCGCATCCGAACAGACATCACCGAGAAGATCGTGTCTGGCATCTGGCCGCCCGGTCATCGCATTCCGTTCGAGCATGTGTTGACCGAGCAGTATGGCTGTTCACGCATGACCGTGAACAAGGCTCTCTCGGAACTCGTGAGAGCCGGGCTCATTGAGCGCCGGCGACGCTCGGGAAGCTTTGTGCGACATCCGCAATCGCAGGCGGCGATCCTGGA
Source organism: Rhizobiaceae bacterium (assembly GCA_023953905.1). Classification (GTDB taxonomy): domain Bacteria; phylum Pseudomonadota; class Alphaproteobacteria; order Rhizobiales; family Rhizobiaceae; genus Arvimicrobium. Next base: position 13,789 of record JAMLJA010000011.1, on the reverse strand, counting down.
AATTCACGACATCAAGACGGAAGTGCAGGCCCTTGGACTTCCCTACCACTACGATCTGACCGAGCGGCTTCTACGTGGAGCGGATGCCGCTGATTATGATTCATTCGAAGTCGAGACCGACACGCCCCTTCTTCAAATGACCTGTGTGCACTTCGCCGGTGAGCGCCCTTACTGCCTTGAAGAGCGATTGATCAATCTGGCAACCGTTCCGGAGGCCGAGACCATAGATTTCGCGGATACCGCACCCGGCGCCTGGCTTATCGCGCAAGTTCCGTGGAGTGCTGCGGAACACAAGATACGCGCTGCATCCGCAGATCGGGCTACGGCAAAAGCGCTTGATATCGCAAAGGGCGCCGCCTGCCTTATTGTAGAGCGGCGCACCTGGAGTAGCGGCAAGGTCATCACGAAGGTTCGATTGACCTATGCCACCGAAGGCCACACGCTGGTCGCCCGCTTCGCACCATCTGGCGAATAGAAAAGGCGCCACCGATCCCCGGCAGCGCCCCCAGATCAGGTCCCGTCGTGATCAGATCGCAGCGGTGACGATGATTTCCACCAGATATTCCGGTCCTGCGAGTTTGGCTTCGCCAGTGGCGCGCGCAGGCGCATTGGGGCCGTCGACCCACTTGTCCCAGACGGCATTCATTTCGGCGAAATCCTTCATGTCAGCCATCCAGATGATAGCCTGGAGGATCTTCGACTTGTCCGTGCCGGCTTCGGCAAGAAGCTTGTCGATCGATCCCAGAACATCCTTGGTCTGCTCGGCGACCGTTCCGCCGGGCTTGCCGACTTGTCCGGCCAGATAGACGGTGTTGCCATGAATCACAGCCTGGCTCATGCGCGGGCCAGCGTGAAGGCGCTTGATCGAAGTTGCCATTGTTCTCTCCTTTTGAGTGGTCAACGAAAACGAGCGGGAGGGAGGCTGAGAAGGCTCCGGCCGATGGCTGGAAAACGTCGCCAGGCATGCCTCCACCCAACGGGCGTGACACATGTCATGCCGTGAGTGAAAAGCAAACATCAATCGGTTGGCTCAGCACATCGGATACTGATTATCCCGCGTCATTGCTAGACAGCGGGTTCAAGGCGTTGACACCCGACGCCTTTTGCCGAATGTCGCACCAAGGGTTTTCAGAGCGGGCAAAATGAAATTCGTTCGGGTCAACGATGTCGTGCTTCACTACGAGCTTTCGGGCAGTCGTGTGCTGCCGTTGATCGTGTTCTCGAATTCGCTCGGAACCGATCTGCGGATATGGGATCTCGTCGTCGAACGGCTGGCCGGCCGTTATCGCATGCTGCGTTACGACAAGCGCGGGCACGGTCTGTCGGAGACCCCTCCCGGTCCCTATCGCCTCTCCGATCATGTCAATGATCTCGCGGCCCTCATGGAGCATCTTTCCCTCAATCGCGCAGCTATCGTCGGGCTTTCTGTCGGAGGGCTCATCGCGCAAGGTATGGCTGCGAGCCGGCCGGAGCGCGTCGCGGCGCTTGTGCTTTCCAATACGTCCCACAAGATCGGAACGGACGACGTCTGGAACGAACGGATCAGGGCCGTTGAGAACGAGGGGCTCGAATCGATTGCCGACATGGTGTTGGAACGCTGGTTCTCAAAGCCGTTTCGGGCGCCTGACAATGCGGATTTCGCGGGCTACAAGGCCATGCTGACGCGCTCCCCGGCGGCTGGCTATGCCGCCACTTGTGCTGCCATACGCGATGCCGACCTGACCGAGACGACACGTGCGCTCACACTCCCGGTGCTCTGCATCGCAGGTGACAAGGACGGCGCGACACCTCCCGATCTCGTTCGCTCAACAGCCGATCTGATAGGTGGCGCGCAATTTCGGCTGATCGAGAACGCGGGACACATACCTTGCGTGGAGCAGCCCGACGAGGTGGCTGATCTCATCTCCACGTTCCTGAAGGGCGTGCGCTACGCTTGATCGAGGTGGGTCGCATACCCACTTCCAGCTCAATGCTTTCCGGATAACGGAAAATGCTATAGGTCGATGCAATTGCAAGGAAGGTGACCATGAACCCGCGCCAGATCTCCGAAGACTACACCGTCTCCCCCCAAATCTCGGTCGAAGACGTCCAGACGATCAAGGATGCGGGGTTCAAGAGCGTGATCTGCAACCGTCCCGACAATGAAGATCCAGGCCAGGTCTCAGTGGAAGCTATCCGCAATGCCGTCGAAGCGGCGGGGTTGGCGTTCCGCCATGTACCAGTCGTCAGCGGACAAATGACAGTGGCCGATGTGGAAGCGCAGGCCGAGGCGCTTGAAGGGTTGGAAGGTCCGGTTTTTGCCTATTGCCGCTCGGGCACCCGCTCGGCAAATCTGTATGCCGGGGTGCAGCAGCTGAAGGGCTGAGCGCTCCCCTCAGCGATCGACCTCTTTTGAGGTTTCAAGTCCAAGCCGCAAAACCTCCGCGCGTCTCCGTTCAAGATCGAAGTCCAGAAAATACTCGTCCAATTGCGGTGGCGCGACGGATGTGCCCGACAGCATGGCGTGGACCTGACCACGATGATGCACGTCATGCAGGAATACGTGCATCAACAGGTCGCCGGTGCGCTCCATCACCTGCCCGGCGCTACCCCGATCCGTGGCAACCAAGCGAGAGACATCGTCCTCCTGAAGAGCATTGCAGACCGTCAGATAGTCCCGGTCGCATGATGACTGCGCGTCGAAAAGCGCTACTGGATCATGAATATCGGTCCAGCTCTGGAGAATGAGACGCCCCTCGCCTCCCTGCCGGAGCATGTCGAGATAGTAGAGATCGACCAGCAATATATGGTTCAGTGTTGCCTTGATCGAAGGGAAGAAGCTGGTGCGCTCAGCTTCGAACGCTTCCTGATCGAGCACCAACACAGCGCGGTAGAGCCGGTCGTTAGCCCAAAGGTTGTTTTCGGCCATGCGCCGAAAATAGTGACATATCGTCATTCAGATCTTCCCCGATGAGCGCCGCTGGCGGTCTCCGATCTATCCGATGTCTAACTCATTGGAACGGCGATGCGAACCAGAAGACCGAACGCCAAAAAGCCCAAAGCGACCGCGACCAGCAACCGGATCATCCGGCGCCGCAGAGATTGCGTTTCCGCATCACGCGACACCCGAAGATTGAACAGTGTGTGGAAAAGCGCGGCATAGCGAGGAACGCCGGTCCGATTTCGCAGATCTGGAGATCGGGCCTCGATACGATAACTCAGCCTGATCGCCGCTATGAAAACGGCTAGAGTTGCAATGCTCCACAAGCCACTGATCACGGCAAACCAGTGCACGGAACCGCTTCCTACGTACCCTCCACACTTTGCTCGATCGCACCAAATACCGAATGCCCATTGCGGTCCTTCATCTCGATACGCACCACGTCGCCCGGCTTCATGAAGCCGGTGATTGAAGCCCCATGCGTGATCTTTTCCACGATGTGCTGCTCCAATATGCAGGAATAGCCAACGCCGCCTTCGGAGACTGGCTTGCCAGGTCCGCCGTCACCCTTGTTGGAAACTGTGCCGGATCCGATGATGCTACCTGCGGCAAGCGGTCTGGTTTTTGCCGCGTGAGCGATGATCTGCGGAAAGTCGAACACCATGTCGACCCCGGCATTTGCCCGCCCGAACGGTTTGCCATTGAGATCGACTGCGAGCGGAAGATGAATCCTTCCGCCGTCCCATGCATCCGCGAGTTCGTCCGGCGTAACGGCAACCGGGGAAAATGCCGATGAAGGCTTTGCGTTGAAGAAGCCGAAGCCCTTGGCAAGTTCCGCCGTCGCCAGACCGCGCAGCGAAACATCATTGACGAGCATGAGGAGGCGGATCGCGTCGCGGGCGACCTCGACCGATGCGCCGAGCGGGACGTCATCGACAATCACGGCCAGTTCGCCTTCGAAGTCCAGCTTCCAGTTTTCGTCGGCGAGCGGAATTGGATCTCGCGGCCCGAGGAAGGAGTCCGAACCGCCTTGATACATCAAGGGCTCCGACCAGAAGCTCTCCGGCATCTCAGTGCCGCGCGAACGGCGCACAAGCTCAACGTGGTTCACATAGGCCGAGGCATCGGCCCATTGATAGGCGCGCGGCAGGGGAGCGTGCACCTCGTGTTCGTGAAAGCGGACTGACGGGACCGCGCCGACCTCGAGCGATTCAGCCAACGCCGCGAGATGGGGCGCGATGCGTTGCCAGTTGTCGAGCGCCGCCTGCAATGTCGGAATCAGAAACGACGCGTCCGTGCAACGCGTCAGATCACGCGAGACCACCACGAGCGCACCATCGCGCGTCCCGTTCCTCAATGTTGCAAGCTTCATTCGCTCCTCCCCGTTATGTCTGCGGCCCCGCCTTTCGACGACGACCATTTGATCACCATAGATCATTCGCTTCGCGCAGGCTGGGATATTCTGCATGGTTTGTTCCATCGGCGGGTCTTCCACAGCCTTCTTTTCGTGCCGCGAGATGTATCCCTGCTCACTGCCACACGCTGCCCGCACCAAAGACGTGGGAAACGCGACAATACTGGAGGTTCAATCCCGAGGGACATTGCTTTAGAACATTAGCGGGCACGACCCTGCCGGTGGCTGGTCATGCAACCTGATCTGGCGGGGTAACAGACATTCAATGGGTCGACGTTCGGGACAAGCGCTCCTCCGACGCTCACGATCTCTCATTTCCGGCAACCGTCTCTGGAAGCCCCGACTGGTCTTCTGGGCCGGCGCTCTTGCCATCGGGCTGATCAGCGCCGGGTTCGCCTTTGTCGCTGACGTGGCGCAGCATCTGTTCATTGATACCGTGTCCGGCGACGGCTGGACCCGGTTCCTGCCGCTCGCGCTCACGCCGGCGGGCTTCATCTTCTGTGCCTGGGCGGCGTTCCGCTACGTGCCCGGCTCGCAGGGCAGCGGAATTCCGCAGGCGATTGCAGCGCGTCATTTGCGTGAGGATTCGGAGCGCGGACTGTTCCTGTCTCTTGGGATGGTATCAGGAAAGATTTTCCTGACGGTGGTCGGATTGCTTTGTGGTGCATCCATCGGGCGCGAAGGCCCGACGGTTCAGGTCGGCGCCTCGATCATGCTTCAGGTCGCACGTTGGGGCGGGATGGCACAGGCCCGAGGACTGATACTCGCCGGGTCGGCCGCAGGCATCGCAGCGGCGTTCAATACCCCACTGGCGGGTATCGTCTTCGCCATTGAAGAGATGGGACGCAGCTATCAGGCTCGCACCAATGGCGTTGTGCTTTTTGCGGTCATATTGGCGGGTCTCGCCTCGCTCGCGACGGTTGGCAACTACACCTATTTCGGTGTGACGCACGCCTCGGCCACCTTCCCGACAGACTGGATCCTCGTGATCGCCTGCGGCGTGGTGGGCGGGGCATTCGGGGCCGGATTCAGCTATCTCACACTTCGCATCACACGGCGTATCCGTCGAATGGCGGCGTGGACACCGACATTGCGCGTCATCGCCATTGCGGGCGCGGCGGGCCTGATCGTCGCCATTCTGGGCGTCGCGACAAACGGCATGAGTTACGGCACGGGGTATGAACAGGCGCGATCGGCCATCGAGGGCGAAGCTTTGCCGTGGTACTATTTCGGGGTCAAATTCATCGCCACGCTCGTCTCTACCGTCTGCGGCATACCGGGTGGCCTTTTCGCGCCTTCTCTTTCGGTCGGTGCGGGACTGGGCAGCACGATCGGCATCATTCTCGGCACAGATGTCGCGCTCGCCGCGCTTCTCGGCATGGCCGGCTATTTCTCCGGTGTCGTACAGGCGCCAATGACGGCTTTTGTGATCATTCTCGAAATGACCGGCAATCAAGCCAATGTTCTGCCGCTCATGGCAGCAGCCGTTGTGGGCCACGGCGTGTCACGCCTGATCTCGCCGCAACCTCTCTACGGCGCACTATCGAGGCTGTTCATTGCCGATGTGTTGCGCAGACGACGTGCGGCAGCGCAACAAAAGGTCGAGAACGAAGCGGGCCAGAAGGCGTAACGCCACCTACCAGTCGAGCACCACCTTGCCCGAACTGCCGCTCTTCATCGCCTCGAATCCGGCTATGTAATCGTCAATACCGAGCCTGTGCGTGATCAGGCCCGATACGTCGAGCGGGCCTTGCACGAGCGCGATCATCTTGTACCAGGTCTCGAACATCTCGCGCCCATAGATGCCTTTGAGATGGAGCATCTTGAAGATCACCTTGTTCCAATCGATCTCGAATCCTGTGGGCGCGATCCCCAGAATGGCAATCCTGCCGCCATTGTTCATGGTATCGATCATGTCGCGAAACGCGGGGGCGGCACCCGACATCTCAAGCCCGACATCGAAGCCTTCCGTCATGCCGATCCTTGCCATCACATCGCGCAGGCGATCCTTCGACGCATCGACGACGTGGCGCACACCCAGCTTTTCGGCAAGCGCCAGACGAAAGGGATTGAGGTCGGTGATCACGACCTTTCGCGCGCCGACGCACTGCGCCACCAGCGCGCCCATGATGCCGATCGGTCCGGCTCCCGTGACGAGTACATCTTCGCCCACCAGATCAAACGAGAGCGCCGTGTGCACCGCATTGCCCAGAGGGTCGAAGATGGCCGCGACCTCGTCGGGCACGTCATCTGGAATCTTCACCACATTGTGCTGCGGGATCGCCACATATTCGGCAAATGAGCCAGGTCGGTTGACGCCAACTCCGAGCGTATTGCGACACAGATGCCCGCGTCCGGCACGGCAATTGCGGCAATGACCGCAGACAATGTGCCCCTCACCCGAAACCCGCTGGCCGAGCTTATATTCGGTGACGGCCACGCCGAAATCGGCAACCGTGCCGACGAATTCGTGGCCTGTCACCAACGGCACCGGCACCGTTTTCTGCGCCCATTGATCCCAATTGTAGATGTGGACGTCGGTGCCGCAGATCGCGGATTTCGCGACTTTGACGAGAACATCATTTGGTCCGATCTCGGGGACAGGGACATGCTCCATCCAGATCCCGGGTTCGGCTCTGGATTTGACCAATGCGCGCATCATGTTGGTCATCGGCAACTCCGCAACAAGTCTTGCTGGAACCTGTATCATTTCCGCATTTCGTGGAAGCCACGATCTGGGTCATATCCGAGCAGATCGTCCCTCCGCGGATCAAACACGCGAAGGAAGGCGGAGCAACAGCCCGCTTAACCGATCACACCAAGTTCCCGGCCGACCTCGCCGAATGCCTCGACGGCACGATCGATGTCGCTGCTGGAATGCGCCGCCGACATCTGCGTTCGGATACGCGCCTCGCCCTTGGGCACCACTGGAAATGAGAACCCAATCACGTAGATGCCGCGCTCCAGCATCTTTTGCGCCATTGATTGCGCCAGCGTGGCATCGCCAAGCATCACCGGAATGATCGGATGATCCGCACCCGCGAGCGTGAAACCAAGCTTCGTCATCTTGTCGCGGAAGCGCGTGGCATTGTCGTTCAGCCGTTGGCGCAACTGGTCGCCGTCCTCGATCATGTCGAACACTTTCAGGGAAGCAGCCGCGATGGCAGGCATCAAGGTGTTGGAGAACAGATACGGGCGCGAGCGTTGTCGCAACCAGTCGACCACCGGCGCCTTGCCGGATGTGTATCCGCCTGAGGCTCCGCCAAGCGCCTTGCCGAGCGTGCCGGTGACAAGATCCACCCTGCCCTCGACACCGCAATGTTCCGGCGATCCGCGCCCATGTGCCCCCACAAAGCCGACAGCATGGCTGTCATCTACAATGACCATGGCGCCATATTTCTCGGCCAGATCGCACACGCCGCCCAGATTGGCGATGATCCCGTCCATCGAAAAGACGCCGTCGGTCGCGATCAGTTTGAAACGGGCACCGTCGGCGCGCCGCAGTTCCTCCTCAAGTGCCGTCATATCGTTGTTGGCATATCGAAAGCGCTTCGCCTTCGACAGACGCACGCCGTCGATGATCGACGCATGGTTCAGTGCGTCCGAGATGATCGCATCCTCCTCGCCAAGCAGCGTTTCGAAGAGACCGCCATTGGCGTCGAAGCACGAGCCGTAGAGTATGGTGTCCTCCATCCCCAGAAAGGAGGAAATTCGCGCTTCCAACTGCTTGTGTTCTTCCTGAGTGCCGCAGATGAACCTTACGGACGCCATGCCATAGCCATAGCGGTCGAGCGCCTTCTGCGCAGACGCGCGCAGCTCTTCATTGTCGGCCAGCCCGAGATAGTTATTGGCGCAGAAGTTCAGCACCTTGTCGCCGCCCGCGACCTCGATCTGGGCTGACTGCATGGAGGTGATCACGCGCTCTTGCTTGTAGAGACCGGCAGCCTTCAGGCCGTCTAACTCTTGTGAGATGTGATCCAGGAACGCGCTTGTCATGCTACCTCCTTTATCGGTGCAGGCTATTGCGGCAGTTGTTCCTTTGTAAGCCAGAACACTTCGCCATCGCTATCCTCGGTGTCCAGCCAAAGAAACGGCGTATCAGGGTACTCCGCTTCCAGAACATCGCGGTCAGTTCCGATCTCGCATAAAAGCCCGCCGCCGGGGTTCAGGCACGCGGCAGCGCCGGCCAATATCCGGCGCACTATGTCGAACCCATCATCACCGCCGTCGAGCGCCATCGCGGGTTCGTGGCGAAATTCCTGTGGGAGCGCGTCCATCACCTCGCGTCCCACATAGGGAGGATTGGTAATGATAAGGTCGTAGCTGCGTCCTTCAACCGCGTCGAACAGGTCGCCCTCGACCAGATCTATGCGATCTTCCATGCCGTGATCGGCCACGTTCTCGGCAGCAAGCGAAAGCGCGTCGGCAGACAGATCCGCGCCGTCGACAGTTGCATTGGGGAAGGCGTAGGCGGCGAGTATGGCCAGGGAACCGCCGCCGGTGCACAGGTCCAGAACCGTCGTCACCCCTTCGGGATCCGCGATCAACGCAGCGCTATCCCCCGACCCATCGAACAGCGGCGAGGCAAGCAACTCTGCGATGAAGGATCGCGGTGCCAGCGCACGCCGGTCTGATCGGAAAGGCATGCCGACCAGATAGCTGCGACCAGTGAGATAGGCTGCGGGCAAGCGACGTTCGACACGCAGGGCGATGCGATCCCCAAGCAGCGCCTTCTCCCTGCGCGTCAATCGTGCCTCAGCAAATGCATTGAAGTCGTCGATCGGCAGATTCAGTGTCTCCAGGATCAGGAATGCGGCTTCGTCGAGCGGGGTGGACGAACCATGACCATAGTAGAGGTCCGAGGCAGAGAATGTGCTGACCGCATATCGCAGCACATCGCGCAGCGTCTGCAGTTCCTCAACCTCGCGACGGGGATCGGACCGGTCAGCTTGAGCCGGATTGAACGATGGCCGATCACCAAGGCGACGTTGACTGTCTGCCGTGTCGTCTGAAAGTCCCATTGCGACCGTTTCCTGCTCTTCGCCTGCCACTCTATCGGGACGAGCATTGCTATTGGAGCTGTTTGGCAATTGCACGTGCGGATTTGCACCTTTCACCGTTTACGAAAGGAGGCGGTAACCTTCCTGTGACTTTTGCCGCCGCTTTTGCCTCCATTCGGCGAAGGATTGTCCGGGAATTAACACTGCTGCCCTAGTGAAACGAGCATCCGACGAACGCGACAAGGGCGGCAATGACGCAGCCTACCGCCAGACTTGCAGCCACTGACAAGCTGATTGTGATGATGAAGGCCGCCTATTGGGCGGGTCTGTTCATCATCGCCGGCATGACAATGGCGTCCTATCTGCTTCTCAGCAATCTGATGGAACGCCAACACATCGATGCCAAGGTTGCATCGCTGAATGGTTCACAAATGGCGTTGTCGCAACGCATTCTGGTGCTCCAGCGCAATATCAATGAGGCACCGGAGGGCTGGCGCGGACAGTTGATCGCGGAACTGGGCGCTCGCATCGAGCAATTCGAGCGCGGCTATGAGCGCCTATCGCACTATCTCGAAAACGAACCGTTCTCAGGCATCGAAAGTGGCCCGGCCTCAGTCCGCGATGTACTGCATGGCGAGCCCTACCAGCTCGATCTGTACTCGCAGTTCCTGATCGCCAATGCCCGGCAGGCCCTCGCCGCATTCGCGGGAGACGGCAGCGCGGCAAAGAGGACTGAAGCGGAGAGATCATTCGCCGATTTCACGATCGGCAACGCGACACTCACCGGCTATGCCCAGCTCGAACGGCGAATTGCGGCTGGATCCGCCCAGCGCCTCGAAAAGATGCTGCGCGTCCACAATTGGCTCTATTACGGAACGATCGCCGTCATCGTCCTGGTCGCTCTGTTCATCTTCAGGCCCATGGCCAACATGGTTCTGCGCAAGACCTACGAACTGACCGATGCACGCAACTCCATGGCCTTCATCGCAAACCACGATGGTCTTACGGGGCTCTACAACCGCGCCTTCCTGACCGGCCATTTCGACACGTTGCTCAAAGGCGCCCAGAGACGCAGGGAACGCGTCGCCATCATCCAGATCGATCTCGACAAGTTCAAGCAGATCAACGATACGCTCGGCCATGCAGCGGGAGACTATGTTCTGGTTGCCACCGCACAACGCATGCTCGGTTCATGCCGCGCCTCCGACGTCTGTGTGAGGCTCGGCGGCGACGAATTCGTGATGCTCTTGAACGCGGCAGGCACGACCGAGGATATCAATGCGCTGGCCAAGCGTATCCTGTCCCGGATCAACGAGCCGATAAACTATCAAGGCGTGACGATCATGCCCGGCGCCAGTGCCGGAATCGCCGTCTATCCGGTTGACGGGGATGTGGCGGCCGATCTTCTCGTGCATGCCGATCTCGCGCTCTACGCTGCGAAGAAGACCGGCGGCGGCACGGCATCGTTCTTCTCCGAGCAGTTGCGACGCGAACTCGACCACCGCAAGAAGCTCGAAGCCGATCTGGAACTGGCCATCGCGCTCGAATCATTCGAAGCATATTTCCAGCCGCAGGTCTCGCTTTCCACCAGCAAGATCACAGGTGTGGAGGCTCTCATCCGCTGGAACCACCCCGAGCGTGGGATGGTCGCACCAGTGGATTTCCTTCCCATTGCTGTGAAGACCGGACTGATGCCGGCGGTCGGACGCATATTGATGCGCAAGGCTATTCGCGAGGCCGCCGGCTGGCATCGCGCCGGGATCGACTTCGGGCGCCTTGCGATAAATGTGTCGGGCACCGAGCTGCGCGAGAACGATTTTCACGCATTCCTGTTCAGGACACTGGATGAGGCAGGCTTGCCTCCCACCAAACTGTCGCTGGAGATCGTCGAGTCGGTGATACTGGACGACGAGAAGACCGGGCTCGTGTCAACGCTGCGGCTCATACGCGCCGGCGGCGTTACTCTCGAACTCGACGATTTCGGCACCGGCTATGCGTCGCTCAGCCACGTCAATCCCAATGAGATTGACCGCCTCAAGATCGATCGGCGGTTCGTGCAGAACATCGACGCCAATGGCGACAACAGCAAGATCGTTCGGGCGATAACCGAGCTGGCGCGTGGACTTGGCATTTCCATCATCGCCGAAGGCGCGGAAACCGAAGCGGAGCTCGATCTCCTGCAATCCATCGGTTGCGATCAGGTGCAAGGCTATTCCATCGCATTTCCGATGCCCGGGTCGCAGACACTCGAATGGCTGCAGCATCGCAGGCGCAGCGCGCCTCGCCTGAAGGTCGTTCAATCCTGACAGACGGTCCGCGGCGGTCGCATCGCCGCCCAACGGCGGCTCACTTGTCGTCTTGGGCGAGCACCGTATGGCGCGCAACAAATCCGAGCGTCGACCCCTGCACGATCACACTGAACAGCACGACGGCATAGGTTGCCGCGAGGATTGGTGCCTTTGCCGGCCCTTCTGGTATCGACAATGCAAGCGCGATGGATATGCCGCCACGAATTCCGGCCCAGGTCAGGAACACGACGTTCAGTCGCGACATCAACCGATTGATCCTGGGGATGAACACGGGCGTCCCGACGGCGATGAATCGCGAAACGATCACGATTGGAACGGCGGCCGTTGCCAGAAGGAGGGCCAATGGATCGAGGCGCAGGATAAGCACCTCCAGACCAATGAGCAGAAACAGCAGAGAATTGAGCACCTCGTCGATCAGTGTCCAGAGACCGAACACATAGGTCTGCGTGCGGTCGCTCATGGCGTCGCGGGGACCGCGATATCCAATCAACAGGCCCGCCGCCACCACCGCCAGTGGCCCGCTGACATGGATGCGCTGCGCCAGCGCATAGGTGGCCGTGACCAGCGCCAGCGAAATGAGCACCTCGATCGCGTAGTCGTCGATCAGGCGCATACCCCAATACGCGATGTGGCCGGTGATCAATCCCAAAAGCACACCGCCCCCGGCCTCGACCACCAGAAGTTCGGCGACGCCCGCCGCGCTCTGCTTGCCGCCAGGCTCACCAATGGCGAAGGCCAGCAGGATGGTGAAGACAACGATGCCGACACCGTCGTTGAACAGCGATTCTCCCTGCATCTCCACCTCAAGACTGGCAGGCACATTCACGTTCTTGAGCGTGCTGAGGACCGCTACCGGGTCGGTGGGACTGATGAGGGCGCCTAACACCAGCGCCCATGAAAGAGGCAAGGGTAAGCCGACAAGCCCGGCAGCTTGCCAGAACAGGAATCCCACGAGGAACGTCGACGCGATGGTCGCGAATGTGGCGAGCACCACGACCGGCACGGCACGGCTTGCGAGCTTGCGGACGTCGACGTGGAGTGCCCCCGCAAAAAGCAGGAACGCAAGCATTCCGTTCATCACGACAGCATTGAAGTCGATCTGCAACAACGCGTTGGTCAACGGTTCGAACAGATGCCGATGCGGCATCATTACATCTATGCCGACCATGATCAGGGAGGCCGCCACGCTCATGGTGAGCAGGCCGATCGTGTGCGGCATGGGAAGAAACTTGTGGTTGATCCAGCCCAGTGCCGCCGACAGGGTCAGGAGCAGCGCGGACATTTCGAGAATGGACAGCAGTTGCGGTTTCCCCATGCCAGGACAGCGCCTGCGTGCACGAGACCGCAGGTGGCGCGCCCGAATTCAGATCCCCCACCATCCGCCATCGGGCGCGCGGCCACAAGCCGTCCCGGCCCTGTTGCGCGGTTCATGCGTCAACAATCGCGCGTCGATCTCTAGAATCTTTCACGACCCGCGCGAAAGAATGCGTCTTTTCCCTTGTCAGGATTGCCATTGGCATCCACGTCCGATGGGAGCATTCCCTGCGAACCCGGCGTTGCCTTCAATGCTCTATCCCATTGTTTTTACGCAATTCCGCACACAAAACCGGTTTCCACTTGTGCTGGAATTGCGCTAGGTTGCGCGGGATGGGGGAAACGGACATCGATATCGACAAACTGGACACTCTGATAGCTGCCGGGTTGCAATCCGGCGGATCCGAGCTTGCGAACTATCAGTTGTTTGTCATCGGCCTTTGTGAGGCTCTCGGCCTTGACCGCCCGAACATGGCGCAAGAGCAGAACGAACTGAACGACTATGTGTTCGAGCGGCGTGTGGATTTCAAGCACCCCGACGGCTCGCGCACGGCGGGTCGTATCGACTGCTATCGTCGCGGCTGCTTCATCCTCGAAGCCAAGCAGTCGGGAAAACGGCAAGGCGCGAAGGTCGACGCAGGTCAGACGCTCCTGATCCCCGAGGACGCCTTGCAGCGAAAACCCGGTCAGGCCAAGCGCGGAACGCGCGGCTGGGATCAAGTGATGCTGGCCGCTCGCAAGTAGGCAGAGGACTATTCGCGTGCCCTCCCCGTAGAGCATGGATACCCGCCTTTCCTGCTGGTGGTCGATGTCGGGCATGTGATCGAGGTCT
>JAMLJA010000010.1 GCA_023953905.1 Rhizobiaceae bacterium | reverse complement strand
CGCTTTTCGGGGTTTTGATCGACGTGAGAGGCCATTTCCTCTATAGACAACAAAATGAACGATAAGGCAATATTATCGTTCATGTTTACTATTCGACAGGCGCAGCGCTTATCGGTTCTATCTGTTGCCAAAAGCGCCGTCATGATTCATCGTGCTATCGATGATTCTGCAGCCCCACCTCTCTTCGCGCAACCACTGCACACCCACCAGCCGGGCCGCAGGCGCTGCAATTGCCCCCGTTCCGAACTGGCTCCGCCGCGCCGTTCCCGACGCGCAAAGCCTTGCCGGACAAAGCCTTGAAGACGTCGCGCTCGCCGCCGGGGCGGCAATCGGCGCGCTCGATGCGCAGGTTCGCCGGCAGGATCCATGGGCCGGCGCCTCGCGGCAGCGTCTTGCGCTTTCCGCCGCCGCCGTCACGGCACGGCAGGCAGGCCGGGTTGAGGATGAAGCTGCATTGCGCGACGCTGTACTGCTCACACGACCTGGCGACGATGTCGGTCCTGCTGGAAGAATGCTTCTGGGCTGGCGTCGGCTGGTAACACGGCCGCCGGCAGAGCTCCTGACAAGAAAACACCTCGGCGCGGTGCTGGAGGAATTTGGCCACGCGATAGATGATGGGGCGCTCGACGATCTGGCGGATGAGCTCCGGAAGCTCGGCGCAGGCGGGATGGTCGAGGCGATGTTTGGCGCTTTCGATGCGGCCGAGCGCCAAGGTTTTGGGCGCGTCGTCGGTGCCTGGCTCGCCGACACTCTTGTTGCATACCACCTGGGATGGCCGCATGCTGTGCCGCTGCTCGGCGCGGAGGTCAATGCGGCTGGTCCCGCTCGTCCGCGTCGGTCCGAAGCCGCCATCGCAGCGAGCATCAACGCTGAGGGTCCCCAGACGAAAAATCTGCTTGCCGCACAGGCACGCGCTGCCTTGCGCGCCATCGACCTCGACGCCGAGATCGAGCGCAGGGCGCAACGCCTGCTTGCGGTCGCGCCGAAACTCAGGGCCAAGGCTTCAGATGCAGTGGTCGACAAGCTGTTGTCCAACGACGCCATCGTCGCTTCGGAAAAGATCGCCGGCATGAGCGATCGCGGCCTCCGCCGCCTGTTCGACCGGTTGGTTGACCTCGGCGCCGTGCGCGAACTCTCCGGCCGCCCGACCTTCCGCATGTACGGGCTTTAGACACCATGGCGGATGGCGCGACCAAACGGAGAAGGGCAGGGCGGGAAAGTCGGTCCGATGACGGTGGATCAGCTAACCGGCTGTTCGACCGCGAATTGGATCACCTGCCGCCCGAGGCGCGCTGGCGCGAATGGATGCACCGCGTCGAGGCCATCATATTCGCCGCCAGTGAACCGGTCGGTCGCGAGACTCTGGCGCGCATCGTCGGCAAAAGCTGCAGCATCGATCTCTTGATCGACGATATTCGCGAGGAACTGCGCGGCCGGCCCTATGACCTGGTCGCCGTTGCCGGCGGCTGGAAGCACCTGACCCGGCCGGCCTATGCCGACGCCATCCGCGCCGCGGTTGGCGGCAGTGAAACGAAGTCAAACCTAACGCAATCGGAAGTGCTGGTGCTGATGTGCATCGCCTATTTCCAGCCGATCACGCGCGCGGAACTGTCTTCTTTCTTCGGGAAGGAAGTCTCGCGCGACCTGATCGGGCATCTGCGCAGCGCAAAGCTGATCGCCTCCGGGCCGCGCAGCCCGACGGCCGGCGCGCCCTACACCTATGTCACCACGAAAGAGTTCCTGCTCGAGTTCGGCCTCGACACGCTGCGCCATCTGCCGGATTTCGAGGCGCTGGAGGACGCCGGATTGTTGTCGAAGGAAAAGCTCCTTGTCGGGGATGTTGCCGCAGGAATGGTCGGCGGCGGGGAGGGCGATGGCGAAGAGCCGGAGGCGGATCTCGTCGAGGATAAGACTTCCTGACCGACATCGCAGTGTTAGATTGGATGTTGGCTGTCTTCACCCACGAGGTCCGTTTTCGATATCTCGAGTAAAGGTCTAAACCGCATCGACCTGTCCGTCTGCAACGAGATCGGCAGGGGTGCGATGGCCATGGTAGGCAATCGGTTGGTTACGATACCAGTGGATCGCCTTGTCAACATCCCCCGGTGAGCTCCGTTGCCGCCGCAATCGCCTTCACCATTTCACACCGCATTGAACGGCTATTGGTCACGTTGCGGACCTATCGCGAAGCAGAGCCAGCAGCGCCGGATTAATGTAGAGGCGTTCACGACCGACTTTCATTTGCTCGAGCAAACCGTGCTCCGCCAGGGCTTGGAGATAGGTGGATGCCGCCTGTCGCTTGGCTATGCCGGCCGCGACCAGATCGCTGATGCGGCAATATGGATTGACGAAGATCACCTCGGCCAGCTCGCGCGAATAGATCTTTGGCAACCCGCTGCGTATTCGTTCGGCGGTCTGGTCGAGCAGTTTGCGAATTGCGCCGATGCGCGAGGTGGACCAGACAGCAGTCGCCCGTATCGCCTCAAGCATGTACAGGATCCAGCTCTCCCAGGTCCCTTGGGTTGTGACGGCGAGAAGTCCGTCATAGTAGCCACGCTTGTTCGCAATGATGTAACGGCTCAAATAGAGAACTGGGATGTCCAGCAACCCCTTGTCGACGAGGTAGAGGAGGTTGAGAACACGACCGGTTCGACCGTTACCGTCGACAAACGGATGGATGGCCTCGAACTGATAGTGCATCACGGCTAGCCGGATGAGTGGATCGACGTCTTCGGTTTCGTGGATGAAGCGATCCCAGTTGGCCAGCTTGTCCCGCAGCAGATTCTGTCCCTCGGGCGGTGTGTAGATGACGGTGCCGGTCGTCTCGTTCATCAGAGCCGTTCCTGGCGTCGCCCGAACATCCAAATCGATGCCTTTGATTGTGCTACAAACGGCGATTGCCGTCGAAGTCGACACGGGGCGCCGCAGCAGCATCTCAAAACCTTCGCTTAATGCAGTGCGGTAGCGCAGGGCTCAGATAGCCCAGTGTCGAGTGTCGCCGCCGAGGATTGAAGAATCGCTCGATGTAATCGAACACATCCGCCCTGGCGTCACCCCTCTTCCTGTAAACCTTGCGGGCCGTCCGCTCGGTTTTGAGCGACGAGAAGAAGCTCTCCATCGCAGCATTGTCCCAGACGTCGCCCGACGGGCTCATCGAACAGGTGATGCCATGGTCGGCCATTAGGCGCTGGAACTGCTCGCTGGTGTATTGGGCGGATTCAACCGGTCGTCGCAACACCTTCGATCATATCCTGTTTGAGCAGCTGATCGATCTTCTGCTGCTCCGGCTTCCCATGGCCGGGAAACGCATGCTGTCGATCGGCAGCGAACTCCCAGTCCCACTTGCGCGGCACATTCTCGTGGAGATTCAGATCGCGCGCCGCCTGAGCAACCGCAACGCCCCGGTCCTTCACCAGCCTTATCGTCTCAAGCTTGAACTCGCGGCTGAACTTCCTTCTTTGCATTCCCACTCTCCAGTTCCGTCAAACACCTTCTCTAGGTGTCCACGAAACTGGCAGCGCCGGCTATCGTCTTTCCTCGGGAGGTTTTCAACTTGATGACCTCCACGTCGACGTCGGCCAGCGCTTCCACGCGGCGCGGATCATCATCTGCGCGAAAATATCTAATTTCGATTAGAATTTGTTGCGCGAAATGCAAAAGCAGGGCATGTTGCCCCGCATGGCGGTGTTGGAGGCTCGATACAAGCGCAAAGCTGTAAGCATGTGGCCTGCCAATTTTTAGCCTGTGCACAAATGGCGGCAGGAATTTGAGGAAGCTTTCAACAATGATGTCTCACAAGTTGGAGACGATCTACCCGCAACTCTCCTTTCCCTTCGAGCGAGGGCCGGAGTTTGGCGATGTTCTGGAAGTCGCGCCTGGCGTCCTCTGGTTGAGGATTCCGCTGCCCTACCGTCTCGATCACGTGAACATCTATCTTCTTGAGGACGCGGGTGGCTGGATGGCGATCGATGCCGGCATCCGCACGCCCGAGGCGATCGACGCATGGGAAAAGCTATTGTCGGGCAAGCTCTCCGGCTTGCGGATCTCGCGCGTGCTTGTGACGCATTTCCACCCCGACCATATCGGACTTGCAGGCCGGTTATGTGAGAAGTTCGACGCTCCGCTGCTAGCCAGCCAGACGACCTATATGACCAGTCGGGTGATATCGCTCGCACCGCATGAAATGGGCTCACGACAGTATTTCGACTTCTACGCCAAACACGGCATGACCGAGGAAGCGGCAAGTCTGGTCGCGATCAGGGGCAACGAATATCTCTCTCTTGTCGGCGAACTGCCAATATCCTTCCTGCGCCTGCTGGCAGGCGATCAGTTGACTGTTGGCCCACGCCAGTTCCGCGTGTTGAGTGGAGACGGACACGCACCAGAGCAAACGATGCTCTATTGCGAGGCCGATGGGCTGCTATTCGCCGCGGATCAGGTGATGGAGCGGGTCACCCCCAACATCGGCGTCTACGCTGGCGATCAAAATGGCGATCCGCTCGGACATTTTCTGCGAAGCCAACGCTTCTTGCGATCCGAGATATCCGACAGGGTACTGGTACTGCCGGGGCATTTCAGACCTTTCCATGGCTTGCACACGCGTTGCGAGGAGCTGGAACATCACCACGAGGAACGGTGCGATCTCATACGGCAGGCATGTTCGGAGAGGCCGCACTCCATTGCAGAGCTGATGCCTATTCTCTTTCCCCGCCAGCTCGATCCGCATCAGACCGGCTTTGCAATGACAGAGACGCTCGCACATGCCCACCGTCTCGTCAGGCGCGGCGAGATTGCGGAAGTCACGCGGGACAAGAAGTCGTTTTTTGTCCCGACCGAGGCAACGAAGAACAACCCCGCCTGAATGAGCCAAAAACTGGCCAGGCCAATACACGACTGTTGCAAGGAGACAAACCGGCATGGCGTCCATTCTGGCGTTTGGAGCGTACATTCCCAGATTTCGTCTGCAGCGGAGTATCATTTCCGCGGCGAATGCGTGGGTCTCAAAGGCTCCAGGTGCGCTGCGCAAGGGAAGTCGATCCACGGCCAACTGGGACGAGGACGTCGTAACTATGGCTGTTGCCGCCGGGCAATCAGCGTTGGCGCGG
Organism: Rhizobiaceae bacterium; assembly: GCA_023953905.1. Classification (GTDB taxonomy): domain Bacteria; phylum Pseudomonadota; class Alphaproteobacteria; order Rhizobiales; family Rhizobiaceae; genus Arvimicrobium. The sequence goes on along the minus strand of JAMLJA010000010.1, from coordinate 141,601 downwards.
CAGACCGTGGACGAGGTGTGGCTTGCATCGACAACCGCGCCGTTCGTGGACCGTCGCAATTCGGGAATCGTGTCGGGAGCCCTCGGTCTGAACGAGGAGACAACTGCTTCCATGGATTTCGGCGGATCCCAATGCGCCGCCACGTCGGCCCTGATTTCCGCCCTTCGAACGCGCAACCGCCGCGTGCTGGTCGCAGCGGCGGAGAAGCGTCGCACCAAAGTCGCCAGCACAGCCGAACTGACAAGCGGTGATGGTGCGGCAGCGTTTGTGGTCGGTGACGGCGACGGTCTTGCAGACGTGCTGGCGACCGCCCAGTCGACGGTGGACTTCGTTGACCACTACCGCGCTGCCGACCAGGCCTTCGACTATGTGTGGGAGGAGCGCTGGCTTCGTGATGAAGGCTATCGCAAACTGGTTCCCAAACAGGTGAAGCAAGCATTGGGCGAGGCGGGCGTCCAGCCGCAAGAAGTTTCGAGTTTCGTATTTCCCGCCATCGGGATCGGCGTTGCCGAAATGGTCGCAAAGGCGCTGGGCATTCGCGCCGATGCGGTGGCCGACAGTTATTTCGACGATGTCGGGCATTGTGGCGTGGCTCAACCTCTACTGATGCTCGCCGGAGTTCTCGAGAAGGCTGGCGAGGGCGATGTGATCGTCGTCGTGGGATTCGGCCAGGGTGTCGATGTGATCGTTCTGCGCGTGACGGCGCGCCACGCTGCCCACGACCTGGCCAATTCGCTGCCGCGGCAAATCGAGCGGGGCATCGAAACCGGCAACTACATGCGCTTCCTGTCGCACAATCGATTGCTTGAGCAGGAGCTTGGCATGCGTGCGGAGCTCGATCTGCAGACGCAGCCGACGGTGATGTATCGCAACCGCCAGATGCTGCATGCATTCGTTGGCGGCAGATGCGCGAAATGCGGCGCGATCCAATTTCCCAAACACGCAATCTGCGTGGCTCCCGATTGCGGCGCAGAAGATACACAGGAGGATTTTCGTCTGGCCGAGATGCCCGGGCGACTGCAAAGCCACACCGCGGACCTGCTGACCTATTCGCCGGACCCGCCGGCCCGGTACGGAATGGTGAATTTTCGCGATGGCGGCTGCCTGATGATGGACATTACCGACGCGCAGGAAAGCGAGGTCGAGGCAGGTGCCGCCGTCAGACCCGTCTTTCGTATCAAGCGTGAGGACACGCGCCGCGGGATCAAATCCTATTTCTGGAAAGTGGCTCCCATGGTCGAGCCCCATGGAGAGAGAACATGAGCTCCGGTATCAAGGACAAGGTGGCCATTCTGGGCATGGGATGCTCACGGTTCGGCGAGAGGTGGGAAGAGGATCCCGAGGACCTCATCCTGGAAGCCTATCGTGAATGCATCACCGATGCCGGCATCGACAAGAGCCAGATCGGAGCCGCCTGGCTCGGAACTGGCATGGAGGGGCAGGGCGTCGGAAAGTCGGCAATTCCGCTGTCCATAGCATTGCGCCTGCCATACATCCCGGTCACTCGGGTGGAGAACTTCTGCGCATCGGGAACGGAGGCCTTTCGCGGAGCCGTCTATGCCGTTGCAGCCGGCGCCTGCGATATTGCGCTGGCTGTCGGCGTGGAGAAATTGAAGGACACCGGTTATGGCGGCCTGCCTCAGAGCAGCCGTGGCACGCTGAACGACATGTACTTCGCAAATCTGTCGGCCCCTGGCTCATTTGCGCAGCTAGCGTCCGCATATAGCGCGAAGCATGGTGTGGCGCAGGCGGATCTGAAGCACGCGATGGCCCAGATCAGTGTCAAAAGCCATGACAACGCGCTTTCGAATCCGAAGGCTCATCTGCACAAGAAGCTGGATATCGATACGGTCGTGAGCGCGCCGCTTGTGGCAGCCCCTCTTGGACTGTTCGACTGTTGCGGCGTCTCCGACGGAGCGGCTGCGGCCATCGTCACGACGCCGGAAATTGCCAGGGCGCTGGGCAAGACCGATCTGGTAACGGTAAAGGCGCTGCAGCTAGCAGTGTCCAACGGGCTCGAAGCCGGCCATGGAAGCTGGGACGGGGCCCACGTCACGACGACGCGGATCGCGGCGGCCCGTGCATATAAGGAGGCCGGGATTCGCGAGCCGCGCTCAGAGATTTCACTCAGCGAAGTGCACGACTGCTTCTCGATCACCGAATTGGTGACAATGGAGGACCTGTTTCTTTCCGATGACGGCAGCGCCTGGCGGGACGTGTTGAACGGCGACTTCAATGCCGATGGGAGAATTCCCTGCCAGATCGATGGCGGGCTGAAATGCTTTGGGCATCCGATCGGCGCATCGGGCCTGCGCATGCTCTACGAGATCTATCTGCAACTGCTTGGACGAGCCGGTGAGCGACAGCTTGGCGACCCGAAGGCTGGGCTTACTCACAATCTCGGTGGCTGGCCTCACCAGAATGTCTGTTCAGTTTCGATTATCGGTCGGGCAGACGCCTAGGGAAACTTTTGGATGAGCGGGCCAGCCGGACGTCATGGCGGGTCGAGTGCCACGCTCCACCGACATTACTTGGAGAAAAGAATGACGCAGGACGTGGAATTGATATTCGACGAAGGTCCCGTGCGCCTGACATTGGACGGCAACGTGGCCAACATTCAGCTCAACCGTCCTGATGCGGCCAACGGTTTCAGCATCGATCTGATGAAGTGCTTGCACGAGGTGATCATGACGGTGCACGGTGACAGACGTGTTCGCGCCGTGGTTCTCTCAGGCAACGGCAAGATCTTTTGCGCAGGCGGCGATGTGAAGGAATTTGCCTCGAAAGGCGAGGCGCTTCCCGATTTCCTCCGAATGGCCACCTCCTATTTGCAGATATGCGTCTCAGCGCTGGTAAACCTCGACGCGCCCGTCATCGCCAAGGTGCAGGGTTTTGCAGCGGGAGGCGCGGGGTTGGGCCTCATCTGCTCGGCCGATATAGTGATCTGTGGGAGAAGCGCGAGGTTCATGGCTGGTGCCACGCGCGTCGGCATGGCCCCGGATGGTGGCGCCACCGCAACGCTTAGCCGTATCGTCGGCTTCCGTAGAGCAATGGAGATGGTTTTGACAAACCGTTTCGTCCGGGCGGACGAGGCGGAACGGATCGGACTTGTCACACGGGTCGTTGACGATGAGGCGCTCGATGATGAAGTGGCGACACTCGCGCGACAGATCGCCGCCGGCGCCCCGCGCTCGCAGGCGGCCACGAAGAGGCTAATGTGGGCCGGCTTGGGCCGGGGGTTCGAGGCTAGTCTCTCGGACGAAGCACGCGAAGTTTCGGCATTGTCCGGAACCCAGGATGCCCTTGAAGGTCTGGCGGCGGTCATCGAGCGCCGGACGCCGCAATTCACCGGCCGCTGAAGTGTCATTTCCTTGAGTGGGTGCTTCAGAGAAGATGCTGCTTCAGGAATCCGGCGATCATTTCAAGTGATCGCGCGCTTTCTTCGAGCTCCGGAAAAATCTGAAAATGGTGGATCATCTCGGCCCATATGATGACGGACACATCGGTTCCCGCAGCTTGCGCCAATCTCGCGAAGGTGCGGGTGTCGTCGAGCACGGTTTCATGATCGCCGACATGGATCTGCATGGGTACAAGCCCGGCTAGATCGCCGTGGATGGGTGACGCAAGCGGGTCACGCGGATCGCCTTCCCTGCCAAGATAGGTCCTTGCCATCAGCAGCAGCTTGTCGCGCTGTGTCATCGGGTCGAGATGTGCCCGCGACGTGAAACTTTCCCCGGTTGCTTCCATGTCGAACCAGGGAGACAGTAATGTTGCAGCGGCCGGCAAGGCCAACCCCTCCGATCGGGCTTTGAGCATGGTCGCGACGGCGAGACCCGCTCCGGCGGAGTCCCCGGCGAAAGCTATTTGCTTTGGCGACTGGCCAGTCTCCAGCAACCACCGATAGACCGTGATGGCGTCGGTGATTGCGGCGGGAAAGCGATGTTCGGGCGCGAGACGATAGTCGAAACCCAGCACCCGGAATCCAGTTGCCTGCGAAATTCGTCCCATCAGGTCGAGATGGGATTTGATCGAACCGATCTGATAACCGCCGCCATGGAAATACATTATCACGGGTCCATCGGACACCGTGCCGACCCAGGCGGCAGGGATCCCGCCTGCGACGACCGGCTGTTGGTGGCACGGCGGTTCGTACGCAAGCATCGCTTCGAAGTCGGCGCGCATCTCTTGCAGGGACGTTGTGCGAATCCATGCACCGAAGGTCTTGCTGATCCGGGCCTTGACTTCATCGATCGGTCTCTTGCGCATCTTCGCTCCAATATGTTCACGCGCCACCCTCATCTGAGGGGGATCCTAGCGAGGATATTGATTGCGTTATTTCCTAATCTAGATTAGAAAATCATGGTGAGCAATGCGGGAAGAGAATGGCGTTTGGTCAGGATGGCGATGCAAGAGAAACTGCTGCGAAATCGGATTGGCATGGAGGAGACGGTCGCTGATATCGCTCCATCCACCGTCAGGCGCGTGCAGACTTTCTTCGGCCGTGATGCCAATGCCGAGGCAGGGATGGACTTGCCGGAAGTCTGGCACTGGTGCGTCTTCCATCAGCCGCCGTTTGCCCATGAACTCGCGAAGGATCGTTATAGAAAGGTCGGCGGCTTTCTGCCTCCGATCGCTTTGCCTCGTCGAGGCTGGGGAGACGATTGCTCTTCGAGCGGCCCATCGCCGTCGGCCGGCAAACGACCCGGGTTTTGAATTATGCGCTGACGTTTGTCAGTCGGCTCCGGCGTATGGAATCAGGGAAGGACCGCGTCATGATTTTACCGAAGAAGGATACTTACGAAGAGGTCCAGGCCAGTTTTTCGTGGCAGGTCCCCACCCACTACAATGCCGCGTTCGATGTCTGTGACAGGCATGTCGAACGAAACAATCCGGCACTGATTTTCGATACCGACCAAGGCATGCAGAGCCACAGCTTTGCAGAGCTCCAGTCCGCGGCGTGCCGATTTGCCAATCTCCTGACTTCGCTTGGCCTTACAAAAGGCGACGTCGTAGCCATCGTGGCGCAACCGGCATTCGCGGTCGCGATCACCCATGTGGGAGCCTGGAAGGCCGGTATCGTCACCAGTCCTCTAGCCACCCTGTTTGCGGCCGAGGCACTGATTTATCGATTTGAGACGGGCAGAGCCCGTATTGTCGTCACGGACGCCGAGAATGAGGAGCGGGTGCGGGCCGCTGCAGCGAGATGCTCGAGCATCGAACATGTGCTCGTCTTCGATCGAAATATGCAATTCGGAGGAAGCTTCTGGTCGGCGCTGGCCAACATGGACGACCGATTCGAGAACGTGGATACGCGTGCCGACGACCCGGCGTCGCTGAACTTCACTTCGGGAACGACGGGGCAGCCAAAAGGTGTCCTTGCGCCGCATTCGCATGTGCTGGGGCAGGGCGCTGCGATGGAGTTCCTGTGCGATTTTCCCGAGCCGGGGGACGTCATGTGGTCGCCGGCGGATTGGGCCTGGCTTGCGGGGCAGATGTGCACACTCGCGGCCGGGCTATTCATGGGCATGACCGTCGTCGCACGCCCGAGAGCGGGTTTCGATGCAGCGGACGCATATCGGATTCTTGCCCAGTACGGCATCACCCACACCCTTCTCATACCCACAATGCTCAAGCTCATGCGGCAGGTACCGATAGAGGAACAGCGCCGTGGAGAGATGAACGTGAGGGTCGTCACGACAGGTGGAGAGCCTTGTGGAGCCGAGCTGTACCGCTGGGTGCGCGAAACGTTCGATGCGCCGCTCAATGAGACGTTTGGACAGACCGAATGTGCGACGATGATCTGCAACAACCAGTCGAGAATGAGCGCTCCGTTCGGTTGTCTCGGCAAGCCGACACCTGGGATGGTTGCGGCGATCGTTGGGCCGGACGGACGAGAGCTTGCCGCCGGCGAGATCGGCGAAATTGCTGCGCGCATGCCCCATCCCATCATCTTCCAACAATATCTGGGAAATCCCGAGGCAACCGCTGCAAAGAAGGTGGGCGACTGGATGCTGACCGGAGACCTTGGTCGGCGGGATGCAGATGGATATTTCTGGTATGTGGGGCGGGCCGATGACGTGATCACGAGTTCGGGCTACCGCATAGGCCCCAGTGAAGTCGAGGACGCGCTGCTCGCTCACCCGGCAGTGGCGATCGCCGCCGTCATAGGCCTCCCCGATCCGGAACGAACGGAACTTGTCTCAGCATATATCAAGCTGTCAACCGACTATGTGGAATCGGACGAGCTGAAGGAGGAGCTGAAAGATTTCGTGCGCGATCATCTCGCCAGACATGAGATCCCGCGCCGCATCGAATTCGTCGGCTCCTTGCCGATCACCTCGACGGGAAAGGTCATGCGCAAGGCTCTGCGCGAACAGGTGCTGGCCGCGAAAGGCATGCAGGCGTAGAGCCATCCATGGCCAGAGGAAAAGCTCTGGTCAATGGTTGATAGGGGCAGAGCCTATGCCTGACTCCTCAGGCCGTTGATGACCATCTCGGAGAAGTCGCGGGCAACGCTCGCGGCGGAGCCGTTTTCCGGCTTGTACCATTCGATCGACCAACTCATGGCGCCGAGGATGAACATCCTGACTGCCGACAGGTTGAGATCGTTGCGGACAGAGCCATCCGCCGCAGCATCGCGAAGGAGCTTGCGCCATACCTTGCCGTATTCGGCCTCGTTTGCCTCATGCTGCGCCTGGATATTGCGGGGAACCTGGCCGCTCAGCTTCGAGACGGCGCGGGCATAGTCGCTTCGCTCGATCAGGCACAGTAGATGTGTTTCGATGGCAATCTGTATTCGTTCGATACTGTTGGCGGAGTCCGGTAGATCGTTCAGCCGGGCGGACACCGTTTCGAAGGTGGAGTTCACGCCGAGTGACATGACCTCCGCCACCAGCTTCTCGCGAGATGAGAAGTGATAGTATAGGCTGCCGGCCTTCATGTCTGCAACCTTGGCTATGTCGGACAGCCTTGTCTGCGCAAACCCCTTGCGGCCGAAAACCAGAGCGGCCGCATCAAGAATACGCTGGCGCGTCGCTTCGGACTTTGTCGGCCTTTCGGCCTGCTCGATGATGGCCGGTTCTGCCTTTCCCATCCTGCCCTGCGTTTGTGTGTTCACGAGCTTTTTGCCCAAGCGGGCTTTTCTCATACCGCGTAGCCGCCGTCCACCATGAGAAGCTGCCCGGTGACGTAGGAAGCCCGCTCGGACAGAAGAAACGAAACCACCTCGGCCACTTCGTCGGCTGCTCCGAAGCGGCGTAGGGAAATATTGGAACGTGATTTTTCGAGAAACGACTCGCTGAAAGAACCGGCATCGACAAGCGCGTCGAACATTCCTTCCTTGAGCAGACCGACGCCAACTGCATTGGCGCGGACGCCGAACTTGCCTTCCTCGACCGCAACGCCGCGCGCAAAGCTGGCGATTGCAGTTTTGGGGGCGACCGACAGTATATCTGTCGAAGCGTAGCGTCCGATGGCAGCGGTTGCCAACGCAACCAGAGCCCCCTTTGATCTCCTCAGGTGAGGGATGGCGGCATGGATGACATTATAGGCGGCAAACGTATCCGACTCGAAGGTCTCACGCAGCAGCCTTGGTTCGAGCTTGCTCATATGCGTCATTTCAATGAACGGCCCGTGGGCGGTGACGAGCGAATGGATGCCGTTGGCTTCGTCTGCTATCCGGCCGATCTCAGCACTTACCGCCTGGTCGTCGCGCAGATCGAGCTTGAGCGCTATGATTTTGCTGCCCTGCGGCCTCAGTTCATCAACCAGGCAACGCGCCTTCTCCTCGTTGCGAAAGTAGGTGAACGTTATGTCGTGGCCCTCAGCGACAAGTTTTCTGACCACGGCAGCGCCGATTCCCCCGCTTCCACCGGTGACGAGTGCTACACCCGATGATCTACCCATGTTCAAACCCTTCCGTCGACTACTACGCGTAGCGCATTGCGAGCATCAAATTTTCTAAGAAAAGTTTGATTATTATGCAATCGCCATTCCTATGATATCGATCATTATGTGCGATTTAGTGTGAGATAAGGATCATTTTTTGCCGAAGTTCCCCTGCTTGCCATATGACAAAAAACTTATTACGATTAGAAAATGGGGCCAAGCAGGCGCTATGTGTTAAACGGGAGGAACTGATGAAGTTGAAGGCTACAATCCTGGGGCTGTTGAGCGCGGCGGTTCTTTCGACGCAAGCGCATGCTGAAACTGTCCTTCGCTATTCCAACTGGCTGCCTCAGGGGCACGTGATTCTCGAAAAGGCGATCAATCCGTTTATCGCCGAAGTGGCGGAGAAAACGCAGGGCCGGATCAAGATCGATACGCTGCCTAAGGTGGTCGGCACGGTTCCCGGTCAGTACGACGTCACGGTCGACGGGCTTGCCGACATCAGCTTCATCATCATGGGCTACACACCCGGACGGTTCCCGCTCAGCGAGGTGGTTGAGCTCCCATTCGTCGGCGACGACCCGGAAGCGACCAGCGTCGCATACTGGCGCGTCTATCATGAAAAGCTGGAGCAACTCGACGAGTTCAAGGGCGTCAAGCTGCTGAGCATGGCGGTGGCGGCCCCGTCGCATATCGTGACTCGTAGCAAGCCGGTCACTGCAATCGGCGACCTTGCCGGCCTGAAGATGCGCAATCCAATCGCCAGCTTTATCCCGGCGGCGGAGGCCTTGGGCACGGTGCCGATCAACAAGCCCATCTCGGAAGTTTACGAACTGGCGTCGACGGGCGTGGTCGATGGAGCGTTTGCGCCGCTCGATTCGCAGAAAAGCTTCAAGCTTATGGACGTACTGCCCTACATGACGCTCGTCGAAGGCGGCCTGTTCAGCCCCGGCATGGCATTCATCATGAACAAGGACAGCTGGGACAGCCTCAGCACGGAAGATCAGGCGATCATCATGGAAGCTGCCGGCGAGAAGATGGCGCAGGCGATTGGTGCCGGTTACGCGGCAAGCGACCAGGTGGCCCGCGCTGAAATGGAGGCAAAGGAAGGCGCTATCGTGCAGTTGGCGGACGCGGAGCTGATGGCAGCGCTCGAGCAGCGCCTGGCGTTCGTCAGCGAGGCATGGTCCAAGAAGGCCGAAGCTCTCGGTGTCGAGAATGCAGCAGCCGTCGCCAATGAGCTCAGGGAGATAGTCAAGGCTTATAAGCCATGAACGAAGATGCCAACGAGGTTGGGCGGCCCCGGAGTGTACTCCGGGGCCGCCCGCTGTTGATTCTCACATGGATCGCAGGCATTTCGCTGTTTGTCATGATGGTGCTGATGACGATCGACGTGATCGGCCGTGAGTTCATGCGGCGGCCGCTGACCGGGGCCCTCGAACTTATCGAGCTGACGTTGGTTGTTACGGTTTTCGCGGCCCTGCCGCTGGCGTCCTGGCGCGAAAATCATATCGTTGCGGATCTCTTCGATCCCTTCTTGAGTTTCAGGGTCAAAGGTATCTTGCGCGCCGTGGGCTCATTCATCGGCGGGGTGGTTTTCACGCTTGTGCTTCCAAACATCTGGCAGCTGGCGGCGCGCGCCAATCAGTTCGGGGACGTCACGCCACAGCTCGGCATCCCGGTTTCATGGGCGATCGTCACGATCTTTGTGCTGTGCGGCGCGACTGCGCTGACCTTCTTTCTACGCGCAGTTTTGATAATGCGCGACGTAATCGCGCCCAAGGCGAGGCCGGTTCAATGACTGTTGCCGCTTTCGGTTTTCTCTTCGCCTTCCTGCTCATTCTCTCCCGGGTCCCGGTCGCCATCGCGCTGATGGCGGTCGGGGCGGGAGGCATGGCGTGGACATTGGGGTCGAAGCTTGCGCTGGCATCGTTGGCGCTCACGTTCAAGGAAACGACTCTCTCCTACACGCTTACCGTCATCCCGCTCTTTATTCTCATGGGAAATGTCGTCGGCCGATCGGGGCTTGCCGAAGAGCTCTATGACGCCGCAAGGGCCGTCGTCGGCCGGTTTCGAGGCGGGCTGGCCTTTGCGACCATCCTGTCGTGCGGTGGCTTTGCGGCCGTCTCCGGTTCGAGCGTCGCCACCGCGGTAACGATGTCGCAGGTGGCCGTTCCCGAGATGCGGCGCCGTGGCTATTCTGAAAGGCTGGCCACTGGTGCGGTCGCTGCCGGCGGCACGCTCGGGATCCTGATACCCCCCAGCGTCATCATGGTAATCTATGGTGTCGCCACGGAGACCCATATCGGCAAACTGTTCGCCGCTGGTCTCATTCCCGGCATCATCGGAATACTCGGCTATTGTCTCGCAATAATGTGGGTGGTCTGGCGCAGGCCGTCCGATGCGCCTCCCGGCGAGCGAGTGCCGGGGCACGAGGCCCTTGCCGCTTTCGGCAAGATCTGGGCCGTACTTCTGCTTTTCATCGTGGTGATCGGCGGCATTTATGGCGGCATCTTCACGGCGACGGAGGCGGCCGGCATCGGCGCTTCGTGCAGCCTGCTGATCGCTTTCCTTCGTCGCAAGCTGACCTGGCGCGTAACTGGAGAGATCATCGTCGAAAGCGCGTCCACAACCGCCACGATCTTCGCCATCATGATAGGCGCCGTCGTGTTCTCCGAATTCCTCAACTTCACGGGAGCTCACGAAGGGGTGCTGGCCGTGGTCAGGGATGGCGGCCTGCCGCCCTGGGGGGTGATAGCCGCAATCCTGGTGGTCTACCTGATCCTGGGCTGCGTTCTCGAAAGCCTTTCCATGATGCTGCTGACGATTCCGCTGTTCTTTCCGATCGTCATCGGCCTCGGATACGATCCGGTGTGGTTCGGCATTATCGTGGTCATGGTCGTCGAGATCGGCCTGATCACGCCGCCCTTCGGCATGAACCTGTTCGTCTTGCGCGCGGTCATACCGGATGTTCCGTTGCTAACGCTTTATCGCGGAGCTATGCCGTTCGTCGTAATGGACTTATTGCGGCTCATACTCCTGGTGACGGTACCGGCTATAACATTGTTCCTACCCAATCTCATTTTCGATTGACGGGCAATTGTTCGAGCCGTTTCGCTGCTGGCCGCCGCGCTGATGCGCGGATGTCATTGGAGAGCGGAGGCATTCGACAGGTTGTGAGTGAGGTCGCCCGCGGCCCACTGCAATCTTGGGCTTATACCACGAGTAACTGTGTTTGACCGTGATGTTATGGTTCGGGAACGGCAAGCAGATTCTGCCAGGCCTCGCATGCGGCGCCGATGATGGCGTCATAGCTGTCGAAGACGCGGTTGGAGAGCCTGTTGGCGTGCAAATATTGCCAGACTTTCTGGGACGCCGCCGACGAAATTGTCTCCCTCGCTCTCGTAGGTGCGCAGCGAAGTGTTGTCAGTCGCGTTTGTCGGCTCCGTTGCGCCGAACACCTGAAGGCGCAGTCAGCCTGACGTGAACCCTGCCGGCCAGGCTCGATTGTACTCGTCCGGGTCGTGTCGAAGGATCGTAATCAGAGTAGCGCGTGACAGACCGCGCCATTGCAGCCGTTTCGCGAACGGTTTCGAGGATAGCTGCCGCAACGCCCAGGCCGGGTCCCCGAACTCCTCCATGATTGGACAGAAGGCGTTTGCGCACGAAACTGCCGACAGCGTCGAACAGTTGGTCGAAGGTTTCGTCGTCGACTTCCTGGCCGATACCCGACCCGGTTGCCGAAATGGCGAGCATCATCTGATTGGATCCCAGATGGAGCCGTCCTCGGAGCAATCGAGCGGACAGAATTGAGAGGCAAGTGCTGGCAACGCATGCTCGGCGGCACTGGCGAGCGGCGGAAGACGACGGGCGGGCGATACAAAAAAAGAATAATATTAGAAAATGCTTTCTGCAGAGATCACTTGTGCTCATGCGCTGATCGAGTCTCCAGACCACAATTTTTCCCTTCAATATAGATTGTTAATCCCAACTTTCGACGAAAACCCGGCGGCAGTGCGGCTTGACCCGTGTCGGAAATTTTTATAATAAGGATTAGAAATTAAGTAGGCGGATAGCGATGCGGATAGCAGTGATCGGAGCGGGCGCCTCGGGCATTGCCGCGGGTGTCAATCTCCGGAAGGGGGGCTACGAAGATTTCGTGGTTTTCGAGAAGGCCGCCGAGCTTGGCGGCACCTGGCGCGACAACACCTATCCGGGTGTCGCCTGTGATGTGCCGTCCCATCTCTATCGATTTTCATTTGCGCCGAAGGCTGACTGGTCGATGGAGTATGCGCCTGGCAGTGAGATACACGACTATCTGCGCAAGGTTGCGGAGGATTTCGGCATCCTCCAGCATATCCGGTTCAATACCGAGCTCACCCGCGTAGAGTTCGTCGACGGCATGTGGCATCTGGCCTCAAACCGCGGCGACGAAGGGGTGTTCAATGTCGTGATCTCGGCCATGGGCGTGTTGCACAAGGAGGTCTACCCCTCCATTGCTGGTCGGGAGAGCTTCGCGGGGATCAGCTTTCACAGCTCCAAATGGCGCCATGACGTTTCGCTGGAAGGCAAGCGTGTTGGCATCATTGGCGCGGGTTCGACATCGGTGCAGATTCTTCCGTCGATCGTCGACAAGGTCGAGCAGGTCGCCCTGTTCATGCGCACGCCGCAATGGGTCTTCCCGGTCGACAACAATCCGATACCTGCAGAGAAGAAGGCGCTTTTTGCCTCCGACCCATCAAAGCTCCAGAGTCTGTACGACTATCTCGGCGATCGTCTCAATCGACGCCTTGCATCGGCATTGGTCGGCCTGAATGAAGAAGGCCTGCGCGAAATCAGCGACGCCTGCGCGCGCAATCTGGAGGACAATGTCCAGGACCCCGAGCTGAGGAAGAAGCTGACCCCGGACTATGCGGTTGGCTGCAAGAGGCTGGTTGTTTCCAGCGCATTCTATCCCGCGATCCAGAAGCCGAATGCGGATCTGATCATGGACAGCATCGAAGCGATTGTGCCGGAGGGCATCCGCACGGCGGACGGCGTTTTGCACCCGCTCGACATCATCATCTACGCGACCGGTTTCGATCCGTTCAATTTTCACAGGCCGGTCAAGGTGATCGGACGCTCTGGAGCCGATCTGGACGACGTCTGGTCAGAGGCCGCCTACGCGCTGCGTTCGATCTCGGTGCCGGGCTTTCCCAACATGTTCTTTATCGGCGGGCCAAACAGTCCCATCGGCAATTTCTCCTTCCTGCTGACAGCGGAAACGCAGATCCGGTACATCATGGGGCTGGTAGCGGCGATTGACGAAGGCGACGGTTCGCGTCTCGTCGAACCGAAGTCCGAAGCTACCGAGGCTTTCAATCACGAGATCGAGCTTGCCATGAAGGATACCGTCTGGGTGACCGGCGGCTGCACGAGCTGGTATTTCGACAAGCATGGCAAGGTGGCGTCGTGGCCGTGGACATATGAGCGGTTCGAAAATGAACTGAGCGAGCCGCGCCTGACGGAGTACGTGCTGTCATGACGAGGTGGGGAGGCATTACGCGACACGCCACGCAGGAAGGCATCGTCTTCGGACTGTCGATCCTGCTGTTCGTCTGCCTCGCGCTTTTCCTGGACGGTTTCGGAACGATTGGAAACCTGCTGTCGCTCGTTCAGGCCGTATCGGTCGTCGGGTCGCTGGGCGTGGCGATGGCCATCGTGGTGATCGGGCGAGGCGTGGACCTGTCGCTGGTGGCAATCATGGCGATGCCCTCGGCTTGGTTCGTGGTGCAGGTGCAGGACGGGTCCGCCGTCCCGACTGCCTTTCTGCTGGCGCTTGCGCTCGCTCTGGCCGTCGGGGTGATAAACGGCCTTATCGTGGCTTTCGCCGAAGTGCCGGGCATATTGGTGACCATCGGCACAGGCGCGCTCACCTATGGCGCGGTCCAGTACTTTCTCGTGCCGACCGATGTCATTCCTCTGCCCTCGCAACTCGACTGGCTTGCCGCCCTGGCGGGAGGCCGCACGCTGGGCATTCCCAACACGGTATTTTTCTTCCTCGGGGTTTGCGGCGTCGCCGCAGCATTTTTGAGAGCGACCAGCTATGGCCGCTTCATCTACGCCATCGGTGACAATCCGGACTCGGCGCGCACGCTTGGCCTGCCCGTTCGTCCGGTTATCGTTGCGCAATACACGCTCGCCGCCTTCATTGCTTTCCTCGTCGGTGTGGTGCTCGTCGGATCGGTCGACAGCGCCAACACGCGCATCTTCAACTCAACGATCATCTACGACGTAATCCTCGTGGTGGTGCTTGGAGGCGTCGGCTTGAGCGGCGGGCGGGGCGGCATCCGCAATGTGATCGTCGGGACCCTGCTGATCGGCATCCTGTCTAACGGAATGACGATTCTCAACATGTCCTATGTAGCCCAAAACCTGACGAAGGCCGCGATCCTGCTCTGCGCCATCCTGATCGACGGCGTTCTCAATCCTCGGGATGAACAGGTCTCGCAACAAGGAAACATCTGATCTCACGCATCGAGTTTCATAAAGGGAGGAAAGTGCAATGCAATGCAATCAACGTATACGGGGTCTTGCGAGTGCAACCCTTTTGGCCTTGACGGTTCTGTCCGGGCCGGTATCCGCGCAAACGCCATATGATGACGGTCTTTCGGCGGCCTATGATAAGGCGCTTCGCGGCAAGACGGTCGCCTTCGTGCCCATTTCGCTGAGCTTCGATATTCCGCAGGCATACAATCTCGGCTTGAAGCGGCAGGCTGAAAAGCTGGGCATGAATTACGTCGTGCGAGATCCGAACTTCAGCGTCGATCAGGCTGTGCAGGCAGTCAATCAGCTTATCGCCGAAAAGCCCGATGTCATGGTGGTTCACCCGCTCGACGCCAATGCTTTCGACCGTCTCGCACGAAAGGCTGTCGAAGCTGGTATCATCTGGATCTGGGTCAACAACAAAGGCAATGAAAACGGGAACGCCTATGTCGGCGGTGACCATTATCTCGAAGCGCGGCTGCAGGTGAAACTTGCCGCCAAGGCCTGTGAGGGGAAATCGGGCAAGATCGCGCTAATCCAGCCGCCCCCCAACACGCCGAGCACGATCACCGGAACGCGCGGTGTCGAGGATGAACTTGCCGAACATCCGCAGTTACAGCTTGTGGCGAAGCAGTCGGCCAATGCCGACGCCAATCAGGCGCGCGCCGTCGCGGCGACCATCCTCAAGCAGCATGAGGATCTGTGCGCTTTCATCGGTCTGTGGGACGGCGAGGATGTCGGCATCCCGCCCGCCGTGGAGGAAGCCGGCAAAAAGGGCGACGTCGCCGTCATCACGACCGGGGCCGGCAACAAGGTCAACGCGTGCGACAAGATCGAAGACGGGTCCTATACCGGTTATGTGAGTTACGACGTTGCGACGCAGGTTGACCTCATCAACTCGACAATCGTGACCCTGCTTCAGACGAAGCCACAGCCGGGCTCAACGCCTTTCGCGGTTTACAACCATCCGATCGCGATCACGGCCGACAACATGACGCAGAACTCCTGCTGGAGCATGAGCCGGTTCGAGCAGCCACTCGACTGAGCCGTTGGGCGAGTTGGCCGGGCTCCAATCAGCCCGGCCAGGAGCCATGGGGAACACAGCCTATGCCTAGAGAGCAACACGACGGAACGTCGGTGTGCAACGCAAGCGCTCTTTCGTTGAGAGATCGCTTGCTTCCCAGTCATCTGCTGGGAGAGGTCTTGTCGAAGGACTGGATCGACACTTTGATCCCCACCGCCTTTCTCGGGGTGACGGCGGTCGCGCTGTTCATCCTGACCCCGGGTTTCTTCGCTGCGGCCAGCCTGTCGGATCTTTCACGCGTCCTCGGAGAATACCTGCTCGTAGGCATGGGCGTCGCAATCATCATGATTGCGGGCGGCATCGATCTCAGCATCGGATCTGCATTTGCGTTGTGCAACTTCGTGGCACTCGCGCTTGTTTTCAAGTTCCAGCTCCACGTGGCGCTGGCCTTTCCGCTGACGATCGCGTTTGGCATCGGCCTTGGTGCAATCAACGGGTATCTGGTCGGCTACCGGCGCCTGCGCGCCTTCCTGACGACGCTCGTCACCCTCGTCATCTTCCGGTCGATTTTCGATCTCCTTGCGCTCAACTATTCCGCCACGCTCCTCCAGAACTATCAGGTGAACGGCATCGCGCTTTGGGACTTCATGGGCGACGGGGAAATACTGGGCCTGCCGAGTTCATTTGTGGCCGCGCTCCTCGTCGCGGCTGGCTGCCATGTCTACCTCACACGGCTCAGGGGAGGATGGCATGTTCAGGCGGTCGGCGGCTCGCGCAGGTCCGCATTCAATGCCGGCATCAATGTTCGCAGGACCGTGGCCGCGACCTTCATGCTGGGTGGCGCGCTGACGGCAATCGGCGCCTTCTTCTTTGCCGCGCGCCTTAACACTGCCGGCTCGTCAACCGGCGTCGGCATGGAGCTGATCGTCATCACGGGGATCGTGCTGGGCGGCATAAGCCTTGGGGGCGGTCGCGGATCCATCGCCAAGGCCCTGCTCGGGATGACCGCCGTCATCTGCATCACCAACGGCATGCTTCGAATGGGGCTGGCAAGCGGCGGGAGCTCGATGGTACTCGGCGCCGTCCTGATCGTCGCGGTCATACTGGATATTCGTTGGGCCAAGAACCGCCACAAGGTTCTCGCGCGCAATTATGTGGCGCCGGTGCGGTTCGTCATGCCGCCACTCGTCGACAGCCAGCCTGGAGCTGCCACGCCCTATGCCATGAATCAGGGACTGGCCGGCGTATCGGCGATCGGCTTGCGTCAGCTTGAGGGCCCAGAGGATGTCATCCTTGATGAGGACGACCATCTTTACACCGGCACCAGACATGGCGACATCGTGCGCTTTCTTGCCCCTGATTATTCGCGACAGGAGATCGTTGCCCACATCGGCGGTCATCCGCTCGGCATGGCGATCGACCGGGACGGCAGCATCGTTGCGTGTGTGGCGGGTATGGGCCTCTACCGTACCACCCGTGACGGTGAGGTCACGTGTCTTACCAACGAAACCAATCGCAGCCGCTTTTCGATAATCGACGACTCCAAAATCAAGATGGCCGACGATCTGGACATTGCCCCGGACGGCCGGATTTTCTTCACCGATCCGTCCGTCCGCTATGAACTGAGCGACTGGCTCAACGAGGCGCTTGAAATGCGCGGAAATGGCCGGCTCATCTGCTTCGATCCGCGGGACGGCTCGACGCGAACCGTCGCGCGCAACCTGATCTTCCCCAACGGCGTTTGCATGACCAATGACGGCCAGTCGCTGCTCCTAGCCTCGACCTGGGCGTGCCGGATTCTGCGATACTGGTATGATGGGCCCAAGATCGGGCAGATCGAGGTCGTCATCGAAAATCTGCCTGGCTATCCCGACAACATCAATCGTGCCTCAGACGGTACATTCTGGTGCGCGCTGGTCGGGATGCGTTCACCCGCTTTCGACCTGATGCTGGAAATGCCCAAGGTTCGCGAACGGATGATCAAGCGGGTCGCGCCCGACAACTGCCTTTTTGCCAATACGAATTCTGGGTGCCTCATTCGCTTCGACGCGGAGGGAAGGGTGCTGCAATCCTTGTGGGATCCCACCGGCGAAGCGCATTCGCATGTCACCTCGATGCGCGAGCACAAAGGACGGCTGTTCATCGGAGGCCTGCGCAACAACAGGATCGGAATGATTGACTTGCCCGAGGCCGGCCAGGATTGGTCGGGATACCGGAGCTATTGGGGTGACGCGCGATGACGACCTGGTGGCAGCGCTGGCGTGGAATTGGCGGGGCATCCCCCGCAATTCCGCCGCTCGACGGTCCGTACGACGCAAACAATGCGCTTGAAGAGGGCGATGCGCTTCTTCGGGTGGATGCCCCCGACAACCTTTTCAAGGTCGGAGGCCAGCTCCAGTTCACAAGCGGCACGAAGAGAATGGCGATCATCGGACCCGGTGAGGCGGTGCTGGTCGAGGACCATGGCACCGAAATCACAGCCGCCGCTGGCGATGGCGGGGATAGCGGAGTCGTCGCTCTTTCAGGAGGAACGCTGCTACGGGTCGGATTGCGACCTGACGCTACGTCGCGGATCGGCACCCTCGATGGGGACATCACCGCTCTTGCCTTTGATCGGGAGGGTGCGATTCTTGCCTGTATAGGCTCCTCGAAGCATGGTCTTGGGGCGTGGACGCGCGACCTGCTCGAGAAGCGTCGAGAGGGATCGCTTTGGCGGCTGGATCCCCGAACGGCCGCTGCGACCAAGCTTTCGCACGGGCTGGCATATCCATGTGGTGTCCTGTCGCTGTCCAACGGGTCCGTCGTCGTTGCGGAAGCGTGGCGTCATAGGTTGGTGGAGGTTCTGCCGGGCGGGCGTACGAAACCGCTGGCGAGCGATCTCCCGGGGTATCCGGCGCGCCTGATTTCCGCTGACGGTGGGGGTGCCTGGCTTGCGGTCATGGCCCCCCGCAATCAGCTCGTCGAGTTTGTGCTTCGCGAGGATGAGTACCGCAACCGCATGTTGTCCGAAATCGACCCGGCGCACTGGATTGCGCCATCCTTGACGCGGGCGCGCAGCTTTCTCGAGCCGATGCAGCAGGGCGCTCAACGTTCCTTGGGAACGCTCAAGCCTTGGGCGCCAAGCATGTCGATCGGGCTGGTGATCCGGTTCAGCCACGATTGGGCCGCGCAATACAGCCTGTTTTCACGCGCCGACGGCACGCGGCACGGAATAAGAAGCGTGTTGCGGGATGCCGACAGGCTGCTGGCGACCAGTATCGGTGCCGGGGAGATCTTGTCGCTACCACTTTCAAAGCTGGGAGAGAGGATATGACCGGCCCGGCGAATGGTGCGAAGCCGATGCTGCGGCTTCAGGGGATCTCGAAATATTATCATTCGGCCGCCGCGGTGCGCAATGTGGACTTGGAGTTCCGAGCCGGCGAATGCCACGCGTTGTTGGGCGAAAACGGTGCAGGCAAATCCACGCTGTCGAAGCTGATCAGCGGCGTTACGCAGCCCACCGAGGGGGCGATCCTCCTCGACGGTAAGCCCGTTAGCTTTCGCTCGCCCATTGACGGTTTGCGCAGCGGTATCGTGATGGTCCATCAGGAAACGAGCCTGGTGCCGTCGATGACCGTCGCACAGAACCTGTTCCTCGGTGACGAAACCTGGTTCAACCGCAAGCGCAAGCTCGAGATAGAGGCGCAGATATTCCTCAATTCCTTGAATTTCGAGGTCAGTCCGGAAGCGCTCGTTTCAAGCCTCGGCAGCGCCCGCAAGCAGATGGTGGAGATCGCGCGCGCCGTGCGCCAGAAGGCGCGTCTCATCATCTTCGACGAACCGACGGCGACCCTTACGCCCGAGGAAAAGTCTCATTTCTTCGCCCTTTTGGCCCGGCTGAGAAGGGACGGCGTCGCAATCGTGTTCATTTCGCATGCGCTTGAAGAAGCACTGCAGATCGCGGATCGGATAACGGTTCTGCGCGATGGCCAGGTCGTCTCAAGCGGGCAGGTGACCGAGTACGATCGCGCGCGTATCGTCTCCGATATGGTCGGCCGGTCACGACCGGGCGATGTTCAGGACGTGCCGCCCCGCAAGGTGCGTCCGCGCCAAAAGGAAGTCCTGAGCGTGCGCAACCTGTCCATGGGAAAGGTCGTGCGCAATACATCTTTCACGGTTTACGCGGGTCAGGTGACCGGCATGTTCGGGCTCGTCGGATCCGGGCGAACGGAAACCGCGAGGATCATCGCGGGTTTGGCAAAGCGCGACTTCTTCTATGGCGGCGATGTGATGCTGGAAGGAAGGCCCGTCCGGTATCGTGTGCCGAGACAGGCCATGTTCGACGGTATTGCCTACGTCACCGAGGACCGCAAGCATGACGGCTTCTTCGAAACCATGTCCATTGCCGACAATCTGGGAGTGGCAGCGATGGCGCGCAGTGCCCGGTTCTGGGCCCTGCCTTCCTCGCGTCTGGTTTCGTTGTTTCATCACTGGAAGCGCAAGCTCGACATCAAGACGATCGACGAGGGGGCGCGTGTGGTCGAGTTGTCGGGCGGCAACCAGCAGAAGGTCGTCATCGCCCGCTCGCTCCAGCTGAATCCGCGCATCGTCATCCTCGACGAGCCGACGCGCGGGGTAGATGTTGGGGCAATCGCCGAAATTCACAAGGCGATCAACGCATTGGCCGACGAAGGGTATGCCGTGATCCTGATCTCGTCCTACCTGCCGGAGGTCATGGCGATGTCGGACAGGGTGTTGGTGTCGCGAGCGGGCAAGATTGTCGAGGAGTTTTCTCCGGAAACAGCGACTGAACAACAGATCATGTATGCGGCGGTACATTGAACGCCGAGAACCTGGAAGGATATTCGATGACGAAAACAGCGCGTGAGGCACAGTCACTTCCTGAACGGCTCAGCTTGAGCGGGCGTCGGGTTCTCGTCACCGGCGCTGCGAACGGGATCGGCCGCGCCACCGCATTATGTCTGGCGCAACTGGGCGCGGATCTCGTTCTTGCCGACATCGTCCCGATGGACGAACTGCGGGACGAGCTTGCAGGCGAGGGAACGACGGTAAGCGCCGTGCAGGGTGACCTGCGCGACGAGAGCTATTGCCGCGATCTCATTTCCCGCGGGCCGTATTTCGCATTCGCCAACGTGGCCGGCGTGTTTCAGGGCCTTCCGAACCAGTCGCCGGAGGAAGCGTTCGATTTCGTCATGCACATCAATGTGCGAGCCCCGGTGATACTGGCTGCCGCGATCATCGACCAGATGGCGCAAGCGGGCGAGGGGTATATTGTCATCGTCGGTTCCGCCGCCGGACGCAACGGCGGCGCCTCGAACGAAGCCTCCTTGACCTATGCGGCCTATGCCGCGTCCAAGGGTGGCGCTCATACGCTGGTTCGCTGGCTGTCGCGGCGCGCCGTGGGCAAGGGCGTGCTGGTCAACGGCGTCGCTCCTGGAGTCGTGCGCACCCCCCTGTTCCAGAAAGTCTCGCAGACCGTAGCGTTTGACGAAAATGCGCTGCCGATCGGGCGGCTCGCCGATCCGTCGGAGCTTGGCTGGCCGATCGCGATGATGTGCACGCCGATGGCTTCTTATATTTCGGGCGCCATCCTGGACGTGAATGGCGGGACGTTCGTGGGTTAGCGCAGATGCTGTACGAACTGAGTTTCTATCAATGCGCGCCCGGTGCCTGGTCAAAAGCCCTTGCCGCCTTGAAAGGGCTGACCCCGCGAATGGGACAGCACCGACTTGGTCTGTGGCAACCGGATGGCGGCGCAAGACCGGCACATTTCCTGATGCTGTCGCAGTGGCCGGACCTGGAGACGCGCGACCGGATTCACGACCCGCTGGCAGCCGACCCTGCTTGGCGGACAACGTCCCAGGCATTCGCAGAATGCGAACACTGGATCGTCACGCCGACGCGCGGCGCGCCGGAGTTTTCGGGGAAGTGGAATACCGGAGAGTTGTTCGAGTTTCGCGTCCAGGAGGTCGTAAACGGAAGCCAGGCGGCAGCGGGAGCGGACTTCTGGAACATTGTCGCCCAGCAGATTGCAACAGCGGGCGGCCGCGTCGTGGGACAGTTCGACGCCGTGCTCGGCCCGAACAGGCCGAATTTTGTAACCATTCTGGCATGGCCGGATTTTCAGGCGCTTCACGAGGGCTGGCGAGCAATGGATCGCGACGAGGGTGTCGTTAGGCAGCGACAGGCCGAGATCGACGCATTGGGCAGGCCCTACCATGATCGGATGATCCAATATCTCGTGAAGAGTGTCGCGCCATGACCGGCATGAGCCGTTACTACGAATTGCGCCTTTATAAGATGCTGCCGACAAGAATGCCGGTCTTTCACGACCTGCTAGGCGTTCAGGTGCCGCCGCTGTTCGCAAAGTGCGGCGTGTCTCGTCCGCTGGGCTTCTGGGAATCCTACGCGGGCCCATACGCTCCACTTTTCGGCTATATTCTGCCCTGGGAGTCTCTGGATGCCCGCATGGCGGCCTGGACGCGCTTTTATGCCGACCCGGTCTGGCAGGAGAAACTCTCGACAAACTATGCGGGCCAGCAGCGCGTCGATCGGCCAAGCGTGTTGATACTTCGGCCGTCCGCCGTCTGGCCCAGATTCCATTCCGAAGGTCCGGTGGCAGAACTTTCGGGCATCCACGAAATGCGCATCTATCGGGGAAGGCAGTTTGAAGACGACGCCCTTCTCGCCGCGCGCGTTGGGGCAGCGCAGGAACACGGGGCGGAAGTCCTGGGCGTTTTCGATGGCTGGATAGGGCTCCCGACCGACAGTCGTATCGTGTTCCTTGCCTGGCCCGACGACGCGCAGCGTCTCGCCACCCGTAGTCGAGAAGCAACGCTCTATCCGGGCGATTTCGCTCAAAGTCACGTCATGCGGCCGCTTGGCTACGGCGTCCCAATGACGAACTTTTCCACCGCGTTTCCGGAGCGGGCCCCATGACGGAGATCGAGATGTGGACATTCGATCGTTTCTCTCCGGGTCTGGCCTTCGGCGAGATTGCGGTGCCGATGGACGGAGCAAGGCGCGCGCGATGGGAAACAATCTTTGGCGCGGTGGAAGGAGATGGCTTGCCGCGTGGCATGCTCGTCGCTGGAATGATGGAGGCGTATATCCGCGCCATCCAACCTCGCCCCAACGGCAATGTCCATGCCGCCCAAAGTCTGGGCTCCCTGTCAAAGGAATTGCGCTGGGGCGATACGGTTGTCTTCAGCGTTTCGTGCGCGGCCAAGCAGGAAAAGAAAGGTCGCTACTGGGTGGATTTCAAGGTTGAGGGTCGGTGCGTTGACTCGGTCGTCCTTGACGGAACGATCCGCTCCATTTGGGCCGCGTGAGGTAACCAGCATGGCATATCCCGTTTCCATCACTGAACTGACGCTCGAAACAAGCCCTGCCATGGCAGAGGCCTATGCCGCGCTGACATACGACTACAATCCGCTCCATCTGGACCATGAATTCTCTGCCACGACGCCGTTCGGCAGCCCGATCGCCCATGGCACGATGGCGCTCAACTTGCTGATTGAGGCCATCGACCAGTCGATGGCGGATTCGGAAATGACGCCCTATCTGGACATCCGGTTCTCCGCGCCCGTGAAAGTAGGGGAAACGATCCAAACAGGCGGCAACCGGCTTTCCCCCACTGGAAACGAGTACGAGATTTGGGTCGCCACCTTGTCCGGCACCCGTGTGCTGAGTGGCCGTCTTGTGATGATGGGCGGTGAGGGGCAGCTAGCATGACGGAACTCGAAAAAGAAATGAGCGACGGAGTTCTTGTGCTGAGGATGAATGTCCCGGCCAAGAAGAATGCGTTGACTGACGGATTGCGTGCCGAATTGCGGCAAGCGATCCTTGCCGCGCAGACGGACGTTTCCGTTCGGGCGATTGTGCTTGGCGGTGCCGGCGGCACATTCTGTTCTGGCGGCGATATTGCCGCAATGACACCCGACCCGGAGATAGCCCGACAACGCATGGGAATCCTGCACGATGTCGTACGTGCGCTGGTAACGGGGAAGCCCTCGGTCGCGGCCGTGATGGGGGATGCGTTCGGAGCCGGGTTTTCTCTCGCAATGTGTTGCGACCAGATTGTCGCCGATCCGTCGGCGCGGTTTTGCGCCTCGTTCTCGCGGATGTGTTTGCCGCCCGATCTGGGACTTAGCTGGACATTGCAGCGGCGTGTCGGCGCGTCGCGAGCTGGTCGGCTTCTGCTGGGCGGGCGTGTCGTCGACGCGCAGGAGGCGGCATCCCTGATGCTCGTGGACGATATCGTCGATGCGGATAGTCTCCTGCCGGTCGCGATCGATCGGGCGACTGAACTGTCGCAGTTCGCGCCTCTTTATCAGACGCATGTCAGGGCGTTGCTGGCGGCCGGCGCAAATTCCCTTCATGAGGCTCTCGAAAGCGAAATGCGCTCATACCTTGCGCTGCTTGCCTCGCCAGAGCACGCCCAGGCTCGTACCGCATTCATGAACAGAAGATCGCGCTGAGGGGGGACGGGAACGGCGGCTTTGTCGCAAATTTCGCTTCTTGCTCACCACGCACCTCTTTCGCGCCTACGATCAGGCGGCAAGGTTCTCGAACTGTTCGGCAGAACCGCGAGCGAGTGACGTGGCAATGGTCGAAGACGCAGAACAATCTGGGCAATGCGCTGCAGAGGCTGGATAACCGCGTCGGAGGGCTCAACGGCATTCCCTATCTGAAAGACGCTATCAAGGCTTGGTGGAACTTTCAGCATCTCAACGCATGGGAGGAAGAGCCTCGCTGGAAGGTCTCCTTGGTGTCGATAGCGACGACGCGCCTACGCTTGCTGAGACAACGGAAGTCTGGTTCGCGCGGCCTCGCTGAACACGACGAGGCCGCGGTCAGAACGAGCCCCTTCTTCGGCCGTGCCGAGTACCCGGCGCTATCTCCAAAACCAGCCGTTGAACTACAAAAGACTAAGTTCTTTCACCACTATTGCTGCCGCTCGCCAGCACCTTGTCGGCGATCATCCGGCCAATTGGAATGGCCGATGTGGCTGCCGGCGACGGCGCATTGCAGACATGGAGCGTGCGGCGAGTTTCCGCGAATAGGAAATCGTGGATTGCCTCACCCTTCGTAGTCACCGCCTGTGCGCGGATGCCCGACGGGTACGGTTTGAGATCATCGAGAGTGAGGCTCGGACAGTACTTCTGGCATTCGCGAAGGTAGCTCGAGCGCCATATTGAGTTGCGCATCTCTCCTGCTGCGTGACGCCAGTTCTTTGCAACCAGCTTCCAGAATCCGGCATAGCTCACGAGGTCTACCGCGTCTCGCAGATTGAACGACAGGGATGGATATCCCTCGCGGGCCATGCCCAGAACCGCATTGGGACCGACGGTGACCGTGCCGTCGATCATCCGTGTCAGATGAATGCCCAGAAACGGCATGGATGGATCCGGCGCGGGATAGATCAGATGCCTGACGACCTCGTTCTTGTCCGGCGGCAGGACGAAATACTCGCCGCGGAAGGGCACGATGCGGAAATCGACCGGCGCGCCGGCCATGCGCGCCAGGCGATCCGACTGGAGGCCAGCGCAGCAAACAACATGACGCGCCTCAAGACTTTCCCCACCCGCAACGACCGTAACACGGTCGGCCCCGTCGCGAATATCGGTAACCGTGGTGCAGAGCCTTATCTCCGTACCAGCGCTCCTGAGTAGGTCGGCCATCTTGTCGCAAATCTGCCTGTAGCTGACGATGCCCGTCTCGGGGCTGAGCAGCGCGCCTGTGCCTCTTATGTTGGGCTCGATCTCACGCAACGCTTCGGCCCCGATCTTCGACAGCCTCAGACCGTTGGCAGTGGCCCGCTCGAACAGGGCTTCGTTGCGCTGCATCTCGCCCTCATTGGTCGCAACGATAAGCTTGCCGCAGGTGATGTAGGGAATGCCATGCTCGTCGCAGAACGCCTTGGTAGCGTGCAGGCCCTCCAAGCAAAGTTTTGCCTTGAGGCTTCCAGGCGCATAGTAGATTCCCGCATGAATAACGCCGCTGTTGTGGCCCGTCTGGTGAAAGGCGACGCGATCCTCCTTTTCCAGGAGCACGAGGCTCGCCCCGGGCCGTCGGCGCAGCAGTTCGAGAGCTGTGGCAAGCCCGACAATGCCGCCGCCAACGACGATGAAATCATGGATCAAGGGCTCGATCTCCGAACCTCAAATGGCGGTGATGACGCCGCGCCCCAGGCGCCGGCGCAAGATCTCGCCGGCGACGCCGATCGAGACCACCACCAGAACGATGACGACGCCCGGGAGCGTCGCGATCCACCATGCATTGGCAAGGTAATTGCGACCCGACGAGATGATGCGGCCCCAGGAGGGAACATCGATCGGCGTGCCGAGGCCCAGGAAGCCGAGCGAGGCTTCGGCCAGAATGATCAGGCTGAGTTCAGCCGACATCAGGATCAGCAAAGGTATCCAGAGATTGGGCAGGATGCAGTCCCGCACCACCCTCCAGGCACTGTCACCGGAGATGATGGCCGCCTCGACATAGCTTCTCGTCAGGGACCGCGTCGTGATGGCGCGCGAGACGCGGGCTACGATGGCCCAGCGCGTGACGGCGAGGATGACGATTACCGACAGCAGGCTGGGTTCGATGAAGGCGGCCAGAAACACCGCGATGAGGATAGACGGAAAGGCGAGCTGCACATCGACGATCCGCATCAGGAATTGCTCGGTCCTGCCGCCGGCCCATCCGGCCCAGACGCCGATCACGACGCCGAAGGCGGCAGCGAGCAGCGCCGAGGTGAAGCCGACGATGAGCGAGATGCGGGCGCCATAGATGACCTGCTTTGCCACGTTGCGCCCGACCGCATCGGTGCCGAACCAGGCAACGGACCCGTCCGCGAGCATCGTCATAGGTGGCTTCAGACGCGCCGACGTGTCGGTCGCCGCAGGGTTGAAGTCGACCAGATTGGGTCCCGCCACGCCAACAACGACGAAGAGCAGAACGACGGCGACAGCCAATATTTCGGTGACCGAGAGCGCCGAACGCGACCTGTGTGCCGTGGATATCGTCATCGCCATGCTCAGATACGCCTCAGGCGCGGATCTATCAGCCTGTAGCTGAAATCCACCGCGAAATTTATCGTGACGACGAGAAACGTCATCACGAAGATGCATGCTTGAACCACGGCATAGTCCCGATAGCCGATCGCCGTGATGAGTTCCTTGCCGAGCCCCGGCCAGCCGAACACCGTCTCCACGATCACCGCTCCGCCGAGCAGATGGCCGAACTGCACCCCGCCCACGGTCAACACCGGCAACAGCGCGTTACGGAGCACGTGGTGGGTGATGATGCGCCGGGTCGGCACGCCCTTCGCCCGCAGAATCTTCACCATGTTCGAACTCAGCACGCCGATCGCCTCGTTGCGCATCAGCCGCATGTTGAGCGCGATCAGCGGCAGCGCCAGCGTGACCGCGGGCAGGATAATCGAGGTCGGCGACGACCAGCCCGAGCTTGGCAGGATCTGGAGCCATCGCGCAAACAAGAGGATGAACACGAGGCCAAGCCAGAAATCCGGTATGCCGAGCACGACAAGCGAGGTGTTCGATGTGGCTCTGTCGAACCATCGATTCTGGTAGAGTGCGGCGATCAGGCCGAGCGGGATGGCGACCGCGGTGACGATGGCGAAGGTCGCGACGCCTAGCGTCAGTGTCGCCATCATGCGTTGGGCGACGATGTCGACTGCAGGCCGGCCCTGGATAATCGAATTGCCGAAGTCGAGTGAGAAGGCTTTGCCGAGATAGATGAACAGTTGTTCGTAGAGCGGAAGATCGAGACCGTATTCGATGCGTGCAGCCTCGATCTGTTGCGGTGAAGCGAGATCGCCAAGCAGCACCAGAACGGGGTCGCCCGGCGCGATGCGGATCATGATGAAGGTTGCGATCACCGCTGCGACGAGTGTGCCTGCGGCGTTGAGAAATCTGGAGCTCAGGAACGAAATCACGCGGGCTTCCCTCCCGATGCGCTTTCGCGACGTTCACGCGCCTGGTTGAGGAGAGCGCCGCGATGCTTCAGCCGAGGCGATGCCGCGATCAGCGCCGAAGTGTAGGCTTCACGCGGTGAGGCGATGACCTGCCGCGCCGGGCCTGTCTCGATCACCTTGCCTCGATACATGACGACGAGGTCGTCTGCGATATGGCCGAGCACGCCGAGATTGTGCGTGACGAAGATGAAGGCTCGCCCTTCCGCACGCAACTCCGCGAACAGGTCGAGGATCTGCGCCTGCACCGAGACGTCGAGCGCCGAAGTCGGCTCGTCGCAAAGGATGACGGAGGGATTGCTGGCGAGCGCGCGCGCGATGGCAAGTCGTTGCAATTGTCCGCCGGAAAACTCCGAAGGTCTGCGGTCGAGTGCCGACGCGTTCATGCCGACCCGGTCCAGCAGTGCGCCGAGCTTGTTCTCGCCTGGCTTGCCCTCGCCGCGTATCCCCAAAGGAGCTCTCGCAAGGGCCGCAGCGAGGGTCTGCCGGATCGTCTTGAACGGGTTCAGGCTGCCCCCCGGATCCTGGAAGATCATCTGGACCCCGGCACGGAAATCAGCCAGCCCCGCCTTGCCCGCGCCATGGTCGACCGGCCTGCCATTGAAGCGGATCGTTCCACTGAAGCCCCGGTTCAGTCCGACGATGGTGCGCAGGAGCGTGCTTTTTCCGCTGCCCGATTCGCCGACTATTCCCAGTACGCGGCCCGGCTGGACGGAAAGGCTCACATGATCGAGCGCCTTGACGATGACCTGGCGGCGCGCGCCGAGGCTTGCCGAAGGATAACCGAAGGTCAGTTGCTCGACATCCAGCGCGGCGCTCATCTTGTGCGACCCGCTTCGACGCGCTGCCACTCGAAGCAGCGGACAATGGCGCTGCCAGCCAGGATCTCCTCGCGCGGCACGTCGTTCAGGCATCGTTCCACCTTCCAGCCGCAGCGCGGACTGAAAGCACAACTGCCGCGCCAACTCGCCTCCGGTCGCGGCGGCTGGCCAGGAATGGGCACGACCCGGCGATCGAGATCGTCCAGGTCCGGGATCGAGGCGATCAACCCGCGCGTGTAAGGATGCCGCCCGCGTTCCGTGATCTGAAGCGTCTCGCCACCCTCGACGAGCTTGCCGGCATACATGACCAGCACGCGGTCAGCGCATTGATAGACCACGCCGAAATCATGCGTGATGATCAAAACCGCCATGTCGAGATCCACGCGCAGATCGTCAATCAGCGCGAGGATTTCGGCTTGTACGGTGACGTCGAGCGCCGTGGTGGGCTCATCGGCTATGAGCAGACGCGGCGACAGCGCCACCGCCATTGCGATCAGCACGCGCTGCTTCATGCCGCCGGAGAACTGATGTGGATAGTCATAGATGCGGGCGCTGGCGTTTGGAACGCGCACGAGGTCCAGCATGCGGGCCGCCTCCTTCAAAGCCGCCATGCGTCCCATGCCGCGATGCACCATGAACATTTCGGCGATCTGGCCCCCAACTGTCATGGTCGGATCGAGCGCCGAGGAGGGGTCTTGCATCACGTAGCCGGTGAGCAGACCGCGGAAGCCCCTTGGGAGATGATTGCCGCCGAATCCGAGCGAAGTGCCGTTGAAGGCAAGGGACGTTCCGCTCACCGCGTAGACCTCCCGGGCGAGAAGTCCGAGGATTGCCTGCGCCGTGAGGCTCTTGCCGCTGCCTGATTCCCCGACCAGCGCCGTCACCGTGCCGGACGCGAGGTCGAAGCTCACGCCATGCACCAACTCCAGCGCGCCGGCCTTCACCGTCAAATCGCGGACCGATAGCAAGGGATCGGCCGCCTTCGTCGCTGGTGCTCTTTGCCCGCTCGTTGCTGGTTCAACCAAGCCTTGTCCTCCCCCGCTGCATCGGTGGCGCTTCATCTGGCGTCACCTGCAGCTTCACCTGCATGATGTCAGTCTTCAACCTTGCGCGCCGCGCGCTCCGCCTCGTACTCGGCCAGCCCCTCGGCCTCGAGCGGATATGTTCCGTAGATCGGGTTACCGGCGCGCAGGCGGCGCAGGATGAACTCCTCCTGTTCCTCATAGGCAAGCGCCTGCCGCGACACCTCGTCCGCGATCGCCTGAGGAATGACGATGCAGCCATCCGGATCGCCGGCAATGAAATCGCCGGGATAAACCGCCGCCCCACCGCAGCTGATTGGCACGTTCAGGTCGATGAAGCGATGCGCCAGCGTGCTGTTCGGCGGGCAGACAGCTTTCGCGTATACCGGAAAGCCAGAGGCCGCGATTTCCCACGCATCGCGCACGCCGCCATCCGACACAACACCCGCACAACCCCGCAGCCGCATGCGCTCGAACAGCATCAGACCGCCGCTCGCGCCCGACGCGTCGCCGCGGCAGTCGATCACCAGCACTTCGCCGACGCCGCACTCCTCCGTCGCCCGGCGCTGCAGATTGACGCGCGGATCCTGTGACTTGTCCTCGGCAAGCTTGTCTTCACGCATGGCAACCGAACGCATGGTGAAGGCGCGGCCCACCATGCGCGGCATCGATCCCGGCAAGGGTGCGACGCCGTACATGAAGACGCGGTTCAAACCGCGCCTGGTGAGGATCGTCGACAGGGTCGCGGTCCCGCAGCGTTTGAGGCGTGCGATGATGTCGTTGTCGGCTTCGGTGGTCACGGCTGCTGGCTTTCTCAATAGATCTTGGGTTCAGGCGTTTCGCCCGCCGGCTCGAGGAAGTCGAAATCGCAGCCTTTGTCGGCGGACATCACATGCTGCGCAAACATCAGTCCGTAGCCGCGCGTGTAGTAGGGTGCCGGCGCCGTCCAGGCGGCGCGGCGACGCGCCAGTTCTTCCTCGGAGACCATGAGGTCGAGCCTCCGCTCCGACACATCGATCTCGATGATGTCGCCATCCTCCACAAGCGCCAGCGGCCCGCCCCGCGCCGCCTCTGGCGAGACATGCAGCACGCAGGCCCCGAAACTCGTTCCACTCATACGCGCGTCCGAGATGCGCAGCATGTCGCGCACGCCTTTCTGCAGCAGCTTCTTCGGCACCGGAAGCGCACCCCACTCCGGCATGCCTGGCGCGCCCACGGGACCGGCGCCCTTCAGCACGATGACGTCGTTCTCGGTGATGTCGAGATCCGGGTCGTCGATGCGCTTCGCCAGATCGTCGCGGCTGGCAAAGGTAACAGCGCGACCGCGATGCTTCATCAGAGCGGGGGTGGAGGCGGCCGGCTTGATCACCGCGCCGTCGGGCGCGAGTGATCCCTTCAGCACGACGAGCCCGCCTTCGGCGAGGATCGGATTGTCGAGTGGGCGGATGATGTCCGCGTCGAACGTGTCGGCATCGGCCACGTTTTCGGCCAACGTCTTCCCGTTCACCGTCACCGCGTCAGCATGCAAGAGGTCGAGCATATTGCGCATCAAGGCGCGCAGACCTCCGGCATAATAGAAATCCTCCATCAGGAACTTGCCCGACGGCCTTAGATTGGCAAGCACCGGCGTTCGCCGCGAGATGCGATCGAACGTGTCGAGATCGAGCGGGATGGACAGGCGTCGCGCCATGGCGATGAGGTGGATCACGGCATTCGTCGAACCGCCCAGCGCCATCACCGTGGTGACCGCGTTCTCAAACGACTGCATCGACAGCAGACTTCTGGGTCGCATGTCTTCCCAGACCATGTCGACGATACGGCGGCCGGAATCCGACGCCATGCGCGGATGATTGGAATCGGGAGCCGGAATGGACGCGGCGCCCGGCAGCGTCATGCCCATTGCCTCAGCCGCGCTCGTCATGGTCGAGGCTGTGCCCATCGTCATGCAATGACCCGGCGAACGGGCGATCTGTTCCTCCATGCTATGCCATTGCGCGTCGGTGATGTTGCCGGCCCGTTTTTCGTCCCAGAACTTCCAATTGTCGCTGCCGCTGCCCAAGGTATGGCCGCGCCAGCGTGCATTGAGCATCGGACCAGCCGGCACGAATATGCAGGGCAGGTTCATGCTGAACGCCCCCATGAGCAGGCCGGGCGTGGTCTTGTCGCAACCGCCCATCAATACGGCGCCGTCGACCGGATGCGCGCGCAAAATTTCCTCGGCCTCCATCGCCAACAAATTGCGGTAGAGCATGGTTGTCGGTTTCATCATCGGCTCGCTAAGCGAGATCGCAGGAACCTCGATCGGGAAGCCGCCGGCCTGCCAGACGCCGCGTTTTACTTCCTCCACACGCTGCTTGAAATGCGAGTGGCACTGGTTGAAGTCGCTCCAGGTGTTGAGGATCGCGATTACCGGCTTGTTCTCGAAATCGGCCTTTGAATAGCCGATCTGGAACGTCCGCGAGCGATGGTTGAAGGTGCGCATCGCCGGGGCGTTGTACCAGCGCTGGCTGCGCAGATCCGAAACCGAAATTCTTTTCATGAAGTCTTCACCGTTCGTCGAGGGCGCGACAAATTTCGCCGCAACTTACCGACAGCGCTGATGTTGTCAATAGATTTGTCATATATTTGTAATGGTTCTTGCCAAATTCTCCGCGTATGTGATATGCAGCACATATGGATTCGAGTCCCGAAACATTTGGCGGTGCTGCACCCGGACCGGTGATGCGCGAGGGAAATCGCAGCGATACGGTCTATCGCTCGTTGCTCGGCTGGATTGAGGAGGGACGCATTCCCTATGAGGGGAAACTCCCAACGGAAAACGAACTCAGCCAGCATTTTCACGTGTCGCGTCCCGTTGTCAGGGCGGCGATCGCAAAGCTGCGCGACAAGGGACTGGTGCGTTCGGTGCAAGGCTCGGGCACGGTCGTCATTCGTGAGGTCGAAGGTTCGGTCGCCGCACGCAGCGAAGTTCTTCAGGGCAGCAGTGTGCGCGATCTGCAGCGGTGCTTCGAGTTTCGCCTGCTAATCGAAAGCGAGGCCGCCTATCTGGCCGCGTTGCGTCATGGACCAGCATCGCTCAAGCGCATCAGCGAATGCGTTTATCCGCCGACTCATAATTTTCCAACATTCATGCAGGAGCCGTTGGAAGCCTACGATTTCCACCTGTCGGTGGTCGCGGCTGCTGACAATCCCTTCCTGGAAAAGTCGATACAATTGGTGCGCTCGCAGCCCGGTTTTCAGGTGTATCTGCGTCTTTGCAACGCGACCAAGGCGCCAGATCCGGTCGAGCATCGCACCAGGATCAATGGGGAACATCGTGAGATCCTACGGCTTATCGAACGCCGCCAGGCGGACGATGCGCGCGAGTATATGCGCTACCATATCCAGAACGCCTACGACTACATGATCGACCGGATCCCGGTTACCGAAGATATGTAGCCTGTTCAGGTATTGGCGCGCGGGAAATCGCATAGCTCGCGCGTGAGGGCCTTCACCATAGCCTCGGCCATCTGGGTCCGTGTCTGCGTCGTTGCGCTGCCGATATGCGGCAAAAGAAAAACACGTGAATTGTCAGCGAGTGAGCGGCTTGGGTTCGGCTCGTTCTCACACACATCGAGCCCGGCCGCAGCGATAACGCCCTGATCCAGTGCATCGATGAGGGCAGCTTCATCGACCACAGATCCGCGGGAGACGTTGATCAGCCTGCCCTCGGCGCCCAGTGCCACAAGCACCTCCCGCCCAACGAGACGCCGCGTCGCCTCGCCACCGGGGCAGCAAAGCACCAGGAAGTCGGACCAGAGGGCTAGTTCCACGAGATTCGACACATGGTTCCACGGCGCGGCTTCTACACGCCGCCTCGAATGATAGGCCACTTGCATGCCAAATGCCGTGGCTCGCGTGGCAACGGCATTGCCGATGTTGCCGAGCCCAACAATGCCCAGTCTCGCTCCACTGAGCGACTGGCCGAGCGGGTAACGGCCATGCTGCCACTTGCCTCCCACGGCGTGACGACTGGCGCCGATAAAATCTCTCCCGGCGACGATCACCAATCCCATCGCCACATCGGCGACATCGCCGGCGAGCACCGATGCCGTGGTGGCGACTGAAATCCCGCGTCGGGCCGCCTCAGCCATGTCGATACCGTCTGTGCCTGCGCCCAGACACGAAATGATCCGCAAATGGCGAAGGCGACCCATTAGGGCGGCGTCTAAGGGCACCTTGCCGCTGGTTGCTATGGCCTCGATGGCAGCCAGGTCCGGCCGCGCCGCGATGCTTTCCGCTGTATCGACCCGAACCAGGTCAAAGGTGCGGCGAAGAAGTTCCTCCGCCTCAGGGGCGAGCGGCCCAACCTGCAAAACCGTGCGGTCCGATATGCCGTTAGTCAAAGTCGTCACCTCTTGAGCGGTGAATTTGTCGGTCAGCGCCATCACGAGCCGCGCGAGGGGGCAGTTCAGCCAGAACGATTTATCAATGGATGCGAGAGTCAATGTTTACAAATCTCACCCAATTTTTGCAACAACTATTGACATATGGATGACAAATGAATTTAGTTCGCGGCGAACGGGCGAAGGCCAGTGGGAGGAGAAACATGAAAAAGCTTTTGATCGTACTCGCAGCGGCGCTTCTGTCGACCGCTGCGTCGGCCGAGGTGGTGAAGGTATCGCCGCCGCGCACCATCATCGACATCGACCCGCACGGACCGAATGCGCTTCTACGAGAATCCGTGTTGGTGGCGCGCCAGATCTTCGAGACGTTGGTCAAGTTCGATGGCGACCAGGCGGTGCCGGTTCTCGCCGAAAGCTGGAAGCAGATCGACGACAAGACCTGGGAGTTCAAGCTGCGCACCGGCGTCAAGTTTCACGATGGCAGCGCATTCGATTCCGCCGATGTGAAGGCGTCTGCGGAGCGTTTGTCCAGGGCCAAGGGTGGCCTGGCAAGTCAATGGAAGGTTCTGGAGAGCGTCGACACGCCAGACCCGCAGACGGTTGTGATCCATCTCAAGAACCCTGTCGGTCCTTTTCTGCGCATCACCTCGTTTCTGTCGATCGCTCCATCCGAGGTGGTGAGCGCGAAGGGACCGGAAGAATATGGCGCTGGTGTTGTCATGCCCGGCACGGGACCATTCAAGATCGAGGAGTTTTCGCCGGGTGACAGCCTCACTGTGACGGCCAACCCGGATTACTGGGGTGATAAGCCAAAGATCGAGGGGCTGCAGTTCGTCAACATTCCGGAGCAGACGGCACGCGTTACCGCCATCCTCAATGGCGAGGTCGACATTGCCTGGGCTTTCTCCGATGACGAACTCGCCCAGCTGCGCGGCGACAATGCCGTGAAAGTGGATGTCGTGCCGAGCGCCACCTATGGCTATGCATGGTTCAACGCCGCCCGCAAGCCGTTCGACGACGCACGCGTGCGTCGCGCCATGTGGCATGCCATCGACACCACCAAGGTTCTCAAGGATCTCAAACCCGAGACCGGAACGCCGGCGCGCAACGTCATTCCGGAGACGGTCTTCGGCTTCACGCCGCTCGACCCTTACACCTACGACCCGGAGAAGGCGAAGGCGCTGCTCGCTGAGGCTGGCATGCCCGAAGGTTTCGAAACCAGTTTGCTCTTCGGCCAGAACTTCTTCCCGGGCATTTCTGATTTCGCCCAAACTTTCATCTCCTACTGGGACGCGGTCGGCGTGAAGGTAAGGCCGCTCGAGCAGGAGCGCGCTATTTTCACCCAGAATTTCCGCGAGATGAACTGGGACATGGTGCTCTCGTCCAATCCGGCGCTGACGCTTGATGCCGATTACACGGTCGGGCGGCTCTATTACTCCGAGAACAAGGAGATGAATTACGCAAATCCGGAGCTGGACAAGCTGCTTCTCGCCGCAAAGGCCGAAAGCGACCAGGAGAAGCGCCAGAAGATCTATGCTGAAGCGACAAAAATGATCTGGGACGATGCGGTCGGCATTTTCTGGGGCGACCTGAAGATTGTCTATGTCACCCGCTCGAACGTTTCCGGCCTGCAATTCTCGCCGATAGAGGCACCTTATCTCGCCTCCATCACGGTCAACTGATTGATGGCATCAAGCGCGGCTGCTCACGAGTCGGTGGGCAGCCGTTTTCTTTGCAGCTCAGCGGAAGGGACAATGCATGCCCGGCGAACAGATCGTCGTGAACGACCAGATTCTGCACGACTATGTCGCGAACATCTTTCTTACCGCTGGTTCAAATGACCGCGAAGCGCGTCTCGTCGCGCGCCATCTGGTAGATGCCAATCTCCGCGGACACGATTCCCACGGTGTTGGCTCGATACCCGTCTATATTCGCAATCTTAGCTGCGGCGATCTGAGGCCGAACGAGGGGCTGTCGGTGGTAACGGAAACCGACAGCCTTGCCGTCTGCGACGGGAATGGCGGCTACGGTCAGGTCATGGCACATGACGCCATGGAGATCGGCATCGCCAAGGCACGCCGCAACGGCGTCGCGCTGATCGGCCTGCGCAACAGTCATCATGTCGGAAGGATCGGCCATTGGTCAGAGCAATGCGCAGCCGAGGGCCTGGTCTCCATTCATTTCGTCAATGTGGTGAGCGACCCATCCGTCGCGCCTTTCGGCGGCGCGGCGGCGAGAGTCGGCACAAATCCGTTCTCCGTAGGTATCCCCCGCGCGGGGGAGCGGCCGCTCATTCTCGATTTCGCCACCAGCAAGCTTGCCGTGGGAAAGGTCCGCGTCGCCATGAATTCGGGCAAGCCTCTGCCGGAAGGCGCCTTGCTGACGGCCGACGGCACGCCGACGACGGATGCTTCGGTTCTTTTCGGCCAGCCGAAAGGCATCCTCCTGCCTTTCGGCGACCATAAGGGCTGGGGGCTCTCTTTCGTATGCGAAGTGCTCGGCGCCGCGCTCATTGGCGGTCAGACGCAGAAGGGTCCGAAACGGCGCAACTCAACGATCAACTGCATGCTGTCGATCATCGTGTCTCCCGACCATCTCGGCACGGCGGCAACCCTGTCGCCAGAGATCGACGAGTTTGTCGCATGGGTCCGCTCCGGACCCAATGCGGACGTGCTGCTTCCCGGCGATGTTGAGGCGGCGTTGACGGAAGAAAGGCTTGCTCGCGGCGTCCCGATCGATCCGAAAAGCTGGGCCGACATTGTTGCCGCGGGGCGCCAGGTCGGCGCCGAGCCGCCATCCAGACTGTCACGAACAGCGGCCGGCGTGGCAGGCTTATGAAGATCGTCGATGTCAGCGTCACCCAGTTTGAGCAACGGAACATCCGCGCCCTGTCCTTCGGCCCCCACAATGCGCCAACCAGAGGCAGCAGTGTGCTTGGACTGGTGACGCTCAAGACAGATGAAGGCCCGGAGGGGCACGCGTTTCTCGGCTCGGTGACGAAATCTTGCGAACTTGACGCGTTTTCTCTCGTCGACACGCTCAAACCAATCCTGATCGGTCGCAACCCGCTCGACCGGGAGGCAATCCACCTTGCCATTTGCAAGCGCTTCCGTTCGACCACCTGGCGCTGCATCGGCGCGGTGGATGTCGCACTATGGGACTTGGCGGGGAAAATCGCCGGCCTGCCCATTCACCGGCTGATCGGTGGGTACAGGACGGCCGTCCCGGCCTATGCCAGTTCGCCGGGGCATGACGACGTTGGCGCCTATGTCGAAGAAGCGCTGGAGGTCAAGGCGCGAGGCTATCATGCCTACAAGATTCACCCGCCGCGCAAGGGTTGGCAGGGCGACATCGCGGTCTGCGCGGCGGTCCGCGAGGCCGTCGGCGACGACTACCGCCTGATGCTCGATTCGACTTGGATGTACACTTACACAGAGGCCCTGCGGGTCGGTCGTGCGATCGAGGAGATGGGGTTTTATTGGTTTGAGGATCCACTGGCCGAGGACGACATCTACAACTCGGCCAAGCTGCGCCAGAAGCTCGATATTCCGATCCTGGCCACCGAGTTCTCGCCCGGCGGCTTTCATGCCTATGCTCCGTGGATCACCGGCCAGGCTACCGACTATCTCAGGGGCGATGTCGCGGTGAAAGGCGGCATAACGGCTTGCGTCAAGGCGGCTCATCTGGCGGAGGCGTTTCACATGACCTTCGAGATCCACCACGGCGGCAACTCTCTCAACAACGTCGCAAACCTTCATGTCATGTGCGGCATCTCGAACTCGGAGTTCTTCGAAGTCATTCTGCCCGACGATGTGCAAAAATACGGGCTGGTGGATGATCTCGTCGTCGACGCGAACGGCATGGTGTGCGTGCCGGCAAATGACGGCCTGGGCGTGGAGATCGATTTCGATCTGATCACGCGGCACAAAGTTGGGGTGGTCACCTAATCAAGCTGTTCTTACGTTGTCTAAGCGAGCCGGCGAACTCCGCGGAGTGCACCTGCCGGGATGCGTTCGGATCTTCGCGTTGGGAAACCGAAAGCGTCAAGGGACCACTGATGTTTGCACGTCCACTTTGACCCACAACTAGAACGCTTCGCGCGTCGGAGCTCGATAATCGCTCGACATCGCATTGGCAGGGATATAGGGCACTGTCGATAGAACGTCGCAATCGGTGCAAGCTCGGGCCCGACACTTCTTCAAGCTGCTCCCATGCCATCGGCGACGTGAAGCGATTGTCAAATCGCAATCAATTTGTGATTGAGTTTGCTGCACTCATTCGGGAACAGCGCAAACGTAGTAATCATCGCCATCGTTGCGGCCCGCCGTGAAAATCCATCATCCAGGCGATCAGGTTGTTGGTGCGTAACGCCCCTGCGCGCAGGGCATCGAGCAGCTGTGATCGGTCAACGCCTGCGGGGCCATGTGACTCTGCGGCCTCGGCGGCGGCCTGCTGGACTGCTGCGCTTCGGCGGGCACGTCACCGCTTAGCAGATCGCCTCGGCATAGCTCGTGACCCAGCGCCACAAGAATACGAGCCGAGTGGTGTCCAGTCGCGCATGCCTCAATGCCGATCAGGCACGGCGGCAATGCCTTGAAGTACCAACGACATCATCGCGACCAAGCTTGCCGCGGACGACGACCGCGCCGACACCATCAATTCCGTGAACCTGAAACACCTGCTTGGCGATGTCCAGACCAATTGTGGGAATCCTTTTCATGGACGGCACTCCCTCATGTGACTTTCGACAGCCACACTATGGCACCTCAATGCCGGAAGCGGAGGCCGTCCACCACATCAGGTCAGCTTGAGCGCTGAGATCCAGACTCTGGCAGTATAACGTTTACGATTGCCGACTTGCCACTATTTATGCACGCCAAAGCTGCCTCCAGAGCAGGCTTGAGTTGCCCAGGGGTCTCAACTTTTGCGCTGTAACCGCCAACGATCTGCGCAGCATGTTCGTATCCCGAATCATGGATGTGGACGCCACTGTAGTCGTTTTGCACGCCCGCGATGCCATCAGGATAGAAACGGTCGTGGAGTTGCTCCATGATCGCATATTTCCTGTTGTTGCAGATAACGGTAAGCAGCGGCAGCTCATACTCGTCCGCTGTGGTAAGCGCCGCAATGGCGGGGTTGTAGAGAAACGACCCGTCTCCGATCATCAACACCACGTGCTGTTGAGGCAGTGCGAGCTTGACACCCAAGGCATAGCCCATTCCTTGACCAAGCCCGCTGGGAGCGCGGAAATAGCCGTTCGGATCGTCCCACTTTATGTGGTTTCGGATATCGCCGTAGTGCGTAATTGTCTCGTCCACATAGCTTGTAGACGCAGGCATGACGTCGCGGAGAGTTTTCATAAGAAGCGGAATGCTGATGTGGTCACGCGTCGTTGACCCGGCTTCGGCGTCTGCAACGTTCTTATGCCATTTGTCGTGTTCCTTGACACATCGCGCCCGACGGTTGGCAACGGCATCTTCGTCTAGACCAAGATGACGCAGGGCCTCGGTAAGTAAGCGGAGCGTCGCGGCAATGTTTCCTTCAAGGTAGTGGCTGGCTTCCATGGTCTGATAGACCATGTTGATCTTCAGCGGGTTCTCGCTGATTGAAACAATGTCGGCATTCTTCGGCGCATTGCCCGGCGGATACCAAGGCGCCCAGCTGTCGACCAGAATAGCAAGATCCATGTCCTTTAGGTAAGGCTGAATCTTGGGGCCCAGGTAGAGATCGCTCGATTTCGGGAAATTGGCGAAGAACGCGCCCTGTCCTTCGACCACAGGAATTGCGGCGAACTCAGCCAGTTCCACAAGCGCATCAAATGCTGCCCTGTCCGGCCCTGCCGTCAAGGCTGAGATCACGGGAAATTCGGCGGCCATAATCAGCTTCGCCACGGCCTCGATATCTGAGTCCACTGGACGAATTTTTGGTGCCGGCGGCACCTTTCTCACCCTCTCGGGTTTCTTCCAGCCGTGCAGCATCGTCTCCATGGGAACGCAGACGTAGGTCGGGCCTTTGGGTACGCGCTGCGCCAATTCTCCTGCCCGTACGACTGTTTGATACAGTGTCTCGGCGGACGGTGCTTGCTGGGCCCACTTCACCAGCGGCTCGACCAATCGCTGAGGTCCACCGACAACGCTAAGATTGCGGTACCATTGAGAGCCTGCGTCAAAGTCGCTCTCCCCGTAGGTGAGAGATTCACCCGACATGACGAGCATCGGCGTTTCCATAGCTCGAGCCGCGTTGATCGCCATGGCGCCTTGAAGCAGGCCCGCACCAGCATGAAGCATCACCGCTTGCATTCGGCCGGTGATATTCCCGTAAGCGGTTGCCATCGTAACGGCGATGGTCTCATGCCCGGTATCGAGATAACGCGGACCGTCCAGTCCATCACGCCTTTGCCGCGCGATCGCTTCCCAGAACGGTGGCCACTCAGAACCAGGAGAACAGAAAACGAAGTCGACGCCCATGTTGCGAAACGCTTCGAGAATCGCTTCGCCGCCATCAAACTCATTCTTGTGCATAGGGACTCCTGGTGTTCACAAACGAGCACGCGCCATAAAGTCACTCATCAACGAATGACGATGACCTGACGGCCCAACCTCCAATAGAGAAAACACGAATTCCGACATGGTTTCGTGAGAGGCTGCGTCCCCCTGGGCAAGCAGAGGCCAACCTGGCCCGTCGAGCGACATCGGGTGCGGGCGCATCGAAATTGCGTGCGACAATATCATCCGTCATCCACAGGCCGTCTCAAAATTGAGCGCAGCCAGAAGAAGGCGAAGAACCCGGCGGTTCATGGTCTCAGATGCCAGCAGCATACCGATGGATCCTGAAAATTACGGAATACAAGCTGGCGTATTGCGTACATAATATAACTATGTATTGTAAATAAAAATCTAAGCTACCGAGCAAGGTGGCGCTGCGGTGGGACCTACCAATCCAACCTTGAACCAATGGGAAGCCGACATGACAATCCGCTCAATCCACGCATTCTCCGTCGCTTTGATCGCTTCGTTTGCCGGTCTGATCGCTGGCCCAACCCGCGCGGAGTCTTCACTTCCATTCAATGAAATGGTGATCGTATCGCCCTATGACGCCGGCGGCGCCGCGGATATGATTGCCAGGAAAGTGGCCGACGAGCTTGGCAAGAACCTGGGCGTCACAGCCATAGTTGAAAACCGACCAGGCGCTGGGACGATCATCGGATCAAACCATGTGGCTCAGGCCAAGCCAGATGGGTCCGTCCTGCTTCTGACCGCCACCAACCACGTGATCAACCCGGCAACGCGCAAATCCCTTCCTTATGATACTATCGCGGACTTCACGCCGATTGGGCTCGTCGTTTCCGCAGCCAATGTGCTCTTCATCAACCCGTCAATTCCCGCCAATACTCTCCAAGAATTCATAGCACTGGCCAAAGAAAAGCCTGGCACTCTTACCTTTGCAACAAACAGCGTTGGCAGCGGCAACCATCTGTCTGGCGAGTTGTTGAAGTCGATGGCGGGCTTTGACATGACCCATGTCTCCTATGGTGGTGGCGCACAGGGCGTTGCAGCGGTCCTCGGCAATCATGTCTCGGCAGGCTTTGCCTCACTGCCAAATGTCCAGAGCTATTTCCAAGACGGACAATTGAAGGCGCTCGCTGTGACGGGATCGGAACGCCTCGAAGCCGCTCCTGAAATTCCCACGGTCGCCGAATCCGGCCTCGACGGCTATGAAACGCTCTCTATCTTCGTCCTCCTCGGACCTGCGGGAATGTCCGAGGAAACAGAAAAGACGATCGAGAATGCCTTGAAGGAAGTCATGAGCAATGATGAGATCAAGCAGTTCTTCTCATCGCAGGGCTTGGTCGTCGGTGACCTGTATGGCGCCGAGTTCGCCCAATACATCGAGGCGGAGATCAAGAAGTGGTCCTCGGTCGTTGAGAACGCCGGAATAGAAAAGCAGTAGCGCAAGGGCAGCGCCTCCTCGCCTGTCCAACTTGCTCGACGCCACGCATCTCGACGCACCAGCCTGATATCGCTGGGCTCACGCTATGAAATGAGCCCAGCAAGTGCTGCGCTTTGAGCGAAGGCGCGGGCATTGCCCGGACAGGCGCATATTGGACGTTCAACGCGAACGGGAATGACTGTTATGGGCCTGAATAGACATGATGCCGTTGCAGGTCTCCTGCTGGTAGCACTAGGCATCGTCATCCTATACGGCGCATTCGGCTACGGCTTCGGCAGCATCAGGAACATCGGGCCGGGACTATTCCCCGCCATCATCGCATCGTTCACGATTATCTTTGGCGTTCTGATCACCGGCAATGCATTCTGGAACCAGTTGCCGCAGCTCGCAATAGAATGGCGGCCGATGCTGGCAACCACCGCAGGCATTGTCATATTCGCTTTGCTGATCGTTCCGTTTGGCACCGTGCCTGCAATATTTGGCCTTGTCGTTGCTTCCTCTTTAGCGGACCCGAAAAGCAAGATCGTGCACATGCTGCTCGTCGCTGCATTCATGTCTCTTGCGATCTGGTTGATCTTCCGTGTCGGCATCGGGTTGTCGATGCCCGCCTTCAAGGCTGAATTCTGATGGATAATCTCATCCTCGGCTTCGATGTCGCGCTGAGTCTGCACAATCTTGCCTATTGCTTCATCGGCGTTCTGCTAGGCACGTTCATCGGTGTGCTGCCGGGCGTGGGCGCACTGGCCGCGGTAAGTATGCTCTTGCCGATTACTTTTCATCTCGATCCCACTGCCGGCCTCATCATGCTCGGCGGCGTCTACTATGGCTCGGAGTATGGTGGATCGACCTCATCGATTCTTCTGAATCTGCCGGGCACAGCTTCAAATGCGGTGACCTGCCTCGACGGTTATCCGATGGCGAAGAATGGTCGAGCCGGGGTGGCGCTGTTCATGACCACCGTCGCCTCTTTTGTCGGCGGCTGCATTGGAATCGTCATTCTCATCGTCCTGACACCAACGGTTGTAAGCTTTGCTCTCGCCTTCGGACCCGCGGAATTCGTTTCCGCCATGATCCTCGGCCTGATCGCCGCGGCGACCATTGGACAGGGGTCTCCGCTCAAGGGACTGGCGATGGTGGCCCTTGGCATGTTGCTTGCGTTGATCGGCGTCGATGAAAACAGCGGCGCCGTTCGCTACGATTTCGGCAGCCTCTACCTGTATGAGGGCCTTCATCTGGTAGTGGTGGCGATGGGACTTTTCGGCGTATCCGAAGTGATTTCATCGATCCTCACAGACCGGGATAAAAATGCGTCGGCCTGGGTGTCTTTCCGCTCAATGATGCCAACACGGAAAGAGATCAAGGTTTCGATCATGCCCATGCTGCGCGGCACTGCCGTCGGCAGCATTTTCGGTCCATTGCCGGGAACCGGTCCAACCGTTGCGTCCTTCCTCAGCTATGCGCTAGAAAAGCGCGTCGCGCGGGATCCGTCGCGTTTTGGCAAGGGTGCGATCGAGGGCATCTGTTCGCCTGAAGCCTCCAATAACGCCGCAGTCCAGACAGCGTTCATCCCGACGCTCGCTTTGGGTATTCCCGGCAGCGCAACAATGGCCATCATGCTGGGCGCCTTGATGATCCACGGCATTACGCCAGGCCCACGTCTCATCACCGAGCATTCGGATCTATTCTGGGGGGTGGTTGCCAGTTTCTGGATTGGCAATCTCTTCCTCATGCTGCTCAACATTCCTCTGATCGGAGTGTGGGTATCGCTTCTGCGCATCCCATATTCGCTGCTCTATCCCGCGATTCTGACTCTGATCTGCATTGGCGTTTACAGCATTCGTTACAGTGCATTCGATATCGTCATGGTCGCTGCACTGGGTGTTCTGGGATACCTGATGCGCTTAGCACGCTTTGAACCGGCTCCTCTGCTCATCGGCTTCATACTTGGTCCCATGATCGAGCAAAATTTCAGGCGCGCCATGCTGATCTTCGGAGGCGACTTTATGCCTTTCATTCAGCGACCCATCAGCGGCCTCCTGCTTGGCGTAGCCGTGCTCCTGATCCTCATGATTTCGTATTCAAACCTTCGCTCGGTGATCCGCTCCGTGACGGCGCAAACACGACGTGCACGCTGAAGCCAATCAAATAAATCAGGGCGAGTTGCGGACGGAGACCTC
Source organism: Rhizobiaceae bacterium (assembly GCA_023953905.1). Classification (GTDB taxonomy): domain Bacteria; phylum Pseudomonadota; class Alphaproteobacteria; order Rhizobiales; family Rhizobiaceae; genus Arvimicrobium. The sequence goes on along the minus strand of JAMLJA010000010.1, from coordinate 97,818 downwards.
CCAAACGGCGCTGAATGCGATGGTGCTGGGCGGACCACATTGCACTCACCAGTGGAATAGGTGGCGACGACGGAGCGTGCTTGCGAGCGACCCCAAGCGATGAAAGCTGAGCCTCACGAACTCCCGCTCCCCAAACGCCGCCTATCTTACCTGGCTGTCGTCCTGTCGATTGTGATCACCATGGTGGATCAGAGCGCGACGAACATAATGCTGCCAACCTTGGCGCAAGACTTCGGCAGTGGAAACTCCAATTCCGTCCTGATCGTCAATCTCTATCAATTGACGTTGATTGTCGGCCTAGTTCCACTTGCTCGGTTGGGCGAAAAGATTGGCTATCGGCGAGTTTACCTGACCGGCCTCGCAGGCATGATATTGTGCTGGATTGCATGTTCTCTAACGCAGAATATCTACCAACTCGCATTCGTCCGCGCACTTCAGGGTCTGGCGTCGTCAGGCATCATGAGTGTTCACCTTGCCTTGGTGAGGCACATCGTTCCGCCAAGAATATTCGGCCGCGCGGTGGGGTTCAATGCCACTGTCGTGGCGATCGGTTCCACGACCGGACCGCTCATCGCTGGCCTTTTCATTTCCTACGCTTCTTGGCGGTGGATGTTCTTGGCCTGCGTCCCCGTTGCTCTTTTTTCTCTTATACTGGGGCTTCGATATCTGCCTTGGAACCGAACCTCGGACAAGCCGTTCGACACGGCCGGCGCGAGCTTGAGCGCCTTAACTTTCGGCTTTGTCATCCTGTCGGTTGTCGCGCTCGTACAAAAGCTGCCCGTATGGCAGGTGCTGGCTTTTGCACTGACCAGTGTAATTGCCTGTCTGGTACTCGTGCGCCGTGAGCGGCGAGCGGTCGATCCGATGCTGCCGATCGACCTTTTGCGCGACCCGCTGATATCGCTGACCCTTGCCACCTCGGTGCTGGCCTTCACGACGCAGATGCTGGTCTTTATCATCATGCCGTTCCAACTCCAGTCAGAGCTTGGTTTCAGCGTTGTGGAAGCCGGAGTAATCTTCATGCCGTGGCCGATCGCCCATGCCACCAGCGGCGTGATGTCGGGCTTTTTCTCAGATCGATATCGTCCAAGCGTGCTCTCGGGAGCCGGCCTGGTGATGCTCTCCTCTGGAATCGTCTCACTTGCCTTGCTCGAGCCAGAAGTTACTGTTTCCGATGTTGCCTGGCGCATGGCTCTATGCGGCTTCGGCTTTGGCTTTTTTCAAGTGCCGAATAACAAGACGATAATGGCCGGTGTGCCGCTCCATCTAAGCGGGAGAACGAGCAGTGCCATAGGAACAGCCCGTTTGCTGGGGCAGTCTTTTGGCGCGGCGCTCGCGGCAATCGGTTTGACAATGGCCGACGCGACACCCTTGCTTTGGCTGGCGAGCGCCATCGCTCTGGTGGCAACTCTCATAGGAGTGTTGCGCTTAGCGCCCGTCTTGCGGCCGCCCGAATGACCAAACCTCATAAGAGCGGAACATTGTAGGAACGGCCCGTCGAAGACTTTCGGATTGTCTTGACAATGTCTGGCGATTCGATAAGGTGTATTCAGGAGATTCTGCTATGAGCACACGTATAACTCGCACCGAAAAGCTCGACCTTCGCCTGACGGCGGAGGCCAAGCATACCCTTGCCGCCGCCGCACAGGCGCAACGCCGTTCCTTGAGCGAGTTCGTGCTTGAAAGCGCGCTTGGCCGAGCCGAGGAAGCCCTTGCCGACCGTCGCGTTTTCCAGCTTCCGCCCGAGAGGTGGGAAGCCTTCGTTGCCGCGCTGGACGCGCCGCCGCGCGATCTCTCGCGCCTGCGCAAGCTGCTGAACGAGCCGGGCGTCTTTTCTGACGATAATCGTTCGTAATGGGCCTTCGCATCGAAAAGCTGCAACGTCGCCATGCCGTCGAGAACTTCGACTGCGGCGAGGACGCGCTGAATCGCTTTCTGGTTCGCTTCGCCCTGCCGAACCAGATGGCGAATGCCTCGCAGACCTATGTGGGTGTTTCGGATGAGGACGCCATCGTTGGTTTCTATACGCTCGTTGTCGGCGAGGTCCGCTACGACGAAGCCCCCGAGCGGCTGACCAAGGGACTGGCCCGGCATCCCGTGCCGGTCATGCTGCTGGCTCGCCTCGGCGTCAGCGAGGCTTGGCAGGGCAAGAGGATCGGCGCAGGGTTGTTACGGGACGCCGTTCTGCGGACGCTGCAAGTGGCCGATATTGCTGGCGTCCGCGCGCTTGTGGTTCATGCCAAGAATGACGCAGCGCGTTCTTTCTATGAGCGGTTCGACCTCCAGCCATCTCCCACCGATCCGCTACATCTGTTCGCTCTCATCAAGGATTTGAAGAACCTGTAGAGAGAAAGGACACCGCCGCCATGACGCGTGCAGCACTCTATGCCCGTTATTCGTCGGACAATCAGGGAAGCGTCCATCGACGATCAGTTCCGGCTTTGCCGCGAGCGCGCCGGACAGGAGCGATGGGAGATTGTCGGTTCCTACGAGGACGCAGCCATATCGGAATCAAGCACGATCCTGCGTCCCGGCATCCAGAGGCTCATGCGTGACGCAAAGCAAGGCGGGTTCAATATCCTGCTGGCCGAGGCGTTGGATAGGATCAGCCGCGATCAGGCAGATGTCGCCACGCTCTACAAGCATTTGAAGTTCGCGGGCGTCAGCATCGTCACGCTGGCGGAGGGAGAAATCTTCGAACTTCATGTCGGCTTGAAAGGCGCATGGTCTGGATTGACGAACTATTCGAGCAGAACAGACAATTTGTCTTGGGCGGCAGCGAACCCTTGTTGCGTTCCTACGCCGGTATGACCCGGATCAGGTTCAAGGGTCCGGCTCACCGCCATCTCAGCGTCGTACGACGCCCCCCTCGGAATAGGGTGATCTATGCAGGGAGCGTGTACGGCGACAAGGTGACTGCGGCCCATCGTGTCAATACTTCAACGTCTACGTGACAAGGCCATATTGCGCGTCCGGTCCAATTGCAGCCGGTGAAGTTGAAGCTGCCGTTTGCCGCCGGTGTTTGCGCCTGAATTCGGGCAAGCGCCTGTGCCTGATCGCGTGCTGCTTCGAGAGCTGCGCGACGGCACGGCCTTCTATTGCATCCGCAATATCAATTCCGGTCATTCCGAGGTCGGAACAAGAACTGCTCAGAATCGTACGCTAAGGCCGAACGGATACTCATCACATCGGGCGCGATCCAGGGGTCAGCCGTCGAGGCCCAGCGGGTCCGCGTCCAGCGGCCAGATCGGGCGCGGCAGCCGCTCGAACGGCAATGCCGCCCAGTCCGGATTGCTGGTGCCGGGTGTTGCGACGAACAACTGCTTGCGGGTGTTCTCGATGAAAAGATCCTTGTGCTTGTAGAGGTTTTTGATCGAGACGACCTGCTTGTCGTCGAAGCTGATGCCGTGCAGCGAGAACAGGCTCAGCGAGTAAAGGTTGGTGCGCTGCGTCGTCAGCAGGATCTCGATGCCTTCGACGCGGATCACCGCGACGTCGCCGATGCCGATTTTCTCGTCGCCGATATGATGTTGCCACGCATCGCGCTTCAGGAACAGGACTTCCGCCACGCCGTCGAAGGGCGGGCCGGAATAGGGTTCGAACTTGCCGCCGATGCGCAGGCGCAGCTTCGCGCCGACGCCGACCTGAAAACAGATGGCGACGGCAAGCGGGTCCCACAACGGCGCGATCGCCGCATTGCGGATGCCGGCGTCAACGAAGGCCCGCAGGACATAGGTAGTGTCGCCGGGCGCGCCGCTGCCGGTCTGGTCGGCAGTGTCGGCGATGAGCAGGGGCTTGTCTCCTTTGATCCTTGCTTCCGCCAGCGCTTCCTCGAAAGAGGTGAAGGGGAGGGTGGCTTCTTTGCGAATCCGGTAGAAGCGCTCGCCGAATTCGCGCGCCATGCGATCCGCGAGCGCCTTGTCGCCGTCGGTGACGGCGAGCATCTTGGCGCCTGCCAGCGGCACGTCGGCCCACGGGAAGCCGTGGTTGAGTGACAGCGACAGGACCCCGTCCCTGCCTTCGCACGCGAACATGGCTGCGGTGAAGGCGATCATCGGCCCGTCCATGGTGGTCGGGAACAGGCCCATGGCGCGGCAGTCGAACAGGCCCATCTTCGGTTCGATCTCGCCGGCCAGCGTGCGCTTCATCAACTGAAACAAGTCTTCGGCGCGTTCGTCGTGGTCGATGTGCGGATAGGTCTTGTAGATGACGATAATGTCGGAGGCGCCGACCAGCGATTCGTCGATGTGGCCGTGCAGATCGAGCTCGATTCCGATCTTCACCTGCGGCCCGACCTGCCGGCGAATGCGGACGACGAGGTCGCCCTCGCAGTCGTCATAGCCGTTGGCGACCATGGCGCCGTGCATGTAGAGCAGAATCGCGTCGACCTTACCTGCTGCCTTCAGATCGGCGAGGATGCGGTCGCGCATGAACTCATAGTCCGCGCCTATGGTGGTGCCGGCCGGGGCTGCGAAAGCGTGCAGCCCTTGTACAACATCCCAGCCTTCCGCCCGGCCGTTTGTGAGCCAGCGCTGGCAGGGAACCGTCCATGGCGAGGGCGGAAGGGTTTCGATGCAGCCTTCGCTCCAGAGCTGGCTAGTGAAATCGGCAAGCCCGGTCGGAATGGAGGCGAAGGTGTTCGTCTCGGTGCCGAGTGTGGCGATAAACAGACGCATTGGAGCCTCGTTGTCGGGCCGGTATCAGGGATCAAGGGCCGACGCTGGCGGGACTAGAGAGCCCCGCTCGCACGCATGTGACGCACCGTATCCTGGACGGCGTTGAGGGTCTCGTCGACCACTTCCTCGGTATGCGTGATCGACATGAACCACGCGCCGCGTTCCAGGGCGCGCACCCCGCGCTGCAACAGCGCGCTGGTGAAGGCGACATAGGTCTTGCGGTCCATCTTTGCGAGGTCGCGATAATCCTTTGCTGGCTCATCGAGCCCGAAGGCGACGTGGAAGACCTGCGGGAAACCTTCCACCACCGCCTTGACCCCGGCCTTGGCGAAAATCTCGCGCATGCCGCTCATCAGCCTGCCGCCCGTCACCTCGATGTCGGCGAAGAGGGAAGGCTGGAGCGCCTTGAGGGTGGCGACGGTGGCGGCCATGGCGATCGGCTGCGCGTTGTAGGTGCCGCCATGCACGACGCCGCCAGTGGAGAACATGTCCATCAGGTTGGCCCGCCCGGCGATGGCGGCCACCGGGAAGCCGTTAGCGATAGCCTTGCCGAAGGTGGAAAGGTCGGGCGTGACGCCGAAGCGTTCCTGCGCGCCACCGGGGGCGAGGCGGAAACCGGTGATGACTTCGTCGAAGATGAGGACGGTGCCGTATTTGTCGCAGGCGGCACGGACCCCTTCGAGATAGCCGGGCGCCGGGTGCACAGCGCCCGCATTGCACATCGCCGCTTCCATGATGATGGCCGCGACATCGCCTCCGGCGAGGCGCTTTTCGACAACGTCGAGATCATTCCACGGCAGCACGACGAGCCCGTCGACCGACCCCGCGGGCTGACCTTTGCTGCCCGGAACAGGGTTCGGCGCATCATGCGGGCCGGCGACGTCGAGGCCCGGAGCGGTCGACCACAGGATGTTGTCGAACCAGCCGTGATAGTGGCCCTCGAACTTGATGATCTTGTCGCGGCCCGTCGCGGCGCGGGCAAGGCGCAGCGCGGCCTGGTCCGCTTCCGAGCCCGAGGAATTGAAGCGCATGCGCTCGGCGGACGGCACCATCTCGCAGACGAGCCTGGCCGCTTCAACCTCGATCGCGGTCTGACCGGCGAACAGGATGCCGTGTTCCATCTGCGTCCTGACCGCGTCGCTCAACGCCTGCGGATTGTGGCCGAGGATCATCGGCCCCATGCCGAGATAATAGTCGATGAGCCGGTTGCCATCGACGTCGTAGAGATACGGACCTTCGCCCCGCTCGATCACGAGCGGGGTGGGGGAAATGTTGAGACGGAAATTGCTGCTTACTCCGCCCGCCAGCCATCGGGAGTTTTTCTTGATCGCGGCGGCCGAAGCGTCGAACGAGAACAGGCCGGACGGGGTCGCAGCGGACAATGAGGTGGCCAAGGGAGCATCTCCTGTTTTTTATTCCGCCAGCAGGCGGCATCGCTTCCCGATTGTAAATGGCCGCCCGTTTCGCGACGTGGAACCTGCCGGAAAACCCTTGGTGCAGGCCAGGTTCGGCTGATGAACCTGCTCAGGCCCGGGAGCCTTGTCCGCCCCCGTGCGAGATCGGGAACACGCCGGGGCGCAGATGCCTGTAGGGCAACTGCGTGATGTCGCTGGTGCAGGGGCCTGCCGTCGAGACCGTGTAGCTTGCCTTCTGGATGCGGTCATAGGCACGTCTGTGGGCGACCGCCGCCTTGACGCCGATGGCAGTCATCTCCTCAGGGATGATGCCCTGCGAGCGAAGCTGGCCGAGATCGAAGGGCGGCGTCTTGAGGCTTGTCAGCAGGACGGAAACGCCCTTCACGCGGATGACGGCGCACGGGCCCATCTTTATGTGAATACCCTTGGAGGCAACCATGTGGCTGTTGCGGTCCTCGAGGGTGAATGCGCCGTCGCTGCGGCTGACGAACTCGGCATCGACGGTGAGCGGCCCCGCGCCGAGGCGGCTGCCTTTGCCGCCGATGACGAGTCGGCGCGTCTCGCCCGGCTTCACGTCTGCGAGGCTTGCCACCGCGTCCGCATCGGCGATCACGACCGCGGCATTGGAGACGTCGTGGCGTAGCAGGGCACGCAGCACGGCGGTGTCGTCGCCCGGCGCGCCGCCGCCGATATTGTCGGCGGGTTCGACGATCACATAGGGGCCTCCCGACTTCGATTTGATATCGACGATGGCCTCGTCGATGTCCCATTCGCGCGGCTGGCCGAGCTCGCGCAGCTCGACCGCCATCGCTTCGAGCTGGTCGAGCACGCGCGCGGCGGCGGTCTCGTCGCCGGTCGTGATCACTGAGAAGGCGACGCCGGCATCAGGCACGTCGGAGAAAGCGAAGCCGCCGACGACATTGACGGCCCAGATGTCGGCATGTTCGGCTTCGATTCGGCGCGCCAGGTCGCTCAGGTCGCGCATCGGGCGGTCGGCAGTTCCCGTGCCGGGCGGCGCCCACAGGACGGGCGCGTTGCGTGCCGCCATGCGCGGCAGCGCGCCCTCGTCGAGGCTGCGGGCCAGAAGGCGCGCGGAGTTGACCGCCTGCTCACGGGCGTCGGTATGCGGATTTTCGCGATAGCCGAGGAGGCCATTGGCGTGTTCGGCCATCTTCTTCGTGAAGGTGGCGTGCAGGTCAAAAACCCCGAAGAGGGGCAGGGATTCGGCGCCGGGCACGGCGCGAATGCGCGCAAGCAGGGTGCCTTCCGGGTCGACGTCCTGTGTGGTGACCATCGCGCCGTGCAGGCTGAGCCAGATGCCGTCCAGCCCGCCTTCGGCGAGCGCGTGGCGCAAACCGTTTTCCAGTTCGTCGCAGAACTGCGCAAACACGGCATGGTCGATGGTGCCGGACGGCATGGCCACGTAGTCGACGACGGGCATGACGGTCCAGCCCCTTTCGTCGGCGACTTCAAGGAAGCCGTCTATGGTCGAACCGATGCCGCGATGCCCGAAGAGTGCGTCGCCGCGACGGATGGTGAAATCATCGAAGCTGGTGGTGCCGCTGACGAAAGTGTGGGTCTCGTGGAAGAGGCCGGCGAGGAGGATGCGGTGCATGTCTCTGTCCTGTTCAGAGCTGTTGCGGATGTGCCTTGGCGAGGTCGGCGGAAATTTCGGCGAGGCTGGCGACCAGTAGGCGTCCGAGCCTGTCCATCTCACTTGTGTCGAAGCGGGCGGCCGGACCAGCGATGCTGACCGAGGCGACGACCGTACCGCCGTGACCGAAGATCGGCGCCGCGACGCACGCGCCGCCGATCTCGTTCTCCTCATATTCGCTGGTCCAGCCGATGCGGCGACAATCGGCGAGCGACGTTTCCAGCGCCGCGGAGTCGGTGATGGTGCGTTCGGTGGTGGGTTGGAGCGGGCCGAGGCTATAAATGATCCTGCGGAAGTCTTCCGGCTGATAGGCCAGCAACGCCCTGCCGCAGGCGGTCGAATGATAGGGCGCGAGGGTGCCCGAATAGGACGAAACGCGCAGGGTCTGGTTGCCTTCGAGGCTCTCGACGATTAGCGCATGCGTGGGGCCGGGTAGAGCGAGGTTTACGGTCTCCCGGGTCTGCGCGCATAGCCTGATGAGATGCGGTCGGGCGATCCCCGCGATGTCGAGACGGCGCTCAACCGCTTTGCCGTATATGATGTGCTGCAGGCTGAGCCTGTAGGCACCGCCCTTGGGGTCACGCTCGGCCAGACCGACATCGACCAGCGCCGTGACGAGGTTGAAGGCAGTGGTCTTGGCAAGGTCGGCGCGACTCGCGAGGTGGCGCAACGACACCCAGCCACCCTCCGCCATCGCATCCAGAAGCGCCTTCGCACGCGAGATAGACTGGATACGTGCAGGCAAGCCTGCAGCGCCGACAGGTATCATCTCATCCCGCATTATTGCCCTGGCCTGTTGTTAATCGTCCCATAATGTGGAATGCTCTATGTAGACTGCTTTTGGTTTGGATTCGAGATGCAATAGGGCATGAATTCGAGCATACTGGCAAGCATTTCGAATAAAAATGATCGATTACGTTGTCGTCACGATTGACAAATCGTCATCCTTGGCCGTTTATTTCCATAATTCCAGCGACGCTGTTCCACGACATGGAACAAATTGGAGGGGGCTTCGCTGCCCTACCGACGAGAGGCAAGCCGATGAACGCTTCAGGTGGAGGCTACAACGTCCAGCCAGTCGTCAAGGCGCTGCACGTGCTCGAATATGTCGCGCAGCAGGGCAGGGATGTGACGCTGGCGGAAACCGTCAAGGCGCTGAAGCTGCCGAAGACGACATTATTTCGCTACCTTCAGACTCTCTCGAACGAAGGTTTCCTCTTTTACGACCTGCCGCGCGACCGCTACCGGTCCGGAAAGCGCTTCAGGGCGTTGGCGCAGGTCGATCGCGATCTGCAGAATCTGCGCGATGCCGCCCGGCCGGAGATGGCAAGGCTAGTTGACGCTTTCGACAAGACCGTAAATCTCGGGATGCTCTCGGATAATTCGGTGATCTATCTCGACATCGTGGAGCGCGGGCGTCTCAACAGTCAGGCGCGTGTCGGACACCGCGATCCCGTCTATTCGACGTCGCTCGGCAAGGCTATCGTCGCCCACCTGCCGGATTTCGACCTCTCCTCGATCTCGCAAAGCGGGTTCGAACAGCGCACCATCAATACGTTGACTGACATGCGGCAGCTTGCGCGGCACGTCGACGAGGTGCGTCGACGTGGCTATGCGGTCGAGATGGGCGAAAACGAGGACGGGCTGATGTGCGTCGGGGTGCCCATCCTCGACCGACAGGGATATCCGGTCGCGGCCATGAGCCTGTCGGCTCCGGAGCGGCGCATGCAGCCCGACCTGGTGTCACGGGCGGCTGCCATGCTGAAGGAAGCGGCCACGCGGATTTCGAGAAGTCTTTCGCCAGCTCCTGAACCGAGCCCCGCCTGCTGATGGCGGTTCGCGAAAGCAGGCATGCCGGAGAGAATATCCGGCGCCTCTTGTTCCGTACCGCGAAACGGCGCGCGGTTTACTCTGCCAACCCGCTGGGCTCAACTCGATGGATCGCGGATGCGGTCGGCCTGCCCTCGAGGGGAGGGACGAGGAACGTTTACTGCTTGAAAGGAGAGCGCTATGGGAAAAGCGTCGGACTCTGAAACGACCATGCTGGCAATTTCGCGGCGCAACATGCTGCGGCTCGGGCTGGTCAGCGGAGCCATGTTCATGTCCGCCGGTTCGCTGGCGTTCGGTCAGGACGGGTCGCCCAAGCGCGGCGGCACGCTGACGATTGGCGCCGACGCCGACCCGATCGGACTCGATCCGGTGACGCTGACGGCGTATTCTTCGATGGATTTTACCGCGCTGATCTATAGCGGGCTGCTGCGCTGGACGCCGGACATGGAGATCGAGCCGGACCTCGCCGTCAGCTACGAGCAGCCGGACGCGACAACCTATGTGTTCCGCTTGCGCGAGGGGGTGAAATTCCACAACGGGCAGGACTTTTCCGCAGATGACGTCAAGCACACCTTCGACCGGATCATGGATCCGGCCAGCAACAGCCGCCTGCGCTCATACTATGCAAACGTAGCGGAGGTGACGGTCGTCGATCCCTACACGGTCGAGTTCAAACTGAGCAGCCCTGACGCGGCGTTCCTGCGGTTCCTTGCCACCAATCCGGACGGTGTGATCGTTCCGAAAGGTGTCGAGGGGCTCACTGAAAAGCCGGTGGGCACCGGCCCGTTCGTTTTCGAGTCCTACCAGCCGGGCCAGCAGTTCACGCTCAGCGCCAACAAGGGTTATTACGAGGAGGGCCAGCCCTATCTCGATACGGTTGTCTTCAAGTTCTACCGCGACCAGGCAACGCTGACCTCTGCGCTGCGCTCGAAGGCGGTCGACATGACGTGGCTCAAGGATCCGCGCGTAGCCGCCCAGGTGGCGAAAACCTCGCCCGATCTGGTCTCGGCGCCCGGGCAGACCTCGCGCACCTTCCCGGTGTGGATAAACCTCAAGGAAGGTCCGCTCACTGACGTACGCGTGCGGCGTGCGCTGAGCCTTGCTACCAATCGTGAGCTGTGCGTTCAGGTCGTGCTCGGCGGATCGGGCAAGGTCGGCGCGATGCTGCCCGAAAGCCATGTCGGCGGTTACGACGGCAAATCCGAACTGCCCTACTACGGCGTCGATGTGGAAGGCGCGCGCGCACTTCTGGCGGAGGCTGGATATCCCGACGGCATCGATCTCGGCGAGTATATCGTCGTCGCCGCCAATGCGTTGGATGTAGCCTGCGCACAGCTCTTGCAGCAGCAATGGGCGGCAGCCGGCATTCGGGTGCAGATCAATCCGATGGAAACCGCGCCGCTGCTTGCGCACTGGAACGAGGGCACGTTTGGGACGCTGTTGTCGGTCGCGCTGTCCTGGTCGGCCGACGCCGACGCCATCCTCCAGCGTATCGCTCCGAGTTCGCAATTCGGCGCGGCGCTGGGGATAAAGGACGACGAGCTCGACAAGATGATCGATATGGCGCGCGCCGAGATCGATCCTGCGGCACGTGCGGAGCTTCACGACAAGATACAGCGTCTCATCGCTGATAATGTCTATGTGCTTCAGGTCTACCAGTATCCGCTGCGCTGGGAGCTGTGGTGGAACTATGTCGATGGCTACGAGCCGCTGGCCGCCAATATCCGCTCCTACGTGCGCACGACCTGGCGCAACGACTGAGGTGGGAATGCTGCTCGACATCGCACGGTCCGTCGCTCCCAGATGAAGCGTCTGATAATCGTTCGGCTCGCATGGACGTTCGCCATCCTGCTTGGCGTGTCGTTCATCGCGTTCATCCTCATGCGCGCGCTTCCGGGCGATTTCGTCCTGGCGGCTGCCGGGACGACCTCTGTGTCGGCCGAGGCGCTCGACGGGATGAGGGCAGAGCTCGGGCTCGACCGGCCGGTGCTCGAGCAGTATTTGGTGTGGCTCGGCAATGCCCTGCAGGGTGATTTCGGCGCTTCGTTCGTGACACACGCGCCGGTTTTGCAGGAATTGGCGCCGCGCTTCTTCGTCACCCTGCAGCTCAGCCTCGTGGCTATCGTCATGGCGCTACTGATCGGCGGCGTCACCGGGCTCGCATCGGCGCGCCTGCGGGGGCGCGTCGACTGGCTGGTGCGGGCGATCAACGGCGTTAGCCTCGCGGTGCCGAATTTCGTGATCGCAACGCTCATCGTGCTGCTCGCAGGGCTCTATTTCCCGCAGCTCGTCGTGTTCGGTTACACGCCTTTCGCTGTCGATCCGCTCAAGAGCTTCGGCAATCTGCTCCTGCCGGGACTGGCGCTGGGACTGGCGGTGTCGGTGACCATCTCGGAGAACACGCGGGCGGCCGTGCTCGAGGTCTCGAACCAGGATTTCGTGATGGTGGCGCGGGCGAAGGGCCTGAAACGGTCTACCGTGCTGTTCCAGTACTTGCTGCGCAATGCGGCGACGCCGATCATCACGGTCGCGGGGTTGCAGGTGGCGACGCTCCTTGGAGGTAGTATCCTTGTCGAAACCATCTTCGCCATCCCAGGCATGGGACAATATCTGTTCGACTCTATCACCCGGCGCGACTATCCGGTCATTCAGGCTATCGTCCTCGTCGCTGCGGGCGTCGTCGTGCTGATCAACATGCTGGTGGACATCGCCTATATCCGGGCCGATGCGCGGGTGCGGCTGTGAGTCTCGTGAACGACGACATCGCGCCTGTCGGCTCGACGCGCAGAAGCTGGCGAGCCCAGCTGCGCGGCGGCAGCGTGTTGCTTTGTGTTGGCCTGCTGATGCTGGCCATCATGATCGTAACGACCGTGCTTGCTCCGTGGATCGTCCCCTACGATCCATCGGCAAGCATTGGTATGCCGCTCAGTCCTCCGAATGCGGAGCATCTGTTGGGCACCGATGTCATAGGTCGCGACATACTGAGCCGGCTGATCTCGGGCGGGCGAACGACCCTGCTCATCACCGGCATCGCCGTTTCGCTGGCGCTGGTCGCAGGGCTGATCCTTGGCCTTTTGTCGGGCTATCTCGGCGGGATTGTCGACGAGACGATCATGCGCATCCTCGACGTGGTGTTCGCGTTCCCCGTGTTCCTGCTCGCCATCGCCGTGGTCGCGGCGCTGGGGCCGACCATTCCAAACCTGATCATCACCATCGCCATCGTCTATACGCCGGCAATGGCGCGGGTGGTGCGCGGGCCGGTGCTGAGCGTCAAGCAATGGGACCATGTCGAGGCTGCACGCAGCATCGGCGTGGGCGATGTGCGCATTGTGTCGCGCCACATCCTACCGATCGTCGCCTCGCCTGTGGTTGTGGAAACCAGCCTGACCCTGGCGCAGACCATCTTCACTGTGACCGCGCTGTCGTTCCTGGGTCTCGGTCCGCCGCCGCCCGATCCCAATTGGGGCGGCATGCTGGCGGAATCGCGCCAGTTCATGGAACTGGCGCCGATAACCGTGATCGCGCCGGCGGGCGCCATCGTCTTCGCGACCATGACCTTCATCATCCTGGCGAACGGGCTCAGGGAGTTCCTGAATGTGAGTACGCGTCGATGAGCGCGGGGACGCCACTTCTTTCGGTTAGGGACCTGACCGCGCGGATTGCCACCCACCACGAGATCGTTGAAGCGGTGCGCGGCGTCTCCTTCGACGTCGCGCCAGGCGAGGCGGTGGGTTTCGTCGGCGAATCCGGCTGCGGCAAGAGCGTCACCGCGCGCGCGATCATGCGGCTTGCGGCAGAGGGCACCGATGTCAGGCTGGACGGGAAAATCCTCTTCAAGGGCCGCGATCTGCTGACGCTGAGTGATCGCGAGATGGGCAAGATGCGCGGCCGGCAGATCGCCATGGTGTTCCAGGACCCGATGACCTCGCTCAACCCGGTGATGACCGTCGGTGCGCAGATCGACGACGTGCTGAGACGCCATACCGACTTGTATGGCCGGGCGGTACGGGCGCGGTCGATCGAACTACTTGACGCCGTCGGCGTTCCCGATCCGGCGCGGCGCGCCGACGACCATCCGCATCAGTTTTCCGGCGGCCAGCGCCAGCGGATTCTCATCGCCATCGCCATCGCCTGCGATCCGGACCTGCTCATCGCCGATGAACCCACCACAGCCCTCGACGTCACCGTCCAGGCGCAGATCCTGCGGCTGTTGATGCGGTTGCGGGAGGAGCGCGGCATGTCGCTGCTTCTCATCACCCATGATTTCGGGGTTGTGGCGGGAATGGTCGAGAAGGTCAATGTCATGTATCGCGGCGAGATCGTCGAGACGGGAGACGTCGATACGCTGCTGTCGAAGCCGCAACACGAATACACCAAGTCGCTGCTGGCGGCGGTTCCGCGGATTCGCGTCGCGGGAGCGATCTCATGAGCGAGACGGTAATGCCAGCGGCGCAACCGGAAGGACCGGTTCTGGAGGTGAGCGACCTGACGGTGACGTTCCCCGGCCTCCACGGCGGCGCGACGGTAACGGCCGTAGACCGGGCGAGCTTCGTGATCGGCCGGGGCGAGACGCTGGGGCTGGTGGGGCAATCCGGTTCCGGCAAGACGACGACCGGGCGGGCTGTGCTGCAACTGCAGAAGGTCACCTCCGGATCGGTCCGGCTCTTGGGGAGAGAATTGGTCGGCATGGGACGCAAGCCCTTGCGCGAAATGCGGCGGCACATGCAGTTTGTGCAGCAGAACCCTTATTCCAGTCTGCATCCGCGGCTGACGATCGGAAGAATCCTCTCCGAGCCGCTGGAGGTGCATCGCACGGTTTCGCGCGCGCGGATTCGCGAGCGGATCGTCGAGCTGCTCGAACTTGTGAATATGGATCCGAAGGTCGTCGACCGCTACCCGCACGAATTTTCGGGCGGGCAGCGCCAGCGTATCGTAATCGCACGGGCCCTGGCAGTGAATCCCGATTTCGTGGTCTGCGACGAGGCAGTTTCGGCGCTCGACGTGCGCACGCAGGCGCAGATCGTCACCTTGCTGCAAGGCCTTCAGGAACGGCTGGGCCTGTCCTATCTTTTCGTCGCGCACGACCTGGCGATTGTGCGTGAAATGGCGCACCGCGTCGCGGTGATGTATAGCGGCCAGATCGTCGAGCTGGGGCCATCGGCCGCCGTGTACGACAGTCCCGGACACGCCTATACCCGGCTGCTACTCGATTCCATTCCAGTGCCCGATCCGGCGATCCAGCGGCTCCGGCTACGCAATCCGCTGCCGGATGTGCGCTTCGTCGATTCGAACCCCGGACCATGCGCGCACGCGGAAGATCACGCGACAACGGGAACCGCGCCGATGCATATGATCGGGCCGGATCACTGCGTGTCGTGCCGGTTTCAACCACAGCCAAGGTGACCGGACGGAAGCCGCATTCTCTTTCAGCGGCACTTGTCTAAAGCTTTTTCGGCTTGTCTACAGACGCCGCTACGACCTTTCGGATCACCGTCCCATGAACGGAGGAAGATCAGGATCGCGGGCGGCCACCACGCCTTATTCTTCCCCTGCCAACCCGGGAGGTGGCCTGAACGGCCTAGCGGTGGTACCGGAGGCATAATGTCGGTTGCGGCCGATCGTGGGATTGGGACATCGACACTGGGTCGTTGGCGTCAGCTCGTCTGAAGCGGTTGAGCCGGCACGACGGGTCGCAGTACACGGGTCGGATTATATTCGGTGCGCCGGCCGTTCCCTGTGATCGAGAAATCCGCATCGTGAGTGCGGCCGGATGGTGAATAGGCAACTGCGGTGACGATTCTGTCCAGCGCCGCATTTTCCTCCTTGGGATGTGGGGCAGATTCTGGAATGGTCCGCCGGGTATGGCGAGCCGCGTGATGCCGCCGCAATCATTGATCGCATCCAGCATGTCGCGGTGGTCGCCGACTATGATCTTTTCACGTCGTTGCGGCCAAACATCGAAGGGCGCGTGTGCGCCATACCCCCGACCAAGGTGAAAAGAGTAGATCTCGGGATAGACCTTTCGTTCGGCACGCCGGCTTTGCTTCGCGTCATAAAACGACGTGATCGCGATTTGTATCAGATGTGACGCACCAAGCCCGCCAAGCGGCGCGTTGATGACCACGCCAAACCTGTCGTGCGAATTCCATTCGGGAAATATGTCGGTGCTTGCTTGTGCCGGGCCGTTCACCAAGTTGCACATCAAACATTTCCGTTCTCAGAAGCGTGATCACATGTATCGCGAGGGTCCGTGGGTTCGGAAGCTACATTCCTAAAGGTGAGAGCAATGTTGACGAAAGCCGCCAAACACAACCGGCCAGCCGCAGCTCAGGACGTGGCGCGGGATGGTATCTCTGACTTCGGCATCGCCGTCGAGGAGTGCCTGGGCATTGCGCCGCTCAGTCAGGCGACGGTCGTTGCCGGGCGTGCGGCACTGAGGCGGCGCATGAACTGGGTTCATGTCGTCGACCACCGGGACATGGAGGATTCGCTCAACACCCATGAGTTGCTGCTAAAATCCGGGATAGCGCTGGCGGCCGATCCGACGCTTCAGCGCGAGATTTTCGAGATCTTGGACCGCAAGCAGTCCGCTGATCGCGATCCCATGGGAGGTCAACTTCGGCGACATCACACGCGTGTTGCTGACGCAGTTCGTGGAATCCCAGTATCGCTTCATGGAACTGTCGCAGGCGCTGAACCAGGAACTGCTCGGCATCGTGCTGCGGAAAGGCCAGTTGCAAGCGGTTTGCGACTGCATTTCCTGCGTTGTCGGTGTCGCCACCGCAATCTGCAACGAATCGTTCCATCCGCTGACGGTCAGTGGCGTGGACGACAGCGTCGAGCTGCTGGAGGAAACCACCTTGCGGATCGCGCTTTCGGCGCCAACTCTATCCTGCGCCCGGGAAAATTGCCGCGCACCAGCGCATAGCGCGCCAGAACGCAGATGGGCGTTGCGAGAACGACCGTCGTGATGCCGATCTTGAAACTGTTCAATGTGGCCAGCTTCCAGCGCGCCGAGGCGAAATAGGCCTCGTACAATTGCAGCGAAAAGCCCTTGGGCGAGAAGGTGAGAAAGCGGCCCTCATTGAAGGACAGCACCACCACGATGACAATGGGCAGGTTCAGCAGAGCCAGCACGATCCATGTCCAGTAGGCCAAGAAACCCGTTCCAGCCGCGCTTCATCGTGCCTTAATCCTGTCCGCGCCGATAAGGCGGCTGGCCGCGAAGATCACGGCGAGGGGTTCCGCCAAGAAGGACCGCACCTATGGCCGCGCCAAAGCCCCAGTTCACCTGGCCCTCGAATTGCTGGATGACGAGCATCGACGGCACGATGAAGAAGCCGAACGAGAAGACAAGAACGATAAGGCCGACGTCATAAATGCCGGGCAGCGTCAGCGGAAAGTAGATCCGGGTGAAGACGTTAAAGGACGATGCGCCAAGCCCGCGTGCGGCGCGCATCAGGTTCGGGTCGATCGTCTTCATCACCGAATAGAGGGGCAGCACGAAGAAGGGCAGCGGAACCTGCACCATCGCGACCTGGACGACCCATGTGTTGAAAAGGAACTGTATCGGGCTGTCGATGATACCGACCGCGATCAGCGCATTGTTGAGAACGCCGGTCCACCCCATGATGACCATGATGCCGTAGGTCCCTACCAGACTGCTGGCCCAGAACGGAATGAAGAGCGCGAGCATTGCCCGGCCATACTCTCGTCGCGCTTACGCTCTTCTCCTGCCAACGTAAGCGACAGCTGTCAGCATGGCCAGGCCTACCACCGCCGAGACCACGCTCCAGCCGCCGGTGACCTGGACCAGTCCTCCCGCGACGAGCGGACCTAGAACCTGGCCGGTCGCCGAACTCTGGAAGAAGAGCGCCGACACTTTCTGTGCCGGGAGCCGTGTTGCGTCGGCAAGCGCGGGGATCGCGGCCCAAAGGACGCCCGGCGCCACGCCAGCCGCATAGGCATAGACAAGACTGGCGAATATCCGCAGCGGCGTGGGCAGCGCCGTAAGGAAAACCACGGTGCCGGCGGCTGCCATCGTCACGAAAGCCGCTGCCAGCGACCAGCGGTGGCTCAGGCCGATGCGTGTGCTGATGACGGTCGTGACATTGCCCGGGATGACGAGGATCGCCGTCCAGAAGCCCAGCATGGAGGCTCCGTGCAGCGTCAGTCCCATGGTCTCGACGGCCAGCGTCGGCAGGAAGCCGGCGAAGGTCATGTAGCCGACCGAAAACAGGCCGAAGCAGATCGCCATCCGCAGCACTTCAGGCGAATGCATCACCGATCCGCCGCCTTCCGGCGGAGGAGGTATGTGCCTGACCGGCCGTCGCGGCAGGACCAGGAGGGTCATCAGCGCCGCGGCCGAAAGGGGTGGAACGGCGCAGATCAGGTGGATGACTCGCCAGCCGAATGGCTCCAGCGCATAACGCCCGAGCAGCATGCCGACCGCAAGCCCTATGGGTAGCCACATCGCCCACAGTCCGAACGGTGCCGCCTCGTCCCCGGGCTTCGTTGCCTCACGCAGGATTGCCGGCGCAGCGGCGACGAACAAGAGCAGCGCGACAGCCTCTGCCAGACGCACCGCCATCAGGCTGGCAAAGTCGTCGACGAAGGCACCCGCGGCGGATGCGACGCCCATGATCACAAGGCCAACCGTCGCCGCCGGCCGGACTCCGATCCGCCCTGCAAGCGATCCGAATGCCCAGCCGGTGAGGGCGGCGAAGACACTGATGCAGGACAGGTAGGAAGCGGTCGCGACGACGCTCAGCGAAAATGCCGCCGATAGAGCCGTCAAGGTGACGCTGGCCTTGCCGACCTGCAGCGCGACCGCCGTACCGCCGAAGACCACGGTCAATACCTGTGGCCACGCCGTCCCTGGCGCTGCGGTCGGGTTGAGTTTCTGCATGATGGCTAGCGCCAGGCCCCGAGGATCATGTCTGCCGCCTTCTCGGCGATCATGGTCACCGGGGCGTGCGTATTGCCGGAGGGGATGGTCGGCATCACAGAAGCGTCCGCGATGCGCAGCCCACCGATGCCATGCACAGCGAGACGCGGATCGACCACGGCCTTGCTGTCGGTTCCCATGCGCGCGGTCGACACAGGATGGAAGATCGTCGTGGCGATGCGTCCGGCCGCTTCGACCAAATCCGCCTCGCTCTCGATTTCCGGCCCCGGCAGCGCCTCAATCGGGTTGTAGGGCTTGAGGGTTGTCGTGGCCATCAGGGCGCGCGCATGGCGGATGCTGTCGACGGCGACGCGTCGGTCTGCCTCGGTCGACAGGTAATTCGGCCGGATAACCGGCGCATCGGCGGGATCGGCGCTTCGCACATGGCAGGTACCCCGGCTCTCGGGTCGCAAGTTGCACACCGACACGGTGAGCGCCGGGTAGCGGTGCAGCGGCTGACCGAAGGCGTCCAGCGACAGCGGCTGCACATGGTATTCGATGTTGGCCGTTTCGTACTCGGGACTGCTGCGCGTGAAGATGCCCAACTGGCTCGGTGCCATGGACATCGGGCCGCTGCGCGAAAGGGCATAGCGCGCGGCGATGCCGGCACGGCCGATCAGCGACGCATAGGTGTCGTTCAGTGTCCGGGTCCCGCTGATGCGGAAGACGGTGCGGATCTGCAGATGGTCCTGGAGGTTCTCGCCGACGCCGGGCAGGTCGTGCCGCACCTCGATACCGTGGCCGGCGAGGACGGCGCCCGGGCCGATCCCGGACAGTTCAAGCAGCTTCGGCGTGGCGATGGCGCCTGCTGCAAGGATAATTTCGCCCGATGCGTGGGCCACGTGCGGCTGGTCGTTCAGCCGGAAGCACACGCCTGTTGACTCGTGGCCCTCAAGGTTGATCGTCTCGACGAACGCGCCGGTGACGACACGCAGGTTCGGGCGCCGGATGACCGGATCCAGGAACGCCTTGCGCGCGTTCCAGCGCACGCCGCGCCGCTGGTTCACAGGGAAGTAGCCCGAGCCTTCGTTATCGCCGCGGTTGAAGTCGTCGGTGGGTTCGATACCGAGTTCCTTTGCCGCCTCGCGTACCGCGTCGAGGATCGGCCAGTGCAGCCTCTGGCGTTCGACGCGCAGCTCGCCGCTCGTGCCGTGCATCTCGTCCGCAGGTCCGTAGTGATGCTCGGAGCGCTTGAAGTAGGGCAGCACGTCGTCCCAACCCCAACCGGTATTGCCCATCTGCCGCCATTGGTCGTAGTCGCGCGCCTGGCCGCGCATATAGATCATGCCGTTGATCGACGAGCAGCCGCCCAGCACCTTGCCGCGCGGGTAGTTGAGTGCGCGGCCGTTGAGGCCGGGCTCGGGCTCGGTCTTGAAGCACCAGTCGAGCGACGGGTCGCCCATCGCGAACAGGTAACCGACCGGCACATGCACCCATAGCCGGTTATCGCTGCCGCCCGCCTCCAGCAGCAGCACCTTGTGGCGCGGGTCCGCGCTCAGCCGGTTTGCAAGGACGCAGCCGGCCGAACCGGCACCGACAATCACATAGTCATAGGTTCCATAGTCGCGCATTTCGCCCTATGCCCGCGCGAACTGGACGCGTTGTTCCTGGTGCCCCAACCCCGCGATCTCCAGTCGCATGACGTCGCCATCCTTCAACCACACCTGCGGCCTCATTCCCAAACCGACGCCGGGCGGCGTGCCGGTCGTTACGACGTCGCCGGGGTGCAGCGTCATGAACCGCGACAGGTAGCTCACCAGCGTTGCAACTCCGAAAATCATCGTCCTTGTCGTGCCATCCTGCCGCCGCACGCCGCTGACGTCCAGCGTCATGGAAAGGTCGCCCGGGTCGGCGATCTCGTCGGCACTGACGAACCAGGGACCCATCGGCCCGAAACCGTCATGGCTCTTACCCTTGGTCCATTGGCCTTCCCGTTCGATCTGCCAGGCACGCTCGGAAATGTCGTTGAGGATGAAATAGCCTGCGACATGCGTAAGGGCATCGTCCTCCGAGACGTTCTTCGCCCTGGTGCCTATGGCGAAGGCGAGCTCGACTTCCCAGTCTGTCTTCTTGGCGTCGGGCGGCAGCAGGACCGGATCGTAAGGACCGGCGATGCAACTCGACGCCTTCATGAAGACGATTGGTTCGCGCGGGATCGGCAGATTCGATTCCGCGGCGTGGTCGGAATAGTTGAGACCGATGCCGATCAGCTTGCCGACATTGCCCAGGCATGGTCCGAGCCGCGCGCCGGTTTCGGCAAGCGGCAGCGAGGCCGGATCGACCGCGCGGAGCATTTCCAGTCCTTCCGGCGATATGACGCGGCCGTCGATGTCGGCGACGACGTTGGCCAGACTGCGGACGCGCCGCTGGGCGTCCAGCATCCCCGGAACTTCCTGTCCGGCGGGGCCGAAGCGGACGAGTTTCATGATCGTTCAATCCTGATGGGCGGGAAGGGTGGCTTCGATCGAGGCCGTCTAGTGGTCCAGATCACCCTGAGCGAAGAAGTGCTTTCGGATGTCCTGGGTGTAGCGGATGAAGGCCGGCTCGCCCATGACGGACAACGGCCTCGGACGAGGCAGGTCGATGTCGTAGATGGCCTCAATCGTGCCTGGCCGGCTCGACATGACGACGACGCGGTCGGCCAGATAGACCGCCTCGGGGATCGAATGGGTGATGAGCATCACGGTCTTGCGCGACTCCGCCCAGATGCGTTGCAGCTCGGCGTTCATCTTCTCGCGTGTCATGGCGTCGAGCGCGCCGAACGGCTCGTCCATGAGCAGCACTTCGGGATCGTGCACCAGCGCGCGGCAGATCGATGCGCGCTGCTTCATACCGCCCGACAGTTCCCAGGGATAGCTTTTCTCGAAGCCTTCGAGCCCGGCTGTCTTGAGCAGCCGCTGCGCCGCGTCCGCGTATTTCGCCGGATCCAGTCCGCGCATCCGGATCTGCAGCATGACGTTCTCACGCACGGTCTTCCACGGCAGCAGGACCGGATTCTGGAAAACGATGCCAACGCCGTCCGGCGGCTCGCTCACCGCCTTGCCGCCGATCGAGATGGTGCCGCTGGTGGCCGAGGTCAACCCGGCCACCAGCTTGAGGAGAGTGCTCTTGCCGCAACCGCTTGGCCCGACGACCGCCAGGAACTCGCCGCGCCTGATGCTCAGGTCGATGGGCCGCAGCGACTCCACCTGGCCTGACTTGGTCTGGTAGATCTTTGTGACGGCGTCGATGCTGATATGGGCTTCGGCGGTCATGACGGGGGCGCTCTGTGCGATGACGGGACGGGCGGCAAAAGCATATGTCATGGCAAGAACTCGACCGTGAAATAGTCTTCGGACTTCCCGCGTTCGGCTTCGGGCATTCCGCCGTATGTGACGAGTGTCTCGAGCGATTGGTCGATCAGGGACGGATCGGCACGGAAGGGTTTCGGGCCGGCCCCCTCGGCGAAGTAGAGCGCCTGAGAGTATTTCAGGCTGCGCAGCTGCGCTTCGGGCAGTCCGATGCTGGGATACTTTTCCAAAAGCACCTTGACCGCGGCTTCCGGGTCGGCCATCGCCGCTTCGACCGAGCGGGTAGATGCCTTCATGAATCGGCGAACGAGATCCGGATTGCTTTCAATCGTCCGGTCGCTCGCAACGATACCCAGCCCCACCAGCGTGATTCCAACTTCGGTGAAGCGCAGGATCGAGACGGGTGCCTTGATGATGTCCGGCAGTCTCGCGCCCTGCTCGGTGGATGAGCCGAGCAGACCATCGGCTTGTCCGTTCACGACAGCGTTGAGCTTGGTTTGGGCATCGCCCGCGACGGTCTTCACGTCGCTTCCCTTGATACCTATCTTGTTAAGGTAGAGCGGCCAAAGCGGCGTCACGGCATCGCCGGGTGTGATGGCAATGGTCTTGCCTGCAATGTCCTCGGGCTTGTCAATCTTGCCTGCCGGCGAAACCAGCGATGCGAAGGTGCGCTGCAGCAGCACGCCGACTGATTTGACGGGCGCGCCCTTGGCGGCGGCCTTGATCATCACCGCCGTGTCAGCCAGTCCGAATTCGACAGTCCCGGCGCCCACGGCTTGGATGGTCACGCCGGAGCCGCGACCCTCTTGGATTTCGAGGTCGATGCCCTCGTCGGCATAATAGCCTAGCTCTTTGCCGTAGATGAACGGTGCGTGCTCACCATACACGACCCAGTTGAGCATCAGCACAGCCTTGTCATTCGCCTTCGCCACACTCGGCGCGGCCAACAGCGCGACGGCAGCGACCGTCGCCAGGAATGAACGTCTCTCCATGTCTTCTCCTCCGTTTGTAGTTCCCCTCCGTTGCCTCATGGCAACGACGTTCTTCTAGGCTTGTGGCCGTATTCTCAGGCGCCCTCCCTCAGATCGCGGCGCCGGGATTCGTGCCAGGGCACAAGTAGCCCCTCGATGGCGTCGAGGATCCAGAACAGCAGCACGCCCATCATCGACAGGACGAACAGGGCGGCGAACATGAGCGGCAGGTCGAAATTGCCGTTGGCGATCTGCAGCAGGTAGCCGATGCCGGAATTGGAGCCGACGAACTCACCGACGACAGCGCCGACCACTGCCAGCGTGATGGAGACCTTCAGTCCGCCGAAGATCCCCGGCATCGCATGCGGCAGCCTGATCTGCAGGAAGGTGCGCAGCGGCCCGGAGCGCATCGAGCGCGCCAGATCGATCATCTCCGCGTCGATGCTCTTGAGCGCGAGGACCGTGGAAACGATTACCGGAAAGACGCCGAGCAGGAAGGCGACGATGACCTTGGGAAGCATGCCGAAACCGAACCAGACGACGAAGAGCGGTGCGATCGCGACTTTCGGGATGCTCTGAGAGAAGACCAGCAGCGGATAGAGATAGCTCTCGATCAGCCGCGATGAAGCGATCAGCAGCGCCAACGGGATGCCGATCAATGCGCTGAGCGCGAAGCCGCAGAGGGTCGCGTAAAGCGTCGGCAGGCTCTCTCGCAGCAGAAGCGGCCATTGCAGGACGATCTGCTCGACTACGTCGAGCGGCGCCGGGATCAGATAGGCGGGGATGCCGAACATACGGATCGCTAAGTCCCAGCCGATCAGGATGACCAGGATGAGCAGCAACGGTTTGACGGCTTCTGACGTCGCGACGCGCGCTAAGATGTTCGTTACCGACATTTTCGTTGTCCTCACCTGCACCTGTCGATCTCCTCCCGCAGCGATCGTCATGCCGCCTTCTCCTCGTCTTTCGATGCGGATTTGCACACGTCCACCGCCCTGATCCGCGCTTCCTGCCAGTAGGTGTTCTGCACCGCATTCCGGACGGGCGCCTCCATCGCCGCCTCGAAAGCGGCGAGGGCGTCCGCGGCCGCCGCCTTGTCGTGGCTCTCGAAGGCCGCCAGGAACTGCTGGCTCGTGGGGCCGCCCGAATAGATCTTGCGTTCGGCGGTCATGATGCTGGACGCCGCCGCATTGACCTCGAACAGCGAGCGGGCGACGCCTGCCGCGCCCGCGAGCGCGGAATCGAGGACCGGTGCCAGGGCGCACGCCTCGCGATCGATGTCAAAGCGCAGCAGCGCAAGATAAGGACGGTGCGCGGGCGCCGAGCCGGCCGAAGCGACGCGCCTGTAGAGCGTGCGCACCGGATTGCGAAACCGCGTCAGCGCTTCCTTTGTCCACGGCGTCGGACTGTTGAGCGCCGCGAGATAGGCCGCGCTGCCGAGCGCGTCCGGCGTGTGCGTGACGTAGCACATGAAGAAGCTCGCCCCGGTCGGCGTGTCGGTTCCGCGATAGCGGCGACCCTCGATGAAGCCCGGAATCGACACGCGCTCCGGCATGTGCTCGCAATTGTGCCATTCCTGATAGGACAGGAGGTAGTCGGATTCGATATCCGACCAGAACCCCATGAAACCCAGCCCGTCCTCGATCATCGGATCACCTCCCCGCAGCGTCTCAGAACAGTCCGTCGCGCACTTCGTAGCGGGTCGGCTTGTCGTAGACCGGCATGTCGTTGGCGACCCACCAGGCAACCCAGTCGATCATCCGCGACAGCGGTACGTTGGGGTAGCCGAACAGCCGCTGGGCGAGGAAGGTGGAGTTGATCCAGCCGGTCGGCTGCTCCTCGCCCTCGAAGATGGGCTCGCGGCCGAAGATCTCGCCAAAGGCGTGTGCGATGGCGCGCACGCTCGCCTGCTCCGGCCCGCCGATATTGATCGGCGATGTCGGCGTAGTGGCCTGCTTCAGGCAGCGCAGGATCTGGGCATTGGCGTCGCCCTGCCAGATGACGCTGGCATGGCCAGTGGCGAGCTTGACAGGTTCGCCGCGATAGACCCAGCCGGCGATGTCGTGAAGCACGCCGTAGCGCAGGTCGATGGCGTAGTTCAGCCGGGCGAGGCGACCCGGCGTGCCGTAGCGTCGAGAGCCGTATTCGAACGCCCGCTCGCGCCCCACGCACGAATTGGCGTAGTCGCCGACAGGCTTGGGCTGCACGCGCTCGTCCCAGCCATTGTGGGCGACGACGCCGAATGGATAGACGCACAGCGTCGAAAAAGCGACGATGCGGGAGTCGCGGTAGTACGAGGCTACCGTCGCCGGCACCATCGTGTTCATCGCCCAAGCAAAGGACGGGTCGTCGTTGGTGCCGAACTTCTTGCCGGCCATGTAGACGACGTTCGCCGCCTTCGGGAGCTCGGCCACGGCGGCGGAGTCCAGCAGGTCGCAGCGAACGGTCTCGATGCCCCAACCCTCGAGCTGTTCGCGCAGGCCGGGTTCGGAGAAGCGGGCGACGCCGATGACCCG
Source organism: Rhizobiaceae bacterium (assembly GCA_023953905.1). Lineage (GTDB taxonomy): Bacteria > Pseudomonadota > Alphaproteobacteria > Rhizobiales > Rhizobiaceae > Arvimicrobium. Next base: position 72,519 of record JAMLJA010000010.1, on the reverse strand, counting down.
CTTTGAGGGAACTGCGCGCTTGGCCATCCTTGCCAGCGACGGCCCGACCTTGCCCGCGACGCCGAGCACGACGATGTCGCCTTCCACCTGCGAAAGATCGTCGACAAGTCCTTGCGTCGGCCGCGAGATGAGCTCCTCGAGCTCTTCCTCCGTCCGGATATGGTCCGGCAAGGTCTCAAATGTCAGTCGATCGGTCAAAGTGCCCTCCCTCATGCTTTTAGCGCCACGAACAAAAGGTAACGCCGTTATCTATAAATTCTCCATAGACGCCTCTGTACGGCTCGTCAACCGTCCATATCGGATCATTTTTTCTGATTTCTGGGGTGAAAGCTTGTGGAAGTGACGTCAGGTGCCTTGATAATGTGCAATATGGATAGTAACGTCGTTATCATTAATGTTGTCACAATGAGCCGTTGCCCATGACAAAGTCCGCACATGTCGCACGTCCCGAAAAGGCGGACGACACTATTGTTTCGGTCGAGAGGGCGTTTGAAATCATCGAGATGCTCGCCGATTCCGTCGATGGCCTGCCGCTTTCAGAGATTTCTAGGGCCCTGGACCTCAATAAGGCGATCGTTAGCAAGCTGCTGCATACGCTGGAGGGGCTTCAACTGGTATGGCGTGATGAGAGGGCCCAACGCTATTACCTTACATACTCAATCAGTAATATCGGCCTGCGGCATCTGCAAACGAGCCGGCTGCTCGATCAATGCTCCGCAGCACTAAGACAGCTCGCGGAGGAGACGGGCGAGCTGGTGCGCCTCGCCATTGTCGAGCCGGGCGGAAAGCGTCTGGTCTGGGTGCAGTCATTCGCCGGGAGCAAGCGATCTCTGCGCATTGATCCTAACTACACGCTCAGGATCGGCCTCCATACGCACGCTACCGGCAAGGCCTGGATCTCGACCCTGCCGTTCAGCGAGGCACTGGCTCTGCTACTGCATGACGGGCTGGAGCCGCTGACGATCCACTCCAAGACCTCGATCAACGACATCCGTGCTGAACTCGATGCGGTGCGCGAAAGCGGCTTTTCCGTGAGCTACGAGGAGAATGAACTTGGTGTCGGTGCCGTTGCGGCACCGATCATGGCCTCGACCCTGGGCGGCGTCACCGAGTGCGTCGGCGTCGTCAGCCTCGCGGCGCCGTCGAACCGGATGAGCCGTGCCGATCTGGAAGCCTGCAGCCCGATTGTCATGGCGACGACGCGCAGGCTTGGGGAGACATGGCCGCTGGATGCGCGCGCGCGCAGCGGCGCCTTCCCGCGCATCGTGACGTGACCTGCGCCCCTATAATTTTCCAACCCAGGTCCGGATCATGATGCAAGCTCTGCCCATCCGTGTCGTCGAGGTTGAGGTGCGCGTTCGCCCGGCCACGCTCCGCATGCCCTTCGGCTTCGGCGTCGCCACATTGCGACACATCGAGCAGGCTGTCGTGCGTGTGCGGGTCGCCGACAAGGCCGGCCGGATCGCTCTCGGCGTCGCGGCCGAATGCCTGTTGCCAAAATGGTTCGACAAGAGTCCGAACCTGACAGATGCGGACAATGTCGCCCAGCTTCGGCGATCGCTCGCTCTCGCCATCGATCGCTACATTGGTGCCGAACCGCAGACGCCGTTCGGACTGTCGGCCGCCGTCTATCCCGCGCAGCAGGCGGCTTGCGCCGCCGAGGGGCTCAATCCGCTCGTCGCCTCCTACGGGCCGGCGCTGCTCGACCGCGCCATCCTCGATGCCGTCGGCTGTCTGACTGGCCAGTCGCTCGCACAGATGATCAATGCGAACCTGCCGGGCATCGACAACCGGCTGACGCCCGACCTGGCTGGCTTCGACCTGAATCGTTTCCTGGAACGGCTGCGGCCAGGTGCGAGCATCGCGCTGCGCCATACGGTTGGTCTCGTGGACGCGCTCACCGCCGCCGACCGCCCGTCAGACGCGCCGGATGACGGGCTGCCGGTCACGCTGGAGGAGGTCGTCGGCCACTATGGCTGCCGATGGTTCAAGCTGAAGGTCGCGGGCGACCCGGCGCGTGACCTCGACAGGCTGGACGGTATTGCCGCCGTGCTTGACGGGTCCGGAATGGACTATGGCTGCACGCTGGATGGCAATGAACAGTACGACGACGCCGAGGGCATCATCGAACTGTGGCGCCGGCTGGAAGAGCGTCCATCGACGCGCAGGCTAGCCGCGTCCGTGCGTTTCATCGAGCAGCCGATCAAACGGTCCGTGGCCCTGCAGCAGGATATTTCGGCGCTCGCGGCCCGCCGCGCCGTCATCGTCGACGAATCCGACGCCACCATCGATACGTTCCCGAAGGCCATCGAACTCGGCTACACCGGCGTATCGAGCAAGTGCTGCAAGGGCTTCTACAAGTCGATCCTCAACACGGCACGCACGGCGCATCGCAATATCGCCGAACCGGGACGTTTCTTCATGTCGGCGGAGGATCTCATGACAATGTCGGGCCTGTCGACGCAGCAGGATCTCGGCCTTGTGTCGCTGCTCGGCATCTCCCATGTGGAGCGCAACGGCCACCATTATGTCGACGGTATGGGCTTCGCGCCGGACGCGGAGCAACAGGCGATGATGAGCGCCCATCCCGATCTCTATCACCGAGAGGTTGGCCATCCCGTGCGGCTGCGGATCCAAAGCGGTCAGATACAGCTGGCATCTCTCGACTGCGCCGGTTTCTGCCTTAACGCCACCCGCGAAGACATAGCTGGCGAATTGTTCAGTTAGGTGTTTGATTCCACGGTTTGATGGTGTGATCCTTTCTTTGGAATGGAAGGACGCCCTATGGGACAAATTCGTCACGGCAGTGCCACGACCACGCACGCTGTCCGAGCAGCAATACAGCGATCGCAAGCTTCGCTCGCGCAACTGAGCCGGGAACTTGGCATCAACCCCAAGACGGTCGCGAAGTGGCGCAAGCGGGCAAGCGTCGAGGACATGAAGACTGGGCCGTCAGAACCGCGCTCGACGGTTCTTTCCAAGGCCGAGGAGGCGATGATCGTGGCGTTCCGGTGCCATACGCTGCTGCCGCTGGACGACTGTCTTTGCGCCCTGCAGTCCTTAATCCCTCACCTGACACGATCTGCGCTGCACCGGTGCTTGCAACGTCATGGCATCTCGCGCCTGCCCGATGTCGAGGGTGACAAGCCGAAGCGGTCGAAGTTTAAACGGTATCCCATCGGGTTCTTTCACATCGACATCGCCGAGGTTCAGACCGCAGAAGGCAAGCTCTACCTGTTCGTCGGCATCGACCGCACGAACAATTGAAGCAACTTGCGCCAGAGCTCACGGAGTTCATTTTTGCTATCGGCACCACCGCATCGCCGGGGCGCGATAGCCTCAATTGCATACTCACTTTGCGACCCAGTCTTAAGTCTGGCGAAGCGCGTCCCCGTCAAATTGCTGCAAACTTCAACGCAAGCGTTGCAACCTGCACGAAAATACTAAATGATATAGACAGATACGAATCCGCTAGGGATTCGGATTACGTGTATTTTAATAGCACTCGCTCAAGGTGTTGCGATACAATCTTGCGGATAGAAAAGAATAAACCAAAGTGTCTGAGAATACAGCTACGCGAACAATCAGCAAGTCTGACCAAGTTGCATCACTTCTATTGAAGACGATCGTGGATTCCGACGTTCGTGTCGGAGACAGCCTGGGGACTGAAAGCGAGCTGATCCAGAAATTCGGAGTAAGTCGCCCGACCCTGCGTGAAAGTCTTCGCATCCTTGAAAGCCAAGGTGTCATTTCGATGCGCCCCGGCCCCCGGGGAGGCATTATTGTGAGGCGGCCAAACGTCGACTTCGTGGCTCATGCCCTATCCTTGTATCTTCGTCTGAACGAGGTACCCTTTATAGAAATCGTCAAGGCTCGCCTTGAGATCGAACCGTCGCTGGCCTACAGCGCAGCGGTGTTCGGCACGGACGAGGATTTCGGCGAAATGCAGGCCTCGATCGACCGGATGAAGAAAATTGGCGGCGATCCCATGGAATTTGCGAGCGAGAACAGAGCCTTCCATGCTTGTGTGGCGAAAGCCTCGAAGAGTGCTGTGCTTGAGACCTTCTGGTCGGTTCTTGCGATCGTGGCGAGTGGCGAACGGCATGGTATGCGCTATACCGAGAAGAATCGCCGGGCGATTGTCGATTTTCATCAGCAGATCTTGAATGCCTGCCGTAAGCGTGACGGAGATTTGGCCGCCAAGCTGATGAAGGAGCATATCAGCGAACTCGACCACCTGCTTAGGACGCGTTTCAAGGAACTGTCACGAGAACCGGCCGATATCTCAGCGCGGCCGAGCTAGTCTTGACTGCAGGCCATTGCGGTTCTCGCCATCGGTCGCACTCGTCGCATCGGTCATTTGCTTGTCGCACCCGCATTCTCCGACAGCAGGCAGCGGACCAATTCAGCCGGCTTGCCGCCCCTCTCCAGATCGCCAATGCGCAGGTGCAGCGTCGACGGGGTTTCGTCTGGCCAGGGTAGCCCACTGATATCCAGGCAATCCCGAAACTTGGCCCGGAAATCAGAGTCGGTCATAGGGCGTTCAGGCCCGCCTAGCGGCCGATCAATCTGGACGGCAACCGGTCCTGAGGTGGTTTCAGCCTCAAGGCGCGTTGGAGATATCCCGCGAGACCAGCCCCGCTCAATCTCGGGATCAGTCTCGACCGTGATGCGCCCGGCGAGGTTGCGGACTTCCTCGTTCCCCATAAACTTCTTACTGAAGTGTCGAAGGCTCAACTCTCCGTCTACGAGAGCGCAGGCCACGGTGTAAGGAATGCTGAACTGCGCCTGTACAATGTTGCGCGGATTCTGCCGGATCTCGATGGGTTTTCCGACCGCCTCATGCGACTGGTGATTGACTTTCGCCACGATGCGCGTGATCTGCGGATGACCCAGATCGGCGAGCTTTCGGCGCAGCAATAGACCGGCTTCGATGGCGGTATGATTGAAGCGGCAGCAGGGATAAGGTTTGAAGCTGAGATCAGCGAGGTGAAACCGCTGACCAAGTCCTTCGCGCAGGATCCCGGCTGTGTACGCCCCGCGGAAGTAGGAAACAAACAGCCCATCCAGCCCTTCGAATGTCTTCTGCGCGCCGCTGATGCCGGCTCGGCTGAGCGCAGTCGATATAAGCGCAGTCTTGGCGGCAAATCCGGGCTGCATTCGCTTGGTTAGCGCCGCGTCTCGTGTGACCTGATGAGTGCCTGCCGCCTGGCTGTAAGCGATGCCAAGCGCATTCACCGTTTCGGCGGCGCTCATGCGCATGACCCTTGCGGCAGCGGCGGTGGCGGCAAAATGGCCGAAGAGCGAAGTATACATATAACCGCTCTCGATGATGCCGATCCTGGTAGCAACCCCGAGACGGCAGATCAACTCCAGCCCAGCGGTGATCCCGGCAAGCAGATCGGCGCCGGTGGCAGCGGGATCGCGCTCGGCCGCGGCGATTGCGGCCGGAACCACCGAGACACCGGCGTGCAGCACGGCGTCATCGTGCGTATCGTCGAAATCGCGGGCATGGGCCATCATGCCGTTGACCCAGGCTGCGTGGGGGGCGGGTACCCTCTGCCCGCTGCACCAGATCGTAGCTTCGGGCTGCCCGCCCCAGCCGCACACAAGCTCGACCAGTGAACCGACGCCGTCGGCGGAGAATCCCGCAGTTGCGCAGGCAAGCGTATCGAAAATGTCAGTGCGTACGACATTGAGAACCGAGTCGGGAATGTCGGTAATTGTCAGTGCGCTTGAGAAGGTTGAGAAGACCTCGGCGAAGTCGGTTTCCATGGCCTCGACTGCCAAGTGGGTGTTCATCCTGGCTCTCCTGGTATGCTGCGTCGGCAGGCGCCACTCTGGGCGCGCATCAGTAGTCCGCTCGCCGTGCCGACTAGACGATCACCCACCCAGGCTTCGCAGTCGGCAAAAACGGCGGTGCGACCTGCCTTGCGAAGCTTGCCGGAAACTCGAATGAACTCGCCCGGTTTCACAGACCGGATGAAGTTCACCGTTATCGAGGCGGTTACAACAGGAACGCCTGGCATTGCCAAACGGGAGATCAGCCCCGCGCAACGGTCAAACAGCGTCATGAGGACCCCGCCATGTACATTGCCGCTGAGATTACGATGGCGTTCGGTCGTCAGCAGGCCTATTTCGGTGAGCTCCTCGCCAGCCCGTCGCAGCAGCACGCCGAGTTCGCCAACATAGGTGTCGTCGGACACCGCAATCCATTCATCGGATAGGGCGTTGCTGTCGCTCATCTAAGCCTGCGCCCTTCCTTGGACATTAAAGGGTGATGCCAGCTGCCGAGGCCCGCTTCAGAATGCGCTCGGCAAGGCGCTTGTGGGCAAGGTCGATCATCTTGCCGTCCAGCCTGGCGACGCCGGTTTCTGCAAGAAGACTACAGACCTGCCCGGCCCACTCCAGTTCACTGCGCGTGGGGGTCATGATCCGATTTATGATTTCGACTTGCGAGGGATGGATAGCTGCCTTGGCGGTAAAGCCGTCGCGAAGTCCCTCGCGGCATTCGCGCTCCAGCCCCTCGGGATCCTTGAAGTCGACATAGACGGCGTCAATCGCGACAACCTTGGCGGCGTTGGAGGCAAAAAGACACTGTGTGCGCGCGTGGCGGCACGGATCAGTGTACCGCCCATGTTCGTCCCGGTTGGCGCCGAGCCCGAGATCGGCGGCGAGGTCTTCAGCCCCCCAGAGCAGTCCCCAAAGGCGCGTTCCGGTGCCCCCGGGGGCGGCGGCGAGGTTAAGGGTCGCGGCGGCGGTTTCCGTCGCCACGGTGACGATCCGTGTCGTGCCGGGCGTAATGGCTTGGTCGGCCTCGGCCATATCAAGATAATGAGCCAGTCGCTGCAGTTCGGCGGGTCCGCTGCATTTCGGCAGCATTACTCCAAAGGGGCGCGCCGCCATGACTGCTGCCAGATCATCGGCGGTCATGCCGGTATCGAAAGCGTTGAGACGCACGAATACCGGCTTTGTCCGGTCGGCGTCGATCAGGGCATCGCGGGTGATCTCGCGCGCTGCCAGCTTAGCTTCTGGGGTCACGGCATCCTCAAGATCCACGATCACTGCATCGCTTTCTGAGGCGAGGGCCTTGTGGATCATTTTCTCCTTGTCACCAGGGACAAAGAGCAGCGAACGGATCGCTTCACTCGCCATTACATCAAACCGAAGCTGAGGAAACCGTCATCGGGGAAAGCGTCGTACACACGGCGTCCGACGAGATCCTTGAGTGTCTCAGTCGCCCCGCCACCGAGGGTGCCGTAGCGTGCACCGCGATAGAAATGCGAGACGGGGTATTCATCGGTAAATCCATAGCCGCCGTGAACCTGGAGGGCTTCGCTGGTAACCCGGATTGCCATCTCGTTTGTCTGGATCTTGGCGATGGCGGCAAGATAGGGATCGGGGAAAGGATTGGCGGTCGAGGCGGCCCGATAGAGGATCGAACGCGCTACCTCGATCTCGCGCGCCATGTCGGCGATTTTCCAGCGAATGCCCTGCATGGTGCCGGTAGGGCGTCCAAATATCTCGCGGCTCCGAACGTACTTCACTGCTTCCTCGAAGGCACCTTCGGCCAGCCCGAGAGAAACGGATGGATTCATGCATCGCTGCGTGTTGAAGGCGTTAAGCAGCCTCTTGAAGCCATTCTCACGGATGATCAGGTTTTCAGACGGCAGTTTCATATCCCGAAACTGGATCTCGGCCAGGTTTTCGCCGCCCATCGTGTGATATCGCGCGGTAACTTCGAAGCCCGGCGTCGACGGATCGACCAGAACACAACCGATGCCTTCGCGCCCGGACCGGCCGTCGACGCGGGTAAAGACGATGAAGCAATGGGCTTCGTCCGCCCTACTGATAAGCGTCTTTGTCCCGTTCAGAACGACGTGATCCTTATGAACGACTGTGTTTGTGGTGTAATTCGCCACGTCAGTTCCGGCATGGGGTTCGGTCATGCAGATAGCCAGGATGGTTTCACCGGTTATGACGCCGGGCAGGTATCTCTGCTTCAGATCCTCGGGCGCATAATTGGCAATGATTCTGTTCTGGGCGCCCATCGCGCTCATCGCCGCCATGGCTGTCACGTAGCAGACCTTGGCCACTTCCTCGAGCACGAGAACGCAATCCAGCACCGGCATTCCCAGGCCGCCATGTTCTTCAGGCACTGCCATGCCCAACACGCCGATTTCGCCCAGTTCCCTCAGGTTTGCGTAGGGGAAAGTACCGTCCTGCCATTTGGCGACGCGCGAACGGAATTTGGTTTGCGCCAGTTGGCGTACGGTATCGAGCATCGCCTTTTGATCGTCATTCAATTCTAGCTTCATTCGTCTTCCCTTTGAGGTAGTTCGCGGTCCGGGCGCGGCTAGTCGAAAAGAGGGCTCCTGCGTTCGGCAAAGGCGGAGATGCCTTCGCGATAATCGCGCGAGCGCAGAATTTCGGTGATGGCTACCCTTTCGCCCTCGAGCCCCTCGGAGATTGGCCGGTTGAAACCGGAATACACCACCGATTTGAGCAACTGCATGCCGCGACGGGAGCGCAGTGACACGAGGGCGGCAAATTCGAGCATCGCGGCTTCCATCGCGGCTGCATCAGGGAAAGTTCGGTTGACCAAGCCCCAGGTTTCGGCTTGAGGCGCCTCGATCGGCTCGCCCGAATACATCATCTCCAATGCGCGAGCGGTTCCGATCAGGCGAGGCAGCCGTTGGGTACCTCCGGCACCGGGAATGGCTCCGATCCGGGCCTCGGTCAGGCCAATTTTCGCGTTCCGCACCATGAAACGCAGATCGCAGGCGAGCGCGATCTCGCAGCCGCCGCCAAGCGCGTGCCCGTTCAGGCCGGCAATGGTAGGGCAGGGCAGTGCGGCGATATCGTCCGCAAGTCCGGAAATCGCACGATTGTGGGCGAACTTTTGATCGTCTGACATAGTTTTGCGCTCTGAAAGGTCCGCGCCGGCGCAGAATCCATTTCCATTAGCCGCCAGCAACAGTACTCGAACGCCGCGCTCCTTGATCCGTACCAGGGCAGTGCGCAGATCGTCGGTCAGGGCTGTGCTCAGGGAGTTGTATTTCGCTGGCCTGTTCAGTCGCAGAATGCAAACGCCCTCACCAGGCCAGTGCTCGATCAGATGATCCCCCAAAGTTCGTCTCCTTAACCTGCGTGCGCGGCGGCGTTCAGCGAACGGTCCAGAGTTTCTCGAAAGTCGGGATGGGCGATCGCGATCAGCGCGCGTGCGCGTGCCGGAAAATCGAGTCCCCAAAGCTCGGCCGAACCGAATTCGGTCACCACGATATCGATATCAGATCTCGCGGTTGTGACCGGCCGGCCTTCAAAACCGGCTACGATTTTCGAGGTTTTACCGTCTGCTGTGGTGGAAGCCAGAGCGATGATCGACCGGCCGCCCTCAGACAGTCGGGCGCCGCGAACGAAATCGACCTGTCCGCCCACAGCGCCGACATACTTGCTGCCCGCGAGCTCGGAATTGACCTGCCCGGTCAGATCGATCTCGATAGCTGAGTTGACCGTGTAGAACTTTTTGAGCCGAATCATCGTCTGGGCCGCGTGCGTATAGGCGGCACCGCGCAGCGATATGGCCGCATTGCCGTCGGAGAAATCGATCAGTCGACGGGCGCCAAATAGCCCACCGGTCACCGTCCGCCCTTCGTCGAGCCCCTTATAGCGGTTGGAGATGGCACCCTTTTCCAGCAGATCGACCGCACAGTCTGGGATCACGCCTGAATGGATGCCCAAATCCTTATGCCCTGCCAGCGCCGCGCATACCGCGGTAGGCAAGCCACCTATGCCGAGCTGTATGGTCGCGCGATCGGGGATAATTTCGGCCACATGCCGTGCGACCTCGATCTCTGTCGGGTTTGGCACAGCATCGGGTAGCAGCGGTTCTAACCCGTCAGCGAGGGTCAAATAATCTATGCGCTCGCTCGCGATCAGCGCATCATCGGCGGTGAGAGGCAGCCGATCGTCGATTTCGGCGACGACAACCCGGGCGGCATTCACCATTTCCTGCACAAAATCGGCCACAACGCCCACCGAAAACATCCCGGCTTCGTTGGTGGGGCGCACTCGGATTAGCACGACATCGGTCCGCAGGCGCCGCGCGCGGATCAGACCCGGCACCGCCGAAACATGGCTGGGGACAATGCGATTGCCGGAAACGGCGGCGGCAATGCGCGTGCCTGCAGCGCCGTTCAGGCACAGGAAGCGGGCCCCATTCTCGGTCATCGCCTTGGGTGTGCGCGTCGTCACCATCCCTAGAACCGCCACATAGTCCGGCAGGCTCGGCGTCGCCTCGACGAGGGCGGCCGTCAGCCCCGTCGGCTCGCCCGTTCCCTGCGGCCAGGCGACATGGTCGCCGGACTGAAGGACGGAGGCGAAGTCGAATTCGGAACTGGGCTTTGTCATCTCGGGCGAAAGTCCTTCCGTTCTGGCCCAATGAGTCTTAACGCTTAAATTGATCTATATGAATAAGATGAAAGAATGGCAACCTGTGCGGCGCCTTTTTCGCTAAACGACACCATCGTGCCGAAGGGATTGGTATTCCTCTTCGGACAAGCCCAGGAAGCTGGTGATGATCTCATGATTGGCATCGCCGAGCGGGCGACTTGGCTCCAGAGGAAGTCGTTCGAGATCCTTGAAGCTGAACGGCGAATGCGGAAGCGTCACGGCACCCAGGCCGGGATGGTCAACTCTTTGAAGGCTTCCGCGCGCCAGCATATTCTTGTCGGTCATAACTTCCTTGAGATTGCGGACGGGAGCGGAGGGTACTCTTGCGGACAGCATGGCGTCCGCCACCTGTTGCTTGGTGTGCTGCCGGGTCCATTCGGTCAGCAAGCTGTCCACTAACGGCACGTTCTGCACACGTGCCGTGCGCGTCGCGAGCCGCGGATCTTCCTTGAGGTCTGGGCGTCCGATGACATCGAGGATCGCCCGAAAATGGTGGTCGCCGGGGGAATTGATGACGACATAGCCGTCGCTGGTTTCGTAGGCGTTGTAAGGGGATACGCCTAGACCGCCGTGGCGATTGCCGGTGCGTTCGGGCGCATCGTTGCCCCGTGCGTGTTGCATGCCGTAATTCGAGGCGAGCGAACAATAGGTGGCATCCTGCATCGATACTTCAACGATGCGTCCCTTGCCGGTCCTCTCCCGCTCGTACAGCGCCGTCATGACGGCGGCATAAAGATGGATTCCGGCGAAGAAATCGCAGAGCGCCGCGCCGGATTTCACCGGCGGGCCCTCCGGAAAGCCGGTGGAATTGATAACGCCGGACATCGCCTGAACGACGAGGTCCATAGCGGGGAAGTCTTTGTAGGGGCCGTCCGTCCCATAGCCCGAGCTGGAACCGTAGATAAGCCGGGGATTGATTTCCTGCAGGGCTTCGGCGTCGAGCCCGAGACGCGCCATCACGCCCGGGGCGAAGTTCTCGATGAGAATGTCGGCCTTGGCAATCATCGCCCGGAACAGGTCCTTGCCGCGCCCGGACTTGAGGTCCAGAGTGATCGGCTGTTTGTTCGAATTCAACATTGCGAAGGGTAGATCTGCGCCTCCCATATCGCCGCGGCTGCGCAAATGCTCCCCCGTATGCGGCTCAATCTTGATAACGCGCGCCCCCGCCAGCGCCATCAACAGAGTGGCGTAAGGGCCGTTATAAACGTGCGAAAGATCGAGCACGGTAACGCCCGAAAGCGGATAGTGGCTCGTCCCCTGCATTTCTGCTTCAGTCATTTTGATGTTTTTCCTATGCCGATCGACATATCGCGGTGCGTGGGCGATCCGCCCGTGAATGGGCGACACCGTCACAGCGTTCCGTGCGGCAGCAACACCTGGCGGATCACCTCGCCGCTATCGAGCCGATCGAGGCTGGCGTTCAACTGTTCGAAGCCGATAGCCGAACTGCGCAACCGGTCGACTGGCAACTGCCCCTCGGTGAACAGCTTCATGTAGTGGGGGATATCGCGTTGCGGAACGCAGCTTCCCATGAAAGAGCCGCGAATGCTGTGTTCCTGGGTCACGAGCCTGGTATGAGCGAAATCAAAACGCGCATCCGAACCGCCGAGACCCACACAGATCACCTCACCGCCGGGGCGGATGAGATCGGGCGCGGACTTCATCGCGGCGGCCGCGCCGGACATTTCGAATGCAAAATCGACACCTTCGCCGGTGAGGCCAAAGACCTTCTTCACCAGTTCCGGATCATCGGCGCGGAAGGTGTGCGTTGCGCCAAGTTCCCGGGCGATGGGGAACTTGTCGTCGCGCATGTCGATACCGATAATCGTCTGGGCGCCCGCGATCCGCGCGGCCATCAGTCCATTCAGACCGATGCCACCCAACCCGATAATGGCGACGCTTGCGCCGCTTGGAACCTGTGCCGTGTTTAAGACCGATCCCGCGCCGGTCACCACTGCGCAGCCGAAAAGCGCGGCCACGTCCAGCGGGACTTGCGTATCAATCTTCACCAGCGATGCTGGCATGGTGACCGCATATTCGGCAAAGCCGGAGATGCCAGAATAATGGTAAATTGGAGCGCCTTTACGGCTCAGCCTGCGTTGGCCGTTCGCAAGAAGCCCCTTGTTGCGCGGCACCGTCACGGATTGGCAGAGAGCAGGACGGTTGCGCTGGCAATGCGCGCAGACCCCGCAGCCCGACACCACTGTCATCACCACATGGTCGCCCTCTTTGAGATTGGTGACACCCGCTCCGGTCTCGCGGACGATACCCGCCGCTTCATGGCCGCCAACCACCGGCAACTGCCGCTTCCGCAAGCCTTTCACCTGGCTCAAGTCCGAGTGGCAAAGACCTGCCGCGCGGATCTCGACGAGAACCTCGCCAGCACCCGGCCCCTCGAGGTCGACCTCCTCAATGCGGAACGGCTGGCTCTGTTCGAATGGTCTCGGCAGCCCCTGCTCGTACATTACCGCGGCCGTGATCTTCATATGTCAAATTCCTCCAGTGCGCGTGTCGCGTCGGGTCGCACCGCAGTTGCGGGCGTCAGTATTAGATGATATTCATTTAGATGATATTACGCATTTCGGCAAGAGTTAGGAGATCGCTATGTCGCGCGTCGAGCAAGGCTGCACGAAAGCCATCCGCCCGTTGATTGGCGGTATGTGGGAAGAGGGGCGCGATTTCGCTCCAATAATAAACCCTTATGACGGCGCGGAAGTAGCCAGAATGCCTGTTTCCTCCGAGGAGGATGCGCGCCGTGCGATCGGCCACGCCGATGAGGCATGTGAGGTGATGGCAAAGATGCCGGCGCGTGAAAGGGCCGCCTATCTCCGCCGCGTTGCCGACCTTGTGTCCGAACGGACCGAGGATATTGCCCTGGCCATGACGATGGAGACCGGCAAGGCATTGCGCGACTCGCGTGCCGAAACGGCCCGTTCCGCCGACACGCTTCGGCTTTGCGCGGAAGAGGCCATTCGCATCGAAGGCGCGCATATTCCCCTGGAGGCCAGCGCCATCGGAGCGGGCAAGATCGCAATGACACTGCGCTTTCCCGTAGGCGTTGTAAGCGCGATTACACCGTTCAATGCCCCGGTCAATCTCGTTATGCACAAACTGGGTCCGTCGATCGCGGCGGGCAATACCACAGTCCTCAAATGTTCGCCGAAGGCGCCGCTCTGCGTAGCGAGAACGGTTGAATGTTTCGTTGATGCGGGAGGGCTGCCCAAGGGTGCCCTCAGTGCGCTGTATGGCGATGCGGTCGGCCCCGTCATGGTTTCCGACCCGCGTGTTGATTTCATCAGCTTCACCGGCTCAACCCGTGTGGGCCAGATCATTCGTGCCAATTCCGGCATGAAACGCGTGGCGCTGGAGCTTGGCGGCGTCGGGCCAACGATCGTGCATTTTGACGCGGATCTCGAGGCCGCGGCTACGGCCTGCGCGCGCAATGCCTTCATGCTGGCAGGGCAAAGCTGCATCTCCGTGCAGAACGTCTTCGTTCACCGATCGGTATATGACGCCTTCGTCGCGCGGCTCCTGGTAGAGGTCGAGACGCTTCGGGTCGGGGATCCGATGGAGTCCACCACCGAAATCGGAACACTGATCGATGAGGAAGCGGCCATCCGGGTGGAGGCCATGCTCGACCGGGCCTTGTCGGCGGGTGCGGAGTTGCTGGCTGGCGGAGGACGCAGCGGCGCGCAGATCAAGCCTGCTGTCCTGCACAAGGTGACGCGAGAAATGGACGTTGCTTGCGAAGAGATTTTTGGCCCGGCCATGTCGGTCATGCCTTATGACGATGTCGCCGCAATTTTCCGCGAGATCAGCGCTTCGCGCTATGGGCTTCAGGCGGGGATATTCACCCAGTCCCTGCCGTTGGCGTTGGCGGCTATCAATGGAATCCGCACCGGCGGTGTTATTATCAATGGTACATCGCGCTGGCGGTCCGACCAGATGCCCTATGGAGGAGTCAAGGACAGCGGCATCGGTCGCGAGGGACCGAAATTCTCGACCCTAGACATGACGGAAGAACGGTTCTTCGTTTTCAACTGACGTCGTTCGTCTTTCAACAATCAAACAAGATGGGATGAACCATGGATAACTTGTCCGCCCCGGGCGCAGCGCCGGCCGCCGAAGCAATTCCGCTATTCCGGCCGCTGCGCGTGCGTGGCCTGGTGTTGCGCAATCGAATCGTCATTTCGCCGATGTGCATGTACTCAGCCCCGCATTCGGTGGCAACGGACTTCCACCTGGCCCATTACTCCCGCTTTGCGCTCGGTGGCGCCGGACTGGTGATCATCGAAGCCACCGCAGTGGTGCCAGAGGGGCGGATAACCCATGGCGATCTCGGTTTGTGGAGCGATGATCAGATCGAACCATTGGCGCGCGTGATCGCCGCTTGCCAGGCCCAGGGCGCGGCAGTCGGTGTACAACTCGTGCATAGCGGACGCAAGGCCGCCCGCCAGAGACCGTGGCACGGCAATGGTCCAATGGGTGAGGCGGACGCAGCACGCGGCGAATTGTCGTGGCCGATCGCGTCGGCCAGCGCAATTCCCTTTGGAGATGGATATCTGATGCCGGAAGCGCTTACGCTGGAAGGCATTGGCGCCGTCCGCCAGGCATTCACCGCGGCCGCCAAACGTGCCGTGAGCGCCGGTGCGGACTTGGTCGAGATCCACGCAGCGCACGGATTTCTGCTGCACAGCTTTATGTCGCCCGCTACCAATACCCGGGAAGACGCTTATAACGGCGACTTTGACGCCAGGCACAGATTTGTCGTGGAGGTCTCGGAGGATTTGCGTGATGCGATCCCTGACGAGATGCCGCTCTTTGTCCGCATCTCGATGCATGATGCCGCCGAACCCGCGCGCCCATTTGCGGAGACCGTCAAGCTGGCGGGCTTGCTTGGCCGGCACGGCGTGGATGTCATCGATTGCTCGTCCGGCGGTATCGGCGGGCACAGTGCCTCCACCTCGGGCGGTGCAACCACTCTCGGTTTCCAGTTGCCGGATACGGCGCAGATCCGCAATGGCTCCGGCATGAAGACGATGGCCGTCGGGCTTATCACCGAACCCGAGCTTGCCAATGCGGCGATAGAGGACGGTCAGACCGACCTTGTCGCCATCGGTCGCGAGGCGCTTTGGGATCCCAACTGGCCGCATCATGCGCGTGCGGCGCTCGGCGGGCCCCGCTACACGGACTGGCCTGAGCAATATGGCTGGTGGCTGGCGCGGCGCGAGCCGCTTTTGGCGAAGATCATGGCATCTTCGGATCGACGTGCAGCACCTGCAATTCGATCCCCGCAACGGTAATTGAAGGATAGTAGGTTCGGACAAGCGCATCGTGGCCGGGGATGACGTGTTCCATATCCCCCGCCAGATCGATGATCCGGCGATAGCTGTTGAGCGTCGCTTCCACGTCGATCGTCAAAGCAAAGGGATGGTTCTGGGTCAGATTGGCGTAGGTGTGTGTGGCATCAGACGCAATCAGAACCGGTCCGCGGACAGTCTCGACGAGCACCGCCTGAAGGCCCTTTGCGTGGCCTGGCAGAAGATGGAGACTCAGCCCGGGGAACAGGGTAGAATCGCCGTCGTGGAACTCGACTTGCTCGCCATAGACCCGGCGGACAAAGTGCACCACGTCTTCGACATCATAGGGAAATCGCGCAACGTGGTGGCACATAGAGCGTCCGGTCGCATATGCGATCTCAGCATCTTGAAGATGAATGCGGGCATTCGGAAACCGGTCGAGACTACCGGCATGGTCATAGTGCAGATGGGTCAGAACAACATGCTCAATCTGTTCCGGCGGCAACCCGATGCGTGCGAGCGCGTCGGCCGGCTCGATATCGACGGGCCTACCGCGCTCGGCTCCTGCGCGATGGCCATAGCCGGTGTCGATTAGCACAGTTCTGTCACGGTTACGGGCGATCCAAACGAAGAAATCGAGCGGCATCGGCCCGTCATGCATGTCGCGTCGAAGAAAGTTTTCGTGAATGCGCCGTTCCGGCATGCGGGCATAACGAAGAGCGTAGATGTCCCAAAGACCAGGCGCCGCGCTGCATGCAGGCAGAACTTCGAATATCGTCTGTGCCATCCCTGATCTCCTTCTATACAATCGCCAGTGCGGCCATCGTTCCCTCGCGGATTGAGTCAAAGAACTTCGCCGAGCCTTTCACGTCGCCGACAAAGTGGGTGAGAGGAGCAAGCCCCTCCCAGCGTTGGGCATCTTCCATCCGGTTCTCGTACCCTATACAGGACACGACCGTATCGATTCCCGCTATAATCCGGGGAAGTCGGTCCTTGGGTACGATGCGAATCCAGTCAGGCCCGATTTCCTCGACGGCGGAATGTTCGAACACCTCCACCCCCTCCGCGTTGAGCGTATCCCGATAGTGGATCGCATCCACATGCACCGCCTTCTTCAAAATTCCGCTGCGGGCGATCAGAACCACCTTGTGACCGAGATGCGCAAGATGATCGGCAGTCTCAACCCCGACGAGGCCCCCGCCAAGCACGGCGCATACGCCCGTTGCCATTTCCATCCCGGCCAAAAGTTTCCATCCGGTGCGCAGCTGAGCCCGTTCGATGCCGGGAATGTCTGGATCGCGGCTGCGGGCGCCGATGGCGATGATGAGGCTGTCCGGGGCAAGGGCGGCAATCTCTCCTCGGGTCGGATCGGCCCCGGTGCGGGTCACGACGCCCAGACGATCAATTTCGCGGCGGTAGTAGGCCAGGAGATCGGCGATCGGTTCACGCAGGGGAGGTTTGTGCGCAAGATCCAGTTGGCCGCCGATTGCGCTCGCGCGCTCGAAAAGAGTTACGGCATGGCCGCGCCTCGCCGCGCTAACTGCGGCCGCAAGTCCTCCAGCGCCGGCGCCGATTACCACCACCCTGCGGGGTGATGGACGCGCGTTCAACATTGATGCCAGCTCTAGTTCCCTTGTGACCCCAGGGTTAACGGTGCAGGCGAGACCCTCGTGGCGATGGATGCTGGCCACGCATTCGTTGCAAGCGATGCAGGGCGTGATTTCAGCAGCCCGGCCTTCGCGGGCCTTTCGGGGGAATTCGGGGTCTGCGATGAGCGCCCGGCTGATGCAGACCATGTCCGCCTCGCCGTTGCCGATAATCTCGTCGGCCATCTCGGGCGCAGTGATCCGGCCCGTGGCCATAACAGGAATAGAGACGTGACGGGCAATCTCAGCCGCTCCCTCGCGGTTCCAACCATTCGGGATCATCATGCCTGGCACAATCATATAGGGACGCGAGGCGTGAATGCCCGCCGATACGCTGAGCGCATCAGCCCCGGCGATCTCAGCGCATTTGGCGGTGATACAGGCGAGCGAGACGTCAGTGCCTCCCGGATAGTGATCGGAACTGTTCATGCGCAGGATGACCGGAAAGTCGCTGCCGCAACGGCGTTTGATCTCGGCGATGATCTCGCAGGCGAACCTGGCCCGTCCCTGCTGGTCGCGGCCATAGTCATCTTGCCGCTGATTGGCCTCCGGCGACAGGAACTGCGCGACGAGGTAGCCGTGCGAACCATGGACTTCCACCGCGTCGAAACCGGCGCGCTGCGCCCGTTCCGCCGCGTCTCCGAAGCGCTGCACGATGCGCGCAATCTCGGTCGTCGTGAGTTCGCGCGGGGAACTGGTCTGTCCCCCGCCGGTGAAGGGCGATGCGATCGGGGAGGGGCCGAGCGGAACGGAACCGGAGACCGTCGCAACCGCTTCCCGCCCGCCGTGATTGAGCTGAAGCGCCACGCGGCCGCCAGCCTCGTGGATCGCCTGGGCGACCCCCGCCATGCCCGGTATATAGCGGTCCTCGTGCAGCATCGCATTATGGGGAAGTCGGCGGCCTTCCATCTCTACGTAGGTAGCCTCAACGACAATCAACCCGACTTCGCCACGGGCGCGAGTCGCGTAATATTCCGCCATGGTCTCACTTGCGAAACCATGGGAGTCCGCGAGCTCAGAGCTAGAAGCGGCAAAGCAGATTCGATTGGGGAGAGGAAGTTGCCCAATTTTTATCTCTTTGAAAAGGTTTGGATAATTCTGCATCTTCACTCCCCTCCCGGTTTGGCCTTGCCCTCATTGGGGACGCTTGAAAGCGCGAAAAGCGGGCTTTTCAACGTCAGTAGCAGGGCAGACATTTCCTGTAAATCAGCTAAATGATTTGACAGATTGAAGGAGGATGTGCAGGATCGTCTCCAATTCGGGTGAGGGGGAGGCTTTGTGCAAGATTCCAGCAGCTCTACGACGGTGCGTACGGGATGAGTGAGTTCATTGCGCAGATCGTCGTGAACGGAATCCTGTCGGGGATGGTCTATGTGCTAATGGCGCTGGGCTTCACGCTGATCTTTGGGATCATGCGGATCGTGAACTTTGCCCACGGCGAACTCTACATGATCGGCGCAAGTGTCGTTCTGGTTCTCTACGGCATGAACGGGGTGAACTATTTCGTCGCTGTCGCCCTTGCAGCTCTGCTGACCGCCGGCATCGGTGCGCTCATCGAAATCGGGCTGTTCCGACGCTTCGTAAAGACCGAACTCAACGGCATGATCATGTCGCTCGGGATTGCCATTTTCCTTCAGGCCATCGCGTTGATCGTCCTCGGGCCGGCCTGGCAGGCGGTGGAGCGGCCGATAACCGGGACGTGGCAGTTTGGCGGAATCGTGGTGCCCTTCGATCGGCTGTTTGTGGGCGCTTGCGCGCTGGTCATCATCATTGCCTTCTATGTGTTTCTCAAGTGCACGCGTCTGGGGTTAGCCATGCAGACAGTGGCGCAAGATTCAGAAACTGCCGCGTTGATGGGCGTTGGTGTCTCGCATGTTTCGGCACTTGCCTTCGCCATTGCGGCGGGGCTCGCCGCCGTGGCGGGCGGATTGATGGCGCCGATCTATTCCGTCGCGCCCTACATGGGCGAGTTGCCGATGCTCAAGGCCTTCGTGGTCGTGGTGCTCGGGGGGCTGGGCAGCATTCCTGGAGCGGTCGCCGGTGGGCTCATCATCGGGCTGGTGGAATCGGGATTTGCTTCGGTCTTCAACAATACAGCCGCTCTGATCGCCTCCTTCGCCATCGTCCTTGTTATCGTGCTCGTGCGTCCGAGCGGTCTTTTCGGAAAAGTCATATGAGGGCCCGTGTCGTAGCGCTAGCGGTTCTGGCCGTCCTCGCAGCGGTGCCAATTTGGGTTGGCGACCGCTATCTTGCTCATATTGCTGTGATGGTCTGTCTCATGGGGATGTTGGCGCTCAGCCTGAACATGATGCTCAGGATCGGTCAGCTTTCACTGGCGCAAGTCGTATTCATGGCGACAGGCTCTTATGGCTCAGCGCTAATGTCGATGGCCTGGGGCCTGCCGCCTGCCGCTTCGATCGTGCTCGCCGGGATCGCGTCCGGGATACTCGCCCTTATGCTAGGTCCCTTGCTGCTACGAATTCGTGGTGTCTACTTCGTTCTGCTGACCTTTTCGCTCGCGCAGATTGTCAACCTGATCCTGCAGGATATGACCGGAGTAACCGGAGGAAACGGAGGCCTCTTCGGCATCCCCCGGCTGGAAATTCTCGGCATTCGTCTTGCGCGGCCAGAGACTTTCTATCCCTACGCGCTGGCCTTGCTTGTCCTATCTTTCGCGGGTGCTATGGCTCTCTACCGATCCCGTGCCGGGGCGGTGATGCAGTCGATCGAGCAAAATGAGGATCTGTCGCGTTCGCTGGGGGTGAACGTGCTCGCTTGGCGGGTCGGAATTTTTGGTCTGTCGGGTTTGTTGGCCGGAATCGCAGGCGCCAGCTACGCTCATTTCATCGGGTTCATTTCGCCGGCGTCGTTCACCTTCGCGATCTCGGTCAACATATTGGTGATCAACGTTATAGGTGGGGTTGCCTCTCCTCTCGGGCCGCTGATCGGCGCGGTGCTGCTTGTCCCGTTGCCGGAAATTCTACGCGACGCGCAGCAATACCAGCTTCTAGTCTACGGGCTCCTGCTGATCGGCTTCCTGGCCTTCTTCCCTCGCGGCATTACCGGGTTCCTCTTCTCCAGATCACCTGATGCAAATCAGGAGCGGCGGGATACATGAAATGCCCGAGGCTAGAATGACTGGAACGCTGGAGATACGAGGGCTTGGCCGGAATTTTGGCGGGCTGAAGGCGCTCGAGGATATATCCGTCACCCTGGCGCCGGGCGAGATCCTCGGCGTGATCGGCCCGAACGGGGCCGGCAAGACGACGTTGTTCAATACGATTTCGGGCGTTTTCAGACCCTCGGCCGGAACGGTGTCGCTCGACGGCAGGATCATATCCCGGATGCGCCCCGATCAGATCGCCCGGCTCGGGGTCGGTCGCACATTTCAGTCTACCACGGTTTTCCCCGAGACAACTGTCCGTGAAACGCTTGAGCGGGCCCGGTCATTTCTGACCGCCCATTCCCCTATGGCTTGGCTTGGTAGCTTCGGCCAGCGCGCCGCAGGTCACAGCGTGGACCGCGTTCTCAAACGGATCGGGCTCGACGGGATGGCCGATTCGGAGGCGATCAGCCTGGCCTACGGGTTTCAGAAAATCCTCGGCATAGGCATGGCGCTAGTGCAGAGGCCGCGACTGCTGCTGATGGATGAGCCGGCCGCGGGACTTAACTCTTCAGAGAAGATCGAGGTGACGAACCTCATTCGCGGTATCCGCGACGAGTACGGCATCGGCATTCTCCTGGTCGAACACGACATGAAGATGGTGATGGGGTTGTGCGATCGGGTTCAGGTTATCAGCTACGGTCGGCACGTAGCGATCGGCACGCCCGAGGAGGTTCGCACTAACTCCGATGTGATCGACGCCTATCTCGGGAAGGATCATGAACTTGCTTGAGATTACAGGGCTGACCGTACGCTACGGCACGACCCTGGCGCTGGACGATACATCGCTTCATGTCCCGAAGGGGGAGGTAACCTGCGTTCTCGGTGCAAACGGCGCCGGCAAATCCACGTTGTTCCGCACGATCATGGGATTGGTGCGGAGCGCGGCCGGAAGCATCCGCTTTGATGGTGCGGAGCTCTCTTGCATGCAAACCCAGTTCATCGTGCGCCAGGGCATCATCTTATGCCCCGAAGGTCGCCGGCTATTCCCGGAGATGACAGTGGCCGAGAACATCCGCATGGGTGCCTTTCTTGTCCATGATCATAAGGTCATTCGCCGGCGGCTTGAAAGTGTTCATCATTTGTTTCCTCGAATAAGCGAGCGCGAGAACCAGCAGGCTTCGAGTTTGTCGGGCGGCGAGCAGCAGATGGTGGCTATCGCACGGGCGATGATGGGCAATCCCCGGCTCCTGTTGCTGGATGAGCCGACGCTCGGCCTTGCCCCGAAGCTAATCCATGAGGTGCTGCAGACTGTTCGCCGTATCCGCGACGAGGGAACAACAGTGATCCTAGTCGAACAGAACGCTGCGCAAGCGCTGAAAGTATCCGATCGGGCCTATGTGCTGGAAACCGGTCGCATCGCCATGTCGGGCACCAGTGCCGACATCATGGCGGATCCGCGGGTGCGGGACATTTACCTCGGCGGCTGAGACCGCAATTCAACTCAAAGGGAGGAAAGAATGAAACATCTAGGCAAATTCGTGCTGCTGGCCGGTCTGACGATTGCGTCGCTCGTGCATGCTGAAACATTGAAGGTTGGCGTGATCGCGCCGTTGACCGGCGGCGGCGCCCCTTGGGGCATGGCTGCGAAAGGCGGCGTCGAGATAGCGGCCAAGGAACTCAATGAGAAGGGCGGGCTAAAGGTCGGGGATACCACCCATGACATTGAGGTCATTTCCTATGACGACAAATATGCTGCGGCAGATGCGGTGGCAGCATACAACAGGCTGGTGAACCAGGACGGCGCCAAATACGTGGTTCTGGTGACCTCTGCTGCTACGATGGCCCTCAAGCAGACAATCGAGGACGACGACGTCTTGGCGTTCACCGCCTCGTACACAATCCAGGCGCTGGACGCGAATTCGCACCATATGGTTCGCCTCTACTCGCCGCCTGCTGACTATGTGCCGTCCTTTGTCTCGTGGATGAAGGACAATTTGAAAGAACGAAAGGTCGTTATCGTCAATCCAAACGACGAGACGGGCTGGGACCAGACCAAGCTTTTCAAGTCGGAGTTCCAGAAAAGCGGCTTCGAGGTGGTGGGCGAAGAGCTATTCGAGCGCGGGCAGACCGATTTCACCCCGATGCTGACCAAGATCAAGTCGCTGAACCCGGAAATTGTCGAAATAGGCGGCACGCCCCCTGCGACGGCGGGGTTGATCGTGCGTCAGGCACGCGAGTTGGGATATACCGGCCTCTTTACGAAGATGGGTGGGGCCGGGCCGCACGACATCGTCGCGGCGGCCGGCAAGCAGGCGTCCGAGGGCATCATCAACATGCTCTACGCCAATCCGGCGGACGCAGGCTTCCAAACGCTGCGCGAGAAATACAAGGCCAATGAAGGCCATGACCCGAACGAGATCATCGTGTCCTTCTATGATGCGGCCAACGTGCTTTTCGACGCGATCAAGGCCGGTGGAAATGCAGATGATCCGGAAGCCGCTCGAGCAGCCCTTCCCGGCATAATGCCTGTGAAATCGATTCAGGGCGATGAACTCACGCTCGGCGGCAAGGATCGATACGGCGTAGATGCACAGATCATGTCCGTGAACTACATCGGCGAGATCAAGGACGGGGAACCAGTCGTCATCGGCAAGACGGAATGAAGCCTATCGCGCCGGCCGTTTGGCTGGCGCATTTCCTCAAATAGAATCCGGAGATGCCATCATGGTATTCGATTATCGTATCCTGCCCGCCTGTGCCCTCGCGAGCGTCGTGTTTGCGACTTCGCCGGCGGCGGCCGAAAAGATCGTGCTGTCACACGGCTATTCACCGACCCATGTCATCGCGGCCCAGGGCATCGATCCTTGGAGATCCTGTGTCGAGGAGCGAACCGGCGGAGAGCTTAGCTTCGAGGTCTTCCCGTCTGGCCAGATCGCCTCAGTGAAGGAATCGCTTGACGCGCTGAACAATGGACTCGCCGGGGCATCTGCAATCGCTATCGGTTATGAAAGCGGGCGTTTGCCCCTCAATGGTGTCACGATGCTGCCCGACATGGGCGACAGCGCCGTGCAAATGGCGGCGACCTACCGAGCCGCCCTGGACAGCGGTCCGCTGGGAGACGAACTGGACAAGAAAGGGCTGCACCCGATCTTCAACATTATGCTGCCGGTCTACCAGATAGTTTCATCGGTCGGTCCTATCGACACCCTTGAAGCATTCAAGGGCAAGGTTGTCCGCTCGGGCGGCGGCGCTATGAATTTTACACTCCAGTCGATCGGCGCTTCGCCTTCGGAAATTCCCAGCGCGGATATGTATGTCGCGATGGAACGCAAGACCGTGGATGCGACGCTCTCGGCCCTCTCGAGTGTCAAACCCTACAAGCTGGATGAGTTGGTGAACGCGATCAGTTCGAACGGACGGTTCGGGACATTCACGACCGTTTTCGCAATGGACAAGAACTTGTGGAATGGATTGTCCGCTGAAAACCAAGGCATCGTGAACGCCTGTGGAATGGAAATCGAGGCCTCGCTGGCCACTTATCTGGACCGCGATAACATCAGCCTGCAGAAGGAGTTCGCCGGCAAGGGCATCGATGTGTACTCTTTCTCGGACGAGACCCTCAAGGCGCTGGACGACAAGCTCTCAGAGGTCTCGAACGACTATATCTCGCGTCTGACAGACCGCGGGTTGCCGGCCCGCGAAGCTTATGACTCGTACCGAAAGTTGCTCGGCCGTTAGAGAGCCTTGGATCAGATGAGCACACTTTATCGCATCGCTGATCAGGCGCTGTCGATGCTCGAGAACCTGGCTGCCATCGTTGCAGGAACATTCCTGCTTGCAGCCATGATCATCGTCAGCGCCGACGCGGCAATGCGCTATGTGTTCGCCCGACCTCTGACTTTCCAGTTCGCCCTGACTGAAAATTACCTGCTCGTTGGACTAATTCTGATGGCGCTGCCTTGGGGGTTCAGGACGGGCGGGTATATCCGGATCGAAGCTCTGCCCAGCCTCCTGCCGCAGCCGCTCGGCGCCGGGTTGATCCGATTTGGTCTGTTGGTATCGGCCGGATATTTGGCGGCGCTGACATTTTTCTCCTGGCAGAAGTTCTATTCGGCCTGGGTCAACGGGGAGGTAGTGCTGGGCGTGATCGATTGGCCGGTATCGCTATCATGGGTCTGGGTGCCGCTCGGCTGTGGACTTCTCACCATCCGCCTGATCCTCAGGGCGCTCGGTCCGCTGACCGCCGACGGAGCTGACCACGTATGACCTTCGCCCTGGGATGCGCATTGCTTGTCGCGCTGATCGTTGTGGGCATTCCGGTAGGATATGCCCTTGGATTGGCCGGGATAGGTAGCCTTTTGCTGGTCACGTCTCCAGGCACGATTGCCGCGCTGATGACCAAAGTCGTCCATTCGACCGCCAACAGCTACGTGATCCTGACCATCCCCATGTTCGTGCTCATGGCTGAACTGTTGTCGGCTGGGGGCGTGGCGCAGGACCTCATGGTCGCCTGCGCGCGGCTGACGCGACGGGTGCGGGGCGGGCTGGCCATGGCCTGTGTCTTGGCAGGGGCGGTGCTTGCGTCTGCTTCAGGGTCCAGCACCGCCTCCTCGGCCAGCATCGCGCGCGCCGCGTTTCCGTCGATGAAGGCGGCAGGCTACAAGCCAGGCTTCGCGGTTGGAGTGGTCGCGATTTCCGGCACCCTCGCAATCATGATTCCACCCTCCATCGCCTTTGTCGTCTACGGCCTGATGACCGACGCATCCATCGGGAAACTCTTTATAGCCGGAATAATTCCCGGCCTCCTGACGGCCATAGGCTATATGGCCACGATCTCTCTCGTGATGCGATTCCGGCCGGACCTAGGACCCTCCGCTTATGAGGAAAGTCTCGACTTTCGTCAGCAATCCGCTCCAGTCTGGCCCATTGCCCTGCTGATACTGGTCGTGCTGGGATCGCTTTATGGCGGCGTGGCGACTCCGACCGAGGTAGCTGCGATCGGGGCGTTCGGGGCGCTGGTTATCGGCATTGCGCTCGGACGCATGTCGCGCGCCGCCTTCCTGGAGGGCGTTGGAAATACGTTACGAACCACGGCCTTGATCGTCACCATTATCTTCGGCGCGCATCTGTTTGGCTATTTCGTCTCGTTCAGTCGGATCGCCGACACGCTGCTGACCTGGATTGCCGACAGCGGTATGTCGCCTTCTGTCGTGATGCTGCTGGTCGTGGGCATGTACCTGGTACTTGGGATGGTGATGGACCAGATGGCTATCATCATCCTGACCGCCCCGATAACGCACGCGCTGATGACGGGGCTCGGCTATGACGAGATCTGGTTTGGCGTCATCATGGTCAAGACCGCCGAGATCGGGCTTGTGACGCCGCCCATGGGATTGAACGTCTATATTGCGGCGTCAGCAACCCGAACGGAACTGCGCCAGGGATTTCTCGGGATCGTGCCGTTCATACTCTTCGAGCTTGTTATTCTTGCGCTTCTGCTTGCCGTGCCCGATCTGGTGCTGTGGCTTCCCAATCGCGGCTGATCGTGTTGAGACACGAATGGTTATTCGTCGGAGCATTTTTTGCATTGACATGGTTCACCGCGACTACGGCCAGGCGCTAGCCGGGCGGCGGGAGTTGTAGAAACGCTATAGACGCCGTGATCGTACCACCATTTTCGTATTGCATCGACGCCCAGTTTCGCAGTGGTTGCATTTGCGGGATAACACGAAATCGGATCATTCCTGACTCAACGTCTTTGGGAATCGAACTCGCGACCGCTATTCCAACAAGAGCGCGTGCTGCGACCGATGTTTCGACTATGATGATGTGACGTCGGCGGTGCACAATGGTTCAACACCCGCTTTTGCGAGGTGGATGATGGCAAGAGCACTGAGCGACGATCTTCGATCCCGTGTGTTGAAGCCTTCGAACTATGGCGTGGCGGCGCGATAGGCAGCGGCCCGTCGGAATATCGAGAGCGGTCCGGTGGACCACCACTCCGCCCGTTCGGCGCCACGACCCCGATCTCGGACAGGTGGGACCGCAGCGCGTTCGACATCCGAGTGCGCTGGCGGTTGAGCATCAATCGGACCTGGTGCAGCATCATCACGCTTTGCTGCTCGAGCAACTTCACCGGCTCGAAGCGCATGGTCGGTCGGGCTACGGCCTCTGAGATCGCTTGCGCGTCGGCCGCATCTTTCTCCTGTCGCTTCAAACACTGAGTTGGCCTCCGCCGCACATCGTGGCCAAGTGCGATAAGCTTCCTAACCCAATAGTGCGAGAACTGCAGCCCAAACGAGGGATTAAAACGTATACGGGCAGGCCGGGATTGAGATGCGCGACTTGCAGGTACTTACCTATGCCAGCACTCCAGAAGATAGCATCCCCCAATGGATAAGTATCAGAGATCGCTGCCAAGGCAGGGCAGCTCTGCTTGCTCTCGCGTCGGACACCACCGATGCGTTGTTGATGCAGCCCAGAAGCTTCATTTCCTGCCCATGCCGAACTGGCTCGTATCGGCTCATCATTCTGCGGTACCAGCAAGCGTGTGGAGTCCTCGACCCCCATCAATATGAATCCGCAAAAAGCCGCCGTCATGTTCGATGCCACTAATCAGGTAGATGTGGGATCGCAAACTTCGGTGACGCAGCCCTATCCCGGACGTCCCGAACATGAGGCGCTGTAGAAGTTCACGCGAGAGGCGAATCCGAGGAGCGAGAACTATCCCTCAGACACCGACGCACTGCCGGAGGCGACCGATGGAACCGAGCTCCGCAAAGCAATATGTATCGGGACTTTAGTGGCGAGCCTGTCCTCTTGCTGTCGCATAGGTCGATGTAGAACCATGCGTCCGACAGTGCAGTTCAAGCATTGGCTTGAGACGCGTCCGAACAATCGCCGTTCGAAGCCGGTGACCCCATTCCCATGAGGCCACAAGAGCGCATGGATCTCAATCAGTTCCGCCGAGGGCAGCGCGCGTCCGGTACCGGCGGCTGAACGACTCGCCTTTCTGACTGACAGCAGTTGCACATCGACGGCCAATCGGGGCTTATTATCAAGCGTAAGAAAAATCCCGGGCACTTGAGCCTGAGGCAAACGAGGCGCCATGGCCCGCCGCTTCTACAGCCTGCCGTCGTTGAGCGCACTTGCTGCGTTCGAGGCAGCCGCGCGCCATTCAAGCCTCACCAAGGCAGCCGAGGAACTAAATGTAACCACGGGCGCCGTTTCGCGCTCTGTGCGGTATCTGGAGGAGGAGGTCGGTAGCCGCCTCTTCGTGCGGCGTCACCGAGCGGTCGAGTTGACCCGCGAGGGCGAGGCGCTGGCCGCTGGCCTGCGCGAGAGTTTCGAGCGCATGGCGACCGCGTTCCGTCAGGTTAAGTCCCTTGGCCGGCAGGCCAATGTCACGGTCGGCTCGACGATGGCCATGGCTCATCTCTGGCTGATGCCGCGCATGGGCGCATTCTGGAACAGCAACCCGGACATCGTCGTCGACCACGTGATTTCCGATCATCCGCACGGCCTGGATCGCCCTGACGTCGACCTGCGAATTCGCTATGGCGATGGCGACTGGCCCGACGAGCGATCCGCAAAGCTTTACGACGACCGAATCTTTCCGGTCGCAAGCCCAGCCTTCGCCAAGGCCTATCTGGTCTCAACCATTGCCGACATGACGAGGCTCCAGCTTCTGTCGGTGGAAGGCATCGACTCGACCTGGACCACATGGAGCGAGTTCCTCAGCGCACTCGGTCAGCCCCGCCGCAGTGTCGACATCCGCCGCTTCAACAGCTACGTCATAGCATTGCAGGCGGCGCGCAGCGGCCAGGGCGTTGCGCTCGGCTGGGAGAGTCTCGTCGCGCCTTTGATCGAAGCGGGCAATCTGGTTCGGGTCACCGATACGGTCATCGCCGCTCCCGGCTCTTACTTTGTCACCTGGAGCGCCAGGCGTCCGCTCAGCCCGCAGGCTGTACAGTTGCGCGACTGGATGCTGACCCTTGGATCGTTGAGTTCAGCTCAAGCGAGCCGGCTTCCTATTTCGCTTGAAGAACCGGCAAGGCGGCGCTCTCCTAAGGCTTGAGGATAGGAAGCCATGGACAGCGCCAGCCCGATCGAAACGCCTGAAGCCCCAACCCAGCGTCGCGCCGGCGGTCGCCTCGGCCGCAAGGCGGTGCGCAGCGCGCCCATCGCCTCTTTCCCGACACTTGTCCGCAACATCCCGGTCTACGAGATCGTGCCTGGCGAGGCCGTCGAGCTGATCCACGAGGAATCGCTGAAGATCCTCGAAGAGGTCGGCTGCGAATTCCGCGACGACGAAGCGATCGCGATGTGGAAGGCCGCTGGCGCCGACGTGCGCGACACTCGTGTCCACATCGACCGCGCGCTACTGATGGACCTTGTCTCGAAGATTCCGTCGGAATTCACGCTCAACGCCCGCAATCCGGAAAAGACGGTCAAGGTCGGCGGCAGAAACTCGATCTTCATCCCCATGTATGGCGCGCCCTACATCCGCGATCTTGACGGCAACCGTCGCTACGGCACGCTGGAGGACCTGAACAACTTCCACAAGCTCGCCTACATGGCGCCGGCGCTGCACTCGTCGAGCTCGATCATCTGCGAGCCGATGGAGATCGCCGTGCCGAAGCGGCATCTGCACATCATCCACTCAGCGCTGACCCATTCCGATAAGCCGTTCATGGGCATCGTCACGTCAAAGGACCGCGCCGAGGACACAATGGCGATGGCTGGCATCGTGTTCGGCGAAGATTACGTCAAGGACAACACGGTCGTCGTCTCGATCACAAACTGCAACTCGCCACTGGTCTGGGACGCGACCATGCTGGATGCGATGAAGGTCTACGCCCGGCACAACCAGCCGCTGATCCTCGCCCCCTTCGCGCTCTGCGGCGCCTCGACGCCGGCATCGGCGGTGGGTGCAGTGGCGCAGGTCAATGCCGAGGCGCTGGCCGGGCTCGCCTTCACCCAGCTCATTCGCCCCGGCTCGCCGCAAATCTACGGCCAGTTCATGGTCACCGTCGACATGAAGACCGGTGCGCCGATGGGCGGCACGCCCGAGGCCGCGCAGATGATGTATCTGATGGGCGCGCTGGCACGGAAGTATAACCTTCCCTGGCGCACGTCAGGCTTTCACGTGGGCTCCAAGCTCAACGACGCACAGGCGGGTTACGAATCCAACATGCTGATGCACGCCGCGATCCTTGCGGGCGCCAACTACATCTGGCATTCCGCTGGCTGGCTGGAGGCAGGCCTGACTTGCGGCTACTCCAAGTTCGCCACTGACTGCGAGCAGTTGGTCGGTTGGTACAAATATGCCGGCGGCTTACCCTTCGACGACTTCAAGGACGCGATGGCCGCGATCCGCGAGGTCGGTCCGCAGGGCCATTTCCTCGGCACGCAGCATACGCTCGACCATTTCGAGAGGGCGTTTTTCATGCCCTCGATCATGGACTACAACGCGTTTGAGCAGTGGTCGGCCGAGGGTGCAAAGGACCATGACACTCGGGGCCGCGAAAAGGCTCGTGCGATGCTGGCCGACTACGTGGCGCCGAAAATGGACGAGGGCATCTCGGAAGGGCTGCGCGACTTCATCGCGCGCCGCGAGGAGAAACTGCCTGATGTGGTGAGCTAGCACAAACCAGTGAAGAGACCGCACCAGGCATGAATGCTCCGCTCCGCAACGATCCGCTCCTTCAGCCCTACCAGCTCAGGCATCTGACACTGAAGAACCGGCTGATGTCGACCAGCCACGAGCCCGCCTATTCCGACGATGGCATGCCCAAAGAGCGATACCGGCTCTACCACGCGGAAAAGGCCAAGGGCGGCATCGCGCTGACCATGACGGCGGGCTCGGCCATCGTGTCGCGCGACAGCCCGGCCGCGTTCGGCAACCTGCAAGCATATCGCGACGAGATTGTGCCCTGGCTGCGCGAACTGACCGACGCCTGCCACGAGCACGATTGCAAGGTGATGATCCAGATCACCCATCTGGGCCGCCGCACCGGTTGGAACAAGGCCGACTGGCTGCCGGTCCTCGCCCCGTCCCCCGTCCGCGAGCCCGCGCACCGCGCTTTTCCCAAGACGATGGAGGACTGGGACATCGACCGCATCGTCGCCGACTATGCGAGTGCGGCGCAGCGCATGCAGGCCGCGGGCCTCGACGGCATCGAATTTGAATCCTACGGCCACCTGATGGACGGCTTTTGGTCGCCGCTGACCAATTTTCGCGAGGACGACTTCAACGGCTCGCTCGACAACCGGCTGCGTTTCACCTTCCGGGTCATCGACGCGGTGCGCGCCGCCGTCGGCTGGGATTTCATCGTGGGCATCCGCATGGTCGCCGACGAGATCGTCGAGCAGGGCATTTCGCGCAGCGAAGGCATCGAGATCGCCCGTCGGCTGGCAGATTCAGGAAAATTCGATTTCCTCAACATCATCCGCGGCACGATCGAGACCGATGCGGCACTGACCAAGGTCATCCCGATCGCCGGCATGGCGTCGGGCCCAAGCCTTGATTTCGCAGGCGAGGTACGTTCCGCGACAAAGTTCCCCGTCTTCCATGCGGCGCGCATCTCCGACGTCGCGACCGCCCGGCATGCGATCGCGACCGGCAAGCTCGACATGGTGGGCATGACTCGCCCGCACATCGCCGACCCGCATATTATGAAGAAGGTGCTTTCCGGCCAGGAGCACCGCATCCGCCCCTGCGTCGGCGCGACCTACTGCCTTGACCGCATTTATGAAGGCGGCGAGGCGCTATGCATCCACAATGCCGCAACCGGCCGCGAGGCGACGATCCCACATGTCATCGCACGCGCAGACGGTCCAGCGAAGAAGGTCATCGTGGTCGGTGCCGGGCCTGCCGGGCTGGAGGCCGCGCGGGTTTTCGCCGAGCGTGGCCATTCGGTCACCGTGCTCGAAGCTTCCGGGCAGGCGGGGGGCCAGATCCAGCTCGCCGTCAAGAACCCTCGTCGAAAGGAGCTGATAGGCATCGTCGACTGGCGGCTTTCCGAGCTTGAGCACCTCGGCGTCGAGATTCGCTACGACACCTGGGCGGAGGCGCATGACGTCGAGGCTCTGTCCCCCGATGTTGTCGTCATCGCAACCGGCGGCCTGCCGCAGAACCCGCCTCTGGCAGCAGGGGAAGACCTCGTCGTGTCAACCTGGGATATCCTCTCCGGCGCGGTGAAGCCCGCCGCCGAAGTGCTGCTCTATGACGACAATGGCGGCCACCAAGGCATGGGCGCGGCCGAGGTCATTGCGCATGCCGGATCAAAGCTCGAACTGGTGTCGCCCGAGCGCTTCTTCGCGCCTGAAATGGGCGGCATGAACCATGTGCCCTACATGAAGTCCTTTCAGGACAATCGCGTGCGCATCACCATCAACACGCGGATGCACGCGGTGCGTCGCGAGGGCAACCGCCTCGTCGCCACGCTCGGCTCGGACTTCTCCACCAACTACCGTGAGGAACGACAGGTCGATCAGGTCGTCGTCGAGCACGGCACGCTACCCTTGGACGATCTCTACCTCACACTCAAGCCCAACTCGCGCAATCTTGGCGCTGTTGACTACGAGCGGCTGGTCAAGGGAGGTGAGATCCTGCCGGTACACAATGCCGGCGCGTCCTACACGCTTGTGCGAATCGGCGACGCCGTTGCGTCGCGGAACATCCACGCAGCCATCTACGACGGCATCCGCTTCGCCATGAGGCTGTAGCGACGACCTTTGAAGACCGATGGGAAAACAGAAGGGAGCAGAGCATGCGATTTTTCAGGAGCAATGGTAGCGCCGTTCCGGTCGCCATCGAGAAAATGGCCGCTGACACCCGTGACGGCAAAATGGACCGGCGCGAATTCCTGGCGCTGGCCAGCGCGTTTGGCGCCTCGACCGCGCTGGCCTATGGCATGATCGGCCTTGCGGCACCGACGCCGGCCCGCGCCCAGCAGGGCACCAAGGGCGGCACTCTGCGTGTCGCCATGGCTGTGAAAGGCCAGAAGGACCCACGCAACTACGACTGGGTCGAGCTCGCAAACATCTCTCGCACTTGGCTCGAGCCGCTGGTGCGCTACACCCGCGAATTCACCTTCGAGCCGGTGCTGCTTGAAAGCTGGGAGGTCAACGAAGATGCGACGGAGTACGTGCTCCATGTCCGCCAGGGCGTGACCTGGACAAACGGTGACGCATTCAACGCCGACGACGTCGTCTACAATCTCAACCGCTGGGCCGAAAAAGACGTTGCCGGCAATTCGATGGCCGCCCGCGTCGGCGGATTGATTGACGAGAAGACCGGCAAAGCTGCCGAGGGCGCCATCACCAAGGTTGACGACAAGACCATTAAGCTGAAGCTCAGCGCTCCTGACATCTCGATCATACCGAACCTGACCGACTACCCGGCCCTTGTCGTGCATCGATCGTTCACCGGCGACGATCCCATCGGCAATCCGATCGGCACAGGTGCTTTCGAGCTCGTCTCCTACGACGTCGGAACGAAGGCAGTCGTGAAGCGGCGCGAGAGGGGCACTTGGTGGGGCGGCGAGGCGCTGCTCGACAGTGTCGAGTTCATCGACTACGGAACCGACTTCTCCACGACGGTCAACGCCTTTGAATCCGGCGAAGTCGACATAAACTTCGAGACGCCGGCCGACTTCATCGACATCCTCGACAATTTTGGCCTGGCCAAGTCCGAGGTGTCGACCGCGACCACGCTAGTGGCACGCACCAACGTCATGCAAAAGCCCTATGACGACAAGCGCGTGCGCAATGCGCTGCAGATGGCGGTTGACAACGAGGTCGTCCTGCAGCTGGGCTACAATGGCCGCGGCGTCGTTGGTGAGAACCATCACGTCGCGCCAATCCATCCGGAATACTACCCGCTGCCGAAGAAGACCCGTGACGCGGCGGGCGCAAAGGCTTTGATGGCCGAGGCGGGGCAAGCCGACTTTGAACACGAGCTCATCACCCTTGAAGACGACTGGCAGAAGAGCACCGGCGACGCCATCGCCGCCCAGCTGCGCGATGCCGGCATCAAGGTGAAGCGCACGGTACTGCCGGGCTCGACCTTTTGGAACGACTGGACGAAGTATCCCTACTCGATGACCATCTGGTACATGCGTCCGCTTGGCGTGCAGATCCTGGCGCTCGGCTACCGCACCGGCGAAGCGTGGAACGAAAGCGCCTATTCCGACCCGGCGTTCGACGCGAAACTGAAGGATGCCCTGTCGATCAGCGATCCGGAGAAGCGCAAGGAAGTAATGAAGGATCTCGAGCAGATCCTGCAGGATTCCGGCGTCATCATCCAGCCGTTCTGGCAGAAACTGTTCAGCCACGCGAATCCGAAAGTGAAGGGATACGGTGTGCACCAGACCTTCCAGATGGACCTGCAAGACGTATGGTTTGAGCAGGCCTAGGCCAGCTTCCGAAGTGTGCAAATCCAGCCGGGCGGCTGCTTGAAATAGCCGCCTGGGAGGACGCTCGAATTTGTTTTGCCGCTAGCAATGTTGAGTGCCGGTTCACTCGACGATGGATACGTATCTGTTAGAGTTGGTCGGGAGGTGATTGTCCGATTCGGGGCCGTCCGCGGGTTGATGGCGACGGCCTAAACCGGCCATTCGCCATTCAAGTGCCATATCAGGGCGCGGTCGAATGGCTGGATGTCGACGCCTATGTGGATGAGGTGACCGGCGCGGGACTGCCACCGAACAGTTGCCCCAACTGGAAAGTCTGCTTGCTCGACATTACCATTGATGCAGCGACGGTGAGTTGAAGATCGTCAACAAGGTCTATCACCTTCACTTGAAGGGATGATCCTCGCCTCTGATCTTTGCTTGCTGTGCGGAGGCTGGATTCTCATCTCACCATTGACGTATGGTTCCGAACATGAGGGACGCCATGCAACTGACCGCTGAACTCGTCGCGCTCGTTGAACGCAAAGAGCCGGATCCCGGTCCGGAGGCCGGCACGACCGAACATACGGCAGGCGACTTCGCGGCGATGGCCGACGCGGTCCTGGCCGAACACGATCCGGAGCACCTATGGGTCTTCGCATACGGCTCCCTTATCTGGAATCCAGAGTTTGAGCCGGTCGAACAATGCCGAGCTGTTGCGGCGGGCTGGCACCGGTCGTTCTGTCTGAAATTGACACGTTGGCGAGGCACCCGCGAATTGCCTGCACTCATGCTGGCGCTCGACCATGGCGGAACCTGCGTGGGCATCGCCTATCGCCTGCCCCCCGAGAACAAGCACGGTCAGATCGCCCGGCTGCTTGAGCGTGAGATCGACGCGAATCCGCCAACGAACGTGCCTCGATGGATAACGGTTTCCACAGCAGAAGGACGCTTGAAGGCCCTCGCCTTCGTCGCTTTGCGCAGTGGAAAAGCCTATGCCGGCAAGCGACCTCTCGCTGAAGTCGCCAGCGTACTTTCCCGCGCCGCAGGGCACTGGGGTTCCGCCGCCCAGTATGCGTTCAACACCATCACAAAGTTGGAGGAACACGGCATTCGCGACCGCAACCTATGGCAAATTCAGAAACTGATGGCGGCCGAGATCCATTGTCGAAAACGCCAATGACGAGACCCTGAGCGGCTTCTGTCCACTTTCGCGGCTATCTTATCTGACGCGATCATATCGCCTCGTGCTCATGTGGCGTGCATGGTCGAACCGGCTCGGTCCCGGATGCGCCTCTGGCGATCAAGGAAGAAGCAGATCGCCCAGATTTGCCTCTGGGTGAACGGGCGCTTGGTGCCAACCTTCTTTCCGGCGTTCCAAGCTGCGCGCTCGCGGCTGGCATCATCGAACACGTGGTGACCCATAAGAGTTCTCCTCGGCCACAATTCTCCGCCATCTTGGACACTTCGACATCGAAGCTGATGTTGCATCTGCCTCGTCATGTGGACGGTTTCCCTTGCGCCACGTAGCCGCCAGGCTGAGGCCGATGGTGAGCTTTCTCTTACTCTGATGGACGTGCCGAAGCGACGGCGTCCGGTCCGCGCAGCCTGAACAACTGTCTGGAAAGACTGAATGTCAGCGAGACCTCGCTCAGTCCTCGATGTGGTCGTGACCGCCGATGCGGCCTGGCCGCCAATAGCCTTCCGACGAAATCCTGTCGCGGGTGAAGCCGCGTGCGGTTAGATGGTGGCGTTGTGCCCGCACATTGCTGGTTTCGCCAATGAGATAGGCAAAACCGTCTCCTGCGGGAAACGCGAAGCTGGCGATGCGGTCGAGCATGATCGAGCTTGGGCCGGCATGCGCCCCGTCGCGATGAATCCATTCGATCTTCGCATCAGCACGCGTCGTCAGTTTCTGCTCGTCCTCGGCGCCGGATACCTCGATAAAAGCGAAGGCGCGCGTCCCTGCCGGCATGTTCTCGACGATATGCAGGATCGCAGGAATGCAGGTCTCGTCGCCGCAAAGCAGATGCCAGTCGGCGGAAGGATTGAATACTGTACGGCCGCGCGGGCCGCGTGTGACGATCTCGTCTCCGGCCGTCGCATTGCGCGCCCAGGTCGGAGCTGGGGAGTCCCCATGGAGAACGAAATCCACCTCCAGACGCTTCGCGGCCTTGTCGAATGAACGGATGGTGTAGTCGCGGCGGCCGGTCCCTCCTTCGGGCAGGGGCATTTGCATCACGAGAGCCTGACCCGGCCGGTATTCGAGCTCATCGATATCGTCGGCCGAAAGAGCAACGCGACGCATCCGCGGCGTTACATCAAATGCTTCGACAACGGAAAATTTCCATTCGCGTAGAGTAGGGCGGCGTACTGGGGATGATGCGGTATCCATCTATTGCTTCCTATGGTCGAGGGAATTGCAGCCTTGCTGTAGAGAACTTCAGGTCGGTTTGATCAGCCCTTCGATATCCCTCCCGAATGCGAAAATCAATAAACTGGTGTGTCTCACTCATATTTTCGAAATGGCCCGGCATTCACCGTCTCTCGTGGGGTTGACGAGGCTGGGATTTAACTTGATATGATGACTCATGTTTAGGTTTCGTCTCGCAGAGATCCGGGCCTGAACGATGGATCTGGCGAGGGCGGTCCAGTCGGAGCGCCCGAACGCGGGGATTCTGTCGACGACACTTTTTCAGCCTTAGCCAGTCCCGACCGACAAGCCCGAAGGTATCCTGGAAAGGGAAAGAGCAGGTGCTTGTCGACAGTCGGGCAACTTTGGCGCGGCTATGGACGCGTTGGAAGCACAGGAGAGAGTATATTGGGCAAGTTATTGAATGGGGCTACCTGCGCGATCATACAGTCGGCACTTCTGGCAGTTCCACTGGTCATTGCAATGCCGGGCGTGACGGCCACCTTTGCGCAGGAGGAGGACGGGGGCGAACTGCAGAACAGCGGCCAAAAGAATTCCATCACGCTGGAAACTCTGGTTGTAACGGCCACCGGCAGCGCACAGACGGTCCCAGAAGCTCCGGCGACGGTAACGGTCATCGATGCGGAAGAGATCAACTCGAAGCCCTACGCCTCGGTGGCGGACGTGCTGCGCGACGTGCCGGGTGTCGTCCTAGGAACGACATCTGCGAAGTCGGGCTCCGCGTCTATCTCGATGCGCGGAATGGGCGAAACATACGTGCTGATGATGGTCGACGGGCGCCCGGTCGGCAACTCAAACGAGGCGACCTACAACGGCTTCGGCGTCGGCGTCGGCACGACGAATCTTCCACCGCCAGCGGCGATCGAGCGGATCGAGATCATTCGTGGTCCGATGTCGTCGCTGTACGGGACCGCCGCTCTGGGCGGCGTCATCAACATCATTACGAAGCCCGTCTCCGACGTCTGGACGGGAAGTATTACTGGCGGAACAACGATCCACGAGGATGGCGACGAGGGCGGTTCTTACGAAGGCCGGTTCCATCTCAGCGGCCCGCTGATCCCCAATGTTCTGGGGTTAACCCTCTACGGCTCGCTGCATGACCGCTTCGACCACCTGCTGACGGATGGATCGCTGCAGGATGTCGGCCGCGACAATCTAGGCGGCCGGCTAAGCTGGAAGATCAACGAAAGCCAGAATGCGGCGCTGGAAATCGCACGGAATACATATACCTCCGAATCCAGCCGCGGCCCTACCGGAGGCGTCGAAGTTGAGCGTATGAACTATAGCCTGAACCATGGATGGCTGTGGGGCGACGGTTTTGAGACAAACTCGTTCGTCAACTACGAAGACGTTAGCTTTGCCAATGGAGACTACGAGTCCGGCTATAGTCAGTTCAACGCGAACAGCAAGACGAATGTCACCCTCGGCCGTCACGATTTGACTATCGGTGGTGATTTCCGCTCGGAGGAGACCCGTCATTCGCCGCTTCGGCTTCCAGCCGGTCTCGATCCGGTTATGACACGCTGGAACGCGGCGGTGTTTGCAGAGAACAACTGGCATCTCCGTGACGATTTTACCGCGACGCTGGGACTGCGCTATGACCGGAACGAACGCTACGGATCGCATTTCACGCCACGGGTATACGGCGTATGGGACGTATCCCCTTCGTTGATCGTGAAGGGCGGAATGAGCGGCGGCTATAAGGTGCCACAACTCAAGCAGGCCGATAACAACATCATTGAGCCGGCTGGAGGTGGTCGCGGCTGGGATCAGGGCAACACCAGTCTCAAGCCTGAGGAGAGTACCAACTACGAGATCGGCGCCGTATGGCTGAGCGATCTTGGCTTTCAGTTCGGCGTCACCGCCTATCACTCCCGCTTCAAGAACAAGATCGACCGTAAACGTATCTGCGAGGATGTGATCGGACTGACTTGCCGTGGGCGCGAATACATTGCCCAGTACGTCAACCGTGATGCCGCGGAACTCAATGGCGTAGAGGTGACGCTAGACTTCCCCATCCACGACGTCGATGTTTCGCTTAATTATACCTATGCTGACAGCCGCATTACCAAAGGCGCCAACGTTGGCGAGCGTTTCAACAACTTGCCCGTCCACGTGGCCAATCTTGGGCTCGACTGGCACACCACCGCCGCTCTCAGCGTCTGGGGCAAAGCGCAATATCGCAGCGAGACGTTCGATACGGCCGCGTCACGGGTACCCGACCACCTTATCGTCGACATTGGGTTCAACTATGAGTTCAACGAAAATGCGGAAGCGCATTTCGGCATATACAATGTCGGCAATGTGACCTTCGATAACGACTATGTCGACGGTCGCCGTTACTTTCTCGGCATGACGACCCGCTTCTGAGCCAAGACCTTGGTAGCGGGCACGGCGCGCCACCATCGAAATCTCAAGACACTAAGAAGGCCGGCGTCGCGGACGACGCCGGCTTTCTTCGAGGGTTGCTTGCCGCGGCTTTCGCGCCTGATCAGACTAGAACGAGTGAATAACTCGCAAGGCCTTTTTTGAAGCCCACCAATGTGGTCAGGTAACGTGGGCTCTTTTCACCAACATACTGCATGAAGCTTCCGTCCTGCGGTAGATGGTCTGCATTGTCGCATATGACAAGCGATCCGGGTTTTAGCCTGTCCTCCAGCATTTTCAGTATTTCAAGATACAGATCCTTGGAGCCGTCTAGGAACAGCAGGTCGATCGGCTCCGCCACGTCGGCCAAAGTTTCTAGGGCGTCGCCGACCCTGATCTCGACAAGATCGGACAGACCAGCATCTGCGAGATTGGCCCGCGCCTTTTCGGCCTTATTGGGATGAAACTCCGACCCAACCACACGTCCGCCGCTGTCGGCCGCCGCGGCGGCGAGATACATCGTAGAGATTCCAAATGACGTGCCGAACTCTACAATGTGGCGCGCATCCACCGCACGGGCCGTATTGTAGAGAAAGCGTCCCATCTGCGGGCCTATCGCCAGATAGTTCACCCTGTGGATTTCCGAGGTGCGGAAGTCGAGCTTGTGGGCGGGCTGGTTCAGCCCGGGCATCGATTGCGCGGCGCCCGCCGGGCTTGTGGCTTTAGCCGCCTCGTGCTCGCGCTTGAGTGTGGCGGCCACGTCGGCGCGCAAAAGAGTACAGTTCATGACGATCTCCAGGTCAGGTGGTGAGGACGACAGGGCAGCGCCGTACGGGATGTTCGAGAACATGGACACTCTGGCGGTAAACGGTCTCGATTAGATCCTGGCGCAGCACGTCCCAGGGACTTCCGTCGGCGGCCACGCGTCCTGCCTCGAGCAGCACGACCTTGTCCGCATATGCGGCAGCGAGGTTGAGGTCGTGAAGGACGGCGACCACGGTGGCGCCTGCGGCGGCCATCTGCTTCGCCGAAGCGAGGACCTTCTCCTGGTGCCGCAGGTCGAGCGCCGCCGTCGGCTCGTCGAGTAGGACGATCGGCGTGGCTTGGACGACCACCCGCGCAAACGTTGTCCGCGCTTGCTCACCGCCTGACAGCGTCTGCGCATTGCGGATAGCCATATGGCCGACCTCTGAAGCGGCCATCGCGTCGAATACGGCGCGCTGGTCGTCCGCTGGCGGGAGGTCCCGGAAAGCCCGCCCCATCGCCACGACTTCTTCGACTGTGTAGCCAAAGCGGATCACGGAGCCTTGAGGAAACACCGAGCGGATTTGAGCGAGCTCTCTGACGGAGTAAGCCGACACCTCCCGCCCCGCGAGCCTCACCGTACCGAGGCTGCTTGCCCTGTCGCCGGCGATAACCGACAGCAGCGTCGATTTGCCGGCGCCGTTGGGGCCTACAAGTGCCGTGAGCGTTCCGGGCATGCACGTGGTGGAAACCCTCTCAAGGAGATTGAACCCTTCGATTGTGACCGTGACATCCTTGACTTCGATCATGCCGGTGCGATCCCGAATTTGCGGCTGCGATAGATCATCCAGAGGAAGAACGGGCCGCCGAGCGATCCCATGATGATCCCAATCGGGATCTCCGAAGGCGGATCGAGTGTGCGCGCTGCAAGATCTGCCAGCATCACAAGGAGCGCGCCGCCGGCCGCCGAGAACGGGATCAGCAACCTGTGCGCCGGCCCGATCATGAGGCGGAATAGGTGAGGCACTACGAGGCCGACGAAGCCGATCGTGCCATTGAACGACACCGCCGCAGCAACGAGAAGCGCGGTCACGAAAATCAACTTTCTCCTCAGCACCTTGACGTCAACGCCAAGATGTCGGGCTTGCCTCTCGCCCAACGCCAGAAGGTCGAGCGGGCGCGACCAATGGTAGAGTAGACCTATTCCAATGATCGCAAGGGGTGCCGAAATCCCAACCGTGATCCACCGCGCGGACGAAAGCGAGCCCATGGCCCAGAAGGTAAGGCTTTGCAGTTGCTCCATCGTTGCGAGGTAGGTCAGGTAGCCTGCGAACGCGCTGCCGATCGCGTTGACCGCGATGCCGACCAGCAGCAGCTTGGAATTGTCGCCACCATCCTGCCCCGGCCGGGCAAGTGCATAGATAAGGAAAGTGGTTCCGATTCCTGCTAGGAATGCGCCGATGGGGAGGGTCCACATGCCGAAGGTGGAGATCTGGAGAACCACGACCATGATGGCACCGAGCGACGCGCCGCTCGAAACGCCGACGATGCCGGGATCAGCCAGCGGATTGCCGAACAGACCCTGCATCGCTGCACCGCATGTGGCCAGGCTCGCGCCCACGATCATGGCCGTCAGCACCCGCGCAAAACGAAGATCCCACACGACCGCTTCGTTCAGCGCTTCATCCGGGCTCAGCGATGCGGCACTGAAGCGCGTGACGACAGCATGTAACACGTCAGCGAGCGACAGCGAGACCGCGCCGATGGACACCGAGGCGAAGAACGTCACGACAAGGGAAAGCCCGACAGCCACCGCAAACAGAGGTACGCGGTCGGCTGGCCGCGCGAGTGCTGAGGCATTCACCGCACTCACCGGAACATCTCCGCTAGCGCGTTTGACAGCGCCTTGGTGGCGATGCCGCTCGACGCCGCATCCGACCGAACGTGCAATTCGCGCATGATCACGATGTTTCCATCGCGACCGGCGGGCGTCAGTCCGATGCCGGGATAGTCGTGCCACAGACCGTTGACGTCACCGAAGGAGGGCAGCTCCTTTTCGGATATGATGACGACATCAGGCGCCATCAGTATCATTCCTTCGGGCGTAACAGGCCGGTAACGGTCGCGGCCGATCTCGGCGAAGGCGTTCAGCGCGCCAACACGCAGGATGAGATTGTGTACCGCAGTCGCTGACCCTCCAGCCGAGAAGTTGGTCCCGGCTCCCATCTTCGAGGCATGCACGATGCGAAGCGGTTCGCGATCCCGGTCGACCGTTGGAGCGGCGGTGTAGTCGGCCTCGATGTCCTCGACAAGTTTCGCTCCGCGATCCTCTAAGTCGAGCAGGGCTGCGAGACGCCTGACTTTCTCCACCGCAGAAAGTGCGCGATCGATGTTAGCGGTGCGGACACCGACCGCCTCCAATCCGTCGAGAAGCCTCTGGCTGACAATGCTGGATCCGACGACCAGCTTAGGCCGAAGCGCAAGGATCCCTTCAACGCCGGCCCATTGCCGTACTTTGTGGGGCGTATCCTCGATTCCCGGCAGATCGATCTCGATGGGACGCGCGAGAATGCGATCGGCGGCACCCAGCGCGACCGCTATCTCCACCATGTCAGCGCCAAGCAGGACCAGCCCGCGGCCATCGCTGCCGGGCCCGGCGTCATTTGGCTCATAGAGCGCGGGGTAGGCCTCCGCGTCAGAAATATCGATGACCTCGGCTGCGGCCGTCGATGCGATAACCGCGCACAGCAACGCGGCTACAATACGAATGGACATGAAGCTGAACCCTTCATCAGATGTGTGGCAAGGCGAAGCCTGCAAACAAGCAATACTACAAAAGATGATATTGGTACTCAAGTTTTTTACGACTTTGAAGCTGGAGATTCCCGCCGACGTTCCCACTAGCCGCGATGGGATCGGGCTGTGAGCATTCAGTAGTGTCGGTTCGTCGATGCACACATTGCGATGCTAGAAGCGCAAACTGCGATTCTGCCCAACGGTTTGGCGTGGCGAGGGGCGCGCAACAGCGTCCGCCTTGTAAGCGTTGGTCAAGCGGAAGCTTGCGGTATGAATGCCTTAAGAGACGCTGTTCACCTGTTGGCGCATGCACATGCGACCACCGCCCTGCGGCTCGCCGACCACAACACCGTCCGGCCGCAACTCCAGGTCGCATGGCAAACACTGGAAGAGTTCGCCAATAGCTTCACCCCACGACGGTCGTTCGCGCTGCGCTGCACCAACGGTTTCGCGCCAGCGCCCGCCGCGTCACCCGGCCCACTAAACTCATGACCCATTAATTGGCTTGCGACTGCCCTGCCTGTGTGATTCACGCTCCCGAACTATTCACTATCACGCCAGAACTTGAGAGGGCGCAGCGAGCGAGAACGAGCAGCAGTCAGTCATTGGCGGCATCTAGGACTGTTCTTCTACAGGGCATCAAGGTTCTGCGCGCCGCACGACATCGGCGGAGAATCCACCTATTTTCTCTGCTGCAAATCCATCGTGCTACACCTGAAGTCCGATGCGGGTGGACGCCTCTTTTCGTCTGACGTGGGGTAGTATTCTGCTCGTCCGCTTGGGATAGCGAACGGGCAGAAGCGAATATCCTATCTGCAGTTAGCGGTCGCTCCTGATCACTTTCTGCCAATGGTCGTGAAGTGCGCTCACGGAGGGGCTGGTGAGGATGGGCATCGCCCTGTGGAGTTGTTCCTCAGTCCAATCCCACCACTTCAATTCTAGCAGCTTGTCGACAACGGCGTCATCAAAGCGTTTGCGGATCACCCTGGCAGGATTGCCCGCAACGATGGCATAGGGCTCTACGTCCCGGGTCACCATGGCTCGCGTGCCGATCACTGCGCCATCGCCGATCCTCACGCCCGGCATGATAATCGCCTCTGTGCCAATCCACACGTCATTGCCGACGATGGTATCCCCCGCTGGTTGGTACCCGTTCTCTGCACCCGCAAAGGCTGGCACGTCCCCCATCCAGAAGAAGGGAAAGGTGCTGATCCAGTCGTCCCGATGGCCCTGGTTACCTGCCATGATGAAGGCCGCGCCGGATCCTATCGAACAGAAGCTGCCGATGACGAGCCTGTCAGCACCTTCATCAGGAAGAAGGAAACGGGCGCAGTCATCGAAGCTGTGACCGTGGTAGTAGCCCGAATAGTAGCTGTAGCGACCGACGATGAGGTTCGGATTAGCGACCTGCTGGTCAAGCGGAATGCCCTTGAAGGGACTTTCGAAAAAGTTTCTCATGTAAGTTACCACTGAATATTGGTCGCGGCTGCGACGTCTTTTCGCCTGCGATGAGGCACGCGAACAAGAACCGGCAAACTGATTCAGCATGCCGGCATGGAAGCTTCGTGCGCAAAAGCGCCGAAGCAGATTCAGATGGTACAGTCTGCGGATTTCATACGAACGATATGCGCTCGATGCCTACATGAATGCAAGAGTGCGATCGGCCGCTTCGTATATGTGCGCAAACATGTCGGAAGCTTGCTGCCAGCGGTAAAATCGCGGGAAAGAAAGATTTCAGACCGGCACTCCGTCACGGACCAGATGACGGGCAATCAGCAGTTTCTGGATTTGCGGCGTGCCGTCGAATATTTCAAAGGTTCGCGAATCCCGCATCAGGCGCTCGACCGGATTTGATTTGGAAAGGCCGTTGGCACCCATCACCTGAACGCTCTGGGTGGTA
Source organism: Rhizobiaceae bacterium (assembly GCA_023953905.1). Lineage (GTDB taxonomy): Bacteria > Pseudomonadota > Alphaproteobacteria > Rhizobiales > Rhizobiaceae > Arvimicrobium. The sequence continues at coordinate 28,377 of JAMLJA010000010.1, read as the reverse complement.
ACGCGCACCGCCATTTCCGTGCAAATGAGCTTGGCGACCGACGCCATTGCCGAGGCTTCCTTGGCATCATTGCGGGCCAGCGCGTCCAGCCCTTTCAACCAAATGGAGCGGGCCATTTCCACTTCGGCCGCCATTTCCGCCAACAGGAACTGCAGGCCCTGATGCTGGAAGATCGGTTTGCCGAATTGCTGGCGTTCCAGCGCATAGGCATGAGCGAATGAAAGCGCGGCGGTGGCCGTGCCCAGCGCCATGCCGGCCGCGTTGAGACGTGCTGAATCGAGGGTGAGCATGGCGATCCTGAAACCTTCGCCTTCCTCGCCGAGGCGGTGGCTGTGGGGTACGAAAGCCTCCTCGAACACCAATTCGCTCGTCGGGTTGCCGCGAAGCCCGACCAGCGGCTCGTCACGGCCGCGTTCGAAGCCGGGTGTGTCCTTGTGCACCAGAAATGCGGTTATCCCACGCGACCCCGCATCTGAATCGGTCTTGGCGAAAACCACGAACACGTCGCCAACCGATCCGTTCGTGCACCACATCTTGCGGCCGGTGATCCGGTAGCCGCCATCGACCCGAACGGCTCTAGCGCGCATCGATCCGACATCAGATCCCGCAGTCGATTCCGACATGGAGATACAGGGGATGAGCGCTCCGGCCGCGACGGATGGAACGATGGTGCGCGCGACCTCCGCATCGGCCTTGGCAAGAATAGGCGTCAACACATCCGCACAGTTTGCAAATGTCACCGCGAAGGCTGGACTGACCCGGGCGATCCGCTCCGCCGCAAGCAGGGGGAGCACATGGTCACGCCCAATGCCGCCATATTCTTCCGGCACGTCTATGCGGAAAAGCCCGACGTCGCCCGCCGCCGCATAGAGCGCGTGCGGAAATTCCGCGGTGCGTTCCATCTCAGCGACCGCCCCCACTACATGTTGACGGCAAAACCGGTCAACGGTTGCCAGAACTGAACTGCGGAGAGACGTATCGATCACTGAAGAGGTTCCATGCATGTTGGCCAAACGCGCTGCGCCGTTTAGAAAATAGTACCTGAGCTTGGGATCATATCTTGTCAATGGGCTAAATTGCCCATAACTGTTTAATTTAAGCAACACTTCATGAGTGAGTTGTCATGGTCGATATGGCGGAACAGGCCTCCACTTTCCTCGATGCGGGAGAGTGGGCGCATCCATTCGGGGTTGGGCCATGGCATTTCGAAGGCGAGACGCTAACCATATTCGTTGAGAGCGATCCGGAGGCGTTGCGACCATATTTTCCTTTGCCCATGCGACCATCGGGGCCGTCCATCTTCCGACTAACCGTTCACGCGTTGCGCTCTGATTGCGGAATGGGACATGGTTGGGCTGCCCGAAATCCGCGTCGTTCCCAGTTCCATGAAGCGGTCGTGGCGTTCAATGCGGAGATTGGCGGCGTTGACGGTAACTGGGACCCATTCATGTGGACAGAGGCTGAGCCTCAACTCTGCGTGGGGCGCGAGATGTATGGGTTTTCCATGCGGCTCGGCGAGATCGCGCTGACGCGCCGGCCCGCTTTGCATGGCTGGAACCGGGGCGACGTCGTGACCGCCCAGTGCTCGCGCGACGGTCGTCTTGTTTTCTCGATTGCGATGACACTTGACAGGACCGGCAGCGAGGCCGTGCCGCCACCAATTCGGCCGACGCCAGTCTTCTACACACGGCGAACCTTGCCGCGGCCTGACAGCCCCATGATTTCTGACGTCGCAATATATCGAACCGCGATGCGCGGATTGCGGACCGGAGAGGTTTGGTCGGGGGAAGGGGCTTTTGAGATCGGCGATGAGCATCTGCAGCCGCTCGCCGGTGGCAAGGTCGTGGGAGCGCGCTGGTCCACCTTTGAGATGACCAAGGACCGCGCCGAACTCATCGAGCGCAGCGTCGCCCGCAGGGAAGGATGAAAAAATGATCGACCTCTCCTCCAAGACGGTGCTCGTGACCGGCGCCTCTCGCGGCATCGGTAGAGCAATTCTGGAAACCTGCCATGCGGCCGGCGCGAACGTCGTTCTGCACTATGGAAGAAGCGCGGGCCTCGCGCAGGAAATCGCGGACCGTCTCGGTGAGCGCTGCCTGCCGCTTCAGGCGGAAGTGTCAAGGCTGGATCAGTTGGTGAAGATGTGGAACGAAGCCATTGCCTGGAAAGGCCGTGTCGATGTGATCGTCAACAATGCCTCCATACGCATCGACCTCGACCTCGATGAATCGGATGACGCGTGGGACGCGGCATGGCGGAGCGTGCTGCACGTCAACCTGATCGGCCCGGCCCATCTCAGCAGGATGGCCGTCCGGCATTTCCGGGAGGTCGGCGGCGGTTCCATCATCAACATTGCGAGCCGCCCCGCATTTCGCGGCGACACGGCGACATGCCCCCATGACGGCGCGGCCAAGGGCGGCCTGGTTTCGCTGACGCGGCAGATCGCGCGCCAGTATGGAGCCGACAACGTCAAAGCTTTCGTGGTCGCGCCGGGAATCATCGAGACTGACCAGGCTTCAGAATTCTTCGAAGTCAGCGGTCGGGAACAATGGCTCGCGGAAATTCCGGCAGGCCGCATCGGCAAGCCTGCCGACATCGCGAACGTCGTTGCCTTTCTTGCGTCGGGACTTGCAGACTATGCGACGGGCACGACGATCGACGTTAACGGCGCGTCATACGTTCACTGAACGGCACCCGGAGCGTCCCTTCAGAAAGATGGCGGCGTGGCGGCGCTGATGACTTCACACTCTCCGTCGCCGACATTGCGAAAGCGATGTGGCACGGAACTGTTGAAGTAATACGCCTCCCCGGCCGTCAGAACGCGCCGCTCGACACCGACGGTGACCTCAAGCGAGCCCTTTAGAATGATGCCGCACTCTTCGCCCGAGTGTTGTAACATTTCAACACCTGTATCGGCATCAACCTCGTATCGCTCCGTCACCATCTGCAGCTTGCGGTTCTGGTCGCGGCCATTCACCAGCAGAAACGAAATGTCACCGCCGCCTATCTCCACGAGGTCTTCCTTGCCGAAGAAGACGCTGCCCACATGATCGGCATCCAGCATGAAAAAGTCGGCGATGCTGATGGAGAACACGGAGAGTATTTTCTTCAGGGATGCGACCGAAGGACTCGTAGTTCCTTGTTCTATAAGGGAAATTGTTCCATTCGTCAGGCCGGAACGGCGTGCGAGCTCGCGCTGGGAAAGACGGTGCGCAGTGCGTAGCGCCGAGAGACGTACTCCCACGCCGTCAGATTCGTCGTGTTGCTTCTTTTCGCTCATCTGAGCCTTTCAATCACAATTGCTCCAACGAGCGCCAATAAAAAACTGGAACACGAACAGCAACGCATTCCGGAGTAGACACAATCATTCATCTGTGTAATGTTCGAAAAATCAAACATCGGGGGAATTTTGTGGACTTCGAGCTTACCAGTCAGCAGAGCCTTGTCAGTGAAACCGCGAGACGTTTCGTGGCGACGCATCTCATACCGCATGAAGAGAATATCGAACAGTCCGGCGAAGTTCCAGACATTCTTCGAAAACAGCTCCTGAAGCTGGCGCGCGACGCCGGGCTATATGCTGCGAACATGCCGGCGGATTTCGGCGGCGGTGGCCTCGACAGCGTCGAAATGGCTTTGCTGGAGCGCGAGCTCGGTCGGGTCAGTCTCGCGCTGTCAAATTGCGTGCTGCGGCCGGCGCCGATACTCAAGGCCTGCAAGGGGGAGCAGATAGAGCGGTATCTCAAGCCGACTATCGCCGGTGACCGGGTCGATTGTTTCGCGCTCACTGAACCAGGCGCGGGGTCGGATGCGAGCAACATTTCGACACAAGCGCGCGCCGACGGCGATGACTTCATCCTCAATGGTTCCAAGCATTTCATCAGCCATGCCGACGTTGCCGACTTTGCTATCGTTTTCGCGGTGACTGGAATGACCGAGGGTCCCCGCCCGCGCAAGAAGATTACGTCTTTTCTTGTCGACAAGGGAACGCCGGGATTCGAGGTGCGCCGCATGGGGCGTGCCGTCGGCAATCGCGGTTACCATCAGTGCGAGCTTTTCTTTACGGACTGCCGGCTTCCGAAGGCGCAGGTTCTTGGCGAAGTCGATCGTGGCTTCGATGTCGCAAAGGAGTGGCTGTTCTCGAGCCGTCTGGCGATAGCTGCCAACTGCGTGGGGCGCGCAGAACGTGTGCTTGGCATGGCTGTTGAGTGGGCGGCATCGCGCAAGACCTTCGGCCGACCCATCGCGGAGCATCAGGGAATTGGTTTCAAGCTTGCCGACATGGCGACAGAGATTGAGGCGGCGAGGCTGCTGACGATGCAACTTGCCTGGAAGATGGATCGTGGGGAGGCGACGGAGGCATTCGTCGGCATGGCCAAGATGTTCTCGAGTGAAACGCTGGGTCGCGTTACCGATCACGCCGTGCAGATCTTTGGCGGCCTGGGCGTTATGCAGGGATTGCCTATCGAACGGTTCTGGCGCGATGCCCGCGTCGAACGGATCTGGGACGGCACCTCCGAAATCCAGCGGCTGATGATCGCGCGCGAACTGACGCGCCCCTACAAGCAGTGAGGCAATTATGAGCGAGTTCATCAAAACCCAGCGTCACGGCAAGATCTTTGTTGTCACGCTTGACCGCCCGAAGGCGAATACGATCAACATCCAGATGAGCGAGGAACTGACGTCAGCGTTCACGCTGTTTCGCGACGATCCGGACCTCGTCGTCGCGATCGTGACCGGCGCGGGCGAAAAATTCTTCTGCGGCGGCTGGGACATGAATGAAGCCGCCAGCGGCGTAAAGGACAATGAGGAGCACGGTGCAGGCGGATTCGCAGGATTGCATGTGCTTCTCGATTGCAACAAGCCGGTGATCGCGGCGCTTAACGGACTGACGGTAGGGGGCGGCTGGGAGATATCTCTGGCTTGCGACATCGTGCTGGCTACACCCAACACGCGTTTCTGGTTCCCGGAGGTTCTGCGAGGGTTCATCGCGGATGCCGGCGGCGTACAACGGCTACCCAGGTTCCTGCCACGGCGTATCGCCGCCGAAATACTTCTCACGGGCCGCTGGTTCGAGGTTGCCGAGGCGGAGCGCTGGGGCATGGTCAACTCCATCGTCGAAAGTGCCGACCTGATGCCACGCGCAATGGCGTTGGCGGAAGCCATCGCGACTGGGGCGCCGCTCTCGCTGCAGGCAACCAAGGAAGTGATGCGTGCTGTCGAGGTTCTCGACGACCGGACGGCACTGACAGGTCTTGCCGAACTCGACCTGCCCATTCACAAGCGCATGATGGCGTCTTCGGATTTCATCGAAGGGCCGACCGCGTTTCTCGAGAAGCGCGCACCGGTCTGGACCGGGCGCTGAGGGGAGGCTCGGATGACCGACAGATCAAGAACAATTATCACTTGCGCGATAACCGGATCGATCCACACGCCGAGCATGTCGCCTTATCTACCGGTCACGCCAAAGGCGATTGCCGATCAGGCGATTGACGCGGCGCGGGCGGGCGCCGCCGTGGTTCATATCCATGCACGTCATCCCGAGACAGGCGAGCCAGCTTCGTCGCCAGCGATATATCGTGAGATCCTTACCCGCATCATGGATGCATGCGACGTCGTCATCAACATAACGACTGGTGGGGGCAACAACATGAGCGTCGAGGACCGCCTCGCCGCGGCGGTCGAACTCAAGCCGGAAATCTGTTCGCTCAACATGGGGTCGATGAACTTCCCCATGCATCCTCTGCTCAAGAAATACACCGACTTCACGCACGCGTGGGAAAAACCATACATAGCCGAGAGCCGGGACTTTGTTTTCAAGAGCACCTTCAAGGACATCGAGGACACCATTTCGCTTCTCGGCCCGCTCGGAACACGGTTCGAGTTCGAGTGCTACGATGTCGGCCATCTCTATACGCTGTCGTTTTTCGAGAGGGAGGGCTTGCTACGCGCTCCCTATGCCATCCAGTTCGTGATGGGCATTCTTGGTGGCATCGGTTCCGGGATCGAAGAACTGGTGCATATGAAATCCACCGCAGACCGCCTGTTCGGTGACCGCTATCGGTTCTCAGCACTTGCTGGCGGCAAGGCTCAGATGCGCATTGCCGCGGCGAGCGCGATGCTCGGCGGAAATATCCGTGTCGGTCTGGAGGACAGTCTGTTTATCAGCGCTGGTGAGTTGGCGAACAGCAATGCTCAGCAGGTTGAAAAGGCAGTCCGCATCCTTGGAGAAATCGGATGCGAGGTCGCCTCGCCGGATGAGGCGAGACATATGCTCGGCCTCAAGGGAAAAGGGGGCTGACTTTGGGCGCCGGCGAACGGGTCTGCTGTTTGATAGCCAGTCCGCGCCGGGATGGAAACTCGGCGCACATGGCTGCGGCATTTGCCGAGGGTTCATCCTCTGCAGGCAGTATCACAGAGAGCCATTTCGTGGATGATTTCGTCAGCGGATTTCTGCGCGATTGTCGAACCTGTCGCACCGTTGAGGGGGAGTGCAGCATCGCTGACCGCTACGGCGAACTTCTCACGGAGCACATCCTGCCGGCGGATGCCGTGGTCTTCGCCGCGCCGATTTACTGGTATGGGCTCCCGGCGCAGATGAAGTGCGTTATTGACAGACTGGTCTGCTACACCAGCCATGCCCACAAGGGGGCCGACGATGTCGTGCGGGCTCTGGCGGGAAAACGCTACGTACTTTTGCTTTCCTCAGAAGAGAGCAGCCATGGCATGTCTGTGGGCATCATCCAGCAGATATCTGATTTCTGCCGATACACACACGGTCTGCTCGTCGCTGTCGTCACCGGTGTCGGCAACCGGCGCGGGGAAGTCTCGCGCGACCCCTCTGATCCACTGGCGCAGGCTCAACGCGTCGGCCGCGACCTGTTCCGTCTGAGGGCGACGGATTTTCGCATAGACACGCCGAGATCCGGAACAGTCTGGCCAACGGGGGAACCTGCATGACCAATCCGTCGCTGATGTCAGCCTCGCCACAACAAGTAGCAACCGCGGACTCCGGCGCTGCGATCCTGTCGCGCTTCCGGCGCGTCAACAAGAGTTATGACGGCAGGGTGCCGGTCGTGGCAGACTTGAATCTTGACATCTTCAAGGGCGAGTTCCTGACGCTACTGGGCCCCTCAGGCTCCGGCAAGACCACCACACTCATGATGCTGGCTGGCTTTGAACAACCGAGCGGAGGTGAGATCGAGCTCGATGGCGCTTCGCTCGTTGGGGTCCCGGCCTACAAGCGCAACATCGGAATGGTGTTTCAGAACTATGCGCTGTTTCCGCATATGACAGTGGGGCAGAATCTCGCCTTCCCACTGACGATGAGAGGGGTGGGAAAGGCTGAACGCGATGATCGGGTGAAGGCGATACTTGAAGTCGTCCGCCTGAATGAGACTGTTGACCGCCGACCCGGCCAGCTTTCGGGCGGCCAGCAGCAGCGCATCGCTCTTGCCCGTGCGTTGATTTTCAACCCGCGCCTTGTCCTGATGGACGAGCCGCTTGGTGCTCTCGATCGGCAGTTGCGGGAACACATGCAGCTTGAGATCAAGCATTTGCACGAGCGGCTTGGCATCACCGTGGTTTACGTGACCCACGATCAGTCCGAGGCGTTGACCATGTCGGATCGCGTGGCCGTGTTTGCTCATGGTCGAATTCAGCAGATCGCATCGCCGGTCGATATTTACGAACGGCCCGCCAACGCATTCGTTGCCGATTTCATAGGCGACAACAACAAGCTTTGCGGGATCGTGCGTGCCCAAAGCGGGAGCGTCTGCGAAGTGGATTGCGATGGCCTGATCATGCATGCGGTGTCCGACATCCAATTTCGTCCCGGCGATGACGTATTTGTCGTTTTCCGTCCCGAGAACATTGCGCAGGATCACCCGGTCCCGGAATTGCCGAACCGTCTGAATGTTGAGATTGTCGAACGAATCTATCTCGGCGATCATGTTAGGTTGCGCTGCAAACTCGCCAACTCAGTCGAGATTGCGGCGAAAATAACAAACAAGCAATCGCGCTCACATTTGAAGAGCGGGTCGAACCTGACCGCAATGTGGTCCGGAAGGGATTGTTATGTGCTGCCGCGCGATGTTGACGTTAAAAAAAATAGCCGTGATATGGATTCGTAGTTCAATAGGTGGTATGGTTTAGAAAATTAAACGATGCAGCGTGCTGCTGCAAAAATGGGGGAATGTGGAATGATGAGAAAGACTTTACTGGCCGCGACGGCTGCGGCGGCTGCCCTGATGGCGGGAAACGGTTCTGCGGCCGCCCGCGACCTGACGGTTGTGGCATGGGGCGGCGTCGGGCAGGAGGCGCAGCGCGCCGCCTTTTTTGAGCCCTACTCCAAGGCCACTGGCAAGGCTGTTCTGGAGGACCAGAACCCCGTTCTCGCCAAGATACGGAGCATGGTGGAGTCCGGCAATGTAACCTGGGACCTCGTGGATCAGGAATCTGCCGAAGCCGTGATCGGCTGCGAGGAAGGACTGTTCGAGAAGATCGACTGGAGCCAGATCGACCGCAGCAAGTATGCCGACAACGTGCACAGCGATTGCGGCTACGGTTTTTACACCGCGGGAAACATTCTGGCCTATGACGGCGACAGGTTTCCGGACAACGGGCCATCCAGCTGGGCAGACTTCTTCGATACGGCGAAGTTTCCCGGCAAGCGTGGCCTGTGGAGCACGCCGAAAGGCGCTCTGGAAGTTGCACTGATGGGCGATGGCGTGCCGGTTTCGGATGTGTACAAGGTCCTGCGCACGCCGGAAGGTGTCGACCGGGCATTCGCGAAGCTCGATACGATCAAGGACGAAATCCTGCTATGGAACTCCGGTGCTGAATTCCTGAGCCGTCTGGCTGCGGGCGAGTATGTGATGACCTATGCCTGGAACGGTCGTATCGCGACAGTCAATGCTTCGGACAAGCGGAACTTCAAGATCGCCTGGCAGGCCGGGTACACCTATGTCACGGACCAGCTTGCTATCGTGAAGGGCAGCCCGAATACGGCTCAGGCGATGGAGTACATCAAATTCATCGACGAGCACCCGGAACTGCAGGCCGAATACACCAATCGGACATATTACAGCTCGACGAGCAAGGCCTCGCTCGATTATCTGACGCCCGAGGTCAAGGAGAACCTGCCGCTGATCCCGGAGCGCCTGAAATACGGCATTGCCGTGGATGACGAGTTCTGGGTCGAAAACTTGGACAGCTTGACCGAGCGCTTCAACGCTTGGGCCGCCAAATAATCCGGGCTCACCGAGAATCGTTTTAGATAGGCGTCCTGCGCGGTCGCCGCATCTCCTGGAGTTGATCGTGGCTGTGTTCGCCAGGATGTTGATGTCGAAAGGCTTGGCCAGCATTCTGCTGGTCGCGCCGCTCGCGTTGTTCCTTGCGGTGTTCTACTTCTATCCGATCGCCGCTTTTCTGTTCCGTGGCGTGAGCACCGAGGAGATCACCGCCACCATTCCCGCAACAACCGTTTTGCTCAGGGAGTGGGACGGCGAGGGGCTTCCGCCCGATTCGGTCTTCGCCGCACTGGTTTCGGATCTGAACGCTTCCGCGCAGTCTGCCGCTATCCTGGGACGCCGGCTCAATTCTCTCGAGGCCGGCATGCGGTCGGTCGTGCGCAAGGCGACCGCCGCCTCACGGGATCTGGTCGCAGCCTCGCCGGAGCGCGCCAGGGAGGGCCTGATAAACGCCGATCCCAAATGGGGCGAGCCGCCGACGTGGCAATTGATTCATCGTGAAACTGGCACGTTGACTGCGACGTTCCTGCTGGCGGCCATCGACATTCAGCGCGGTGCCGACGGTATGGAGCAGCGAGGTGAAGATGCACTGTTCGTGCCAATCTTCCTGCGCACGCTGGTGATCGCGGTTTCGGTTACCCTGATCTGCATCTGCCTCGGCTATCCTGTTGCCTGGGTCATTGCGAATGCGAGCCCGCGGGCCTCCGGCTGGCTGATGCTTCTTCTGCTCGTGCCGTTCTGGCTCTCGATTCTGGCCAGAACGGCGGCATGGGTGATCGTTCTTCAGGGCACCGGACCGCTGAACAGTCTTTTGATGTGGCTCGGTGTGGTCGACGCGCCCCTGCAACTCATCTTCAATCGCTTTGGCGTAATTCTTGTCATGGTGCACGTGCTGCTGCCATTCCTCGTGCTGCCATTGATCAACGCCATTCGCGCTATCCCGAAATCGTATTTCCAGGCGGCTAGCAATCTCGGAGCGCCACCGGCGAGCGCTTTCATTCGCGTCGTCTTCCCACTTACGCTGTCCGGCGTGTGGGCAGGGGGCTTCATCGTGTTTATTCTTTCGATTGGCTACTACATCACCCCGGCGCTGGTCGGCGGCCCGAGCGATCAGATGGTCAGTACCTTCATCGCTTTCTACACCAATCAGTCGGTCAACTGGTCTCTGGCCTCCGCCCTGTCGGCGTGGCTGCTGGGCGGCATGCTGATACTCGTTGCGCTGAGCCAGCGCGTCGTCAGCCCCATGATCAAGAAGGTGACATGATTTCGAGCGAACATAGCAGCTGGACCGTGCTCGCCCGCTCTTTCGCGGCGCTGGTCTTTCTGTTCCTTCTTCTGCCGCTGCTGGTGCTGGTTCCCGTGTCGCTGACGTCGGGCACGCTGCTCGTGCTGCCGACGCCGGGTTATTCATTGCGCTGGTATGAGGACGTGCTGAAGAATCCCATTTGGATCAACGCACTTTGGAACAGCCTCGTCATCGCGACAATCACCACTTCGGTCTCGCTCGTGCTGGGCACGGCGGCGGCAATCGGCATCTGGCGCATGAGCACCCGTGCGCGAGGCCTCGCGATCGCGGTGGTCAGCGTGCCGATCGTGACGCCCGCCGTGATTGCGGCGGTAGCGATGTTCATCTTCCACGCCGGCCTTGGACTCGGCGGCACCATGAGTAGCATCGTCATCGGCCATATCACCATAGCCGCGCCTTTTGTCGTCATCACGGTGCTCGCCAGCCTCGATGTGTTCGACAAGCGTTTGATGCTTGCGGCAGCGAGCCTCGGAGCGCCGCCCGGCAGGGCGATCAGGCATGTCATGCTTCCAATCATCCTGCCGGGGATTCTCGCCGGTGCGATTTTCGCCTTCCTGACGTCGTTCGACGAGATCGTGCTGGTCCTCTTCCTGGGGAGCCCGAGCGTCCGCACCTTGCCGCAGGAACTTTTCAGCGGCATTCGCGAGCAGATGAGTCCGACTGTAACGGTTGTGGCAAACTTCCTGATCGTCGTCGCCACGGCCGCAATCATCGCCCTTGAGATGTTGCGTCGTCGTGGCGCGGATCGGTATTTGCAGGCCAATAAATAGCCGCTCCGCTGCTGCCGATCTCGGCTTTGCCGCTGCCCTTTGTTGGCTTTTGGCGACTCTGGCTTTCGTCGATGTCAGAGTTGTCGCTGGCCCGGCGTCCATCACTGCGGCGCTTCTCTCGCGCGAAGACCTCACCCCAATAGTGTAGTCTATCGATTGCCAGAATCTCAACTTTGGTCATGGCCTAAGAAAAATTGTGTTTATATTAATAAACGATAGCATCAAAAATACCTTGAAATTGCAATATTAGCTATGTATCAGGCGCACTATAATAAACAGATCTCTCCATCTCAGAATTCTAGTGGCCGGCACCAAGCAAGGCTCTGAGGTGGAGTCAAGCAACAGGATCTTCAAATGGCTCGTGATCTCCCCAATGTAGTTCGCGACGACGCGGAGCGGCTGGCGCCTGAACAGCTTGAACAGATCCAGTTCAGGCGCCTAAAAGCGCTTCTCGCGCACGTGTCTTCAACAAATGGGTTCTACTCTCGAATCTGGCGTGAGCGCGGTGTCGATGTGAATTCGATCGAAAGTCTGGAAGACTTCTCGAACAAGGTTCCGACAGTCGAGAAGTCCGACTTTATCTCAGATCAGGAGGCTGAACCCCCGTTCGGAAGGCGTCTCAGGCACCTGCTCGACGAGCAGCAGCAACTCATGCTTTTCACAACGAGCGGAACTTCAGGGCAGGGGCAGGAACTGCACGCCCAGACCCTGCGTGAATTGCAGGGCAGCGCAGAAGTCTACGCTTACATGCTACGCTGGGCCGGCCTGAAATCCGGCGACAAGGCCTTGCTCACATTGCCCCTGACAATGCTGGGCGGCGGTAGGCTGGAGTATCACGGGGCTCATGACTACGGTCTGACCGTGCTTCCGGCGGGCAATTACGATGCGGATCGCAAACTCAAGCTGATCGAGCGGTTTCGACCCAAGGCGCTGATCGGAACGACTTCCTATTTCTGGCATCTGGCTGCAGTTTGCGATGGGGAGGTGCGCGACATGGGCGTCGAGGCGCTCTTCTGTGGTGGAGAGGGCGCTTCGCTTTCATGGTACAATCGGTTGGAAGAGGAATGGAGTGCCCGGGTTTATGACCGATACGGATCAACTCAGGCCCGCAACGACCATATGTTCACCTGCGAGGAGGGAGTGGGGACGACGGAGCGAGCGGGCATGTTGCACAACATCGACACCCATGTTCTTCTGGAAGTGATCGATCCCGCGACGGGCCGGCATGTAAAGGACGGCGAACGCGGAGAGGTGGTGATTACGAGCCTCTATCACCTGGATACACCCGTCATTCGCTGCCGCATGAAGGATCTGGCGACGTATCGGCCCGGTGCCTACTGCCGATGCGGCCGGCATTTCCGGGGAATCGAGATCGGATCGATCAGTCGGCTCGATAACATGTACCGGATCAAGGGGATCAACGTCTGGCCGCAGTCTATCGAGCAGATACTGCTGTCATCGGACATGGTTGATGAGTATGAAGTCGTACTTTCGACAAAAGCCGATGGCGCTGACGAGGCTGTGGTGCGTGTGATGCCGAAGGTTCCACTTGTTGGCAAGCAGAGTGAGAATCTGGCGTCATGGCTTGCCGATGAAATCAAGAACCGCATCGCGCTGCGCTTCAGAATCGATGTCGTCGCACCGGGGGAGCTGGAGCGGAGCCAATATAAGGCCAAGCGTTGGACGGACAATCGGATACATATCGCGGATCTCAGCCGTAGAGGCGCAACCGCCAGCTGACGCCTCTCAGGCCTTTCGACGGATTCTTCGCGAGATTGCGAGGAGCATTTGGACGGATGATGAGCGTCGCCTCGCTGGGCGAACCGAGTTCTCGAAAGTCGAAATAGCCGATCAAAGATAACAAACGTACATGGTCTGGCGTCAGAGGAATTCGATGAATCGTCGGACGAGACCGTTCTCGCTCTCACCTCTCCATATAGCCGAGGTTATTATGGAGCGGTGAATGTCCTCGATGGTCAAATATTCGATGCCGGTCCGCGGCGTATTCACGATGCATTCCGGATAGATCGCGATGCCATTGCCTGCAAGCACGAAGGAGATGAGTTCGTCTCGGGTATAAGCGGTCTGCGAGACGGATGGCGAAAAGCCGCTTTCGTGGCAGCAACTAAGAAATATCTGATTGAAGCGCGCCCAACGCGCATCTCCGAGCACGAAGGTTTCCTCGGCAAGTTCGGCAAGGCGGATTTTCCCGCGGCCTTTCAACCGGTGGCCATCGGGCACGATTGCAACGAGACCTTCGGACACAAGCCGCCGCGTTGTCAGACCCTCTATCTTTGGTTCTCCGAAGACAAATCCGATGTCCACCTTTCCTCGTATCAGATCCGGAATCTGGTCATTCGTGACCATGTAGCGCACGATGAGTTCGACATTCGGGTGCGCGCTGCGGAATGAACTCAGGATCCGCGGCATGGGCCCGATCAGGGCAAAATCAATATATGAAATCGTCAGGCTTCCTGCTCTTCCCGAGGCGACGTCTCGTGTGGCGTTCACCGCGTCGCCAAGATCCTGCAAGATGAGTTTTCCGCGTTTGTAAAGTTCTCGGCCCGCTGGCGTGGGCCTAATCGTGCGTGTTGTTCTGAACAGAAGTTCCGTTCCGATGGACTGCTCTAATTCCTTAATAGAGCGGGTCAATCCCGGTTGTGATGTGTTCAATAGCTCGGAGCTTCGTCGAAAACTTAACTGATCGACAATCGTACAGAATATCTGGAGCTGTCTTATAGTTGGTTTCATTTTCACATCTCTTAATTGATGCATTAATGATATCAATAGATGATCAATTGATACTAGACTATTCGCTTTGACCGATGCAAGCATTGGCTTCCAGCCGTTTGGAATGGGCAGATGAACGATTTCGAAAAGGGGGACAAATGACCGTGCAGGAGGGGAGACGGCGCGTTGCAGACGAAGGCAAGGACGGTTGCAGGCGGCTCAGCGATCCACGAGACCATCGCGATAGGAAAGGCGATTGGCTCGAATTCTTCGATCGCGAGAAGGCGAACTGGGCCCTCAAACTTCTCGAAGATAATCCGGGGATCATTGAGGAATATCGCGACAATCCCCTGAGCGGGAAGGGGCATCAGAGCATCGCGCTGGAGAAGTTTCAAAACTACCTGCGCACCCATCCCGTGCTCGGCAAATACTACATTTACGCTGAAGAGCCGTGGAAAAAGTACCGCATCTCTATCCTGACAGCGCGCGGCAAGCCGCCGACGATTGAGAGCGACAAGGTTTACGCCAGCGAGGCCGAAGCCGGCTTCGCGGTGCTGATGCACAGAATTGCGCTGTTGAGAGGGGATGCAGGATGACGAGGCACTACAATCCGGCGACGATGAACCGGGCGGGCATCAGGGGTTACTCCGACAAGCCAAGCGCTGCGCCGGGCGAGATCATGACCTTTCACGTATCGGCTGACACCGAGGGGTCGATGCGCGCCGACGTCGTCCGACTGATCCATGGCGACACCAGCCCGAGCGGCCCTGGCTTTCGGGAAGAGGTTGTCGACTGTGTGGTCAACGGTGAGTATCCGGTCCGCCGTGAACGCACGCAGATAGGCAGCTATGTCGCCGTGCCGGACCCGAAGGGATTGTGCGCAGGCCGAAGCCTGACGGTGCACTGCTTTGTTCAGGTCACGACGGGAGCAGACAAGCGGCAAGGCCTTGTCTCCCGATGGAGCGAACAGCAGAAGGCGGGATGGGCAATTTACGTCGAGAGCGGCTACGTCCATTTTGTCGTTGGTGACGGCAGCGGCAAAACTGATGTCATCCGCAGTCAGCGGCGCCTTTTCCCCGGCATCTGGTATTCGGTGAGCGCAGTCCTGGACGGCAATCAGGGCTACATTGGTCTATGGCAGAAGGTGGCGCTGAATCGGGTCAACAGCCGTTTCGGCCCCGTAGTGCCGCTCGACACCAACTTCTCCGGAACCAGTCCGAGCCAGATAGTTCCTTCCGCCGCCAGCCCGACCATCGTCATTGGCGGACTCGCCGAGGACCAGGCGTCGGACACGCTCTGGGTCAATGCGTGTTTTAACGGCAAGCTCGACAGCCCGACGATTTATTCGCGGGCGCTTACGGCTGGCGAGCGTGCGGCGCTGGCGAAGGGTGATCGCTCCGGTGGCCCCGTTGCCGCCTGGGACTTCTCGGTCGGGATCGGGCCAAGCGGCATAGGTACCGACCATGTCGCCGACCTTTCACCGCATGGACTGCATGGCCAGTGCGTCAATCAGCCGGAACGGGCGTGTACTGGGTGGAACTGGGATGGAACGGAGGAGCATTTCATCCATGCGCCGCAACAATACGGCGCCATCGCATTCAATGAGGACGCGCTCGACGATTGCCGTTGGCCGGTCAGCGTTACACTCACCGTGCCCGATTCCCTGACGAGTGGTTGCTATGCGTTGCGCGTCATCCAGGGCGACAATGTCGACCATATCCCATTTTTCGTCCTGCCGCCGAGGGGAACGGCGACCGCAAAGATCCTGCTTCTCATTCCAACTGCCAGCTATGCCGCCTACGCCAACTGGCAGATCGTCCCAGCCCTTCCCAGCCGACAGGGCGCGTCCGGAAGGCCATATGTTCTCCACGACTTCGACGTCGAGATGAACGTCAACTTCCAGGACTACGGTCTCTCAGTCTACGAAACACATGTCGACGGCCGCAGCACGAAGTACACTTCCTGGCGGAGGCCGATCTCGAACATGCGACCCATGAGCCGGCATCGCGAGTTCGGCGGACCATGGGGCTTCTCGGCTGACCTTCATCTTGTCGATTGGCTTCACGCCAAGAACTTTCAGTTTGACGTCGCCACCGATCATGACCTGCATGTGGAGGGCGTAAACCTTCTCAAGCGCTACAAGGTCGTCGTGACCGGATCACACCCCGAATACTATTCGGGAGAGATGATCGACGCGTGGGAAGACTACCTCGCCGACGGTGGGCGTGGAATGTATCTCGGTGGCAATGGCATGTACTGGGTGGTTTCATTCCATCCGGAGAAGCCTTGGGTCATGGAGGTGCGCAAGGGTGAATCCGGCACGACGCGGGTCCAGGCGACGCCAGGCGAGTTCCATCACAGCACGTCGGGGGAACGTGGCGGTCTCTGGCGGCATCGCGCGCGTGCATCTCAGAAGGTTTGGGGTGTCGGGATATCAGCCTTCGGTTTCGATTCTTCGACCTACTTCGTTCAGATGAAGGACGCGAGTGCGACCGAGGCATCCTGGATCATGGCGGGAATCTCTCCCGAAGAGAAGATCGGCGACTTTGGACTGACGGGAGGCGGTGCCGCAGGTTTCGAAGTGGACATGTACGACCTGGCGATAGGTACACCGCCGCACACCTTGCTCATAGCATCTTCATTCGAGCACACTCGTAACTATCAGCTCGCAACGGAAGAATTACGGGTCTCTCGCAGCGGCATGAACGGCGAGGAGCACCCCGATGTTCGCGGGGACATCACCTTTTTCCATACCGCGAACAACGGAGGCATGTTCGCTTCGTCCTCTATTACCTGGTGCGCGAGCCTGTCCTGGAACGGCTATGACAACAACGTATCGAAGATGACAGAAAATGTGTTGTCCGCCTTCGAAACGATGGATGTCCTGCCTTCGTAATTCGGCAAAGGGAGCCTTGTCGTTCGGGTTTGTCAATTGGCGTATTCTAAACGACGCAGCACGGTTAAGGCCAACCCAATCTCCCTCGCGGGCGTCCCTTCAAACGGAGGGGATGCTGGTGGGTGAAGCGAGCTGACGCGAATGCGCCTTTCGAAAAGGGAGCGTTCGGCAGCGCCGGCTTTCCTGTTTGATCTGCTCGGTTGAACGACAGGGAAACGTCAAAAAAAATCGCCGAGCGACAAAGTTATCCATTTTAACTTGTTGAACGATCAAAATAATGTTTATAATAATAAACATTATAAGATCTTTCCTCTACTGCCGTCTAAGGAGCGCGGCATTCGAGGATGAGCAGAAAAAGGGGAGAATAGAGCATGACAAGATTACCACAACAGTTCGGTCGTTTCGCGAGGGCAGCGCTCACAACCATGGGGTTCTTGGGCGTCGGCATTACCGCTTCCAGTGCCGAGGATTCGATAAAATTCGGAGTCATGACTGCGCTTAGCGGTCCCGCAGCAGCGTGGGGGCAGGCGGAACTGGCCAGCGTGGAGATCGCGGCGGACGACATAAACAGCCAGGGCGGCATCAAGGTCGGCGACAAGACCTATAAACTCAATGTCGTCGCCTACGACCACGGCTATGATACGACCAAGGCGGTCACGGCGGCGCGCCAGGCCGTATCCCAGGATGGCGTCAAGTTTCTCGAAGTGCTTGGCGGTGCGCCGATGGCTGCCGTGATGACAATCACCGAGCCGGAGAAGGTTTTGGCGTTTGGTCAGGCGGAAGGCAATCACTGGCTGAAGCATGACACCAATTATGCCTTCAAGATCGTGTTCAGCGTCGCCGCGAACGCCCGCGCGAACCACACCTATATCAGCCAAACGGATTCCGGCGCGCGCATCGTCCAGTTCTTTCCCGATGATGAGTCCGGTCATTCCATCTCGGAAGG
The DNA here is from genome assembly GCA_023953905.1 of Rhizobiaceae bacterium. GTDB lineage: Bacteria > Pseudomonadota > Alphaproteobacteria > Rhizobiales > Rhizobiaceae > Arvimicrobium. The sequence continues at coordinate 10,481 of JAMLJA010000010.1, read as the reverse complement.
CATCCTCGCGCAGGGGCGTGAACTCGGCCTCGACATCGAGCAGATGTTCATTCCGCGCGACGTGACCGACTTCTACCCGATCATCACAAGGATCATGATGCAGGAGCCGGATTACATCGAACTCGCGGCCATGCCGGGGGCGCAGTATGCGCTTCTCATCAAGCAGGCGCTTGAGAACGGCTACAGCGGCAAATTCGTGTTCTCCTCGACCATGGATACCGGAGCGCTGAAAAAGGCGGGTGTGTTGGAAAATACAGTCGGCTCTATCGCCGCGCCTGCCTATTTCCTCCAGCCGACCGTCGCCGGCCAGCGCTGGATCGACGAGATGAACAGAAAGACTGGCGGTAACGTCCAGGCCTGGGTCAGTTCCTCCTACGATTCGCTGCTGCTGCTGAAGGGCGCGATCGAAAGCGCCGGGTCGCTGGACCCGGATGCGGTCCGCGATGCGCTCCGCACCATCAGCGTGGAAGGCCTGTCAGGCAAGGTCAACTTCCACTCGCCGGCCGGTACCGACCTGCCCGCGCATGTGCTGGTCGCGCCGGTGCCGGTTGCCCTCGTCAGCGAGTATCGCGACGGCAATGTCGTTTTCTCCAAGGTTTTCGACCTCAAGAACTAGGACGCACCGAAAACGCCACGGCGGGGCGAAAGCCTTCGCCGTGGGTTTGTTCTCCTCGTTTCCAGCGGCGCGGTACCGCGTCACCGCCGGCTTCCCTGTCGACGTCGGGCGCTGAAACGCAATGTTTGAAAGGGCGCGGATGTTCATCGTCCAAGTAGTGTTTAACGGAATAACCGCTGGTGCGACCATCGCATTGATGAGCATCGGCCTGACGCTGATCTTTAGTATACTTGGAATCGTCAACTTCGTTCACGGCATCATGTTTGCGCTGGGCGCGCTCGTTGCGCATTTCGCGACGCAGTCCGTGGGGCTCGATTATCTCTCCGCGGTTGTGGCCGCCGCATTGCTGGTCGGCTTGTTTGGGCTTCTGCTCGAACGCTTCGGGTTTCGGCGGTTTGAAAACCTTGTCCTGGAGGGTGCGGTCTTCGCCATCGCGCTTGCGCTGTTCCTTGAGGCCGCCATGTGGGCGATTCTCGGCGGGAGTCCGCGTTCCGTGGAGACGCCGTTTTCCGGCGTCTTTCGCTTGGGCGACCTCATCATCAATAAGCACCGGCTGTTCGTTGTCGTCGTCGCGTTCACCCTGATTGGGGCGCTCAGCTTTTTCATCCGCTACTCGCGTTACGGACGGGCGATCCGCGCGGTTCAGCAGGATCCTTACGCGGCACGCCTTCAGGGGATAGAGCCGCATACGATATCGATGCTGGTGTTCGCAGCCGGCGCCGCGCTTGCCGGCATCGCCGGAGCGTTGATTGTGCCTATGCAACTCGCGTTGCCGGACATGGGAACCGCCCCGCTGCTCCTCGCCTTTGTGGCGATCATTCTTGGCGGCGTGGGCAGTGTCGGTGGTGCGCTAGCCGCTGCAATGGTGCTGGGGATGCTGCAGAGCGTCATCACAACGTTCTGGTCGCCACAGATCACGCTTGGGATCGTTTTCGCCGCGACCATTCTGATCCTGTTGGTTCTGCCCGAGGGTCTGTTCGGGAGGAAATCATGAAGCGCGATCGTTCGATGAAATCGAAACTGACTGCAGCACTTGCAGCGGTGGCGTTGACCATCGCGGTGGTATCCGTCTCCTTCGCGGGTCCCTACATGATCCACGTCGCGATCCTGACGGTGTTCGCGATCGTCCTCGGCCTCAGCCACAGGCTGCTCATGCTGGCGGGGCAGGCGTCCTTCGCGCACGCGGCGTTCTATGGAATTGGCGCCTATGTCTTTGCGTTGTCCACGACGTCGGCGGGGCTATTTTCCTGGCTTGCGCTGATTGCGGCGGCAGTGGCCTGCGTGGCCATGGCGGCGATCGTCGGCCCACCGGCGCTGCGCACACGCGGACCCTACTTTCTGGTCGTGTCATTTGGCTTCGTGGTGGTCGTTGGTTCCGTGCTCCATAGCTGGAAGTCAGTGACTAACGGAAGTTCAGGGATCATCGGCATTCCCAAGCTCGCGGGCATCCCGGATCTCGGTACTTACTACTGGGCATCGATCGTCCTGCTCGCCATAGCACTCGTCGCATTCCTGGCGCTTGACCGGGCCCGTTGGGGATTGCAATTGCGGGCGCTCGGACAAACGCCGAAGCTTGCCGAGGCGACCGGCATCAATCCCGGCTTCAACATGGTGCTGGCATTCGTTGTCGGCGCGGGGGTAGCCGGCCTGATGGGCGGCTTCTATGCGAGCTATATCGGTTTCGTCGCGCCCTCCGCCTTCACTCTTTGGGTATCTGTCTTCATTCTGAGCTATTCGGTGATCGGTGGCGCCAATCATTTTCTGGGGCCGGTGATCGGAGCGATGTACATCACGCTCACGCCTGTCCTGTTCAACTGGTCGGAGCGCTTCACCCCGCTTCTCATAACGGCAAGCTTCGCGATCATCGTGTTCGTCGCGCCGAAAGGCATTCTCAGCGTGGTGAAGCGCATTCCCCGCCGCTTCAAGGAGACGCCGGCCCCCGAACTGGCCGGGCCGTCTACGGACAATGGCGTGACTCCGCTCGACTTCACCGGCAAACGCGCGCCCGCACGGCTCGAGGTGCGCGGCCTGTGCCACAATTTCGGCGGCGTCAAGACTGCGCAGAACATCGCGTTCCAGGCGGAACCCGGGGAAGTGCTTGGCGTCATCGGTCCCAACGGTGCCGGCAAGACCACGCTCTTCAATCTGCTCAGCGGATTTCTCAAGCCCAAGGGCGGGCAGATCCTGATCGATGGCGAGCGGCTGGACAATCTCTCCCCGGCGGCAATCGTGAACAAGGGGCTGATAAGGACGTTCCAGTCCACCGTCGTGTTCGAAGACATGACGGTTTTCGAGAACATACTGATTGGCGTGTGGGCCAGCAGACCCGCTTCGCTTTATGAAACCATGGTCACGCCGCGCAGTTGGGCGTCGGAAGATGTCGCCAAGGCGAATGAGATTATCGAGCGCTTCGATCTCGGCGCGGTCGCCAAACTCTCCGCCGGTTCTCTTCCATACGGGACAAAGAAGCTGGTTGGATTGGCCGTCGGCGTTGCCGGAGATCCGCGCGTCCTGTGTCTTGACGAACCGATGGCCGGCATGACGGGCGCGGAAGTCGAGCACATGGTCAAGATCCTGCAGCGCATGAAGGCGACGCGCTCCATCACGATCCTCATCGTGGAACATCGTATGCCTGCAGTCATGGGGCTGTGCGACCGGATCGTTACGTTGAACTTCGGCCAGATCATCGCGACCGGCACGCCGGCCGAGATCCAGTCCAATTCTCTGGTTCGGGAGATTTATCTTGGTTGATAACCAAACGGAGCGCGAGGTCGTCATCCGGCTCGACAATGTGGATGCCCATTATGGCCAGGCACAGGCGCTCGAACGCGTATCGCTGGAAGTGTACCGAGGCGAAACGGTCTCCATCGTCGGCGCGAATGGCGCGGGCAAATCGACCTGCCTGAAGGTGATCAGCGGCCTGCTTCGCCCAACCACGGGACACGTCATGGTTTGTGGCGAGGACGCTGCACGGCTGTCTCCCGCGAAGCTTGTCAAACTGGGCCTCGCTCATTCGCCGGAAGGCCGAAGGGTGTTCGCCAGCATGACGGTGCGGGAGAACCTGTTCGTCGGCGCCTTCACCGTAAGCGACCGATCCGTCGTGGAAGAGAGACTGGCGGATGTGATGCGGTTCTTTCCGATATTGCAGGAACGTCGCGATCAATTGGCCGGGACACTCAGCGGCGGACAGCAGCAGATGCTTGCGATCGCGCGAGCGATGATGTCTGGCCCCTCGATCCTCATGCTCGACGAACCCACTCTCGGCTTGTCACCGCTCATGAGCAAGGAAGTCGGCGCGCTGATAAGCGAAATTCGCAAACGTGGCCTGACGGTGGTGCTGGTCGAGCAGAACGCGGAGATAGCCCTTGGTGTGGCCGATCGCGCCTACATCATGGAATCGGGCCGGGTCGTCGCGAGCGGCGATGCCCGTGATATCTCGGCATCGGACACCCTGCGCCGCGCCTATTTCGGCGCATAGGCAACCCGTCAGCGAAGGGGTTGCTCCCTCACTCTGATCCGCGCCTGCGAAGAATGGATCTCCTTGCGTCAGGAGCAGATGCAGCAGCATCCTTATTGCTCTGAGCGGAAGTTTCTGGACAAGACCTGGGCGCCCGCTCCGGGGTCGACTTCGTTGGCGCCCGATCTCCACGAGCAACCCGCCCACCAGAACCAGAATGGCCCTGCGTCCACGCAGCGCCAAGGGTCCAGACCTGGTTCTGTCATCTGCAATCGCCGTGACAGAAAGGCAGGGCCGGGAATACCAACGGCCGAGCCAGAAGACTTCATGACGATCGGTTGGTGACTGGATACCTTGCCAGGACCGCCTAACGCGCTTCGGGTGAAACTCTTTTGCTGTCACCTATCGAGGAACTGCCGAGAAGATCGCGCAACGGCAATGAGGCACAAGGCGCGAGGTCAGCCGTGCGGTGCGCGCCGCAACGGCCGGGGTGATCGCGTCATTTCTTGGGCGTGACCAGAACGTCGAGCGCGACGGGTCCGCTTGCGGTTGCCAGCAGCGGGTTGATCTCGATGCTCGAAACAACGTCCGACAGGTCCGCGACGAGTTGCGAGAAACGTTCGATCGTTTCGACGAGGGCGTTCCGGTCAACTGCCGCCGCACCCCGAACGCCATCGAGCAGCACAGCCGTTTTCAGGCTGGCCAGCGCCCGCTCGATCTCATCCCGTGAGGCAGGTGCCATCACGAAAGCGACATCTTTGACGATCTCTACGAGAGTGCCCCCCGCTCCTATCATGACGATGGGGCCGAACTGCGGATCGACCAGGCCGCCGACGACAAGTTCGACGCCCTTCGGTGCCATCTCGACTAGAAGCGCCCGAGGCCCCAACCGTGAGGCTATGTCCGAATAGGCCGCTTCGGTTGCATCGCGATCTCTCAGCCCGACGAATACGCCGCCAACATCTGACTTGTGCAGGACGCCGGGTGCTGCCGTCTTCAGGACCACGGGCAGCGACATGCCCTCCAATGCCTCGCTCAACGCCTGCGCGCTATCCACGGCTTCATGGCGCAGCGTGGGAATGTTCCAGTCGGAAAGGAGACGGTATCCGGTCGCCTCGTCGAACACGTCCGCTGTCGAGGCACCGATCCTACTCCGCCAATGCTGGACCGCGGCTGCCGCAACGCACACATCAGGTGCAGCAACACGATCTGCTCTCGATCCGCGCCAGGCAACGAGGTTGCGCACGGCCTTCAGCGCGTTGCCGACGCCATCGAGCACCGGAATATCCGCCTGCTGAAGCCGGTTGGCGAGCGCCGTTCTCGGCATCTTGCCGAAATTGGTCGCCACGAACAGAGGTTTGTCCGTTGCCTGAGATACTTGAATGCACGCGTCGACGAATCCGTGCGACAGGTGATCCTCCAGCGCAATGTCGAACAGAAACATGCCGATGCCGGTGTCGGGGTCCCGCATGAGCGCGGTCAGGCAGTCGCGATACACGTCGACGTAATCGCGGCCGCTTCCCCAAGCATCGAGGGGGTTCACCGCCTCGAGCCCGTAATCGAGCCGCTCACTTAGAACCTTCCGCGTCGGCTCCCCAATCTCGGCAAACCGGACGTTCTCGTCGTCTGCAAGATCGATCAGCAATCCGCGCGCGCCGCCCGAATCGGTGATCGTCGCCAAACCTCCGGCGACATAGTTCTTTGGCGCGCCGAGCAAGGTCGCCGTCGCCGCAAGCTCGTCCACATCGCGAACGCGAATGACGCCATGGCGATCGAAAAGTGCCTGATAGGCCGCGTCGTTGCCGGCAATGGCGCCCGAATGGCTTTCGGCCAGTCTGGCGCTCTGGCTCGTGCGGCCGACCTTCAAAACCACCACCGGAACATCTCTCTCTCGCGCCTTTTCGAGCGCTGCGGCAAAACCGAGCGGATCACGCACGGTTTCCAGGAAGAGCGCCGCGACACGCGTTTCATCGAGATCCAGCGCATAGTCCAGATAGTCGGCCACGGTCGTCGTCAGTTCCTGGCCCGCGGAAACGGCAAGACTGAAACCCAGGCGGCGGTCTAGACCCATGAAGGCGGCGAACACCGCACCCGAATGGCTGACGAAGGCGATGCGGCCGGCCTGCAGTTCCTCGATCGGAAACCAGCTCGCCGCCACACGCTGGGTCATATTGTAGAAACCCATGCAGTTGGCGCCACATATGTCCATGCCGTTGGCGCGCGCCGTGGCCGCCAACCTGTCCACGAGCTTCGGTGCGCCGTCGTCCTCCAGATAGCAGCTCGCGAATATCGTTGCTGCCTTCACTCCACGCGCGGCGGCCTCCTTGACGGTGTTTTCAACGATCTCGTTGTTGACCGCGATGATGGCGAGATCCGGTGCCTCGGCCAGTGCGCCAAGGTCGGGAACGCAGGGGATCCCAACGATATCGTCATATCTTGGATTAACGGGGATGATCTTGCCGGAGTATCCGATACGCCTCAACTGCGCTAGCGTGTCGAAGCCCGGCGTATCGGCGCGTGGAGAGGCCCCGACAACCGCGATCGATCGCGGCGCCAGGAGCGCTTCAAGCTTGTGGCTGCCGCCATCTCTCGCGATTGCGGAAATATTCGCCTTCAATTTCTGTCTCCTGCTCCCGCCGGTCAGCTCTTGTACTTCGCGACGGCGTTCTCCACGGCCTCGCTGCCGAGTTGGTTCATATCGGCCAGATATTCGAGATGGCGGCCGCTGCGCGCCGGGATGCCGTAGCCGAAGCTGATGAGATGCTTTGCGATGGAAACCGTGCGCCTGTCATGATTCTTGGCGATGTCTTCCGCCATCGCGACCGCCTCATCCACCGCTGTGCCGTCGGCAACCGCCCGCGCGACCAGACCCCATTGCACGGCCTCCTCGCCATTCACCGTTCGCCCGAACATGATCAGCTCTCGCGCCCTGCCGACACCCACAATGCGCGGAATGCGAACCGTTCCGCCCCAGGATGGCAGGGCATTGATGGCCACTTCAGGCAATCCGAGCGTCGCGCTGCGACCGGCGATGCGATAGTCACATGCCGATGCGATCTCAAGCCCGCCACCCAGGCAATAGCCCTCGATGGCGGCGATTACCGGGGCGGGATGCGCCTCGATCAGATCGCCGATCTCTTGGCCGAGTTCGGTGTGGGCGAGGCGCTCATCATATGTCTGGGTCGCCATCTCCTTGAGGTCTGATCCCGCGCAAAAGGCTTTTGTGCCCTCGCCGCACAGGACGACCGCGCCGACACCCTCCCGCTTGGTTTTCACCAAAGCGGCGCGCAGCGCCTCCATCGTCGCATCGTCGAGCGCATTGCGCCGACGCTCCCGCTTGATCATCAGCTTCGCGACACCGTTGCCAATGGTGACTTCCAGCCCGTGTTCTTCAGTCATATGTCGAATTCCCGTTCCTGTGGTACGCCGCTCAGAGCCCGAAAACTTTCCGCGCCGTGCCATGAAGCAGGGCCGCTTCCGATTCCGGCTTCAGTCCCAGCGCCTTCACCTGCGCGATCGATTCCTTCTGCATAATCAGGGGGAAGTCGGTTCCCCACATCACCTTGCCGCGTCCCCAGGAATCTATGAACTTCACCAGTTGCGGCGACCAGTTCTTTGGCTTGTAGGCCGAGGTTCCGATGAAGACGTTTGGGTGTTTCCACGCGAGTGCGATAGCCTCCTCGACCCAAGGCCAGCCAGTGTGCGCGCACACAATCTTGAGGTCCGGAAAATAAAGCGCGATCTTGTCGAGATGGATCGGCTTCCCGTTTTCGATCGGCATGAGGTCGACGGTATGCCCCATCGAGATGACCACGGCCACGCCCAGCTCCTCGCATTTCGCGTAGAAGGGGAAATAATAGGCGTGGTCGGGGGGGAAGCCGAATCCATGCGGGTGAATGTGGATGCCGCGAAAATCATGTTCGCGCACCAGCCTTTCCAACTCGCGCACACCGGCCATCCGCTTTCGAACATCGACGCCATACAGACCGAATATTCTGTCGGGTGCGGCCTTCCGGATTTCGATTACCTCCTCCGGCGTGGTGTGTTCGACCGGCTCGCTGCGCCAGTACGACCACGTTACGATCGAAGGCACCAACAGTTTCTCGACCCCGATCCGGGTCATCTGCGCGAGGAATATCTCGGGATCGTTGCCGACGAGATTGTCGGTAAGGCCGATCTGAGCGAAACGCGCCGCTTCCTCCTCATTGTGGAGGTAGTTCTTGGCGATGCTGTCGGCAGTGAAATGGTTGCATAAGAAGTCAATCGCGACGGTCACGGTGCGCGTTCTCCAGTTTCTTCTTGAGCCGAGATCAGATCATCGTCAGACCGCCGCTGACGCTGTAGACCTGCCCTGTAATGAAATCGGAATCCGGCCCGCACAGGAACGAGATCATCGCGGCCTGGTCGGACGGCTTGGCGAAGCGGCGGAATGGGATGGCCTTGACGACACGGGCTATCACGTCGGGGTCTTGCGCCAGTTCCAGCGCCGTTTCCGTCGGGCCAGGCGCGGTACAGTTTATGTTCAGCCCATAGCGCGCATTCTCGCGCGCCAGACTCTTCGACCATGCGATGACCGCCCCCTTCATGCCAGAGTAAACGGCTTCACCGCTCTGGCCGACCTTGCCGGCATCCGACGTGACGTTGATGATCTTGCCCTTTTTGCGCTCGATCATCTCCGGCAGAATCTCGTGCGTGACGTAGAGCAACGCCTCGAAGTTGATTGCGATCGTCTTGCGCCAGTAGGCCGAGTCCTCGCGCACGAATGGCTGCGTCCCGAACCACCCGATCACGTTGACCAGATAGTCGATCTGTCCTGCCATGCGGCGTCCTTCGCGCACGGCATTGCGGGCAGCCGCCTCGTCGGTCAGATCGGCCTGCACCGTGTGGAGCTTTTGGCCGGCGTGCCGCTTGGCCAGCACCTCCAATGCATCATGACTGATGTCCGTCGCCACGACGGTGTAGCCGTCGCTCAGCAGGCGCGCGACCGTAGCTTCTCCGATACCACCGGCGGCGCCGGTGGCAAACACTGTTCCATGCGTCATTTCTCTCTCCGAAATTATTCTGCCGCGACACCCAGCGCAGCGATCTCAGCCGGTGAAATCTCCGGCAGGCCGTATTTCTCGAGGTGCCGGCCGATCAGAAGCTTCTGGATCTGGCTGGTCCCGTCAAAAACCTCGAACGGCTTGCAGTCGCGCATGAAGCGTTCCACCGGATAGGCTTTCGACAGGCCATTGGCGCCCATCGCCTGCACGCATTCGGTGGTGACCCGCATTGCCGTTTCGGTGCAAAGCAGCTTTGCCATCGCGGCCAGGGTGCTGGCCTCGCGGCTGCGTTCATGTTCCAGCGCGCTCATCGCGCGCTGCCAGATGGCACGCGAACCCGTAAGACGCGACGCGCATTCGGCAAGCAGGAATGCCAACCCCTGATGCTCGATGATCGGCTTGCCGAACTGGTTACGCTGCTTGGCGTAGTCGATCGCGCATTGCAGTGCACCGGTCGCGGAGCCAAGCGCCATCGCTGAACAATTGAGCCGCGCCTCGTCTAGCGTCGACATCGCGATCTTGAAACCGCGATTCCTTTCGCCAAGCATGCGGTCCTCGGAGACGAATACGTCCTCGAAGATCAGCTCGGTGGTCGGGCATCCGCGCAGTCCGATCAGGTCCTCGTTGCGGCCAATGGTAAAGCCCTGCGCCCCGCGCTCGACGATGAAGGCCGAGATGCCCTTGTTGCCCGCATCAGGGTCGGTCTTGGCAAAGACGGTGAACAGGTCGCCGACGCCTCCATTCGTGATCCACATCTTGCGGCCGCTGATCCTGTAACCGCCGTCGACAGCCGTCGCCCTAGTGACGATCGAACCCGCGTCGGATCCCGCGCCGGGCTCTGTCAGCGCAAAGCACGGAATGATCTTGCCTGAAGCTATGTCCGGCAGGAAGCGCGCCTTCTGCTCCGCAGTGCCAAAATTGACGATGGGCGTTACCGCATCGCCGCAGTTGGAGAAAATCAACGCGAAGGACGGGCTGACCCGGGCGATAATGTCGGAGATGAGGAGCGGCGTGACCATGTCGGGTCCGATGCCGCCATACTCTTCCGGAACCCACAGGCCAAACACGCCCAGGCCTGCCGCCTCGCGGTAAAGATCGTATGGGAAGGTGTCGGACGCGTCGATTTCGGCGGCAAGGGGAGCGACGCGGTCGGCGGCGAATCTCTCGATCCCGGCTAGGATCTGGTGGCGAAGGGTCTTGTCAATCGGCATGTTGGGAAACTCTTTCGTCAGATGCTTTGCACGATAAGGTAGTTTGATTTTTTAAACAAGTAGGCTTATTGGATTTTGCAGGAACAGGGTTTTATAGCAAATCAGTCTATTTAACTCGACATAGCCACGCCCTGTGAGGAGGGAATATGAAGATC
>JAMLJA010000001.1 GCA_023953905.1 Rhizobiaceae bacterium | reverse complement strand
CCGGCCTTATCCCCGGCCGTAAAAAAAACCCCCTCACCTCACTGGGGGGCCGGCCCAAGCGCCCCCCCGCCTCTTTGTAATATGATACGTTTTTCAGCTGAGGGCGCTGAGTTCCTCGGTCCTTCGACGCGGAGGCTTCATGCCGCTTCGCTGCTCCCATGCGTAGGACAAGGCCGCGACGAAAGTGGCCACGGCCATGGCGGCGATGCCAAGCACGGGTAGACTGGCATAGCCAAAGCCGTTGTTGAGAAGGCTCGCGCCGACGAAAGCGGCAATGGCGATGCCGAGATTGAAACCGGAAGGTATCAGCGATGAGGCGAGGTTGGGCGCGTCTGCCGTCCAGCCGAGGATGCGCGACTGAATGGGTGTCCCTATGGCGAAGTTCAGCGCGCCCCAGAGCGTTACCGCGATAATCATTGGAACGGGGTAGGGCGCGACTATGAACATGGCAGTCATGACCAGTGCCTGGAGCGCCAGAAGCGTGATGAGCGATGGCATCAGCTTCCAATCCGCCAGCCGGCCGCCGGCAAAGACGCCGAACGTTGCGCCAAGACCGTTCATCAACAAGACCCACGGTATCTGCGCGTCGTCGAGCCCGGTCACCTCATGCAGCAGTGGCGCAATGTACGTGTATGGCACATATTGGCACAGCATGAGCATCAGCATCACGATCAGTGACGTCCACACCTGTTGGCGGCGCAAAACGCTCACCTCGCGGATAAAGCCGGTGGGTCGCGTACCGGTTGCCGTGTCGGCAGGCAGCATGAAAAGCAGCGCTAGTGATGCAATGACGCCGAGCGCCAACATCGCCCAGAAGGTCGCGCGCCATCCCCAGATCGTGCCGATAGCCGCACCGATGGGGACACCGATGACATTCGACACGGTCAGGCCGGCGAGTATGACCGCGACCGCCATGCTGCGTCTTTCTTCACGCACCAGGCTGACCGCAACAACCATGGCCACGCCGAAATAGGCGCCATGGACGACAGCTATGACAGCCCGGATAATCAGCATAGAGGCGAAATCGGGAGCGAGCGCGCAGGCCGCCTGTCCAATCATGAACACCGTGAGAAGCCCCATGATGAGCGTCTTGCGCGCCATGCGCGCGGTCGCCATCGTCATCAACGGGCCTCCGATCGCGATGCCGATTGCGTAGCCGGAGACGAGATAGCCGGCTGTCGGAATGGAGACGTCCAGCCCCTCCGCGACGTTTGGCAGAATGCCTGCAATCACGAATTCGGTCGTGCCGAAGGCGAAGGCGGCAATGAATAGAGCAATGAGGGAAGGTGACATCGAAGCTGTCCGGAGGATCTGACCCGCCTTCGAACATGGACGGGCGCGCTGGGCAACAGCCAACTTCCAATTGAGCCTTCGACCAGCGGCCGGGAGAGCATCGAGAGCCCGATATGCGGCTTGTCGCGGAGGGTGTGAAAAGCGGGCACGATGGTGCTTTCGCATTCGCGCTGAGACGACGGAGCGCCTATATTGAGACCAACCAACGTTGGAACCCGATGCGCTTTTCCCCAAGCTTCCTAGACGAGATACGTGATCGCGTGCCGATTTCATCGGTGATTGGGACGCGTGTGTCCTGGGATCGCCGCAAGACCAATGCGCCAAAGGGCGACTGGTGGGCCTGCTGCCCGTTTCATGGCGAGAAGAGCCCGAGTTTTCACTGCGAAGACAAGAAGGGCCGCTACCATTGCTTCGGTTGCGGGGTGTCCGGAGATCATTTCCGCTTCCTCACCGAACTGGACGGGCTGAGCTTTCCCGAGGCGGTCGAGCGCATCGCGGAACTGGCAGGCGTGCCACTTCCTGCGCGCGACGTAGAGGAAGAACGCCGTGAAAAGCAGCGCGCCACTTTGCACGATGTCATGGAACTGGCGACGCGGTTCTTCGAGGAGAAGCTGCACGCCTCCGAAGGAGCTAGAGCACGGGCCTATCTGCGCGAGCGTGGCCTTTCGCCCGCAACGCAACAATCCTTCCGGCTCGGCTATGCGCCCGACAGCAGAAACGCCCTCAAGGAATTTCTGGCCGGCAAAGGCGTGGAGAAGGCCCAGATCGAAGCGTGCGGACTGACAGTGTTCGAGGACGTGCCCGTCTCGTTCGATCGTTTCCGGGACCGGATCATGTTCCCAATCCCGGATTCGCGTGGCCGCATCATCGCTTTCGGCGGTCGCGCCATGACGAGCGACGCGCCCGCAAAATACCTCAATTCGCCCGAGACGGAGCTCTTTCACAAAGGCAACGTGCTCTACAATTTCGCGCGGGCCCGAAAGGCATTGCAGAAGGGTGGGAGCGTCGTCGCGGTCGAAGGCTATATGGACGTCATCGCGCTTGCGCAGGCAGGGTTCGAGAATGTCGTGGCCCCGCTTGGCACTGCGCTGACTGAAAACCAGCTCGAACTCCTGTGGCGCATGTCTGGCGAACCGGTCCTGTGCTTTGACGGAGACAAGGCGGGTCTCAAAGCCGCCTACAGGACGGCGGACCTCGCCCTGCCATTGGTTCAACCCGGGCGGACGGCGCGGTTTGCACTGCTTCCCGACGGCAAGGATCCCGATGACCTCGTTCGCGATGGCGGCCCGGATGCGTTCGGCGAAGTGCTTGGTCAGGCAAGGCCATTGGTGGATTTGCTGTGGTCGCGTGAAACGGGCGGCGCCAGTTTCGACACGCCGGAACGGCGCGCCGAACTCGAAAAGTCGCTTCGCGAGCTGACATCCCGTATCAAGGATGAGAGCCTGCGCTACCACTATGCGCAGGAAATGCGCGATCGTATCATGGCCTTTTTTGGCTCGACACGTAACGCTGGGCGATCACAAGGCGGTTCGGCCAATCGCGAGCGGCAAAGGGGCACGTGGTCAAAGCGCGGCGCAAGCGCTCCGATAACCGAGAGCCTCGGACGGTCGGCACTGCTGAGGCGCGGGGGCGAGGTGATGCCACTGCGCGAGGCGACCTTGCTGGTGGCAATCGTCAATCACCCGTCGCTCGTTGATGAATTCTTCGCCCATGTCGAGTTTCTCGATCTGGCAAGCAGCGAACTGAGCAAGCTGCATGCCTGCCTGCTCGATACGCTTGCCCATGATTCCAAGGCTGGACGCGAAGAAGTGGTGAAGGGGTTCGGACAGGCTGGTCTGGAGGAGAGCTGGCAGCGCGCCGTCGCGCTTGTACGTCGAGCTGGCCAATGGCCAGCACTTGCGGAGGCGGCACCCGATGACGCGCGCGACGCATTCGCACAGTCCCTCCACTTGCACGTTTCATCGCGCATCTTACATAGGGAGTTGAAAGCGGCGGAAACGGCCCTTGCGGCGGATCCGTCGGACGAAAATTACCGACATCTCGTGGAAATACAGGCACAGATGCGCGACACACATGCCACCGAAGCGCTCATTGAAGGCTTCGGCGTGTCATCTGGGCGAACGGCTTCGGCGTAGTTTCTGCCGCATTTGATTCGCTTTTTTGACTCGAATCATGCGACAGGCGCTTGACGTTTATCAGGAAAGTCGGAATCACGTCGATTCGGACAAGGCGCGGGACAGAAGTCGCGCAATATCACTTGGGTGCAGGAGCAATGCACTGGACGCGGCGCAAGCCACGCCCCAGATAAGGGCATTAGCAGAAGCCGAAGAAGCAGTCGTTTTGCGAAGTCCGATTGGCGCAAGCGACTGGGATAATCTGCCGCCAGGAATCAGAATATCGGGACCTAGTGGCTCGGAGAAGGCAAAGCATGGCAAAACCGGAAAAGGAAGAGGCAGAATCCGAGCGCGAGGGCTCCACCGATGGGCCGCTGCTCGACCTCTCCGATGACGCAGTCAAGAAGATGATCAAAGCCGCCAAGAAGCGCGGCTATGTCACGATGGATCAGCTGAACCAGGTTCTTCCCTCGGAACAGACCGATCCCGACAAGATCGAAGACACGATGGCGATGCTCTCGGATATGGGCATCAATGTCGTGGAAGCCGACGAAGCCAGCGACGACAACGAAGCCGATTCCAATGAGGCGGAAGAGGAATCGAACGAACTCGCCGAGCAGAGCGGTACGGCTGTCGCGACCACCGTCACCAAGAAGGAGCCGACCGACAGGACCGACGATCCCGTGCGCATGTATCTGCGCGAAATGGGCTCTGTCGAACTTCTGTCGCGTGAAGGCGAAATCGCGATTGCCAAGCGCATCGAGGCGGGCCGCGAAACGATGATCGCCGGGCTTTGCGAAAGCCCTCTGACGTTTCAGGCAATCATCATCTGGCGCGATGAACTAAACGAAGCCCGGATTCTGCTGCGCGAGATCATCGATCTGGAGGCCACCTATGCCGGCCCCGAGGCAAAGCAGGCGCCGGTGGTGGAGCGGACCGAAGACACCGAGACCGCGCGGACCGACGATTCCCGGGGCGCGCGTCGTGGCCGGGACGATGATGACATCACCAATGTCGGTGGCGAGACAAACACCGAAGAGGACGATGACGACGAGGACGAGCAGAATCTGTCTCTCGCCGCAATGGAGGCCGAACTCCGGCCTCAGGTGATGACAACGCTCGACACCATCGCCGATACCTACAAGAAGCTGCGCAAGCTTCAGGACCAGCAGGTCGAGAACCGGCTTGCTGCTGCCGGTTCGCTGTCGGCGAGCCAGGATCGCCGCCTGAAGGAGCTCAAGGACGAGCTCATCACGGCGGTGAAATCCCTGTCGCTCAATCAGGCGCGTATTGAAGCGCTGGTCGAGCAGCTTTACGACATCAACAAGCGTCTGGTGCAGAACGAAGGCAAGCTGCTGCGTCTGGCCGAGAGCTACGGCGTGCGGCGCGACGAGTTCCTGAAAGAATATTCCGGGTCCGAGCTTGATCCCAACTGGATGAAGTCGATCTCCAACCTTGCGGGCAAGGGCTGGAAGGAATTCACCGGAAGCGAGAAGGACACGATTCGCGATATCCGTTCGGAAATCCAGAATCTGGCCACGGAAACCGCGATCTCGATCGCCGAATTCCGCAAGATCGTCAATCAGGTGCAGAAGGGCGAGCGCGAGGCTGCAATCGCCAAGACGGAGATGGTGGAAGCCAATCTGCGTCTCGTGATCTCCATTGCCAAGAAATACACGAACCGCGGTCTGCAGTTTCTGGACCTGATCCAGGAAGGCAATATCGGCCTGATGAAGGCGGTGGACAAGTTCGAGTATCGTCGCGGCTACAAGTTCTCGACCTATGCGACCTGGTGGATCCGGCAGGCGATCACGCGCTCGATCGCCGATCAGGCCCGTACGATCCGTATTCCTGTCCATATGATCGAGACGATCAACAAGATCGTTCGGACCTCTCGCCAGATGTTGCACGAGATCGGCCGCGAGCCGACGCCGGAAGAACTGGCCGAAAAGCTCGCCATGCCGCTGGAGAAGGTGCGCAAGGTTCTCAAGATCGCGAAAGAGCCGATCTCGCTCGAAACCCCTGTGGGCGACGAGGAAGATTCGCATCTGGGCGATTTCATCGAGGATAAGAATGCGATCCTGCCCATCGATGCGGCGATCCAGGCGAACCTGCGAGAGACCACGACCCGCGTGCTGGCTTCGCTGACACCACGCGAGGAGCGCGTTCTCAGAATGCGTTTCGGCATCGGCATGAACACCGATCATACGCTGGAGGAAGTCGGCCAGCAGTTCTCGGTGACCCGTGAACGTATCCGCCAGATCGAGGCAAAGGCGCTGAGGAAGCTAAAGCATCCGAGCCGCTCGCGGAAGCTCAGAAGCTTCCTCGACTCCTGATCGCGCCCAGTGACGTCATTCTGAAGCCCCGCGCCTCGCGCGGGGCTTCGTCTTTCCCGGGACCGGCTGATCGGTCAGACCCTCGGAGAACGGCCACCATGCAAACCACCCTTGTCGTCCGGACCGACGGACCAGGCCTCTACGAGTTCACCACTCAGGCGCAGGCCTTCGTGCGCGAGATGAAGGTAACCGTGGGGCTTCTCGTCGCCTTCGCGCGCCACACGTCCTGCTCGTTGCTGGTGCAGGAAAACGCGGATCTCGATGTGCGCCGCGATCTGGAAGCCTTCTTCCAGCGTCTCGTGCCGCCTGCCGATTCACCATCCATGGACTATCTCGTTCATCGGCTCGAAGGTGCCGACGACATGCCGGCGCATATCAAGACTGCGCTTACGGCAGTGTCTCTGACAATTCCGATCACGACCGGGCGGCTTGTGCTTGGCACCTGGCAGGGATTGTATCTCTGGGAGCATCGATCCGAACCGCATCGTCGTGAGATCGTGCTGCATGTAACCGGCTAGCGCTTTGCGCGTTCACCGGGTGACGCGGTGATTTCACCTTTGGTCAAAATGATTTATGGCGTAACCCAAACGGGAGATTGCAATGTCATTTCTGAAACGCCTGTTCGGTCTTGGCGGCAGCGAGGAAGGCGCCGCGCCTGCATCCGCCCCCGCCAAGGAGGTCGAGCACAAGGGTTTTAAAGTTCAGGCCACGCCGTTCAAGCAGGATGGTCAGTTCCAGACCTGCGGCATTGTCTCGAAGGACATCGATGGCGTGGTCAAGGAGCACAAATTTGTGCGGGCCGATCGTTTTGCGGGGCTGGAGGACGCGGTGGACGTATCGATCCGCAAGGGCATCCAGCTCATCGACGAGCAGGGCGAACGGCTGTTCGGCTGACGTCAATAAATGCGGGCCGCACGTGTCATCGCTTATTGGGCTCGCCCTAGCCTTGAGACGAGTAGGAAGATTTTGCCAAACCGGCAATATCCGGGGAACGAGAACCCAGGAGAGACACAATGAGCACGTTTGATCTGGCGGCGTACTCCGACGCGGTGGCCGACATCGTCGAGAGCGTGGCGCCCGCGCTCGCCAGCCTTGCACGAGGCAACCAGAGTGCCAGCGCGTTTCACTGGCGTGACGGGCTGTTTGTGACCGCCGATGACGCGATCGGCGATGCGGACGAGATCGAGTTGACGTTGGCATCCGGTGTCGTTGTCCGAGGAGAGGTCGCGGGCCGCGATGGATCGACGGGGATCGCGCTGATCCGGACCAGGGGCCAACCGGACATGCCGGTGATGAGTGGCGGGACCATCCCGCGCACAGGCGCTTTTGCAATGGTGCTTGGTAGTGTCGAGGGAGCGCCCTTGGCGAGTGCCGGGACCGTCGCATTGGTCGGTCCGGGCTGGCGCACGGCGCGGGGCGCGGAAGTTTCCCATCGCATCGGACTTGGCATTTCGCTGGGCACGCGGTTTAGCGGTGGCCCGGTTCTGGATGCCAGGGGTGGCCTGATCGGCATGCTGCTGTTCAACGCGAGGCGCCAGATCCTGGTGATGCCGCATGAGACCGTGGCGCGCACGGTGAACAGCCTCGAGACCAAGGGGCATGTGGCTCGCGGCTATCTCGGCGCCAATCTGCATCCGGTAAAACACCCGACTCTGCGCGGCGCGATGGTGACCAGTCTCGACGAGGCGGGTCCCGCCAAGGCTGCCGGCATGCAACTCGGCGATATCGTCATTGCATGGGATGGGCAGCAGCTGAAGGATGCGCGCGAACTGGTGACGCTTCTTGGGCCGAGCGGCGCGGGCAAGACGGTCCGTCTGGGGCTTCTCAGAGGCGGTGAGCAGCACAATGTGACAGTTTCCATCGGCGAAAAGCCGTTGGTCTGACATTGAGATGAAGGACAGAAGGATCATACTCCTGACGCTGTCCGACAGCGCGCATGCAGACAGTCTGGCTGCGGCGCTGGATGCCGATGGCGAGTTCTTTGCGACGCTAACCATGCTCGATGATGCAGCCGACGTGGTCGTCAGCGATTCAGATGGTGCCTTGCAGATTTCGGCAACGTCTCCCGACACCGCGGGCGACACAGGGGCCACACTGCCGCTCAATGCGGATGATGCGCTGGTCGTTGCCGCAATCAGGCTGGTGGATGCGGGCTATCGTATTTCCTCCGCTACCGAGGCTGCCGACGATCTCGACGATGCGGTGGACGTTGCGGACGTGCCTGTCGCTTCGGACCGGCCGCCACTTTCGGCGCGTGAGCTCGAAGTGCTCAACCTGCTGGCTGACGGGGCCCAGAACAAGGTGATCGCGCGCGCCCTCAACATTTCGGTGCACACCGCAAAGTTCCACGTCGCCTCGCTGTTGACCAAGCTGGGGGCCGTCAACCGGACGGACGCCATTGCCATCGCCATGCGCGAAGGGCTCGTCTCAATGTAGGTCCAGCAGGATCCTGCTCCTTCTTGCGCAAACTGGCGCATTGCACCTGGCCTTGTGGCGCGCGACACTGCTTCTCATTCAGGGAGATCGATATGTCGCTCAAGGACAAGACGCTTTTCATTTCCGGCGGTTCGCGGGGGATCGGGCTGGCCATCGCGCTGCGGGCCGCACGCGACGGCGCCAATGTGACGATTGCGGCGAAGACGGCGGAACCGCATCCCAAGCTGCCCGGCACCATCCACAGCGCTGCTGAGGAAATCGAAAAGGCGGGCGGCCGCGCTTTGCCCGTGCTGTGCGACATTCGAGATGAAGGCCAGGTGGCCGATGCCGTCGACAGGACGGTCTCGACCTTTGGCGGAATCGATGTCTGCATCAACAATGCCAGTGCGATACAACTCACGGGGACGCTGGAGACCGACATGAAGCGCTATGATCTGATGCATCAGGTCAATACGCGGGGCACGTTCCTCGTCTCCAAAATGTGTATTCCGCATCTGAAGTTGGCCGAAAATCCTCATATCTTGAATCTGGCGCCACCGCTCGACATGAAGGCCAAATGGTTCAAAAACAACGTCGCCTACACCATGGCCAAATTCGGCATGTCGATGTGCACGCTCGGCATGAGCGCCGAATTTGCCGCAGACGGCGTGGCAGTGAATTCACTCTGGCCGTTGACCGCCATCGACACGGCGGCGATCCGCAATCTTCTCGGCGGACCCGCCGTTGCCGCCATGAGCCGATCGGCAGACATCATGGCGGATGCCGCCTATGCCATCATCAAAAAGCCGGCACGCGAGGTGACCGGGAATTTCTTCATTGATGAGGAAGTGTTGCGCGCAGACGGTGTGACCGACTTTTCCGCCTATGCGCCGAACGCCACCGGTCCGCTTGCTGCCGATTTCTTCGTGCCTGATGATGTCTTCGAGCGCAGTGCAACGAAAGTCTCGCGCACCTTCTGACTGCGCTTCGACGGTGGGTGCGACGCAAGGCGGGCAATTACATTGACGAAGGGCGCATATGAGGTTCAAAGCACGCCGATGCATGCACCATTCTGGAAAACCAAATCGCTCGAGGATATGTCCGCCGCCGAGTGGGAATCGCTTTGCGATGGCTGCGGCAAATGCTGCCTGTCGAAACTGCAGGACGAGGACACCGACGAGATCTACTGGACGAGTGTCGGCTGCCGCCTGTTCGACCAGAATACTTGCCGCTGCGCGAATTATGCGGATCGTCTGAAACAGGTCTCGGATTGCGTGCAACTCACGCCGGCCAATGTGCGCACGATCAAATGGCTGCCGTCGACCTGCGCCTATCGACTTGTCGCGGCGGGAGAAGATCTCGCGCCTTGGCATCCGCTGGTCTCTGGCGATCGTCTCAGCGTGCATCGAGCCGGGATTTCGGTCAAAGGCAAGGTGACGGCACTCGAGACCGATCTCGTCGACGACGAAGAGTATTTCGACCACATGCTGGCCGACGAACCCTGAGGTCCGGTCGTCCGGCGAATGAACGACCAATGAACGGCCGGTTCGAGGGCCGTTCAGCGTGCCCGGTCTAGGTTCACATTATCGCTTCGGCGAGGATGATTTGAACCACTACCTTCCAAGAGGAGACCAGCATGTTCGACAAGCTTAGAGCAATTGCATTGACCGCCCTGATCAGCCTTGGCGGCATTGCCGGGGTTCCCGCCGCGGCACAGGCCGATGGCCTCTATCTCAATCTGGGTGGGCACAACGATGCGCGCGTCGGTGTTTATGTCGGTGACCGCCACGCCCCACGCTGGGACCGCCATGCGCCACGTTGGGACCGCCACGACTCCCGGTGGGATCGCCAACGCTCTGTCTGCACACCGCGGCGGGCTTTGCACAAGGCCGAGCGAATGGGCCTGCGCCGCACGGAGGTTCGACGGGTGACCCGCAATACCATCACCGTGAGCGGGCGGGACCGCGGCCACAGGCAGGTCGTGACGTTCGGGCGCGGACGCCACTGCCCAATCCTGCGCTACTGATTGGCGATTGACGACACCCGTGGGGAGGAAGGCCGGGGCAGACGCTCCGGCCCTTCGTCTGTCGCTTCGGCTCTATTTCAGTTCAAAGGTGACGTTTACCTGTACCTTGTAGGCATTCTCACCTGCTGCAATCGGCACTGAGGCTTGCGGCGCAGCGTCGAAGGACTTTGCCTCTATGGAAACAGGCCTGGGTGTATAGGAAAGCTCCGACATCTCCTTGATCCTGCCGAGGCTGACGCCGGCGGCGCCCGCGAGGGTCTTGGCCTTGGCCATGGCGTCGGCTACCGCCTTTTTGCGTGCCTCAGTAATCGTCGCGGACGGGTCTTCATTGGTGAAGACGATGTTGCCGCCCTGATTGACGCCCAAGGTAACCGCCTTGTCCAGCAATTCGCCAGCCTTGCCGATATCGCGCACGCGAACCGCCAGCGTGTTGGTCACCTGATAGGCGGCCAGTCGTCCCTCCTGTGTGCCATCGGGCTTTGAGACATAGTCGTAGCGAGGATTTATCTGCAGGTTCGCTGTCTGCAGGTCGCGCTCGGCGATACCGGCTGATTTCATCGCGGCGATTACCGCGGCAATCGCATCATTGTTGGCGTCCAGCGCTTCGCGGGCAGTCTTGGCCTCGCGCATGACGCTCAGCGAGAGAATGGCCATGTCGGGCGCGACGCTCATTTCGCCTTCGCCCACCACCAGAACCTGCGGAGTCTGCGGCTCGGCGGCACTCGCGGCCGCGGGCAGGGCGATCGATGCTGCGAGCAAGGATGCGAAAAGGCGGTTGTTCATCATGGTCTCCGAGAAATGCACTACAGCGTCGCTAGAGGGGGATTATGGGACGATTGCGGCAAAGTCGATTGTGCGTGCAGAAAGTCTTGTGCGCGGGCGCAAAAATCACTAAGCCAGCCCGCGTGGGGCCTGTAGCTCAATGGTTAGAGCCGGCGGCTCATAACCGCTTGGTTGGGGGTTCGAGTCCCTCCGGGCCCACCATTTCGATTGTCCAACAGCATCCCGTGACGTGCATTGCGAAGGCACGCTGGTCCAGCGTGCCGCCCGACTCTACTTATTCCTTTGGGATATATGCGGCAGCGACTTCGTTGGCTGGGTGGATCGCCGCCTTCCCATGCCGATGGTGAGGGTAAGGGAAAGTGGAGCGCGCTCCGCTCGCCTGCGCTGCGGCTTGCTGGAGCCTATGAGCAACATTCATAGGTTCTCCGACAAGTCGAACGGGACGATATAAATCTCAGTGACCTTGTGCTTGCGACCCTCAGTCGGAGAAAATTTATGCTGTCTAGGCAGTAGATGTCCCGGCAGGCCTCATTGATCGCCTGTGGTCACGGCGGCAGTAGGGCCAAAGCGGAGGTCCATCACTGCCAGAATCATTTTGCGGCACATCATGACGAATATGATGCACAAATCGACCTTCTGAGACTGGCTAGCGAGTATCGATGATCACAGCTAGACTGATCTCGCTCACTTGAACGGATTATACTCTTCGTCCTGCGACGCGTCGTAAGGTATTTCTTCAGGCAAGCCCGCCAGTTCGCGCAATACCGGATATATCGCGGTGTAGTCTTGGCGTCCTCGACCACCAGCGCGCGCGATGGAGTAGGCCTGTGCCGCGGCACTGCCCATGAAGATCGGGGCGTTGGTTCGGGCGGCCAGTTGGAGGGCCAAGCCCAGATCCTTGTGCGCCAGATCGACGGGAAAGCCGGCGGCGAGATCGCCCTTCAAGACCTTGTTCGGGTAAGTCACCCGCATATGTCCGATGCCTGCGATGGTGCCACGCATCACTTCCAGTGCCAAACGTATGTCCAGGCCGGAGGCCTCCGCAAGGGTCAGCGCTTCGGCCGTCAGCGCATTAAGCGATACCCCCATGAAATTGTTGATCACTTTCACGCGGGAGCCGTTGCCCAGTGCTCCGCAATCGATCGTCTGATTGCCCATCACGTCGAAAAGCGGCTGGGCTGCCTTGAGAACATTGGGCGGGCCACTGGCCAGAATCAACAGCGCGCCCCGTGCAGCCTCAATGGCGGAACGACCGACAGGCGCGTCGATCATCGCGATGCCTCGTTCCGACAGAGAGTTCGCTATGCGATCGGTTTCCTCGGGAAGAATGGTCGACATGTTGACCACGATGGCATCTGGTCCAATTGCTTCGGAAACGCCTCCCTTGCCGAATAGCGCCTGCTCGATATGGCCGGCGGTTGGAAGCATCGTTACGACGAAAGCAGCGTCTACGGCTGCTTCGGAGGCGCTCGCTGCAGCCTTGCCGCCTGCGGCGGCAAGTGCCTCTCGTGCATCCTGCGACAGATCGAAGCCTGTCACTTCGAAATCCGCTCGAGCGAGGTTCGATGCCATGGGAAGCCCCATGGTTCCGAGGCCGACAAATCCGATTTTCATCGCCGTTTTTCCGTCTCTTACAGTTGCTCTCAGGCTGAGGCTGCTGCTTCCGCGTCGACCTGGGTATAGACCTCATTTACGACACGCAGGGCGTCCAGGGCGGCAGGCACGCCGCAATAGATCGCGGCCTGGAGCACTACTTCACCGATCTCGTCGCGGGTCACGCCGTTGTTCAAGGCTCCGCGGACATGCAGCTTGATCTCGTGTGGCCGGTTGAGGGCCGTCAGCATGGCGAGGTTGAGAAAGCTCCGGGTGCGACGGTCCAATCCCGGACGGGACCAGACTTCACCCCAGCACCATTCGGTCACCAGTTTCTGAAGTGGAGCAGTGATATCTGTAGCAGCATCAACGGATTTGTTCACATACTCGGTGCCGAGGACCTCGCGGCGGATCTGCAAACCTTGTTCAAATTTGTCGCCTTGGAATTCGGGGCGTGTCGTCATGGTCATTCCTTGTCATTTGCCGCTACTGGCGCTGCGGCGGATCATACAATCCCGCCTGACGTCGTCAAGTTTGTATTACCGTATGATCGTATGTTGAACTATTTTTGCCAGATGTTATGGAAGCGGGTGTTGGACTTCTGAGGGAGCGAGCGAATGGCAGTTCTGCATCAGCCGGAGCCTTTGGAGCTCTATGCACTTAAATATGCGCACCACTCTGGCCGCCGCGCCGTCGACAACTTCATCGGCGGTGATATTCACCAGCAGGGCGATGACCTGTTTTACTATGTTTGGGTTGCCCGGCGCTCGGACAGGGTATTCGTCATCGATACGGGGTTCGGTGAAGATGCTGCGCGCGAACGGGGTCGCCACCTGGATTTTCGGCCCGCACAAGGGCTGGAAAAGCTGGGAATCAAGTCAGAGGATGTGGATGAAGTTATCCTGTCCCACCTTCACTACGATCACGCTGGCACGCTCACTGATTTCCCCAAGGCGTGCTTCCACGTGCAACCTGCGGAAGCCGCTTACGCCACTGGGCCTTGCATGTGCCACGGTTTCCTGCGGCATCCGTTCGACGTCGAGGACGTGGTCACATTCGTCAGATTGAATTTTGCTGGCCGGATCGCGTTTCACGACGAGACGACCGAACTGGCGGACGGGCTGACGGTTCATCGCACCGGCGGCCACTCGGCAGGTCTGCAGGTCGTTCGCGTGTGGACGAAACGCGGATTCGTCGTCATTGCGTCTGACGCGACACATCTCTACGCGAACTACAGGAGCAACCTGGTCTTTCCGGCAGTGTATCGGCCCGACGAGTTGCTTGAAGGATACCGCACGCTGCGACGTCTAGCGGCTTCCGACGATCATATCATCCCGGGCCACGATCCCATGGTAATGCGCCTTTATCCAGCGCCCTCGGCGGAACTGGAAGGCGTCGTCGTCCGTCTTGATGAAGCGCCGCGCGAACTATGAGCGAAGCTATGTTGAGTGGGCGCACAGCCCTTGTTACTGGATCACAGGCCGGCTTGGGGTTTGGCGTCGCGCAGGCGATGGCGCAGGCCGGCGCCAACGTCATAGTGAACGGGCTCTGCTCGTTGCAAGAGGGTTCGGCGGTCTCAGACAGGCTCTCGTCGCGCTATTCGGTCGAGAGTTTTTTCTCCAACGCCGATCTTCGGTCGGTTGAGCAGATCGAGCAGCTCATGGCCGAAGCGGCGGAGCGGTTCGGCAAGGTCGACATCATCGTCAACAATGCGGTGCTGCGCCATTTCAAGCCGGTAGAGACATTCGATCCTTCCGAGTGGGACGCTTCGATTGCAGTCAATCTGTCCGCAGCCTTTCACCTTGCGCGTCTCGGGGTCCCGGCGATGAAGGTAGCCAAATGGGGCCGCATCATCAACATGGCGTCGATCTACGGTGTTCGTGGCGCCGAAAACCGGATCGACTATGTCACGACCAAGACTGCGCTGCTCGGCATGACACGGGCGCTGGCGATCGAGCTCGCCAAGACAGGAATTACCTGCAACGCCGTCAGTCCCGGCACGGTGCCCACCGAGGCGATCATCGACCGGATTGCGGGCCTCGCTGCAAAGTCGGGCAAGACGCGGGATGAAGCCGAAGCGGACTATTTAGTCGGGCGCAACCCGACGGGCCGTTTCGTGTCGATCGATTCCGTCGGCGCAATGGTCGTCTTCCTGTGCGGCGATGCGGCAAGTGACATCACGGGCGCCAACATGGCGATCGACGGCGGCTGGTCCGCAGCCTGAACATCGGGAGGCATCAAATGCGTTTGAATGGAAAGACCTGTCTGATCACGGGAGCAGGCGGGGGCATCGGCATGGCGATGATCGAGGCGTTCCTTGCCGAGGGGGCAATTGTGGTTGCGACCGACCTCGACGCCGATCAGATCGTGCGCAACTGCGAGCATCTGCAAGCTGGAAGCCAACTGATCGCCCGCCGGCTTGATGTGACGGATCCAAGCGGTATCGCTGGTCTCGCCGAGCAACTCAAGGCAGAGGGCGTGGAAATCAACGTTCTAGTCAACAACGCCGCTGCCATTACAATCGGCAAGCTTCTCGACGCCACGGTGGAAGATCTGAGGCTCGTGTTCGGGGTCAACGTTGAAGGACTTTTCAACGTGACGAAAGCGTTCCTGCCGGGAATGATCGCGCGCGGCGGCGGCACCGTGCTCAACATGGCCTCGCTGGCGTCGGTTCACGCCATGCATGAGCGGTTCGCCTACAGTTCCTCCAAGGCAGCCATCGCGATGATGACGCGTTCGATCGCTGTCGATTACGTTAAAGACGGGATACGCGCCAACTGCATCTGCCCGGCGCGGGTTCATACGCCCTTCATCGAGAACTATCTGAAGAAATACTATCCTGGTGAAGAGAAGGAACGTTTCGAGGCGCTCTCTCGCTACCAGCCTGTCGGCCGTATGATCCAACCTTCCGAAGTCGCCGCCATGGCGGTTTATCTCTGCTCGGACGAATCGGCGATGGTCAATGGCGGCAGCTTCGTCATTGATGGCGGCGTGATGGCCGGCGACCAGCCATCACCTGAGGGTTGAGCGCCTAGGGGTTCGATCAGAGAGCTGCCAGCCGGGTAAGCGGACCAGCATCTTCTGCCTGCGGCAAAGCACGTATTGCTGCGAGGAGGGGCTCCGGGTCGAGCGATGGAACACCAAACGCGCTTAGGTCCCGCAGCTTAGTCTCGAGATCAACGTCAGACAGAGGTCGCGCGCTGTCGCCGCGTGCCTGGTCGACCCGCTCTGTTATGCGGGCACCGCCTTGCAGCTCTATCCGAATTTCTGACGCACCAACCGGAAGCGACGGGTCAACTTTCACGGTGACTTTGTCGCGCAGGGCGACGACCCGGGCATCTGCGACGGCCGCGTCGCTAAACTCAGGCAGACCTGCCTTGGCGAGCAGGAGCGAAACCGCGACCGCATGCTGCGCGCTGACCTGCGCCTCTCGACCGTCAGCAGGATTCGCGCGGTCCGCCCTTTCCGAAAGAAGAGGATGCCCGTGGACGGTCACACTGATCACCGAGTGAGGGTCGAACTCGGGACGCCGAGCGATGAGGAGTGTCGCCTCTATGACAGGATTGAGCACCACGCCGCACGGATACGGCTTGTAGGTGTTCTTCAAAAGCTCCCAATCCTGCCCAAGTCCGTTCGTGAGGCAAGCGATGTCCGGTCGATCTGCCGTAACATGCAGGAATCCGCGCGGGCCTTCCAAAGGCATGGCTGGACCGTTCATTCCGTCCTGCGCGAGCAACGCTGCCACGATCCCGTTGCGCGCGGCGTTGCCGACACCAACGCTCTTCGCCATGGTCCCGAGCGTCTCGACCAAGCCGCTCGCCTGGGCAGACGCGATACCGAACGCATTGAGCATCTGCGCTGCATCCAGGCCCAAGATCCGCCCCGTCGCTGCGGCCGCACCGAACACACCGCAGGTAGCGGTAATATGCCAGCCACGTCTATAATGTCCGGGTGAAACGGCATTTGCCACCCGGCACTCGACATCTACCCCGATCGCGAATGCCTCGAGAAAGTCAGCTCCGGTTATTTTCTGCGACTGCGCAAGCGCCAGAAGCGGTGGCAGCACTGGCGCCGTGGGGTGGACGATCGTGCCGGGATGGGTGTCGTCGAAGTCGAAGACGTTGATTGCAATCGCATTGAGGAAACTTGCAGTCAGGATGTCGAAACGGTCGACGTGACCCATAACATTGGCGACCTCACCGCTTGAGAAGCGGCGGGCGATGGTACTCGCATGCCGCAGGGCAGCGTCGCCGCTGCCTGCCAAGCCTGTCGCAAATCCATTGGTGATCGATCTTACCGCTTCGTGCTGGACCGCCGCGGGTATCGAGCGGCAGCTTACCACAAACTCAGCAAGATCCGCCGAAGCCGTCTTCATCATCTGTCGTCGACCTCTGGCTCGTCGAGATTGATGCCAGCCCAGCGCTCGATCGGCTTGATCATGGCCGTGAGGTCACCTTCCGCACCCAGTTCGCCCTTCGCTACTGTCAAGAGCTGGCGTGCCGCGCTTCCGATGATCATCGGAACGCCTAGCGCATCCGCTTCGTCAAGGCAGAGCCGTACATCCTTGGCCGACAGGCCGAGTGCGAAGCCGAAGTCGAACGAGCGTGTGAGGACGTATTTCGGGATCTTGTCCTCGCTGGCATTGCTGCGGCCACTGCCCGAATTCACGATCTGCATGAACATCGCTGGGTCTACGCCCGCCTTTTGGGCGAGAACGAGCCCTTCGGACGCGATTCCGAGTGCCGTCACCGACATGAGGTTGTTGATGACCTTGATGAGCTGTGCCTGACCAGGCTCCTCTCCGACATGGGTCGCCTTGCCGAAGTTGGACAGGATTGGCTCGACTTCAGAGAACGCATCAGCGGATCCGGCGGCCATCAAGGTCAGCTTGCCGTTCGTGGCGCCCGCAACGCCGCCGCTGACGGGGCAATCGATCAACGCGATGTCGTTGGCGCCGAGGCCCTGTGCCAGCATCTTGGCACCGCGCGGACCAGTTGTCGAAAGGTCGACGACGATGCGCAGCCCTTTGCCGCTGGTTAGGCCGTCCGGCCCGGTCGCAACCGCATTGACGATGTCTGGCGTCGGCAGTGACAGAAAAACGATCTCGGCAGCATTGGCGACACCAGCGGGATTGGATGCTCCCTTAGCTCCCGCCGCGACAAGATCGCTGACCGCAGTTTCGCTCGGATCATAGACGGTGAGAGCGTAGCCCGCTGCCAACAGCCGCCTCGCCATCGGTGCACCCATCCGGCCGATGCCGACGAAGCCCAATTTTATAGTCATCTTGTCAGTCTCCGATAGAATTTGAATTTTGGACTTCTGTCAGCCCATTTGTCCCGGCAGCCACAGCACGATCTGCGGGAAAAGGTAGAGCAGCACTACAAAGCCAAGCATCAGCACCACGAACGGCATCACTCCGAGAACTATGTCTCGCAGTGGAACGTCACTCATGCCTCGCAGGATAAACAGCACAATGCCGACTGGAGGCGTGATCAACCCGATTTCCACGAGAATGACCAGGACGATGCCGAACCAGATAGGATCGAGGCCAAGGGCGACGATGATCGGGTAGGTCACCGAGAGCGTCATCAGCATCATCGAAATGGATTCGATAAACATGCCAAGGACGAGATAGAACACGGCGATAAGGGTCACCACCATCCAGGGCTGGAGGTCCCAACCCGTGACCGTGTTGACAAGCTCTCGTGGCAGGCGAAGGAAGTCGAACACCCAGCCGAAGATCGACGCACCGATCACGATCAGCATGATGAACGATGTCACCGTAACGGTTTCGTAGAGCACCTTATAGAGAGTCGATACATCCATCTTGCGTTGCTGAAAGCAGAGCCCCAACGCGGCCACTGCCCCGACTGCGCCGGCCTCAGTCGGCGTGGCGATACCAAAATAGAGCGACCCCAGAACTGCAGTTATGAGAATGATGAAGGGAAGGACTGCTATCAGTGCTCGAACCTTCTCACCAAGCGAGTACGCATCGCCTACCGGGACGGCGGAAGGGCTGATGTAGGACCAGATGATCACTGTCGCCGCGAACAACCCCGCCAAGAGGAAGCCAGGGACGATGCCGGCAACGAACAGAACTGTGATGGGGGCGCCGACAGTGTTCCCGTAAATGATCATCGCAATACTCGGCGGGATCAATATGCCGAGCGTGGCTCCTGCGGCAACGAGGCCGTAGGTAAGGCGATTCGAATAGCCGCGCTCGGTCATCTCGGGCGCGGCCACGCGCCCCAGCGTTGCCGCGGTCGCAAGGCTGGATCCCGACACGGCGGCGAAGACCGCTGAGGCGCCGACAGTCGCATGGCCGAGCCCGCCGCGTGTACGTCCGAACCAGACGACCAACATGTCGAACAGCTTAACGGTCAGTCCACTTTGTACCAGAAGTGACCCCATCAGCACGAATGTCGGGACAGCCGTCAACGTGAAGGAATTAATGGACGTCCACGAGCGGTCCGCGAGGATGGGCAGTTGCGGCTGCCGGATCATGAAGAGCAGCCCTATCAGCCCTACGATGCCCATCGTGATGCCGACTGGAACGCCGATAATCAGGAGAAACAGTAGGCCCCCGACGAGGATCAGACCGGTGGCCAGCAGCGACATGTCCCGGGTCAGATAAAAAAGGCCGGACGTGATGGCAACGAGGGCGAGGACCGCTATACCAACCCTCGCACCACTCCAGATGAAGGCTGCGACAATGAGCCCTCCGATGATAGCGAATGTCGCCCAATCGAGCCGTGTGCCGGCAATGCGAATGTCGCTCCGGCCGATCAACACCAGAGCGGCCAGAATGAGGACGATCACTAGCGGCAAGGCGGCCCTTCTCCAGAAGGCATCGGGGGCGGTCTTCATGCAGATGTCGCGCAGGAGGGCTGCGCAGAACAGCACATAGCCGACAACCACGGGAGTTTCAGGTATCCATTGAGGCGTGGCCAACAGCCCCCAGTCCCGGGTGCCGTTGATGTATTCCGAGACGGTGAAACAGTACATTTCCCATCCGGCAACACCTGCGAAAATCAGTCCGAGCCAGATACCGACAAGTTCCAACCACCGCCGTGTTGGAGCGGCAACGTTGTCGATCAACATCTCTACCTGAATGTGCGCGCCTTCCCGCTGTCCGACCGCCAAGCCGAGAAAGACGAGGGCTACGAACGAGTAGACACTTATCTCAGCCACCCATGTCGTCGGAAGATTGAAGGCCGAGCGCATCACCACTTCGTAGACAACGATCACAGTCATGAACGCCAGCGTCAAAGATGCGAGCAGGCCCGCAAATCGTGTCACCGCATCGATACCAGCAATGAATATTCCACCTTTCAGGCCGCTGTCCGGCATGCGGTTGGTCGCCGTGTGGGGCGCAATCTCGCTGGGTAGGTCTGAAATCGTCTTCGCCATCGAAGGGTCCTCCATGTGCCGAGATGGTGCCGGCGTGCAGGCTGGTTAACATGCACGCGGCTTGACAGGCAACAGAATGTATTATCGTATGCTGGTAGCACGAAGGGCCAGGCATTTGGAACGCGTCACCAACGCTGGCTCGTGATCAAACACGTGGAGGATTATAGATGATCGAGGGTTTCAAGCGTCTCCTGTCCGGAGCAACGGTTACGGC
The DNA here is from genome assembly GCA_023953905.1 of Rhizobiaceae bacterium. Lineage (GTDB taxonomy): Bacteria > Pseudomonadota > Alphaproteobacteria > Rhizobiales > Rhizobiaceae > Arvimicrobium. The sequence continues at coordinate 495,458 of JAMLJA010000001.1, read as the reverse complement.
GGTAATGGTGTCAGCTATGTCGGCGGCTTTTGCGCAGGACCGTCCCGAGTACGACTTCACCATGGCGGTGATCACGTCGCCTGGGGACGTCTACACCGCGATGACCCAGGGGTTGCCCGAACGTATCTCGAAAGCCACTGACGGACGCGTGCAAATAACCGTCAGCGACTCGCTCGTGGCTGCCAATCAGGTCGCCAGCGCAGTGCGCGACGGTCGCATCCCAATGTCGGCGGCATTGCACACCTACATCTCTTCGGAAGACCCGCGGATGGGCATTTTCAATCTGCCCGGGCTAATCAACAACATTGATGAGTACACGGCGGTTCGTGAAGCGTTCTGGCGTGAGGACGTGAAGAACATCTGGGCGGAGAATTGGAATGCGGTCATGCTCGCCGACGGTGCCTGGTGCCCCACGGCACTGTTCTCGAAGACCCCGATCCATACCGTCGAAGACTTCAAGGGCAAGCGCGTCAGAATCCATAATCCGCAGACGGCGGAACTCATGAGCGCACTCGGTGCTCAACCGGTTCCGATGCCCACATCTGAGGTGACGCCGGCTCTCGAAAGAGGCGTCATCGATGCGGTATTCACCTCGATCTGCGTGGGCTCAGCGTTCGAGCTTCCGCGTGTCGCACCAAATGTCCAGGATTGGGCGATGTCACCAGTGACTGGCTGGGTCATTCTGGTTAATGCGGATGTCTGGAAGGAAATGCCTGACGATCTCAAGAAGCAGATTGAAACTGCTATGCTTGAATTGCAGGAAGAGGCGTTTTCGACCTATCAAACCTACATCGACACTGCTGTCGAGAAGGTCGAATCGCTTGGTTCAGAACTTTGGGTGGCGTCCGATGAGCTCAAGGCGGCGGCCAGTGCGCCTCAATATGCCGATCCTGCCTATGAATCCTGGTATGCTCGCGCGACGGAACTTGGTGTCGATGGAAAGGCCTATGTTGCGAAGGTGCGCGAAGCACTCGGCAAGAACTGATACGGCCTAGCTGAAGGAGAAACGATCCGCGTCCGGCGACGGGCGCGGATTTGTATTTTTGACAGTCCTGTTTCCTACGTTAAAGTGTTCGCAACCGATAGCACAATCGGACAATTCGATGATCGTACAGGGCAAAGTAGTGGATCTTAAAGTCGAACGACATGCAGCGCCGCTTCGTCATGGCGTCACGGACAGCATTCGCAATGCGATCGCACTCGGGCATTTCAAGCCTGGAGAACGCTTGCCGGAGAGGGTACTGTGCGAGACAACCGGCGTCAGCCGTACGTTGGTGCGCGAAGCGCTGCGGCAACTCGAATCCGAAGGGTTGATCGATGTCGTACCGCATCGTGGGCCGGTGGTCGCGACCCTATCCGGAAAAGAAGCCAAGGACATCTATCGCGTTCGCGCTGAACTTGAGGGGCTCGCCAGCGAGCTCTTCGCAGCGGAGGCCTCTGACGAAGCGCGCCAGCATCTGCTCGATGCATTTGAGACACTGAAATCCTCGTCACAGAGCAGCAACAGTCTCGAGCGGTTGAAGGCGAAAAATGAGTTCTATGCCAGCTTGATCAGCGGTTCCGGAAATGCCGCACTCGGAACCAGTCTGCATTTCCTCAATTCGCGTATCATGCTGTTGCGTGCCCGCTCTCTGCAGGCGCCGGGCCGAATCGAGGAGAGCATCAAAGAACTGGGTGATCTCGTCGACGCGCTCATTGCACGGGACGCGTCGAAGGCCAGAAAATTGGCTGTGGCCCACGTCGGCCGGGCTGCTTCAGTTGCGCTGGGCGAAGGCGACTGAAACCGCCGGGTTTCCCGAAGGCTCACTCAAAGTCTCTTTTGGCGCGTGATCAGCTAGCCTCGAATTTCAGCTCTCGCTAACTTCCGGTTTGGGAAATGCCAAAGCCGCAGCAGAACCGGTTCACTCGCCGGAGAGAGCCCTGCGATGCAAAGACTGGGCGCCCGGGAATTCGTCCTCTTCGGCACCGGTTCGGATGAACTGACGGAAACAGAAAACCGGTATCTCTGCCGATATGGGCTGCCGATTGTAGTGCCGTTACGAGTGCCAGGCTGAAAATACCTTGCCCAGCTTTTACATAATTCAAGCGGAATTCCAGCCGTCGCCGGAATCCCGCTTTTTGTAGTGCGTCGACTATTAAAGTCTGTTCTTGATGTGTGGCCGCTAGATCATTTGCCTAGAGCGTTGCGCACCTTGGCAATATATGCCGGTCCGTCGAAACCTGCCTCTTTAGCCCTAGCGTACCATGCGTCGTAGGCCCCATCCGTCAACTCCTTCGTGCGGACCTGTTGCTTCAATTCCTCCGGCGCTTCCCAAATTTCCGAACCCAATGAACGGATGCTAGCTTTTGCTCTTTCTACATAGGTTCCGTAAGTAGAAAACGCCTCCGCCTCGATCTCGCTCATTGCGGACTGTATGTCGCTACGCAGATCCTCTGGCATTTCTTCCCAAATTTCTGCGTTAACGAGGATGGCCCAGCCTGTGATGGGAGCCATCTCCCATTCTTGTACATGCGGAGCGACCCGCGCCAGCTCAAATGCTGCGCCAGCGCAAATGGATGTTAGGACTGCATCTATGACGCCTCGCTCAAGTGCTGGGGTCACCTCGGTCGTGGGCATGGGCACCGGTACCGCACCAAGTGAATTCATCAAGGCCGCCGAGCTTGGATCGAAAATTCTTACGCGCTTTCCCTTAAAGGCATCGACTGTTTGAATAGGCTCTCGAGAGAAAAGGACGACGGGGCAGTAGGGCCCGTCGGCCAACATCTCCGCATTCCATTTTTCCTTCCAGAATTGAGCGACGTCGTCCCGCCAAAAAGCTTTTCGGGTTGCCTCATATTCTTCGATGTTGTTGATCAGCCCCGGCAGGCTGAATATGGAAATGCGCGGTTCTTCCGCAGCAATATACGCATGCGTGGCTGCAACGATCGGAACTCGGCCGTCTCTGACGGCGCTTGCGATTTGGTTGGCCGCCACTAGCGACGAGCTTAAGGTCACAGACACTCGTCCGTCGGTTGCTGCCGAGATCCGTTCGGGAATGAGCTTCGTCATTTCGTCGTAGACGTCTGTCGGCGACGTCATCACACCCATAGTAAGGTCATACTCTGGACGGCTCTGGGCAGAGCTAGTTACCGTCGCGCTAAGGGTAGCGGCCAGCACCCCGCCTGTAAGAGCGATACCGCTCAGAATCGACTTAGTCTTCAAGCTAAAAATCGTCATTCTCAGAACCTCCCGTTAAGCTTGCGAATTCGTTCTCAGCCGCAATCCGGCCTCAAGCATCATACCGAACGTGTGTTCGTGCTACGGGACTACAATAATACAGTCTTGAGTGTCAATTGACGCCGTGTTAGCTCAACAGGAGGCTCAAGGCGTGTGGGACTGCCCATAGACCGGCTGCTCACGACAGGAGGTTCGAATGATAATCAACCAGTTCTACATCAATGGAGAGTGGACCGCCCCTGATCGCCCGTCGTGGTTGACGCTTATCGATCCAGCCACGGAAAAAGAGGCCGGCAAGGTCGCGTTGGGAAGCGAATCGGATGTAGCTAAAGCCGTGAAAGCCGCCCGAGCCGCTTTGCCCGCGTTTTCAAACACGGCGCCAACAGAGCGGGCCGCTATGCTGCGGCGGATCCTAGAAATCTTCCGGGCTCGCGAGAACGAGTTTGCCGAGGCCATCCGCCAGGAAATGGGGGCGCCAATAACGTTTGCACGGTCGGCTCAAGTCCCAAGGGGTCCGGCGCACCTCATGGAAGCAATCAATGTGTTGGAGAACTTCACGTTCGAGGAGCAGCATTCAACCACTAAAATTGTGTACGAGCCCGTCGGCGTGTGCGCGCTGATTACACCTTGGAACTGGCCCATCAATCAAGTTGTGGTCAAGTTTGCCCCAGCATTTGCGGCGGGCTGCACAATGATCGTGAAGCCGAGCGAGTACTCTGCGATTAGCGCCCGTCTTTTTGCGGAAGTCATCGACGAGGCTGAAGTTCCCGCAGGGGTGTTTAATCTCCTTTTTGGCACAGGGGAAAACGTCGGCGTTCCACTGTGCACTCATCCTGACGTTGATGCGGTGTCATTTACTGGATCCACACGCGCCGGCGTGGAGGTTGCGCGCAACGCCGCCCCAACTGTCAAGCGCGTTTCGCAGGAACTGGGGGGCAAGACCGCAAATTTGATCTTGAAAGGCGCGGACCTTCAAACTTCTGTTCGCAAAGGTGTAGCGGCCTGTTTTGCAAATTCCGGGCAGTCGTGCGCGGCTCCCACCCGGATGTTGGTTCCGTCAGATGTGCTTGAAGAAGTGTGTCAAATAGCGAAAGACGCAGCCGACAATTTGCGGGTTGGCGATCCTCGCGATGAGGCAACAGATCTTGGACCCGTGGTCAATGCAGCACAGTTCGAAAGGATCCAGCGCCTGATCGGGCAAGCTGAAGACGAAGGCGCTCGTGTTGTCACAGGCGGGGCGGGGCGGCCGCCTCATCTGGAGAGTGGTTACTATGTGCGTCCAACCATCTTTACGGACGTCACCAGCGATATGGCGATCGCGCAGACCGAGGTCTTCGGACCGGTCCTTTGTATAATGCCTTACTCGTCCGAAGAGGAGGCCATAGAAATTGCCAACAGCACGGAATATGGCCTTAGTGCGCACATCCAATCACCCGACGCTGAACGAGCACGTCAGATCGCTGGCAGGCTTGTAGCGGGTTCGATCCACCTCAATTATCCCGCTCCTGATTACGGTGCGCCATTCGGTGGCCGCAAGCGCTCCGGAAATGGACGCGAATGGGGTGAGTTCGGGCTGCGAGAGTATCTCGAGGTCAAGAGCATCATCGGGTGCCCCGCAATCGCGGTCTAATCCTTAGTCTACTTCTATTCCTCCATGGTCACGTCGCGGTGGCGGCGTTGTATATGCAGACGAGTCACGCAAATGAGCATAACCGGCGATGATCGGGATGAATTCGACTATGTAATCGTGGGAGGCGGTGCGGCAGGTTGCGTCCTCGCAGCAAGGCTCAGTGAGGATCCATCAATTCGTGTTTGCGTATTGGAGTCCGGGCCAAAAGACCGCCACCCGATGATCCGTATTCCAGCAGGAGTGATTAAACTCCTGTTCAATCCGACCTATGCTTGGCAATTCAAGACCGAGCCAAGTCCCGGAACTGCTATGCGACCTGTTTTTGCTCCCCAGGGACGTACACTCGGGGGATCAAGCTCGATCAACGGGATGATCTATAACCGCGGACAACACGAGGATTACGACGAGTGGGAAGCGCTAGGAGCGAACGGCTGGGCGTACAATAATGTCCTGCCGTACTTCAAGCGCTCCGAGCGGCGTATCGGAGGTATGGCTAATCAGTATCATGGAACGCTTGGTGAGCTACCAGTAAGCGATGCCGACTGGAAAAGTCCCGCGGTCGACGCCTTTATCGAGGGCGTGAGTGAGTTGGGGCTGCCGCGCAATCCCGACTACAATGGCCCTTCTCAGGAGGGAGTTGGTACCCTGCAGCGGGTGATTGAGGACGGACGTCGTGTAAGCGCGTCCCATGCCTTTCTCCGTCCGGTGCGCTCACGCGTTGATGTTCGTGTTCAAGCACACGCGACTAAAATATTGTTTGAAAACCGTCGGGCGATGGGCGTGCGATATCACGACAATCGCACCTCAATGCAAAAAGAGGTTATCGCCAAGAGAGAGGTGATTGTCTGCTCCGGGGCATTGAACACGCCCAAGCTGATGCAGTTGTCCGGAATTGGGCCTGGAAGTGTCCTTAGTGAAAACGGGATTGACGTTGTATCAAACCTGAAAGGAGTGGGGAGAAATCTTCAAGATCACTACGGTACTCGCACGGTTGTCCGGATCCGGAATGCTAGAACTGCCAACGAGCTGTCGCGCTGGCCATATCTCGGAGGCGAGATTCTAAAGTGGATACTCAAACAACCGAGTATTCTTGGATTAAGCTCCTCTCTGGCCTATGTATTTGCTCGATCGGACAGCGCGCTTGATCGGCCCGACCTTCAGTTTGTGCTCACGCCATTGAGCTTCAAAGCGGGGCAGTTCGGCGTGGTGGACACATTTCCGGGGTTTTCCCTAGCCACTTGGCAGCATCGCCCGCTGAGCCGAGGTTTTGTTGAGATTCGCAGTGGAAATTGGCGGGATGATCCAATAATCCAGCCAAACTACCTGGAGCATGCCGCCGACCAGAGCGCTATAGTCGCAGGCTTGAAGTTAAGCCGGCGCTTTTTGAACACTGCATCCATGGAGCCCTTTGTGGAGCGGGAGGAAACTCCGGGGCCGCAAGTCGGAACCGACCAGGAATTGTTGGATTTCGCCAGACTTTACGGGTCAACGATTTATCATTTCTGCGGCACTTGCCGAATGGGTTCAGAGGGTGATCCGGACACTGTCGTTGGATCGGACTTGAAGGTCCGAGGAGTCGACGGGCTACGGATCGTGGATGCTTCGGTGATGCCAACAGTTCCTTCAGGCAACACATATGCGCCCACGCTAATGATCGCGGAACATGCTTCGGACATCATCCGAGGCAAACGCTGATTTTCGTGATCGCCGCCCTTCTTGCTGGATGGCATCGGCAACCTGCGCACCAGCGAGGCCCATGACGCGCAGCCACGTTTGCGTGGCTATAGCACTATTTATTCCACCCAAATCGCGTATCGCACCGCGCGAGCCTTCCCTGCGCTATGCGAGACAGTCCGGACCTGGAAAACGGATTTTATCGTAGGAAAACGATGGAGTTCGCGGCCGAGATCGTGGCTGCGCAAAATGGGATCGCGGTTGCCTGCGTCGCTACAACCACGCTCACTCAGAGGCGGCGCTTGCAGCCTGCAACGCGAAACCGGCGTGCGGGTAGCTGTATGCTGGACGGCTCGTCGGACTGGCCTTGCCCTCCACGATGCGCATCAGCTGGTAACGCAGGCCTGTAGGCTTCGCATCGGCAACCTGGTCAATCCGTGCTTCAGCGTGCTCTGTTCGATCAAGAAGTCTGACCTTGAGATTGGATAGGCGAACGCATGGCAGATCCGGACAGTTGTGAGCGATAGCCTCCGGCAGAGGCTGGTCTACTCACACTGCCGGCGCGGGCCACCGCCATATGGCTGGTAGCTGTTATCCTCGGGACGGTAGGAGCGATAACGGTCGTAGCAATTGCGAATATGGTCGTCAGTGAGGACGATTCCTGCATCGGCCGAGGCGTAGATCAGGGCGCCGGTGTCCGCGCCGCCTTCCTGCAACGCGTGCTGGAAGCGAGCTTCTACGGTGGCGCGCCGGGCGCTGCTGGGATCGTCTGCGTAGGCCGTCAGGTCTGACGAAGAACGCTCGGCCCAGCTGACGATCTCATCGGTATAAGGCGAAACACATGCGCGACGGCCGCCGGAATAAGCGGTGTAGCTGTCGTCTTCGGGCTGGTACGAGCGGTAGTGGTCCAAGCACCAGGCGACGTGCTGGGCAAGCAATTCAATTTGAGGATCATTCTGAGGGGCGGGTTCGCTGCTGGAGAGTGTCGAATCCATGTCGGCTGAGCCTGCATCGGCGACCTCCAGAGGAACTGACGGGTCCGCAGCCTCCGCGGGTGTGGCAAACGCGCTGCGCGTGCGGGGCGGCAGGCGATTCAAACTATGTGACGGGTCGCTCACGGACACAGGCGACGCCGTCCATAGATCAGCCACATCGACTGCCGGGCCGGGCCCGTCGTGCGGCTCAATAGCGATAAAATACGCGGCAGTTCCGGCGCCGACTGCGAAAATGCACATAGATCCGACGAAACCGGCCGCTATTGCCATCGTGCTGTAGATCAGTTTCACGTCTTCCCTCCATACGCCGCAGCAGGCAATTTATTCCTAAGCAGGAAATGTCTGGATGGGGCATGGGTTCCGAACGAATCGAGACTCAATATGCTGCTGACTCCTAACTCGCGTTCCAGCGGCTCGATGCCAAATGTGTCTTCGCCCCTTAGCCGGTGGGTTGCCCACCTGCGCCCTGTACCAGAACACAAGTAATCGCCGCTGGCTGAAAGTTCTGTGGGAAGTCAGACCGAGAATCGGTCCACGCGAAATACAACGCGTCGTACCATCAGGCCGTCACGGGCGAGTTACCTTTTGGCTGTGAACTGCCCGACGCAGCTTTGATCTCAGGAAAACCGTTCAGATCACGGTCAAATATCTCGAGATGCCCGTAGGGATGAAGGATCTGTGGGGAATATCTTGAGGCCCAAGTGTTCGGTCCAGTGAGAGGTTTCCAGATCTGAAAAGAGTGCGATCCCCTTGCAACATCTGCTGGTTTAGATAACGTTTCGCGGGATCTGGGGGCTGGGGGAATTTCATGTCCATTCGACTTCGAGCTACGCTCGTCTTGTACGCGGCCGCGTTTGTCTTTCCGCAATCGCCTGTCGCTGCACAAGATATCGGTGGCTTCATCAATCTGATGGGACGGGTCATTGAGCAGGACATGCATAATCAGGCGGAACGTCGGCGCCAGCAAGCGCAGGAACGCCTGTATCGCGACCAGCAGCGCGCTGCTGCACGTGAAGCACAGGCCAGGATCGACAGAATCCGCAAACAAGAAATTGCGCTCGTAAAGCGGTTGCAGACCGCATTGAGCAAGTTGGGCTTCTACACCAATAAAGTTGACGGCGATCGTGGTCCGGGGACCCGAAAGGCGGAGGCTGCGTTTTCGGCAGCGTTCGAGATAGGGGCGATCAATCTTGACGAAGAGACGATCGCGGCGCTGGAGGATATTGCCGCACTCGGCTTCAGAAGCAGGGACGAGCACCGCAAGGCCACAGGCGCCGGGTTCACCAATAGGGAAGAGTATCTCGCCGCGATGCAAGGCGGGTTTGAAACGGCTCAAGACTATAAAACCGCGAGGCTGCAAGGGTTCGATACGTTTGAGGAATTCCGGCTCTTCCGCACCTCTGGTTTCAAGGATCCCAGCGATTATCGCCTGGCGAGGCAAGGCGGGTTTTCTGACAGTGTCGAGTTCCAAACGGCGACAGATCTAGGTTTTTCCAACCGGGACGATTTTCTGGACTTCAAGGCAAGCGGCCTATCCGACAAAGCGGCGTATGAGGCTGCAACGGCGCAGGCGCTCTTAGCTGAAAAGGCCGCGAACACCTGCGTTCAGCTTGCCGCAAGCGAAGGCGACCTCTTGCAGGCTGTGGATGGTTGCCTTTCAGCCATTTCGTTGGGCGCTGCCGAGCCGATCAAGCCATCGCTCCAAAGTCTGGAGAAAAGAGTCAGTGAAGCCTTGATGGCGTTACAGAGCGCCGAGTCGGCACCCGAGGTGGAGGTCGCGTCGCAAGGGGAAGATGGTCAGAATCTGCCCGCCGCCGGCGAGTATCTGGCCCGCCGTGCCGCATTGCGGTCGGCCCAGCAGAAACTTGTTTGTGGCAATGCTGTGGTGGACGGCGATTGGATCAGTGCAGACGAACAATGCGGTCTCGCACTGCAAAGCGATCCGACAGAAGACGTCAGAGTATTGAAAGCGAAGGCGGGCGTTGAAGTGGCCGCAGCGCAGGCCGAGGCGGAACAAGCTGCGCGCGAGCGCAAGGCAGCCGCGGAGGTGGAACAGAAGCGCTTGGCTCTCGAAGCAGCGCGAAAGCGCACATCGGCCCTGATGTCGTCCGTCACGGAATTCAGCGCCAGCAACGGGACTTTCGTCAATCCGCTCGGCATTGCCAAGGCTGTGGTTCGCCTCAAGCAACTCGAGGACTCACAAGACGTCTCCTCGATAGAACAAGCGATCTTGAACGCAGACGAGCTGCTCAAATCGGAGCCGGGTTTTCAGAAGTTCCTCACCGATAAGGAAAGAGCCAGCGAGATTGCTCAGGTCAATGCACGGGCGGTCGCACTTGCCGAAATCCGGAGGATCGAAGCGTTCATCACGCAGTTTGTCGGAAGCAATGTTCTGCACGAATCCGTCAACGATCTATTGATTCTGCAGGAAAAGCTGTCGGCGGCGAAGGACTCCGAACAGGACGCGCTTCTTTTCAATTTACAGAAAGAGGCAAAGGTCGAGATCGAGAGGGTTGGCCTATCAGACAACCTTTCTGCCTTCATATTCGAGGAAAATTCGCCGAAGCCGACCGAAGTTATTCAGGCTACGAACGGGTTGGCGATCACAGACGACAACAGACAATTGCTGGAGGGAAATGCGAAGGACGTTGTCATTCTCGGGAACTTCACATCGAGCGCCCCAAATCTTCTGGTCAACCTCGTTGGCGAGACGACCCTGGATCGTGGAACGGTTGCGTATTGCTGGATCGGCCACGACGCGAGCAATCCGCCCTTGTTCGATTTTGTGTTGCCGCTTTTGCGAAAGCTCGGGGCGAGTAATATGCAGCCCACAGGCCCTTGCGCGAAACAAGACGTCTTTCATCAGGACATTCTAATCATTGAGCGAGGCGTACTGCTTGTGCAGGACGTTCTTGAAGCTCGCAATCTCATCGAGGCATTCGAGAAGAGCGACCTGAAGGTCATCCAGACAATTGAATGGAGCGATGTGGGGGAAGCCGCGGAAAGAAGGCGGCAGCTTTCGGAGACTATACGTAGTGAAGTCGCGTCGGGGGTGCGCAAGGGGTTCGGCTTTGTCCAGATCGACAACACCGCTGACACGCTTTGCATGGTCGTCGATCCCGACCAGCAGCAGTTCCACGACTATGCTTTCGAGATGGCCGGGCTGGACCTGGAGTTGCCAGCTTCGGCCGCCAGGCAGCATATCACCATGTCTCTCGATCGCGCCTTTGCTGGTGCTCAGAAAAATGCCTGCCGTACCATCTATGCGAATGCAGAAAACATGGCGCGCCTGATGGAGGCGACGAAGAACCTTAATGCTGAAATAGCGGTATTGCCGCTCTGGATCGAAACCAGCCTTGTCGAAGAAGGAAAAGACCTGGCTGAGAAGTCAGCCCAGGAGCGTGAGGCGGCGATCGCTGCCCGCAAGCAAGAAATGGAAGCAGCGGCTCTGCTTGCCAAGAAGCAGAGCGAGGAAGCCTCGGCTGTTCGAGGCCGCGAGCAAAGGAAGCTGAGGGAACGCTATTCGCAGGAAGCCCGGGCCGCCTATGACGACCTTTCCAGCATTCAGAAGGCCTTTATCAGTGGCGATGATGAGAATGCCGGGCAGTTTGGTGCACTCTTTCCCGATATTGCACGCTGGAGAAACGAGGTCGATGCGGGCGGGTGGGAACTGGATAAGTACGATGACGAGTTGGTGGACTATGGCACCGCGAAATGGATGGGGCGCAACCTAGAAGCTGTTACGCTTAAGGCCGTCATCACCACGAAGAACGCCGTTCGAGGCCAATATGCATCGATATGTTTTGTGACCGGCTATCTCATGGATAATGAGTTTAAGATGCGGCGAGATACACTTGCGGTCGAATGCGGTTCGTCTGGCAAGATACTCTCGGATTGGCAGACCAGCAGGGGCTTTGAAAGCCGGTGGGTCGCGCGGTAGGGTTGAGCGAACCCGCGAGCATCCAGACGCTGACGCCATTGTAAAAGCGAGGTTTCAAGCGCACGCGCGAGGGCAGCGGAAGCTACGAGCGCCCGACGCGCTGCTTGTAGCCTTGCCAGCGCGTTTCGGAGAGGTTGCTCGATCCCCTTGCCACCGTCACTGGTCGACGGCCAAGCCGCGTCTGGAAGGCCTGATACAGGAACTGATCAATGGCGCGAGTTCGGCCAAGTCGGCTGCGGAGATCGAAGGCAGGCTCAAATGGTGAAGACTATCACTTCACCCCGAGATCAACACCGCTCTTGGCCTTCACGTAGCCGATCCGATCTTTCAGCCAGCATTCGTTCTTCTTGCGAACATAGGCGAAAGCCCGGCATTGATTGTCAGTTTCGCAGGCTGCATAGCAGGTGATGAAATTGGTGTTTCGGATGCGGCTATAGTCACCACCGGCCATATCCTCGCCGGAGCCAATAACGAATGTCGAAACGAGAAGACTATCCGCGAGGTTGCTCTGAACACTCGCCACGGCATCAACATTGCGGACGAGAATCTTCGCATCACTCTTCAGGAAGCAGAAATGAGCCTTCCTGTTGTAGGTCGTGGCTTTGCAAGACAGATCGTCCTGGCAAGCGGTTTCACATTCGGCCTGGGTCACATTCTTCAAGGTCGCGTAGTCAAAGCCCATGATGTCGAAACTGTCGGCAGGACTGAATGAACGAAGGCCCGGACGCGTCATTGCGCTTGGCGCCGTGGCCTCATTCTCCGTCTCGGTTACGGCCACGGATGCGGGAGCACCATGGCAGAGAACCTTCACGACGCTCGGAATCGCCTTGTCGGACAGATCAGCAGTGCCACTCTTCCTCGACATTGCAGCATGCGCATGTGGTGCCTTTCGTTTTGAAGAAAAACGAAAGGCACGGATGGAGCGGCTTTTAGGGAAGCAAGATGGGCGAGGGGCGATGCGGCGGAAATACGAGGTCGGTGTTTCAGTGCATGAACCGGAACTTCGGTTAGACGTTGCACCACTGCCGATGCGCTTCCGCCGATTCGAGGTTTTTGCCGGGCGTTGAATTGAGTTGATGGCGGCAAAGGCCTGATGTCACGGGGAATGAGTGAAAAATTTCATTTCGTTTGACATTCGTTCGAAGTTCGAAATAATCTCGACATGCTTTCGAAATCGCCGGAAATGGTGCGGTGCGAAAGCATGGGAGGGATTTCTTGGACGCATCTCCGATCCATGACATTTTCGTCATTGGCGGCGGCATCAATGGGTGCGGCGTTGCCCGCGATGCTGCCGGGCGGGGTTATTCCGTGTTCCTGGCCGAGATGAGCGACCTTGCCAGCGGCACGTCTTCGTTCTCCACCAAGCTGATCCATGGCGGGTTGCGGTATCTGGAATATTACGAGTTTCGCCTCGTGCGTGAATCGCTGATGGAGCGCGAGATTCTCTGGAGAAGCGCGCCGCACATCATATGGCCGATGCGCTTCGTCCTTCCCTACGCCAAGGGGTTGCGCCCGGCCTGGCTGATCCGGCTTGGACTTTTCCTGTATGACCATATTGGCGGCAGGAAGCTGCTGCCGCCCACAAAGACGCTCGATATGCGGGTCGATCCGGCCGGCAAGCCGCTGAAGCCATTGTTTACCAAGGCCTTCGAGTATTCGGACGGGTGGGTCAACGATGCCAGGCTGGTTGTGCTCAATGCGCGCGACGCTGCCGATCGCGGCGCCACAATCCGCACGCGCACCAAGGTTGTCGGCGCCCGTCGTGAGGAGGGGCTCTGGACCGTTTCGATCGAGGATCTGCGGTCGGGATCGGTTGAAGACATAAAGGCGCGGATGATCGTCAATGCCGCCGGTCCTTGGGTCGATCGGGTGCTGTCTGGCGCAGTCGGTCGCAACGACGTGCACAATGTGCGGCTGGTCAAGGGCAGCCACATCGTCGTGTCGAAGAAGTTCGACGATCCGCGCGCCTATTTCTTCCAGAACAAGGACGGTCGGATCATCTTCGCCATTCCTTACGAGGAAGATTTCACGCTGATCGGGACAACCGACCAGGATTTTGCCGGCGACCCAAAGGACGCTGAGATCAGCGACGGCGAGGTTGCCTATCTGTGCGAAGCCGCCAGCGAATATTTCGCCAAGCCCGTAAAGGCCGAGGACATCGTCTGGACCTATTCGGGCGTGCGCCCTCTTTACGATGACGGCGCATCCAAGGCGCAGGAGGCAACGCGCGACTATGTGCTGAAGGTCGATGGCGGTGGTTCGCAGGCTCCCATCGTCAACGTCTTTGGAGGAAAGATCACGACCTACCGCCGGCTGGCCGAGCATATGATGGAAAAGGTCGAAACGCTGCTGGGCGGCAAGGGCAAGCCGTGGACGGCCAAGTCCGTCCTGCCGGGCGGCGACTTCTTCGAGACGGGTTTCGATGCGCAGGTCGCAAAGCTCAAGGCAGGCTTTGGCTTCCTTGAAACGGCTTATGCGCGACGGCTGACGAGACTCTACGGCACGCGCGCTGCTACACTGCTTGGATTGGCCAAGTCGGTTTCCGACCTTGGACGGAAATTCGGCCCGGATCTGTATGAAGCCGAGGTGCGCTACCTCGTCGAGAATGAATGGGCGCTCACCGCGGACGACATTTTGTGGCGCCGGACCAAACGAGGCTTGATGCTCAGCCGTGAGGAGGCGGACGGGCTACAGCAGTACATCGACGCGATGAAGGATGGCATGCGGCACGCGGCGGCCGAATAAGCTTCAGCTGCAATGATGCCTGGGAGGAGGCTACATGCTCGAACTGAGGAACGTGGCGAAGCGGGTGGCAGGCGTGGATCATATCCGCGATGTGTCGCTGACGCTTCAGCATGGTTCGCTCAACGTTCTGCTGGGGCCGACGCTCTCAGGCAAGACCAGCCTGATGCGGCTCATGGCCGGGCTGGACGCGCCGACTTCGGGCAGCATCTGGTTCGACGGCAAGGATGTGACCGGCCTGCCTGTGCAGAAGCGAAACATCGCCATGGTCTATCAGCAGTTCATCAACTATCCGGCGATGACCGTCTATGAGAACATTGCCTCGCCGCTCCGGGTCGCCGGTGCCGAGAAGTCGAAGATCGAGGCAGAGGTTCAAAAGGCCGCCGATCTTCTGAAACTGACGCCCTATCTCAATCGCACGCCCCTGAGCCTTTCGGGTGGGCAGCAGCAGCGCACCGCGCTGGCGCGCGCCATCGTCAAGAATGCCGGGCTGGTGCTGCTTGACGAGCCGCTGGCCAATCTCGACTACAAGTTGCGTGAGGAACTGCGGGCCGAACTGCCGCGACTGTTCGCGGAAGCCGGAACGATCTTCGTCTATGCCACGACCGAGCCGCAGGAGGCACTGCTACTCGGCGGCAATACCGCAACGCTTTCGCAAGGCCGGGTGACCCAGTTCGGCGAGACGATCGATGTCTTCCGCAATCCCAACGATCTGATCACGGCCCAGACTTTTGCCGATCCGCCGCTCAACACGATTGTGCTGAAGAAGAGCGGGTCGAGCTTCCAGCTTGATGGTGGGGTGAACCTCCCGGTGCCGGCGGATCTCGCCGGTATTGCCGATACGAGCTATACGATCGGCTTCCAGCCCCACCATCTTTCTATGCAGCGGCCGAGCCCTTCGGCTGTCGCCGTGCAGGCGAAAGTGTCGATGACAGAGATCACCGGTTCGGAGACCTTCGTGCATCTGGATTTCGCCGATGCGCGATGGGTGATGCTGACACATGGCATCCACGTGCTCGAGCCGGATCAGTCGATCCAGGTGTTTATCGAACCCCGGCACATCATGGTGTTTGACGCAGATGGCCGATCGGCCGGGCGCGCGCAGAAGATGGCGGCTTGACGGATGGCGCGCATTGATCTCGACCATATCCGCCACGCTTACGGCTCCGCAAAATCCGAAGCGGACTACGCTCTGAAGGAAGTCCATCACACCTTCGACGATGGCGGCGCCTACGCTCTGCTAGGCCCGTCAGGCTGCGGCAAGACGACATTGCTCAACATCATTTCGGGTTTGTTGCATCCGTCGGAAGGCAGGCTGCTTTTCGACGGCAAGGATGTCACCAACCTGTCGACGCAGGAGCGCAATATCGCGCAGGTGTTTCAGTTTCCGGTCATCTACGACACCATGACGGTGTACGACAATCTGGCGTTTCCACTGCGAAACCGCGGCGTTGCCGAAGCCGATGTCGATCGCAGGGTGCGTGAAACGCTGGAAATGACGGGGCTTGCCGATCTGGCCAAGCGGAAATGCAAGGGTCTGACGGCCGATCAGAAGCAGAAGATCTCGCTCGGTCGCGGTTTGGTTCGTTCCGACGTCAACGCCATCCTGTTCGACGAACCCCTGACCGTGATCGATCCGCACATGAAGTGGGTGTTGCGCTCGCAGCTCAAGCAACTGCATCGCCGGTTCGGCTTTACCATGGTCTATGTCACGCACGACCAGACGGAAGCACTCAGCTTCGCCGACCAGGTGGTCGTGATGTATGATGGCGGCATCGTCCAGATCGGAACGCCGGCCGATCTTTTCGAGCGGCCCAAACATACCTTCGTCGGTTATTTCATCGGCTCGCCGGGCATGAATGTGCTGCCGGTCGAGGTGGATGGACGCACGGCGCGTCTGGGCGAGGCGATCATAGAATTGCCCGGTGCGCCCAGTTCGACCAGCGGCACCCTCGAACTCGGTGTACGGCCCGAATATGTACATTTTTCGGCCGACGGCATGCCGGTTGATGTCACCAAAGTTGAAGACATCGGGCGTCACAAGGTGGTGCGCGCCAAACTGCAGGGCCAGGAGATCGCGCTGATCGTCAACGAGGACAATACCGTTCCGGCTGATGCCAGGGTGAGCTTCGATCCTGCCGGGATCAACATCTACGCCAATTCGTGGCGTGTCGAGATGGGGCGCTAGACCATGGAAAAAGCCTGGAACAACAGGGCCTGGTTCATGGTGCTGCCGATGCTGGTGCTGGTCGCCTTCTCGGCAGTCATACCGCTGATGACGGTGGTCAATTACTCCGTTCAGGATACCTTCGGCAACAACGTCTTCTTCTGGGCCGGGACAACCTGGTTCGAGGAAATCCTGAGCTCGACGCGTTTCTGGGAAGCGATGGGCCGCAACCTCGTCTTCTCGGCGATCATCCTGATCATTGAAGTTCCGCTTGGCATCTTCATCGCGCTCAACATGCCCAAGAAGGGCTGGGGAGTGCCGGTTTGCCTGGTGCTGATGGCCCTGCCGTTGCTCATTCCGTGGAATGTGGTTGGCACCATCTGGCAGGTGTTCGGGCGTATCGATATCGGCCTGCTCGGTTATTCGCTGCACCAACTCGGCATCGACTATAATTATGTGCAGGATCCCTTCGACGCCTGGGTCACCATCATCCTGATGGACGTCTGGCACTGGACGAGTCTGGTGGTTCTGCTCTGCTATGCCGGCCTGGTGTCCATCCCGGACGCATATTATCAGGCGGCCAAGATCGACGGCGCCTCGCGCTGGGCGATCTTCCGCTACATCCAGCTTCCAAAGATGAACCGGGTGCTGCTGATCGCTGTGCTCTTGCGCTTCATGGACAGTTTCATGATCTACACCGAGCCGTTCGTGGTCACCGGCGGCGGACCGGGCAACTCGACAACGTTCCTGTCGATCGATCTGGTGAAGATCGCCATAGGCCAGTTCGACCTCGGGCCGGCGGCGGCGATGTCGATCATCTACTTCCTAATCATCCTTCTTCTGTCATGGGTGTTCTATACCGTCATGACCAGCGTCGATGCGGGGAAGTGAGATGACCCGTAGCGAAGACACGATGACAGGACGCAGCGACAGTCTCGCGCGGCAATCTGCGGAGATCGGACAGGATCGGGCGGCCAACGAGGCGCTGGCGCGCAAGATGCGTCGGCGCGGCGAGGAATCCCGCTTCTGGTGGCTCGTGCCGACGATCTACATCATCCTGCTGCTGCTGCCGATCTACTGGCTGGTCAATATGAGCTTCAAGACCAATCAAGAGATATTGGGCGCCTTCTCGCTGTGGCCGAAGAATCCCACCATCGCCAACTATATGGTGATCTTCACCGATCCATCCTGGTACAAGGGCTATATCAATTCGATCATCTATGTCGTGATGAACATGGTGATTTCGGTGGGTGTCGCCTTGCCGGCCGCCTATGCCTTCTCGCGCTATCGGTTTCTTGGCGACAAACACCTGTTCTTCTGGCTGCTGACCAACCGCATGGCGCCGCCCGCCGTGTTCGCATTGCCCTTTTTCCAGCTTTACTCGGCCTTCGGGCTGATCGATACGCATATCGCGGTGGCGCTGGCGCACTGCCTGTTCAACGTGCCGTTGGCGATCTGGATCCTGGAAGGGTTCATGTCGGGCGTCCCCAAGGAGATCGACGAGACCGCCTATATCGACGGCTATTCGTTCCCGCGCTTCTTCATAAAGATATTCACTCCGCTGATCGCCAGCGGCATCGGCGTGGCAGCATTCTTCTGCTTCATGTTCTCATGGGTTGAACTGCTGATCGCGCGCACCCTGACCACGACGGACGCCAAACCGATCGCTGCGATCATGACCAGGACGGTGTCTGCCTCGGGTCTCGACTGGGGCGTGCTGGCGGCGGCCGGCGTGCTGACCATTCTTCCCGGTGCGCTGGTGATCTGGTTCGTCCGCAATTACATCGCCAAGGGCTTCGCCCTGGGGAGGGTCTGACCATGGATCTGCAATGGATGGCATGGACGCTTCCAACCGCGATCTTCTTCACCACGATCCTGGCGCTTCTGATCGGCATGGCGGTCTGGGAATATGTGTCGCCAGGCGGCAACCCGCGCGTCGGAATCCTGCACTTCGAAACGACGCGCGGCGATCGGCTTTTCATCTCGCTGCTTGGCAGCGCTTTCATCCACCTCGCCTGGCTGGGTCTTGTCGGACCCAACCTGTGGTGGGCTCTCGCTCTGTCCGTAGTCTACGCGATCTGCGTATTTCGCTACGTCTAGGGCGTGCAGAAATGATCGGATGCGCCAGACACGGCGCTCCCGATGGAACTTGAAACTGCAACGGGAGGAAAACCAATGAGACGGCACTTACTGTCATCAACGACTGCCATCGTCCTGCTTCTGGGCGCCGGGCAGGCCTTTGCGGGCATGGACGAAGCGAAAGCATTCCTGGATAGCGAGATCGGCGATTTGTCGTCGCTTTCGCGCGCCGACCAGGAAAAGGAAATGCAGTGGTTCATCGATGCGGCGAAACCCTTCGCCGGTATGGATATCAAGGTGGTGTCCGAAACCATCACCACCCACGAATATGAATCCAAGACGCTGGCCAAGGCGTTCTCCGACATCACTGGCATCAAGATCACACACGATCTGATCGGTGAAGGCGACGTCGTCGAAAAGCTGCAAACCCAGATGCAGTCGGGCGAGAACATCTATGACGCCTATGTCAACAGTCCGGACCTTATCGGCACCCATTGGCGCTACCAGCAGGCCCGCTCGCTGACCGACTGGATGGCCAATGAGGGCAAGGACGTGACCAATCCAGGTCTCGACCTCGACGACTTCATCGGCCTGAAATTCACCACCGCACCTGACGGCAAGCTCTATCAGCTGCCCGACCAGCAGTTCGCGAACCTCTACTGGTTCCGGTACGACTGGTTCAACGACGAGAAGAACAAGGCTGATTTCAAGGAAAAATACGGCTACGACCTCGGCGTTCCGGTCAATTGGTCAGCCTATGAGGACATCGCCGAGTTCTTCACCGGCCGCGAGATCGACGGCAAGAAGGTCTATGGCCACATGGACTACGGCAAGAAGGATCCATCCCTTGGATGGCGCTTCACCGATGCCTGGCTGTCGATGGCCGGCAATGGCGACAAGGGCCTGCCGAATGGTCTTCCCGTCGACGAATGGGGCATCAAGGTCGATGAGAACTCGCGTCCCGTTGGCTCCTGCGTGGCGCGTGGCGGGGACACCAACGGACCGGCATCCGTCTATGCCATCCAGAAATATCTCGACTGGCTGAAGGCCTATGCACCTGCGGCGGCTCAGGGCATGACCTTCGGCGAATCGGGCCCGGTTCCGGCCCAGGGCGAGATTGCTCAGCAGATGTTCATGTACACGGCTTTCACCGCCGACATGGTCAAGCCCGGTCTGCCGGTGATGAACGAGGACGGCACGCCGAAATGGCGCTTTGCGCCGTCGCCGCATGGCGTCTACTGGAAGGACGGTATGAAGCTCGGTTATCAGGACGTGGGTTCATGGACCCTGCTCAAGTCCACGCCTGACGACCGCGCCAAGGCCGCCTGGCTCTATGCGCAGTTCGTTACCTCCAAGACGGTCGACGTGAAGAAGAGCCATGTCGGGCTGACGCTCATCCGCGAAAGCTCGATCCAGCATGATTCCTTCACCAAGCGCGCACCGGAACTCGGCGGTCTGATCGAGTTCTACCGTTCGCCAGCCCGCGTACAGTGGTCGCCCACCGGCACCAATGTTCCGGACTATCCGAAGCTGGCTCAGCTCTGGTGGCAGGCGATTGGCGATGCTTCGTCGGGCGCCAAGAGCGCACAGGAGGCGATGGACTCGCTGTGTGCCGAGCAGGAGAAGGTGCTGGAGCGTCTCGAGCGCGCCGGAATCCAGGGCGATATCGGGCCGAAACTGGCCGAGGAGCATGATCTCGAATACTGGAACAAGGACGCCGTTGCGAAGGGCAACCTTGCTCCACAGCTGAAGATCGAGAACGAAAAAGAAAAGCCGATGACCGTCAACTACGACGAGTTGGTCAAGAGCTGGCAGTAATCCTTAGTCACGATGAGACCTGGCCGGCGGGGGAGCGATCTCCCGCCGGCCTTTTCGCTTCTGCAGCCGTTGGAGTCAGGTGCTCGAATTTTCAGCCGCGAGCGGGCGTCAGTCCGGAGGCTGGTCGCTCAGCGAGCGGAGCTTTGGGCGATGTTCTGAAGATCCAGCACCGATTGCACTTCAAGCGGCCATAGCGACGGATATGCCGCCATGTTTTCCGGCAGTTGATCCAGAAACTCCCGGTCCAATTGCCTGGCGGCGGCAAAATGATGGAATGCGGCCGCATCATCATTGCGGGCAATGATCGCGCCAGCAGTCAGATGCGCAGCGGCCATCACCCTGCGCCGACCCTTTTCCTTGAACCCGGCGCTCTCCAGATGCTTGGCGGCGAGGCGGATACGTTCGTCGGCCATCGCAACGCGCCGGCCAGAGTTCGTGGCCGAATTATCGTGATGGCGCCAATAGCCTCGGATCCTTGGTATGTGGATCATTGGACCATGTGCGGTGGCGCGAAGCCAGAAGTCGAAATCCGAAACCCAGCGAAAGCCGAGAACACGCTGCGCGCAACATGGAGCGCGGGAAAAAATGAAGGAAAATCCACTGCGTCGAAGGTGCGTCCCTGAAATGCGACAGCAACTCCAATGATGAGCTTCATATAGTGGACAGAGGTCCAGTGCAGACCACTCTGGGAAAGTCGGGAGAACTGCTCGAGTGTCAGGTCGGAAATCAGCACCGGATGGGCGTTGTCCGGCAATTCGCCGCTGCGCTTGGCCTCAACATCCTTGCCGCGCGACGGATAGTAGAAATCTGCATACGGATTGCGTTCGACGACACGCCGATAGAAGACCTGCCCCCCGCCGATGGACGAGAAGAAGTCGAAGTCCATGATGAGAATTCGGCTTTTTGGGGTCATCCCGGCAGATCCTGACATACGTCACGCAGCGTGAACAGCTTTTCGAAGGGCGTCGCCGATTCCCGGGTTGCGCCGCGATGTGACGGTTGGACGCATGCTGTCTGCAGCGCCGGATCGGGCGTTCCTTCTTCGCGTGTTCGTTAACATTACGTTAACGGTTCGCGCCAAGAAGTCTGTTGGCTCAGCCCTTTCGTCGGCCCTTGGGCAGGCTTCCTGCGATTGCACCCCATTGGCCAATGGGGTCAGAGTGTCTAAGCGCAGGCAGCGCGCCCTGTATTGATTCCCGCTGGAGTGACCATGACTGTTCCCGATTCCTCTCCCATCTCGATGGCTGACACCGAAGGGAAGATCGCACTGATCACCGGAGGGACGGGGTCATTCGGCACGGCCGTACTGAACCGCTTTCTCGGAATGCGGTTCAAGGAGATACGTGTCTTCAGCCGTGACGAGAAAAAACAGGAGGACATGCGGATCGAACTCAAGACCGACCGCGTGAAATTCTATCTGGGCGATGTCCGGGAGGCGTCATCCTTGCCGGCTGCCATGGCGGATGTGGACATCATCTTCCATGCCGCGGCCCTTAAGCAGGTGCCGTCCTGCGAGTTTTATCCGATGGAAGCGATCCGCACTAATGTGCTGGGCGCCGAGAATGTGTTGGATACGGCGGTGCGGCTGGGTGTTCCGAGAGTAATCGTGCTTTCGACCGACAAAGCCGTTTATCCGATCAACGCGATGGGCATGACAAAAGCCCTCATGGAGAAGCTGACGATCGCCAAGGCGCGGGCACTCACGACCGGGCGTACCGTGCTTTGCGCGACGCGCTATGGGAATGTCATGGCGTCGCGTGGTTCGGTCATCCCGCTATTCGTGTCGCAGGTGAAGGCGGGGCGTCCGATTACCGTGACCGACCCCAACATGACACGGTTCCTGATGTCGCTGGAGGATTCCGTGGACCTCGTCCTCTATGCAGCTAAGAATGCGCGCCAAGGCGATCTTTTCGTGCAGAAGGCACCTTCCGCCAGCATTGGCGTCCTTGCCGAGGCCGTGAAGCAGATATTCAAGAGCGATGTTCCCGTTCAGGTGATTGGAACGCGGCATGGCGAAAAGAGGTACGAGTCCCTGATCTCGCGCGAGGAAATATCGCGCGCCGAGGACCTTGGGGATTACTACCGCATACCGGCCGATGATCGGGACATGAATTACGCCAATTACTTCAGCAAGGGACAGAAGGAGCTGTCGTCGATGGACGATTACACCTCCGATAACACAACTGTTCTGGACCTGGACGGCGTGATCGCCCTGCTGCGCGAACTGCCTTACATCAAGGACGAGCTGGCAAAATGAGCGCCCGGAATCTCTCAAGCTTCTGGCGAGGAAAGAGGCGGTCTCTATGAGCAAGTACAAGATTCTGACGATCGTTGGAACGCGGCCCGAGCTCATCAAGATGTGCCGTGTCATCGCCCTTTTCGAGAAGCACATGGATCACGTTCTGGTCCATACGGGGCAGAATTTCGACCATCAGTTGAACCAGGTCTTCTTCGACGAACTCGGAATCCGGCAGCCGGACTTCTATCTGGGTGCCGCCGGCGCAAGCTCGGTATCGACGATTGCCGACATTCTGGTGAAGGTCGAGGATGTGCTCCTCAAAGTGCGTCCCGACGCCATTCTCATCTATGGAGACACCAATTCCGGCATGTCGGTGATTGCCGCAAAGAGGCTGAAGATACCGGTATTCCATATGGAAGCCGGCAATCGCTGTTTCGACCAGCGTGTTCCGGAAGAGCTGAACCGTAAGGTCATCGATCATCTGTCCGACATCAACATGGTGCTTACCGAGCACGCGCGCCGCTATCTGATCGCGGAAGGGCTGCCTCAGGACCGCATCTTCAAGGTCGGATCGCACATGCAGGAGGTGCTTGAGCATTTCGAGCCGTCGATCCGGGGTTCGGATATTCTCGAGCGGCTGGAACTCACGGCCGGATCCTACTTTCTCGTGTCCAGTCATCGCGAGGAGAATGTCGACGCGCCGGATCGACTGGCCGCGCTGCTGGATTCGCTGAATGGTCTGGCCGAAACCTACGGCCATCAGGTCATCGTCTCCACGCATCCCCGCACGCGCAAGCGCATGGAAGAGATGCAGCAGCGCGACGTCAATCCGCTCATCTCGTTCCTGCCGCCATTTGGCTTCTTCGACTATGTCAATCTGCAGATGCAGGCCGCCTGCGTCATCTCCGATAGCGGGACGATCACCGAGGAAGGCGCATTGCTTGGCCTGCGTGCCGTAACCATCCGGCAGGCGCATGAACGGCCCGAAGGCATGGATGCAGGCACATTGATCATGTGTGATCTGGACCGAGAGGGCGTGCTTGGCGCTGTCGAGATTGCCATGGCGGGTGATCTGCCGCGTCCGGCCCCTGTGAATGACTATGAGGGTGGCGCGGTGTCGCGCAAGGTGCTCAACATCGTCCTCAGCTATATCGGCTTTGTGAACCGGGTCGTCTGGCGAAAGGCGTGATCTGGGGCTGGTGGCATGTCCCTCGTCATACTTCATATCATTCCCACGATGGGCCAGGGCGGAGCTGAAAGGCTCCTGCAGTCGCTGGCAACGCGTCCCGCGGATGGTCAGCGCCATATCGTACTGACACTGTTTGACGAGGCGTTGTTCCAGGAAGGGATCGATCTGCGCACACTCGGGTTCACGCGGCGTCGTAGATTTGTCTCCTTCCTTCGCTTCGCTCTGGCCTGGCGTGCAATTCGGGCGATCATCAAGAGCGAGGACGTGCGCATCGTTCACGGCTGGCTTTATTACGGGATGCTGGCGACGCTTTATGCGCGGCCTCATGTCGACAAGGTCGTTTGGTCGATCCACAATACCTTTATGCCATCGAAGGGAATGCGCGGGGCGCTCCGAAGCGCGGAATGTCTGTGCGGGCTGCTTTCCCGCTGGCTCCCTGACCGCATCGTCTATTGCGCTGAAAGCGCGCGGGCGGCTCACGAAACGCGCGGATACAGGCGCGACATCGCAATGGTGATCGACAATGGGGTCGATGCGAACCGCTTCAGGACGCTGCCGCCGGAGGAGGTCATCGCCATGCGACGAGGGCTTGGATTTCGCGAGACCGACCAAGTGGTTGGCGTTTTCGCACGGTTTCACCCGCAGAAGGATTTGCCCAACACCTTTGCCGCAGTGGCTGAATGCGCGCGAACCCAGTCCGGCATCCGGCTTCTGCTTGCCGGTGCGGGTATGTCGCTCAAGAATGCCGAACTCGCCGACGCACTTGAGCGTGCGGGGGTAATGGAGCGCACAGTCCTCGTCGACATGCGCGACGACATTGCAGAACTTCTGGCGGCGATCGATATAATCGTATCGGGGTCGGCCTATGCGGAGGCAATGCCAATGGTTGTGCTGGAGGCCTTGTTCTGCGGATTGCCCATAGCCGCGACTGATGTCGGCGACATTGCGCGTCTCGACATTCCACGCTCGGCGCTCGTTCCGCCTTCGAATCACATGGCTCTGGCGCGCGCAATCGCGACCGGGCTAGATCAGGGAAAGGCAAGTCCGATCTGGCGGCGGGCCTGCGACCTTACCAAGGCCCGCTTCTCCATAGAGGCCTATCGCCGGGAACACGCGTCCCTATATGAAGCGCTGGGCTAGGATGGGCGAAGAATTGCTTTCCATGCCGGACACCGTGACACCAAGGGTTTCCATCGTCACGCCTGTCTGGAATGCCGCGAGCTATATTACCGAAACAGTCATCTCGGTGGTTTCACAACTGGAATCCACCGACGAATACATCGTGATCGACGATGGATCGACGGACGGCACTACGGCTCTTCTGGAAGATCTCAGCCGGGCTCACGGCTTTCAAGTCATCAGGCAGGAGCGCAGAGGCGAGATTGCGGCGGTAAATGCGGGCGTGGCGGCAACAAGCAACAGTCTCGTATGCGTGGTGAATGCTGACGATCCTGTCCTGGCCGGGCTGGTCAGAAGGATGAAGCGCGCGTTTCAGGAGCGGCCCGAGCTCGTTGGCGCATATCCCGATTGGCGGATGATCGACGCATCAGGGGGTTCGATCAGGACGGTGCGCACAGCTTCCTATTCTTACCAGGCCATGCTTGCGGAGCACTTCTGCATCCCCGGACCGGGCGCGTTCTTTCGCAAAGATGCGGTCGCGGGTGAACCGTGGAGGGACCCGCGTGCCGAGGGGCTGTCGGATTTCGATTTCTGGCTACGGCTCGGCCTGAATGGTGCGCCGGTCCAGCGAATTCCCGAGGTTCTCGCAACTTGGCGTTCGCATGCGTCCGGAACGACCGCGACGATTGACGGCAGCAAGCTAGCAAACGCGAAGATCGAACTTGTCAGGCGCATCTTCGCCAGAAGCGATTTGCCGACAGATGTGCAGGCCATGAGGGGGCAGGCACTGAGCGCCGCCTATTATCAGGCTGCGCTTCTGGGGCTCAGGCATTCGGGCGTTCCAAGCCTGCGCTATGCCGCTGCATCCTATTGGCATTTGCCAGTTTGGCCAAAGCTCGCACATCAGACACAGCGCCGCTCGATGACCCATCTTGGCTATGCCCTGTTGCAGCCGGTTTCCGGCTGGTGCCACCGGCTCATCGATCCCCTTCTGCCGCCGCGATACCGCCGGTCGCGCGTGCTTGCCCAGACTTTCGGTCTCGAATGAGCGCCCCCGCAGTCAGCGTGATCATACCGGCGTATAATCGCGCGGCCACGATAGAGCGGGCACTGGCGAGCGTCGTTGAGCAGACATTCGGCGACTTTGAGATCATCGTGGTCGACGACGCTTCAACCGACGGTACGGTCGCGGTCTGCCACGCCTTGGGCGATCGGCGGCTGCGGGTCGTCCAGCGAACAATCAACGGCGGCGCAGCCGCGGCGCGCAACAGCGGAATTCGCGAGGCGAGGGGCGATTTGATCGCTTTCCTAGACTCCGATGACAGCTGGTTGCCGGAAAAGCTCGCGAAGCAGGTTTTGGAGATGTCTCGCGTGGGTGCGCCGCCTGTAAGCTGCACCGGCGCGATCATTCATCTTCTCGACCACGGTGAAACACGCGTGAAGCGTCTGGAGACGAGCGACGACTGGGCACGCCGGCTCGCGATGGACTGCGATTTGAGTCCCGGGACGACTCAAATGGCCGCGCGCTCCATTTTCGACGAGATCGGACTTCTGGACGAGGCCTTGCCGCGCTTTGAAGACTGGGACTGGCTTTTGCGTTACACGCGCCGATATTCCATCGGAGTCGTGTCAGAACCGCTGGCCGAGATATACAACCGTCGCGCGAAATTGGGCGCGGTGGTGGAGCGCTCTGCGGAGATTTTTGAGAACAAGCACAGATCGGTATTCGAGGCGCTCAAGCACTCCGACCGACACGACGCTCTCATGAATCTTTGGCTTCAAGCGGCCAACACATATGCTTTCGAACGCCTGTTATGGCGCGCAATTTTCCCCTTGGCCAAGGCAGCGCGCCACCGCCCGGTTCGGACGATGCAGCGCTTCTTAACAGGCGCATTTCGGTACGGCATCCGGTCCGGAAAAAAAGACAATTTGAGTTAACATTTGAGTGTGCGTTGCGTCCGCTGGTTGGTGGACGCACCGTTTCAGGCAGTGTTATTCGAATTGGAAGACACCCTCGCTGCGCGGACGAGAGGTGAGTCCTCATCCTTCGAAGAGCAAAGGCTTTAGACAGCATGCATGTTGATTTGGGCGGAATCGCTGGAAAGCGGGTTCTCGTCACGGGAGCCGGTGGCTTCATCGGTAGCCACCTTATTGAGTCGCTCAGCCGCGCCAATGCTCATTTGAAAGCGTTGCTGAGGTCGCAAGTCTCTTGCGGTTAACATCGGCAGCTTGCTTCTGTTTTTGGGAAGGAGCGGATGGGATTCGGTCTGCACTCATACGCAGCGTTCGACAGACGCAACTCTACGCGGAAATTGCTTCGGAAGGGCACAGACTCCTTGAAAACCGGTTCAGCATCGAGGCGCATGCCGAGTCGGTTCGCAGGTTTGTCCGCGGTGTGCCGAAGGCCACTCGTGACAAGCAGCGGGACGCGTCTATGAGAACGGCCAAAGCTCGTCTGGAACCTGCATCATGATGAAGCGCTATCTCCTTCTTCTGGGTGGGCTGATCGCTCTTGCCGCCCTGCTGCACGCGCTCGTCGGTTCAACTGGCGCCAGTGGCGCTGGCATCAAGCAGTGGATCTTACCGGTCGCCTCGCTCTATCTCGATACGTTCAACAATCCGGCGACGGCCCTTGTGCTGTCCTTCGCAATGGGACTTTCGGGGCTCGCGATCATCGTTTTCTTCTGGGTGAAGCGGTTCAACCCGATCAATGCGGAGCTTCGCTGGGTCCTGCGCAAATTGAATATGGCCAAGGTCAAGCCGGGCTCCGCGCAGGCGATGGCCGTTGCCGACGAAGTTCTCGGTGCGTCCGATTTGCTGGCAAGGCATTGGCGCGCGTTCCGGCGCGAAATCGCAATGGATGCGGACGGCGCGCATGTTCGGTTCGCCGAGCCATCCGAGCGGTTTTCTCTCGCCAATATTCGCATTGCCGCGCGCTCAGCCAGCGCGTTGCGGGCATTCGCGGGAGATTTTGTCGGCATTGGTCTCGTTTTCACGTTTCTGGGACTGGTCGCAGGCCTCTATTTCGCGGGCCGCAGCATGCTGAGCGCTGATCTTGGCGCGGCACGCGAAGCGCTGATCCAGCTTCTGCATGCCTCGACCTTCAAGTTTCTCACTTCGATCATGGGGATTGGGATGTCGCTCATCCTGACCTGGGCGAACCGCATCTTCGTGTCTCATACAGAGCAAGAGATCGACGAACTCAACCTCTGGATCGAGGACAAATTCCCAGGCGCGCCGCACACCTATGCCCTCCAGGGACATCAATCCGCCGCTGCACCAGTCGACCTGCCCGGCGTGCCCGCCGTCCTCTCAGTAGCGGGGGAGTAAGCTGGTGGCCGGCTCGGAGCAAAATCTGGAAGGAGGCAGTTCCAGCTTCTTCGTGCCGATGGTCGACATGCTTGCCGGCGTCATCTTCATTCTAATCATCATGCTGGTCTCGGTCGCTCTTCTGGCACGTGACGACTACACGAAGGTCGAGACGTCGCAGAAAGAGATAACGGCGATCGAAAAGGAGCTTGATGCGGCACGGGCCGCAGAAGCCACGTATCTTGTTCCGCGCCGCCAGGCGAATGAGGCGCTGCACGCGCTCATCGACCGAATTTCCAAGGATTTGAGGGATGGCGGCGTGTCGGCGGTCACCATGACGGGACCCGACAGGCTTCGCCTCGACGCGACAGCATTCTTCGCTCGTCGTGCCGCCCTGTCAGATGTCGGCGAGAAAGCTGCCCGGATCGTGAGCAACGCGCTCGCACGTAGTCTGGTTTGTCTGACAGACCTTCGCGCATCCGCCGAATGCGGAGATGTACCCGATGCACGCCTTGCCCGCGTCGTGGTTGCCGTCCACAGTCCAAAAGAGCCGGGTGAGGCGATCGACGCGCAATCCCTGACGGAGGTGCAGGCGGTCAGTCTTTTTGCAGAGCTTGGTCGGATTAATCCGATTCTGGCATCGCTGAGAAATCCCGCCGAGCAGAAGCTGCTAGGATATGCATCCCTGGGAGACAGCGTTCTTGCGACGGACCCCACTCCAACCGGGCCGCGACTGGAGATCATTTTCGAGATGTATGTGCCGCCTCTACCCGACCAACAATAGGGTAGGGCAGACACACAATTGACGCTTCGCCCCTGAACGAAAAAACTGATTTGGCACGCCTATGAATCTCATCGCAAAAGCCAAGGGCCTTGCCCTGAGAAGTCCATTGCTTCGAGCCGTGGTCGTAAGAACGCGCGACAAAGCAGCGGTTGTGGCGGCGCGGCTGGCAGGCGAGCGGCGCATGGCCGAGGCCGCGCACGGCAGGATCGAATTCATGGAACTTGAGATCTACCGCCTGCGCAGCGATCTCAATCGAGCGGTGGCGCAGGCGCAACGCGAACGCGATCGCAATCTCGAATTGCTGCGCCGGTTGAAAGCCGCTTCCGACGTGAACGCGTGACGCACCGGGATATCGTCATGTTCAGTGTTACTCGTAGTTCACCAATGGTGAGCATTGTCATGCCCGTCTACAATGGCGGCGACTATTTCCGGCTGGCCCTGAACAGCGCGCTTCGGCAGGCCTATGACAATTTCGAGATCGTGGTTGTCGACGACGGTTCAGAGGATGGTGGAGAAGCAGAGCGAATCGCCGCGAAGGGCGGCAAGCGCGTTAGATATATACGGCAGGAAAATCAGGGTGTGGCGGGCGCGCTCAATCGCGGCTTAAGCGAGATGCGTGGCGACTTCTTCTGCTGGCTGAGCCATGATGATCTCTTCGTGCCGCACAAGACCGCGATGCAGGCAGCATATCACGCGCGCCTTGGCAAATCCGATGCGGTTCTCTTTTCCGACTATGATCTGATGGATCCCGCCGGAAAGGTTTACCAGCGCATATCGGCCGATCGTGAGCGTTTGATGCGAGCCCCCATGCTGGCGCTTCTTAGCGGGTCGATCAATGGCTGTACGCTGTTCGCTCCGGTCGAAGTCATGCGGGCCGTCGGCACGTTCGATCCGCAATACCGGTATGTGCAGGACTACCGTTTCTGGAATCGCCTGTTGCGAGACTATGAGTTCTTTCATCAGCCGGAATCGCTTGTGCACTACCGCATTCATCCGGAGCAGGGATCAAACCACGCGAATGCAGTGATCGAGGGTGACGATCTGTGGGTCGACATGATGCGCGATCGTTCGGAAAGCGAGCGGGTGCAGATGTTTGGCAGTTCACTCCGCTTCTTCGAGCACATGGCGCGGCATCTGGCCGGTTCACCCTACCGGAAAGCGGAAGCATATGCGCGCGATCGGGCCGACTGGTTCCGAGGGCACACGCCTGTCAGTCTCGTTATTCCGGTCGCGCAGGGGCAAGAGAAGCAATTACGGGACATCCTGGCGTGGGTCGACCTTATCCAAGACGGCAATCTGGAGATCGTGGTGGCGGCCCAACGTGGCGTGGAGATCGGGCTGTCACGCGAGGATGAGCGGATCATTGTTTTCGCTGACAATGACGCACGACAGGACGATTTGCTGAATATCGGACTGGATGTGAGCAGCGGCTCCTACCTAACATTCGCCCGACCGGGACTGGGAAGGCCGAACCATGCACCCTCGGAGATTGCTTCAGATATGATGACTGAAGGTGCGGTCGCAATGGTAGCCGGCGGCAACACGCATGCCATCACGTCACTGGATATTGCCATGCGATCACCGGGTACGGAGGCATTGCGCCTTGAGAATCTGATGCTCCATCGCTCGTTCGTTGATGGCGGGTACAGAGTGAAGGGTGCTGGCACATCGCTGGAGGCTTCGTCCTGCTTTGCGTCACTCTGCCGCCCGGAACTGCCCATCTGGCGCAAGAGAGGCTGACGCAGTGCCGACGGTCTCCATCGTTCTTCCGACCTATAATCGTGCCTATTGTCTCGACCGTGC
This sequence comes from Rhizobiaceae bacterium, assembly GCA_023953905.1. GTDB lineage: Bacteria > Pseudomonadota > Alphaproteobacteria > Rhizobiales > Rhizobiaceae > Arvimicrobium. The sequence continues at coordinate 464,753 of JAMLJA010000001.1, read as the reverse complement.
GGTTGGCAGTGTGCTCGCTCAGACATTCGACGACTGGGAACTGATTCTGGTTGATGACGGGTCAACAGACGAAACGCCTGCGCTGCGGCGAGAGTTTGCCGAAGCCCTCAGAGACCGCTACCGGGACGTTCCTTCCTCAAGGCTTGGAGCATCGGGTGCGCGCAATCTCGGAGTGTCCAAGGCCAAAGGGGAGTGGATCGCGTTTCTGGACAGTGATGACGTGTGGTTACCCGAGAAGCTCGATCTGCAGCTTGCTGCGCTGAACGCAGAGCCTAACGCCGCGTTTTGCTATACGGACTTCTTCGAGTTCGACGACGCCTGGAAGATCCTGCATCCGCGGCATCTCATCCCTGCCGAGATGGTGGATCGCATATATCCTCAGCTGCTCGAGATCAGGAATAATCTGATCACATGCCCCTCCGTGATCGCCCGCCGCGATTTTCTTATTGAATGCGGTGGATTCAACGAGGGTATGAAGGTGTGCGAAGACATCGATCTGTGGACTCGACTTGCGCAATTGGCGCCGGTCGCAGCCGTCAGGATTCCGCTCACCGGTGTGCATTCACGTCACAATCATCAGTTTCCCTATGCAGACAGCCTGTTGGGCCGGCACATGCTCTACAGCGCGGCAGTGCAAAGGGATGATGCGCTTTCAGCCGACTTCGTCAAAGGTCTTTATGGCGAGGCGTTCGCCACCTTTATCGGTGTTGCCCACATGAAGGGCGATAGTGCCGAGGCTCAACTCATCGAAGCGGCAGAAAAGCCGATATCGGTTCTTTTGCAGACCGATCCAGTTGCAGCAGGGTCCGCAATCCACAATTTGGTGAATGCGCTGCGGGAGTGCAGGGCGCACTAAACACACTTTCTGAAAATGCGGCGCCTGCGTCGTTCTGGAGTTCAGCTTTTGAGAAAGATCCTCATCCTCGGCGTTTCAGGCATGCTCGGAAACGCGGCCTATCAACTCTTTGCCAAGTCCGAAGGCTGGGGGGTCGTCGGCTGGGCACGCAATCTCGACGGACTGGGATTTCTACCGCGCACGTCTGACGCCTCCCTTGTCGGAGGGCTCGACATTTCGAGCCGGGAGCGCCTCTTGGCCAGGCTCGAGGCCGAGAAGCCCGACGTCGTGCTCAACTGCATCGGTGTGATCAAGCAACTGGCCGAGGCCAAGGACCCGATCACCTCGATCGAGATCAACGCGCTGTTGCCACATCAACTGGCGCGCATATGTGCGGCCATCGGGGCGCGACTTGTGCATATATCCACGGACTGTGTCTTCAACGGCCGCAAGGGCATGTATCGGGAGGCCGACCCATCTGACGCCGAGGATCTTTATGGCAGGACAAAATATCTCGGTGAAGTCGACTACGAGCACGCGATCAGTTTGAGGACCTCGATCATCGGCCATGAGATTCGCACGTCCGTATCTTTGCTGGACTGGTTTCTCAGTCAGCCGGGACCCTCGGTAAAGGGATATGCGAAGGCAGTATTTTCGGGCCTCACGACCGTTGAATTGTCACGTGTCATTCGTGACGTCGTGCTGCCGAGGCCGCAGATGCACGGTCTCTGGCATGTGGCTTCAAAGCCGATAGACAAGATGTCGCTCCTGAGACTTATCGCCGAAGCCTACGACAAGAAAGTAGAGATCATCCCGGATTTCGCGGTTGAGATCGACCGTTCCCTCAATGCAGAACGGTTTCATCAGGAAACCGGCTATGCGGCGCCGGAATGGCCGCAAATGATCCAGGATATGAGCAAGAGCGTTCGTCCGTCGCCGCACTGAACGCGCCGCGCCGAGGACGAACTTCGTGCTTCTTAGCGGGAACACTCTTCTTAACGGGAACACGCCTGGGCAGACGAATTGCGCTCGGTCTGCGGATATACTCTCCAGTCAGGTCTCTCGAACACTACGGGCCACTCGCCCGTCTCGACCGCACTGTAGTAGATCACGCCCTTGAGCAAAGGAAACGGTGTGAGCGTTGTGACGGACAGATCATTGCAGCCGGCGACATAGGCGTCATCGCCCGAGCAGCCGAACTCGGAAATATAGATGGGTTTTCCAAACCTCGTGGCGCGGTCGTAGCTCGGCTTGAAGAGTGTGGTGAAGTTCCGATTCTCGCCGAGGCTGATTTCGTCATATGACTGCAATCCGAAAACGGAAAGGCCGATCGAGTCGACATAGTCATTGCCCGGATAAAACGACTGCAACACCCGTTCGCCGCGAGGGGACCACATGAAGGCAGCTTTCGGCGCTGCTTGTCGGCAGATATCCACGAAGTGCCGATATGCATCGATAAAATCCTGTGGCGACCAGTCGGACCAGGGATATCGACCGTTCTTAAGGTCCATTTCATGGCCCCATCGTATGGTGACTGGGCTCTTGAACTTGCCGATTTCTTCGCATGCCTGGCTGATGGTGGCGTCGTAGGAGCCGTTCAGAATGTTGTCTCTCAGTTCCTCCGGACCGCCATTCTGGTCGAGCGACCATGACCACGGCTCCAGAGTGACCAAGAGTTTGCGTTTGCGTTGATCGGCATAGACGTCGGTCATCCCAAACGAATTCAGATCGACATCGACCCAAGGCACGAAAACGTGCTCGATGTTGATGCCGGACGCGTCGCGGAACGCGCCACCCGGATCATAGACGCCGATCTGAAGATCGTTCGGCCGAAGGGGTTGCGGAAAGACGCGGTGTTGAAGGCAGACAGCCCCTGACTGCTCTTGGGCGAGCATCTGCGGAACTTCGCCCATTGTTGCGGCCAGCGCCCACGCAATGATACGCGCAGTTCGAGAGAAGCGGCTTCTTGACACGACGCGAGTTCCCTTCGGAACGTCTCTTGACCAGTCCCAGAAAGCGAAATGCACCTTTGTGAAGGCGCATTTCGCTCGTTTCGGAACAAGCAGGCTACCAATTCAAGGCAAGCGTAACTGAACCAAGTGTAACGTAAGCCTATTGGGTATGGCAGCGCTTCCGAAGCTCGGCGATCATGGCGAGTGTCGCATCGGAGTCATCGCTGATATCAGCATACTCGGCTCGCTTCACCGGATCCACGCGAGGTGCGTCCTGTAGGAACGGGAAGACCGTCGAGATGGGTACGCCCGGAAGCAGCGTATCAGACCACTTGAACGGATCGGACAGGTATCCGTTGGCGCAAGCATACATGATATGGTTTGGCTCCGACAAAGTTCTGCATGCACCGGCAAGCGATCCGGGAGCGGTGAGGGAACACACCTGAATGCCACCCTCCAGCAACAGCATCAGGACTTCGTCGTCATCTATGGCGTAAAGGTCAACAACCGTTCCCATCACACCGATCGTCGCCGAGGGGGAGTCGATCCGGTATGAATCCTTGGCGCTGTTTCCGGTCACAAACCTGAACGCACCTTTCAGAACGGTCAGCGCTATCCCGGAAGACGCCTCGTCCGAGCCGCCCACTGCATAGTCGTCCAATGTAAGGCGACCATTCGGTCCAAGCGCCAGCTTCGTGTCGTCGTCCAGTTCGAGTTCCGCGTGGGAATCCGGACCGGTTTCAAGAACCTCGTTCAGGTGAACACGCGCACCTTCACCCAAAGTCCGCTCTTCCTGGCCCAGAAAACCGGTCACCTTCTTCACGGTAACGATTGTGGTGCCAATTTCGCCCGGCTGGCTCAGCGTCACGGACCCGGCAGGAACGGCGCTCCAGCCGATTGCCCCCACCAGTATGCTTGCTGCACAAAAATGACGTGAAAACGGTGCCGGAGTTTTCTTCTCCTTCGGTAGTCGTTCTACATTCAACATAGCCTACCACCCCAGTTGGATTCTTCCTTATAGCACGAACGAGGCAGTCGAGATAGAGTAGGCTTTTAGACACATTTTAAAGTCGTCGAAGTCGGCGCAATAGCGAATGGGTTCTCAATTTGAACGCGCGCCTCACATATTTGATCGCGATCGCGACAATACTTCTGGTTGTCGCCGGCGTGCGCTTTGCCGATCCGGACCCATTGATAAGGCTGCGCTTTCTGGCATTCGACATGTTCCAGCGGTTGTCTTCGCGCGAAATCGATCCTTCCTATCCGGTACGTATCGTCGATATCGATCAGCGGTCGCTGGCAACCTATGGACGTTGGCCGTGGCCGCGGGAACTGCTTGGAACGCTTGTCGACAGGCTCGGAGCTCTGGGCGTTTCGGTCGTCGCCTTCGACTTTGTGTTTCCCGATCCTGAACCCGATCCGCTGTCCGCGCTCTACAAGGAATTCGATGACCAGCCTGACGCGCGGGCTGTCCTTGACCAATTGCCGAAGCAGCAGTCCGGCGACGAAAAGTTTGCCAATGCCTTACGCGCCCATGACGTTATCCTTGGCGCGATAGGCCGAGGCGGATCGGGAGCGGTCATTCCGGGATCTCCGGCTGCTTTCGCCCTGCTGGGCACGGACCCGTCGCGACATGTTCCAACCTTTCCGACGGCAACGCTCAATCTGCCAATGCTCAACGAAGCTGCTCATGGCATCGGCGCACTCAACTGGTTTCCGGAGTCGGATCAGATCGTGCGCAAGGTGCCGATGATCACGCGGTTCGGCACCGAGTTTTACCCTTCGCTCGTTGCCGAGACGCTGCGCCTCGCCGAAAACACAAAGACAATTCTGGTGCGGTCCTCGACTGCCAGTGCGGAGGGAAGCGGGGTCGAAAGTGGCATCACCTCCGTGCGCATCGGCCGGCATCGAATTCCGACGGATCGAAACGGACAGGTCTGGGTCGCGTTCACACATCATCGCCCGGACCGCTACATTTCGGCGGCTTCGATACTCGATGGAACCGCCAAGCCGGAGGAGCTTGCGGGACGCATTGCGCTCGTGGGCACAAGCGTCGCTGGCCTTTTCGATCTGAGGGCGACGCCGCTGGAAGCCATCATGCCCGGCGTCGAGGTTCATGCGCAGGCGATCGAACAGTTGATGCAGGAGAACTATCTGCGCCGCCCGGACTATTCGACGGGACTGGAAATTGTGGCGACGGTCACGGGCAGCGTCGCCCTCGCAGCTCTCATCTACTATGCGGGCGCATTCACCGCCGCCCTGGCAGGGGGTCTGGCCGTTGCCATCGTGCTGGGCGTGGCATGGCTTGGCTACCTGCGGTTTGGCGTGCTGCTCGACCCCACTTTTCCGGTGATCGGACTGACTGCGGTCTACATCTTCGGGTCCGGTTTTCTGTATTTTCACACCGAGCGCGAGCGCAATCGCGTGCGACAGGCCTTCAGCCACTATCTCTCGCCAAGTCTTGTCGAAAGGCTGGCGCGCGAGCCGGAACAGCTCAAGCTGGGCGGGGAAACCCGCGAACTCACGGTTCTGTTCAGCGACGTTCGCGGATTCACCGGAATCGCGGAAGGGTATCGCGACAATCCAGCCGAACTCATCGAACTCATGAACCGTCTTCTGACGCCGCTCTCTGACGCCATCACGGAGCGGTCGGGCACGATCGACAAGTATATGGGCGATGCCATCATGGCATTCTGGAACGCACCGCTCGACAACCCCGATCACAGTCGCCACGCCTGTGAGGCATCGCTCCAGATGGTTGCGCGATTGGCAAATCTAAACGACACGCGCGCAGCCGAGGCTGTCGCCCGCGGCGCCACCGAGGCGCCCGAGTTGCTCAGGTTAGGCATCGGCATCGCGACGGGTACCGCCATCATCGGCAATATGGGTTCGCGGATGCGTTTTGACTACTCAGCGCTGGGCGACGCGGTCAATCTGGCATCGCGCCTTGAGAGCCTGACTGTGCACTACGGCGTCACGTCGCTGATTTCCGAGGCGACCTTCAGACATGGGGCGCAGCATCTGACCGTGATGGAGGTGGATTCTGTGCGGGTGAAGGGCCGTCGCCATCCCGAGCGCATATGGACGATACTGGGTGGAGAAGAGCTAAAGCACGATCCGGCGACGAAGTCCTTTATAGACGCTTTCGCAGAGGCGCTGGAAAGCTACCGGCATCAGGAATGGCCGCGCGCAAAAGACGAGTTCAGTGCACTGGCTGCTGCCGCGTCGACGATGGGGCTCTCCAAACTGACGGCACTCTTTGTGAACCGTTGTGCGCAGTTCATGCAAACGCCTCCCGAAGGCGACTGGGACGGCATCTGGCAAGCAAACAAGGTCGACGGTTTCGTAAGTTAACGAGTGGAGATATCGAGCCTGTCTATCTGCCGCGCCATGCCTGGGTTCGCGCAAGCAGCCCTCGGGACACGCCCGCATGGACGAGGCGGGCAGCCACATTCGTATAGAATATCATCATGCCCATGGCCGCGGCTGGCGCGATGTCGCCTGCATCATCCATGTTGAGGACGGCCACTGAGGCAAGCTGCGTGTGTGTCGAATAGAGAAACACGACAGCGGATACCGTCGTCATGGCGTTGACGAACAGGTAGATCGAAATGTCGAGAATTGCAGGCAGGCACACCGGGACCGTGACGCGAAAGAACAGCTTGTGGAATGGCTGCTTCAGCGAAGCCGCAACAGGTTCGAACTCCGCGTCCATCTGTTTTAGCGCCGTCAGCGCAGTGAGATGCGACACCGTATAGAAGTGCGTCACGGTGCAGACGACGAGTATCGCCATCGTGCCGTAGATCGAGTTGAGTGGATTTGCCGGGTTGTTGAAGAAGAAGATATAGGCCAGTCCCAGCACCATTCCGGGCACTGCCATGGGCAGCATGGCGAGGAAATGGAAGGTCGCGCGACCGGCTGAAAATCCTTCTGTCTTCTCCACCATATAGGCACCGGCGAAGACGACGGCCGTGCCGAAAAAGGCAGTCAGAAGGCCAAGCTTGATCGAATTGCCATATGACGCCCAGCCGCCTCCATCCATCAGGTCGAAGGCATAGTTCTTGAGGCTGAGGCTCATGTCGTAGGGCCAGAGCTTCACCAGGGCCGCGAACTGGCAAATGCCGATAATGCCGACCAGGAATATCGCCACCACGCTGCACCACGCGAGGCAGATCATGTCGAAACGCCGGTTCGGTGGGGGAGCATAGGGAACCGAGCGTGCCGACAACAGCGCTACCTGCTTGCGCTGGATGATCCGGTCGACAGTGAAAGCGATAATGGCCGGCAGCAGCAGGATGACCGAGACCACCGCGCCCATCTCGAAATTCTGCTGGCCGATGACCTGCTTGTAGATGTCGACGGCGAGCATGTTGTACTGCCCGCCAATAACCTTCGGCAGGCCGAAATCGGTGATCACCAGTGTGAACACCACGAACATCGCCGAGATGACGCCGAAACGGGCGCCAGGTACAGTGACAACCCAGAATGTTCGCCATTTGGAGGCGCGAAGTGAGGCGGCAGCTTCATAGTGTCGCCCGTCAGCGACGGCGAGGGCAGTCGAAATAATCAGGAACGCGTGGGGTAAGGTGAAGAACACCGAGCCGATGACGATGCCGATTGGTCCATAGATCGAATAGCCCATCATCAGCGGCTTCAGCAGGCCCTGATTTCCGAACAGATAGACGAGCGCGATGCCGGGAAGTAGCGATGGCACGAGAATCGGAATCGTCGTCAGGAGCCGGAACAGACCTTTGAACGGCATGTTGCTCCGGTTCAGCGCGTAAGCGAGCGCGAATGCCACAGCGATGGTGATCACTGTGCTGATCGTCGCCATCAGCGTCGAGTTTTTGATTGCGATCGAGAGCGACGGTGTCGAGAAATAGGTGACGAAGTTGTCCAGCCCATAGGATTGGGTAGGGCGAAGCACAATCCGGCGGAAGGTATTGGAATCGAATTCCTGCCACTCAGTACCGCCGCCGGGATTTGATCCAACCAGCCATCGCACTTCATCGACTGTGCCCCGCATCCGGTATTTTACCGGGCTGCGGAATGAGAAATCTGGAAAAAAGCTGGTTGCCGCCAACCGACTGTCGGATCCGGCATGGAGATCCTGGGGGGTGAGGGACGCGTTTTCCTCGTTCAGCATTGCTGCCGTTTTCGGTTCGCTCCACGTCGTGGCGGTCTCGTCGCTGACCTGGAATTCGTATTGCGACAGGTCGAACCGATAGGTCGAGACGGACTTCGACAGCATCACATAGAGAGGTGCTGCCAGCGACAAGATCAGATAGAGCGAGATCGCGACCATCAAGCCGCGTTTGACGAGGTCGTCGCGCGAGATCGATTGACGCGGCGTCGACCCCGCGGGCAGGGAAAGCGCGGTGGCGGTCATCTCACTTGGCCTTGGGAAAAACGAGCAGCCGGTTCTGGGGCAGTTCGACCCTCATTGCGCCGCCAACGCGGATTTCGAGGCGCCTCACGGCATTAATGGAAAAATCGGCCACGAGCGAGCGTGCGCCGAAACGGGGCGAGGCAAGGTGCGTGCGCCAGAACGAGCCAAGAAATTCCATTTCCTTGATGTCGGCATCGATCAGATTTGCGGGGGTAGCGGCATTCGCAGCCTCTGCGCCCGGCCCGTGTGGGATAATGTCGACCGGGCGGATGACGGCGACCACTTCGGTTCCGACTGCGATGTCGTGCTCCGCGCAGGGGAGGTCGGTCCCCTCGAACGTGATGCTCGACGCGCTGGCGATCTTCGCGGGAAGCTGGTTGGTCTCCCCAATAAAATCAGCGACGAACAGCGTTCTGGGATGACTGTAAACCTCGGTCGGTGTTCCGATCTGTTCGATCACGCCGTGATTCATCACGACGATGCGATCGGCCATGGAAAGCGCTTCTTCCTGGTCATGGGTAACCATGATCGTCGTCACGCCGAGCTTGCGCTGCAGCTCCTTGATCTCGTGGCGAAGATGCACTCGGACTTTCGCGTCGAGCGCCGACAGGGGTTCATCAAGCAGGAGCAGGCCCGGAGAAATTGCCATTGCGCGGGCTAGCGCAATGCGTTGTTGCTGACCGCCCGAAAGCTGCGCGGGATATTTCTTTGCCTGCTCGGATAGTCCCACCAGCGCGAGCAGTTCGTTGACGCGCTCCTTGATTTCGGCGCGGGGACGCTTGGTGTTCTCGAGACCGAACGCGATGTTCTTCTCGATCGTCAGGTTGGGAAACAGGGCGTAAGACTGGAAGACGATCCCGTAGTCGCGGCGCGACGGCGGCAAGGTCGATATGTCCTGGTCAGCCTGCCTGATTGTTCCGCGCGATTGAAGATCGAGACCTGCGATGGCACGCAGCAGAGTGGTCTTGCCACAGCCGGACGGTCCAAGGAAGCAGACGAACTCTCCCTCGTTGATCGACAGCGAGATATCGCGCAGGGCGATGAAGTCGCCGAATGATTTCCACAGATTCTCGATCTGCAGATAGGCCGGGTCGGCAGCAGTTTCATCCATACCATTTGCTCCGAGCGGAATGGCCGCGCGTCGGGAAATGCTCTCGTGTTTCATGACATATCCGTTCGGATCCGGCGAGTTGCGACCCACCGAATTTCCATCTGGGTGCCGTTTGCAAACGGCACCCGCTGACGCTCAAGGCTATATCAGTTCTTGGGCTCCGACTTGCCGTCGTAACGCTTAGCCCATTCGGCAAGAATCTCGACACGATGGTTAGCAGCCCATTCGAAGTCGTTCTTGATCATCTTGGACGCGACGTCGTCCGGCAGGTTCTCCACCGGCTTTGCGATGCCGGGGTAAGCAACGACGGCATAGCCGACATTGTACATCTCGTTGGCTTCCTTGGTGATCGACCAGTCGACCAGCTTTTGAGCCGCTTCGAGATTGGGGGTGCCAGCGATGATTGCGGTAGCCTCAGCTTCCCAGCCGGAACCTTCCGAGGGGAAGATGATGTCGATCGGGGCGCCGCTCGTCTTTGCCTTCGCTCCGGGGAATTCGAACGAGACGCCGATGACTGTCTCTCCGGCCGCCGCCATCTTGCACGGCTTGGAGCCGGAATGCGTGTAGGCGGCGATGTTCTCGTGCAGGCCGTCCATATATTTCCACGCCGCGTCCTCGCCCATCATCTGGATCCAGGCCGAGACGTTCAGAAACCCTGTGCCCGACGAATTCGGGTTCGGCATGACCACATGGCCCTTGTATTCGGGTTTTGTGAGATCAGCCCAACTGGTCGGAGGCGTCAGGCCGAGCTTTTCGGCTTCGACGGTGTTGTAGCAAAGCGCGGCAACATACGCGTCCATGCCGACCCAGCTTGGCGGCGTGGCGGAATCGACGAATTTCGGATCGAGCTTTTCGACGCCAGCCGGAGCGTAGGGCTCGAGCATGTCCTCACCCTTGAGCAGGAGCAGCGAGGTGGCGGCTACTCCCCAGACTACGTCTGCTTGAGGATTGTTCTTCTCGGCGAGCAGCTTGGCGGTCATGACGCCAGTGGAGTCGCGCACCCAGTTGATCTTGATGTCGGGATTGGCGGCTTCGAAGGTCTGTTTGTAACGGTCGAGATCGACGGCCTCGACTGAGGTGTAGACCGTCAAGGTCGTCTCGGCGAAGGCGGCTGATGCCGTAAGTGTCGCCGCGAACGCAGCGACGATGAGTGAGGTGGATGACTTCATGATCTGGTTCCCCTTATTGATACAATCTGCGATGCATCGAAACGATTGTGCTCTTTGGCCCGCGCGCCGGACATTTTTCCGGTCAATATCGTCTGTCTACGAATGGTCGTATGGTGATTGCGATAAGTAAAATCTATTTATCCTATGACGCTATCACTAGGAACGATATGTCGCGATCGGACTAGCCGGCAGCAAGGACGATAACGCCCGTGGCGACGACGATCGATGCAATGACACGCCCCTGCCAAGGCCTCTCCTTGAACAATAGAATGCCAATGAGTGACGCGATGATGACACTGGATTCGCGCACCGCCGAAACCGCGGCGATCGGCGCGATCGTTTTCGCATAGAGGACGAGCCCATAGGCAACGACGGAGAACAGACCGCCGACAATGCCCATCGAGACAACGTGCCAGTCTATGGGCCCTCGGAGAGAGCGTCGGTACCAAACCACTGCCAATGGAACAGGCGCTTCCAGAAGGAACAGCCAACCAATGTATCCCGTCGGGCTTTCGGAAAAGCGCACGCCCACGCCGTCCGCGATCGAATAGCCTGCGATGCTCAGTCCGAGCAACGCCGCGACGCCAATGGCCTTGCGATCCGCGTGCACGGCGCCGCGTTGAAAGGCTAGGGTGCCAATGCCGATGCAGACCAGCCCAAGGCCGATCCAGCCTTCCATGCTCAGGGATTCGCCGATGATAAGAAAAGTACCCAGCGCAACCAGCGCCGGAGCCATGCCGCGGGAGATCGGGTAGACCTGGCTCAGATCACCGAGCCGGTAAGCGCTGAACAGCAGGCCATAATAGGCGTAGTGGATAACAGTAGATGCCACGATCGACGGCCAACTGGCCATCGCCGGAGGATCCGAGATCGCGATCAGCCCAATGCCGACCACGGCGTGTGTGGCGGACAGTGCCGCCAATGACAGCGCCCGATCCTTGGCGGCTTTTACAAGCGCGTTCCAACTCGCGTGAAGGAGTGCGCAGAACAGGACGATTGAGAGGGCGGTCGTTGACAATTTAGCCCGACATCAAGAGCCGAAGAGATCGGAAACAGTTTCTTCTCCGATAGCAAAACCAGTGCTTGCGCCGGTCCCGCTGGTAACCATTGCGATGCGCACATCCTCATGGGGCGAGTCGGCGAAACTCGCTTGACCCGTTGCAGAAGAATAGGTTCCCGTCCAACGGGCAATGACCTTGGGACGCGCGCCGAACAGCGTTTCGTATTCAGCCAGAATAAGATCGTCGACCTGATCAGACGCGAACGGATCGGGCGTCTGGTCGTAGTGGTGGGAGTCGCCAACAACAAGCGAGCCATCGGCGCTCTGCACGACGATCAGATGCACTCCATTGTCGAGTGCCTGGGGCCGCTCGTGAAGCAGCCGCGCCTTCAAAGCACCTGCCTCTTCGAGGTTGGCATATCCCTCATAGCGCAGCAGGCTGAGATCGGAGACAATCGCGGAGTTGAGGCGCATGCCGGGGTCAGCGAGCCGCAGCATCTGGAGCTTGCAACGCCGCACGCCATATTGGGCGATACGTTCGGGGTACAATGTCGCGAGATCATCTCCCGGACACACAACGACCTTGTGCGCCTGCACGGACCCGCTGCTCGTCTGGACAACGGGTGGCTCGATGGACGAGACCGCGACATTGGTGCGAAATTCGACGCCATAGCGTTCTGAAAGGTAACGGCTCAGACTTGGCAGGACGTCCCTTGATTCGACGCGCAATTCGAAGGGGCTGTGGAGAGCGCCGACGATGCTCGAACGATCGAGGCCGGGTTGATGCGCCACTGCTTCATCGGCTGTCAGCAGCCGGCAGTGCTGTCCGTGCTGTCCTGACTTGAACGCCTCAAGCAGCGCCATCGCCTCCGGCCTTTGAGCGGCGACAAGCTTGCCGCGATGCAGGATTTCAACGCCAGCCTGATCGGCAAGTTCAAGCCAGATTTCGCGGGTGCGTTCGGCTCGCTGCAGAGAAATCCCGGGCTCCTGACCGGTGACAACCACCAGTCCGAAATTGCGGATCGATGCGCCGTTGGCCCGCGCATCGCGCTCGATCACAACGACGCGAAGTCCGCGTCTCGCCGCGGCAAGTGCGTGAGCCAGACCAGTGATGCCGGCTCCGACAACGGCGAGATCGAATGTCATGTCGCAGATTTCACCAGGGCAGGGAGAATGTCTTGACGTTGGTAAAGCTCTTCATCGCCTCGATGATGCCTTCCTTGTAGCCGTTTCCGCTGTCCTTGATGCCTCCGAACGGGCTCATCTCGATGCGGTAGCCAGGCACTTCCCAGATGTTGACCGTGCCGACGTGAAGACCGGCAATGTATTTCTGCATGCGCCGGAAATCGTTGGTGCACACACCCGAGGAAAGCCCGAATGCCGTCGAGTTTGACAAGGCGATCAACGCGTCGTCATCATCGGGCGCACGGATGATCGGGACGATCGGCCCGAAGGTCTCTTCCATTACCAGTTCGGATTCATGAGGCACGCGATCCACGACGATGGGAGGCAGCAGCGCGCCCTGGCGGCCGGGATTGTAGAGAATCTCAGCGCCAGCCTCGGCAGCCATGTGGACCCGGTCCTCGAACATTTTTGCGGCGCGCTCGTGCACGACGGTTCCGAGGTCCACCGAACGATCCATCGGGTCGCCGAAGCGCAGCTTCTTAGCCCGTTCCAGCACCATCGGCACGAAGCGATCGGCCACGCGCTCCTGGACGAGGATGCGCTTGACGGCGGTGCAGCGCTGGCCCGAATTCTTCGTGGCGCCCGCCACCGCGAGGTCGGCCGCCCTGGCGAGGTCGTCGTCGGACAAATCGTTGAGAATGATAAGCGGATCGTTCCCGCCCAGCTCGAGCACCTGGCGCTTGTAGCCGGCTTTCGACGCGATCATCTTGCCGACCGGGACACCGCCGGTGAATGTGATCAGATCGATATTCGGATTGGTGATCATTTCGTCGCCGATGTCCTTGGGCCAACCCGTGACGACGGAGAGCATTTCCGGCGGCAGACCCGCCTCATACAGGATGTCGGCAAGCACGAGGGCCGTCATCGGCGTGAGTTCTGTCGGCTTGACGACCACGCAGCCATTGGTCGCGATTGCGGGAGCAATCTTGTGCGAGACCATGTTCAGAGGGTGATTGAACGGCGTGATGGCCGAAATCGCGTTGAGCGGTTCGCGCGTGGTGAAAATCTTGCGCTGTTTTCCATGCGGGGTGAGATCGCAGGAGAAAATCTCGCCATCGTCGTGGATGCACATCTGGCCTGCCAGCGTGAACACGTCGAACGCGCGGCCGACCTCATAGAGCGAGTCCTGCTTTGAAATTCCCAGCTCCAGCGTGACGAGATCGGAGATTTCCTCCTTGCGCGAATTCAGCGTTTCGGCCGTCTTGAGCAGGATTTTCTGCCGGTCGTAACGCGTCAGCTTCGGCTTGTAGGCCGCGGCGATCTCAAAGGCGCGCCGCGCATCTTCGGCGCCGCCCGCGGGTACTGTTCCGACCACCGTGTCGTTCCAGGGGTAGCGGACCTCGACGACACCGTCGGCATCGACCTTCTTGCCCGCAATCCGCATCGGCTCGTGGCGGACGTTGATGGATGTTTCAGCCTTGGTCATCGCGATCTACCTCCCATCGGCCTTATTGTGCAGCAGCCATGGCTGCGTAGTAGAAGGCGTCGAAATTGCGCAGCGTCGGCGCGTCCGGCTGGTCGGGAAGAACACGATTGGTGATGAACGGCACGGCCTGCTCAGTCAGTCCGCCGTGCGAACGAAGCGGTTCGTTGAGAGCGGCCAGATCATGGCGATGCTCGCTTGTGCCGATCGTCTTCTGCTCAGTGGAGATCATCACGATATCGCCGATGCGATCGGCGGGCAGTTCGAAGCGCGCGCAGGCGTCTTCGCGGTTCAGGACGACGTCGATGCCTTCGATCTCCGCCAGCCTGCGCATGATGTCGGCGCGATCGGCGTCCTTTGGAAGGTATGCTGTCGCGAAGGAGCCCAGAGCGCCGTGATGCACGACATAGGGATCGGTGATGGGAAGAATGACGCGGCCCACATCCTTGCCCAGCCATTCGTCCAGCAGATCCTGGGCGTAGACGACGTCAGGAGACCCGTCCGCCTTGTGCTTCGGCTTCATGCCATGGTCGGCCGTGACCACGATTGCTGCGCCAAGCGCGTCAAGTTCGGCCAGATATTTGTCGAACATTTCGTAGAAGTCGTTGGCCTGCTTCACGCCCGGAGCATATTTGTGCTGCACATAGTCGGTCGTGGTCAGGTACATGACGTCCGGCTTCCACTCTTTCAGGAGCTTGACGCCCGCAGCAAAGACGAACTCGGACAGTTCGGCGGAATACACCTCTGGGACCGGGCGTCCGAGCCACTTGGAAGCATTGTCGATGCCATTTTCGGCCTTGGTCGTGGTGTCCGACTTTTCCGAAGAGAAGCAGATCGCGCGGTCTTCGTCATAGGCCAGACCGTGGCCGAGCAGGGCGCGTAGCTTGTCCTTCGCGGTGACAACGGCAACCCGTGCGCCCGCGTCATAGAAGGCCTTGAATACGGTGGGCGCCCGCAGAAACTTCGGGTCGTTCATCATGACTTCCTCGCCCGTTTCCGGGTTGTAGAGGTAGTTTCCACAGATGCCATGCACGGCCGGCGGACGGCCTGTCGCGATCGACAGATTGTTTGGATTGGTGAAGCTCGGGATCACGCTATGAGCGGTGCGAACAGTACCTTTCGCCATGATCTTTTCCAAGGCCGGCATCAGCCCGGCCTTGATGGCTTCGTCGAGATAGGCCGGTTCACAGCCGTCGAGGCAGATCGCGATCGCAGGTACGCGTGGCCAGGCATAATTGCGTCCATTGGCGGACACCGTGACGGGGGACATCTGGTTCATCGTAGTTTTCCCTGCTTCGCCTGGCGTTCCGCCAGTATATTCCTGATTGTCATGGCATCTTTGGATCACTGTGATCCATTTGCCAAATCGTTATTCTGAATTCGTTCGATAGGTCTGGTCTATAGGTTTAGGCGGCGAGCTTGGCGCGTTCTGCCAGCGCGGCGCGTGGCGGTGCAGCATCCTTGACATCCATTTGCGCCAGGGATTCCTTGGCGGCCTGAACGACGCGGCGCATGACATGCTCATCCATTCGCCCGATGCAGCCGATGCGGAAAGACTCCACAGCAGTCAGCTTGCCGGGATAGATGATGAAGCCCTTTTCCTTCATCAGTTCGTAAAAGCGCTCAAACACGAAGTTCTCGTCCGCGGGGCAGAAGAAGGTGACGATGATTGGCGACAGCCAGCGTTCGGAGAGCAGCGTTTCAAATCCAAGCCCACGCATGCCCTCGACCATGACGTCGCGGTTCCTGCGATAGCGCGCACCGCGCGCCTCGACGCCACCTTCGGCCTCATGCATCCGGAGCGCCTCAAGGAAGGCGGCGACAACATGGGTTGGCGGGGTAAAACGCCATTGGCCGGTCTTCTCCATTGTCGCCCATTGCGCATGGACGTCCAGCGACAGCGAATGGCTACGCCCCTTGGCGGCTTCGAGTTCAGACTTCTTGGCAATGACAAAACCGAAGCCCGGCACGCCTTCGATGCACTTGTTGGCCGACGAGACCATTGCCTCGTACCGGATCTCGTTGACGTCCAGTGCGACGGCACCGAACGCGCTCATCGAATCGACCAAAAGCTTCCGTCCCTTAGCGTAGACGGCCTGCGAGATCTCGGCCACCGGATTGAGAATGCCGGAACTCGTTTCGCAATGAATGGCGATGACATGGGTTATTGATCGATCGGCATCGAGCGCTGCAGCCACTTCATCTCCGCGCGGGGGAAGATAGTCGCCCTTGTCGATCAATGTATATGCCCGGTTCAGGTATTGCATCGTCGATGCCGCGCGCAAACCGTAAGCGCCGTTTGCCAGCACCAGGAGCTTCCCGTCGCGCGGCACGAATGAGCCGAGCATCGCCTCCACGCAGAAGGATCCACTGCCCTGCATGGGCACGCAGTCGAATTCGCCACGCGTATCGCCGGTGAGTGCAAGCAGCCTGCGCCGCATGTCGGCGGTCATGGCGCGGAAATCCCCATCCCATGAGCCCCAATCGCGCAGCATCGCCTGCTTAACAGCAAAGGACGTCGTCAGCGGACCGGGGGTCAACAGATAGGGCTCGCCCTTTGCCGGTGTTTCGAACCCGCCAGTTGTAACTGTGCCGGTTGTGGCCCTCATGGTTATTCCTCCGGGTGACCGCTTGATGCGATCGCACTGTGGGCCAATTCAATGTATCTGCAAAATCGTTATTTTAGATCGAAGCATAAGATAGAACGATCATGAGGCCTTGGTGAGGCGGCTTTGCAGTAGATCGCCGCTTTCCGTGAGTAGCGGATACGCAACGGTGACGAGCAGCGAGTTGATTTCCTTGAGCGCGCGCGCGACCTCCAGATGCATGTCGCTTGTCTCGATGCTTTCAGGCGTTCCGGTTCGAAGGCGCATCAGGTGCCGGTCATGGCTGCGCCGCTCCAGTGCCCGCATGCGCTCCTTCTCGACAACGAGCTGCCGCGCCGAAGGTAGATCGTTGGAGACCAGCACGTTGAGCGCCAAATGCATGTTTTCCACAAGCCGCTCGTGCAACTCGTTCAGTTCCGACCACCCTTCGACGGAGAAACGCAGGTTTCTGTTCAGACGCTCCTGCGCGAGCACCAAGAGGTTCTTGGCAACGATGTCACCGGCATGTTCGAGATTGATGGCGAAGTCCGTGAGTTCGATGCTCTTGCGCGCTTCCTCGGAACTCATATGGCCACGGTTCACTTCGGCAAGGTAGAGCTTGATCTCTCGGTGGGCGCGGTTCACCTCCTCGTCCAGCTTGCACAGCCGGTTGATCTGCTCATGGGTTCCGTCGGCGAAGAGCTCCATCACGGGCCGCACCATGATTTCCACCATTTCCCCCATGCGCAGAAGCTCGCGGGTCGCACTGGCCAGGGCGAGCGTCGGCCGGCCGATCACCGCGCGATCGAGCGCAGTGGTTCTGTTGCCGAGGGGATTGTCTTCGCTGCCGCCATTTGTCGGCTCCGGCAGCATCGCCTCCGTCAGCCGCGCCATTGCCCCCGCAAACGGAAGGCAAAAAGCCAACAGACATGCATTGAAGGCGAGATGAAGGTTGACGAGGGCTGCACCATGGTCTGCGGCCAGCAAGTCGACCGGCAGATCGAAGGCTTCGAGTACGGCGAGCGCGCCGACAGCGCCTGTTGCGCGAAACAGGAG
Organism: Rhizobiaceae bacterium; assembly: GCA_023953905.1. Classification (GTDB taxonomy): domain Bacteria; phylum Pseudomonadota; class Alphaproteobacteria; order Rhizobiales; family Rhizobiaceae; genus Arvimicrobium. The sequence continues at coordinate 447,048 of JAMLJA010000001.1, read as the reverse complement.
ATTGCCGAGCGGAATGCGCTGTGCGGCCCGCGTCATGCCGCGCGACAGCCAGAATGCGATGAGTCCGCCGCCCAGATTTGCGCCGAGCACGAGCGGCACGCCCGCTTCCAAAGGCAACAGCCCTTGCCCGGCAAAGGCGGCGACCATGAGAATTGCTGCAACACTCGAATGCACCAACCAGGTAAAACCCGCGCCGATCAGGAAGGCGGTGAAATAGTCGTCCGCGAGGTAGCTGGAAATGCCCGGCAGCATCGCGCTCTCGCGCAGGGGGTGGGTCGCTTCGCCGATGAGCTTCAAGGAGAGCAGCACGAAACCAATGCCGAGCACCATCCGCCCCGTCTCGCGGGTCTTGTGGCCCGGCAGTTTGAGAAACATCACGCCACCGGCAAAGAGGCAGACCGGGACAAGCCAGGCGAGATCGAATGAGAGAATGCGGACGACGATGGCCGAGCCGAGATCGGCGCCGAGAAGCAGAGAAAGACCTACCGGCAGCGCCAGCACGCCGCTCGCCGCAAAGCCGCAGGCAAGCATGGCGACCGCTGTCGAACTCTGCAGCATGATCGCGATCGCAGCCCCGCCGCCCGCCGCCTTGACCTGACCGCGCTTGGCCCCGCCGAGCACCCTGCGAAGGGCTGTGCCGTGGGCGCGCTCCATGCCCGTGCGGACCATATGCACCGCATAAAGAAGCAGCATGGTCGCGCCGGCAAGATGAAGCAGGATGAGAGAGAAGTGCATGAATCGTCGCCCCGTTCGATGGACGCATGACAGGAGCGTGCAGGGTCACTTTCGCCTTTACATAAGTCAATTCGTTAGTTTCTATAAATTCATCGACTGAACCTATGGAGGGTCGGGCCTTTTGCGTTATGTTCAGCTGCGCGCATTTCACTATGTCGCGATATCAGGTGGTTTCTCACGCGCGGCGGAAGCGTTGTTTCTGACGCAGCCGGCGATCTCCGATCAGGTGAGGAAGCTCGAGGAGGAATATGACGTCCTCCTCTTCAATCGCCATAAGAAGCAGGTGACGCTGACCAGTTTTGGCCAGCAGCTGCTCGAAATAACCCATCGGATGTTCGATACAGAACAACGCGCGCTCGAACTGCTGTCTGAATCTCGAGCACTGCGTTCCGGCACGCTTCGCATCGTTGCGGACGCCGCCCACCACCTCCTGCACATTCTGGGGAGATTTCGGGAGCGGTATCCCGACATTCAGATTTCCGTTCGGTCGGGCAATACGGAAACGGTGATTGGAAGCCTGTTTTCCTATGACGCGGATATCGGGGTGCTCGGTGAAGTCCCGCAAGGCCGCGAATTCGACATGCTCAAGCTCAACTCCACGCCGATCATCGCGTTTGTGGCCAGCGGGCATCCGCTCGCATCGCGGCAAAAGATGAGCTTTGCCGAACTGGCAGAGCATCCACTTATCATGCGTGAGCGTGGCTCCAAGACGCGCCAGAAGCTGGAAGCAATGGCTGCGACGCAAGATGTGGTCTTGCGCCCGGCCATCGAAGCGGAAGGCCGGGAGGCGGTGAGGGAGATCGTATCGTCAGGCGGTGGCGTCGGTTTCGTTTCCTCAGCAGAGTTCGGCAAGGATCATGGACTGGTCCCGATCGCCATCGATGCGCCGGAAATGCTGATGGATGAGGCCCTTATCTGTCTGCGCGAACGCTCGGGCGGCAAACTCGTGCGCGCCTTCTGGAGCGTTGCGAGCGAATTTGCATCCGCAGAGCAGGGCGGGTCAGCTACAAAACCGAGCCTATAAACGCTTCAATCTTGGGGGAATGACGGCGCTCCAGGAGGCAGGCGAGCCGATATTCCGTGCGCACCTCGACATCGGCGATGCGGATTGTTTTCAGTCGCGGATGCGGGACGAATTCGAAGTCGGCGACCACGCCGATCCCGAGGCCTCGCTCGACGGCTTTCCAGACGCCCTCGCGGCTGCCGATCTCAAGAAGAGGATCGATGACGACACCTGCTTCCTGCGCGGCGCGTTCGAACGCGCGCCGGGTCGTCGAGCCGGTCTCGCGAAGGATCAAAGGCTGAGTGGAGAGTTCCGCGATCTTCACACTCTCGCGTGCATACCAGGGATGCTCGTCGTTGACGAACACGACGACCTCATGCGTGCTGAAGGGCAGGGTGTAGACACGAGGATCGTCGATGGCATGCGCGAGGATCGCCACGTCAGATTCAAGATCAAGGATGCGCTGGAGGGTCTGGTCGGAATTGCCGAGCAGCATGCTGACCTTGATCGAAGGATATTGCGCGAGGAAGCGCGCCACCATCTCAGTCGCGTGGAACGGCCCCACCGCAGCCAGCCGGAGCTGACCCGTGGTGAGCCTGCCGCTGCTCAGCAGCAACTCCTCGGCTTCCTCATGCAGGCTCATGATCCGGCGGCTGATGTCGAACAGAGCGGCACCTGTTTCGGTGAGCTCGACCCGCCTGCCGCGTCTGATCAGAAGTTCGACGGCGTAGCGGTCCTCGAGTTCCTTCACCTGGGTGGTGACGGTGGGTTGACTGATGTTCAACGCGTTGGCCGCAGCGGTGAAGCCGTGGTTTTCGGCGACCGCATGAAACGACCGGAGGTGTGTGAATACTATAGCCACAGTCTATGATAATCGTCAGTGATTTGTATTTGTCAATGGATGGGCACCGCGCAAGACTGATCCTGCCTAGCAAATTGAAGACAGGAAATGCGCCGTGTGGTCCTATCGAAATCCCGTTGATGTTCGCTTCGGTCGCGGCAGCTTTTCAAGCCTTCCCGAGGCAATCGGCGGTCGCAACTACGCACTCGTGACCTATGGCGAAGGATATTTCCGGGCGCTTGCCGACGAGCTTGCGGCTGCAGCGGGCAAGCCCGTGCTCGTCATTGACGACATTGCGCCAAATCCAGACATCGCGGCACTTGAGCCCCAGACTGCGCGTTTTGCAGATCTCGACACGCAACCGGAGGTCATCGTCGCTCTGGGTGGCGGGTCGGTTATCGATTCCGCCAAGGTTTTCGCCGCAGCACGTGGCGATTTCGCAGCAATGCGCGCCTATCTCAGCAAACGCACGGGTGCCGAAACACTTGATCCCTGGCCCCTGATCGCCGTTCCGACAACAGCAGGCACCGGCAGTGAGGTGACCAGCTGGGGCACTGTGTGGGACAGCGCCGGCGGGGTAAAGTTCTCGCTTGCCCATCCACGTCTCTATCCCGAATTTTCGGTCGTTGACCCGGACCTGATGATCGGCAAGCCGCGCGAGCTTACCATCCAGACCGGGCTCGACGCGCTGTCGCATTCGCTGGAGAGTTTGTGGAACCGAAACGCAAATCCCGTATCCATGGCGCATGCGGTCACCGCCGCCAAAGGCGTGATCTCCACGCTGCCGAATCTGGCGAAAGACCTTCGCAATGGTGAGTTGCGCGAACGCATGGCGCGGGCCGCCACAATGGCAGGGTTTGCTTTCTCCAATACCAAGACGGCGATCGCGCATTCCTTGTCCTACCCGATAACGCTGCGTCATGGCGTGCCTCATGGCATTGCCTGCTCGTTCTCTCTGCCGATGGTCATTCGAAGCGTCGCTGGCGAGGGCGGTATCTGTGCGGAGGGACTTGGCGCGATCTTCGGCACGGATGCGGCCGGAGCCTCGGAACAGTTGCGGGCATTTCTGGAAGGATTGGGTGTAGCCACTTCTCACCGGTCTTATGGAATAGAAGACCAGGAGTGGCACGCGTTGATCGACCTCGCATTCGAGGGCGAGCGCGGTCAGAATTTCATCGGCACGCGAGACAATTTAATCGCGGCGGCGAATGATCAAAAGGGAATACGCATGGCCGTCGCATAGCAAAACCGTGTCGTTTCGTTGTCCGGGAGGTTGGACGCGAAAGGCACTTCATCATTCACCGGGAGGAAAACATATGACTTTTCTTGAACGTTCAATCGCAGGTCTCGCCACGATCGGAGCCGTCGTCGCCTATGCGGGCACGGCAGCGATCGCGCAGGAGTGCAAGGATCCGTCTGCGCTGGTCTTCTCCATCATCCCTACGGAAGAGACCACGCAGGAACTGGATATCTACAAGCCGCTGCTCGACAAGCTGAAGGAAAAGACGGGCAAAAGCGTCGAGTTCTTCATGCCCACATCCTATGCGTCGGTCATCGAAGGCATGGTCAATGGCTGGGTGCAGATCGGTGTGCACGGGCCAAATTCCTACGTTCTGGCTAAGGAAAAGGACCCGGCACTTGAGGTTTTTGCGACCTACACCAAGACCAAGGGCCATTTCCAGGAAGAGGGTCCGGGCTATCGTGCGGTGCTGGTCGTCAAGGCGGACTCAAAGTTCGACAGCGTCGAGTCGCTGAAAGGCACGGTCGTCGGCCTGGCCGATCCGGCCAGCACGTCCGGCAATCTGCTGCCGCGCGTTGTGTTCGGCGACCTGATCGGGACCGGTCCTGAGCTTGAGAAATATTTCTCCAAGGTCGTCTATACTGGCGGACATGATCAATCTGCACTGGCGGTAAAGGAAGGACGCGTTGACGACGCGTTTGTGGCCACCCATCGCCTCGACAATGTCATCGACCGGGGACTGGCAAAGACGGAAGACTATCGCGTTCTTTGGCAGTCCGACGTGATCCCGCAGGATCCAATGGTCTATCGCAGCGATCTGTGCGAGCCGCTCAAGGCAGCCATTCGCGAAGCCTTCCTGACACTGCACGAAGATCCGGCCGCAAAGCCCTTCTTCGATGGCATCAACTCCACCAAGTTCGTGCCCATGAAGGACAGCGACTACGATATCATTCGCAAGCTGGTAGCGGCTGAGAAGGCCGCAGGTCAGTGAGACACGAACCGGCCATAGCCGAGAGCCGCGCATTGCGCGGCTCTCCTGGCGGAACTGTAGGTGCCATGGCGATTCTCGAAGTGCGAAACCTCAAGGTCAGCTATACGGCCAGCGGACCACAAATCCTCAAAGGCCTCGATTTCGATGTCGATGGCGACGATTTCTGCGCCGTGATCGGACCCAGCGGCGCGGGAAAATCCACATTGATCCGCTGCATCAATCGACTCGTCGAGCCGAGCGAAGGCGACATCACGCTGTTCGGCCAATCCGTCCGAGCGCTCGGGGCAGGGGACCTTCGGCGACTACGCCGCCGGATTGGCATGATCTTCCAGGAATTCAACTTGGTGAACCGCATGTCCGTCATGGACAATGTGCTGTCGGGCCGCCTTGGATATACCGGTCCTGTCCGATCGTTCTTCAAGGCTTTTCCGAGGGAAGACATAGATCGCGCGCTGCATCTGCTGGAGCGTGTGGGGCTCTCCGACCATGTCGACAAACGCGCCGATGCGCTTTCGGGCGGTCAGCGCCAGCGGGTCGGCATCGCGCGTGCGCTGATGCAGAAGCCGGAGATACTGCTTCTGGACGAACCGACATCGGCACTCGACCCAAAGATTTCACGCGACGTGATGGGCCTGATCCGGGAACTGGCGGCTGAGTTCAAGGTGCCTGTGCTTTGCAACATTCATGATGTGCAACTGGCGCTCGAAACCTGCAACCGGATCATCGGCATGCAGGACGGATACAAGAAATTCGACGGTCCGGCGCAGGGGATGCGCAAACAGGATCTCGACGAGATCTACGCCATGGAGGTGCTGTAGTGAGCATCGCGGCGCCGACATCGGAGCATGGTTTCGAGGCCTATCTCGCCCACAAGCGCAGCCGGCGCATCAACAACTGGCTGATTGTGGCGGGAGGGGCGCTTCTCCTGGCGTGGTGTTTCTGGGACACCATCATGTTCGACACCGACTGGCAGCGTATGGGAGGCGCGCTGGGTATCGGCGGGACGCTGGCCCGCTTCTTTCAGGTTGACTGGTCGCTCGCGCCAAAACTCGTCGTGCCCGCTCTCGAAACACTCATGATGGCGACTTTGGGAACCTTGCTCGGCTGCTTTCTGTCGCTGCCCGTTGCATGGTTTGGGGCCGCAAACGTGACACCGAGCAAATTCTTCTTCTATCCGCTCGGTCGTTTTCTGATGGTTCTCAGCCGCTCGATCCACGAGATCATCTGGGCCTTGCTATTCGTCGGCGCGGTCGGTCTCGGCGCTCTTCCGGGCATCCTGGCCGTCGCGATGCGCTCGGTTGGGTTCATCTCGAAGATCACCGCGGAGGCGATCGAAAATATCGATCCGAAGCCGGTCGAAGCCATTCGGGCCGTTGGCGGCAATCAGTTTCAGGTCATGTATTACGGCATTGTTCCGCAGATCCTGCCGGTCATCATCGGCACCATCATCTTCGAATGGGACATCAACATCCGTCGCTCGGCAATCATGGGCCTTGTCGGCGCGGGAGGGCTGGGTCTGCTCTTTTTCCGCCAGATGGCAATGTTCAATTATGGCGGCGTGACGCTGGTCGTGCTTGCCGTCTTTCTGCTTATCGCGATCGGCGAAGTGGTGTCTCACTTCGCTCGCAAAGCGGTCATCTAGGAGGCGGTCATGACAACTGTCGCAGCAGAATCGCTATCGACTCCGAGTCGTACTTGGTCGCGCTACCGGCATCCCGAATCCACCATTCGTTTCGCGGTTATCCTTGCGATCCTTGCATTTCTGGGATGGTCGGTCGCGTTCCTAAACATCGATCTTTCGCGCGTTCTCGGGGCGTTTCCCCGGCTCGCAGAGATCCTTGCAACGCGCTATTTCCCGCCGGATGTCGGGTATGTGACGGACGCGGACTTCGTTCGATCCGTCATTCGCACGCTGGAAATGTCGCTGCTCGGCGGCTTCCTCGGCGTGGTCTGCTCCATACCGCTGGCCTGGCTCGCGGCGCGCAACATCACGATCAGCCGGCGCATCGCCTATCCGTTTGGCCGCCTCGCCATAATCGGCAGCCGATCGATCCACGAGACGATCTGGACTATCCTGTTCGTGACGGTGCTGGGTTTCGGTATGCTTGCGGGTACCCTGGCGCTGACGGTTTTCTGTATCGGATTTGCAGGCAAGCTCTTTTCCGATGAACTGGAGGCCATCGATATGGGGCCTGTGGAGGCCTTGCGGTCCGTCGGGGCAAATCCGCTGCAGGTCTTCCAGTATGCGGTTTTTCCGCAGGTCCGCGTCGCGTTCACGGGGATTGCGATCTACACCTGGGATGTCGCATTTCGCGCTGCGACCGTAGTGGGTTTCTTCGGTGGCGGCGGCATGGGATGGTACCTCAAGCGCACCACACAGCAACTCGAGTCCACACGCGTGGCAGCCATTCTTCTCGTCATCATCGGTCTGGTCTTGCTGGCGGAAGTTGGATCAGGCTGGTTGCGAAAGAAAATTGGCAGGATGCGGTGACAACCCTGAGACACAGCTATCTGGAAAGCGGATCCGCTGGCTCCGCGCTCATGATGCCCCTGTGCTGACCGCGCATTTCCGGCAGATAATGGATCGTCTGCCGGAAATGCTCTAGACACGCGTAATATGGAGGCTGAGTCGCAAACAGGTTGCGTCGTGGTTGCTCCCGTTCCCGGTCCTCAAGCGGCTGCTTGGACTTTCATGGCTATTCGCGCGTGAAGATATCGCAATCGCCCCAGCCTATCGGCTGGTTCATCAGCGCGCTCGGGATGGCGCAGATCTGTTCGTGGGGAACGCTTTTCTATGGCTTTCCGCTCATCGCGGAGGCAATGCGGCTCGATCTCGGCTGGTCCAAGCCCACACTTTATGGTGCGGCGACCGTCGGAATGCTGTTGGCCGGGCTCGCCGCGTATCCGGTGGGCGCGGCAATCGACCGAGGCTATGGCCGATATCTCATGGCAGGGGCGTCGGTGCTGGCTGGCTTGCTGCTCGCGACCTGGTCGCAGATCAACAACCTCTTTGCATTTTATGCGGTGCTGGCCGCCCTCGGCTGCATGCAGGCAGCAACACTTTATGACCCTGCATTTGCCGTCATCGCGCGGCGCGTGGGGCCGCTCAACGCGCGCAATGGCATCACGACCCTGACTCTGTGGGGCGGATTTGCCAGCACAGTCTTCATTCCCATCATCCAGTTTTTGATCGAGACACAAGGCTGGCGTGGCGCCTTGCTGGCGATGGGCGCCGTCAACGTGTTTGTGTCCGGGAGCCTCTATTATCTCACGATCAACCCGAGGCGCGACGCGGTCGTCCCCGCTGCAACGCCTGACGATATCCCGGCGGCTATGGGTCGCGCGGCGGTAGCGGCTGCGATGCGCAAGCCGGCCTACTGGGGACTGATGCTTGCCTGGCTGTCCTATGCCTTTGCGTTCGCCTCTCTCACCTACCATCTGTTTCCGCTGCTGGTGGAGCGCGGCCTGGCGTCCGGCGATGCGGTGCTCGTGCTCACCGTCATCGGGCCCGCTCAGGTCGCCGGTCGTCTGCTCGTGCGTGTCCTGGCTTCGGAAGCTCCGGTCAGAAAGCTGGGCTCAGTGATCGTGATGATGTTTCCGCTGGCGGTGATCGGGTTTGCTTTCGCTCCGCCGCAGGTTCTCGTAATCGCCGCTGTGGCGGGCATGTTTGGCGTGGCCAATGGCACGATCACGATTGTGCGCGGCATGGCGGTTCCCGAGATGGTCACGCGCCATGGATATGGCGCCGTCAACGGGTCGCTCGTTGGTCCCACCAATATCATGACCGCGCTTGCGCCACTGGGGGCCGCGCTGCTTTGGCAAGCTAGCGGGGGCTATGGCGCGGTCTTCGTGGCAATGTTTGCCGGATCGCTCATGCTCTGCGCGGGGTTCTGGTTTGCCGCGGCGCGGGCGCCGCGTTGAACCTCAGTCCATCAGCATTCCGCCGTTCATGTCGATGATTTCGCCAGTGATGAAACCCGCATTGGGACCGGCGAGATAGGAGACACAGTGCGCGACTTCCTCGGCCTTGCAGAAGCGACCGACTGGAATATCGCGCAACTGAGCCTGACGCTGCTCTTCGGTGAGTTGCTCCGTCACCATGGGAGTCAGCACATAGCCGGGCGCTATTCCGTTGACCGTTATGCCCTGCGAGGCAGACTCGCGCGCCAGCGAGAAAGTCAGCACCCCGAGCCCGCCTTTCGACGACGAGTAGGCGGTTCCGGCTGTCAAACCGCCCGTCTTCATGGAAAGCGAACAGATATTGACAATGCGGCCCCAGCCGGCCGCGCGCATATCGCGCAGTCCGAGCCGCGACATATAAAACGGTCCATCCAGATTGACCGCCATCACGCGACGCCACTCCTCGGGTGAGGTTTCCATGGCCTTGTTGTTGGTGAGGATGCCTGCGTTGTTCACCAGAATCTGGACAGGCCCATGATCCCTGTTGAGATCATTCCAGCTGCTTTCGACGGCGTCCGGGTCCGAAATATCAAGCGCGACGGGAATGACGCGACCGGGCATCTCTTCAACGAGTGTCGCGAGCATTGCCGTCGTCAGGTCGACCGCGGCCACACGATGGCCGTCCGAGACCAGCTGGCGAGTGATCGCCTGTCCCATGGTTCCGGCCGCACCGGTTACGATCGCCAGGCAGTCTTGGGTTTTGGGCATGAGTTGTGCTCCGTGAAAATGAAAGCGCGTTCGTTATGTCAGCGACCGAGGGCGGGCCCGAAAATCTCGCGGATCAGGCTCATCGCCTGACGGGCGAGCGCGGTTCCGTCGTCGAAATGGTCGCGCCAGATCGAAAGGACATTGGCATGGTCGGCCGCTGCACGTGAGCGCGCAAATGCCTCCACGCCGATCAGTCCGTCATAGCTCGAATTTCGAACCGGCGATGCCATTGCCCGCAAGTCGAGCGAGCCTTCGTCGAGCCGTCCGCGATGGCTCTGGTCGAGTTCGAAATAGCCGAGATGGGGCAGGGCAGCTTGCGTTGCCGCGAGCGGATCGCGCTCTTCAATCGCCAGGTGGTAGGTATCCAGATGCAGCAGCACGTTCGGATGGTCCACAAGGGCCAGATATTCGATGCCCTGTTCAACCGTGTTGAGCATTGCGGTTTCATATCTGTTGACGAGTTCGACGCAGAGACGGACGCCCGATGCGGCGGCCGCTTCGCCCGCCCGGTGAACGATCTCGGCGCTGCGACGGCGCGCCTCTTGTCCGACCGGCGCACCCGCGTGGCCGAGAAGGCTGTAAAGGACGCCATTGACCTGGATCACGCCGATATCGCGGGCGATCGCAATGACATTGCGAAGATGTTCCTCGCCGCGTTGGCGCTGAGCGGGATCTTCCGATGATACGTCTGCACCGATGGGAAGGCCGGTCGTTCCAAGGGCGGTAATGCCGGATCGCTGAAAGACGTTGGCCAACTCGGCGGTGCGCAATTGGTGCAGGTTTCTGAGGGGCAGAGCGAGACAATCGAAACCTGTCTGGGCCACCTCCGAGAGAACACGCGCAACGCTGTCCGGCTCGGGATCTGTCGACCAGACCGCCGCGTGGATTGCCGTCCGTACCATTTTCAAAAGTCTCCAACCGACCGTGTCAATCCGGCCGCTCGCCAGCGTGTCCCATATCAAGAATGTAACCGGTTACGCAAGATGGGAGATGTCCAGCATGACTTTTCAAAGAGTAACGTGGAGATCTTCGAACGTCAGGATTATGCGGGAAGCAGGCCTGTAGTCGGTGTCAGTTGCCCGCCGCCTTCGTGGCCGGGGGAGGTGCGGTGGATTCGCGCACCACCAGATCGAAGTCGAGGATGGTGGTGTGACGGTGTTGTGTTCCATCCAGTTGCGCGACCAGAAAGTCTGCGGCGATTTCGGCCATCCTGCCCCAGGGCACCCGTACCGTCGTCAGGCCCGGGCTGAGGTGGCGCGCCCATTCCAAATCGTCGAAACCCGTTACAGAAATATCTTCCGGGACCCGCAATCCCATGCGTTGCAATTCAAGCACCGCAGCAAACGCCTGCACGTCATTGTGGCACATGATTGCCGTGATTCCAGGCGATGCATTCATCAGTTCTCTGCAGGCGGCGCGCGAGCCGGCCATGGAATAGTCGCTTCTCCGCAGATGTGCGTCATCAAGGTGCAGACCGGCTTCGGCAAGCGCCCGAGTCGTCCCGTCAAGCCGCAGCTTCGCGCGATCGCTGGCATCCGTGTCACCGCTGATCACGGCGATCTCGCGATGGCCGAGATTGAGCAGAAACGCGGTCGTATGGGCCATCGCCGCCGCATTGTCGAAGCCAACGCACGGATGCGGCGACGCCTCGTCGGCCACGCTGGTGTTGATATAGGCAATGCCGCGCGATGAAAGCAGATCGTAAACTTCAGGCAGATGCCGCGCGCCGACGAGCATGATCCCGTCAATGCCGTTTCGCGCCAGTGCGCGTACCTGCTCGGCCTCACCGGCGGCGCTGAAGCCGGAAAGGGCAACCAGGGTTGAATAGCCATGCACCATGGCGCGTTTCTGGAGCCATTCAACCTGTTCGGCGAAGATCGAGTTCTGGACGGTGGGGATGACGATTCCCAAGGTTCTCGAACGACGCGACGAAAGCGCGCGGGCGGCGTTGTGCGGAATGTAGGAGAGCGTCCGCGCCGCTTCCTCGACACGCGCGCGCACCTGCTCGCTGACAGTGTCTGGGGCGTTGTAGACGCGCGATACCGTGGCTGTGGACACTCCGGAGAGTTGGGCCACGTCCCTGATGCCAACTGAAGAAGCGCGCTTCCTGTTGCGTGATGGTCGCGCGCCGCTTCCCGAAAGCTCCGGCATTGCTGCTCCTTTTTGCACCGTGGTCAGATCAATGCACGCTTCCGCCGAAGCTGACAACTCGGGACAGGCTCCCGGCGACACTTGACACCAAATGAAAGCGGTTACATCAACAACTGGTTGATTGCGGGAGTGAACGCGTAGGGAGGCGAGGGATGAAGAAGGTCTGTCTCACCGCAGAATCCTGCGCATCCCCAAGAAGATACTTCATGCATCATGTATGATGCTTGACGTGGGCGGATAAGTCGTGCAGCATTTGACTCCGTCGGGCCATAAGCATGCGTTCATGCGATCGCATGTCCCGCCGGATGCGTCCGTGAGCCGGTACTGCCGGGAGGGGGATCTGAGCCAGATGCTGGCATCCCGGCTGGGTCCCAAGGAGGATTGATGACCAAGACTGCGACCGTCGAAAGGCGGGATGTGGCGGGATTGTTTTCCGCGCTTCTGAGCGGTGCCTTGGCGATTCCTGCCTGGCCTGCTTTGCTTGTCCTGTTTGCCACAGCTGGGGTCGTTCAGCCGCGTCTGCTTTCCATCCCCTTTCTCCTGATCGTGCTCCGTCAGGCCGTGCCGCTTGCGCTTTCAGCGCTTGGCCAGTGCCTTCCGATGATTGCGCGCTCCATCGATTTGTCCATTGGTGGCGTGATCGCGGTGGTCAACGTCACACTGGCGCTTCCCATGTTCTCGGGCGGTCCGGTCTGGATGTCGATCGCGTTCCCCCTGCTTTTCGGGGCGTTGATCGGTCTCTTCAATGCCGGACTGGTCGCATTTGTGCGCGCTTCCGCGGTCGTGGTCACGCTTGGCGTGTCGGTCATGCTGGTTGGTGTGAGCTATCTCATCAGTGGTGGCGCGCCCGGCGGTTCTGTGCATCCCTTTGTGCGCGATATCGCGACGGGCCGCTTTGCTTTCATCCCGGGCGTGAGCTGGACCTTTCCGGTCGCCGGCGCCTTGCTTCTCGTCATTGCTTTGGTTGCCGCGATGGTCTTGCGCCGCACAGCATTCGGCCATGCGCTTTATGCGACGGGTTCCAGCTATGGCGCGGCCTGGCTTGGCGGACTGTCGGTGCGCAAGGAAATGGTCGTGGCGCATGTCCTGAGCGGCATGTTCGCAGGCACGGCAGGCATTGTGCTCACCGGCTATATCGGTACCGGCACACTTAATCTCGGCGCCGATCTCGTAATGGCGTCAGTCGCCGCAGTCGTTCTCGGCGGCACAACATTCGGCGGGGGCGCAGGCGGTGTCGTCGGTGTGCTCGCTGGAGCCTACGCGCTGACATTTCTCGCCAATCTGATGACGGGAATGGGCGTGGGCAAGCCTGCACAGCTGATCGTGCAGGGCGCAATCATCGCAGGCGCGGCCGCCCTGGCCCGCTGGCGCGAACGTTAGGAATTTCTCCGGACAACCCGGGGAAGAAATGCGTGTCAGTCGGCACGTGAGTTCTAGGAGGAATGACATGAAACTGAAACAGATACTGTTGGCCGGCACGATGCTGCTGGCTTTCGCCGCTGGGCCGGCGCTTGCCGAAGTGCCGGAGCTCAACTCGGCGCTTTCGCCGGTCGCCGGATCTCCGATGGTCGATGTGCCCGCGTCCAAGAAGGAAAAGTTCGTCCTTGGCTTCTCGAACATCTCGGTGGTCAACACATGGCGCGTCCAGATGGTCGAGGAGCTTAAGTACGAGGCTTCCCTGCATCCCGAAATCTCGGAAATGATCGTTTCGGATGCCGGTGGCGATGTGAACCGTCAGGTCTCCGACATCGAGAGCCTGATCACGCGCGGCGTCGACGCAATCCTCGTCGCTCCGGGTTCGGAAGTCGCGCTCAACGGCGCTCTCGACAAGGCTTATGATGCCGGAATTCCGGTCATCATCTTCTCGTCAAACGCCACTCCGAAGAACTACACCGTGAAGCTGCTCGCCGATGACGCGCAGTTCGGTCGCGATGGCGCCAAGTACCTTGCCGAAGCGCTGGGCGGCAAAGGCAATGTCATCTCCATCCGCGGTATTTCGGGAAATTCGATCGATAATGATCGTTGGCGCGGTGTCGAGGAAGTGTTTGCCGATCATCCCGATATCAAGGTGATCGACGAGGGCTTCGGTGACTGGGCCTACGACAAGGGCAAGCAGGTTTGCGAGTCGCTGCTGATCGCTCACCCCGACGTTCAGGGCATCTGGTCGTCCGGTGGTGCGATGACCCAGGCATGTGCCGAGGTCGCCGAGGAGAATGGCCTGCCGTTGATCCCGATGACCGGCGAGGCCAATAACGGCTTCCTGCGCATCTGGAAGGAAAAGAACCTCGAAAGCGTCGCGCCGATCAGCCCGACCTGGTTTGGCCAGCAGGGCGTCATCGCCGCACTTCGCGTTCTTGAAGGCGCGCCGATCGCCAAGGACAATCTGGTCAATCCCGCACCGATCACCAAGGATCAGATCGACGAGTTCTATCGCCCCGATCTGAACGATTCCTATTGGGTCGGTTCGACGCTGCCGGACGACAAGCTCAAAGAGATGTACGGCAAGTAAGCAAAGGCATCAGGGATGCTTCTGGAAGCACAGGATATCACCAAGTCCTTCGGCCCCGTGCAGGCTCTGAGCGGTGTGTCGCTGCGGCTGAAGCCCGGCAGTGTTCATGCCGTGCTGGGTGAGAACGGGGCGGGAAAATCCACGTTGATGAAAATCATCTCGGGGGTTTACTCACCCACTTCCGGCACACTTCGTGTCGGAGGCGAGGATGTGGACTGGTACCGGGCTGAACAGGCGCGGGCAGCAGGCATATCCACCATCTTCCAGGAGTTCATCCTTTTGCCAAACCTGTCCGTGGCCGAGAACCTGTTTCTCGGCCGCGAACCCCGAACCGCCTTTGGTCTGATTGACCGGGCACGCATGCGCGAAGAAAGCCGCAGCATCCTGGAAGGTGTGGGCCTGGATCTCGATCCAGAAGTGCTGACTGGCAGCCTGCGCGTGGCCGAGCAACAAATGGTGGAGATCGCCAAGGGCGTGATGCGCGATGCGCGCATATTCGTCTTCGACGAACCGACTGCGGCGCTCGGTGACCGTGAAGCCCAAAAACTGTTCGACCTGATCCGGCGGCTCCAGTCCGAAGGCAAGGGCATTCTTTACATTTCACATCGTCTGCCGGAATTGTTCGAGCTGTGCGACGAGGTGACGGTGCTGAAAGACGGTCAGTTCGCCGGCCACTTCATGATGAAGGATACAAATTCTGACGAGTTGGTCACCACGATGGTGGGCCGCTCACTCGATCAGCTATATCCGCCCCGCCGTCCTGCCGATGCTGCCGGCGAGCCCGTGCTCGAACTGCGTGACGTCGTGGTCGAAGGCTTGAGCGGACCCGTGAACCTGACGGTCGGGCGCAAAGAGATTGTCGGTCTCGCTGGTCTCGAAGGGCAGGGCCAGATCGAGATCACGCGCGCGATCTATGAAGGCCACACGCTGGTTTCCGGCGAGATACTTTTTGAAGGCAAGGCTTTCGATCATTCGGGTCCTGCCGGCGGCATCAACGCCGGGATTGGATTGATCCCGGAAGATCGCAAGGCAGAGGGCCTTTTCCTGTCGCTCAGCGTTGCGCGCAACATCTCGGCGGGGCTACTGCCGGGAAAGGGTCTGGCTGCAGCGGCGCCGACCGCAAAGCGCGAGATCGCCGAACAGGTGGAGCGTTTGCGCATCCGTCTGCGCAGCGTCGGACAGAGCATTGGAGAATTGTCTGGCGGGAATCAGCAGAAGGCTCTGCTTGCGCGATGGCTGGTGAGGGGGGTGAAGCTTCTGATCTGTGAAGAGCCAACGCGGGGCGTCGACATAGGCGCCAAGTCCGAAATATACGCGCTTCTTCGCGAGCTTGCCGATAGCGGAGTGCCCGTGCTTGTCACCTCGCGCGAACTGCCCGAACTGATTGGCCTTTGCGATCGAATCGTCGTGGTGCGCGACGGCGCCACAGTGGCCGAATTCCGTGGGGCCGAGTCCAGCGAAGAGAAGATCATGGCTGCAGCCATCGAAGGGGCACACGCATGAAGGTCGCTCAGGCAACCACCGCCGTCAGGCTGCGCCGTCTTTCCGCATTGCCGGTGATCGTACTGATCGTGATACTGGCAGTCGTGCTGGGCTTTTCCTCGCCCTATGCACTGGCTTCCCAGAACCTGATCAACATCTTGAACCAGCAGGTGAGCCTGATCCTGGTCACCGTTGGTCAGGTCATGGTCATTCTGACCGCGGGTCTCGATCTATCGGTCGGGTCTGTGGTGTCGATGACAACGGCGATCGTCAGCCATGACATACCGTTTGCGGTGCCGCTGGCGATTGCTGCCGCATTGTCCGTCGGCCTCGTCAATGCGATCGGGATTCTCCGTTTTGGCGTGCACCCGATCCTTATGACACTGTCCACCATGACCGCCGTGCAGGGCATCGCTTTGTTCGTCCGCCCTATTCCCGGCGGGCAGGTGCCAGCCTGGATGTCGACCTATGCGTCCAGCGTGTTCTTCGGATTGCCGCTTCCGGTCATCTGCGCGATCGTGGTCGTGATCGTCGCCGGTGCGATCATCTCGCGCAGCAGGTTCGGGCTTCATCTCATGGCGACCGGCGCCTCGCAGGACAGCGCGCTTCTGGGCGGCGTCAACACGAACCGCGTCATCCTCATCGCCTATCTGTTGTCGTCATTCTTCGCATGTCTGGGCGGGCTCAATCTGGCGGCACGCCTTGCGAGTGGCGATCCGCTCGTCGGCAGTTCCTTTGCAATCGATTCTATTGCAGCCACGGCGCTGGGCGGCACGCAGCTTTCGGGAGGACTTGGCGGGATCACCGGACCGGTCACAGGCGTTCTTTTCCTCGCCCTTCTGGGCAACGGGCTGAACCTCCTCAACATCTCCACCTATTATCAGATGATCATCAAGGGTGCGCTGCTGATCCTGGCCGTCAGCGCGCATCGCCGCAGCCAGCCGGGCCTCTAAACACCGCGCTAAACAAAGAGAAAAAAGGAAACGTCATGGAGATCAAGGCGATCGTCGACTGCAAGACCATCCTGGGCGAGGGACCGCTCTGGGAGGGGTCTGAAAAGAAGCTCTACTGGATCGACAGCTATGGCAACCGCATTTTCCGCGCCGATGAGAATGGCGGCGGCGTGGAAAGCTGGGAGGTTCCGCAGAAGATCGGTTCGCTCGCATTGCGTCAGCAGGGTGGGGCAGTCCTTTCGCTCGCCGACGGTTTTTATCTGTTCGATTTCGAGACCGGCAAGACCGAACTTATCGAGCGAATCACGCATAAGGGTCCCAGCGTTCGCATGAACGACGGGAAGGTGGACAAGCGCGGCCGCTTTGTGGCGGGCAGCATGGACACCACCGAGGAAGCACCGCTTGGTCTCATCTACAGCCTTGGGACAGACCACAAGGTGACCCAGATCGACGACAACATCACGGTGTCGAACGGTCCGTGCTGGAGCCCTGATCACAGCATATTCTATTTCGCCGACAGCCGTTCCCGCGCCATCTGGGCCTACGACTACGACATCGAAACAGGGGCGGTCGCTAACAAGCGCAAGTTCTGTGAATTCGGCCCGGAGGATGGTCTGCCGGACGGCGCCACGGTTGACGCGGAGGGCTGCGTCTGGAGCGCGGGTGTCTACAAGAGCAAGATCCACCGCTTCGACCCCACCGGCAAGCGCATGCAGGTGATCGACATGCCCGTCGTCTGCGTCACATCGGTGATGTTCGGCGGGGAGAATCTCGACCGGCTCTACGCAACCTCCATGTTGCGCGCGCCAGTTCCCGGTATCGTTGAAACAGGTCCCTTGGCCGGCTCGCTTTTCGTCATCGACGGCCTTGGCGTGAAGGGATTGCCGGAATACCGCTACGGCGGCTAATCGAACGGGCTTCGCGGGGCGCGTGACCGCGCCTCCGATGCCCTGGAAAGGCGCGGGGCAGCATTCACAGGGCTATTGGCGCTGGCGTAGTGCTTCGCTTATGATGGCATCGCTTGGAGGGTGTGACGGGTATGCCGCCGAAAACAGTCGTGAAGGAAAACCTTTCCGAGCAGATCTACCGCAATCTGCGGTTGTCGCTGATGGATGGCGAGTATCGGCCGGGCGAGCGGCTGACGATCAGCGGTGTTGCCGAGCAATACGGTACCTCCATCACGCCAGTGCGCGAGGCAATTTTCCGGCTCGCCAGCGAGCAGGCGCTGGAGGTCAAGGCCGCGACATCGGTCATTGTGCCCAATCCCTCAAGTCGCGACCTGCGCGAGATCGTATCGATCCGTAAGGACCTGGAAGGGATGGCCGCTTTTCGTGTCGGACAGATTGCAACGCCGTCCATGATCGATGAACTTGAGGCGCAGAATGCCGCATTCATCAAGTCTGCCGCATCCAATCCGCGCGAGGCTGCGCAGGGCAACCGCGACTTCCACTTCCTGATCCTGAAATTCGCCGAGATGCCCTATGTCGAGGCGATCTGCGAGAACATGTGGGCCTTGATGGGGCCGTTCCTGCGCACGTTTCACGAGGAGGTGCCGGTTCGCCGCCTCACGGCGGACAATCATCTTCACTTCCGCTTCATCGCAGCGCTCAAGGCCGGCGATCCGAATGCCGCCAGAAGCGCCATGCAGGATGACATCGCCTGGAGTGATGAGTTGATTACCCGTCACGAGGATGAGCGCCGAAACAGCTCCGCGCGCTCCGTGCCTGCATGATGAGTGGCGGCCGGGCGGCAACCTGCCTCGGCCGCTGAAAGTCAGGCGATCGAATAGCCGCCGTCGACCGGCAGCACAACGCCGTGGACATAGGCTGCATCTTCGGACACGAGGAAGGCGATGACATTCGCCACGTCCGAGGGCTCGGCCCAGCGCCCCAGCGGAATGCGCGATGTGATCCTGGGTCCGCGTTCTGGGTCATTCTTCGCGCCGATCGCCATACGGGTCATGACCCAGCCGGGCGCGACCGCATTGACGCGGATGCCCTCGGGTCCCCATGCCACGGCCATGGACCGCGTCAAGCCGACAATGCCGCTCTTTGAAGACGCATAAGCGGGCGATTTGGGCGATCCGAAATAGCTCCACATCGACGCAATGTTGACGATGGAGCCGCTTGAGGCACGAAGCTTTTCGCGCGCCACATTGGCGACCGCAAGGCTCGCCGTCAGGTTGACGTCGAGGACCAGCTTGAAGTCCTCGAGGCCCCATTCCTTCTCCTGCCGCAGAATTCCGGCGCAGTTGACCAAAGCGTCCACGCGATCGGCGCTGGCAACGAGGGCCTTGAGATCATCCGCGTTGGTCACGTCTGTTTTGACGAACTTGGCACCGTCCGGCAGATCGCCTTCGCTGTCGAGGCCGCCCGCGACAATTCGATAACCGGCTGCGGCCAGACGGTGGCATGTTGCCAGCCCAATCCCGGTCCCGCCGCCGGTCACGATTGCAGTCTTCATTTCATTCTCCTCGGAAAACCAATGGTGACCGTCAGGCCCGCAGGAAATCCTGCGCGACCTCGCGGATGCCGGCGCCGTCCAGCTTGTAGTGGGCATAAAGATGAGTGGGCGGTGCGATCAAGCTGTATTCGTCATAGATACCGTGACGCTTCAACTTGATGCCCTTGCCTTCATCAGTGAGCACCTCTGCGACGGCTGCACCGAGACCGCCGAGAACGTTGTGCTCCTCAACCGTCATCAGCTTACGGGTGCGCGACTTGTCGGCCGCTTCAAGGATCGCATCCCGGTCGATGGGCTTGATGGATGCCATGTCGAT
This sequence comes from Rhizobiaceae bacterium, assembly GCA_023953905.1. Classification (GTDB taxonomy): domain Bacteria; phylum Pseudomonadota; class Alphaproteobacteria; order Rhizobiales; family Rhizobiaceae; genus Arvimicrobium. The sequence continues at coordinate 427,696 of JAMLJA010000001.1, read as the reverse complement.
GACTCCGACCGAACGGCCCTCGGCATTCATGGCAGCTGCTGCCTCCAGCGCCGCATGGACGGTGATACCGCAGGCGATGATCGTCAGGTCCTCGCCGAAACCGTGAACGTGCGCCTTGCCGAACTGAAAGGTCGTACCGCCTTCGTAGACGATGGGGTCGCGGCCGCGTCCGATGCGGAAATATATCGGCTGATCCCAATCAGCGGACGCACGAATGACGGCTTCCAACTGCTGCCCGTCAGATGGTGACACGACCGTCAGGTCGGCGATCGAGCGCATCGTGCCGATGTCTTCGGTCGCATGATGCGACGTGCCGTAGAAGCCCAGGGAGATGCCGGTATGATGTCCGATCAAGCGTACGGGCTGGCCACCATAGGCAACGTCCATGCGTATCTGCTCGCAGGCAAGCAGACCAAGGAAGGAGGCGAAGGTGGCGACAAACGGAATGACGCCTGTCGTCGCCATGCCGGCAGCGGTCGACACCATATTCTGCTCGGAGATTCCGAAGGAGATGTAGCGATCCGGATAGGCTGCAGCGAAACGGTTGAGGCCGTTCGAATACTGCAGATCGGCCGACCCTGCCACGACATTATGCCCGGCCTGCACGAGTTCGATCAGCCCGTTGGACAGATGATCGAGGCCGGGATTGGCGCTGTTCAGGCCGCGATACTGCCAGGAATTCGGGGATTTTGGCGCATTCATCTCAGATCACCTTCGACTTGATTTCCGCGATCGCCTCGTCGGCGTCTGAGGGATCGAGCCAGCCTAGATGCCAGCCCGGTTCGGTTTCCATGTAACTGACGCCCTTGCCCTTGAGGGTCTTGGAGATCACCAGCGCCGGGCGCGTGCGGGTGTCGTCGGCGCGCAGTCTGCGCAGGACTTCGGTGACGGCGGCAATATCGTGTCCGTCGACGGTGTGGACCTCCCAGCCGAAGGAGCGCCATTTCTCGTCCAGAGGCTCGATCGCCATCACGTCGTCAACGCGGCCGTCGAGCTGGAATCCATTGCGATCGACGATGGCAATCAGCTTTCCGAGCTTGTTCTGCGCAGCGAACAGGGCGGCCTCCCAGACCTGGCCCTCCTGCATCTCGCCGTCTCCCATCATGCAGAAGACGGTATATTCCTTGCCGGTCCATCGCTGGGCGACCGTCATGCCGATTGCATTGGAAAGAGCGTGACCGATCGAACCAGACGAGAAATCGACGCCCGGAACCTTGCGCATGTCTGGATGATCGCCGAGCGGACTGCCGAGACGGGTGTAGTCGTCCAGCCATTCGGTCGGGAAGAAGCCCAGATCGGCATAAATCGGGAAAAGTCCGACTGCCGCATGGCCCTTGCCGATGGTGAAGCGGTCGCGCTCGTCCCAGCTCGGCTCGCCCTGACGCAGCTTCATGACATCGTAATAAAGAGCCGAAAAGACCTCAGCCGCCGAAAATACCGAGCTGTAGTGGCCGGTCTTGGCGATGTCGATCAGACGGATCGTTTCGAGCCTGATGAACTGCGCGCGCTCCCTCAGGCGTTCGATCGTATCCTGATCGGGCGCATAGCTGTTGCTTGCCGCGGACGCGACCGGTTGCGATGTCATGTCGCTCTCCTTTTACATGAATGTTGTTGCGAAGCAGGCTTGGCCCCGCAGTCTGTCACTTGCCGAAATGAGGGATTATGCGTTCCGCCTGCAGACGGCGGAACAGGTCGAGATAGGTATCGGTTGAAAACTGATAGTTGAGGAAGCCAGCCTTGCGACTGCGCGTCATGTCCGAAATACATTCGACCTTGCGGCCAAAATCGGCGTCGGCGTGCCACCAGGTAGCCAGGCGCGACAGATCGGGTTCGACAAGGTCGTATTTGGCCGCCATTTCGCGCCATGTCGGGCCGGCATCCGCCATCATTTGCTCGAGGCTTTGCTGAGATCCGTCATAGACGGGTGCCTCCAGGCCGAAATGGTCGGCGAGTGTGGGCCACATATGCTTCCACCGAAACACGTCACCATTGCCAGTGTTGTAGGCCTGATTGCGGGCGGCGGGTGTGGTGGCAGCCCAGGCGACCTGCCGCGCAACCAGACGGGCGTCGCTGATTTCGGTGAGCATTTCCCATTGTTCCGGAATGCCGGTAAAGACAAAGGGGCGTCCGGTCTCGCGACAGATCGCAGCGTAGCAGGCCAGCGTGACGCCCTGATTCATCAATGCGCCAACGGCGAAGCCGACGACGGTGTTTGGGCGATGGACGCTCCAGGAAAAGCCGTCGCGCGCAGCGGCTTCAAACAGCACGTCTTCCTGATCGTAATAGAAGTTCGGGATCGGCAGCCTCGGCGTGTCCTCGAGGAAAGGGGTCTCTGGCAGGTATCGACCGAAATCCTTGAAGGGCCCGAGATAATGCTTCACGCCCGTGACCAGCGCGACACGGGTCAGCTGATGAGATGCCGCCTTCAGTCCGTCCAGCACGTTTGACAACTGACGCGCATTGATTTCACAGGCTTCCTCCTCTGTGTCGGCGGGCGTCCAGCTTGCCTGAAACAGATGCGTAACGGCGGGGATGCCAGCGAGCGACCCGGCGATGCCCTCGCGATCATTCAGATCAGCGGCAATGGGGAGGGTGCCCTTAGGTGCGCGCTCCGGCCTGCGTGCAAGCCCATAGACCGTCCAGCCATCGGCAAGCAGACGTTCGCAGATATTGCCGCCTACGATGCCTGTTGCGCCGACAACGAGTGCGCATCGTTCCTTGCTCATTCAGTTCCTCCGGGTAACGTGGCGTCGACGCAAAAGTGTCGGCGCTTCCTCCGCTTTCCGAACACCATAGTAGCGGGCCGGAGAATTGATGACAAGTATGATGCATCATGGATGATGTTTGTTTATCGTGCTGTCTTGGAATGCCGGGGCGCGTCTCAGCGACGACATCCAGCATATCGGCTTTCGCATGATGCATGATATATGTTACGTGCTGGCCCGACGCATTTTGGGAGACAAGCGCGCATGATCATCTTTGGTTCACCCTCTCGTTACGTCCAAGGGCCGGGCGCATTGTCCTCGCTTGGTGCGGAAATCGCGCGTATCGGCTCGGAAGCGGTGCTCGTGCTCGACCCGCTGATTCAAGACAGCTACGGTGCCAAGATGGAAGCCTCTTGCCGCGAGGCGGGGGTAGCGGCACAACAACTCCGGTTCTCAGGCGAATGCACCCCTGAGGAGATCGATCGGTTTGCCGCGCAGGTCGCAAATCCGTCAATCATTGTGGCGGCTGGCGGCGGCAAGTGCATCGATGCCGGAAAGGCGCTGGCCAATCGCACGGGAGCGACGGTCGTGACCATTCCCACAATCGCCTCCACGGATGCGCCGACCAGCCACAATTATGTGATGTATGACGCGGATCACCGGATGCTGGGTGTCGAGAAACTGAAGCGCAATCCGGCGCTCGTCATCGTTGATACCGAGGTCATCGCTCGCGCCCCCAAGAAATTGTTCGTAGCGGGTATTGGCGACGCGATTGGCAAGATCTTCGAGGCGGATGCATGCGCGAATGCATCGGGAATCAATATTTTCGGAGGGCGATCGGCGTGGACAGCGGTCGTTCTGGGGCGTGCCTGTCATGGTTTGCTGCTAGAAAAGGCTGAAGCTGCACTTGCTGCGATGGACCGAGGAACGCCGGACGAAGCGTTTGAGCGCGTCGTCGAGGCCACGGTGCTGATGAGCGGGCTGGCCTTCGAAAGCGGTGGGCTGTCGATCGCGCATTCCATGACGAGAGGGTTGACGGCGCTCAAGCCCTGGTCGGAAACGCTGCACGGATTTCAGGTTGCCTATGCAAATCTGGTGCAGATTCGGCTGGAAGGCCGTCCCGAGAGCGAGATTGCAAACCTTGCGGATTTCTATGCGCGGATCGGGCTTCCGAGGAGCCTGTCCGAACTCGCGGCGGCACCGGATGATGCGGCATATGACGTCATTTCCGAGCGCACGATGACGGCGCCGCATGTGCGCCACTTCCCGCGCGAAATCGCGGCTGCCGATGTGCGCGCCGCAATGGTCTGGGTGGAAACGACGTTTACATGAATATCCGGCAGATCGACCGGGGCCTTCTATGGAGCTGAAGGCCTCGGAAGGATCGGCGTCTTCAGGGCTGCTCCCAGTTCGGCTTCTATGAATGCCGCGTTTGACAGAAGGCCCATTTCATTCTTTGGGCGGGCAACGAGTTGCAGGCCCACGGGACGGCCATCGGGCGTGAAACCGCAAGGCATCGACAGGCAAGGTGCCGCCGTCAATGTGATCGCATAGGCGATGGCCAGCCAGTCGATATACGTTTCGAAGTGATGGCCAGCGCATTCCGAAACATATCGCTCGGTGACCGGGAAGGGGGCTACGATGGTCGCCGGTGTCAGCAGCAGGTCGTAGTCGCGGAAGAACTCAACCGTTCGTGCGATGAGCTGCGCGCGCTTTGCCTGCGCATCGATGATTTCGAGTGCGGTGAGCTTCTGACCCTTCTCGACATTCCAGATCATCTCGGGCTTGAGCAGCTGCGGAAAGTCCCGGAGTTTGTGGCCGTGCGCAGCCGCATATTGATAGGCGCGCAGGATCTGGAAGACCTCGTGTGATTCTCGCAGATCAGGGTGCGCTTCCACCACCTCCACCCCTGTTTGCGCGAGCTTTTCTGCGGCGCTGCGACAGATGTCAGCGACGATCGGGTCGACAGGGGTGATGCCAAGGTCTGCGCTGAAGGCGATACGCCGAGGCCGGCGGGGTGTTTGTGCCGCATCCAGAAAAGAGGTTGAAAGACGTGGCATCGAAAGGGGATCAGATGGATTCTCTCCTGACATCGCGTCCAGGAGCAAGGCTGCGTCGGCTATGGTGCGCGCCATTGGTCCGTCGACGCCAAGCAGGCTGTCGACCATTGCCCCGGGGTTGCGCGCCACGCGTCCGGGGCTTGGACGGATGCCGACGACACCGCAGAAGGAGGCCGGGTTTCGCAGCGAGCCGCCCATGTCGTTGCCGTGGGCGACCCAAGCCATTCCGGTTGCAAGGGATGCAGCCGACCCGCCCGATGAGCCCGAGACGGAGAGCTTCGTATTCCAGGGGTTCAGCGTGGCGCCGAATACCTCATTGAACGTGTTGCCGCCCGCTCCAAACTCGGGAACCGCAGATTTTGCGAAGACGACGCCTCCCTGTCCTTCCACGGTCTCGACGACGATATCGGAATGAGACGGCACATTGTCCTTGTAAATGGGCGATCCATGCGTCGTGCGAACTCCGGCAACTTCCGTGAGATCCTTTATCGGCAAGGGGAGGCCCGCAAGGATGCCGCGATCCTCGGCAGGCTGGGACATCAGTTTCCTTGCATGCGTGCGCGCCCGGTCAAAACACAGGGTTGGCAGTGCATTGATGGCGGGATTGACGACGGCAATACGGGCTTCGAGCGCGTCCAAGAGATCCAGCGGACTGACATCATTTCGTTTCAGCTTGCCGACAATCTCGACGGCTGACATCTCGATCAGATCTGACAATGCTCTGCTCTCCGGACTATGCTGGTCGCCGCACTCGCGGTGCGCGCTGCGGGCATGTAAGTCGTGTCGTCATGTCCGGAAATCCTTCGTTTCAGGAAGCGTCTGGCCACCATCCACGATAATCGATGTCCCGGTAATATAGCCTGCCTCATCGCTAGCCAAAAACGCCACGGCATGCGCCACATCTTCAGGCGTGCCAAGGCGCCCGAGTGGAACTGCCGCTTCCATGTTGTCGATGAATTTCTGCGTGCGTTCCGCCTTCATGCCTTCCGTTAGGATATTGCCTGGCTCGACCGCATTGACCGTGATGCCGAAGCCTGAAAACTCTATCGCAGCCGTTTTGATGAAGCCGTTAATGCCTGCCTTGCTTGCCGAATAGTGCGCATGACCAGGACTGGAAACCCGGGGTCCGGTAATCGATGAAATGAAGATCATGCGTCCGGATTTGCTGCCGCGCATGTGAGGAAGAGCGGCCTGCGCTGTCAGGAACGCGCTGCGGAGATTGACGCCAAGGACAGAATCCCATTCCTCCACCGAGATGTCACCGATCAGCGACCAAGGGTAGATCGCTGCGTTCTGGATGACGATGTCCAGCCGGCCGAAGCGTCCGACCGTATCTGCAATGAGCGTCTCCGCAGCCTTGGGATCACCGATATCCGTGCAGATTGCCAAGGCGCGCCCGGCTGGCTCGATCCGCGTGACGGTCTGTTGTGCGAGGGCAAGATCCTTATCGGCAACCACGACGATAGCGCCTTCTTCTGAAAGGCGCAGTGCGATGGCTGCGCCGATGCCACGTCCCGCGCCAATCACCACCGCAACCCGGTCAACCAGTTTGCCGGTCGTCACGGTGTTTGATGTGCTGGTATGTTGAATGTTCATGGCGTTGTCGCTTCCGTCTGCGCGGCGATGAAATGAAAAGGCGCAGCTGGCACCGGCACTAAGTGTCCAGTTCCACGCATTTGCCGGTTCGAATGCTCTCGTCGGCGGCCATCACGATCCTCATGCTGTCGACGGCGCGGCGCATATTCTCGCTTAGATCGTGATCGTTGCGGATAGCGTCGAGCAGAAACGACTGCTTGCGTTCGCAAAGCTGGGTGTGGTCGAGCCGCTCGGGAATGTCGATGTCCTCATCGCCATGCACCAGGCTGTTGTCGGGACCGATCTCCGCACGATGCAGGCGCAGCGGCCGGATCTTCGAATGGGTGCTGATCTCCGAGGAGGTTGCACTGGTCGCGCCAGCCGGTGTGGGATCCACGATGTCAGGCGCGATAACACTGACCGATCCCTTGGGACCCATGAAGTCCTTTACGATGAAAGCGGTCTGGCTCATCATCGGCCCCCAGCCGGCTTCGTACCAACCGACCGAGCCGTCGTCGAAAATCACCTGCAACTGTCCGTAATTGTACATGTCGCTGGCGATCTCATCGCTGAGCCGTGCTCCGATGGCATGGACACGCACAGGGCGCGCGCCCGTGACCTGACACATGAAATCGACGTAGTGGACGCCGCAATCCACGACCGGGGATGATGATCCCATAAGATCCTTGTGCCAGTTCCAGGCAGGACCGATCGATTGCTGGTTGAGATTCATTCGCATGACGAGCGGCTTTCCCAGCGTCTTCGTCACTTCGGCAAGCTTGATCCACATGGGGCTGTGTGGTGGCGAAATACCGACGAGAAGCTTGCGATCAGCTGCTTTGGCGGCGGCTACGACTGCTTCAGCCTCAGCCACGGTCTGAGAGATAGGCTTTTCCAGAAAGACATGTGCGCCAGCGTCAAATGCAGCGATGGCGTATTCCGCATGGGTATTCGGCCAGGTGCAGATGGCGACGACATCTGGCGAAACCTGCGCCAGAGCCTCATGGAAATCCGCAAAGCGCGGAACGTCGGCCCAACTCTGGGGAAGGTCGTCGCGTGCCGCTATGCCGCGGGCGCAAAGACCTGCGAGGCGATAGCCTTCGAGGCGCTCGTAGGCTCTTGCATGGGACATTCCCATGTGGCCCAATCCTACCACCAGAACACGAAGCTCGGCTGTCATAAATGCGCTCCTTGCCCACCCAATTGACGACGAGCGTATTGAGGCGTTCCATATTTGTCAACATCGCGGACAAATGCTAGCGTGGTCGTTGCGGGGGTTTGATTTAGAAAGCCAAGAAGGATTGGATGGCTTTGGATTTTAACTCAAATTGCTACCTTTCGCCCTGAACGAGGTTCATTTTTCAGTGCTTTGGTTCAAAGCCTGAATTTTAAATCAGCGCTCCTAACTATTTGTGTCGGAATACGCCGTTGAAAAAGAAGCCTGAAACAACGACACCTGTCGCCCGCCAGCTCTCCGTTCAAGCGGTGATCAGCGCAGCGTTGGAGCATGGCTCCATCACGCGCACCCGTCTCGCCGAAATCACCGGTTTGTCGAAGCAGACAATGTCTGAAGTGGTTCGCGATCTCGTGCGCGATGGCTGGCTTCGGGAAGGCGGTCAGGAGACGGGCTCGGTGGGGCGTCGGGCCACGATCTATGAATTCCAGGAGAGCGCCTGCTACGTGATGGGTGTGGACCTTGGCGGCCTCAATGTGCGCGCAGCCGTCGCTGCATTGAACGGAAATGTCGTTGCCGAAGACGTCGAGGAAACAGACCGGCGCGGTGGCATATACGTGATCGATCAGATCGCGGCTCTGGTGTCGCGAATGTGTGCCCGGTTCGGGATTGCGAGACGCGGCGTCAGGATGGGTGTGATCGCCGTTTCAGGTGTTCATCAACAAAGTACCGGAGCCATTCTGGCGGCATCCAATATTTCCGGAATGGCGGAGATAGACTTTACCGGTCTGCTTGCTGAAAGGCTTGGTTTGCCGCTGTTCGTGGAGAATGCCGTCGATATGGCGACGCGCGGCGAACGTTGGCGCGGTGGGGCTCAAAGCGTCGATAATTTCGTGTTCTTCGGGCATGGAGCGGGTATCGGAATGGGTGCCGTTATCGATGGAAAGCTGCTCAAGGGGCGTCGCGGCGCGATTGGCGAAATCGCCTTTCTGCCGATCGGGGCGAATGCATTTGATTCGCGCAATTTCGGTGTCGGACCGCTTGAGGCTGAAGTGGGGGCGGCCGCGATGGCGCGCAAATTCGAGGGATATGGCGGACAGGCGGGCGCCTCGGCGCGCGACATATTCGATGCGCTCGAGCAAGGTCGCGAGGCCGCCGAGATTGTCGTTGACGAGACGGCGAGACTAGTCGCTCTGGCAGTAGCGTCGGTGGCGGCGATCCTTGATCCGGAGCTGGTGATCATGGGGGGCCAGATCGGCGTTCATCCGGCCATGATCGAGCGCGTCACGCGCTTTCTTCAGCGCTGTTCGCCGATCCCTGTCCGTATCGAGGCGGCCAGTCTGGGGCCGCGCGCGCAGTTGATCGGAGCGCTTGGTGCGGGCATCGAGCTTGCCTATTCGCAGCTTTTCGGGATGTCGGCACTGTCATCGCGTTCGGCACCCTGATCAATCTCCTGCCGAAATTCGTAATCCTATCCACGTTTCGGCCCCGACGGGGTCGATTTGATCGTTTGCGGGCTGTCGGAAAAGATCAGACAGAGATCATCTGAGAAATTCAGAAAAATTTGTCTGGGTAGTTGACAAATTAGTCCTCCTGTCTGATCCTCACCTTGACGTTCAAGAGGGAGGCGACGCCAATGGCTCGCTACGTCGTCCGGCAGTTGATGCTTTCGCTCGCAGTGATGGTCGCTGTGTCCATCGTCGGATTCGTGCTGCTCCGCGCATCGGGGGATTTGGCGCTGCGCATTGCCGGGCCGGAGGCGCTGGCCGACGATGTCGAGCGGATCCGGGTCGCTTACGGCCTCGATAAATCGCTGATCCTTCAATATCTTGATTGGGCATGGCGGGTGCTGCACGGCGACCTTGGGCGCTCGCTATTCTTTCCCGAGGAAGTCTCGACGCTCATTGCCCAGCGTCTGCCCATCACGCTGGGGCTGGGAGCGCTTGGTCTGGGCGCGGCGATCCTGATCGGTCTTCCGCTTGGTACTTTGTCTGCGCTTTGGCCCAACGGCATCCTTGATCGCGCCGTGCTTGCCGTGGCCGTTCTCGGTCAGGCAATGCCTCCCTTCTGGCTCGGCTTGCTTCTGATCATCTTCTTCGGTTTGACGCTGAACATATTGCCGGTCTCCGGGGCGGAAAGCTGGCGGCATCTGGTGCTGCCAACGCTGGTGCTCGCGATCGCAACCATGCCCACGATCCTGCGGCTCACGCGATCAGGCATGATCGACGCATTGCGCGCAGACTACATTCGGACGGCAAAGGCCAAAGGTCTCAATCCCTTCACCGTCGTGGTCAAGCATGCGCTTCGCAATGCCCTCATACCGATCGTCGCCATCGCTGCGGTGCAGATGGGTGCGCTGGTCGGTGGGTCGGTCGTCCTGGAAACCGTGTTTGGTATTCAGGGGCTCGGATATCTTTCTTGGGAATCGATCAATCGCGCCGATTTTCCGGTGGTGCAGGCGAATGTGCTGGTTCTGGGTGTCATCTATTGCATCCTGACCTTCGTCAGCGATCTGCTGCATGCATTCCTCGACCCTCGTTTGAGGGAGCAGTAAATGTCTGCGACCGAATCCGGGGCTGTGGCGCCCGTGCGAAGCGATCTTGCGCACGGCCTCCGGCGCTGGTTTTCCAACAGCGGCGTGACCGTTGGCGGAGGCCTGCTCATTCTAATCGTGCTTTGCGCGCTTGTCGGGCCGCTCCTTGTTCCACATGAAGCCTTCGATCAAAGCCTCATAAAGCGTCTGCGCCCGCCTGCCTGGAGTGGGGGGCTGCCAGAGCATCCGCTAGGCACCGACCATCTCGGTCGCGATTACCTCGCCCGCTTGCTGTGGGGTGGCCGGATTTCGCTGATGATCGGGCTGTCCACCGTCATCATTGCGAGCGTGATCGGAACGACGATGGGCATTCTTGCCGGCTTCTACGGAGGGCGTGTGGATTTTGCCGTGCGCTTTCTGATCATGGTGAGGCTGGCGCTGCCTGCCGTCCTGATCGCGCTGGCAATCGCCTTTATCGCCGGGCCTTCGCTTCAGTTGCTCGTGATCGTGCTGGGGCTGCTGTTGTGGGATCGTTTTGCAGTGGTGGCACGCGCAACCACGCTGCAACTGCGGAACCGTGAATTTGTCGTCGCCGCCCGGGCAGTGGGATGTTCGGATTTCTCGATCATCATGCGGGATATCCTTCCCAACATTTCCAACCAGATCATCGTGATCGCCACGGTCGAGTTTGCCAATGCGGTGCTGATCGCCGCGGCGCTGTCGTTCCTCGGGCTTGGCGTGCAACCGCCGCTGCCCGACTGGGGACTGATGATCGCGGAGGGCAAACAATACATCCTGTTTTCTCCCTATCTCATCACCCTGCCGGGCATCGCCATGATGCTGCTTGTGCTTGCCGTGAATCTACTGGGTGACGGCATTCGCGATGTGACGGACCCGGAGGCGAAGGGCCGATGAGCGACACGGGACCTGTTCTGTCCGTGCGGGACCTGACGGTATCGCTGCCTCATCGCATGGGGCGCGTGCATGCGGTGCGCGAAATCTCGTTCGACGTTGGCCGAGGAGAGACGGTGTGTATCGTCGGTGAAAGCGGTTGCGGCAAATCGATGTCGGCGATGGCAATCCTCAATCTTCTGCCGCGGGGCGCAGTTCGCAATGCTGCGAGGCTGAGTTTTCTGGGCGAAGACCTCCTCTCGGCAAAGGAAAAGCGCCTTCGGGAAATTCGCGGCGACAGGATCGGAGTCATTTTCCAGGAACCGCTTACGGCGTTGAACCCCTCTCTGACGATTGGCGAACAACTGATGGAGGTCTATCGCCGCCATCGGCCGAGCAGACAGGGTCAAGCGCGTGAACGCGCTGTGGAGATGCTGGGGCAGGTGGGTATCCCGAGCCCCGAGGAGCGGATGACCCAATATCCGCATCATCTGTCGGGTGGCCTGCGCCAACGCGCGGTGATTGCGATGGCCCTGATGTGCGAGCCGGCGATGATTATCGCCGATGAACCGACGACCGCCCTGGACGTCACGATTCAGGCCCAGATATTGCGTTTGCTGATCGACCTGAAGAACCGCTTCGGCCTGTCCCTGCTGCTGATCACGCATGATCTGGCCGTGGCGTCGCGCGTCGCCGACCGAATCGTCGTCATGTATGGCGGGCAAGTCGTGGAGGACGCGACCACACAGGCGTTCTTCAACCGGCCAATGCATCCCTATGCGCGCGGATTGCTCGGATGCCTGCCTTCCCTCGATCCCGAAACGAAGGGCAAGCCGCTTCAGGTCATTCCCGGCACGGTCCCGAGCCTCATTGGCGATCTCACCGGATGCACATTCCGCGAGCGGTGCACTCAGGCCGGACCTGAGTGTGACGAGGGCATCATTCCTCTGCGCAGTCTCGATGGGCATCGCGTGCGATGTGTGCGTGCGTTCGGCGAGGCCCTTTCGCGATGACGGCTTCGCGCGAGAGACGTCTGGTGCTGGAAGCCAGGAACGTGATCAAGACCTATCACGTCACCGCAGGAGTATTTGGGCGCCAGCGTTCGATTTCCGCTGTCAAGGGTGTTTCCCTGGAACTGGCGGAAAACGAGGTGCTCGGACTGATTGGGGAGAGCGGCTGCGGCAAGTCCACGTTATCGCGCATGTTGCTCGGTCTTGAATCTCCGACCTCAGGCGAGGTGCTGCTGGATGGCGCCGACATATCGGGGCTGACGCGCAAGCAGGTGGCACGGGTGTTGCAGCCGGTGTTTCAGGATCCATATTCGTCGCTCAATCCTCGCGAGACGATCGAACGCGCCGTTGAGCGCCCGCTGATCGCCCATGGCATCACGGACGGTGCGGGGCGCAAAAAGCGGGTGGCCGAAGTCATCGATTCGGTAGGTCTGCCCCGGCGCGCGCTGTCCAGCTATCCAAGCCAGCTGTCGGGCGGCCAGCGACAGCGCGTGGCGATCGCGCGCGCTCTCGCGCTCAAGCCACGTATCCTGATCTGCGATGAGCCAACCTCAGCTTTGGATGTGTCGGTCCAGGCGCAGATTCTGAACCTTCTCAATGAATTGCGCCATGCGGCCGATCTTTCTCTCATTTTGATCAGCCACAATCTGCAGGTCGTGCAGTTTCTCGCCGATCAGGTCGCCGTCATGTACTTCGGCGAGATCGCGGAGAAGGGACCGGCCGCCGAAATCATGCGCGAACCCGCGCATGCCTACACCCGTCGTCTTCTCGCCTCCGCCCTGGATATTGCGCCCGGCGGGGGCATTCCCGAACTCAATCGGGAAGGGCAGTCGCGGTTGCTGCCATGACGGGAGGTATCGGACCGCAACCGCAAAGCCCATCGGCCATCAGTTCCAATAATCCAGTGGCAGCGAAGGTGCAGTGCCTTGCTGCCAAAACCAACAGAGGGAGAACTCAAACATGAAACTAAGAACCGTTGCGGCGTTCATTGCCGCTCTCAGCGCGAGTGCGCTGACACCGTTGGCTGCCCAGGCTGCCAAGTCAGACGATACATTGCGCATCGTCTGGAAAGAGTCGGTGCCGAACGTCGATCCGCATTTTAATCAGTTGCGGTCGGGTATCATCATCAACTCGCTGGTGATGGATACGCTTATTCTCAAGAATCCGTCGACGGGCGAGTTCATGCCGTTGCTTGCGACGTCATGGGAATGGCTCGACGATACGACAATTCGGTTCAAGCTGCGTGAAGGCGTAAAATTCCACAATGGCGAGCCGTTTGACGCAGACGACGTCGTCTATACGCTCAATTTCCTCGTCGATCCCGCAAACAAGATCCTGACCCCCAACAACAGCAGTTTCATCAAGGAAGCGGTCAAGGTCGATCCGTTCACGGTCGACGTAAAACTCAAGACGCCTTTCCCTGCTGCGCTCGAGTATCTCGCCGGTCCGCTCTTCATCTATCCGAACGAGTATCACAGCAAGGTCGGTCCAGAGGGAATGGGCAAGAACCTGGTTGGCACCGGCCCATACGTCATGAAGGAAATCGACGGCGTCAGCCGCTATCTCATGACGCGCAACGAAAATTACTTCGATAGCCCGAAGCTGCCCGCGGCCATCGGCAACATCGAGATCCGCGTCGTCAATGACGAAGCGACCGAGATGCTCGAACTGATGTCCGGAAAGGCCGACTGGATCTGGAAATTCAATGCAGATCAGGTGGCTCAGTTGGACGCGCAGCCGAATATCCAGGCGAACCTCTACGAGTCCATGCGTATCGGCTTCCTCAACTTCAATATCCTTGGAGCGGGCGACAACAAGGACAACCCGATCGCCAATGTGAAGGTGAGGCAGGCGCTGGCTCACGCGATCAACAAGGAGGAACTGGTCGAGTATCTGGTGCAGGGTGACGCGCGCGCGATCGACACGCCGTGCTTTCCGGCACAGTTTGGCTGTAACGTCGATGCGGCCGTGAAGTATGAGTACAGCCCTGAAAAAGCGAAGGCTCTGCTGGCCGAAGCCGGTTATCCCGATGGCTTCTCGACACAGGTGATCGGCGCCCGCAACGCGCAATGGGTTGCCAAGGTGCAGGAGGATCTCAGCAAGGTCGGTGTCAAGGCGGAGGCCTCGGTCATTCAGGGCGCGACCCTGGTCGACCTGTTCGGAAAGGGGCAGGTACCGATCGGATATTGGGACTGGGGTTCATATTCGGTCATGGACGTGTCGGCCATTCTTCCCGCGTTCTTCGGCGGTCAATCCTCCTCCGATAGGGTCGGAGACAAGGAAGTCGCGGATCTCGTGGCCAAGGGCGGGAGCGAGGTTGATCCTGAGAAGCGCAAGGCGATCTACGACGAGGCTATCAAGCTGATCACCGAGCGAGCACTCATGGTTCCCATCCATTCCTTCGTGGTGCCCTATGCATTCACCGAGGAACTGGAGTTCACCGCGACGCCTGATGAAACACCGCGTTTCTATTGGGCAAAGTGGAAATAAGCACCGCGCAACGGGTGGCCGCCTTGCGGCCGCCCGCAACTGCTTTTCCAGCTCCGGTGCCGGTCGCACCATGACGAGAGTGACATGATCGAAGAAAGTGCCGCAGTCGAGCGGCTGCGCGTCGACGGACCTTCCGAAACCATCGAAATCCTGATCGACCGCTGGGGCGTGCCCCATATCTACGCACAAAGTGATCTGGACGCATTTGTCGGACAGGGCTTTGCGGTCGCGCGCGATCGGCTCTGGCAGATCGATGTATGGAGGAAGCGGGGCTTGGGGCGTCTCGCGGCCGACTATGGAGCGTCGTTCGCTGAGGCGGATCGCGCCGCGCGACTGCTTCTGTATCGCGGCGACATGAATGAGGAATGGGCCGCATATGGCGAGGGGTCGCGCGCCATCGCTGAAGCATTTGTGCGCGGGATCAACGCCTATATCGATCTGATCGGGACCGAACCCCAACGTCTACCGATCGAATTTGCGCGAACCGGGACCACCCCCGAGCGGTGGAATGCGGAAGATTGCGTCCGAATCCGCAGCCACGGCCCGCTTTTCAATTTCGCGCGGGAGCTTGTGCGTGCCAACGTCATTCAAAAGCACGGGATCGACGCCGATTTGGCAAGACGCCGTCTTGAGCCTGAATGGTCGCTTATTCAGTCCGAGGGTATTGCGTCGGAGCTGATACCGCCGGAAGTGAAGAAGACGTTTGAACTTGGGACCGCGCAACCTGATTTTGCGGCTACTTCCAGGTCGTCAGAGACGGATATAGGCGGCAGCAACAACTGGGCGGTGAGTGGCGATCGCACCACGACGGGCAGACCAATCCTTGCGAGCGACCCGCATCGCCTGCTGCTTCTGCCCTCGCTTCGCTATGTCTCGCATCTCAACTCGCCGGGTCTCGACGTCATCGGCGCCGGTGAGCCGGGTGTGCCGGGTATCGCGGTCGGGCACAATGAGACGAGCGCGTTTTGTTTCACAATTCACCCGGCGGACCAGTCGGATCTGTATGTCTACGAACTGCATCCTGACGATCATTCCCTCTATCGCTACGGCGACGCGTGGGAGCGTATGACGCGGGTGGAGGAGAGTATTGCCGTCAAAGGCCAAGATGACCTGACGGTGACGTTGGAATTCACGCGGCATGGGCCGGTCCTGCATATCGATCACAACAATAGACGTGCCTATGCGCTGCGTTCTATCTGGTCGGCAGCCGGATCGGCGCCATACATGGCGGCGCTACACTACCTGAAAGTATCCTCCTGGGAGGATTTCGTTGCGGCGCGCGCGAACTGGCTGACGCCTACCGTCAATCACGTCTATGCCGATAAAGCCGGGTCGATTGGCTGGATCATGTCTGGCTTCGTTCCCCTGCGTCCGCAATGGGACGGTCTTTTGCCAGTGCCAGGAGACGGAAGCCGCGAATGGGCCGGCTATATGCCACCCGAGGCGCACGCTCGCATTCACAATCCCAAGAGCGGTTGGGTCGCTACCGCCAATGAGATGAACCTTCCGTGCGACTTCGATTATCGCACATACAAGCCTGGGTTCGAGTGGTGCGACCCTGCGCGCTTTGACGCGATTGCGCGTGAATTGGACAAGGCCACACTGCACAGCCTTGAAGACAGTTGTCACTTGCAGACGAGCTTTGCCTCGCCGACTGCCGAAAAGCTGTTGGCCTTTCTGAAGGGGTTTCAGCCTGGCGATGACGAAGCTCGCAAGGCCATACGCTTGTTGACTGGCTGGAATGGCGAAATTGCACCGCAATCCGGTGCGGCAATGCTTTTCGAACTTTGGTTTCGCAAGCACCTGATCGAAGCTGTCATGGAACAGCTCGCGCCAGGGGCCTTCGGAGATTTCGAGGCCGGCGACATCGCTGGACTTGATACACTTCAAGTGACCGACCTTGTCGTTCAGCCCGACGATCGTTTTGGGCCGCAGCCTACAAAGGTGCGCGACGCGATTGTCGAGCGGACGCTCGCGGCTGCATGGCGGGAGGCTGTTCAGCGCTGCGGAGACGATTCCCACGCATGGCGATGGGACAATCTCCATCATGCCAAGTTTTCACATCCTCTTTCTACCCACCTTGGCGAGACCGCTTGGGATACGCCGCGCGTTGGAAAGGGAGGGTCCGGCCTGACCCCAAATGCCGCCGACTATCGTCCGGACGATTTTCTGATGACGGTGGGCGCCTCGTTCAGAATGGTGCTGGACGTTGGAAACTGGGACAACGGCGTCTTTGTCAACGCGCCCGGACAGTCTGGCGATCCGGCCAGCCCACACTATCAGGACCATCTGGAGACTTGGGGTCGGGAAGATTATTTCCCGATGCTCTTCAGCCGCGACGAAGTGGAAGCCGCGACCGAATTGCGTATCGTTCTGGAACCGGGCTTGCCGGCCTAGTAGGCGGTCCGGAATTATCCGAACCGTCCGCAATCTGAGTTCTTCGTTGATGGGGCGCGGTGCACTTGACGCAGCGCGTTCCGTTCTGCGTAGTTCAGGAAGTCGGCGCGGCAGAAGCAGAGTTGACGCAATCCAATCTACGGGAATTGCTGCATGGCTGAACTTGTTACCTATATCGGCGTCACCCATCCCTGGATGTGCGACGCCATGGGGCACATGAATGTTCGCTTCTACATGGGGGCGTTCGACGATGCGAGCTTTCAGCTGCTCGGTCACTTGGCGGGTGTCGAGACAGACGGAGCGCTTGGCTGGGCCGACGTGCGCCACGAGATCGACTACAAGGATGAGACGCCCGCCGGCGCGTTGATCACCATAAAGTCGCAAGTGACACGGATCGGGCGTTCGTCGGTCGCCTACAGGCACGTGATGGTCGGAACCCTGAGCAGGAGGATTCATGCCGAAGCGACGGTCATCACGGTGCGGTTCGATCTGGCGGCGCGCAAATCCGTGGAACTCGATGGAGAGATACGCAGCCGTGCGGAAGCTCTGTTTGCGGGCCAGCCCGAAGCATGACGACACTTGATGTGGGCAGACTTGTGACGGGTCCCGTTGCGATCGACACCGTCGACATGCACACCGGCGGGGAACCCGTGCGCATCGTGACAGCCGGCTATCCGTCGATCCCCGGGGCCACGATCCTGGACAAGCGCCGCTACGCGTTCTCACATCTCGACCATCTCAGGACGATCCTCATCTTCGAGCCGCGCGGTCACTATGACATGTACGGCGTGATCCCCGTCGAACCCGATCTGCCGGATGTCGATCTTGCAGTGCTTTTCATGCACAATGAGGGCTATTCCACCATGTGCGGCCACGCCACGATCGCTCTTGGCAGATATGCCGTGGACAGTGGGATCGTTCCTGCCGTGTCGCCGGAGACGATCGTGCGTTTGCAATGCCCCTGTGGCGTCGTGCGTGTCAGGGTTGCGGTGGAGGAAACGCCTGAGGGTCATGCGACAGGGGCGGTTTCATTCGAGAGCGTTCCATCTTTTGCCTTTCTCTTGGATCAGGTCGCGCATGTGCCGGGCGTCGGCAGATTTGCCTACGATATCGGCTATGGCGGCGCCTTCTACGCGCTGGTCGATGCAGCATCGATCGGGCTAGACCTCACAGAAACGCCGCTTGCCGATCTGGTCGATGCTGCGGACCGGATCACCAAACATGTGGCAGCCACCGTCCCATTGCATCATCCCGACGATGCGGATCTGGCGTTCCTCTACGGCACGATCCTGACCGATGGCGGCGACGGGGCTGGCTCGTCACCGAGCCGTAATGTCTGTGTCTTTGCCGAACGCGAAGTCGACCGCAGTCCAACTGGAAGCGGTGTGTGCGCGCGCATCGCCGTCCAGTGCGCGCGGGGTCTGGCGATCGGCCAGAGCCGCCAATTCGAAAGTCTCACCGGCTCGGTGTTTTCAGCATCGCCAGTGTCGCGCGAGCGCGTTGGACGTTTCGAAGCGGTTCGCGTGGAGGTCGCAGGGCGAGCCTATTATTCCGGTCGATCCAGTTTTTCCGTCGAGCCCGACGATCCCCTTGGCGGCGGCTTCCTGCTCCGATAATCCTGCTTGATAAAGATGAGCGCCAGTAAAATGGCGCGACATTCCGCCAACACGAATGTGGCATCTAATCTCGGCGCGACCCTTCCAATCGCGGCGGCTTTTCCTATGGTTCTATAGATGGACAGATTCGAACGGGCGACCGTGTGAAACTTCTGATCTTCAGTGACCTGGATGGCACGCTGCTGGATCACCAGAACTATGATTTCGCACCGGCTCGCCCGATGCTGGACAGACTTGCCGAGATTGGTGCGCCGGTTATTCTGGCATCGTCCAAAACGGCGGTGGAGATGGCCCACTGGCAGCTTCTGCTCGGCCTTTCACAGTATCCCGCAATTGTCGAAAATGGTGCAGCGCTGATCGAGGGTGTGAGCAGCGACGCCGACTATCTCGCCATTCGAAGAACCCTGAGCATGATCGCGCCGCCTTTGCGAGATTGCTTTCGAGGTTTCGGCGATATGACGGATGCAGAGGTTTCCGATCTCACGGGTCTTGATCTCGTCGCCGCCCAAAGGGCGCGGCAGCGCTCCTATTCCGAGCCGGGGCTATGGTCTGGCGACGAGGCCTCGCTTCATACCTTCCTCTCAGAATTGTCGCAGCAGGGCATTGCCGGTCACAGGGGCGGGCGCTTTCTGACGCTGTCTTTCGGTGGCACAAAGGCGCAGCGCATGTCCGAACTGGTCGAGCGGTTCAGGCCGGACATTACGGTGGCGCTTGGCGATGCGCCGAACGACAAGGAAATGCTGCTGGCCGCCGACTATGGCGTCGTCGTCCGCAACGATCATGGCCCCGGGCTTCCAGACCTCTCGGCGGATGCTCGCGGCCTTATTCTTCGAACGAAAAAGAGCGGCCCCGCCGGATGGGCCGAAGGGATGGAAGCGATCCTGCGCGAGCGGGCAATCCTTCAAGACGGAGACACGCATGGCTGATTTCAACCAGAACGGAAACGTCGCGCTTTTTCACAATTTGCGCACACGGCCGCTCGCGGAACTTGACTACGAGATCGAGAGCTTTGCGCAGACGCGCAAGATCACGCTTGTTCTGCCCTCCCTGTATTCGGAACTCGAAGGCCCGGCGCTGGAGAAGATCATCTCCGAACTTTCTCAGGTGCGCTACCTCCACCGCATCATCATCGGCCTCGACCGTGCAGATGAGGCGCAATATCGGCACGCCCGCCGCTTCTTCGCGGCTTTGCCGCAACAGCATGTGGTGATCTGGAACGACGGTCCTCGTATGCAGGCTCTGATGGCGCGCCTCGACGCACTCGGTCTCGCACCGATGCAGCCAGGCAAGGGCCGAAATGTCTGGAGTTGCCTTGGCTATCTGATCGCGTGTGCAGACAGTTCTGTGGTGGCAATCCACGACTGCGACATCCTCACTTATTCGCGCGAGATGCTGTCGCGTCTCGTCTATCCTGTCGCTCACCCCGGTTTCTCATACCAACTCGCCAAGGGTTTTTATCCGCGCATTGGAAGCAACAAGCTCGGTGGCCGCGTGACACGCAATCTCGTTAGTCCGCTGCTGATTTCGCTGAAGAAGGTGATCGGAGATCGCGACTACATCGATTATCTCAGGGCATTTCGCTATCCGCTGTCTGGCGAGTTCGCCATGCGCACCACCTATCTGCCGGATCTGCGCATACCCTGGGACTGGGGCCTTGAAATAGGCGTTCTGTCGGAGGCCTGGCGCAATCTTGGCCCACGCGCTGTCTGTCAGGTCGAGATTGCCGACGTCTACGACCACAAGCATCAGGACCTTTCCGCAACGGATGCGCAGGCTGGCCTGAACCGCATGTCCATGGATATCTGCAAAGCGATCTTCCGGAAGCTTGCGGCCGACGGCACGGTTTTCTCGACCAATGTGTTCCGCACGCTCAAGGCGACCTATTATCGTCGAGCGCTGGATATGTTGGAAGTCTATTCGCATGACGCGGCGATGAATGGATTGTCCTTCGATCGCCATGCCGAGGAGTCTTCGATCAAGCTGTTCTCGGACAATATCGTGCTTGCCGGGCAGGCGTTTCTGGAGACCCCGCAGGAGGTTCCGTTCAGCCCCAACTGGAATCTCATCAATGCCGCAGACCCGGCGCTTCTGGCGGATTTCAAGGCGTCGGTCGCGGCCGACCTTGCCGACTATTCCGCAGAATGACGTGTATCTGGCGGCTTGGCCCGTCAGGTCACGTTGCTAATCCAGCGGCATTGATAGGGCGCCAGAAGAATGGTGCCGTCAGGGTCTATGCTGTCGCCAGAAATCAGGTCGCTCCAATCCTCGTCCGCGATCAGGTTGAGCGAAAAGGAATCCATTTCGACGGGCTCGGGCGACACGTTATGTAGCGCAAAGATGGACTGCGTTCGGTCGAGCGACTGTCGCCAAACCCCCAGGACGCGGTCGTCCAGTTGCAGGGTCAGTTGCGTGGCGTTGGGATGAAATCCCGGCTGGCGCGCCCGCAACGTCAGGCGGCTCTGGAGCGCCTGCAGAACCTCCGCGTGGTGGCTGGTCGGATCGTCCAGCAGCGCGCGCAATTCGGGATAGTCCCAGACATGCCGGTTGATCGCGCGGTTCATACCGCGACGTTCCACAGCCTCATGATCGTTGGATGTCGCGACCATCGAGTGGATATAGAAGGCGGGGATACCTTCAAGCGACATGATGATGGTTTGCGAGCATAGGAAGCGGTCGATCTTGAGCGCTTCCTCGCCCTCGAAGGTGCGCGACATCGCATCGAAATAGGCGCAGTTGATTTCATAGGGAGCTTCGCCACCGCCTGGCAGCGATCTCATCGAGACAAGTCCGCCAATCTTGCGAATTGTGCCGATCATCCGGTCGATCTCGTCCTGCGGCAGCAATCCCTCCGCGGGTCTCATGCCGATCCCGTCATGGCTCGCGGTGAAATTGAAATAGGCACAGCCCAAGGGGGCGGGTGGCATGGAGCGCATCCACCTTCGCAAATGGCGCACGTTGCCCGACAGCATGGCATGCAGGACCAATGGTGGCAGCGGAAAATTATAGACCATATGGGCTTCGTCGCGCCGTCCGAAATAGGACAGGTTCTCGGCCTTGGGGACGTTGGTCTCGGTCAGCAGGATCACCTTTTCCGCCGCATAGTCGGCCAGAACGCGCATCAGTTTCACAATGGCATGCGTCTGGGGCATGTGGATGGAGGGTGTGCCGGGCTCCTTCCAGATGAAAGCCACGGCGTCGAGCCGGATAATGCGGACGCCCTGATCTATGTGGAAACGGATAATCCTCAGGATTTCGAGCAGAACCTCGGGATTGCGGAAATTCAGGTCGACCTGATCATGGCTGAAGGTGCACCAGATATGGCGCATTCCCATCGTTGTTTCGATTTCCTGCAGCAATGGCGTGGTGCGCGGCCGCACAACCGCAGTAAGATCATCGTCTGGTGACGCCTCGACAAAGAATTTGTCAAACGGCGCCTGTCCCTGTCGATAGGCGTTGAACCATGCGCCCTGCGAGGAAACATGGTTGAGCACCATGTCCGACATCAGACTGAATTTTTCGCCGATGCGGCTGATGTCGGGCCAGTCGCCCAGCGTCGGGTCGACCTTCCAGTAGTCGGTTACAGCGAAGCCATCGTCGGATGTGAACGGAAAGAACGGCAGGATATGCACGCCGTTCACCACGCCGCTCATGCGTGTTTCGAGAAAATCCCGGAGCAGGTCGAGCGGCTTGTGCTGGCCGTCTCGGATGGAATTGCCATAGGTGATGATCAGTGCGTCGGCCTGAGACCACAGATTGTTGGAGGGCTTTCGCGGGCGCTGGCGTCGCCCGCGCTTCTCGGGCCAGAACGCTTCCGTCACCGCGCGGGCGAGGCTTTTGCTGTCCAGATCCGGATAGATTGCGCCCAGAAGCGATCTGAGGCGCTGGTCAAGCGTGGTTGGAACCGTCGACTTCGGTATCGTACCGTCTCCCGTCTCATTCACAGCTGACGGTAGTCAACCGTCTCCGCCCAGTATTGTCCATATGTGTCGGGGCGAGTGGATCGATTAACTTTGTCGACAGGCTACAAATCTCGCCTGAACGCAAATACACTGTTGCAACTGCTGTTGGTCGCGCCGTCGATGCCGAAATCCGTGCCAGCATATTCCTCCAGCATCTGAAGGCGCTGTCGGGGCAGGAATGCGCGTCCGGGGTCGCCGACGAATATCTCGATGTTGTCGGCGAGACATCGATCCATAAAGATGCTCACCCGGTCAGCCAGATCCTGCTCGTAGAAGAGATCGCCAATCAGAACGATATCGACTGCCGGGGCGGGACCAGACATCAGATCACCTTCGATCGTGGCGATGTCTTCTCCGTTGATCTCGGCGTTGAGGAGGGCTGCCGCAAGCGCATAGCGGTCGTTGTCCGAGGCGAGCACAGCACTCGCGCCGGCTTTCCTGGCTGCAATGGCCACGAGGCCGGACCCAGTGCCCAGATCCAGCACACGCTTGCCTGCGACGGAGTCGGGGTGATCCAGGACATATCTTGCGAGCGCGATGCCGCCGCCCCAAAGGTGTGCCCAATAGGGTGTCGAGAAAGCGGCGTCCCATTCCGCAAGCCGCCAGAGTCCGCTCTTCGGTCCAGCTCGGTGGAGGCGGATTTCAGGAACGGAGGGGACCGGCAGCACCGGAAAGTCCCGCCGGATCGCCTCTCGCACTCGATGTGGCAGATCCACCATCATGTCCGCAATATTGAAGGGAACGCTCCCTCTATGCGCTCAACAGTAGGTGCAGGCAATGTCTGGCGCCCGAACAATCCACCCGTCGAGCGCTGCAGTCCCTGTCTCTCCGGTCATTTTCGGATTGATGCAGCCGCAAATCGGCGCTACGGCAAATACGTTCTCAGGGCGGGGTGCAATTCCCCACCGGCGGTATAGCCCGCGAGCGCCTTCGGCAACGGAGGGACAGCAGATTCGGTGAGATTCCGGAGCCGACGGTATAGTCCGGATGAAAGAGAACCGCGTTCGATGTTGCCGCGTTGGCAATAGCGAATGCCGGTCATGCTCTGGGACCTGACGCATGGAAAACGGAAGGTTCCGAAAATGTCAAACACAACTGACCACCCGCATATTGCCTTCATCAAGGCCCAATGGCACGCCGATATCGTCGACCGCGCGCTTGAGGGGTTTGTGGCAGAAGCCAAACAGATCATGCCAGACGCCACCGTCGAAGTCTTCGACGTGCCGGGCGCGTTCGAAATGCCCTTGCTTGCCAAGAAACTCGCCAGCACAGAGCGATACGACGCCGTGGTTGCCGCGGCGCTGGTCGTAGATGGCGGCATTTATCGCCACGATTTCGTCGCGTCAGCCGTCGTCACTGGCTTGATGAACGCGCAACTGGAGACCGGCGTGCCGGTGTTCTCCGTGTCGCTGACACCCCACAATTTTCAGCCTGTCGATGCGCTGGTGTCTTTCTTCAGCGCGCATTTCGTCAAAAAGGGCGCAGAAGCGGCGCATGCAGTCGCCAAGGTGCTTGAACTCGACGCAAGGCTCGCTGCTCAGAACTAGGGCGATCAGCCTGTCGTACCTGACTTCATAACTTTGTTCCGTCACAAAATCACATGATCTCTGTTATTTTGTGACGGACGGTGTTATCGTTTCTTTCGCGTCCGGCATGTCCGGCGGGAGACGTTCGTGAAGCAGGAACAGCGAAGACAGGCGATCGTGGATCTTCTGGTCGAGTCCAGATCGGTGGATCTTGACGATCTTGCCGCGCGCTTCGCCGTGTCGAAGATGACGGTCCATCGCGATCTGGACGGACTTGAGCAGGCGGGCGTGCTGCGGAAGGTGCGCGGTGGGGCGACGATCGAGGCCGGTACGCAATTCGAAAGCGATTTTCGCATGCGCGCGCGTCAGGACAGCGCGGCGAAGGCCAGAATGGCGCGCGCGGCGCTTGAGCTGGTCGAACCGGGTATGACCGTGATGGTCAATGACGGTTCGATGGCAGCCGTTCTCGGCGCAACCCTTGCCGCCAAGCGGCCGGTGACCATCATTACAAACAATGCCGCTATCATCGAGGGCACCCGAGAAGAGGGCGGTATCAATCTAATCTCGCTGGGCGGGGTCTTCCGCCCGCGCTACCACGCCTATTTCGGGCTGGTGACCGAGTTTGCGCTCTCGCGTCTCAACGCCGACATCGCGTTCATCTCGGCCCCAGCAGTTGCAGACTTGCGCGCATTTCACATGGATGACGAAGTTGTTCGCACAAAGCGTGCGATGATGGCCGCTGCCGAGCGCTCCTGTCTGCTGGTCAGCCATCAGCGTTTCGGCCGATCGGCGCTTCATCGCCTGGCAGAGCTTTCCGAATTCGACGCGGTGATTACCGACGATGTTCCGCCTGAAGCGGATCATGCCGCGCTAGAGCAACACGGCATTGCGCTTACCATTGCAAGGGATTGAATCCATGACCCAGAAGCCGCAGGTTTGGATCGGCACGAGCTGGAAAATGAACAAGACATTGGCCGAGGCGCTGCGCTTTGCCGATGCGCTCAAGCAGTCCGATACGGCGCGTGATGAACGCATCCAGCGTTTCATCATCCCGCCTTTCACCGCGGTGCGCGAGGTGAAGGCCGCCCTGCAAGGCACTTCGGTGAAGGTGGGTGCGCAAAACATGCACTGGGCCGATGACGGTGCCTGGACCGGCGAAATCTCCCCGTTGATGCTCAAGGATTGTCAACTCGACATTGTCGAACTCGGGCACTCCGAGCGCCGTGCATACTTCGGTGAAACAGACGAGACGGTAGGTCTCAAGACGGAAGCGGCGGTGCGTCATGGGCTGATACCACTGATCTGCATCGGCGAAACGCTTGCCGAGCGTGAGTCTGGGCGGGCACGGAATGTCCTGGAAGCGCAGGTGCGCGCTGCCTTTTCACAACTGTCCGGAACTCACAAAAATGCGCTCGTTCTGCTTGCCTACGAACCTGTATGGGCAATCGGGGTGAATGGCATTCCAGCGACATCGGACTATGCCGATGCCCGGCAGGCTGAGATCATCGACGTGGCGAGCAGCGTGCTCGGACGGCGCGTCCCCTGCCTCTACGGGGGGTCCGTCAATCCGCAGAACTGCGCGGAACTCATTGCCTGCCCGCATTTGGACGGGTTGTTCATCGGGCGTTCGGCCTGGAATGTCGAAGGCTATCTCGACATTCTCGGCAAATGCGCCGCAAAACTCTGAAGGAGAATTCAAATGAAAATCGCAGTTGCCGGAGACAGTGCGGGCGAGGGGCTGGCCAAAGTGCTGGCCGATCATCTGAAGGACAAATACGACGTCGCTGAAGTTTCGCGCACGGAGTCCGGTCCGGATGCTTTCTATGCCAATCTCTCCGATCGAGTGGCCAACGCGGTTCTGGCGGGCACCTATGATCGGGCCATCCTGATCTGTGGCACCGGAATCGGGGTCAGCATAGCTGCCAACAAGGTGCCCGGCATTCGTGCCGCGCTGACCCATGACACCTATTCCGCCGAGCGGGCCGCGCTTTCCAACAATGCGCAGATCATCACGATGGGCGCGCGGGTCATCGGCCCAGAGTTGGCAAAGAGCATTGCCGACGCGTTCCTGAAGGAGACGTTTGACCCTGCGGGGCGTTCAGCCGGCAATGTGGCGGCAATTGAAGAGGTCGACGCAAAGTATAACCGCAACTGATATCTGGTTGCCCTCGACCCGGCTGCGACATGCAGCCGGGGACGTGCTTGATCGACGTCAATGCAATTCGGTGCTCGGGTCTCTAGGTGGCATATCGACCGGAGATGACGATGAACCGCCACCTGATTGATCAATATTCAGCACCTGTGCCGCGCTATACGAGCTATCCGACGGCGCCTCATTTCCATGGTGGTATCGACCAGGAGACCTATGCCGGTTGGCTGAACGAGGTCGATCCCGCGCAGAGCGTGTCACTTTACCTCCACGTTCCCTTCTGTGACCGCCTTTGCTGGTTCTGCGGGTGTCACACCAAACAGGTGCAGCGCTACGATCCGGTCGCCAAGTATCTTGAAGCGCTTCATGCCGAGATCAAACTCGTATCGTCCAAGATCGGCCGCCGCAGACTGAGTGCCGTGCATCTGGGGGGTGGCTCTCCGACGATCATGAGCCCCTACGATATCCAGAGACTGGGGGAAGCGCTGCGGTCGGCATTCGAGTTCGCGCCCGACTGTGAAATCAGCCTTGAGGTGGATCCTAACGACATAGACGAATCGAAGTTCGATTTCTGGACGGATTTCGGCGTGACGCGCGCTAGCTTCGGGGTGCAGGATTTCGATCCGGTCGTGCAACAGGCGATCAACCGCCCGCAGACCTTCGAGCAGACGCGCATGGCCATCGAAGGGTTTCGCAAGCGCGGCGTGGGTTCGATGAATCTCGACGTCCTCTATGGCCTGCCGCATCAAACAATGGAGACGCTGCAGCGCACAATGGAGCAGGTGATCTCGCTGTCGCCTGATCGTCTGGCGCTCTTCGGCTACGCCCACGTGCCATGGATGAAGAAGCACCAGCGTCTGATCGACGAGACGGTTCTGCCCGACCGTCATGCGCGCTTCGATCAGGCTTCGCTCGGAGCAGAGTTGCTGGAACAGGCTGGCTACATCCGCATCGGCATCGACCATTTTGCCCGGCCCGATGACGCCATGGCGAAAGTCGCGCTGGAGGGCAATCTCCATCGCAATTTTCAGGGATATACGACAGACGGCGCTGGGTGCCTGATCGGGTTGGGAGCCTCTGCAATCGGAAGGCTGCCGCAAGGCTATGTCCAGAACGTCGTCGCGACCGGGGAGTACATGACGCGTGCCTTGAACGGGCAGTTGCCCGTCGCGCGCGGCTATGCGCTCGCCAATGCTGAAAGAGCAACGGGGTGGGTCATCGAGAGCCTGATGTGTGCCTTCGAGATCCGGCTTTCAGATCTTGCCACTCTGTTTCCCGGCGAGGCTGAAACCGTGGCGGTAAGGATCAGGGCGCTTGCCGAACACGATGCCGATGGGCTGGTCGAATTTGACGGAAGCTCTCTCGTCGTCACGCCTCGCGGGCGCCCTTTCGTCAGGACTCTGGCGGCGCGGCTCGATCCCTTCATGACGCGTGACGAAGCCCGCTATTCCGCAGCCGTGTAGCGCATCTTTCTGGCTCAGGCGCGCAGCGCCGTGTCTTTCGGGCGCAGCAGGCGCGCGAGCGCAAGAACCAGAACGGCCAAGGCGCCAGCGGGGATAGCGAGCAGGCTGCCCGCCGCCGTCAGGCCCGCCGCTGCCGCCCAGCCTATCGAGGAGAATGCTTCCGCAAATGTGGCAATGCGTGACGATGTCTGGCGTCGGCGGAAGTTGCTGCGCTTGGCCTGAGCGCGGAAAAACAGCTGGATCGTCGTCGACGAGGCTGCCGCCACAACGATGCCGACACTCGTGATGAATGCGATCCACAAGGATGCGGTGGCGATCGCCGCAACGATCGGGGCCAGCACAATCGCGACTGAACCGATCACCGCCTCCGTCTTGGCGCGGATGACCGCGTGTGTCTTGATCGGGGCGGTGGAGACAAGATCAGGCGCGTCTTCGCCCGAGATCGCAAGCCAGGCGAGCCCGCCCGCCAACTGTCCGGCCGCCATGACGAGGACAGGCGCCAGCACAACCAGGTTCCCATTGTCGGACCCGTAGTTGCGCCACAACAGCAGCGCGGGCGGAATGAGGTAAAGGATCTGCATCATTGATTGCGAGACCAGCCAGGGATCGCGGATCAGAAGAGTCCATTCCTTGCGTCGTAATGCGGCTGCTGCCGATCCCCCGCGAAATTTGCGTTTTGCTCTTTGCCGGACGTTGCCGGCCCCAGCGCCTGCCGCTGCGACGGCGAACTCTCCAAATCGCCGGGATGCCACCGACACCGCAAGCGCGAAGAACGAAAAGCCCAGCCCCATGACTAGCACAAGGGCAGGAATGTCCCCCATTGCCGCCCGGGCCGGGAGCCAGAACGGGCTGTCGAGGTCTGGCATATGCTGCATGACCAGGGACGAATGAAGGGCGTCGAACCGTGACAGGCTGCCATAGGCAAAGATCGAGATCGCCTGGACGCCAATGACGAAAACGGCACCGACGATCGCGGCCACCACCTGCGCGACGAAACGCGTGCGGCGCGGGCCTATCGTACGGAAGAGCAAGATCGTCATGCCCACGGCAAGGGCGGCGGCGGTCGCCGACATGGCGAAGAGCACGCCATAGGCAGAGAGCCAATGGAGGCCTCCCGCATAGGCGAGCGCGTTGATGAACGGACCGATGAGAATGAGCGCCAGAAGGGACGTCGTGATGCCTATCGCGCCGACGCGCAGGACGAAGATCAGGCGCGTGGGCGCTGGCGATGACAGGAGAAGATCCAGGTCCGCCCGCGTATAGAAGGCGCGCGTCACGGATTCCATGGCTTGCGAGATCATGACCGTCCAGCCCAGGAACGCGCTGCCTGTAATCACCACCAGCGTTGTGCGATCTGGCGGGAACGTCACCTTCGCATAAGGAGCGACGATCGCCCATGCAACGAAATGCAGAAATGCCGCGAGAAGCAGCAGCAAGACCAATGCAATTTTCTGGCGGCGGGGCTTTCCCGCTGACAACATCCACATGACCTCGCGCATGGCGAGGCGCAATTCGTGTCTGGCAAACCAGACCGCCTTGTTCATGCGGCGATATCCGAGGGTCCGACAAGGTCCAGAAAGATATCCTCGAGCGTCGAATTGTTTTTGCCGGCGCGTCGGCGCAGTTCTTCCAGCGTGCCCTCCGCAATGAGCTTGCCGGATGCGATCACACCGATGCGCTCGGCCATGCGCTCGGCGACTTCCAGAATGTGCGTCGTCATGATGACCGTGCAGCCTGCCTGAACCCGCTCAGCCAGTACCTTCTTGACCTGCCGCGCCGAGCCGGCGTCCAAGCCGGTCAAAGGCTCATCCAGTATGATGAGCTTGGGGTCGTGAACCAGAGCGCCCGCGAGGGCCACCTTCTGGCGCATGCCTTTGGAAAACCCTTCGCATCGAGTGTCGGCATGAGGTCCGAGTTCGAGCCACCCCAGCAATTCGCGAGCGCGGGACTGCGCGATCCTGGCGTCGACGCCCCAAAGACCGGCGACGAACTCCAGATATTCAAGCGGTGTCAGCTTGTCGTAGATCATCGGCTCGTCCGACACCCACGCCAACACCGACTTGGCTGCGACCGGATCGCGCAGGGCGTCAATGCCGAATATCGAGACATCGCCGCGATCGGGCTGAAGCAGGCCGGCGACAATGCGAAGTGTCGTCGTCTTGCCCGCGCCGTTCGGTCCGAGCAGCGCATAGAATTCGCCGGAGCGAACACGCAGGTTCAGACCATCCACCGCAGGTCGGGCAAAGCGTTTGACCAGATTGCTGATCTCCAGGGCGAATTCGGAAGCAGGCACGGCGGGCTCGCGAGATGTTGGCAATCATCTGGACGCTAGCTGGCAGGTGTTTAGCGGCAGTGAATGCGGCGTCCCGGCAGGCAGCGCCTTGGGAACTTGGCTACCCGCTGGTTAACGGAGCCTCTGAAAGCACTGATGGGCAAGGGTGGCTGGGTTAGCGCACAACCCGATAGATCGAAGAAATATCGGTTGACACCATGCTACATGTCGGCAACATGTTAGTTAGAACATGGTTATGGAAACACATGAGCGATCGCAGCATCTTCGGTTTATCGGCCGCATTGGTCACGCCCTTTTCGGCAGATGGCAGCGTCGACCATGCACGACTGGTCAAGCACGCCCATCACGTTCTGGCCGAGGGCTGCGACACGGTCACGGTGTTCGGCACGACGGGGGAGGGTTACGGACTCAGCCTCGCCGAACGCGCCGGGATGTTCGGGGCGCTTGAAGGAAGTGGCATCGAGGCGTCGCGCTCGCTCTATGCCGGCGTGTCTTCAGCCATTGCCGATGATGCCGTCGAGCAGGCAAGGATTGCGTTGGGGGCAGGTGTTCGCGGACTGTTGTTCGCGCCGCCCTTCTATCTGAAAGGCGTTGATGACGAGGGTCTTTTCGCCTGGTTTTCCAACACGTTCGAGCGCATCGGCGGCGCCCTGCGCGGGGTCATTCTCTATCACATACCGGGGCAGACTGCCGTTCCCCTCTCGATCGACCTTGTAGGCCGGTTGAAGCGCGCCTTTCCCGGCGTGGTGACGGGCGTCAAGGATTCATCCGGGCAATGGGAAAACACCGAGGCGTTGCTTGCCCAGCATGGCGAATTGTCCATTCTGGTCGGCGACGAACGGCAACTCGCGCGGGCGATGCAGGCTGGTGGTGAAGGTTCAATCTGCGGCTTGGCCAATCTGGCGCCGGGCTTGATGAGAACACTGATCTACTCTGGCGAAGGCGGCAAGCTCGTCGAGGATCTGGTGGGAATGATCTTGAAGAACCCCGTTCTGCCAACAGTGAAGAGCCTTACAGGACATCTTCACGGAGATGCCGGGTTTGGCAGAATGCGTCCGCCGGTGAGCGATCTCAACGCAGATCAAAAAGCCAAAGTGGCCGACGCATTCGACCGGATCCTTGCTACAGGAGGGGGCGGGTGAAGCCAGCCCTGGAAACACAGAACCTGCGCGATCAGGCTTATGTCGGGTATACGAAAAGTCTGCTCGCCAATGAGATCAAGCCCGGTCAGTTCATCACCCAGCGGGAACTGGTGGAAATCACCGGGTTCCCGCTCGGGTCGATTCGCGAACTCGTGCCAAGGCTGGAAGCGGAGGGCCTCATTCGCACGGTTCCCCATCGTGGCATGCAGGTGCCGCAGGTGGATATCAATCTGGTCCGAAACGCGTTTCAGTTCAGAGCGTTTTTGGAGGAGCCGGCCGCGCGTCTGTTTGCCCGTGAAGCGAGCGACGATGAGATCGCTGCTTTGCGCGAGAGCCATGAACGCATTCTTTCGCGCTATCATGCCGGCGACGACACCAATCTCATGGAGGACGCCGAGGCCGTCGATCTGACGTTGCACGAGGCCATTATCAGCAATCTCGGCAATGCGATCATCAGCAACGCCTACCGTGTGAACTGGATCAAGATAAAACTGATCAGGCTTGCCGAAACACGGCTTTATGTCCCCATGATCCCATCGGTCATCGGAGAACATCTCGAGATCATCTCCGCGTTCGAGCGGCGGGAGGAAGATGCTGCCGCGCGCGCGCTGAGCGATCATATCGATGTGGCGCGCAGGAGAGCGGTAAACATCTGAATCAACTGGCCCGGGTTCGGGTCGCACGGCATCATGCCGGTATCTGGGAGGAGAATGACATGACGAGTTACAGCAGGCGCAAAGTTCTGGCAGGCGGCGCATTGGCGATGGCCGGTATCGCCATGCCAACGGTGTTGCGAGCGCAGGCCACCGTGATCAGGTGGGGCGAGATGCTGCCAACCACCCATCCGCAAGTTCAGATGATCGATCGGATCGCTGCGACGGTTAAGGACAAGTCGGGCGGACGCCTGGAGATTCAGAGTTTCCCGAACGGCCAACTCGGCTCCGGCAAGGACATGATGGATTCCGTCGTCTCTGGCGCACTTCAGATGACCACTGATGGAGCTGCCGCGCTCGGCGCGTTGCTACCCCAGCTTTCGGTCATTGAAGCGCCCTATCTCTGGCGCGATGCGGCGCACATGTCGAAGGTCGCGACCGCGCCCGTCTTTGCCAAGATGAACGACGAACTCGTCACCAAGCGCGGCTTGCGCATGCTGGCGGTGACCTATTACGGCCAGCGCCACCTGACGACAGGCTCCAAAGAGGTCAAGACAGTCGACGACATGGCAGGCTTCAAGCTTCGGGTGCCTCCCGTCGACACGTTCCGCGCCATGGCCGAAGCTTGGGGTGCGCAGGCCACGCCGATCAATTTCAACGAGCTGTATCTGGCCCTCAGCCAGGGTGCGGTCGATGGCCAGGAGAACCCGCTACCGACGATCGCGAGCGCCAAGCTGCCAGAGGTGCAGAAATATCTCGTGCTGACCGGGCACATCATCACGCCGCGTCTTGTCATCGCCAACGAGTCGGCTCTCCAGCAGTTCAGTGCGCAGGACCGCGAGATCCTTGATGCGGCAATTGCCGAGGCGGTTATCTGGCAGGATGCGGAACTCGCCTCTCAGGAGGCGTCGCTCGTCGATACCTTCAAGCAACAGGGCATGACGGTGATCGAGCCAGATGTGGAGAGCTTCCGCAAGCCTGTGCTGGAGCAGGTGCCTCCGAAGTTCGAAGAAAAGTGGGGCGCGGGCACCTGGGACGCCCTCGCGGCGCTCTGATCGGAAGCTTCTCCCGCCGGGTTTGAAATCCCGGCGGGACCAACATGAAGCGAGGCTTCTGTGCGTTCATTTCTTGGCCGGACGAGTGATCGTCTGCTGGCGTTTGCCGCGGTTGTCCTGTTGCTGGCGATGCTGGCCTGCGTCTTCTTCGGCGTTGTGTTCCGCTTCATCAATCGCCCGTTGGCGTGGTCCGACGAAATGGCCCAGTATCTGCTGGTCTGGATGGCATTTACCGGCTGGATCATCGCAGGCAATCGCAACAGCCACATCCGCGTGACCGTGCTGATCGACCGGTTGAAGGGCCGGGCCCGGGACGCCGCGGAGATTTTCATGCAACTGACGGTGCTCTTCCTTGGTCTCGTCCTGATGACCCGCAGTTTCGGGTTGATCGAACGTAACACCGACGTGGAATGGGTCAGCCTGCCGCTATCGGTCGCGCTGGTTTACATCCCGGTGCCGATCGCGGGCTTCGCGATCGTGGTCCAGTGCTGCCTGCGTATTCTCGACATCATCCGGGGCGATCGCTCCTCTGAGACCAGCCGGAGTGTGCCGCTATGACGGCCAGCATGGTGGAGATCCTCGTCGTCTGGCTGGCGGCGCTGCTTCTTGGAATGCCGCTGTTTGCATCGATGGGACTCGCGGCCTTCGCCTTCATCTTCCTCAACGGCTTTCCCGTGGATATGCTTCCGCAGAAGCTGGCGCAGTCGGCGAACTCCTTCCCGCTGCTTGCCGCGCCGCTGTTCATTCTGATGGGCAACATCATGAACTCGAGCGGCACGACCGATCGCATCTTCGGTTTCGCGACCGCATGCGTGGGCTGGATTCGCGGTGGCTTATGCCATGCGAATATTCTTGCCAGCATCATCTTTGCCGGAATGTCGGGCTCGGCGGTGGCGGATGCCGGTGGTGTCGGGGCGCTGGAAATCCGGGCCATGAAGAACGCCGGATATGATTCCGAAACAGCCGCCGCCGTCACCGCAGCTTCCTCCATCATCGGACCGATCATACCGCCGTCACTACCAATGGTGGTTTACGGCGTGAGTGCCGATGTCTCCATCGGCGCGCTGTTTCTTGCCGGTGTCGTGCCGGGGCTGCTCATGGCGCTCGCGCTTGGCGCCATGGTCAGCATCGTGGCGCGACGGCGCGGGCTTTCGCGTCACCCGTTTCCGGGACTGTCAGGTCTGTGGACCGCCTACAGGCGCGCACATTGGGCTCTCATGACGCCAGTCATCCTGTTTGGCGGAATGGTGGGCGGCATCATGACGCCGACGGAAGCGGCGGCAGTGGCAAGCTGCTACGCGCTTTTTCTCGGACTTGTGATCTATCGGGAATTCGACATTCGCGAATTGCCAAAGCTGATCGTGGATACCGTCGAGACCAGCGGCATGGTGTTCGCGCTGGTGATGTCTGCCGCCGCACTGGCCTGGTGTTTGTCGATCTCACGCATTCCGCAGATCATCACACCTCTTCTCGTCGATGCGATCGGCTATCCGCTGTTGTTCCTGCTGGCCGTCAATGTGCTTCTGCTAGTCGTCGGCTGCTTCATGGAAGCTTTGGCGGCGATGCTGATCCTCATTCCGATCCTCACGCCTGTCGCGTATCAACTCGGGATCAATCCGGTTCAGTTCGGCCTTGTCTTCGTGCTCAACCTGATGATCGGAACGATCACACCGCCTGTCGGTATCGTCCTTTTCATAACGTCGAAGATTGCGGCGATCAGCTTTGAGTCTATGTCGCGAGCCATCATTCCCTGGCTCATACCGCTGCTCTTCGTGCTCGCGGCAGTGTCCGTCTGGCCGCCGCTGACGACATGGCTGCCCGGACTGCTGATCGGCGGATTCAAGCCCTAAGGCGCTTAGAGCTAATGGAGCGAACAATCGCGCAGGAATGAAAACGCCCGCCAGCCTGCCGCGAAGGCCAGGCTGGCGGGCGGTGTCCTCACAAGCCTGCCGTCAGACGTAACGATTGACGATGTTTTCGAGATATTCCTGACGGCCGGACCTGGGCTCCGGCTCGATCTTCTTCTTGACGACGCGCTCGGCGATGTCTTCCAACGAGCGTTTTCCTGAAAGCATGGCCTTTCCTTCGGCGCTCTTCCAGCCCGCATAACGTTCTTCCAGCGGTCCGGACAGCGCCTTGTCCTCGATCATGCGCGCCGCCGCCTTGAGACCGCGTGCACAGCAGTCCATCGCACCGATATGGCCGATCAAGAGATCCTGCGGATCGATCGACTGGCGCCGCAGCTTTGCATCAAAATTCGTGCCCCCGGTTTTGAAGCCACCACCCTGAAGCACGTAGTAATAGGCCAGTGCCATTTCGGGAACGTTGTTGGGGAACTGGTCGGTGTCCCACCCCGACTGATAGTCATTGCGGTTCATGTCGATGGAGCCAAAAATGCCAAGCGCGTTGGCAAGTGCCAGCTCATGCTCGAAGGTGTGGCCTGCCAGGATGGCGTGGCCCTGCTCGATATTGACCTTGACCTCGTTCTCAAGGCCGAAGTCCTTGAGGAATCCATACACAGTCGCGACGTCGTAATCGTACTGGTGCTTGGTCGGCTCCTGCGGCTTGGGCTCGATGAGAATGGTGCCCTTGAAGCCGATCTTCTTCTTGTAGTCGACGACGAGAGAAAGGAAGCGTCCTGCCTGTTCGCGCTCCCGCTTCAGATCCGTATTGAGCAGCGTTTCATAGCCTTCGCGACCGCCCCAAAGCACATAGTTTTCGCCCTTGAGGCGCTTCGTCATGTCCATGCACGCCTTCACGGTCGCCGCGGCGTAGGCAAAGACATCGGGATCCGGGTTGGTCGCGGCACCGGCCATCCAGCGACGGCTGGAGAACATGTTGGCGGTTCCCCAAAGGAGCTTGACGCCGGTTTCCTTTTGCTTGGCGGCGAAGATGTCGGCGATTTCGTCGAGACGCGTCAGGCTCTCGGAGAAATCCTTGCCCTCGGGGCGGACGTCTGCGTCGTGGAAGCAGTAATATGGCGCACCGAGCAGGCTGAACATCTCAAAGGCAACGTCGGCCTTGAGCTTTGCGAGATCCATCGTGTCGCCGTACCACGGACGATCGAAGGTGCGTCCACCGAATGGATCTCCACCTTCCCAGGCGAAGCTGTGCCAGTAGGCGATAGCGAAGCGCAGATGGTCTTCCATGCGCTTGCCCGCGACGATCTCGTCGGGATTGTAGAAGCGGTAGGCGAGGGGATTTGTGCTGTCTGGCCCCTCATACTTGACCGGCTGTATGTCGCCGAAAAATCCAGTGCTCATTCCCAGATCCTTCTCAGGAAAATGGCGCGTCACGCGCCCGTATGGTTTGTTGCGGCGGTCAGTTCAGACGTACCGCCCGCTCGAAAATGCGGGGCCGTTGATGATTGCGCATGGTTCGCATCCCGCATCCAGCAGGCAATATATTTCCGGCTGATGTCGTCCTGCGTCACCCAGATCTGCGGGTTTTGCAGTTCGTGAATCAATCATGCAACTCCTCCCGAACACGCAGCATAATCGATTTGACCGAGCATGACAGCGCTGTCATCGGCTCTGCCACAAACATGGATCACTGGCAACGGAGCAGGCGTCAACGTTCTCCCTTTCGATAAGGCGGGGACACGAAGGCTGATGTGAAAATGGCCGGCAGCGGGATGCTTGCCGGCCATTTTTGAGTTGGCAGTGTAGGTTGCGCCTAATGGGGCGCGGCCACGACCGGGGTTCCGGCAGCCGGCTCGTTCATATCCTCATCCTGCTTTGCGTGGTCGCGATGTGCGATGAACGTGTAGAACATCGGCACGACAAAGAGCGTGAACATGGTTCCGACCAGGATGCCGGCAAAGATCACGAGGCCCATGGAATAGCGCGCCGCAGCGCCGGCACCCGCTGCGGTGATCAACGGCACGACGCCAAGCGCCATTGCGGCGGTCGTCATCAGAATCGGCCGCAGGCGAACCTTGGCCGAGGCCACGATCGCGTCATGTATCGAGAGGCCGTGTTCCTCTCGCTGCTGGTTCGCGAACTCCACCAACAGAATGCCGTGCTTTGTAATAAGGCCGATAAGGGTGATGAGGCCAACCTGCGTATAGATGTTGAGCGTGCCCAGCCCGAGATTGAGTGGCAGAACCGCCCCGAAGATCGACAAAGGCACCGACATCATGATGATCAGCGGATCGCGGAAACTCTCGAACTGAGCCGCGAGAACCAGATAGATCACCACGACGGCCAGCGCGAAGGCGATTGCGATGGTGGAGCCTTGTTCCTTCTCCAGTCGCGACTGGCCCGAATAGTCAATAAAGAAGCCGGACGGCAGCAGCGGTCGCGCGATGTCCTCAATCACCTTCAAGCCATCGCCCGTTGTGACGCCCGGCAGGGGCAGTGCCGAGATGGTCGAGGAGTTGAGCTGATTGAATTGCTCAATCGAGGCTGGGGACGAATTCGTCTTGATCTTGATTACGGCAGAAAGCGGAACCATCTCGCCATTGGTGCTACGGACATAGAAATCACCCAGCAGATCGGGTGACTTCCGGTACTTTTCCGGGACCTGGAGGATGATGTCATAGCTGTTGGAATCCCGGTCGAACTGCGCCACCGAGCCACCGCCCACCAGCAAGCCGAGTGTGGTTCCGATGTCGCTGATCGGTAGACCAAGCGCTGCGGCGCGGTCGCGGTCAATGGTAATTGTCACCTGGGGCGCGTCGAACGACAGTGAGTTCTGGACGATAATAAAGCGTCCGCTCGCCTGTGCCTTCTGTTTGATCTGCTCAGTCACCTCATACACCTGACTCGGGTCGCCGGTAGACTGTATCACCATGCTGATCGGCAGGCCGCCGCCGGTGCCTGGCAGGGTAGGTGGCGCGAACACAAAGGCCTGAACGCCCGCAACCTTGGATATGCGTGCCTGGATATCGGCCTGAAGTTCCTTCTGCGAGCGTTTGCGATCCGCCCAGTCCTTGAACGACCAGATCGCAAAGCCGGAATTGGTTTCTCCGCCAAAGCCGACTATCGAGAAATTGACCTTCAGTTCCTCAAGATCCTTGGTCAGATCACGCATCTGATCCGTATAGCGCGACGTGTATTCGCTGGTCGCATAGCGCGGTGCCGTTACGACAGCGAACAGTGCGCCCTGGTCTTCTTCCGGCGCAAGTTCGCTTGACGTCTTGGTGAACATGTAGCCGGTGACGGAGACCAGCGCGATAACCACCAGCAGCGTGACCGGACGGTATTTGAGCGAGCCCGTGACCAGCCGTTCATAACCGTTGGAGATGCGGTCGAACACATTGTCGACGAAGCGCTGAAAACGGCTGTGATTTCCGCCTTTCAGAATCCGCGCCGACATCATCGGCGTGATCGTGAGCGCTACAAATCCCGAGATCACCACCGCTCCTGCCAGCGTCAGGGCGAATTCGCGGAAGAGCGAACCCGTCAGGCCTCCGGTAAAGGCGAGAGGCGCAAACACGGCCGCCAGCGTGATCGTCATGGCCACGACAGGTCCCACGATTTCGGACATGCCCTTGAACGACGCCTTCATCGGGGAGAGGCCCTCCTCGATGTGACGGTGGATGTTTTCCACCACCACGATGGCGTCATCGACCACCAATCCGATCGCAAGCACCATGGCAAGCAATGAGAGAAGATTGATCGAGTATCCCATCACGTAGAGGAAGAAGCACGTTCCGATCAACGACAGGGGAATCGTGATGACCGGCATCAGCACGGATCGGAAGGATCCAAGGAAGAGGAGGATAACCACGATGACGATTACCACGGCCTCGGCGATGGTCTTGAACACCTCTTCGATGGACGCGCTGATCGTCTCCGTGGAATCATAGACCATCGTGATCTTCATTCCCTCGGGTAGGCTGCTCTGAATCGACGGGAGTTGTGCGATAACCCCGCTAGCCGTATCCAGAGGGTTGGCCGCAGGAGTTGGGAATACACCTATGAACGTGCCCTGTTGGCCGTCGAAGTTGACTATGGTGTCGGTGCTTTCCGCAGCAAGTTCGACTCGGGCGACGTCGCGAAGGCGGACCACACCGGTGCCATCCGATTTGAGGGGAATGGCGGCGAATGCCTCGGGTGTCTGAAGCGTGGACTTGAGCGTGATGGAATAGGCTGTATTAAGATCCTTGGTCTTGCCGGGAGCAGAGAGGAAATTCGAACTGTTGATTGCCCCCAGCACTTCGGCTGCCGTCATCTTGCGCGAGGCGAGCTTTATGGGGTCGATCCACACGCGCATTGAATAGTCGGCAGCTCCGAGCACCTGTACTTCGGCCACGCCTTCGATCGTCGACATGCGGGGTCGCAACACGCGTTCGATATACTCGGTCAGCTGTTCCGGCGTCATTGCGGGGTTTTGTACCGCAAGATACATGAGCGCGAATTGCTGGCCGGTGCCCTTGACGATGACTGGATCGTCGGAGTTGTCAGGCAACTGGCCGCGGACGCCCTGCACCTTCGACATGACTTCGGTCAAAGCCACGTCGGGGTTCGAGCCAAGTTTCATCTGGACCGTCACGACACTCGCCGAAGGGCGGCTCTGCGAGGTGACATAGTCGATGTTCTCGGTGGTTGCGACGGCGCGCGCGATCGGCGCAGTGATGAAACCCTGAATAAGGTCCGGGCTAGCGCCGGGATAGGTCGTGGTGATGGTGATCACCGTCTCCTCGACCTCGGGATATTGGCGAACCGCCAGGTTGAAGAGGCCCTGGAAGCCGAGAAGCAGAATCATAAGGGCGAGCACGGTCGTCATGACCGGGCGACGAATGAAGAGATCGGAGAAGCTCATGGCTTGCTTGCTCCATCGGCAGTAGATTGCGGAGTCACCGAATTGTCGACGGTGACCGGCGTGTTGTTCGAGAGGCGGTTCTGGCCGGCCGTCACAACCTCGTCACCGGCAGAAACGCCCTTGAGGATCTCCACCGAACCGTCTGAGCGACGACCGACGTCGACAAATATCTGGGAGACGATGTGCCCAGGATTCTCCGACGCTGTTGCGTCCGCCGTCTTTTCGGCGGCTGGCGCGGGTTTCACGACAAAGACGAAGTCACCGTAAAGGCTGCTCACCAGAGCCGTCTCCGGAATGGCAATGACGTTGTCCTCTGCCGGCAGCTCCACACGGACCTGCACAAACTGACCCGGGCTCAGCTTGCCTTGTGGATTTGAGATCTCGGCCCTGACCGAAACCAGCCGGCTGGACGGATCGACTTTGGGCTCGATACCCGTGATCGCGCCCTTGAACGGGAAATCGCCATCGGTCACGCTGAACGCCACTGGCTGGCCGATCTTGAGCAAGTCAAGCTGCTGTTCGGGAACTGAAAAATCGGCTCTCATCGTATCGAGATCCTGAAGGGTCGCCACCGCAGTCCCGGGCTGGATAAACTGGCCGAGTTCCACGCGCGGAATGCCCATCGTGCCGGAATAGGGAGCGCGCAGCTGCTTCTGGTCGAGCACAGCCTGGAGCTTAGCCACCTGCGACGTGGACGTTTCTGCCGCTGCGCGGGCGGAGTCCGTCGTCACTTCAGATCCGACGCCGCGCTTTTGAAGTTCCGTTGCGCGGTCGAACGCCTGCTTGTCCAGTTTCGCCTGGGTTTTTGCCACTTCCACATCCGCAGCCTGCACGGCATCGTCCAACTGGACCAGCACCTGACCGAGTTCAACGCGCTCATTGGCGTGGAAGAATATCTCCTTGACGATGCCCGTCGTCTCGACCGTCAGGTCGACGCCGCGCGCTGCCCCCACGGTTCCGATGGTTTCGATGTTCGGCAACCATTTCACCGGCTCAATCTTGGCGGTCGAAATGGTGACCTGGGCGACCGGCATCGAAGCGAAATATTCCTGAATCGCTTTGTCACGGAACATGTTGAAGCCGACGATCCCGCCGACCACGATCACGAGCAGAATGAAGGCAATAATAAAACGCTTGATCAATTTGATCCCCAAACGTTTGCGTGCCTTCGCGGCGCGCCGATGAAATTCAATGATATGCTACTGTACCGTCTGGACGGTATTGTCAATCTGGTCTAAGAAAATCTCGGGATGGAGATGCGCAGATGACACAGATCAAACAATCCTCCAGAGACAAGATTCTCTCCGCAGCCGCTGAGGTGGCCCGAGAGGCTGGCGCGGGACGGCTATCGCTCGACGCGGTTGCTGCTCGTGCCGGTGTATCAAAAGGTGGTCTCTTATACAATTTTCCGACGAAAGCATCCCTGATGCGCGCGCTCGTCGAAACGTTCCTGACAAATTTCGAGCAGGAACTGGATGCGAGTCATACGGCTCAGGATGGCCTCTTGTCGGCCTATATCAAGCTGTCGGCAATCGAGTGCGCCGAAGCCCAGCACGGCGCGACAGGCGTGCTGGCGGCGATCGCGGAGGATCCTGATTTCCTGAAGCCGATTGCAGCCTTCAAACGCAGGCTGCTTGACCGGCTGAAGTCCGAGTCTGACGATTTCGGGTCGCTGCTCGTGATTTATCTGGCGCTGGAAGGCATGCGAAGCCTCAAACTTTTCGAGACCGAGGTGCTTACGTCGGAGGAGCGCGATCTTGCAGTCGAGTCCATGCTGAAGATCGGCGCGGGCCGCGAACGGAATTCCACAGCCTCGCTTTGACCGCGGTCGCTTGGCTGGATAGGTTCCTGACGTCGAGTCTGGAGTTTAACAGGTAATGCATTTCAGCAACGTGACACGTGCTGCATTCATAGTTGGATGCGCTGTCATTCTCGCGCTGTCGCCCGAGCCCGCCTTTGCAGCGGAGTTACCGGGCGAATCCATGTCGCTGCTATGGGGCCTGCCATTCGCGGGCATCCTGCTTTGCATTGCGACAGGTCCGTTGCTCTACCATCACTTTTGGGAACATCATTACGGTAAGATCGCCTTGGGATGGGCGCTGCTTGCAACGCTTCCAATGGCGGTCGCGTTCGGGTTTTCGACAACGCTGACCGCAGTGCTGCACACTGTCCTGCTGGAATATGTGTCATTCATCATCCTGCTGTTTGGCCTTTTCACCATTTCCGGCGGCATTCTGGTCGCAGGCAACATCCACGGTACGCCGCTGATGAACGCCCTGATTCTGGTGATTGGTGCAGTTCTCGCCTCGGTGGTGGGCACCACGGGCGCGTCGATGATCCTGATCCGGCCGATCATTCGCGCCAATGACAATCGTCCCTTCAACGCGCATGTGGTCGTGTTCTTCATCTTCCTGGTATCGAACATAGGCGGCTCGCTGACGCCGCTGGGCGATCCGCCGCTTTTCGTCGGCTTTCTGCGTGGCGTGGACTTCTTCTGGACGACTCAGCATCTCTGGTTCGACACGCTGTTCGTTGCCGCGCTTGTCCTGATCATCTTCGTGGCGATCGATGTCGTCCTTCATCGGCGGGAGGAAGGCGCTCCCAAGATCAAGGACCCGACGCCTGACTCGAAAGTGCGCATCAGGGGTATTGTCAATATTCCGCTGCTACTCGGAGTGATCGGGGCGATACTCATGTCCGCGGCATGGAAACCCGGCGTGGAGTTCACCATACACGGGGTTCATGTCGAACTGCAGAACATCGTCAGGGATGTCATCATTCTTGCCCTTGCAGGGGTGTCGCTGCTCGTCACGCGCAAAGTCTATCGGGACGCCAATGGATTCACGTGGGGACCGATCGCGGAAGTCGCCAAGCTGTTTGCGGCGATCTTCATCTGCATCATACCGGTGATTGCCATATTGAAGGCCGGTATGGATGGGGCGATGGCGCCGCTGGTCGAACTGGTGACGCGCTCCGACGGCTCGCACAATGATCTCGCCTATTTCTGGATGACCGGAATCCTGTCCTCGTTCCTCGATAACGCACCAACCTACCTGGTGTTCTTCGAGCTGGCTGGTGGAGACCCGCAACAGCTCATGACCACATTTGCCGGGACACTTGCCGCGATCTCGGCGGGCGCCGTCTTCATGGGTGCCAATACCTATATCGGAAATGCGCCGAACTTCATGGTCTATGCGATCGCAAGGGAACGGGGCGTCAGGATGCCCAGCTTCTTCGGCTACATGATCTGGTCAGGCGCGGTTCTGATCCCGACCTTCTTCCTGGCAGGCCTTGTCTTCATGTAGAGATTCAACTTCTCACGCACAGCGAAGGTGAGTCTTTTCGGGAGCTTGAGCGCGCGCCTTGCAGTGATAGCTACGCCTCGTGCCAGGCCTGACCGAGCACCCGCAGCCAGTTCTCTTGGCAGATCTTGCGGAGCTCGGCATCGCCGTAACCTGCGGAAGCCAGTGCCTCGACAAGTGTTTGAAGGCCGGAAGCGTCGTTGATCTCTTTCGGCACCATCGCTCCATCAAAATCCGAACCAAGCGCCACGCAGTCTATACCCGCGCGTTCGACCATGTAGTCGATGTGGCGAACCATGTCGTGCAGCGGTGTCTCGCCGAGTTCACGGCCGTCCGAACGCAACATCGTGACAGCAAAATTGAGCCCGACGAGGCCCTTGCGCTCGCGGATCGCATCGAGTTGCCGGTCGGTCAGGTTGCGGGCCACTGGGGTCAGGGCGTGCGCGTTGGAGTGACTGGCGATGGGAGGCTGGTCACTCAGGCCAACGACGTCCCAGAAGCC
This sequence comes from Rhizobiaceae bacterium, assembly GCA_023953905.1. Lineage (GTDB taxonomy): Bacteria > Pseudomonadota > Alphaproteobacteria > Rhizobiales > Rhizobiaceae > Arvimicrobium. The sequence continues at coordinate 384,433 of JAMLJA010000001.1, read as the reverse complement.
TTTCTCCGTGATGTGCGAAAGGTCGATGAGAATTCCCAGCCGGTTGCACTCGCGGACCAAAGCCTTGCCTGCATCCGTTAGACCCGGTCCGGTGTCAGGATCGGCAGGATAGGCGAAAGGTACGCCGTGTCCGAAAATGTTGTTGCGGCTCCAGACCGGCCCAAGGCTGCGCAAGCCGACACCATAAAAGAATTCAAGCGCCACAAGGTCGGCATCGATCGCCTCGCACCCTTCCATGTGAAGCACGGCGGCGAATGTTCCTGTGTTCATGCAGTCGCGAATGTCGCTGGTCGAGCGGCAGAGTTTCCAGACCCCGGCGCGATCGAGCCGCAACGCGACCGACGCTTCTGCTACCGCGATGTCGAGTGATGAGTGCCGTTCGAGAGGCGGCGCAAGAGGCGCCGCATATCCGCCTCCAGCGCTGCGCTGACCTAGTGTCATTGGCCCCGAATTCGGAATGTAGATGGCGCAAAGCCCTCCCGCGAGGCCACCCTCTTTCGCGCGGGGCAGGTCGATATGCCCGGAGGTCGCGCCATTGACCATTTCCGCGACGGGATCACCGCCGGCCTGCATGTTGCGCCACAGTCGCAAGAGGACATCGTTGTGGCCGTCAAAGATGGGTTGCATGCAAGGCTCCGGATTTGACGACGATCATCGGTATGGGCGCCAACATGGCAAGGGAAATTTTGGGAAGCAGGTAGCACGAACTCGAACGGTGCGACGAGATGCCGTCGCGGTTTTCGATGGTTGTTCTGTACGCACAATTTACAATCTGGTAGGACCAGATGCAGCCTATGCAGGTTCTGGGAGGAACACGTGAATATTCAGGCCACATCCGGCGCCAAGGCCGGTATTCCATTCGATCATGCGCGCGTCGACCGTCTCATGGAAGAGCACGGTCTGGATGTTCTTGTCGCGACTTCGAAGCACAATGTTCAATATCTGCTCGGCGGGTACAAATTCATCTTCTTCTCCGCCATGGACGCAATCGGCCACAGCCGCTATCTGCCGATCGTTATCTATCAGAAGGGCAGGCCAGAGCACGCCGCCTTCATGGGAAACAAGATGGAAGGACACGAGCATCAGGTTCATCCATTCTGGACGCCCAACGTGCACACCAGTTTCTGGGGAAGCGTCGATGCCGCCGAGGCAGCGGTAAAGCACCTGAACAGCCTCGATCTCGGCAATGCGCGGATCGGCTTCGAGCCGGGCTTCATGCCTTCCGACGCGTATCGCGTCATCGAAGCGGGGGTCGGCAATAAGCAACTGGTCGATGCCACCGGCGCGTTCGAGCGGATCCGTTCCATCAAGTCGCCAGAGGAACTCGGGCTTCTCAGGGAAGCATCGGAGCGCATCACCGATTCCATGCTTGCGGTCTTTGCCGCATCAGGAGAGGGGGCCTCGAAGGAGGAGATCGTTCAGACGCTGCGCACGGAAGAGACGAAGCGCGGGCTTCAATTCGAGTATTGCCTGATCACGCTTGGCTCGAGTCACAATCGCGCCATCTCCGATCAGACCTGGAAGCGCGGCGAGGTCATGTCGATCGATTCCGGTGGCAATTATCATGGTTATATCGGCGATCTCTGCAGGATGGGCGTGCTGGGCGAGCCGGATGCCGAGCTTGAAGATTTGTTGGCCGATATTCTTGACGTCCAGGACAAGGCGATCGCGCAGGCAGTTGCCGGCAATCCTGGCAGTGCTGTTGTCTCGACGGGAGAAAATGCTCTCAAGAAGAAGGACAAGATAGCGCCATTCACAGACTTCTTCACGCATGGCATGGGCTTGATTTCGCATGAGGCGCCGTTCCTCATGACAAATCATCCTGTCGCTTATGAAGGCGTGGACGCCAATCGGCCGCTTGAGGCAGGCATGGTGATCTCGGTCGAGACGACGATGCTCCATCCCACCCGTGGCTTCATCAAGATCGAGGATACGGTCGCGATTCATGAAGGACGGGCAGAACTGGTCGGCGACAGGGGACGCGGCTGGAACCGAGGCGGTACGGGCGGTTAACCTCTCTTGCATGTCCATTTGACAAGGCCTTTGGTGCTGCCCTAAGCCTTCGTGGTATTTCCGGCATTGCGAAGGGGCGCGAGTGTTGGGCTCATTGAGATTGTTCGGCGCGATCTGCCTGATTGTCGGGCTTTGGCTGACCCCCGCCTCAGCCGAGCGACGCATCGCGCTGGTCGTCGGCAATTCCGACTATCAGCATGTCGGCAAGCTCGCCAATCCGCGCAACGACGCGGAAGACCTGTCGCGGCATCTCGAGTCGCTTGGTTTCGAGGTCATGGGCGGAACCGATCTCGACAGACGCTCCCTCGTGGAACAGTTGATCAAGTTCGGGCGCGCGGCAGGATCAGCCGACGTGGCCCTGTTCTTTTATGCCGGTCACGGAATTCAGGTAGGGGGGCAAAACTATCTCGTGCCCGTTGACGCAATGGTCGAATACGAGGCCGAAGCCGATATTTCGCTCGTCTCCCTGTCGGGGGTGTTGCAGCAAATGGAACGAGGCAGCGAAACCAATCTGATTTTCCTCGATGCCTGCCGCAACAATCCGTTCGCTGACGAACTGGCGCGGTCCGAGAACAGGTCGGCTCAGTCGATTAGCAAGGGATTGGGCCGCGTCCAGTCGGGTTCGGGCACTTTCATTGCCTTCGCCACACAGCCGGATGCTGTTGCTTCCGACGGGCAGGGCCGGAACTCGCCTTTCACCGGCGCGCTTCTCAAGCACATGTCAGTGCCTGGTCAGTCGATCTCCGATCTCATGATCGAGGTGCGCAACGATGTCATGGCGTCGACTGGCGGGAAGCAGGTTCCGTGGGATTCCTCCTCGCTGACCGGGCGGTTCGAGTTTGCCGCACAACGGCAACAGTCTGCATCCAGGCAGGCACCACCGGTTGCGAGCGCGGATTCGGAAAAGGACGCCTATCAGCAGGCTGTCGAGGTTGGCAGTTGTGGCGCGCTGGAAGCCTTTGTGAGGCGTTATCCAGACAGTTTCTATGCCGATCTCGCAAAGGAAAGATCAGGTGCGGCTTGCGCTGCTCCGACAGCGAAACAGGTTGCGAGCGCGGCCTCGACGGCCACGTCTGTGAGGTCCGCGGTGCGCGAAGGTACCTGCGAACGCGGACCGTTCGATGTCGATTACTGCGCCAGTTCCGTGCTCAAGCCGAGCAAGGCGATCCGCTACGAGCCCTCGATGATGTTTGATGGCAATCGCGCGACCGCGTGGGTGGAAGGGGACAAACAAGACGGCCTCAACGAGACGGTCACGATGCATTTCGGCAAGCGGCGCTCGCTTGCCGGCTTCGAGATCATCAACGGCTATGACAAGACCGAGAGCATCTGGAAAGCAAACTCGCGCGTGAAATCACTGGAGGCGACGACCAGCGACGGGCAGACTCTGACCGTGCATCTTCAGGATGTGAGGGGCGCGAGCCGGGTCGATTTCAGTCCGGCCATCAGCACCGAATGGCTTGAGTTGCGCATAAAGGACGTTTATCGGGGCGCAAAATACAAGGACACTGCGATCAGCGAGCTCTATCCGGTGTTCGCGGAGTAACGTCCGCTATTTGGCTGTGACTTTGAAGTCGAAGGGCCGGCTGAAGGGTTCGTCGACCAGGGTGAAGTGCCACCACTCACGTGCGTAGTTCTTGAAACCCTGTTGTCGCATCAGAGCGACCAGCTTCATGCGATTCTGCCGCGCTTCCGCAGGCACTCTTTTGGATGCCGTGGCGCTCGCCGGGGACATGCAGTCCACGCCTGTTCCAAAATCAAGGGTGTTCGTACCTCGCACACCACACGTGGAGTCGGAAGACGCAGCCTTCGTGTCAATCGGGGCTATGGTGAGATCGACGGTCGATCCTCGCGAGTGGCCCGAGCGTTTTGCCAGGTAGCCTTGTGTGATCAACTGGTTTCGCCTGACAGCTGGATACCACTGCGGGTTCATTTCCTTTCCGCGCCTTGACCATTCCACCATGTCCGCAACGGCGCGGCGCGGTCGGTAGCAATCGATCACGACAAGCGTCTCATGGCTGCTTGAGAGGGCGGCCTGAACCTTCGCCAGCGCCCGGGCTGCCTTCTCCGCCAGGATACACTCCGGCGCTGCATAGCCCTTGACCGGTCGGCCAAGAAAATTGGCGCTGGAAGCGTAACGCATCTCCTGCCGTATCGTCGGATCGATGTCGGAAAGATACGCAAATCCCGGTGGAAGTTCTCCCGCCACTGCTTGTCCCGCTACGACCAGTACGGCGAGCGCGAGTGCCAGCCTCACTCGACAAAGACCTTTATGCTTGCCGCGCGGCCTGCCGCATCGATCACGGTGAGCGTCGAGAAGCCAGCCGTATCCGGTAGCCATGTGGTTTGACGTCGACGAACGGATTCGAGAGGCTTGCCGTTTGCCAGCCATCTGAATGGAGCCCGACCCCCCTGAAGTTTCAGCACGAGTGGCTGCGCGCCGGCGAGACTATCGTTCAACGCCAGACGTGCACCGTCTGGGGGAAAAATGATATGCGGGGCGGGCTCGGATGCCTTGGCGACGACCAATCCGGCCTCATCCGTCGCAAAACGCGCCAGCGTTACAGGCAGTTCTTCCTGTTTGTTGCGGAAGATTCCGGGAGGAGGCGAGGGCAACGCAATTGCCGGCAAGCCTGAGCGCGCAAAGCCGTCGAACAGGATCGGCGCGGCTGAGACATAGCCGGACAGGCCGGGAACCGATCCACCGTCGGCCCTGCCGACCCACACGCCAAGCACATAACGGCCGTCATAGCCGACCGACCACGCATCGCGATATCCGTAGCTGGTGCCCGTTTTGTAGGCGATGCCACGCGCCATCGCGCCCTGCGGAGGTTTGACGCCGGCCAGCATGTCGCCCACCTGCCAGGTCGCATTGGTATCAAGTATTGTTGCGCCACCTGTCGGCTGGGTTGCCTCCGTGCCGTCGCGAAGCGGGTTGACCTTTCCGCCATTGGCCAGGCCCGTATAAAGCTGAACGAGGTCGCGCAGCGTGATGCCCGCCCCGCCAAGCCCGATGGCGAGTCCCGCAGGTCGGCTGTCGGGGAGGTCCAGTGTAATACCCACCTGCCGAAAGCGGGCGACCATGCGAGACGGCCCGATCGCATCGAGCAGACGCACCGCAGGCACGTTGAGAGACAGTTGCAGCGCCTGACGAACGGTCACGTCGCCTTGATATGTCATGTCGAAATTGCGGGGTCGGTATCCGCCGAAATCAGCGGGACGATCCTCGATCATGGTCTCCTGCGCGACCATGCCCTGCTCGAAGGCAAGCCCATAGATGAACGGTTTCAGCGTCGATCCGGGAGAACGCGAGATCCGCGTCATGTCGATCCAGCCGGACCGGGCGGAATCGAAGAAGTCGGCAGAGCCGACTTCACCTAGTATCTCACCGGTGCGCGCGTCAGCCATCACCATCGCCACGGAGAGCTTGGGCCCAAGCTTCCTGGCGGCGTCCTGAGCAACGGTCTCAAGCCCCTGCTGGACACGCTTTCGTATCGTCAGCGTGTGGTTGAAGGCCGACGGATCGGATGTTAGCGCCTTGTCGGCCAGATGCGCGGCCAGTGCGGGCAGGGGGCGGCGCAGGACGGGGATCGGCTCGCGCGAGGCTCGCTGAACCTCGCCTTCGGCAAGGATGCCTGCGCTCACCATGCGGTTCAACACGCGCTCACGCGCGGCCTGCGCGTCGACGGGATTGCGGTCCGGGCGACGTCTCTCCGGCAATTGTGGAAGGGCGACCAGCATGGCGGCCTCGGCGACGGTCAATCGCTTTGGTTCCTTGCCGAAATAGGCAAGAGCTGCCGCGCGAACACCTTCAAGATTTCCCCCATACGGTGCCAGCGTAAGATACCGCTCCAGGATCTCCTGTTTCGACAGGCGACGTTCGATCTGGATGGCGCGAAGCATCTGCCTGACTTTCGAGCCGAAGCTGCGGCGTTCACGCGGCTCGATCAGCCGCGCGACCTGCATCGAGAGCGTCGATCCGCCTGACACAATGCGGCCGTTGCCGACAAGCTGGAGCGCTGCCCGACCGATCGCCCAGAGGTCTATCCCGGGGTGCTCATAGAAGCGCTTGTCCTCATAGGCGACCAGCATTCGGATGAAGTCCGGATCGACATTTTCGACCTCGGTCTTGAGCCGCCAGCGTCCGTCAAGAGTGGAGAAGGCTCGCAGCAGTTCTCCATCCCGGTCCAGCACTTCCGTTGACACAGTGAGGTTTGCCGGAAGCGGTGGCGGATAGGACCGGTCAAGCTGGTCCAGCGCCAGATATGCGCCGCTCGCCATCGCCGCCACGCACGCGGCCGCGAAGACGATGCGGCGCGACCATCGCTGCGCCACGACGGCCTGCGCACCAGAGATCAAGCGATGGCGCACGGTGTCATCCTTGCCGTTGGCGCTCACCTACTCCTCGTTCACCTGCATCATGCCGGTCGCCGTCCGGGCCGAGAACTGAGGCCGATACATGTCCTCGATATAGGCGGCAGGGTGAATATAGACGCCCGGCGTGACGGCGCGAACCACATAGGCAAGTGTCATTGAACCGCTGGCCTGATCGGGATTGAATGCCGCGACAAAGCGGTCGTCGCGGAATTCCAGATGCGCGGCGTTGGTCTGCGGAAGCCAGGAGAAATTCGACAGATCGGCGCTCGAGACCAGGCCCGGATTGTCGATTTCGAAGCCGGCCGGCAGCAGATCCTGAATGAGTACCCGCGAATCCCAGCTGTTGCTGTTGGTGGCCTGAATGACCACGACATAGCGCTCGTTCTGCTTTGCCTCCGTTATGTTGGCCTCTTCCCCGTCGAGCGTGTAGTAGGTGCGGCTGATGGTAAAGCCGTCGCCGCCGGCGGGAAGCGGCTGCTTGGGCGCGGCCACGGTTGTGACGACCGCCTGAAGCGCCTCGCTGCCGGTATTGGCAACCACGATCGGGTTGGCGACAAGCTCTTCGCCGCTGACCGTGCGGGCAAGGGCGCCCGTATGCGGCTCGCCATCGACGCTCAGATTTATGCCGCCCGTGTTCGAGGAAAAGGCGCGTGCGGCCAGAATCAGCCAGGCCTGATCCTGTGTGCTGAGCCAGTTGTATCGCTGCCGTTCAGAGGACACGAGCTTGATCAGTTCCGGCGTGACGGATGGCATCGGTTTTGTCTCCGCCGCCAATGCCAGCATGGCGGCGCCGTCGCGAAGGCGCGAGCCATAGTCGCGCCGATACCAGTCGAATTGCGGCTTGGACTTGGCCAGTTGCAAGGCCGCCTGGAAGGTATGCTCGGACCGCTGGCTGTCGCCGTACAGTGCGAGGCTGGCTGCCAGATGCGCGATTGCGAGCGGACTGGAAAAGCCCTCCAGCTGCGTGTCGGCGTAGTAGCGAAGATCGCCAACCGACGCCTTTTTGTTGCGCGCCAGAACGTAGAGTGCGTAGGCGATTTCGCTGCCACGGTCCTGAACATCAACATCATAGGAGATCGAATTCTGAAGATTGTTGAGCGCCTGTACAATGGCGTTCGAGGGCACTTCATAATTGTGTTCGCGCGCACGGCTGAGGAAGTCGGTGACATAGGCATCGAGCCAAAGGTCGCCCGAACCCGGTGCCCAGAGCCCAAAACTGCCACCCGATGCCTGATAGTTGAGCACGCGGTAGATCGCCTTTTGAATTCGATCCCGCAGGTCGGGCTCAACCGCCAGGCCGAATGGCTTCGACAACTCGCTGACATAAAGCAGTGGGAGCGCGCGGCTGGTGGTCTGCTCGGCGCAACCATATGGATAGCGGTCGAGAGACATCAAAAGCGACGCCACGTCGAATGCTGCGGCGGGCGAGACGTTGACGCTGACCGACGCGCCCTCCAGCACACTGGCTGCAAGAAGTTGATCGTCTACACGCAGGCTCCGACCGTTTGGCCCAAGATCGACCACCATGCGCGTGGTAACAGGCAGGGCGGAGGGTCGGATCGGCAGATAAAGCTGCTGTTCGACCGAGGTTCCCGAAGCATTGGCAAGCCGAATGGTGACGCCGGCATCCCCTGGTGCGACGGCCGTCAGAGGTATGGTCAGTGTCTGACGCTTTCCACCGACGAGATTTACGGTGTCGGGGAACTCGCCGGTGCCGACGGTCAGATCGCCGGCGGGTTCGACCGACAGCGCGTATTCGCCGTCGGGCGCGTCAGTGTTGGAGATGTCGAGCCGCATGGTGGCGGAGTCGCCGGGTGCCATGAAGCGCGGCATACCGGCTGTCAGCACGATCGGATCACGCACGATCACATCTGTCGATGCCTCTCCGACGGCTCCTTTCGTCCAAGCGACAGCCATGACCCGGACCGTGCCGTTGAACTGGGGCAGGTCGAATGTGATGATGGCCTTTCCATCACGGTCCAGTTGCACAGGACCTTCGAAGAAGGCGACGAGCTTCTCCTTGGGCGGGCTGCCCTGCGGGCTGAGATTGGCACCATCGCCCCCTGTCCGCAGTTTGCCCATCGCGCCCATCGAACCATCGATCAGGCGGCCGTAAATATCGCGGATTTCAAGTCCCAACATTCGTTGACCGAAGAACCAGTCGCTCGGATCGGGGGCTTCGTATCGAGTGAGATTGAGAATTCCGACATCGACGGCCGCGACCATGACGAACGCATTTTCGCCTGCTCCCGCACCGCCGACTTCGACGGGAATTGAGAGCGTCTGACGCGGTTCGGTCTTTGCAGGCGGTGTCAGGGTTACCGACAGCTGTTTGGCGCCGGGAGCAATCTGAAGCCATTTCAGGCCGATGGCGCGTGCGGGCATGCGCGACTGTTCGGCCTCTCCTGGCCGGAAGAGGGTTGCGGTCACATAGGCGCCTGCGCCCCATTCGGCTTCCACGGGAATGTCAATTGTGGCGCCTTCGGACGGAACGCTGACATTGATCGTCTGCAGGAGGCTTTCGGCGCCGATTGTGACAAGCATTTCACCGCTGAAACGCGGCGATACCTTCAGCTTGGCGACATCTCCCGGCTGATAGGTGTCCTTGTCGAGCGCGATTTCCAACCCATCGGGCGTCTCTGTCGACGTCGATGACACATACCAGCCGGCATCGAATTCAAAGCTGCTTGCTGGGCCGTCGGGATCGGCGCTTTCGACCTCGAGCCGATAGCGTCCCCAGTCCACCGGCTGGGAGATCGACACCAGCGCATCGGCGCTTGCATCAATGGTGCCGTCGGCCACCGCCGTCGTCAGCGTCACGGGTTCGTAGTTCCACGAACTTCCGTTTCTATACCACTGGTATTGGCGCTCCAGCTTGACCAGCGACCAGACGAGACCTTTTTCGGATTTGCGGTTTCCATCGGAGTCGACCGCGATCACGCTGAACTTGGCAGTGCCGCCCTGCGGCACGGAGTCGGAAAACTCCGGCCTGATTCCGATCATGTCGCCCTGGGGACGGATGTAGAGTTTGGTCGAGCGTTCCACCGCGCGGCCGCCAGTCTCACGCATCCGGACGGTCACAGTCGCGTCAATGAGGCGGGTCGTCGAAGGCAGTTCGTCCACCGATACGGGGAATGTCGCCTTGCCGTCGTCGCCGACAAGCGGCAGATCCGTCAGCGGCGTACGGGTGGCTTCGCCTTCCTGCTCGTCGGCAAGTCCGAACCAATACCCCTTGAAGGCGTCCCATTGGCGATTGGTGGTGAGTGTCACATCGCCTTCAAGCGCAAGTCCCGCGGCGGGAGCGCCATACAGGAAACGACCGTCAACGGTAAGATTGGCCGCTTCGCTCTGGTCGATCTCGGTTTTGTCGGACGTCAGATCGAATTCAATCCGATCCGGCACGAAATCTTCGACAAGGAACAACTGGCTTGCGACGGCCGGCTCCTTGGGATCTGTATGGATGTCGACGGTCCATGTGCCGCGGAGTGCATTTGGCGACAGCGCAAGTGTTACCGCATGGCCGCCTGCCATCTCGCCATCGCTGACGATGCGCCTCTCCTCTACACCATCGGGTCGCGTGAAGATAAAGGTGAGCGGCAGCCTTTCCACGGCCACGGCGCTCGCATTGCGGGCGAGGGCGGCGACATGCACCTCTTCGCCCACACGGTAGATTCCGCGCTCCGTCCAGGCGTAGACATCCAGCGCTCCGGGCGTGGCGCGACCTTCAACGCCACGATCGGACAGGTCGAACCCGGCCTTGGTCATGTCCAGGAAGACGAAGTCGTTGCCGGCCTGGCTGGCCATCAGCACGGCAGGCACCATGCCGCCTTCGCCACGTGTCAATCCGGGCTGGAAAACGGCCTTGCCCTGAGTGTCCGTCTTTGCGGTTCCAAGAACTTCGTTGTTGCGGGCAAGAAGCGTCAGCTCCGCATCGGCTATCGGCTTGGCGGTGCCGAGTGCTCTTGCAAATACCGTTAGGCCGTCCTGTCCCGTGTAGGTGGACAGTCCGATATCGGACACCACAAACCATTGTGTGGCGCGCGAGTCCCATGTGTTGCTGTTGTCGTTTTCGGGTGCGGCCGTCAGAACATAAACGCCCGGCTTTCGCTGTGGCAGGGCCTCGTCGACGGGAAAGCTCGTCGTCACTTCCTTGTTCAGTTCGCTGGCGACGTCGATCTTGCCTTCCCAGACAGGCTCTCCCATCTGGTCGGAAATGTTCGACAGGTCGTAGCCATCGAGTTGGCGCAGGAACTGGTAGCCGGAGACAAGTTGGGCCAGAGAGCGGTCGTTGATGCGATAAAGGCTCAGAGCCGCCGTCGACATGTTGATGGTGACGAGTGGAATGCCCCGGCGCGCGCTCGATGGAAGGACAAAGCCGTCGCCCGAAAAGCGGACCGATGGCGCGCGGTCCTGAATGTAAACCGAGAGGACAACCGGCGTTCCGATCACTTCGCCAATGGCGGCAGGCAGCCCCGGACGAAAAGCTATGCTGTACTGCTTGCCGTGCTCGAGGCCGCCGACACAGATCTGCTGATCCTTGGCCTCGACCGCTTTTGGCGCATGGTTGTCGACCGTGACGAAGGTCGAGTAGTCGACGCCTGTCTTGACGAGGGACTCGGAGAACTGAGCGCAGACGCGCGGCGAAGCGGTGTCTGCATCGATGCTGTGATTGACAACGCGAAAGCCCTTTCTGGCCTTCAGCTCTTCATACTCGGCCCGAATGGCGGGCGCGTTGACGAGGAGAAGACTGGCTTCGTAAGCCTGCAGGGCTGGCCGGAACATATCCCGGCGATCGAGCCCGATCGCGATCTTGGCGAGCGCGTCGGCGCGCAATGCGGCGGTGCGGGTCAAGAGATACCCATTGTAGGCAGCGGATGTTGCGTCGGAGCGCAACGAGTAGTTTTCCTGGCTGTTGATCGCCTGAACCGCGAGCACCGCGTCGGCGAGGCTCAGCCACAATTGAGCGTCATCAGGCGCGACCGAGAGGGCGGCTCGGTACTTCATCATCGCGGTGCGCGGATCGCCGGTCAGAAGAGCAGAGTCGCCTGCTTCGATCAGGGCGTTCAAGCCTTCGGTAACCGGTTCGACTGGATTGACGATGAGACGGCGGAGATTCTGTGCCTCTGTCGCCATCCATTCCGAATCGAAGGCAAGTGCCGCAGGCGCACCTATGTCCGCGTCACCCTGTAGATTGACGACCTTGCCGGCGACGGCTCCGCTGAAGGCGTTCAGCGTGTTGAAATCCGACTTGAGAAAACACCACTTGGCTTTGGTATTGTAGGTGAAGGCGCGACACGTTTCGTCCGCCAGGCAGGTGGATTTGCACTGATCCAGCGAGATGTTCGGCTCCGTCCTGAGATCAAACCCGAAATAGTCGCTGTTGTCCGTCGTCACGATCGATCGTGCCTGAGCATTCGCGTCAACCGCGAAGGTCGAACCGATGATCAGAAACAGGAACGCCAATAGCCCGTGTGCCGCACGCATCTTGCTGCCCTCCCGATGTGCCGCCTAGTCCAATCGTGTCATTGATCGCGCTCGACTGGCGCGGCGTCAACAGACAAGCAGACGGTTCCGGCGTCTGCCAGAAGCAATGATGATCTGGCGATTGTGGCCCCTTTGCGAAAGTTCCATCATCCGAGATCAAATATTCTTTCAGATCATGATTGTTGTGTCGGATTTTGTCGCGTTCGGCATCCAACGCGTCGCGCGAACCGTTTAAGTGGCCATAGCCCACGCCGATTCTGGCTTATTGCCAATTGACGGATTTGATCACGTAATTTCGAAGCGCGTATCTGCAATTTGTCCAATGGTTGTAGATTCTGCGACATTCCTGTCGCAAATGCGCCAACTGTCATTTGGTCAAAATTGCACATTCCCGCGGAACGTCGCGCTGGTCGCCTTTGACATGACCGGCGCGATGCTGAATGCTAGATCGAATTCGAACAGGGAGTTGGCAATGGGTTTCTTCAAAAGTAACGGAGATTGCGTCCCAGATCATATTCTGACGATGGCAGAGGGTGTTAAGGCGGGTCGGTACGACCGTCGCGAATTCCTCGCCATGGCCAGTGTCTTTGGTGCTTCCACTGCAATGGCCTATGGCCTCATTGGCATGGTAGCCCCGACGCCTGCAGCAGCTCAGGAGCCCAAGAAGGGCGGAGTGCTGAAGGTTGCGATGTGGATCAAGGACCCGAAAGATCCGCGCACTGCGGACTGGTCGGAAATTGCGAACGCCGAGCGCCAGACGCTCGAGCCGCTCGTCAAGTACACGGAGGACTACACTTTCGAGCCGTATCTGCTTGAAAGCTGGGAAGTAAACGACGACGCCACCGAGTACACTCTCAAGATTCGTCCCGGTGTCACCTGGAACAATGGCGATGCGTTTACCGCCGAAGACGTGGTCTTCAACTTCACGCGCTGGGCCGACAAGAGCGCCGAGGGCAATTCCATGCCGGGCCGGCTTGGGTCGATGGTCGATGAGGCGACGGGCAAGCTCCGCGAAGGCTCAATCGAGACGGTTGACGACATGACGGTGAAGCTCAAGCTCACCACGCCTGACATCGCGCTGATCCCGAACCTGACCGACTATCCAGCACTGATCGTGCACCGCTCATTCGATGAGACCGGCAGGGACTTCGTCAAGAATCCGATCGGCACCGGACCGTTCGAGCTTGTCTCCTACGATGTTGGACAGAAAGTCGTCTACAAGCGCCGGGAAGACGGCAAATGGTGGGGTGGCGAGGCCTATCTCGATGGCGTCGAGTTCATCGACTACGGCACGGATCCATCTGCGATGGTGTCTGCATTCGAGGCAGGAGAGGTTCATACCAACCACGAGACCTCAGCCGACTATGTGAGCATTCTGGAAGGTGTCGGCGCGATCACTTCGGAAGTCGTCACGGCTTCCACTATCGTTGCCCGCACGAACGTCGACAACAAGCCTTACGACGATCAGAAGGTGCGCAATGCGCTTCAGCTGGCGGTCGACAATTCGGTCGTTCTGGCTCTTGGCTACGGCAATGCGGGCCAGCCGGCAGAAAATCACCATGTCTGCCCGATCCATCCCGAATATGTCGAGCTTCCCAAAGTTGAGCGGGACATCGAGAAGGCGAAGGCACTCATGGCCGAAGCCGGCCAGGCCGACTACGAGCATGAACTCATTACCGTCGATGAGGACTGGCACAAGAACACCGGCGATGCCATCGCGGCTCAGATCCGCGAAGCCGGCATCAAGGTGAAGCGGACAGTTCTTCCCGGTTCAACCTTCTGGAACGACTGGACGAAGTATCCGTATTCCATGACCAACTGGAACATGCGCCCACTGGGCATCCAGGTCGTGGCGATCGGGTACCGTACCGGTGAAGCTTGGAATGAATCTGCCTATTCCAATCCGGATCTCGACGCCAAGATCGGCGAGGCACTGTCGATCGCTGATGCGGAAAAGCGCAAAGGCCCGATGGGTGAGATCGAGAAGATCCTTCAGGATTCGGGCATCATCATCCAGCCTTACTGGCGCAAGCTCTACAACAGTTCGATGCCCGCGGTGAAAAACCACGGAATGCATCCGACCTTCGAGCACGACTACGGCAAGGTGTGGCTCGACGAGTCCGCCTGATAACAGGGAATACGGCGGAGAAGCGCGAGGGGCGCTTCTCCGTTTCGCACACGGGTGATCTGATGTGACCCCAACCGGGCAGGCAGGGGGGAATCAATGCTTATGTTCGTGCTGAGGCGGCTGGGCACCATGGCTTTGACCATGTTGTGTCTTACGCTTGTCGTCTTCTTCATGGTCAACCTTGAGCCAAATCTGAAGAAGCTGGCAATTAGCCAGCTGGATATGCGCTCACCTCCGGAACAGATCGAGAGCTGGCTGGAGAAGAACGGCTACCGAGACAATTTCTTCCTGCGATACGGCCGCTGGCTCGGCGTCGTCCAGAAGCAGCCTTATACTGATCCCGCAACTGGCGAGACGGTACCGCGCTTCAGTTATTGCGACGAGCCTGCCCAACCCTACTATGGCGGGATTTTGCAGGGCGACTTCGGCTGCTCGACCAAATTCAAGCGGACCGTATCCTACAAACTCTGGCCCGCGCTTGCCGCAACCGGAACACTGATGTTCTGGGTGATGATAACAATGGTGCCGATTTCACTGCTGATCGGCATCCTGGCGGGAATGCGGGAGGGCACGCGCACTGACCGAACCTTGTCGGTCGCCTCGATTGCGACAACCGCAACGCCCGAATATGTCTCAGGCGTCATATTCACCGTGATCTTCGCATCCTGGCTGGGTTGGCTCAACGGGTCCGCTGCAAGCGCGACGTCGAGCGGCATCAGCTTTTCCAACTTCACGCTTCCGGTGATGACGATGGCCATCTACGGCATCGGCTACATCGCTCGCATGACGCGTGCCTCGATGGTCGAGGTCATGACCCAGCAATATATCCGCACCGCCCGCCTCAAGGGCCTTTCTTTCGGGCAAGTGGTGGTCAAGCATGCTCTTCGCAATGCCCTGATCGCGCCGTTTACCGTCATCATGCTGCAATTTCCCTGGCTGCTGACGGGCGTCGTGATCGTGGAGACCATGTTCCGCTACCAGGGGTTCGGCTTTACGCTCGTGGAAGCCGCGGGCAACAATGATATCGATCTGTTGCTCGGTTGCTCGCTGGTGTCCGTATTCGTTGTGCTCTTCACGCAGCTGATCTCAGATGTCGGCTACGCCTATCTCAACCCGCGCATTCGCGTGCAGTAGGAGAAGCCGCAGATGCAGCACGAATATGTGGGCGCGTTCCAAATAATATTGGGTGTCATCCTCCGCTTCTGGCCTGTCTGGCTGGCGCTTGCGATCGTGCTTGGCGTCAGCATCTTCTATAAGAAGCGGCTGGGCCTCTACGGGCAGCTCTTCGACAGCGGCGTGGGAATTGCCGGTGTCGTCATCTGTCTCTTCTGGCTTTTCACCGCCATTTTCTCGGCTACGATCGCGCCGTTCGATCCGCTCGGCCAGATCGTGATCATGAAAGATGCACTGCCTGGTGCGATCGAGCCGGAATCCGGGCAGATCTACCTGTTTGGCGGCGACAAGCTCTCGCGCGACGTGTTCTCGCGAATGGTCTTTGGCAGCCGTATCGTCCTGATCATCGCGCCAGCAGCGACCGCCTTCGCCATCATGGTTGGAACGACGCTCGGACTGCCCGCCGGCTATTATGGTGGGCGGATCGACACCGTCCTGTCATTCCTCGCAAATCTGGTTCTCGCCTTTCCGGTCATCCTCCTTTTCTATCTTCTGGTGACCCCGGGCATCATGGACACGCCTATTCCATACGGACTGGCTGGTCTTTTCTTCCTGTTTCCGATCATTTTCTTCGCGACGCTCTTCTACACCCGTTTCAAGAACCGTCCCGACCGGCTCTATCCGCTGCTTGCGTTCACATTCATCTTTGGGGGATGGATTTATATGGGGCTCGTCTTCGACGCCGATCCACTTGGCATCGTGTCGATCAATCCCAACCAGCTCAACATCTTCGTGGCGGTCGTCTTCGCTTCGAGCCCGGGTGTGTTCCGCATAGTTCGCGGACTGGTGATGGACATCAAGACGCGCGACTATGTTGCCGCCGCGCAGACACGTGGTGAAAGCCCTTGGTACATCATGCTTTGGGAGATACTTCCCAATGCACGCGGACCGCTGATTGTCGATGCATGTCTGCGCATCGGCTACACGACTATCCTGCTTGGGACCCTTGGCTATTTCGGGCTTGGACTTGCGCCGGAGAGTCCTGACTGGGGAACCGCCATCAAGGATGCAAGTCGTCTCTTGCGTTCCTTCATCCACCCGGCACTGCCGCCGACGATTGCTCTCATGAGCTTCGTGCTTGGCCTCAACCTGCTTGCCGACGCGCTGCGCGAGCAGTCGATGAAAGACTGACGGGAGCCAGACATGAACGAAGCTGTCAAAGCCACGCATATCGAGGAAGCCCAGCCTATCATCGAGATCGAGAATCTCTCGATCTCATTCTTTACCCGCAAGGGCGAGATCCCCGCGGTCATGGATTTTTCCTGCAACGTCATGCCCGGGCAGGCCATGGGCATCGTGGGTGAATCGGGATGTGGAAAGTCAACCGTCTCACTCGGCATCATGCGCGACCTGTCCAACATCGGGAAAATCGTGGGAGGCCGCATCAAGTTCAAGGGAAAGGACATGGGAGAGTTGACCGAGGAGGAGCTTCGCTCGATCCGCGGCAATGAGATCGCCATGATCTATCAGGAGCCGATGGCTTCACTGAACCCTGCCATGAAAATTGGCCGCCAGCTTATGGAAGTGCCGATCCTTCACGAGAATGCGTCGAGCGAGGTGGCTTATAAACGGGCGCTCGAGATGGTGGCCGCCGTGCGCCTTCCGGATCCGGAGCGCATGATGCGTTCCTATCCGCATCAATTGTCGGGCGGGCAGCAGCAGCGCATCGTCATCGCCATGGCGCTGCTGTCAAAGCCGGCACTGCTCTTGCTGGACGAACCAACGACAGCACTGGATGTCACAGTCGAGGCCGGCATTGTCGAACTCGTCAAGGGTCTCGGCAAAGAGTACGGGACATCGATGATCTTCGTGTCTCATAATCTCGGGCTGATCCTCGAGACTTGCGACCGCATAACGGTCATGTACTCGGGCGAGGCGGTGGAGACGGGCAAGATCGAGGATGTGTTCGACCGGATGCGCCACCCCTATACGCAGGGGTTGTTTCGATCGATACCGCTGCCCGGCGCGGACAAGAATTCCCGGCCGCTGATCGCCATTCCCGGCCAGTTGCCGCTTCCGCAAGATCGTCCGAAGGGCTGCAATTTCGGTCCCCGCTGTCACCACTTCGTTGAAGGCGTTTGCAATGCGGCCGAGATTCCCATGATCCCTGTGGACGGTCATGACGGGCATTTCTCCCGCTGTGTGCGCTTCAATGAGATAGATTGGTCCCAATTGCCCGAAGGTGCCGACAAGAAGCAGGCGCCGGTCACGCCGGGGGCCACCGTCCTCAAGGTCGATGACCTGAAGAAGTATTATACAGTTGCAGCCAACGAGATCTTTGGCGGCGGTGAAGCGCGCGTCGTCAAGGCCAATGAATCGATCAGTTTCGAGGCGCGCGAATCCGAGACCGTTGCCATTGTCGGCGAATCGGGTTGTGGCAAGTCAACACTCGCAAAGGTGCTGCTCGGGCTTGAGACGGCAACGTCCGGCACGGTGACGCTGGGCAATGGCGAAATCCAGTCAACCGGCATCGAGGACCGCGGCGTCAATACGGTGTCATCGATCCAGATGGTTTTTCAGAATCCGTTCGACACGCTCAATCCCAGCCATTCGGTCGGTTCCCAGATCATCCGCACGCTTGAGAAGTTCGGCGTGGGAAAGACGGTCGCGGCCCGCAAGCAGCGCATGTACGAACTGCTCGATCTGGTCAAACTACCGCGCGCTTTTGCCGAGAGGCGGCCACGCCAGCTTTCGGGCGGCCAGAAGCAGCGTATCGGAGTCGCACGCGCATTCGCCGGACAGGCCAAAGTGGTGGTGGCGGACGAGCCTGTTTCGGCCCTGGACGTTTCCGTCCAGGCGGCCGTGACAGAACTGCTGATGGACATCCAGCGCGAAAACAAGACCACGATGCTGTTCATCAGCCATGACCTGTCCGTCGTGCGCTATATCGCCGACCGTGTGGTCGTCATGTATCTCGGCCACATCGTCGAGCAGGGAACGACGGACCAGATCTTTTCGCCGCCTTATCAT
Source organism: Rhizobiaceae bacterium (assembly GCA_023953905.1). Classification (GTDB taxonomy): domain Bacteria; phylum Pseudomonadota; class Alphaproteobacteria; order Rhizobiales; family Rhizobiaceae; genus Arvimicrobium. The sequence goes on along the minus strand of JAMLJA010000001.1, from coordinate 366,288 downwards.
CCCTACACGGAGGCGCTTCTATCGGCCATTCCGATCGCCGACACGAGTGTCGTCAAAAAGCACATCGTATTGGACGGCGACATCCCCTCTGCGATGAATCCGCCATCTGGTTGTCCGTTTCAGACGCGATGCAGGTGGAAAAGCCAGGTCCCAGGCAACAAGTGTGAGACGCAATTGCCGCCCCTGAAAGATTTGGGAAATGGCCATAAGAGCTTGTGCTGGCTCGATGACGATGCATTGAGATCGATGGAACCGGTTATCAGTTTTGATGCGGCTGATGGAGAAGACGCATCAGTCTGAGGCGCTGTGAGAAGTATCCGTCGCTCGACCACACAATTGCTTGATATCTTGTATGGAACTCTTTTCGTCCTGCGCTGTTGCTCTGCCGAGTTAGACGACAACAGCGACAGGAGCTCCCATAGTGAGCGGAAGTGATCGAGAAAAGCTGTACGAGCTTATTGACGACGTAAAGATTGCAATGCTGACCACATTAGAACCGGGCGGCGGGCTGCATGCGCGGCCGATGGCAAACCAAAAGGCGGATCCGGACGGCGCGATCTGGTTCCTCACCGAAAAAAACGGTTCGGTAGCGAGCAATGTTAACGCCAATCCCATACTCAGTCTCGGCTATGCGGCTAGCGGAACGTATGTCGCGGTGAGCGGTCGTGGCACCATGATTGATGATCGGGAAATGATCTCCGCGCTCTGGAGCGAGGCTGCGGCGGCTTGGTTTCCTAAAGGCAAGACTGACCCCAACCTCGTTCTCCTCAAGGTCGAGCCGGAAATAGGCGAATTCTGGACCTTCCCGGCCAAGCCAATTGCGCAGGCCGTCGGATACGTGAAGGCCAAGCTGACGGGCGAGAAAGCGGACGATATCGGGGACAACAAGAAAGTCGCCCTGTAGCAGGCTTGCTGGCTAAGAAATTCAGCGGCTGAAGGCATGGATCCCCTTCCAATGGTGCAAAACCGATTGAGTGCTTTCATAGGCTCGCAGACGAAGGGAGATGGCTGAGTGGCGGATAGTTCAGGGGAATGGGATGGATGTTGGCGCGAGCAAGGCAAAGATCAATGGCATCGACCTTTGCTACCGTTCCTTGTTTGACGCGGCCCCCAACGCGTATGTCATCCTTGATCGAGAATTTACTATCGTCGAGTGCAATATAGCTTATCTGAATGTCGTCGGCCGTTCGTCGCGGGATTCTATCATTGGTCGGAACGTATTCGATGCGTTTCCGAGTGATCCGTCGAGCGCCAGTCATCAGCTGCTCAAAGCGTCGCTCGAAAGAACACTGGCCACGAAATCTACGGACTATCTTGCACTCATTCCGTATGACACCTCAATGCCGGGTGAACCGCCCGAAATGCGCTACTGGAGTGCCACGCATACACCGCTGATGGACGCAAATGGCGATGTCGAGCTGATACTACAGCACACCGAGGACGTTACGGAATTGCAGCGCCTCAAGGACAGGGACACCTTCAGTTCCGTCGTTGGAACCGGATTGCTCAGGCGCGCCGAGGCTGCCCAAAACGCCAAGTTGGAAGCCCACGAGGAAACCGAGTTTCTGCGTGAACTGTTTCAACAGGCACCGGGTTTCACGGCCGTTCTGCTAGGGCCCGAACATAGATATTCCATCGTGAACACGTCCTATGAAAATCTGGTCGGCAATCGCCAACTCGTCGGCCTGTCGGTGGCGCAGGCGCTGCCCGAGGTGGTTGGCCAGGGATTTATTGAGATTCTGGACAAGGTCTTTAACACCGGACAGCCCTATATCGGCGTCGCCGAGCTCGTCTCTCTCAATAGTGGTGAAAACGAGCCGCCGCGGCAGCGCCTCCTTGATTTCGTGTATCAGCCCATCACTTTAACCAATGGGCGTGTCGCGGGGATTTTCGTTCAGGGCCAGGATGTTACAGAAAAAGTACAGGCGCAGCGACAGCAAGAGGCGCTTAACCGTGAACTGGCTCATCGACTTAAGAATTCAATGGCCATGGTACAGGGGATTGCCACGCAGACTTTGCGCGGGCGGACTTCACCCGATGCTTTCAACGCGTTCAAGGAACGCCTTAGGGTTCTCAGTGCCGCTCACGACATCCTGCTGGCGAAAAAGTGGTCGGACGCTCCGCTGCTCAGCACCATTAAAGCCATCGTGTCACCCTACGGTGAAGGCGAGCAGATAAAGGTGTCAGGTGATGATATCGATCTGGCGTCCCGAGCCGTGCTGAACGTCGCCATGCTGATGCATGAACTCGCCACCAATGCCATCAAGCACGGGTCGCTATCCTCCCCAGAGGGAACGGTGCACGTCAATTCGCAGATCGAGGACAATGATCTTGTCCTCCGCTGGGTCGAGGAAGGTGGGCCTCCCGCCGTTTCGCCATCGCATTCGGGGTTGGGCGCGAGGTTGATCGGCGCTGGCCTACTGGGAACCGGAGGAACAGTAATGAAATATCGGCCAGAAGGCTTCTCTGCAGAATTTCGCGCAAATCTCAGAGATATGAGCGAGGCTTCTAAGCGGCAATGAAATCAGGTCCCCTTATCGTGCTCGTGGTCGAGGATGAACCCCTCGTGCGCATGTATGCCGTTGACGTTGCGGAGAGTGTCGGCCTTGCTGTCATCGAAGCGCCCAACGCGGACAAGGCGATGGAAGTGCTTGACGCGAGGTCGGATGTCAGCTTCCTTTTCACCGACATCGACATGCCGGGTTCAATGAACGGACTGCAACTCGCCAAGATCGTGGCGGAGCGGTGGCCTCAGGTGAATATTGTCGTGACCTCCGGGCATGTTCGTATCGGTGCGCAAGAATTGCCACCGCGTAGCCGGTTCATTGCAAAGCCCTACGATGAGCACGAACTCGAAGAGGCCCTTGGACTTGGCGAGTAGGGATTGGGTCGTGTGGCTCGTGACAGAAATACTATCCGCACGTACGCAGCTGCGAGTTGTATTTCCGCGCCATAGCCTCGGTGTCGCGTGCATATTTCTGAAGACTTGAGTTATTGCGCCAACTGCCGCGTGCATAGCCTGACCAGCCGGAATAATAGGCTAGGTAAAGCCTGAACGCGTCATCCCTGGCCACGCCATATTTGCTCGCTGTTTTCGCGTGGTACCAGCCGACGAAATCGATCGCGTCCTTAAAACTATTGCGTCGCGCGCCCCAGTTTCCCGATTCTGTTTTGTACTGTGCCCAGGTGCCATCCAGCGCCTGTGAATATCCATAGGCGCTTGAGGCGTGTTTACCCGGGATGAAGCCGAGATAGTATTTGCGAGGCGGCCTGGCGTTTGGCTTGAAGCCAGACTCCTTGCGTACTGTTGCCATCAGAACATGGACGGGGACGCCGTATTTATATTCCGTGCTTTTTGCGATGCGTTGCCAGTTGTTCAGCCAACCGTCATTCTGCTCGAACACGGCACACACGTCATTGATGTGACGCGGTGCGGATGCGCACGCGGAGAGCGCGAGCACAGAAGACAAAACTAAAACTCTCTTAAAACTGTATGGGCACACGCCGCGAGTCGTAGTCCCAAATCATAAAGGGAATCTTTCGCGCTCCGTTAACGAAAGGGTTCGGCGGCAAGCGCCTGATCCAGATCCGCTAACTTGGTCGACGCAGTCGCCCATGCGTGTCCATGTATTCATGGCCATCTCTACATGTTGCACTTTTTGCGTGTATATGACTATGTGCGCAATCACAGGTTTCATTAGCGGCGGTCCCCACGATGGCGATACATGTTCAGGACGAGGAGACGGATTGGATGGTGCGGGAGTTCGCGCGCAAGCGTGGAGTCGGGATCACCGCAGCGATCAAACTTGCCATTGAAGAGGCGACACGCAGCGAGCGACAGGGAATTGACGCGCTGACGCGTCGTATCGAGCCAATTCTTGCACAAATTCGCGAGCGACGAGTTCCGATCAAACAGGAACACCGGCAAAGCACCTCAGGTTTGTGGGAATGATCGAAGATGCTCGTTGAGACGTCCGTTCTCGAAGCAATTTTACTTGGGGAGCCCGACGGTCGAGAATTGCTGTCGCGCATCAATGCTGCGGAGCGCCCTGTGACATCCGTTGTGAACGCAGTCGAGACTGCGATCTCGGTTGGTCGACTAATCAACGATTATCCGCTTGCGGGTCGGCTGGTGGTTGAGTTCCTTGAGAAAGCAGGCATCGAAATCGTCGGTTTGCCGTCCGACATCTACCCAGACGTCGTGCGCGCCTATGCGCGCTATGGCGAGGCGACGGGACATCCGGCCGGTCTCGATCTTGGCGACTGCTTTTCTTACGCGCTCTCCAAAAACATGGGTACGCCGCTCAACCATCGCGGGGGCAGTTTCGCGCAGACCGACCTCACCAAGGGGTGAGAAATGGACGGGTCTTTGGCTGTTCCTTGACGATGTCAGTGGTCGTTTCACGTTTGCTGCTGAGCCAAGCCCAGCCGTGAGCGGCATCTGAGGAATTGCAGGCTTGCAATCTGGAAGGTTCCCTTCTTCTCTTGCTTGACGGTCGCGTTACCGGCCGTCAGAACCGGGAAAAAACGTTGGGGATCGCGTGCACCAAGACACCAGCTTGATTGCGATGATCGCGACCGGATTCGTTCTGGCCGCGATCTTCGGCTATGTGGCCGACCGTTTGCGACTTCCGACACTCGTTGGATACCTTATTGCGGGCATGTTTCTGGGGCCGTTCACGCCGGGATTGGTTGCTGATATCTCCATCGCAGGCCAACTCGCCGAGATAGGCGTCATTCTTCTGATGTTTGGCGTCGGTCTGCACTTTTCGATTTCTGATCTGCTGGCGGTGCGCGGCCTGGCAGTACCCGGCGCTTTGGGACAAATCCTGGTTGCGACGATTCTCGGCATGGCCATGGCGTTGATATGGGGGTGGTCGCCGGGTGAGGGGCTGGTGTTCGGCCTCAGTCTGTCGGTGGCGAGCACGGTTGTGCTGCTCAAGGTGCTCGAACAGAACAATCTCATGGACACGCCAACGGGCCGGGTGGCCGTCGGGTGGCTTATCGTCGAGGACCTTGCAATGGTATTGGCGCTGGTCCTGCTCCCCGCGTTCGCCAGTGCTCTCGGAGGAGATCTGGCTGTTGGAAACGAGGGGCATGGCGGCGACGTTGCGGATCAGTCGGTGCTGGTGGCGATTGTCACGACGCTGTTGAAGGTCGGTGCATTTGCCCTGCTGGCGATGATGCTTGGGCCCAGGATCGTTCCGAAACTGCTGATGCTGGTGGCAAGGACAGGCTCGCGCGAACTCTTCACGCTGACTGTTCTCGCAATCGCACTGGGCATTGCATTCGGCTCGGCGGCAGCCTTTGGCGTATCTTTCGCTCTCGGGGCCTTCTTCGCCGGCGTGATCATGAGTGAATCTCAACTTAGTCATCGCGCTGCCGCCAATTCACTGCCTTTGCAAGATGCCTTTTCCGTCCTGTTCTTTCTCTCCATCGGTATGCTCTTCAATCCTTCGGTCCTGATAGACTCACCGGGGCGAGTTCTGGGCGTTCTCGCACTCATCATCATCGGCAAGTCGATTGTCACTTTCGCGATTGTCATCCTGCTGCGCTATCCGATCGGCATGGCGCTTGGAGTCGGTGCGAGCCTCGCGCAGGTCGGCGAGTTCTCGTTCATACTCGCGGGACTCGGCATGGCTTACGGACTATTGCCGCGTGAAGGCAACGATCTCATTCTGGCCGGCGCCTTACTCTCGGTGACGCTTAATCCGCTCGTCTTCCTGGGCGTGGGGATGCTGCAAAAGCTCGAACAGTCCGCAGGCGCGACCGGACGGTGGGCCGGTTTCGGCAAGCCGAAATTGCGCGCGCTCCTGCATGACCTGGAGCGAACCCGTGTGACCGTACAGGCACGCGAGCATGAGCAGGAAAGCAAGATCACAGAACTGCTGCAGACTTTTCCGCTTCTCGCGAAGGTCGATAAGTCAGGTCAGGAAGAGTTGCTGTTGCTGTTCAAGCCGCAAACGGCCGAACCTGGCGAGAGGCTCATCCGTGTGGGAGATCGCGGCACGGCGATGTACTTCATCACCTCCGGCGCGGTCGAAGTGCTTGTGCGGGACAAGGCGATCAGGCTGGAGGCCGGGTCGTTCTTTGGCGAGATGGCGTTGCTCAGCGGCCGGAGACGGGCGGCAAATGTCACTGCGGTCAATTTTACCAGATTGCTCGTGTTGGAACGTCGCGACTTCAATTTGTTCATGGCCCGCCATCCTGAACTGCGCACTGCAGTCAACGAAATGGCTGACAGGCGCAACGAAATGAATGCCGCAAAAGCCTCGGGAGAAAGCCGTTAGCCGTCATTCCTTTGGGCGCAGCCCATCGAGGAAAAGCTGTTCCAGAAAGCGCGCGGCATCTTCGAAGCGGCCGTCGGCGCCGCGGTCCGGTCCGAGGACTGCGCGCACCTGAACATCGAAATCCGCATAGTGCTGCGTTGTCGCCCAGATCGAGAAAAGAAGATGGTAGGGATCTGTCTTTGCCAGGCGGCCGGAGCGCATCCAAGCTTTGATGATCTCCACCTTTTCGTCCACGAGTGCGCGCAGTTCACCTTCGAGCACCGGCATGGCGCGAGGGGCGCCTTGCAGCATTTCATTGGCGAAAAGCCTGCTTTCTCGCGGGAAATCCCGAGACATTTCCAGCTTGCGGCGGATGTAGGTGCGGATCTCCATCAGCGGATCACCCGCGTCACTGAGTTCGCGCAACGGCGCCAGCCATGTTTGCAACAGACGCCCGAGAAGGGTCGCGTGAATATCTTCCTTGCTGCGGAAGTAGTAGAGAAGGTTGGGCTTGGACATGCCGCAAGCTTCCGCAATCTGGTCGACGGTCGAGCCTCGGAAGCCATTGGTTGAGAAAACTTCCAGCGCAGCCGTCAGAATGATCTCACGCTTCTCATTCTGGATCCGTGTTCGCGGGCGTGACGGCGGCGTGCCCAAAGATCACAATCCCTGACGCGACGCGGGATTCGAGATACTCTGGACTAATAGACTGGACCAGAACTTTCCGACGCGTGGAATGCGTATAAGGGCGGGCATTTCAGCTATCTGTCCCCTTGACCGCCTGCATGGCGATGCTAACGTTTGTCCATTCGGTCAAAAATGCGTACACGAAAGCGCGGACAGAACCAAGCGTTGGCGGTATCGAAACCGGAAACAGGGAATACTTGGTTATGTCCAATCGTCTCAATGTAGTGCCAAACGATCTCAGCGCGTTCTGGATGCCGTTTACCTCCAATCGGCAGTTCAAACAGTCGCCACGCATGTTCGTCTCTGCCAAGGACATGCACTACACCACCACCGACGGACGCAAGGTGCTGGACGGCACTTCCGGTTTATGGTGCGTCAATGCAGGTCACTGCCGTCCAAAGATCACCGAGGCCATTCAGGCCCAGGCCGCCGAGCTTGACTATGCACCGGCCTTTCAGATGGGCCACCCCATCGTGTTCGAGTTTGCCAACAGGCTTGTCGATCTGGCGCCGGAAGGCATGGATCATGTGTTTTTCACGAACTCCGGCTCGGAGTCGGTTGAAACGGCGCTGAAAATCGCGCTGGCCTACCATCGCGTAAAGGGGGAGGGCTCCCGCTTCCGCCTGATCGGTCGCGAGCGCGGATATCACGGCGTCAATTTCGGCGGCATATCGGTGGGCGGTATTGTCACCAACCGCAAGATGTTCGGAACGCTGCTGACCGGCGTGGATCATATGCCGCATACGCACAATCTGGCGAAGAATGCTTTTTCGAAGGGCGAGCCCGAGCATGGCGGGGATCTGGCGGACGAGCTGGAGCGCATCGTCACGCTGCACGACGCCTCGACCGTTGCTGCCGTCATTGTCGAGCCGATGGCAGGGTCCACCGGCGTGCTCATTCCGCCGAAGGGTTATCTCAAGAGGCTCCGGAACATCTGCACCAAGCATGGCATCCTGCTGATCTTCGATGAGGTCATCACTGGATTCGGCCGTCTCGGCACGCCATTCGCGGCAGACTATTTCGACGTCGTGCCAGACATGATCACCACGGCGAAGGGCGTCACCAATGGCGTCATCCCGATGGGTGCTGTGTTCGTGAAGAAGGAAATTCACGACGCGTTCATGACCGGACCAGAGCATCTCATCGAATTCTTCCACGGCTATACCTATTCCGGCAATCCGATCGCCTGCGCGGCAGGTCTGGGAACGCTCGACACGTACAAGGAAGAAGGTCTGCTGACGCGTGGTGCGGAACTTGCGCCGCATTGGGAAGAGGCGCTGCATTCGCTCAAGGACGAGCCGCATGTCATCGACATCCGCAATATCGGACTGGTTGGCGCGATTGAACTGGAGCCGATTGCCGGCCAGCCGACCAAGCGTGCGTTCTCAGCTTTCCTCAAGGCATTCGAGCGCGGTGCTCTGATCCGTACCACCGGCGACATCATCGCGCTTTCGCCGCCGCTGATCATCACCAAGGGTCAGATCAACGAACTGATCGACCATGTGCGCGAAGTGCTGCGGATGATCGACTGAACTGAAACTGCGCGAGGGTGGCGTCTTATCACGCTGCCCTTGTGCGTCATATGCAGATTGGAAGGGAATGCGCATGGCTGCGCCAGGCGAGAATTTGAGAATCAATCCAGAGCGTTTGTGGGATTCGCTCATGGATATGGCGAAGATCGGTCCCGGCGTAGCAGGCGGCAATAATCGTCAGACGCTGACCGATGAGGACGCGAAAGGCCGCGAACTCTTCAAGAGCTGGTGCGAGGCAGCGGGCCTGACCATGGGCGTTGACAAGATGGGCACCATGTTCATGACCCGCCCGGGCACCGATCCCGATGCGCTGCCTGTCTATGTGGGGTCGCATCTCGACACGCAGCCGACAGGTGGCAAATATGACGGAGTGCTCGGCGTACTTGCCGGACTTGAGATCGTGCGGACGCTTAACGATCTCGGGATAAAGACAAAACATCCAATCGTGGTGACGAATTGGGCGAATGAGGAAGGGGCCAGATTTGCGCCGGCGATGTTGGCGTCCGGCGTGTTCGCCGGTGAGATCGCGCTCGATCATGCCTATTCCCGTGAGGATCAGGACGGTAAGACCTACGGCGACGAACTCAAGCGGATAGGCTGGCTAGGCGAGGAGGAGGTGGGCGCGCGCAAGATGCACGCCTATTTCGAGTATCATATCGAGCAGGGTCCGATCCTCGAAGCCGAAGAGAAGAAGATCGGCGTCGTTACCCATTGCCAGGGGCTGTGGTGGCTTGAGTTCACGCTCACCGGCAAGGAGGCGCATACTGGCTCCACACCGATGGAAATGCGTGTGAATGCCGGATTGGCCATGGCGCGCATTTTCGACATGGTGCAGGCCGTTGCCATGGCGAACCAGCCGGGCGCCGTCGGTGGTGTGGGACAGGTGAAATTCCTGCCAAACTCGCGCAATGTGCTTCCGGGCAAAGTGGTGTTCACTGTCGATATTCGAACGCCGGATCTCGCCAAGCTTGACCGGATGCGCGCCGAGATCGAAAAGCAGGCTGCGGCTATCGCGGCCGAGCTCGGTGTCGGTTGCTCGGTCGAGGCCGTCGGTCATTTCGATCCAGTCACGTTCGACCCGACGCTGGTCGGACGCGTGCGTTCTGCCGCCGAGAAACTCGGCTACTCACATATGGACATCATCTCGGGCGCGGGGCACGATGCATGCTGGGCGGCAAAGGTTGCGCCTGCCACCATGGTCATGTGTCCATGCGTCGGCGGGCTGTCGCACAATGAGGCTGAAGAAATTTCAAAAGAATGGGCTGGGGCTGGATGCGACGTATTGTTTCATGCCGTGGTGGAGACGGCCGAAATAGCAACAGATTGATTTGAGCTGAACCGTGGACGTAGAGGGACTTCTTCAAAGCGTCATTCGGTTCTCAAATTTCATGACGTCCCGACTGGTCGTGTCGGGCGTGGTCTTCTACGTTCTTTCCGGTTTTACCGATATCGGAAGCACGACCGAAGGCTTCTTGCCCGACGCGGACCTGCTCAACGAAGTCGTCCAGAACTATCAGACGATCTTCGATCTTCTGGGCGTCTCGGATTTCGCGCTCCTTCTGATATTCTTTCTGTTCCTCACGACAATTCACCTCCTCTATATCGCCTTCAACAGGGTGGGTGAGTATTTGCCGCCTGCGATCTCGCCGCTTTCTGGTTGGGACGCAATAGACGATGTCACTCTGACGGCCTTCGACGTGCTTCGCGAGGCGCGGGGCGAAGAGCACACTGACGACGAGAACCAGCGACTTTACGAATTCAAGAAGAAGCTGCGGGAAATCGAGAAGTCGACCGAAGCCGCCTTTCACGACGAGATCGAGGGCGTTTCGGCAGCCTATCGCATCGCCAAGGCGTTGATGCTCTTCACAATCGTAGCCGGGGTCTACGCGTTAATTTCAGGTACCTACACGAACGATCTCAAGATTCTGCTGCTGATCATAGGCTTGTCGCTTCTCACCGCGCTCTATTCAGCGTTCGCGATTTTTCGTGCCAATTATGAGCGGATCGGAAGTCTGCGCCAGGAAGTCATCAGTCAGTTCCTCGAGTTCGCCCGCATTTGGGCCCCGGCAAGCTACCAGCAGCGCATGGAGCGCGCCTGCATGCCCTCGCGCGATCTCAGGCCTGCGAAATTTGTGGTGATGGTGCCCGTCTATGGAACGCTCGACGCGCTGGTCGCAGACTTGAGGCGTATCCGCCAGAGCCGGCTGAGGAGAAAGGCGCGCCTCAGGCCCCCTGCGAACTGAAAGAAAGCGAACTCGCCGGTGCCTCGCCTCGTCCGGTCTTCAGGAGATAGATGCCAATGACCAGGCTTATCAGAAATGGGAGCGTCGTTGCCGCCGACCGAATCTGGAGAGCAGGGCCGTGTGTCAGTTGTTCCAGCCAACGGAGTTTGAAGTGGGATGCGCGCTATAGACTAGTGATTGTGCCTGCGCATCGGGATTGAGGGGGAACGAGTGGAAGCTGTCAGACATACGGGCGACAGGACGAAGCTGTTGAGAAGAAGCCAAACCTGGGCCATTGGCGGTCGCGTATGACCAGCAAACGGTCTGACGTTATCTCAGCACGCAAACTTGGCCTGACGTTTCAAACCAATGACGGCCCGGTGCAGGCGTTGTCGGATGTCGATTTGACCATCGGCAAGGGTGAGTTCGTTTCCTTCATTGGGCCGTCTGGTTGCGGCAAGACGACGTTTCTGCGGGTCATCGCGGATCTCGAAAAGCCGACATCGGGGACGATTTCCGTCAATGGGATGACGCCGGAAGAAGCCCGGCAGAAGCGCGCCTATGGCTACGTGTTTCAAGCAGCCGCGCTTTATCCGTGGCGGACAATTGAGCGCAACGTCGCCCTGCCGTTGGAGATCATGGGGCACTCCAGAAGCGAGCAGCGGGAGCGGGTTAACCGCACCCTTGAACTCGTCAATCTGACCGGGTTCGAGAAGAAGTTTCCGTGGCAACTTTCCGGGGGCATGCAGCAGCGGGCTTCGATAGCCCGTGCGCTCGCCTTCGATGCCGATCTCCTGCTCATGGACGAGCCGTTCGGTGCCTTGGACGAGATCGTGCGCGATCATCTCAACGAACAGTTGCTGAAGCTCTGGGCACGGACGGACAAGACGATCTGTTTTGTCACGCACTCGATTCCCGAAGCGGTCTATCTTTCGACGCGCATCGTCGTTATGTCGCCGCGCCCTGGCCGCGTGACGGACGTGATCGAATCGTCGCTGCCTCGCGAACGTCCGCTGGACATACGTGAGTCCCCCGAATTCCTGGCAATTGCCCATAGGGTTCGCGAAGGCCTGCGGGCAGGGCATTCCTATGAGGATTGAGCGCGAGTTGGGCGGAGCGGTCCGCACATGATGTCGTTTCGCGACAAGATCTGGCCGGTGAGTGCCATTCTGCTGGTGCTGCTGGTCATATGGTATGCTGGCGCGATCCTAATGAACGCGCCGTTCCAGCGCGACCTCAACAGGCGCGGCGATGTCGATGTCACGTTCTCCCAGTTTGTTGGGCAGACTCTGTCTCAACAAAAGCCCACATTGCCCGCGCCGCATCAGGTCGCGAAAAACGTCTTTGAGAACACCTTTCTGCGCAAGGTCACCAGCAATCGCAGTCTAGTCTACCATTCGTGGGTGACACTCTCTTCCACGGTTCTCGGGTTTGCCTTTGGCACGGCGCTCGGAGTTCTCATCGCGGTAGGGATCGTCCACATCAAGGCGCTCGAGCGCAGCCTCATGCCTTGGATTATTGCCTCTCAGACCATTCCGATCCTTGCCATCGCGCCGATGATCATCGTGGTTCTGGCAGCGGTCAACGTCACGGGGATTATTCCGAAGGCGATGATCTCGACCTATCTGTCATTCTTTCCCGTAGCAGTCGGAATGGTGAAGGGGCTCCGATCGCCCGAACTCACACATCTTGACCTTATGCACACGTACAATGCCAGCAAGGCGCAGACTTTCTGGAAGCTGCGCGTGCCGGCTTCCGTGCCTTTCCTCTTTGCGTCCATGAAGGTGGCGGTTGCCGCAAGCCTCGTGGGTGCGATCGTTGGCGAGCTGCCCACTGGCGCCGTTGCAGGCATCGGATCGAAACTTCTTGCGGGCGCCTATTACAGCCAGACCATAGACATCTGGGCAGCCCTCGTCGCCGGGTCCGTGGTCGCCGCTTTGCTGGTGACGATCGTCGATCTCACCGGCAGGCTGGTGGAGCGGGCGATGGGAGCGCGACCGGCATGAGGATGTTGCGCCCTTCATGGCAGGCTGTCGCTGCACTGGTGTGCTGCCTTGTCGCTTTCGCCCTGCCGGGGATGAGTACGCTTGAGCTTGAAGCGCGCGCCAATCCTGCGGCGGTCATTGACTATCCGTTCATGGGTACCGGCGGCCTTGTCGTGGGGCTGCTGGTGCTTGGCGCGCTGGCATCGATGATCCGGCTCTCCGTCTGGGGTGAGGCCGTAATCCTCCTGTTTGCGGCCCACTTCGCCGCATGGCTGCTCCTGACCGGGATAATGGGCTACGAAGGCAGCGCGCTTGCGCCGTTCTTCCTGCTGATCGCAGCTGGATGGCTTCTTGTCTGGCGGCTGGTGGTCGTTCTTTCAGGCATACGCACCACAAACCGCTCGCTTGAATGGACATTGCGTCTCGTTATTCCCGCGATATTCGGTGCCTGGCTGCTGATCATCTGGGAAGCGGCGACGCGTGGATTCGGCATCCCATTCATTCTCTTGCCCCCGCCAAGTTCAATCGGGGTCCGCATTGCCAGTTCATTGCCTGTGCTGGCCGCAGACGTGCGGCAGACGATCTTCAAATCGGTGCTGATCGGCTATGTTCTGGGTTGCGGTGCGGGATTTGCTGTCGCCATCCTTGCCGATCGCGTCGATTTCCTGCGGCGCGGGCTGCTGCCGATCGGCAATATGGTCTCGGCATTGCCTATCATTGGCGTGGCGCCGATCATGGTGATGTGGTTCGGGTTCGACTGGCATTCAAAGGCGGCTGTCGTCGTTATAATGACCTTTTTCCCGATGCTGGTGAATACGGTCACCGGTCTGGCTGCCAGCGGCGCCATGGAACGCGACCTGATGCGCACATATGCCTCGTCCTACTGGCAGACGCTTTTCAAGCTTCGTCTGCCAGCGGCCGCGCCTTTCATATTCAACGCGCTGAAGATCAATTCGACACTGGCCCTTATCGGGGCGATCGTCGCTGAGTTCTTCGGTACACCGGTTGTCGGCATGGGCTTTCGGATTTCGACCGAGGTCGGAAGAATGAACATCGACATGGTTTGGGCCGAGATCGCTGTTGCTGCCATAGCGGGCTCGGTCTTTTATGGAGTGGTGGCCCTGATCGAAAGGGCAGCCACATTTTGGCATCCGTCTGTCCGTGGTGGATAGACCAACTTCAGAGGGTAACAGGATGAAGAAAACGATCGTATCCCTGCTGGCGGGCGCCATGTCGCTCGCAGCCGCCCAAGCGATGGCCGCCGATGAGGTGACGCTGCAGCTCAAATGGGTCACGCAGGCACAATTCGCCGGCTACTACGTCGCCAAGGACAAGGGCTTCTACGAGGAAGAAAACCTCGATGTTACCATCAAGCCGGGTGGCCCCGATATCGCGCCTGAGCAGGTGATCGCAGGCGGCGGCGCCGATGTGATCGTGGACTGGATGGGCGGTGCGCTGGCTGCGCGCGACAAGGGCGTGATGCTGGTCAATATCGCACAGCCCTACAAGAAGGCTGGCATGGAACTGGTCTGCCCGAAGGACGGCGCAGTCCAGACCGAGAAGGACTTTCCCGGCCATACGCTGGGCGTCTGGTTCTTCGGCAACGAGTATCCGTTCTATGCGTGGATGAACAAGCTTGGATATGCAACGGAAGGCGGGCCCGATGGCGTCACTGTCTTGAAGCAGAGCTTCGACGTGCAGCCGTTGATCCAGAAGCAGGCCGATTGCATTTCCGTGATGACCTACAATGAGTACTGGCAATTGATCGATGCCGGCTACAAGCCGGACGATCTGATCGTCTTCAACTACACCGAAATGGGCAACGATCTCCTGGAGGACGGCCTGTATGTGTTGGAAGACAAGCTCAAGGATCCCGCATTCGAGGACAAGATGGTGCGTTTCGTGCGCGCATCTATGAAGGGCTGGAAATACGCCACTGAAAATGCGGACGAGGCTGCCGACATTGTCGTCGAGAATGGCGGTCAGGACGAAAACCACCAGAAGCGCATGATGGGCGAGGTTGCCAAGCTCATCGACAACGCCGATGGCAAGCTGATCCCGGCCGCCTATGAGCGGACCGCTCAGGCGCTGCTCGACCAGAAGATCATCTCCAAGCCTGCGGAAGGCGGTTACACGACGGTCATTACGGACAAGGCGATCAAGTAGGGCTTTGTCCTGAAGCATGACGTTTGGAAGGGGCGGGCAACCGCCCCTTTCTACATCAGCAGACCTGGCGCCTAGCGCTTTTCCCTGATCTGGGTCAGCGTCTTTGCAGGCGTGATCGCTTCCGGATCAAGTTTGATCTCGATGATGGCAGGCTTGCCGCTGGCACGCGCGCGCTCGAAGGCTGGCGCGAATTCGTCAGTGGCCTCCACCGTTTCGCCATGCCCGCCAAACGCGCGCGCATAGGCCGCGAAATCCGGATTTCTCAGGGTGGTGCCAGACACACGGCCTGGATATTCGCGCTCCTGATGCATGCGGATTGTGCCGTAGATGCCGTTGTTCAGGATGACCACGATGACGGGAGATCATACTGCACCGCAGTGGCGAATTCCTGCCCGTGCATGAGAAAATCTCCGTCGCCCGCCCAGACGATGACTTCGCGTTCGGGCGAAACATGCTTGGCGGCGACTCCCGCGGGAAGTCCATAACCCATGCTGCCGGATGTCGGCGCTGCCTGCGTGTTGAATCGGCGATGGCGGTGGAAGCGGTGCATCCATGTCGCGAAGTTACCGGCGCCGTTGCAGATGATGACGTCCTCCGGAAGCGTTCCTTCCAGATAGGACATGATCGGCCCCATCTGCACGTTCCCGGGTCCTGTTGACGGGGGTGTCGACCATTCCAGATAGCTCTGGTGCAATTCTGCGGTATGGCCCGCCCAGACGGGCGTACTGCTTGGACTGCTCGCTGCAAATGTCTCCGCGAATGCGGCGGGTGTCGCATTGATCGCGACTGTTGGGCGATAGACGCGGCCGAGTTCCTCGGGGTCTGGATAGACATGCACCAGCTTCTGGTCAGGGTAGGGGCTTCTTAGAAGCGTGTAGTCTGACGACGGCATTTCGCCGAAGCGGCAGCCGACCAGCACGACAAGGTCCGACTGCTTGATATAGGTTCCGAGCTTGGGATTGATGCCGATGCCGACATCTCCGGCATAGCTCGGATGCAGTTGATCGCAGAGTGCCTGCCGACGGAAGGAGCAGCCAACAGGCAGCGACCATTTTTCCAGCGCGCCACACATCTGCTTGACGGACGCTTCCGTCCAGCGCGTTCCGCCGAGGATGACGAAAGGGCGTTCAGCCTGCTCAAGCAGGTCTTGGAGCGCTGCCATTTCCGGCGCGCCGGGCCGGGTTTCGACCGGTGTGAAGGGCAGCGGCTTCACCGCGTCAACCTCGTCGGTCAGCATGTCTTCGGGAAGCGAAATGACGACCGGCCCCGGCCGTCCCGAGGTGGCCACGGCAAAAGCGCGCGTCACCAGTTCCGGTATCCGGCCGGCATCGTCGATTTCGACAACCCACTTGGCGATCGAGCCGTAAAACGCCTTGTAGTCGACTTCCTGAAACGCTTCCCGTTCCTTGATGCGGCGCGCGACCTGCCCGATGAACAGGATCATTGGAACCGAATCCTGCCGCGCAATGTGAACACCTGCCGACGCGTTTGTGGCGCCCGGGCCGCGCGTCACGAAGCAGATGCCGGGTTTGCCCGTCAACCGACCTTCACAATCCGCCATCATCGCCGCGCCGCCTTCCTGGCGACACACAATCGTGCTGATCTTGGAATCGTGTAGCGCGTCGAGCACGGCGAGATAGCTCTCACCTGGCACGCAAAAAAGCCGCTCGACGCCGTTTGCCTCCAGCGCATCGACGATCAACTGGCCACCCGTGCGCGTCATGCCCTTTTCTCCAGTTCGGCAAGTATCTCGTCGGTATGTTCGCCGAGCCTCGGCGATGGTCGTTCATAGGCAAGGGGAGTTTCCGACATCACGATCGGAGCGCGAACAGATGGCAACATGTTACCATGTCCGTCATCGAGGTCCATGCGCATGCCCCGCGCCTTCACTTGTGGGTCCGCGAAGGATTCCTGAATATTGTTGATGGGACTGGCCGGCACGCCAGCCGCCTCAAGCTGAGTGAGAAGCGGGCCGCGCTTCCAGGATGCAAGGCGCTCGATCAGGATCGGGCGAAGTTCGTGGCGATTGGCGACGCGTGCGGGATTTGTTGCAAACCGTTCGTCGACCGGCAACTCATCAAGCGCAAGAATCGTACATAGCTTTCGGAACTGTCCGTCATTGCCGACTGCTAGAATCAGGTGACCATCCTCGACAGGCAGAACCTCGTAAGGCGCGATGTTCATGTGGGCGTTGCCCATCTGTACGGGCGCGATTCCAGAGACGAGATAATTGAGGTTCTGGTTGCCGAGCACGGAGACCTGCGAATCCAGCAGCGCCATGTCGATATGCTGGCCTTGTCCGGTCGCTTCTGCATGTCGGAGCGCCGCCTGAATGGCGATCACGGAATACAGGCCGGTAAAGATGTCGCTGACGGCGACGCCCGCTTTCTGGGGCTCGCGACCGGGTTCTCCAGTGATCGACATCAGGCCTGACAAGCCCTGGATAATAAAGTCATAGCCGGCGCGAGGCGCGTAGGGTCCGGTCTGGCCGAAACCTGTGATCGAGCAATAGACGAGCCGGGGGTTGATTACGCGCAGGCTATCATAATCCAGACCGTACTTCTTCAAGCCGCCGAGCTTGAAGTTCTCGATCATTACGTCGGACGTGGCGACAAGTTTCCTGACGGTTTCCGCGCCATCTGGCGTCGCGAAGTCGAGCGCTATCGAGCGCTTGCCGCGATTGCAGGAATGATAGTAGGCGGCAGACAGGTTTTCTCCGTCGGAACCCGTCACGAAGGGCGGACCCCATTTCCGGGTGTCGTCGCCGCCATTCGGATTTTCCACCTTGATGACGTCTGCTCCGAGATCGGCAAGCAATTGGCCTGCCCAGGGACCGGCCAGAATGCGGGCGAGTTCGATGACACGGATGCCTTTGAGAGGTGGACTGGACATGGAACTCCTGCTCTTTTGGTCCGGCTCTAGCAATGACCTGCGGTCATGTCACGTGAATGTCGCCAAAACGCGCGCGTCAGCGCGCTGGAATCACAAGGTCCAGCCAGTTCACCAGATCCTGCATGATGATGTTTCGATTCAACTCGTTGAGGGATTCGTGGCGGGTCTCCGGATAAATCCTTGAAACGAGATTCGAAAAGCCGGCTTGTCGAAGATTCTGTGCAAACCGAGCCACGGCCTTGCCACCATCTGTTGCGGGGTCCTCTGCGCCCCCAACAAGATTGATGGGGATGTCACGCGGGACCGTCTGGTACTTGCGGATGACTGCTCCGGCAAAGATGAGATCGAAAACATCTCGCCACATGGATATGCTTGGTGCCCATCCGCACAACGGGTCGTCGATATAGGCGTCGACTTCTGAAGCATCATGTGAGAGCCAGTCCGCCGTCGTACGTGGCACGGCGATGCTCTCACCCCATGCCTGGAAAGTCAGGCGTGGAAGCATTCGTGACGGGACGTCAGAACCCATCCTGAAGGCCTCCCAGGCCAGGATTGCCCGGGCAAGACGTCCGAGCATGCCCGCCGAGAAATTTGCGTTCCAGATTGCGGCACCGCACACATGTTCGGGGTGGCACCTCACATAATTGGCGGCGATCAAACCCCCCATTGAATGTCCGAAGACAATGACCGGCAAGCCGGGGTGGCGGGCGGCGATATGGCCGTGCACGGCATGGGTGTCGGCAATCACCTTTCCCGCGCCGTCTTGCTCAGAGAACCGACCCAGAGGGGCATCGGGCGCCTTTGTGAAACCATGTCCGCGGTGATCATGCGCATAGCTGTGAAAGCCGTGGGCGCCCAGAAATTCGGCAAAACGGGCGTATCGCGCCGAATGTTCGGCCAGCCCGTGATTGATCTGTAAGACGCCGCGCGGACTCGTTTCCGCAAGCCTGAAATTGACGCTCAGAACCGCGCCGGTGGGCGAGTTGAGAGTGATCGTGTCGGAAAATGACATGGCTTTCTCCTGCCGCGGACCAGATCGAGTGCGGACTGCAACGTCAAGCCTTGCCTCCAAATGGGGCTAATTGAAAAGCATGGTCTAAGAAATATAGCCTGTTGCATATTTGGAGATCTGGGCGTATTTGTCCGATATCGTCCTGCTTCAAGCCAAGAGCCTGCCTAAACATGAGTGAAACGACTGGGTGGCGTTACGCCGTATCCGACAACGAGGCGCAGAGGAGCCTGCCGGAAGTCAACGCCAGCGTGGCCATCCCAAGTGGTGGATTGTGGCTGCGTCGCTTCTTCGCGTTTGCCGGACCGGGTTACATGGTGTCGGTCGGATATATGGACCCGGGCAACTGGGCGACTGATCTCGCCGGGGGATCGCAGTTCGGATACACGCTGCTGACGGTCATCCTTCTGTCGAACCTGATGGCGATATTGCTGCAATCGCTTGCTGCACGCCTTGGTATCGCAACAGGGCGGGATCTTGCGCAGGCTTGCCGCGACCACTATCCGCGTCCGATCAATCTTTCGCTCTGGGTTGCCTGTGAACTGGCCATCATAGCGTGTGACCTGGCGGAGGTGATCGGCACCGCGATCGCGCTGAACCTGCTGTTTGGCATTCCGCTTATTGCTGGCGCGATGATTGCAGCGCTCGACGCGTTTCTTCTTCTTTACCTGATGAAGAAGGGCTTTCGCTATCTGGAGGCCTTTGTCGTCTCGCTCCTGATCGTCATTGCGGGTTGCTTCCTGATCCAGATCATTGCGGCGGCACCGCCTATCGCGGCCGTGCTTTCAGGCTTCCTGCCATCGACAGAAGTCGTCACCAACCCGGCTATGCTTTATATCGCCATAGGCATCATCGGCGCGACGGTCATGCCGCATAATCTCTATCTACATTCGTCTATCGTGCAGACGCGCGCCTATGAGCGCACCGACAAGGGCAAGCGCGAGGCGATCCGCTGGGCAACTGCCGACAGCACAATCGCATTGATGCTCGCACTTTTCGTCAATGCGGCGATCCTGATACTTGCAGCCTCCGTATTCCATGCCAGCGGTCGCACAGACATTGCCGAGATCGAGCAGGCGCACGAGCTTTTGTCGCCATTGCTGGGCTTCGGCATCGCGTCGACCCTGTTTGCCGTCGCGCTGCTGGCGTCGGGGCTCAACTCGACGGTCACGGCAACCCTCGCCGGCCAGATCGTCATGGAGGGATTCCTGCGTCTTCGGCTGCCTCACTGGGCGCGGCGTCTGCTGACGCGCGGTCTGGCGATCGTTCCGGTGATCATCGTCACATATCTCTATGGAGAGAAGGGCACGGCGGAGCTTTTGCTGCTCAGTCAGGTCATCCTGTCGATGCAGCTGCCGTTTGCGGTCATCCCGCTGGTTATGTTTGTTTCTGATCGAAAGAAAATGGGTGCTTTCGTGATTTCGCGGTGGACCGCGGCCGTTGCATGGGTCGTTGCCGGCATCATTGTCGTGCTGAACGTGAAGCTGCTCTACGATACGTTTCTGGGCTAGTTTTCGACTGAAAGTCGACCTCTGCCAAGACAGATTGGCGCAAAAGCGATTGCCGTTTGCGCCATCCTCGCCTACATAGCGCCCAACCTCCGTTCATCGAAGATAGAATACAGGGTCAGCGCGCGTGGCACGCCAATTCATTTATCACATGTCGGGTCTGAGCAAGGCCTATGGCACCAAGAAGGTGCTCGATAACGTCCATCTCTCCTTCTATCCCGATGCCAAGATCGGCATTCTGGGGCCGAATGGCGCGGGTAAGTCTACCATTCTCAAGATCATGGCCGGGCTGGACAAGGAGTTCAGCGGCGAAGCCTGGCTCGCGGAAGGTGCGACTGTCGGCTATCTCGCGCAGGAGCCTCAGCTCGACGCTGACAAAACGGTCTTCGAGAACATCATGTCAGGTCTTACCAAGAAGACCGCCATCATCGATCGCTACAACGAGCTGATGATGAATTATTCCGATGAGACGGCCGATGAGTCTGCCCAGCTGCAGGACGAGATGGATCGCCTGAACCTGTGGGATCTCGAGCAGCAGGTCGAGATGGCGATGGAAGCTCTGTCCTGTCCGCCGAAGGATGCGAATGTCACGACCCTCTCAGGTGGTGAGCGCCGCCGCGTGGCCTTGTGCCGTCTTCTGCTTTCCGAGCCGGACCTTCTGCTTCTCGACGAGCCGACCAACCATCTCGATGCAGAGACGACGGCGTGGCTGGAAAAGCACTTGCGGGCCTACAAGGGTTCCGTGCTGCTCATCACCCACGATCGTTATTTCCTGGACAATGTGACCGGCTGGATTCTGGAGCTCGATCGCGGGCGCGGCATTCCCTATGAAGGCAATTACACCGCCTATCTCGAAGCCAAGGCAAAGCGGCTCAAGCAGGAGGGCCGTGAGGACGACGCGCGCCAGCGCGCGATTTCGCGCGAACGCGAGTGGATCGCATCCATCCCCAAGGCCCGCCAGACCAAGTCCAAGGCCCGCATCAAGGCCTTTGAGGAACTGATCGAGCAGGCGGATGGCCGCAGGCCAAGCGATACGCAGATCGTCATTCCCTATGGCGAGCGTCTGGGCAATGTCGTGATCGAGGTCGATGGGATCAACAAGGGCTTCGGCGAACAATTGCTGATCGAGGATCTGTCCTTCAAATTGCCTCCTGGCGGTATTGTCGGCGTGATCGGGCCGAACGGCGCAGGCAAGTCGACGCTGTTCAAGATGATTACGGGGCAGGAAAAGCCCGACGAGGTTACCGATCGGGTGGGCGAGACGGTGAAGCTCGGCTATGTCGATCAGAGCCGCGATGCGCTGGACCCGAACAAGACGGTCTGGGAAGAAATTTCCGGCGGTGCAGAAGTGGTCAAGCTCGGCAAGTTCGACGCCAATACCCGCGCCTATTGCTCATCGTTCAATTTCCGTGGAGGCGACCAACAGCAGAAGGTTGGTAACCTCTCGGGTGGTCAGCGCAACCGCGTGCATCTGGCCAAGATGCTGCGCACGGGTGGCAATGTGCTGCTGCTCGACGAGCCGACCAACGATCTCGACACCGAAACGCTTGCCGCACTCGAAGACGCGCTCGAAAGCTATGCCGGCTGCGCTGTGGTCATCAGCCACGATCGTATGTTCCTCGACCGTCTCGCCACGCATATTCTCGCCTTTGAGGGCGACAGCCATGTTGAATGGTTCGAAGGCAATTTCGAGGATTACGAGAAGGACAAGGTTCGCCGCCTCGGTCCCGATGCGCTCAATCCGCATCGCATGACCTATAAGCGCCTGACGCGTTAAGTTCGCGGAGACCCTTCCATGGCGCGTCGCATTGGAAAATGCCGCGCGCCATTTTTGTTTGTGGCTCAGGAACGGCTCAATCCTATCTGGTCTGACACGTCTTCACTCAACATCCGTCTTGACGGGCGGGCTGATGTGACACGAGGATGCAGAGGTCGACCCAAGGGAGAGGCGCAATGGGTATCGCGAATGCTCGTATCGTGTTCGGACTGTCGATGGCATTTGGAGGCCTGCTCGTGTCCGGAGCTGTCGCCAAACCCGCGCAGTGCTTCACAACGGACGACGGCTATTATGCATGCGATTTCCGCGGGCTCGACAGGGCGGGCAGTTTCCGGATTCAGGCCCCTGGACGACCCGCCTATGTGATCGAGGTTTACCGAAGCGGACGCGCCTATGGCTTTGCGGATTTCGGGAGCGGAAGCGTCTCATTGCCCGGCGAGTACATTCGAAGCCGCCGCGATCGCGCCTGCTGGGACAACACAGAAACCAGCACCCAGATCTGCGCCTGGTGAGGGTTTTGCATCAACGCGAAACATGTCGTGATGCAGGGGGCCCTTCCCAATAGGCCGCTGCCGGGCCTAAAGGCTTCAGTCAAGCAACCATGAGGGGCGGCGTTTCCTGAATAGGGGAGACGATCGTGCGGAATCGGGCCGGCATGAAGCGTGTAGTTCTCAGTGGCGTCGGGGTAGAAATCCCTGAAGCCTCGATCAGCAATGAAGAGCTGGTGGGCAGCTTCAATGTTTGGGTCGATCGGGAAAACGCCAAACGCTGTCTCAATGGCGAAGCTCTCCTGCAAAAGTCGGACAGCGACTTCATCGTCTATGCCTCGGGTGTCAGAAATCGTCACGTTCTCGTGCGGGACGGCATTCTGGACCCAGAACGCATGACGCCGCGCATCGCGCCCCGCCCGAATGACCAGCTTTCCGTCATGGCAGAGTTCGGCGTCGCATCGGCGCGCAAGGCACTGGCAGATGCTGGGCGGGAGGCGGCCGACGTAGATCTGGTTATCTGCGCCTCATCCCATCAACAGCGACCTTATCCGGCCATCGCCATCGAGATCCAGAACGCACTGGGTACCAGGGGTGCCGCATTCGACATGAATCTCGGGTGTTCCTCGGCTGGAGCCGCGATTCATATCGCGTACAATCTCGTTCGCGCGGGCGGGCACCGCCGTGTGCTTGTTGTGTCGCCGGAGATCATAACCGGTCAGCTGAACTTTCGTGACAGGCAAACCCACTTCATCTTTGGCGATGCGTCGGCTTCCGTGCTGGTGGAAGCAATGGAGGAGGGCCCCAAGCCTAAGGGAGCGTTCGAAATTCTGGCGAGTGACACCTGGACCCAGTTTTCCAACAATATCCGGACCAATTTCGGTTTTCTCGTGCGGGCCGGACAGGAAGACGTTTCCGTCGTCGACATGGAAGGAAACATGATCACGCAGGTTGGCAACAAGGTCTTCAAGGAAGTCACCGTTGCAGCCCATCGCTTCATCACCGATTTTCTGGCGCGTCAGGATTTGACGCCCGCCCAGATGCGCCGGTTCTGGCTGCATCAGGCCAATGCCCGCATGAATGCGATGATTCTGAAGCTCTCACTCGGCCATGAGGCCGACCACGATCGTGCGCCCATGGTGCTTGATCGCCTGGGCAATACCGCCGCCGCCGGCGCAATTATTGCGCTTGAGGAGAATCGGAGGGATCTTTCAGCCGGGGATTATGGGCTGTTTTGCGCATTTGGCGCGGGCTATTCCATCGGAGCGGCGCTTCTCAAGAAGCTCTGAGCGTCCTCGATCTATGTAGCTGATACAACGATCATTGCTTTTGACTGGAAGGCCGCGCAGTGCATCGCTAGCGTGTGGCGCAATCGAGGGTATTCAATGTCTGTTCAGTTGCAACTGCTGCAATCCGAAATCGAGGTCGTTCCGGGTCGTAAGCTGGAGGGCAAGGTTGCAGGCCTGCTGATCGCGGCCTCCAATCACTTTGAGACCCGCCAGACGGAGGCACTCAGGCTCGGCTTCGAGGGAATTGACGGCGACTTCCATGCCGGCATTACACGACGTTCGGGCGGACGCGAACCCTGGTATCCGCGAGGTACGGAGATGCGCAACGAACGTCAGGTTTCCTTGGTGGCTCCTGACGAACTGGCGACGGTCGCATCTCGCATGGGCATCACCGAAGTCAGGCCCGAATGGATCGGCGCAAACCTCGTCATCGATGGCGTTTCAACTCTGTCTATGTTGCCATCCGCCACGTTGCTGTTCTTCGAGGGTGGGGTCACTCTGAAGGTCGACCGCCAGAATGCGCCCTGCGCAATTGCGGGCCGTTCTCTCGCCCAGAATGCCGGAATGTCGGATGCTCAGGCTGGCGCGCTGCTCTTTGCGAAGGAGGCCAGGCGCTTGCGGGGTCTCGTCGCATGGGTCGAGAAGCCAGGTACAATTCACGCGGGCGAAAAGGTCTCGGTTCGCGTGCCGGAGCAGTGGATCTACAGACCGTAGCGCTACTCTTCACTGTCATCGGGATCGAGCAACCGGGTCGCCCGCCATGTTGTCAGCACAGCGTTGACGTCATCCAGCACGAAGAATCTGGCGGCGTCGCGGTCGTACCCCTCGTCCATCAGGCTGTCATAGTCGGTATGCTGATGGCGGACATGGGCGACTGTCGCCAGCCATACCGCAATGCTCGGCGGGAGCGTCTTCATATGGCGCGCGCCGGCATCCTGCCTGATCTGCTCGGCGTCGATGTAGGGCGCCATGGGGATCAGCAGGGTGAGCGCCTTGTCGATCGCGCGCCGGCGTTCGGTGGAGGCGATCATGTCGAGGACCGAACCGCCCCAGGAAATGCATCAATCGAAGCGAAATAGGGCTTCACATCGATGATCGGCGTGCCGTCGAGCAGATCGATGGCGTCGATTTCGATGCGTCCCGCCTCAACATCCAAAGCCGTCACGACTGAAACATGCAAGCCGATCGGATTGGGCCTGACGGGTGATCGCAACGCGAAAACGCCTTTTGGTTCCGTTGCATGTCGCGGTTTCTGAACAATCAGATTCCGTTGAGAACGATCGAACCAGGACAGGAGAATGATATGGCTGACCCCCTGAAGGCCAATCAAACCCTGACGGTAGGGCGCGTCGATCTCGACTGCCGCTGTCTGACCCGTCTCCCGCGCCGCCGCCATGTTTTTCGGGCACTCCGCGCGTGTCTGCCATGGCGACTTTACCCGCCCGATGAAGCACACCGACTCGGAAAGGTCTGCGCCGGGGTCGAAGGGTAGAGCGATTTCGCCCTCGCGTTGTTCCGTCAGACGCATGGTGTCTCCGATCGCAGCGACATTTTCCAGCCGTTCGGCGACATCGCGGATTGCATGGAAAGAAATTCTCGCATAAAGATATGTTTATATCTAGTTGGAACTGCTATGGCTACCAGACCCGACGTTGAACTCGAAGTCCTTGTTGATACCTTGAAGGCCGCCGCCGAATCCAGCCGCTTGCGTATTCTGGCTTTGCTGGCGCGCGGGGACCTGACGGTATCTGATCTGACGGAGATCCTGAACCAGTCGCAACCACGTGTTTCCCGACATCTGAAGCTCCTTCTCGAAGCGGGCCTGATCGGTCGCTATCAGGAAGGATCATGGGCGTTCTTCCGGCTGACTGACGCGGATGCCGAGCGCGAATTCGTGCAGGGTCTGGTCGGACGCATTCGTTGCAGCGATCCGCAGGTCGAGCGCGATCTCGAGAGGCTGGCCTCCGTCAAGCGGCGGCGGCAGGAGCGCGCACTCGCTTATTTCAGCGACAATGCGGCGAGTTGGGATCACATACGGTCGCTTCATGCATCGGATGCAGCGGTGGAAGCGTCCATGCTTGAACTTGTGGGACGCATGCCTTTCCAGGCGATGCTCGATCTGGGGACGGGTACGGGGAGGCTCCTGGAGTTGTTCGCACCCCTCTACAGGCGTGGCATCGGGATCGACATGTCACGCGAGATGCTGTCGGTGGCGCGTGCCAATCTGGATCGGGCAGGCGTTGCAAACGCGCAGATACGGTTGGGCGACATCTATGCTCCGCCGGTAGATCGCGATGCATTCGATCTGGTCACGATCCACCAGGTGCTCCACTTCCTCGACAACCCGGCTCTCGCCATTCACGAAGCTGCGCGCCTGTTGCGTCCTTCGGGCCGTCTCCTGATCGTGGATTTTGCGCCGCACGCCCTTGAGGCGCTGCGCGATGAGCATGCGCATCAGCGTCTCGGAATCTCGGACCGCCAGATTGGCGAGTGGTTTGCGGAAGCGGGCGTCGATCTTGAAACAACGCGCGACATCGCGCCGACGGCACAGCAAGGCGGCCTGACAGTCAAGATCTGGGTCGGTCGCGACCGCCGCATCCTCATGGCCGATCAGGCCGACCAAGCATTGCAGAAGGAAATCGCGTGATGAGTCAGTTCCGTTTGTCACGGCGCCCCGATATCGGCGAGAAAATTCGCGTTTCATTTGAGTTCTTCCCGCCGAAGACCGATGACATGGAACGCAAACTCTGGGAGACGGTGCAACGGCTCGAACCGCTTGCCCCGCAATTCGTCTCGGTCACCTACGGCGCGGGAGGCTCGACACGCGAACGGACGGAGCGCACCGTTCGCCGCATCCTGAACGAGACATCATTGACACCCACGGCGCACATGACTTGCGTCGACGCTCCGCGAAGTGAGGTGGATGCCGTCATTCGCGCATTTGCGGACATGGGTGTGCGCCGTTTCGTGGCGCTGCGCGGGGATCCGGCGGAAGGCGTCGGGGCGGCATATCGGCCCCATCCGGACGGATACGCCAATGGTGCGGAACTCGTTGCCGCAATGCGCGCCATCGGCGATTTTGACATATCGGTGTCTGCCTATCCGGAAAAGCATCCCGAAAGTCCCGATTTTGCCACGGACATCGATATGCTGAAGCGCAAGGTCGACAATGGGGCGACGCGGGCGATCACCCAGTTCTTCTTCGACAACGATGTCTACGAGCGGTATGTCGAGCGTGCGCGGCGGGCTGGCATTTATATCCCGATCGTGCCCGGCGTCCTGCCGGTTCACAACTTCAAACAGGTCGCCAATTTCACGTCACGCTGTGGAACGCACGTGCCCGCTTGGTTGGCCGAGCGCTTCGAGGGGCTGGATAACGATCCGCAGACGCATGCACTGGTGGCTTCGGCGGTCGCAGCCGAGCAGGTGCTCGATCTGGTGGAGCGCGGCGTTGGAGACTTTCATTTCTACACGATGAACCGCGCCGATCTCGCGGTTGCCATATGTCATATGATCGGCATTCGCGCCCAGCCTGTTGCGGCGAGTATGGCTGCACCCAATGCAGCGTGAAAAACAGAAAGGCCGGCAAAGCCGGCCTTTCCAAATCACGTCGCCTGAGACCCACTTCAGGACCGCCCTGCGGTCAAGGAAGTACTCCAAGAACAAGGGCGCCTATGAAGGCGAACGCAGCACAAATCACTAGAGCATTGATTGGTCGCGCTAGTCCCATGAATAGCCTCCTCTTGGTGACTATCTTCGGATTCTAAGTCAGTTCGAGCGGCGCGCAAGCGCAAAATTTGCTGCATTGCGGCATCTTTGTGGAAATCCAGACCGCCCTCGCGTCGCTAGAGGACAGTATTTCTTGAGGAATTCGGATCGCCAAAAGCCGACTAAAAAATCTTTGACCGTCTGATCAACAGATTTCCTAAAAGACGACCGTCAATCGTCAATAATCCAAGCGCGATCAATGCGATGCCGGCGATTTCGCCCTGATCCAGCCGCTCCGCCAGAAACACCGTGCCGAGCAGTATCGCACTGGCGGGAACGACGAGTGTGACCAGTGAAGCGTTCGTGGCGCCTGCTGAAGCAATAAGGCGAAAATAGAGAATGTAGGCAAAGGCGGTCGAAAGCAGCGCCATTGCGATAATCGCGCTCCATGCATGCAGGCTGACATCCAGGATATCAGCGACGCCATGCCACAACACGACGATCGGGATCATGAGGATCGTTGAACAGGTAAGCTGCGCCGTCGCAACTACGGTGGGGGCAACCTTGCCGAGACGTCGCGCGAGGATCAGGGCAAATCCGTAGGAGAGCGACGCACCTATCAGCGCGAGTTTCGGCCAGATGGGTCCGCCCAGCGCGCTGAAAGCGTTTGGACCGATCATGATGGCCGTACCCGCGACACCGAGGCCAACGCCCGCGATCTTGTTCCATGTGAGCTTTTCGTCGGCCGTCATCAGGTTGGCGAGAAGGATGGTCCAGAATGGGGTGGTCGCGTTGAGGATCGCTGCCACGCCGGCGCCAAGTTGTGTCTGCCCGGAAAATATCAGGGAGAACGGAATAACGTTGTTGAGCAAAGCGAGAAGGAAGAAGGCCGGCGCATGAGGAAGGGCCTGCGCAAAGGATTGCCCGCTCGCCATCAGATAGATGTGCAGGAACGCGGCGGCAATCGACACCCGCAACAGGACCAGCACCAGTGGCTCCACTTCGACCAGCGCAATCCGGGCGAAAAAGAAAGTCGCTCCCCAGACCGTCCCGAGGACCAAAAGCATGGTCCAATCCTTCAACGACATCCGAACAGCTTTTACAGGCGACGACATGGATCACTCCGGTCCTTCATGAGCGCCGATGCGTAGGTTGGAACCCCTGAGATCGCCACCCGTTTTGCGACGCGGCGAAATAAACTTTCCCAACGTATGTTTCGCGCGAGAGCCGAAGTTTGACTCCTCTGCCATTTTGCCGGCCTTGCGCATGGGCTATGCAAGTTGCCAACCTGAGGGATGACGATGCAGCGATTCGAGAACGCGCGGGCAGCGGCCCACGAACTCCGGCCGGACGATCCTGTCTACTGTTTCAGACCCGCGGTTCTGAAAGAAGACTGCCGCCGGTTCATGGAGATGTTCCCAGGCAAGACCGCCTACGCGGTCAAGACGAACGGCGAGACGCTCGTTCTGAAAACGCTGGTCGAGGCTGGGGTTACGGCATTCGACGTCGCCTCTCCCGGTGAGTTCGAAGCTGTGCGGGAAGTCTCGCCCGATGCAGAGATGCTCTACATGCATCCCGTCAAGGCGCAGTCGCATATCCGACTTGCCCTCGAGAAGTACGGCATCCGTGTCATTTCGATCGATCATGAGGACGAGATCACCAAGCTGACGCGGGTGGTGCGTGCACTCGACATAGATCCCGGTCAGATCACGGTTTTCGTCCGCATCCAGACAAAGGGATCGGCTGCATATGAACTCTCGAAAAAGTTCGGGGCAGGACCTGCCTATGCGGTGGAGCTCTCCGAACGCTTGAACCGGACCGGATACAAGGTTGGACTGTGCTTTCATGTCGGAAGCCAGATCGAAGACCCTGACACCTATGAGCGTGCGCTGGCGTCAGCCGACTGGGTGCGCAATCGCGTCAGCTTCGATATTGTCGGGCTGGATGTTGGGGGTGGCTTCCCTGCCGAATACGGTCAAGATCCACGGAAGCGCAAGCCGGATATGCCGTCGCTCGGTCAGATCATGTCGCGTCTTTCCGGGGACATCAGAGAATACGGATTTCACGAGATGCCGCTGGTGGCCGAGCCGGGCCGCGTGATCGTGGCCCGTGCCTTCTCACTGATCGTCCGCGTCCTTATGCGCAAGGGCAGGCGGCTCTATATCAACGACGGTATATGGGCTTCTCTGTCCGATAGCTGGACCGGCAAGATCACGCTGCCGGCTCGCATCATTCCAGATCCCGCGATCCGGTCGCGCAATGGAGACAGCGCGAACATCGTGCCCTTCAAGGTATGCGGTGCGACCTGCGATTCCGTTGATATCTTGTCGCGACCATTCTGGCTGCCGGAAACAATCGACACGGGCGACTGGATCGAGATAGGCAACATCGGCGCCTATTCGCTGTCCCTGCGCACACGTTTCAACGGGTTTTATCCGGACACATTTGTGGAAGTCACGACACCCTTCGAAGAGGGTGGAGCCGTTGAGGGCTTCGCAAGCCTGGAAACCATGGCGGACTAGAAGGTCCACATTCGCATAGGACCGCTAGATCGCTGACAGCAGCTCGGCCGTTGCCCAACCGTCGATGGGCATGCCAAGTCTCTTCTGCTCGCTGCGTATGGCTTCGCGCGTGTTCACGCCCAAAATCCCGTCGACCTTACCCACATCGTATCCCAGTGCTTGCAGTTTCTGCTGGAGCACCTTCATGTCGTCTATACCGAGGCCCGGCTCCGGGTTTCGTTTGTCGAAGGCCGGCTCACCTGCAAGCCGGGCGGCAAGATTGGCGGCCGTAAGCGTGTAGGTCGCTGACTGATTCCACTCCAGAAACACATCGTAATTGTCGTAGGACAGGAAAGCGGGACCCTTGCGACCCATGGGCAGAACAAGGCCCGCCTTCAAACCGTTGTCCAACAACGCGCCGCCATCGGCCCGGGTGATGCCCCATTGAGCCCATTGGGAAAGCGGCAGCTTGTTTGTGCGGCCGGTCTCCTCCCAAGGCATTTCGTCGGGAACGCGCACCTCCTCGATCCAGGGCTCGTCGCGCTTCCAGCCTTTGCTTTGAATTTTCGCTGCGGCGGTCAGGATGACGTCGGCTACGTCCTTGCGAACATCGACATGGCCGTCGCCGTCGCCGTCCTGTCCGAGCTTGAGAATATCGGAAGGCAGCATCTGGGTCTGGCCGATTTCGCCGGCCCATGCTCCCTTCACGTCCGCCGGTAATTCGCCGCGATCAATGAGCGTCAGCAGTGGCACGATCTGGGGGCGGAACAGATCCGGTCGACGGCAATCATGTGCGAGCGTGACGAGCGCGTTCAGCGTGTTGAAATCGCCCTGAACGGCTCCGAAATCTGTTTCCAGCGCCCAGAATGCAGCGATGACGGGCGGCTGAACGCCAAACTTCGCATCCGCGCGCGCAAAAATCTCCTGGTACTTCTTGAGGTTTGCCGCGCCCTGCTTGAGGCGATAAGCCGAAATCATCCGATCGGAGAATTCAATGAACGTCTGGGCAAAGACGTGCTGGGCGCGGTCCATCTGCAGGACCTTCTCTTCGATCGCCGCCCCATCAAGCGCCGCGAGACCGGCGGCGCCGACATTGGCGGCGGCCGCTTCAGATCGGACGACCTCTTTCCATGCGGCGAAATCCCCGCCGCAGCTCTGCGCCAGGGCCGGGCTGGACAGGAAAACCACAAGAAACGATGCGGCAAGACCGAGCAGTTTCTTCAAAACATGTCCTTTTCTACGCAGGCGCTTATGCTTGTCGCATCATTCTAGGCGAAATTGCGCCCTTCGTGAAAGCCGCACGGGGCGGTATGCTGATCAACCGGTCAACGTCATGCCCAAATCAGTGTGCGTTGGCTTTCAGCCATTTGCTCCAGGCGGCCTTGCTGCCGTTGAACACATTGATGTCCGCATCGCCTCTGATGCCTGGCACGACGCCTGTTCCGGTATACTGCCAGAAGGTGAACGGATGGCTCCCATATTTTTCTTCGGGATGTCCGGCGACCGAACGGAGCCAATAGGGATAGCCGCGAAATGTCGAGAGGTCATTGTCGTCGAAGAAGTCGACGGATGTGTAGATGATCGGTTTCTTGCCGTAGTGGCGCTCGACGATCTGAAGGAATGTCTTCATTTCGCTGCGCACTGTTGCGGCGGGCGGGCGCAGCTTGCAGCTTGGCGAATTCGGGTTCCACTCCATGTCCAGGATCGGCGGCATGGCTCCATTCTCGCGCGGCACGTTGCGAATGAACCACGCTGCCTGCTCCCGCGCCGGACGGCAGAAGTAGTAGAAATGATAGGCTCCCCGAGGCACTCCAGCCGAACGCGCCGCACGCCAGTGTTCTTCGAAACGGTCGTCGACGCGATCACCGCCCTCCGTCGCCTTGATGAAGGCGAAGGAAATGCCGCTCTTCCTTGCCGTGTGCCAGTCGATCGAGTTCTGATACTTCGAGACGTCCGTGCCGTGGACGGCATACTGCGTCGGCTTCTTGGCTTCCCACTGATGCGGATCGCTGTCGTTGAAGCGCGGATAGGCGAGTTCTACCTTGATCGGCGCGGAAGCAGAACTGCCGCCCATGGGCGTCATGATGTCGGAGGTCGTGCAGCCTGACATCAGAGCCAAGGCGCACAGCAAAGCCAGCCGACGTCTCATATTCGCTTTCCCCAATAGATTGCAGCAGCCCTGAGCCGCAGCGCTCCCCCGGTAGATTGCCGAACATGGTTGAAATTCGGTTCATCGACCTGTCACGCTCTGTTGAAACTGTGGAAGAAACCCGGCAATTCCATGACGGACCGGCAGAATTCAAGGGAGACCGGCTATGCCACGAATTGGTCGTGTCGTGAAATTGGCGGGTGCGCTGCTCGCGGCAATCGTTGTGGCGGGAGCCGGTTGGCTCTTCTTCGCACCGCCGGAACTGATTCGCGTCGGTAGCGCCTATGCAGCCAAGATCGTTTGCTCGAACGTGTTCTTGGCCAAGCGAGACGCGCGCGAAGTCTTGAGCAATGACGTTCAGGCCCCAGGCCATCCGCTGCTGAGGATCATGAGGGTCGGCGTCGATGAAGACACGCGATCCGTGACGGCTGGTTTGCTGGGTGTGTTCGGCAAGGGCACCGCAATTGCGCGTGATGGCCTCGGCTGCGCAACAGTGCCCAATGGCGATGTGGAGCAGGTGCGCGCCACTGATCAGCTTGCGTCGAACAACCAGCCGGCATCGACATTGCCGTGGCCCCAGGGAAATCTCGTGACTTTGGCGGACAATCCCCCGCTGCAGCACGTTCTCGACGATCCGATGCTCACCGGGCCCGGAATGCGCGCTGTCGTTGTCGTGCATGACGGGAAAATTGTTGGAGAGCGCTATGGTGAGGGCTTTTCGGCCGAGACACCGCTGCTTGGCTGGTCGATGACGAAGACGGTGAATGCCGCGATCATTGGAACACTCGTCAAGGCGGGTCGGATGGATATCGGGGCGTCTGACCTGCTGGATGTCTGGAGGGGCGACGATCGCGCCAGGATCACGATCGCCGACCTTATGGCCATGTCGAGCGGGCTGGCCTTCAACGAGGATTACGGCGCTGTCACGGATGTCACGCGGATGCTCTTCCTTGAGCCTGACATGGCCGCCTTTGCTGCCTCCAAGCCGCTGCAAGCCCGCGTGGGACAACGCTTCAATTACTCGAGCGGAACTGCCGCCATATTATCCCGACTTTGGCAGGATGCGGCGGGAGCGGACGCTTTGGCGTGGCCGCGACATGCGCTGTTTGATCCGCTCGGCATGTCGAGTGCTGTGTTCGAAGCCGACGAGAGCGGTACATTCGCCGGATCGTCCTATCTCTATGCGACCGCGCGGGATTGGGCGCGGTTCGGGCAGTTTCTGTTGCAGGACGGAGTATGGGACGGCAATGAGATCCTGCCGCCGGGTTTCGTATCCTGGATGCGAGAACCGGCACCCGCGTCGAATGGATCATATGGCAAAGGCCAGCTATGGCTGCGCGGACCCGGTGGGCCCAACGCGGATGAATCTGTGCCCGCAGATGCCTATTGGCTGATCGGCCATGACGGGCAATCAATGGCGATTGCGCCGTCGAAAGGTCTGGTGGTGTTGAGGCTCGGCCTGACTCCCTCAATACTGGGCTATAAGCCTCAGCGGTTGCTGGCAGCCATTGCTAACGCGTTAGACTGAGGTGAGCCGGTGGCTTTTTTTTACTGGCGGCCGAATCCACCAGCAGTCGGTGTCGTGACGATCACTGCCTCACCGGCTTCCAACGTGGTCTGATCGCAGGCTTTCAGCGCTTCCATCCGTCCGTCATTGCGCCGGATCTCGGTCTTGCCGACCTCTCCGTCGTCACCACCGTCAAGACCTTTGGGCGGACGGTTGCGATGCGAGGACAGGATCGCGCATTCCATTCGCTCGAGAAACCGTATCGTACGCTTCGTGCCATCGCCAGCGCGCCATTTTCCCCGCCCGCCGGAGTCTTTCCTGATATGGAAATCTTCAAGCAGCACGGGGAAGCGCAGTTCCAGGATTTCTGGGTCTGTCAGGCGTGAATTCGTCATATGAGTGTGCACACCCGACGCGCCGTCGAACCCCCGTCCGGCATTCGTCTGGCCGGCGGGCGAGCCGGAACAGATCGTCTCGTAATATTGGTACTGCTTGTTGCCGAAGGTGAGATTGTTCATCGTGCCCTGCGCGTTGGCCAGTGCGCCGAGCGCGCCAAACATGGCGTTCGTGACGTGCTGGGACGTCTCGACATTGCCGGCGACGACAGCGGCGGGGTAGCTCGGTCGCAGCATGCACCCCTCAGGAATAATGATGCGTATCGGTCTCAGGCAGCCCGCATTCATCGGGATGTTGCTTTCGACCATGACTCGAAACGCATAAAGAACCGCGGCGCGCGTGACCGGCTCGGGCGCATTGAAGTTGTTCTTCATGACTGGCGACGTACCAGTGAAGTCGACCGTCGCTTCGCGTTTCTGGCGGTCGACGGTGATCTTCACGCGGATCGTCTGGCCGGTATCGGTCGGATAGTCGTAGTGAGACTCCTCTGGAAGGCGCTCCAGAACGCGCCGCACGCTTTCGGCGGCGTTGTCCTGAACATGGCCCATATAGGCTTCCACCACATCCAGTCCGAAATGAGTGACCATCTTCCTCAATTCGGCGGCGCCTTTTTCGTTGGCGGCGATCTGCGCCTTGAGGTCCGCGACATTCTGATGGGGATTGCGGGCCGGGTAGGGATGGTCGGTCAGCAGTGTGACGAGGTCCGCCTCGCGAAACTTGCCGCGCTCGACGATCCGGAAATTGTCGAACAGCACGCCTTCTTCATCGACGGTCGTCGCAAGAGGCGTCATGGAGCCTGGGGCTGTTCCGCCCACATCGGCATGATGCCCGCGTGACGCTGCCCAGAACAGGATCTGGCTCCGATCGTCGTTGAAAACCGGTGTCACGACCGTAATGTCGGGCAGGTGCGTGCCGCCATTGTAAGGCGCATTGAGCGCAAATACGTCGCCGGGATGAACGTTCCCCTCATTGAGGCGGATAATGGTTTCGACGGAGCGATCCATCGAACCCAGATGGACGGGCATGTGCGGAGCGTTGGCGACAAGCGCGCCGTTGCGATCGAAGACCGCGCACGAAAAGTCGAGGCGCTCCTTGATGTTGACGGAATATGCCGTGTTCTGAAGGGTGACACCCATCTGTTCGGCAATCGACATGAACAGATTGTTGAACACCTCCAGCATGACCGGATCGGCGTCCGTGCCCATTGCTGACGCACGTGCCTTTCTCTCCACGCGGCGCAACAGAACGTGATCTTTCGACGAGATTTCCGCCTGCCAGCCCGGCTCGACAACGATGGTCTGGTGGCTTTCGATGATCAATGCCGGACCGGAGACCTTGTGACCCGGCTTTAGCCGATCGCGATGAAAGACGCCGCTCTCGCGCCATGCGCCTTCCGCGAAGATCTGTCTGGTTTCCGAAGCCGTTGCGGCCTGATCCTGAGTTTCTGAATCAATTTCGCTGCGACCCTTTTCGGACGTATCGACGCCCTCCACATCAACCGCCTCGACGATCATCGACTTGTTCTCATAAATAAAGCCGAACTGCGCTTTATGGGCGGCCTCGAAATCGCCAACTGCCTGACCGAGTGAACCGGCGGAAAAATCGACAGGCAGTGCCGTATCCGTTCCATCGTAGCGAATATGCAGAATTGGTCGGGTGGACGCAGCGTCACCAGTGATGCCTTGCGCCGCCAGCTCGGAAACAACCGCTCCGCGCAGGCTCTCGATCGTTTCGCCGATCTCGGTCAGTGACGCTTCGGCGAGAGGCAGGAGTACGGCCTGCTGACGCGACGCGAAGACAGACGACAGGCCGATGCCATAGGCAGACAGCAGGCCGGAAAACGGGTGGATCAACACAGCTTCCATGCCGAGTGCATCGGCGACGAGGCATGCATGCTGCCCGCCGGCGCCGCCAAAGCAGTTCAGCAGATATTCGGTGACATCATAACCGCGCTGCACCGAGATCTTCTTGATCGCGTTGGCCATGTTTTCGACGGCGATGGTCACGAAACCTTCCGCTACGGCCTCCGGCGAACGACCGTCGCCAATTTTGTCGGCAAGGTCGCGGAATTCGCGCCTGACGATATCCGTATCCAGCGGCTGGTCTTGTCCTGGTCCGAAGATGTTTGGAAAGAAGTCCGGCTGAAGCTTGCCGAGCATGACATTGGCGTCGGTGACGGCCAGCGGTCCGCCGCGACGATAGCAGGCGGGGCCGGGGTTGGCGCCTGCCGAATCCGGCCCTGCCTGGAACCGCCCCACGTCGAAATGCAGGATCGAGCCGCCACCTGCGGCGACTGTGTGGATGCGCATCATCGGTGCGCGCACGCGAACACCGGCGACTTCCGTGTCGAAGGCGCGCTCATATTCTCCATCGTAATGGGCCACATCAGTCGATGTACCGCCCATGTCGAAGCCGATGACCTTGTTGAAGCCGGCAATTCTGGCGGTCTCGACCATGCCGACCACGCCGCCTGCCGGGCCTGACAACAGCGCGTCCTTGCCCTGGAACATATCGGCAGCGGTTAGGCCACCGGACGACATCATGAACATGAGGCGCGTTGCCGATGTCTCGGGCGTTATGCCCAACTCGTCTGCGACCTGTCGCACGTAGCGCGACAGGATTGGCGACAGATAGGCATCCACAACCGTGGTGTCGCCCCGACCGACCAGTTTCACCAGCGGGGAGGCTTCATGGCTGACGGAGACCTGGCCGAACCCCATGTCTCGGCATACACGAGCGAGCACGCGTTCGTGCTCCGAGTGTTTCCAGGCGTGCATGAGGACTATAGCGACGGCATCGAAACCATCTGCCTTGGCCTGATCTATCTGCGGTTTCACGGCTGCGACATCGAGAAGCCGCTCGACACAGCCATCGGCGCGAATGCGCTCATCCACCTCAATAACGCGCTCATAGAGTTGCTCGGGAAGAATGATCTCCTTGGCAAAGATGTCTGGCCGCGCCTGATAGGCAATGCGCAAGGCGTCGCGGAAACCCTTGGTGATCAGCATCAGCACCCGGTCGCCCTTGCGCTCCAGAAGCGCGTTTGTGGCAACTGTCGTTCCCATCTTGATCGTGCCGATTGCGTCCGGGTTGATTGGAGCATCCGTGGCAACGCCGAGGAGGTCGCGGATGCCCTGGATCGCTGCATCGCGATATGCCTCAGGGTTCTCCGAGAGCAGCTTTCGAGGATGCAGGCTGCCGTCCGGTGCCCGGCCGACAATGTCGGTGAATGTACCGCCGCGATCGATCCAGAAATCCCAGGTCTTCGCAATCATCGGTTCTCGGCTCCATGGCTGGACAAACGTGCCAATGACGTTAAAAACAAATCGACGATAAAACGTCAACAAATTATCGATGAACGATTGCGGGGATATCTCTGATGTCTGTCAGGCTTGGTCCGGTTGTATCGGCTTCGCATCTCGCTGACGGTGCCGTGCCGGCGCTGTCCGAGATGGAATTCGCGCTGACGCTGCTCGGGAACGCCTTTCATCGGTGGCTGGTTCGATGTTCCGATGCGGCAGGCATTTCCGGATTGACGGCAATGGACGTCCTTGTCCTGCATGCCGCGAACCATCGGGGGCGCGAAAAGACGCAGGCCGACATCTGCCTGATGTACAACATCGAGGACTCGCATGTCGTGGGCTATGCGGTGAAAAAGCTGGCGGCCATGAAACTCGTGGAAACCGGCAGACGGGGACGCGAGAAGACTGTTCGGGTTTCGGAAGCCGGTGCGGAGGCTTGCAGACGATACAGGGAGGTTCGCGAAGCGCTTCTGGTGGAAGCAGTCGCCAGTATCGACATGGAGGACGGCAAGATCAGTGCGGCCGCAGCGCTTATGCGGGCGCTCTCCGGACAGTATGATCAGGCGACCCGGAGCGCCGCAAGTCTCTAGAGTTGGCAGATGACTGCCCTGCGAGCTGTGGGAAAAGGGGAGGCAAATCTTTGACGTTCTTTTTCAATCTGTAAGTTGATGTGAATGAACTTCACACTTTCGTGTGCGTTGTTGAGGCGGGCAAACGGCTGCCAGTATGAAGAAGGAGAAATGTCATGAGAAAGCTCATTCTTGCTTCCGTTTCTGCTATCGCGCTCTTTGGAGCAGCGGCGTGCAGTGACAGTGGCTCAGGAACAGATGCCACCACGACGCAGAGCACCACACCCCCTGTTACCGATCCGGCTGCGCCGACCATGCAGCCTGTGGAGCCTGATCCCGCGATTCCCGCCGATCCTGCTCCTGCTGCGCCCGCTCAGTA
This sequence comes from Rhizobiaceae bacterium, assembly GCA_023953905.1. Taxonomy (GTDB): domain Bacteria; phylum Pseudomonadota; class Alphaproteobacteria; order Rhizobiales; family Rhizobiaceae; genus Arvimicrobium. Next base: position 327,953 of record JAMLJA010000001.1, on the reverse strand, counting down.
GACCGGGAAATTCACGATCAACCACGACAGCCGGACATTTGTCCGGCCGACTGCGTTCTTAAAACTCGTCTGGGGCGACAACATTTCGATCTAGACGCTTCAAGAGTGCGCGAAAGCCCTCTATGAGACCGGCTATGTCTATCTGGTCTCGCATTGGAGAGTTCGCGCTGCGCGTCTCGACATCCGCTTCCGCGGGTGTGGTTGATCTTACTGTAGCATTTCGTGACGCAGTTCTGGGCGATCCGGAAACGCGCAGAAAGGTGGCGTTCTCAGTTGCCATGATCGCGCTGTCAGCGAAGATGGCTAAAGCGGACGGCGTGGTCACGCAGGATGAAATCCGGGCGTTTCGCCAAATTTTTTCGGTGCCGCCGGAGGAGGCGCGCAATGTGTCGCGTCTCTATCGGCTCGCGCAGGCAGATGTCGCGGGGTTCGAAAGCTACGCGTCGCAGATGGCGAAGATGTGTGGCTCCGGTCAGCGTAATTGCCTGATGCTGGAAGATATTCTGGACGGCCTTTTCCATATCGCCAAAGCTGATGGCGTGTTGCACGAGAGGGAAGGGCGGTTTCTTCACCGCATTGCCGAGATTTTCGAAATCTCGGAAGACCATTATCAAAGCATTCTGGCCCGGCATGTGAACCTTGGCGCATCCGATCCTTATGTGGTGCTCGGTATCGAACGCGGTCGGCCCATGCACGAAGTGAAAAAGCACTATCGCAAGCTCGTGGCAGAACACCACCCGGACAGGCTGATCGCGAGAGGTGTCCCGGAAGAGTTCATCGCTCTCGCGACAACGCGCATCGCGTCCATCAACGCGGCGTATGAACTGATCGAAAAAGGACTTCGCCTGTGAGCGGCTTCGTTCCCGATCAGCCGGACGCAAATGTGCGGCCATCTCCGAATTTCGGAGCGCGGCAGGAAGGATTTGAGCCGGATATGCTCATCCTTCACTACACCGGGATGGAAACCGGAATGGCAGCAGAGGATTGGCTCTGCGATCCTACATCACAAGTCTCGTCGCATTATATCGTTCATGAGGACGGTCGCGTTGTTCAGATGGTGCGTGAGAGTGATCGCGCCTGGCATGCGGGCAAGAGTTTCTGGCGGGGAACGACCGATATCAACTCCTGTTCGATCGGCGTTGAAATCGTCAATCCTGGCCATGAGATCGGCTATGTCGACTTTCCGGATGTTCAGATCGCGGCCGTCATTGCCTTGTGCAAGGCCATAATTGGCCGTCACAATATCCGCCCAGAACGTATTCTCGCGCATTCGGATGTGGCGCCTGGACGCAAAGTCGACCCCGGTGAACGGTTTCCGTGGGGTAAGCTTTCGGCTGCGGGCGTTGGTCATTTTGTCGCGGCGGTTCCAATTGGAGGCGGGCGCTTCTTTGCGAACGGTGATTGCGGCAAGCCGGTTGAGGCGTTGCAATCGATGCTCGCGCTTTATGGCTACGGCATCGCAATCAACGGTGCGTTCGACGCTGTCACACAGACCGTAGTTGCTGCTTTTCAAAGGCATTTTCGGCCTGAACTGGTCGACGGCGTGGCCGACATGTCAACCATTGAGACACTTCACCGACTGCTCAAGGCGCTTCAGCCAGCCTCATCCTGAAAGCTCTCCGGCGCGTTCACGCATTATTTCAAATGCTATCAGAACGTGACTGGCCAAGTCATTTTTGCCGCTCATTCGCCGGTCACTCACCTGCGCTCTAAGCCGGGTCCGACCTCCCACGGATCCAAGAACAAAGCCTGGCGGGCATACATTCTGGTGCCGCGCATCGCATAGAATTTGGAGCACAATGAAAATCGCAAGCGTTTTGACGGTGGCCTGTGCCGCCGCCGTGATGACTTTTGCCGCAAACGCGGCAGAGCGGCCCTCGCGGTCGGAACTTTCACTTTCGTCCAGCCACGGCATGCGGGCTGCAAAGAAACCGGCCACGCCGGCGGTGACGCAGGAAAAATGTCCCTACCTGTTTGGTTGCGGCGAGAATGATAACGCCAAAGACACGGCCAAATCGGCATCGACAGGCAAGAAGGGCAAGAAGGCCTCGAAAAAATCAAACCTGTCCGTGGAAGCTTCTGGAAGCCAGTATCGCGATATCATCGCGAAATACTCCGCCGCCTATGGTGTGCCCATGTCGCTTGCGCATGCGGTGATCCATGTCGAGAGCAATTTCCGCCCGAATGCACGAGGGAGCGCCGGCGAGGTGGGGCTTATGCAGATCAAGCCGGCGACGGCGCGCATGATGGGGTATTCCGGTTCGACCAAGGGGCTTTTCAACCCGGATACGAACATCAAGTTCGGTCTCAAATATCTGTCGATGGCCCACGAACTCAGCGGCGGCACCACTTGCGGCACCATCCTCAAATACAATGCCGGTCATGCGGCCAAGCGCATGAACAAGCGCTCGTCGGCCTACTGCGCAAAGGTGAAGCGTCTCATGGGCGGCGCGTGAGGCCCATTCGCACCTGATTTGTTGGGTTCGATGGTATTGCATTGCCCGGTCCGTCAGCATAACTGCGGGGGCCAGCTGGCCGGGCGGCCGCACGCGTCAATGTCGAAAGACGATGCGTGAGGAAAGTCCGGGCTCCATGAAAACACGGTGCCGGCTAACGTCCGGCGGGGGCGACCCCAGGGAAAGTGCCACAGAAAGCAGACCGCCCCGCCTGCAAAGCAGCTTTTTGCGCAACGCAAGAGCCGCTTTGCTGGCGGGGTAAGGGTGAAAGGGTGGGGTAAGAGCCCACCGCGCTGCCGGCAACGGGAGCGGCACGGTAAACCCCACCGGGAGCAAAACCGAATAGGGACGGTACGAGGGGCAACCTTCGAGGGCAGTTTTCGGCTCACCGTCCGGGTAGGTTGCGTGAGGCGTGCAGCAATGCCCGCCCAAGATGAATGGTCGCCGCGTCTCGATGCCACAAGCGTCGAGGCCATACAGAACCCGGCTTACAGGCCAGCTGGCGCTTATAACTTCTGCGATTCGATGCCCTGATCGTGCAGGGATTCGAATCGGTTGCGGGCAATTCTGAATGTATTGATTCGAACGACTCACGTTTTGAATCAGCGCTTTCGGGTCGGTGCGCCGACTATGGCATTAGACGGCTGTTGCCGCTACGCGTTCAGATGATTGAGCGTCGTCTCAAGCGCATCCCAAAGTTCTTCGGTCGGCTCGCAGCCAATCGAGAGCCGAACAAAGCCAGGCGCCACGGCGTCGCCCCATCGCGCCCGCCGTTCTGCAGAAGTGTGGACGCCACCAAAAGAGGTGGCCGGCTGGATCAGCCTGCAGTCATCTATGAAGCGTTCCGCGAGCTCCTCGGACTCCAGCGTGAGTCCAATCAGGAAGCCGAAGCGTTGCATCTGCACGCGGGCGAGGTTGTTGGACGTATCGTCCAGAAGGCCGGGGAAGCGCACGGTTCCGACGGATCTATGGGCTTGCAGTCTGGGCGCAATAATCTCGGCTGACCGACACATGCGGTCGAACCTCACCTCGAGCGTTTCCAGTCCGCGATGGACCATCCACGCCTCGAAAGGACCGGGAATGGCGCCTGAGAGCTTGCGCCAGTCCCGCATTGCCGACAGCAACCACGGATCGCGACTGGCGACATGGCCAAAGAGCGCATCCGAATGCCCGTTGGTGGCCTTTGTGTCGGACGAGACGACGATATCGGCACCGAGATCAAGTGGCCGTTGCCCATAAGGCGTCATGGTCGTGTTGTCCGCGACGACAACCGCCCCGGCAGCATGTGCCGCCTTTGCCACTTCTTCGATATCGCAAAGTTCCAGGCCGGGATTTGAAGGCGTCTCGATGAACACCAGACGATATCCCGCAAATCCGCCCTCCAGGAACGCGCCGGTCGGGCGCAGATCGGCCGTGATGCCGAACGGCTTGAGAAAGCGCTCCGACAGCATGCGCGGCGTATAATAGCCGTCGGATGGCAGAAGGATTCGGTCGCCGGTATTGAGAAGGCTGAAGAAGGCCGCCGAGATGGCGGCCATGCCCGATGGAAAGGCGAGGGCCTCGGCCAGTTCGAGATGGCCGAGCATCTCCTCAACGGCTTCCCAGGTCGCGTTGTTAAAGCGGCCATATTGCCGGAATCCTTCGGGATCGCCGGGCAGGTGGTACATGGATGCCATTGTCAGGGGCAGCGGAACGGGCTCGCCCTTGCTGAGCTTGCGGCCGCGCAGGTGCGCGAGCTCGGCTGCGCGTTTGGATTGATCGTTCATGTCTTCACCCTGATTTCGGGCACGGTCTACGGCCCGTTTGGCAGCCATGCAACCTGCCGAGCCGTTCATAACTCTTCGTTAGTCTTAATGGACCATAAATCCAGGGAGAGGCGAAATCCGTCTCATCCCTGCCTTTAGCGTGAATAGTAAATGACTGTCCCGTTGACGCCCATATTGTCCCATGATACCCCATGAAACCAATCAACTTCTTGTTGCAGTAGCGGGTGAAGCGTTCGCCAGATCGACGGTCGAATTGGCCGGAGAGCAGCGGAGCTTTGAGAGAGACAGGCAGGTTGTGTGGGGGCTGGGCCACCATGGTGCAGCGCGACGAATAGACAGGGGAAAGTCGGCATTCTTCGCCGCGGAAACGGATGGATCGCTTCTTATCGAGTGCCGTGAACAGGATCGACGCCAAGGGGCGCGTCTCTGTGCCTGCGCCGTTTCGTACCATCGTCCAGAAGCGCGGCTACTCCGAGCTTTATGCGATACGCCAATTGGAAGTGCCGGCTCTGGATGTCGGTGGACCGGATCTTCTCGACGGTCTCGAAGAGCGTATCGCGCAGGAAGATCCGCTGCTGCAGACGGCGGACGATCTGGCCTATTTCTACTACGGCGACGGTGCGTTCCTGAAGCTCGATCAGGATGGTCGCATTACCGTGTCGGATTTCATCCGCGAACATACGGGCATCACGACGGATGTCGCCTTTGTGGGCAAGGGCAAGGTCTTCCAGATATGGGAGCCGGAGAAGTTTCGCGCCTATGGTGCGGAAGTGAGGGCGAGACTGCTGGCGCGGCGTCGGGCCGCTGCGGCAACGCCGGGAAGATCGGAATGATGGCGGACCACGGCGAAGATCATATCGCCGTTGGCGGACCGGTCCGCCACATTCCGGTTCTTCTGAACGAAGTGCTGGAAGCGCTTTCCCCAATGTCGGGGGAGGTCATCGTCGACGGCACGTTCGGTGCGGGTGGCTACACCGGAGCCATACTCGAGCGCGGCGCAAGCGTGGTCGCAATCGATCGCGATCCTGACGCCATCGCGGCCGGCGCGTCCATGGTGGAGGCTTACGGTGGGAGACTTCGCCTCGTGCACGGCGCCTTTTCCCAGCTTGACGAGGCTGTCGGTGCGGCTGACGGCGTTGTACTCGACATCGGTGTCTCGTCCATGCAGCTTGATGAGGCGGAACGTGGGTTCTCCTTCCGCTTCGATGGCCCGCTTGACATGCGGATGGCCCAGTCTGGCACCTCTGCCGCTGATGTGGTCAATCGGTTTGAGCCCGAGGATCTCACGCGCATTTTCGGCATTCTCGGTGAGGAAAGACACGCCGGTCGCATCGCGCGCATGATCGAGAAACGTCGGGCCACGAAGCCTTTCATGCGGACGCTGGAACTGGCCGACGCAATCGAAACGCATATCGGGCGCAATCCGAAGGACAAGATTCATCCCGCCACGCGGGTGTTTCAGGCGCTGCGCATCTACGTCAATGACGAGCTTGGCGAACTCGCACGGGCGCTCTTTGCGGCGGAACGCGCTCTCAAGCCGGGCGGACGGCTTGCGGTGGTGACCTTTCATTCGCTGGAAGACCGGATCGTCAAGCGCTTCATTGCCGATCGATCCAGCAACCCGGCCGGCTCGCGCTATCTCCCCGAGATTGCTGCGCTGGCGAAGACTTTTGAAAAGCGGGGCGGGGCGCTGGGGGCTGGCGATGCCGAGATTTCGGCCAATCCGCGTGCCCGCTCGGCAAAACTGCGTGCTGCCGTGCGCACGTCAGAGCCGCCGCGCGGAGCTGATTTTGGCCTTTTCGGCCTGCCGCGCCTGCCAGAAATCCTGCGTTCGGAAGAGAGGTAATTCGCGTGTTCCGCACCAGTGACATCGTGATCTTGGGTATCATCGTGGCGTCTGCGGCGTTCACCTACAAGGTGAAGCACGAGGCTGAGGACCGTATGTCGGAGATCCGCAAGCTTCAGGCGCAGATCCGCTATGAGGAAGACACGATCAATGTGCTGAGAGCGGACTGGAGCCTGCTGACCCAGCCCGCGCGCCTCGACCGACTGGTGAAGATTTACGAGAAAGAACTCGACCTCAAGACCACGGAACCCACGCAGATCGTGAAGCTCAGCGAGCTTCCGGAGCGGCCATTGAGCATTGAGGACCTCGTCGCGAGTGGTGCGGATATGGTGGCTGGCGAGAGTGATCCGGTCACGACGGGAGCAGTGCCGCAATGAAGAACCTCTGGAAAAGATCGAAAGCGGCAGAAGACGCGATCGTCGTCGAGGGCGCGCGCAAGTCCAGCGGAGGCCACCCGCGCAATCGCGTGATGATGACCATGGCGGTGTTCTTCGCCATCTATGGCACCATCGCCGGGCGCCTTGTCTATCTCGGCGCTCTGGAGCCGGATGAAGGCCGTGGCCCGGTTTCGCAGGTCACTGCCGCGCGTCCGGATATTGTCGACCGCAATGGCGAAGTTCTGGCGACGGATATAAATACCGCGTCGCTGTTTGCCGAACCCCGCCGCATCGTTGATGCAGACGAAGCCATTGAGAAGCTTTCCACCGTTCTGCCCGATCTCGACATGGAGCAGACCTATCACAAGCTGAAGAGCGGCACCGGCTTCGTGTGGTTGCGTCGGCAGCTTTCGCCACGGCAGCAGGCCGACATCATGGCGCTCGGCATTCCCGGCGTTGGATTTCGCACCGAAAAACGTCGCTTCTATCCTGGCGGAGACACTGCCTCGCATATTCTCGGACTCGTGAATATCGACAACAAGGGTATCGCCGGCATCGAGAAGTATATCGACGATCAGGGGCTTGCCGATCTGCAGGCCTCGGGTCTTGCGACCGAGCGCGATCTGCGTCCGGTCAGGCTATCGGTCGATCTCAGGGTGCAACATGTCGTGCATGACGAGATCGTGGCCGCGCTCGACCGCTACCACGCGATTGCCGCAGGCGCCGTGGTGCTGAATGCCAAGACCGGTGAGGTCGTGGCGATGGCCTCGGTGCCGGATTTCGACCCGAACAATCCGGTCAGCGCACTCGACAAGGATCGCCTCAACCGTATGTCGGCGGGCGTCTACGAGATGGGCTCCACGATCAAGAGTTTCACGACAGCGATGGCGCTGGATTCCGGCAAGGTGAATCTCAACAGCCGCTTTGACGCGAGCCGTCCGATCACCATCGGACGACAGACCATTCGGGACTTTCACGGCAAGCATCGCGTGCTGTCGGTTCCAGAGGTGTTTATCTACTCATCCAATATCGGCTCGGCTCGCGAGGCTGACGTGGTCGGCATTGAGGGTCACCGCGAGTTTCTGCATCGCCTCGGTTTGCTCGACCGCATGACCACGGAATTGCCCGAGGTCGCGCGTCCGACCGAACCCAAAACCTGGAAAAAGGTTCATTCGATCACCGCGTCGTTCGGCCATGGATTTTCCACCACGCCGCTTCAGACGGCGGTTGGCGCGGCAGCGTTGATGAATGGCGGCTATTTGCTCAATCCGACCTTCCTCCCAAGATCGGCCGAAGAGGCGATGACCGAGGCAACCAAGGTGTTGAACGAAAAGACATCTGAGGACATGCGCTACCTCTACAAGCTGAATGCCGAGAAGGGTTCGGGCCGGCGGGCGCAGGTCGACGGCTATCGCGTGGGCGGCAAAACAGGCACGGCGGAAAAGGTGGTGAACGGTCGCTATTCCTCCACGGTACGATTCAACGCGTTCCTGGCTGCGTTTCCGATGGAGGACCCGCAGTACATCGTCCTGTCGATCGTCGACGAGCCCAAGCCTGAAAAGCCGGGAATGGGCGCGACAGCAGGTCTGAACGCCGCGCCGATCGTCGCGAACATTATCCGTCGCTCCGCCCCGATGCTTGGCGTCAAGCCAGAATTCGGCCATGAAAAAGAAGCAACGATGGCATCATACGATGACTGATTCTCTTGGAGCGCGCGGCGTGAGGGTGCGCCGCTCCATCGCATCGATTGGGGATAAATGAAGCTCAGCGAACTTGCCGGCCTCCTGCCACTCGACGGTCTGGCGTCGGCGGCGATCGAGGTTGTCGGCGTGACCTCCGATTCGCGTCTTGTGAGACCGGGGATGATCTTCGTTGCCGTGCCCGGTTCGAAAGCCGATGGATCCGTCTTTGCAGCCGACGCCCTGGCAAAGGGTGCTGCACTGGTGGTCGCGGGGAGTCGGATCGAAGCTGCCGGAGCCTCCGCTGTTGTTGTCGACGATCCGCGCCGCGTTCTCTCGCAACTGGCTTCGGCATTTCATCCCGGACAGCCGAGCACAATGGTTGCGGTCACCGGCACGAGCGGCAAGACATCCGTCGCCTCCTTCACGCGCCAGATTTGGGAGCATGCAGGCCTCGCGGCGGCAAGCATCGGAACGACCGGTGTCACGGCGCCGGGACGCAACGAATACGGCTCGCTGACAACCCCTGATCCGGTTTCACTGCATAAGCTTCTTTCCGACCTCGCGGCCTCTGGCGTGACCCATGGCGCGATGGAAGCATCAAGTCACGGGCTGGACCAAAGGCGGCTGGATGGGGTGCGGCTGGCGGCCGGTGGTTTCACCAATCTCGGGCGCGACCACATGGATTACCATCCCACTGTGGAACACTATCATCAGGCCAAGATGCGCCTGTTCGACACGTTGCTGCCGAAAGGTTCACCGGCTGTCATTTTCGCTGACGATGTCTGGTCCGACCCGACCATCGACGTGGCGCGCCGGGCCGGCCTGGACGTTTTGACCGTCGGTCGGCGTGGCAGTTTCCTGACGCTGAAGCGCGTCGAGCACGAACGCTATCGGCAGCGCGCGGAGATCGAGGCGTCTGGCGTCATTCACGAGATCGACCTGCCGCTCGCGGGCGATTTCCAGATCTACAATGCGCTTGTTGCAGCCGGGCTCGCGATTGCGACCGGAACATCGGCAGATATCGCTCTGGGTGCGCTTGAGAAACTGAAGGGTGCTTCGGGTCGTCTCGAACTGGTCGGGTCCACCGTTGCGGGCGCGCCCGTCTATGTGGACTATGCGCACAAGCCGGACGCGCTCGAAAACGTTCTGTCGGCCGTACGGCCGTTCACGACTGGCCGGGTGGTGGTGGTATTCGGCTGCGGCGGTGACAGAGATCGCGGCAAACGACCCATCATGGGCGAGATTGCGACACGGCTTGCCGACGTCGTTATCGTCACGGATGACAATCCGCGCAGCGAAGAGCCGGCGGCAATCCGCGCTGCCATTCTCGCTGCCGCGCCGGGAGCCACCGAGATCGGCGATCGCCGCGAAGCGATCCACGCAGCCGTCGACATGCTGGCTGCCGGAGACACGCTTGTCGTCGCGGGCAAGGGCCATGAGGAGGGCCAGACCATCGGCAGTGAAACCTTCCATTTTTCGGACCACGAGGAAGTGCGCAATGCACTGAAGGGACTGGCGGCATGACCTATCTTTGGACATCGGAGGATCTGGTCGCGGCCATGGATGGCCGTCCGACCGGACCGCTGCCGGAGGGCGTGACCGGAATTTCAATCGACAGCCGTACGTTGCAGCCCGGTGAGGCCTTCTTCGCCATCAAGGGTGAGACGATGGACGGGCATGATTTCGCGACGGCCGCCATGAAGGCGGGCGCCAGCGTGCTGGTGATTGCCGAGGGCAGGCTGCCGGCGGTGGGGCGGCTTTCCGTTCCCAAGATCGTGGTCCCGGACGTTCTGGTGGCGCTGGAAAAGCTTGGCACCGCAGCCCGTGCCCGTTCGCGAGCCAAGGTGGTCGCGGTGACGGGTTCTGTCGGCAAGACCACGACCAAGGAGGCACTGCGCCATGTGCTGTCGTCGGTCGGCACGGTGCATGCATCGGACAAATCGTTCAACAATCATTGGGGTGTGCCGCTGACATTGGCGCGGCTGCCCGCCGACTGCGACTACGCCGTGTTTGAGATCGGGATGAACCATTCCGGCGAAATCCGCCCGCTGACGGCGATGGTGAAGCCACATGTCGCCATCATCACGCTGATTGCCGCCGCGCATCTTGGTCATTTCAAGAATTTGGAGGAGATCGCTCAGGCGAAGGCCGAGATTTTCGAAGGTCTGGAGGAAGGCGGCACTGCACTTCTCAATCGCGACGATTCCCATTTCAAGCTGCTGACGAAGCTGTCGCGTCATGCTTTGGCGAGCAAGGTCGAGAGTTTTGGGGAGAACGAGGGAGCGACCTACCGGCTTCTCGATGCGAAGCTCGACTCGAATGGTTCTTCCATCCGGGCGAAGGTCGGCGACCAGGAGATATCTGCCAGGATCGGCGTTCCCGGCCGTCATATCATCCAGAACTGCCTCGCCGTTCTGGGTGTCGCGCATCTGGTCGGAGCCGACGTGGAAAAGGCGGCGCGTGCGCTCGCGACACTTCAGGCCGCGAACGGTCGCGGTCGCCGCCACATGCTGCAGCATCCCGATGGGCCGTTTCTGCTGATCGACGAGAGCTATAACGCCAATCCGGCGTCGATGCGCGTCGCGCTCGAATTGCTGGACGCTGCGCCCATTGGGGATGATGGCCGGCGCATCGCTGTTCTGGGTGACATGCTCGAGCTTGGAGCCCACGCGCCGAAGCTGCATGCAGCGCTTGCTGACATTCTGTCGGGCATGAAAATCGATCTGGTTCTGCTGGCAGGGCCGGAGATGAAGGCGCTCCGCGACAAGATCGGCGAAAGCCTCGCGACAGAATACCGTGCCAATGTGGACGAACTGAAGTCCGTGCTGCTCAACGAGATCGGACCGGGGGATGCGGTCATGATCAAGTCGTCGAACGGAATCGGCTTCTCAAAGCTGGTTGATCTGCTGCTGCGGGAATATTCGGCACAACCGTCAGGGCAGAAGCGCGCCTGAGCGCGGCAGAGGGGACGAAACCGGAATGCTAACTCTGCTGGTCGCCTTTGCGAACGAAGTGCAGCTATTCAACGTATTTCGCTACATCACATTCCGCACCGGCGGGGCGTTGATCACGTCGGCGCTGATCGTCTTCATGTTCGGCCCGCGCATCATCGATTCCCTGCGCCTGCGTCAGGGACGCGGGCAGCCGATCCGCGCGGACGGGCCTCAGACGCATTTCAAGAAGGCCGGAACGCCGACAATGGGCGGCCTGATGATCATGACCGGCATCATCATCTCGACCCTGCTGTGGGCAAACCTCTCCAGCATGTATGTCTGGGTGACCATGCTTGTCGCTATCAGTTTCGGCGCGATCGGCTTTTATGACGACTACCTGAAAGTCACCAAGCAATCGCATCTGGGGCTGTCCGGAAAGGCGCGTCTGGCCATCGAATTCGTGGTCGCAGGCATCGCGGTCTATTTCATCATGAATGCTGGCCAATCGCCGTTCTCATCGTCGCTGACATTTCCGTTCATCAAGGATCTCATCCTCAATCTCGGCTGGTTCTTCATTCCTTTCGGCGCTTTTGTGATCGTCGGTGCCGGCAATGCGGTGAACTTCACCGATGGTCTCGACGGACTTGCCATCGTGCCGATCATGATTGCCGCAGCATCATTCGGTGTGATCGCATATCTTTCGGGCAATGCCGTATTTGCCGAGTATCTGCAGATTCACTTCGTGCCGGGCACGGGCGAGCTTGCCGTCATTCTCGGTGCAGTGATCGGCGCGGGACTGGGATTTCTCTGGTTCAACGCCCCGCCTGCCGCGATTTTCATGGGCGATACCGGATCGCTCGCCCTGGGCGGTCTGATCGGAACGGTCGCGGTCGCGACGAAGCACGAGATCGTCATGGCGATCATCGGCGGCGTGTTCGTCATGGAAGCGCTCTCGGTCATCATTCAGGTCGGCTATTTCAAGTTGACCGGCAAGCGCGTCTTCCTGATGGCCCCCATTCACCATCATTTCGAAAAGCTCGGCTGGACCGAAAGCCAGGTCGTGATCCGTTTCTGGATCGTGGCAGTCATTCTCGCGCTCATCGGCCTGTCGACGCTGAAGCTCAGGTAGCGAGATGATTCCGGCCACGACCTTCAATGGCAAGCGGGTAGCGCTTTTCGGGCTCGGAGGTTCGGGCATTGCGACGGCGCGTGCTCTTCTGGAAGGCGGAGCCGATGTCATTGCGTGGGATGACAATCCCGAAAGTGTGGCCCGCGCGGAAGGTGAGGGGATTGCCACGGGCAATCTGCGCGACGAGGACTGGTCACGGCTCTCGTCTTTCGTTTTGTCGCCCGGTGTGCCGCTGACGCATCCCAAGCCGCACTGGTCCGTGGAGCTCGCACGCGGTGCTGGTGTCGAAGTAATCGGCGATGTCGAGCTTTTCGCGCGCGAGCGTATTGCGACGGCCCCCGACGCGCCCTTGATCGCGATCACAGGCACCAACGGCAAGTCGACCACAACCGCCCTCACATCGCATATCCTCCAATCCGCCGGTCGCGATACGCAGATGGGCGGCAATATCGGTCGCGCGGTAATGACGCTCGATCCGCCAAGGGCCGACCGTTTCTATGTCGTGGAATGCTCGTCCTATCAGATCGACCTGGCACCGTCCCTCAATCCCACGGCGGGCATTCTGCTCAATCTCACCCCGGACCACCTCGATCGTCATGGCACGATGCAGCACTATGGTGCCATCAAGGAGAGGCTTGTCGCAGGCAGCGACGTGGCCATCGTCGGGGTAGACGACGCTTACTGCGTCCAGATCGCAGACAGGCTGGAGCGTGCCGGTAAGTCCGTATCGCGTATCTCCAAACGGCTGCCCTTGCCCGATGGCTATTTTGCGGAAGGCACGAACCTCATGGAGGCCAGGGACGGCCGCTATGAGCGCATCGCCTTTCTTGAGGGCATCGGCTCTCTGCGCGGCCAGCACAATGCGCAGAACGCGCTGGCAGCGGTCGCGGCCTGCCTCAAGGTCGGGCTGGATCTTGGCGAGATACAGTCGGGCCTTGAGACATTTCCCGGCCTTGCCCATCGCATGGAACAGGTGGCACGCAAAGGCAGGGTCCTGTTCGTCAATGATTCCAAGGCGACCAATGCGGACGCCGCCGCGCCGGCGCTGTCGAGCTTCCCGCGCATCTACTGGATTGCGGGCGGATTGCCCAAGGAAGGCGGGATAGAACCGCTGCGCGGATTCTTCTCACGCATTGCCAAGGCGTATCTGATCGGCGAAGCCGCGCCGGCCTTTTCCGCAACCCTTGGCGAGACCGTGCCCTACGAAATCTCCGGCACGCTCGAGGCCGCAGTCGCGAACGCGTCGCGGGATGCAACGGAAGATGGCGACACGGAGTCGGTGGTCCTGTTGTCGCCAGCCTGTGCAAGTTTTGACCAGTTCAAGAATTTCGAAGTCCGTGGTGACGCGTTTCGCGCGGCCGTGGCCGCCATTGATGGCGTTCAGTTGATCGGAGGATCGCACCAATGATGAGCCGTACCGACAAGAGCCCGGTTGCGACCTGGTGGTGGACGATTGACCGCTGGTTTCTGGCGGCATTCCTGTCGTTGATGGTGCTGGGCGTGGTCCTGTCTTTCGCGGCCAGCCCAGCCGTTGCAGAGCGTATCGGGCTCGACAGTTTTCATTTCGCCACGCGCCAGATCTTCTTCATGATACCGGCATTGATTGCGATGATCGCGGTTTCCTTCCTCAGCACACGCGAGGTGCGGCGCCTGTCGCTAATCATGCTTTGCGTGATGCTGGTGCTGATGATTTCCGTTCTTTACATCGGTGTCGAGGTGAAGGGCGCGCGGCGCTGGGTTTCCTTCTTCGGACTATCGATCCAGCCGTCCGAGTTCCTCAAGCCGGCATTCGTGGTGATCACCGCGTGGCTCTTTTCGGAACAGACCAGACAGCCCGATATTCCGGGGAATTTTTTCGCAATGCTGCTTCTCGGCGTGGTGCTCGCGCTCTTGGTGGCCCAGCCCGACCTTGGCCAGACGATACTTGTGCTCGGGACGTGGGGCATCATGTTCTTCATGGCCGGCATGTCGTGGTTCTGGATCATCCTGCTCGGCGCCGTCGGCATCGCAGGCGGGTTCGGGGCCTATATGATCTTTCCCCACGTGGCAGGACGTATCGATCGATTCCTGACGGGCGAGGGCGATACGTTCCAGGTGGATATGGGGCGTGAGGCGCTCATCAATGGCGGCTGGCTGGGCGTGGGTCCCGGTGAAGGCACAGTGAAACGCGTGATCCCGGACAGCCACGCGGACTTTGTGTTTGCAGTGGCGGGCGAGGAGTTCGGCATCATTCTTTGTCTGGCGATCATGGCGATCTTCGCCTTCATCGTCCTGCGCGGTCTCAATACGGCGCTTAAGGAGCGGGACGATTTCACCCGCTATGCGGTGGCCGGACTTGTGGTTGTCTTTGGCCTGCAGTCCATCATCAATATGGGCGTGAATCTGCAGTTGATGCCCGCCAAGGGAATGACGCTGCCCTTCATTTCCTATGGCGGCTCGTCGCTGATCGCGATCGCCATTTCCATGGGAATGGTGCTGGCACTCACGCGCAAGCGGCCCGAGACGAGACAACAGTTCGACTTCTCGTCCTATTCACGGCAGGTGCCGGCTGAATGAACCGGGTGCTATAGATGTCTAAAGGCACCATTCTTCTGGCGGCCGGGGGAACTGGCGGGCATCTGTTCCCGGCAGAATCTCTCGCACACGAACTTGTGGCGCGCGGTTGGCAGGTCCATCTGGCCACCGACGACCGCGTTCAGCGTTTCGCCGGAACATTTCCCGCAACCGAGGTCCATCGGATTCCCGCCGCCACGCTTGGCGGGCGCAATCCAATTTCGCTGCTTCGCGCGTTCTGGACAATCTGGCGTGGCGTGCGTCGAGCAGGCGAGGTCATTGGCCGTATCGATGCGAAAGCGGTGGTGGGCTTCGGCGGTTATCCCACCCTTCCGCCTCTCTATGCGGCGACCAGGCGCGGCAGGCCGACCATGGTGCATGAGGCGAATGTGGTGATGGGCCGGGCCAACAAGGCATTGGGCGGTCGTGTCACTGCTATCGCGGGTGGCTTCCTCAGCGAGAAGGCAAGCGGGCATCCCGAGAAATATGTGTTTACCGGGAACCCGGTGCGTCAGCCCATTCTTGCCGCACTGCAGACGGAATATGTCGTGCCGACTCCTACCGAGCCGTTCAACTTGCTCGTCTTTGGAGGCAGTCAGGGCGCGCAGTTCTTTTCCGATGCCGTGCCGGTCGCGATCAGATTGCTTGCCGAGCCGGAGCGCAGACGGATCAGAGTTACGCAGCAGGTGCGCGCCGAGGACATGGAGCGCGTTAAGGCGGATTACGCCGAGTTGGGCATCGAGGCAGAACTCGCGCCTTTCTTCACCGATATGGCGCAGCGGCTGGCAAGCGCCCAACTGGTGATCTCGCGGGCGGGCGCTTCGACTGTCACCGAGCTCTCCGTTCTTGGAAAACCAGCACTGCTTGTTCCCTATCCGCATGCGCTCGACCATGATCAGGCAGCGAATGCCTCCGCGCTGGCGGCGGCAGGAGGGGCGGAAGTGCACATGCAATCATCGCTTTCGCCCGAAAAGCTCTCCGAACGCCTGAGCGCGCTGATGCGGGAGCCACAGCACCTCGCCTCAATGGCCGCAGCCGCGCGCTCGACTGGCAAGCCCGACGCCGTTCAGTTGCTTGCCGACCTCACAGAAGCTATTGCGTCAGGAAAGACTGTTTTGGAATTCAGGAAGGAAATGCCGCGATGAAGATGACCCGGACCATAGGCCGCGTTCATTTCATCGGCATTGGCGGCATCGGCATGAGCGGCATTGCCGAGGTGTTGCATAGCCTGGGCTACGCGGTTCAGGGGTCGGATCAGTCTGACAGCGCCAATGTGCAGCGTCTTTCGGCAAAGGGCATCAAGTGCTTCGTTGGACATCGGGCCGAGAATCTCGGCGACGCCGAGGTCGTCGTCATATCGACAGCGATCAAGAAGTCGAACCCGGAACTCGCTGCCGCGCGCGAACGCTTGCTGCCGATCGTTCGCCGGGCTGAAATGCTGGCCGAACTGATGCGCTTCCGGCAGGCCATCGCCATAGGTGGGACGCACGGAAAGACCACCACGACATCTCTCGTGGCAACGCTGCTTGAAGCGGGCGATCTCGACCCCACCGTTATCAATGGCGGCATCATCAATGCCTACGGCACGAACGCCCGTATCGGCCGGGGTGACTGGATGGTCGTCGAAGCCGATGAAAGCGACGGCACGTTTCTCAAGTTGCCGGCCGATATTGCGGTCATCACAAACATCGACCCCGAGCATCTCGATCACTATGGCTCGTTCGACAAGGTGCGCGAAGCGTTTCGTCAGTTTGTCGAGAATGTGCCGTTTTACGGTTTTGGCGTGATGTGCACGGACCATCCCGAGGTCCAGGCCATGGTGTCACGCATCGAGGATCGGCGGGTCATCACATACGGACAGAATGCTCAGGCCGATGTGCGTTTCGAGAACCATCGCATGGATGGCGCGGTGTCGGTGTTCGACGTTGTTCTGCGCAACCGCAAGACCGGCGATGAACAGGCGATCCGCGACCTCAGAATGCCGATGGCGGGTCGCCATAATGTTTCCAATGCGACGGCCGCGATAGCGGTTGCCCACGAGCTCGAGATACCGGCCGAGGCGATACGCAAGGGGCTGGCGTCATTCGGTGGCGTCAAACGCCGCTTTACCGCGACGGGCACATGGAACGGCGTGCAGATCTTCGATGACTACGGCCATCATCCGGTAGAGATCAAAGCGGTGCTACGTGCCGCGCGCGAGTCGACCCAGGGACGTGTGATCGCGATAGCTCAGCCGCATCGCTACACCCGGTTGCGCGATCTCTTTGACGACTTCTCGTCATGTTTCAATGATGCCGATACGGTCATGGTCGCTCCGGTCTATCCGGCGGGCGAGGATCCCATCGAGGGCGTCACTTCCGAGGCTCTGGCCGCCCGTATCCGGGCCGGCGGTCATCGCGACGCGCGCTTTATCGAGAACCCTCAGGGGATTGCGCCAGCCGTGCGTGCCCTCGCCAAGTCTGGTGACTTCGTGGTGTTTCTGGGGGCCGGCAACATCACGCAATGGGCGTATGCATTGCCGAATGAACTGGCATCTGGTGGTGGTGCTCCATGACGCCGGGCCAAGCGCTTATCGAATCCCTCGGTGATCGGCTTGCGGGCCTTCGCGGCCGCATGACGGTCGACGCTGAGATGGAGAAGATCACGTGGTTCCGGGCCGGCGGTATTGCCGATGCCATGTTTCAGCCGGCCGATGAGGAAGATCTTGCGGCTTTTCTGAAAGCCATTCCCGAAGATGTGCAGTTGCTCGTGGTCGGCATCGGCTCGAATCTGCTGGTGCGTGACGGCGGTCTCAGGGGCTTTGTCGTGCGGTTGTCGGCGAAGGGCTTTGGCACTGCAGAGGTCGTGTCGGACACGCAGATCCGCGCTGGCGCTGCAACACCCGACAAACGCCTTGCCGCGGCAGCCCTCGATGCGGGCATCGGAGGATTCCATTTTTATCATGGCATTCCCGGCGGCATTGGCGGCGCGCTGCGCATGAATGCAGGCGCGAACGGCGTCGAGACGCGTGAGCGCGTGGTCGAGGTGAGGGCGCTTGACCGGCAGGGCAATGTTCACATCCTGTCGAACGAAGACATGGGATATTCGTATCGCCATTCGACCGCGCCCAAGGGACTGGTTTTCACCTCCGCTTTGTTCGAAGGCTATCCGGAGGATCGCGACACGATCCGGCGCGAGATGGACGCCGTCCAGCATCATCGCGAGACGGTGCAGCCCATCCGCGAAAAGACCGGCGGTTCGACGTTCAAGAATCCGCCTGGCACGTCAGCCTGGCGAGAAATCGACAGGGCAGGCTGCCGTGGGCTGATGATCGGCGGCGCGCAGATGTCACCTCTGCACTGCAACTTCATGATTAATACCGGTACGGCGACCGGCTACGACCTTGAGTATCTCGGCGAGACGGTCCGTGCTCGCGTTCTCGAAACCTCGGGCATCAGGCTGGAGTGGGAGATCAAGCGGATCGGAAAGTTCGTGAAGGGCCGAGAGGTCCAACAGTTTCTCGGACAGTTGCTCTAGGGCATCCGGCTCGGCGTCGCCTCTCGCCACGGTATTCGTACTCATCATCTTCAGCGTCAGTTTGCGATGCAAATGAGTCACACTGGCTCCCGTTTTCATCGCGTTGGAATCAAATGATGAATCGGCGGCAATTAATTCAAATTGAGTTCTTGCCACCGAATCCAGTCTCTGATTCTTTGGGGTTCTAGTGTTCTGATTTGAGTCGTTGGCGTGTCACTGCACGCAGAGTTCGCGCTGGGAAACCTGTCGGGGGCGTTCGAGTCATGGGCTGAGTCAATTCCCTGTTTTTTTGGGGGGAGTGAGAGGGTATGACAAAGCAACACGTGGCCGTACTGATGGGGGGATTCTCCTCGGAGCGACCGGTGTCTCTTTCCTCGGGGAATGCGTGTGCCGATGCGCTTGAGGGTGAAGGGTATCGGGTCAGCCGTGTCGATGTCGGCCGTGATGTGGGCTCGGTTCTTGGTGAGTTGCGCCCGGACGTCGCGTTCAATGCGCTTCATGGTCCGTTTGGCGAAGACGGGACCATTCAGGGCATCCTCGAATATCTAGCAATTCCCTATACGCATTCTGGCGTTCTTGCCTCTGCGCTTGCCATGAACAAGGACAAGGCCAAACGCATCGCGAAAGCCGCCGGTGTGCCGATTGCGGAATCTCGCGTCATCGACCGGAAGACGATCGCTTCCGAGCACCCCATGAAGCCGCCCTATGTGGTCAAGCCGGTCAATGAGGGATCGAGCTTCGGAGTTGTCATTGTTAGGGAGGGGCAGTCGCATCCGCCCCAGGTGATCGCATCCGACGAATGGCGATATGGCGATATCGTTATGGTCGAGCGCTATGTCCATGGACGTGAGCTGACCTGTGCGGTGATGGGTGACGTTGCGTTAGGGGTGTGCGAGATCGTCCCTGTCGGTCACAACTTCTACGATTACGACTCAAAGTATGCGCCGGGTGGATCAAAACACGAAGTTCCCGCAAAAATTTCACCGAATATTTACCAAAAAATACAGACACTGGCTCTCAAGGCGCACCAAGCGATCGGCTGTCGCGGCGTTTCCAGATCTGACTTCCGTTACGACGATCGTCACTCCGAAAACGGCGAAATTGTCTGGTTGGAGGTAAACACCCAGCCCGGCATGACGCCGACCTCATTGGTGCCCGAGATTGCTGCCCATGCGGGGCATGCGTTCGGTGAACTCTTGAGTTGGATGGTGGAGGACGCTTCGTGTTTGCGTTGAGGCCGGGTCAAAGTGATCGGGGTGGAATGCGCGGCGCGCATGGCCTTCCGATTGCTGCATTCCGAGAGAAACTGGTTCTTCCCAAGCTGCTGCGTCGCCCGGCGCGGCTGTGGAAGCGTTTGAGCGATGGCGAGATTGCGCCGCCGCGCTACGCTGCGACCGCGTTGACGGCGTCGTTCCTCGGGCTCACCGGCCTCTATGGTGCCTATCTCGGTGGCCACATTCCCGACTATGCACAGGCGGTAACCGCGCGGACCGGATTTGCCGTCGACCAGATCAAGGTGGTCGGTCACCAGCAGACGTCCGAGATCGATATTCTGGGAAGTCTTCAGCTCGATGGCTGGACGTCGCTTGTCGGGTTCAATGCCGATGCGGCGCGTCAGCGCGTCGAGGAATTGCCCTGGGTGGAGGTTGCCTCCGTCAGGAAAATCTATCCCGACGAGATCGAGGTTCAGGTTACCGAGCGCGAGCCCTTTGCAATCTGGCAGCATGGTGCCGACCTTGTTGTCATCGAGAAGAATGGCCGGGTGATTGCCCCATTCAATGGCGGGCGTCTTTCCAGCCTGCCTCAGGTGATCGGCGTTGGGGCTCCCGAGGATGCCCAGCAGTTTCTGGATGTCGTCGCCACGCATCCCGAGCTGGCGCGTCGTGTGAAAGCCTATGTCCGTGTGGCGGACCGTCGGTGGGATCTTCATCTGACCAATGGAATGACCGTCAAGCTGCCGGAAGATGGCGCTGGCCAGGCGATGATCGATCTCCTCGCATTCGACCAAAGCGGCGGACTGTTCCGGCGCGATGTCGTGGCTGTCGATATGCGCATTCCAGACCGTCTGGTGCTGCAGTTGTCGCCTGAGGGTGTCGAGCGTCGGACCGCCGAGTTGGAGGCGCAGGCCAAGGCTCGCAAGAAGGCGGGGAAGAACACATGAGCTGGCTCGGTGTTCAATCGAACGATTCGCTTCGCTCCGGCATCGTCACCGTGCTGGATGTGGGGTCGAACAAAGTCTGTTGCATGATCGCGAAGCTGAAGCCTCGCGAAGGCAGCCAATTGCTGAAGGGACGGACGCATCAGATCCGAGTGATCGGCATCGGGCATCAGAAGTCGCAGGGCGTGAAGTCCGGCGTGATCGTGGATCTGAACCGGGCCGAGCAGGCAATACGTCTTGCCGTGGACGCGGCAGAGCGGATGGCGGGCATTACAGTTGACTCGCTGATCGTGAACCTGAGTGCGGGCCGTCTGCGGAGCGAGACATTTTCCGCAACGATCAATCTCGGCGGTCACGAGGTCGAGGCAGCCGATGTCAGGCGTGTGCTCGCTGCGGGCGCCAAGCAGGCGCTCAAGGCGCAGCGGCAGGTCGTGCATTCCCTGCCGGTCGCCTTCTCCCTGGATGCGGAACGGGGCGTGCGCGATCCCCGCGGCATGATGGGCGATACGCTGGGCGTGGACATGCATGTTTTGACGGGAGATGCAGCTCCGCTCCGGAATCTCGAGCTTTGCGTCAACCGATCTCACCTTTCGGTCGATCGCCTTGTCGCGACATCTTATGCGAGCGGCCTGTCGGCGCTGGTGGATGACGAGCTGGAAATGGGCGCCGCATGCATCGACATGGGCGGCGGCACAACTTCTATTTCGATTTTCATGGACGGCAAATTCGTTCATGCCGATTCCCTGCCGATCGGCGGCAATCACGTCACGCTCGACATCGCAAAGGGCCTGTCGACGCGTCTCGAGGATGCGGAGCGGCTGAAGGTTATGCATGGCTCGGCCCTGCCTGGGGGCGTGGATGATCGCGACGTCGTTTCCGTTCAGCCGATTGGCGACGATGGCGATGTAGCGATGCAGGTGCCCCGTGCGGCTTTGACGCGGATCGTTCGCGCGCGCATCGACGAAACGCTCGAAATTGTCAGGGACAGGCTGAACAGCTCCGGTTACGGCAACGTCGTCGGCAAGCGGGTGATTCTCACCGGTGGTGCGGCGCAACTCGGTGGATTGCCGGAAGCGGCACGGCGGATCCTTGGGCGAAATGTGCGTGTCGGACGTCCGCTCGGTGTGGCCGGCCTTCCAGAGGCGGCGAAGGGGCCGGCATTCGCGGCGACGGTTGGGATGCTGATTTATCCGCAGGCGGCGGGCCTTGAGGGAAGGCAGCCGAAGGGGCGGCAGATCTTGCGAGCAACTGGCACCAACGGCCGCCTACAGCGGGTCGGGCAGTGGATCAGGGACAGTTTTTAGTAATTTGAGTTTGGCGGGGACAGCCCCATTGGCGGCCGCAGCGGCGAGCGGCAAAAAGGCGAAGGAAGGCAGAAATGACGATTAATCTCCAAAAACCGGACATAACCGAACTCAAGCCAAGGATCACCGTATTCGGTGTCGGCGGCGGTGGCGGTAATGCGGTAAACAACATGATCACGGCAGGGCTGCGTGGGGTCGACTTCGTTGTCGCCAACACGGATGCCCAGGCGCTGACAATGTCCAAGGCCGAGCGGCTGATTCAGCTGGGCGCGCATGTCACGGAAGGTCTGGGCGCCGGTTCGCAGCCGGAAGTCGGGCGTGCAGCCGCTGAAGAGTGCATTGACGAGATCGTCGATCATCTGTCGAACACCCATATGTGCTTCGTCACCGCCGGCATGGGCGGCGGCACCGGCACGGGTGCTGCGCCTGTCGTGGCTCGGGCCGCTCGCGAAAAAGGCATCCTGACCGTCGGCGTCGTCACCAAGCCTTTCCATTTCGAGGGTCAGCGCCGCATGAAGACGGCCGATCTCGGTATCGAGGAACTGCAGAAATGCGTCGATACGCTGATCGTCATCCCGAACCAGAACCTGTTCCGCATCGCGAATGACAAGACAACCTTCGCCGATGCCTTCGCAATGGCCGACCAGGTGCTCTACTCCGGCGTTGCCTGCATCACCGATCTGATGGTCAAGGAAGGTCTCATCAACCTCGACTTCGCTGACGTTCGGTCGGTGATGCGCGAGATGGGCAAGGCCATGATGGGGACGGGCGAGGCGACTGGCGACGGTCGTGCGATGGCCGCGGCAGAAGCCGCGATTGCCAATCCGCTGCTCGACGAGAGCTCGATGAAGGGCGCCAAGGGGCTCCTTATCTCCATCACGGGTGGCCGCGACCTCACCCTCTTCGAGGTGGACGAGGCTGCGACCCGCATCCGCGAGGAAGTCGATCCGGAAGCCAACATCATTCTCGGCGCGACCTTCGACGAAGACCTTGAGGGCGTTATCCGTGTGTCGGTCGTTGCAACGGGCATCGACAAGACCGCGGCCGAAATTGCGGCGGCTCCGATTTCCATCAGGCAGCCGCCAAAGCCTCAGCAGCAGCCCCAGCAGCCGCAGTTGCGACCGCAGCAGCATGCTCCTGAAATGCAGCAGCGGCATGCCGATCCGGTCGCCGACGTCATTCGTGCCTCGGAGAACGGAGGGGATACGATTCAGACGCGCCCTTTAGCCGTGGCTCCGGCGGATGATTTCCGGCCGGCCAGCAAGCTCTTTCACGGCGCTCAGCCAGCAGCACCTGCTCCGCAGATGATGCAGCCTGCGCCTCAGCCGCAGCCAATGCCTGTCCGGGAAGTGGTCCAGCAGGCTCCGATTCCTGCGCCTGCTCCCCAGACGCGGATGCCGCGGGTGGAGGATTTCCCTCCGGTGGTGAAAGCAGAGCTTGAGGCCAAGGCGCGTCCGGCAACTGCCGAAGAGCGCGGACCTATGGGATTGATCAGGCGTTTGACGACCAGCCTTGCTCGCAAGGAGGAAGAGCCGGGACGTCTTCAGCCTGCCGCTCAGGCTCCGCGCGAGCCGAAGCTGCGTCAGGCAACACCGGAAACCCGTCGTCTGGCAAGCCAGGACCCACAGCTCTACGCGCCAAGGCGCGGGCAACTCGACGAACATGGTCGCCTGAGCCCTCAGCCACGCGCCACGCAGGAGGACGACCAGCTGGAGATTCCGGCATTCCTTCGCCGGCAAGCCAACTGACGCCTCCGATCCTTCGCCGCCAATGAGACAGGCAGGTGCTTCGGCACCTGCCTGTTTTCGTTAAAAGATCATTTACGTCAAAGCGTTACCGTGAAATCTGAATGCGCATGAGCCGTTACACGGAGTAAAAATCCGTGATTTGGAGTCTGTCCCGTCGGAGACTATGTTCCCGGCCGTAATCGATGGTGCAATGCTCGCGTTTCCGGCACGTCCGGATATCGAATTTCCCATCGAATGGAGCTGAAGCCTTGGGGGAGAGGGTGGACGTATCCCGATGGGCAATGGGGTTTAATTTGCAGGAATTTCAGACGACACTGCGCGCGCCGGTGACGCTTTCGGGGACCGGTGTGCATAGCGGAAAGCCGGCTACGGTCAGGTTCATGCCTGCCGATGCCGATGCGGGTGTCGTGTTCCACGTCATCGCTCAGGACGGCACGACTCACGAATTGCGCGCATTGCACTCGTCGGTGGGGTCCACCGATCTGTGCACGCTGCTCGGTGATCTCTCCGGCGCACATGTCGCTACTGTCGAGCATTTGATGGCGGCTCTGTTCGGCATGGGAATCGACAATGTCGTCGTCGAGATCGATGGTCGGGAAGTACCGATCCTTGATGGCAGTGCGGGACCTTATGTCGAGGCTTTCGAGCAGGTGGGCGTTCAGACGCTCAAGGCGAAGCGCCGCTATCTGCGAATCATCAAGCCGGTCCGCGTTGAGAATGGCGCGTCCTGGGCCGAGTTCCGCCCCTACAACGGAATCCGTTTCGAAGTGGAGATTGACTTCGAATCAGCTGCGATCGGCCGCCAGGTTTTTTCGGGTGATCTGTCGCCGACGATGTTCCGGAACGAGATTTCAAGGGCGCGTACCTTCGGGTTCATGAAGGATGTCGAGCGTCTGTGGGCCGCTGGATTTGCGCTCGGTTCCTCGCTCGAGAACTCTGTCGTGATTGGCGACGACAATCGCATCATCAACATGGGCGGCCTGCGCTACGAAAACGAGTTTGTGCGTCACAAGGTGCTCGACGCCGTTGGTGATCTGGCCCTTGCAGGCGCCCGATTCATAGGGTGTTTCCGGTCGCATCGAGGCGGTCACAAGCTCAATGCGGCGGCCTTGCGCCGGCTTTTGTCTGATACGTCTGCATTCGAGATTGTCGAGACGTCGAAGCCTGTGCGCGGCAGATCGGCCGAACTGATGGCGGTCAGCGCGCCTGCCTACGCTCCCTGGATTCTTTGAACTCCCATTTGCTCTGATTGGCACGCGTTAACCATTTTTTCGCGGGTGTTGCCTGATGGTGACGCCCGATCCCAGGGCGCGCCACAAAAAAGCGCCATTGGCGAAGCATGGCGTTGCCCAGCGGGGGTAGTTATGTTTTATGGCGCGATGCTTGAAGCCGTGACGCCGAAAGGGCGGACTACAGACATGCAGTTTAATCCGGGTGCGAGGTCAAAGGCGATGCGAAGGCTTTTCGTGTCACTTGCTGTCGTCACCATTCCGTTGCTGCTGACGGCTTGTCAGTCCGATGACGATATCAGTCTCGCGACCTATGTCGAACAGACCGATCCTCCGGATCAGCTCTACAACGAAGGTCTCGCTAATCTGAATGCGGGGCGCCTGCGGGAAGCCGAGCGCAAGTTCTCGGCGATCGACCGTCAGCATCCCTATTCGGAATATGCGCGCAAGGCGATGGTGATGAGTGCCTTCACCTCCTATCGCAACGGCGACTACGAGGAAGCGATCAACGCAGGCAAGCGCTACGTGCAGCTGTATCCATCGAGTGAAGATGCAGCCTACGCACAGTACATTGTCGGCCTTTCCTATTTCCGCCAGATCCGCGACGTCACGCAGGATCAGAAAGAATCGCGGCGCGCGATCGAGGCGATGGAGGAGGTCGAGCAGCGTTGGCCCGACTCATCTTACGTCGACGACGCCCAGGCAAAGATTCGTTTCGCGCGCGATCAGCTGGCCGGCAAGGAAATGCAGGTTGGGCGCTACTATCTTGAGCGTCGTGAGTATATCGCTGCCATCAAGCGCTTCCGGTATGTCGTGGAGAACTATTCCAACACACGTCATGTCGAGGAGGCGCTCGCCCGTCTGACCGAGTCGTATTATGCGATGGGTCTAGCACAGGAGGCGCAGGCTGCTGCGGCCGTGCTTGGACAGAACTTCCCGGACAGCCGCTGGTACGCGGATTCCTACAAGCTGCTGCAGTCCGGTGGACTGGAGCCGCGTGAAAACTCCGGTTCGTGGCTGGCAGGCGTCGGCAAGCTGATCGTGGGGGGCTGATCCGACAGGATCGGTTGCCTCATGCTCTTCCAGCTTTCGATCCGAGACATCGTACTGATCGAACGTCTGGACCTTGAGTTCTCGTCCGGACTTTCGGTATTGACCGGTGAGACCGGCGCTGGAAAATCCATCCTTCTTGATGCCCTGTCGCTGGCGCTTGGCGCACGTGGCGATGCCTCGCTGGTCCGTCATGGCGCGACGCAAGGGCAGGTGACTGCCGTGTTCGACGTGCCAGGCAATCATCCGGCGCGGGCGATTCTGGCCGAGAATGCCATTGATGACGATGGCGACATTCTCCTGAGACGGGTGCAGACCGCCGATGGCCGCACGCGTGTCTTCATCAATGATCAGCCCGCCAGTGTGGCACTGATGCGCGATGTCGGACGAGCGCTTGTGGAAATTCACGGCCAGCATGACGATCGCGCGCTTGTGGACGCGGCGGCCCATAGGGAGCTGCTGGACGCTTTCGGCGGTCATCTAGGCACAGTCAGCGGCGTCGGGCGCGCATGGCGCATGTGGCGCGAGGCCGAGACCGAACTGGCTCGTCATAGAGCCAAGGTGGAAGTGGCCGCGCGCGAGGCCGACTATCTACGCGCTTCCGTGGATGAACTTGCCAAGCTCGACCCACAGCCGGGCGAGGAGACCGAGCTGGCCGAGCGGCGCGCGGAAATGATGCGCGCGGAGAAGATCGCCACCGACATCAAGGACGCCGAAGACGTGATGACCGGCTCCGATTCGCCATTGCCCGCTTTGGCCGGACTGCTGCGGCGTCTGCAGCGCAAGCAGGCTGATGTGCCCGGTCTCCTTGACGAGATCATCCGGACGCTGGACGAAGCGCTCATTCTGATGGACGAAACCCAATCCGCGATCGATGTCGCCATGCGTGCCACCGAGTTTGATCCTCTGGCGCTTGAGCAGTCGGAGGAGCGTCTGTTTGCGCTACGGGCGGCTTCCCGAAAATTCTCGGTGCCGGTGGATGACCTGGCTGCGCTGCGCGATTCCATGTCTGCCGATCTTGCAGATCTGGACGCCGGCGAGGAGCGTTTGAGGTTGCTCGAAAAGCAGGTTGTCGGAGCGCAGGAAGCCTACGATCGTCTGGCTGAGGAATTGTCCGGATTGAGGGCGGCCACTGCATCCACGCTTGCGCAGGTGGTGATGGCGGAATTGCCCGCGCTCAAACTGGAGCGTGCCGAGTTCATCGTCGAAACCGCGACCGACAAGGACAACCGGCAGGAAGCAGGGATCGACCAGGTTGAATTCTGGGTGCGTACCAATCCTGGCACGCGGGCAGGGCCGATGATGCGGGTGGCATCGGGCGGTGAGCTTTCACGCTTCCTGCTGGCGCTGAAGGTAGCACTGGCGGATCGTGGATCGGCGCCCACGCTTGTGTTTGACGAGATCGATACAGGTGTTGGTGGGGCGGTGGCGGACGCCATCGGGCAGCGTCTGGGAAAGCTCGCCAGAGGTGTTCAGGTGCTTTCCGTCACCCATGCGCCTCAGGTGGCGGCTCGCGCGGACACGCATCTGCTGATCTCGAAATCGGGTGGAACCGACAGCGTGTCGACGACTGTGTCGGAAATCGATCGATCGGCCCGTCAGGAGGAAATCGCGCGGATGCTGGCTGGCGCCACCATCACGGATGAAGCCAGGGCTGCGGCCGCCCGGCTGCTCAGCGAAAACAGCGCGTAGCAGACGAAAGAGAACGTTCGGGCGAGTCTTCTGGCGTGTCAGTTGGGTTGGCTGATCCAGTTTACATTTCAGCCATTTTCGCCAGAACTGAAGCAATGCGCCGTGTGACAAGGCGCCTGAATAACCTGCCTCGGAGCTCGTCCCATGTCGCTGTCTGCCAAGCCTGTCGAGGATTTGACCGTCGAAGAGGCGGCAGAGGAACTGACGCGTCTGGCAGCTGAGATAGCTGCCAATGACGAGCGCTATCATGTCGCGGATGCGCCGGTGATTTCCGACGCGGATTATGACTCGCTGCGATTGCGCAATGCGGCGATCGAAGCGCGCTTCCCCGATTTGATCAGGTCCGACTCGCCGTCCTTGCGAGTCGGAGCCGCACCGTCCGGGGCGTTCGGTCAGGTCGTCCACGCCAAACCGATGCTATCGCTCGACAATGTCTTTTCCGATGAGGATGTAAGGGACTTTTTCACAAGCGTGCGTCGCTTCCTCTCGATGTCGTCTGACGAGGAGATTGTCTTTACGGCGGAGCCCAAGATCGACGGGCTGTCGATGTCGCTGCGCTATGAGGATCGCCGCCTTGTCACGGCAGCCACGCGTGGCGATGGAGCGACCGGCGAGAACGTCACGGCCAATATACGCACGATAGCGGAAATCCCTGATCGCCTGCCTGCGGACGCGCCCGACATCGTCGAGGTGCGCGGCGAGGTGTATATGCGCCGAGACGACTTCTTCGCGTTGCAGCAGCGCATGGCCGAGAGCGGACAGACATTCGCGAATCCGCGCAACTCGGCAGCTGGGAGCCTGCGCCAGAAGAACCCAGAGATTACACGCTCGCGTCCGCTGAAATTTTTTGCCTATGCGTGGGGCGAGACGAGCGAGCCTCTCGGGACGACGCAATATGACGTCGTGCAACGCTTCGGCGAATGGGGCTTCCCGATCAATGACAGGATGGAGCGCTGCCGGACGATCGACGAGATCCTCGCTCACTACCATCAGATCGAGGAGGATCGCGCCGAGATTGCGTATGACATCGACGGCGTTGTCTACAAGGTGGATCGCCTCGATTTGCAGGAACGGCTCGGCTTCCGTTCGCGAAGCCCTCGATGGGCCACGGCCCATAAGTTTCCTGCCGAGAAGGCGTTCACGGAACTGAAGGAGATCGACATTCAGGTCGGTCGCACCGGGGCCCTTACACCGGTCGCCAGACTGGAGCCGGTGACAGTGGGCGGCGTGGTTGTCGTTAATGCGACCTTGCACAATGAGGATTACATCAAGGGTATCGGCAACAATGGGCAGCCGATCCGCGATGGCAGGGATATTCGCATTGGCGACACGGTGATCATCCAGCGTGCGGGCGATGTGATCCCCCAGATCCTCGATATTGTGCCGGAGAAGCGTCCGCGCGATTCAGTGCCTTACGAGTTTCCCAATCGCTGTCCGGCTTGCGGCAGCCATGCTGTGCGCGAAGAAGGTGAGGTGGTGCGCCGATGCACGGGGGGACTCATTTGTCCGGCCCAAGCGGTGGAGCGGCTGCGCCATTTCGTTTCGCGCAATGCGCTCGACATCGAGGGGCTTGGCGAAAAGCAGATCGAGTTCTTCTTCAATGCGGATGATCCGGCACTGTCGATCAAGTCTCCTCCGGACATTTTCACACTGAGATCCCGGCAGGAAAATTCGCTGACCAAGCTCGAAAAGATTGACGGGTTTGGCAAGGTATCTGTCGGCAAGCTCTATGCCGCGATTGAAGAACGCAGACAGGTGGAATTTTGGCGACTGCTGCATGCGCTTGGCATCCGCCATGTCGGTGAGACGAACTCAAAGCGTCTGGCGCGGTCCTTCGTCTCCTTCGCGGCCCTTCGGTCCGTGGCCGAAAGTGCAGTCGCTCCTGTCGAGAAGGGCGATGATGGCAATTCCAGTTGGCAGGAAATCAATGCCGTCGGCGGAATTGGCCGCGTCGTTGCGGAAGCGGTGGTCGACTTTTTCGCTGAAGAACACAATCGCGAGGTGCTTGATACGCTGCTCAGGGAGGTGACGCCTCTCGATGAGACGCCGGTTCCCGTGAGTTCCTCGCCAGTTGCTGGCAAGACAATCGTCTTTACCGGAGCGCTGGAGCGCATGTCGCGCGACGAAGCCAAGGCGATGGCCGAGCGCCTGGGCGCGAAGGTGGCCGGCTCGGTATCCAAGAAAACCGATCTTGTCGTTGCAGGTCCCGGTGCGGGCTCCAAGCTCAAACAGGCGACGGGACTTGGTATCGAGGTCATTGATGAGGATCAGTGGTTCGAGCGCGTAAAGGACTGACGATTCCGGCCAACAGAGGCGCTCACGGAAACCTTCACATTCGCTGATCGCTGCAGTCAGTCGAATTCGTGTGACAGGACAATCCTGCTGACCTATGTAGCGTGCATCTGCAGGAGAGTGTGTTGACGACAGAAGTTCTCATCGGGAGAAGTCGCGGCCGCGACTTTCTCGATGGTGCCCGTGTTGGGTTGCCGGTGGTCGTCGCGTCCATGCCCTTTGCCGTTCTATTCGGCGCGCTTGCCGTGGAAAATGGCTTTACCGTCTTTGAAGCGACATTGATGAGTGCGCTCGTCTTTGGCGGCGCGAGCCAGATGGTTGGGTTAGAGCTGTTCGGAAAGAATATTGCGCCATGGCTGGTGGTGCTGGCGATCTTCGCGGTCAACTTCAGACATGTTCTCTATTCCGCGACGATCGGGAGACGATTGGCGCATTGGCCGATTGCACATCAGGCGGTTGCCTATTTCCTGCTGACCGATCCACAATTCGCAGAGACCGAGTGGAGAGCCGAGTCCGGCAGGCCAGCCAGTTTTGTTTGGTATCTGGGGATGGGTGCCACGATCTACGTGCCTTGGGTGATCGAAAGTGGGCTTGGCGCGATGTTTGGCAAGCTCATCCCGGACACGCACGTGCTGGGAATAGACTTTCTCCTGCCGATCTATTTCCTCGGCATGGTGATGAGCTTCCGCAAGCGGCCGTTCTGGCTCCCAATCGTGCTGGCGAGCGGCATTGCCTCCATACTTGCCTACAAGCTGATCGGATCGCCTTGGCATGTGCCGGTCGGCGCCATTGTCGGTGTCACACTCGGAGCCTTCCTGCTGCCGGCCGGCAAGAAAACACCAACGACATGAGCACGAATGTCTGGATTATCGTCGCGGCGGCTGTCGTGACTTATCTAACGCGGATCGGTGGCCATCTGGTGCTGTCGCGCTTCGACAAGTTGCACCCGCGCGTCGAAGCGGCGCTAAACGCCGTGCCGGCAGCAGTGCTGATTTCGTTGCTTGCCCCGTCTCTCGTCGTTGCCGGACCGGCCGAGATCGCGGCACTGGTCGTCGCAGGCGTGGTTTCCCTTCGCTTCGGGCCGCTGACGATGTTCCTGACGGGGGCAGCGGTTCTGATCGCGCTGCGCCAGATCATCGGTTAGTCGAGCTTCAAGGGCGCGGTTGCCTCTTCCAGCCATTTCAGAGTTTCGCCATCGACCACCGGACCTATCTCCTTCAGGACACGGGCATGATAGGCGTTCAACCAGTCGAGCTCGTCCGTCGACAACAGGTCAATCTTCACAAGACGCCGGTCTATTGGCGCGAGCGTCAGAGTTTCGAATGCGTGCATGGCAATGTCGCCACCTTCGATCGGAGCGGGTTCCTTCACGAGAATGAGGTTCTCAATGCGAATACCGTAGTGACCCTCCTTGTAGTAGCCCGGTTCGTTCGAAAGCATCATGCCTGTCAGCAGCTTCTGGGTTCCCGTCTTGGCAATACGCTGAGGTCCTTCATGGACCGCGAGATAGGAGCCAATGCCGTGCCCGGTTCCATGCGCGAAGTCGCAACCATGCTTCCACAGCGCGATACGGGCGAAAGCGTCGATGTCCATGCCCCGCGTTCCGGCGGGGAAGCACAGCATTGAAATGCCGATCATGCCCTTGAGCACCAGCGTGAAACGCTCCCGCATCTCCTCAGTCGGCACGCCCAGAGCGATTGTCCTGGTGATGTCCGTGGTGCCGTCCTGATACTGAGCGCCGGAGTCGACCAGATAGAGTTCACCCGGCGCCATGCGCCGGTTTGTGGCGACCGAGACGCGGTAGTGAATAACAGCGCCGTTTGGACCAGCGCCGGATATGGTGGGGAAGGAGACGTCGCGCAGCGGCATCTGCGTTTCGTCGCCTGCACTGCGACGAAACTCCTCGAGCTTCTTTACGGCGGCGATTTCATCCAGCGTTTCCGGATCGGTCCGGTCAAGCCAGCAGAGGAAGCGGCTCACCGCCGCGCCATCTCGCCGATGGGCGGCGCGACTGCCGGCAATCTCGGCTTCGTTCTTGGTGGCACGAGGAAGTCTTGCAGGATCGGGGGCCTCGACGACATGCCCTCCATTTTCGCTCACCAGCGTGCGCAATTTTTCGGCCGCCAATGCAGGGTCGAGAGACACCTTCGCGCCAGCCCGTGCGAGGCCGATAATTGCGTCCTCCAATTCGGACGGCGCACGCAGATCGCAAAGCTGTGTCAGATAGGCTTCGGGCTCAATGGGCAGCTTTCGCTTGTCGATGAAGAGGACATGATTTTCATCCGCGGAAAGAACCGCGAATGACAGGGCCAGAGGCGTGTGCGGTACGTCGGAGCCCCGTATGTTGAAGGTCCATGCGACAGAGGAGGGGTCAGTCAGTATCGCATGTGTGGCACCGCTTTCCGCCACCGCTTCAGCCAGACGCGCAAGTTTTGATTTCGCGAGTTCTCCCGCGAACTGAAGCGGCTGTATTTCCACACGTCCAAGAGGAACAGGCGGCCGGTCCGTCCAAATCTCATCGACGGGATTCCTGGACAGCGGGACGAGTTCTGCACCGATGCTGGTGGCGGACTCTGTCAGAGCCTTCACCTCGCTGATGGTGTGAAGCCAGGGATCCAATCCGATGCGCACCCTAGCGCCCAGATTCTCCTTTATCCAGGCAGCAGGAGGCGTGTCGATCAGATTGGCGATGCTGAAGACGCCAAGGTCGACTTGCTGCCTCACCTGCAACTGGTAGCGTCCGTCGACGAAGATGACTGCAGACTCACCGAGTACGAGCGCGGCGCCTGCCGAACCTGAGAAGCCGGTGAGCCACTTCAATCGTTCGGAGCCCGGAGCGACGTACTCTCCCTGATGTTCGTCGGCGCGAGGCACGAGAAACCCGTCAATCCCGTGCTGGCGCATCCGCTCCCGCAGAGCATGGACGCGTTGGGCACCAAGGCTCGGGTCGCTCTCGGATTCGAATGTCTGAAACATCAACAGGGCCTCACAAGGAACGATTGGACGGTAGCGAGACGTGTCGGTCCATGCAACGTCCGCGCGCTGTGCCAGCGCCACACTCCTCATCAAACGCCATCTTCGTATGCAAAACAGCATTGATGGTATGTGCGCATGGCTGTTCTCAAAAAGGTCAGCATCGCTTACCTTTTTGCGTGTGGAGGAGACTGTCATTCAAACCTCATGAAGGGGAACGACATGCCCACACTGAACCGTTCTTTTGGCTTTTTTCGCTCTGCATTTGATGCTTTCGTCGCTGCCCGCGAGCGCGAAGCCGCAGCATATGTCAACGGGGCATTGCTGATGCTCGACGACGAGACGCTGACCAAAAATGGCTATAACCGCCGAGACCTGCAGAGACGCCCTTCAAAGCACGCCGGGCTCTGATTTCGAAGGCAGGCGAGGGCGCCTGCCTTCATTGTATGCGGGGTGATCACCGCTTGAGGTGTATCGCGACCCAGCCCTCGCGATGCGTCGTGCGAATGTGCCGGAACCGCTGCCCGACATAGGCCGCGACGACCGCGTTACGCTGACGGTCGAGGATGCCCGACAGGACCAATGAGCCGCCCGGCGACATATGGGCTGCCATTGCGGGGGCAAGTGCCATAAGTGGTCGTGCCAGGATGTTGGCGACGATCAGGTCGAACTGTGGGGCGCCCGCGAAGACCCGGTGATGAAATCCCGGCGCCGTGACTGCGGTTACAAGGCGGGTGGCGCCGTTGAGCGCAATGTTCTCTTTTGCGACCGTCACCGCAACGGGATCGATATCGGTCGCGAGCACCGGAATGCGCGCGAGTTTCGCGATCGCAATGGCCAGAACCGCGCTGCCCGTTCCCAGATCAAGTGCATTCTGGGGATGTTCCTGCTTCATGACATCCGCGAGCATTTCGAGGCAGCCGGCAGTCGTCCCATGATGACCGGTGCCGAAGGCCTGCCCGGCCTCGATCTCAATGCCGATGTCGCCGATATTGACCTTGTCCCGGTCGTGCGCTCCATGCACGAGAACCCGTCCGGCCCTGACCGGCTTCAGTCCCTGCAGAGATAGTGACACCCAATCCTGATCCTCAAGCAGTTCACGGCCGATTGTCGCGTCAAGGGCGAGCGCGTCGAGCACGTCCCTCATTCGCCGCTGAACATCGTCAGGATTTTCGGGAGCATAGATCGACACTTCATGAATGTCAGCGGCTTCGTCGACTTCCAGAATTGCGATCGGATGGCCTTCCTCCTCGAATTCCTGTTCGAAGGCGTGAAAGACCCGCTCGGAGTCAATCTTTCCGAGTGAGAGGAACAGGCGTGTCTGCGGCATCAGTAGTGTGAACCTCGGTCGCGGTGCGGTATGCCGACGCGGTTCAGCCTTTTGCCGCGAGACGCTTCAGCTTGGCAATCGCTGTGTCGCGGTTTTCTTCATAGGCGATCGTGCCGGCAAAGGCACCCGAGCTGTCGAGCAAGAGCACGGTTGCGGTATGATCCATCGTGTAGTCGCCATCATCGGTGTCCACCTTCTTCCAGTAGATGCCGAAGGACTTGGCCATGGCGTACACTTTGTCCGGGTCGCCAGTAATGCCTTTGATCCGGTTCGAGAGATTGGAAACATAAAGCTTCATCGTCTCGGGCGTGTCGCGCGCCGGGTCGATCGAGACGAAATAAGCCTTCAGATTCTTGCCTTCGTCGCCAATAGTTTCCAGCCAGCCATTCATTTCGAAAAGTGTGGTGGGGCAAACTTCCGGACAATGAGTGAAGCCAAAAAACACGACGCTCGGATGACCGCGAAAGGCAGCCTGAGTAATCTGCTCGCCATTTTCATCGATCAGCGAAAAGGGCGCTCCATAGGCCTCGCCGCTATTGGTCTGGCGATACCACTCAAACGTCAGAAAGCCTACTCCGGCCGCCATGAGTATAAGAATGCCAACGAGAATTGAGCGCATCATTCGGTAGAGGTCCCTCAAGCCGCTCGGCGGCTACATGCACCAGGAAAGGCCAGCCTCGACCATGGTGCGAAATATGCCTGCTCCATTTTCGATCCAGGCAGCAAAAGCAGCGCCCGTCGCTGCGGCGAGCATCAGCGCGCCGAGCGTCAGCTTTGCGACGGTACGAAGCGTCGTGCGCGCGTTGTTTTCCATGGGATGTATGTAGTCCGTCGCTCATTGCGTTGAAAGATGGCAGTGTGTCGCGACGCCAGCGCCAGCTAGAGTTTCGGCGCGATGACCATTGTCTTGGCCTGGTCTGCTCACCAACTAGTATGCGGAACCGGCCATCGAGCGCTGCGTTGCGCTGTCGGTACGTTTTTTGGAGATAAAGATGATCCGTAAACTGGTCTTTGGCGCTGCACTCGCCTGTTTCTCGGCCGCTCCGATCGCCTCTGCAATGGCACAGGAAGTCGGAAAGGTGGGGGTCGACTGGCTGGGCAACGACATCATTGTTGAAGCCTTCAAGGACCCGCAGGTCGAAGGAGTCACTTGTCATGTGACCTATTTCGATCGTGGCGTCATCGACCGTCTGCAAAAAGGCAACTGGTTCGAGGACCCCTCGGATTCCTCCATCGCCTGCAGGCAGACTGGTCCGATCACCATCGGCGAAATAGATCTCGACAAGGGCGGCGAGGAGGTCTTCAAACAGGGGATCAGCCTCATCTGGAAGAAGCAGGTCGTCAACCGCATCTATGACAAGGCAAACGACACGCTGATCTATCTTTCGCACTCGCGACAGGTGCAGGACGGTTCGGCCAAGATGTCGATCTCGACCGTGCCTCTCTACGGGCAAGAGGTCACGTGGAAGAACGGCAAGCCGGGCTGAGCTTGCGGCCCGTTCCGGTGCGGCGTAAAGCGCGGGGATGCAAGAGCCTGAAAGCGAGCGGTTCAAGTCTCCGGAGCCGCGTATCCATCCGACCGCTGAGCTGAAGTCGAGCCGCATCGGTCGCTACGCCTCGATTGGCGAACGGGTGATCCTGCGCGAGGTCACGGTGGGAGATTTCAGCTATTTCGAGCGGCATGCGGAGGCCATCTACACGACCATCGGCAAATTCTGCTCGATTGCGGCCAATACACGCATCAATGCGTTGGAGCATCCGATGGAGCGGGTGACGACGCACAAGGTGACCTATCGCCCAAACGAGTATTTTCGCTTTCTGGGCGTCGATCAGGCATTCAAGGCGCGAAGACAGGCAAAGGCGGTGCGTATCGGTCACGATGTCTGGATCGGACATGGTGCTGTCATCTTGCCCGGTGTTTCCATCGGCAATGGCGCTGTGATCGGCGCAAACGCCGTCGTGCGGCATGACGTGTCGGCCTATCGCGTCGTGGCGGGCGCGCCCGGCAGGGTGATCCGAAGGCGGTTTTCTGAGGAACTGGCCGACAGGCTTGAAGCCTTGGCGTGGTGGGATTGGCCGCTGCATCGGCTCGCCGATGCAATTCCTGACATGCAGTCCTTGCCGATTGACGCATTTCTGGATCGCTGGGAGCGCTCGGAAAACGCCGCCGACGATTAGCCGGTCCAATTTAGAGCTTCTCATCCGGCAAGGGTGGTGACACGGCAGGCTCTATGTAGAAGCGGCGCCGCAATTCGTGTCTGGTCGCCCATGTGATCGCCGCGATCAAAACCATCAGCAACCAGCTTATGGGCGCCAGTCTCACGTCGGTGGTGCCGCCCAGCCACCACACGTCCGGCTGGTAGTCGAGAATATCGGTGCGGCGCAGGAAGACCTTGAAGCCCAACAGACCCGAATGGACGCCGATCGAGCAGGCGAGGGAGCCGGTCGCGATATAGGTGATCGCAAACAGGCCGCCCAGCAGGAATAGGCCGAAGAGCAGGCTCGCCACCTGTGCGAATTCCCAGCCATCCTTGTAGGAAATGAGGTGCGAAGCGGAAAAGATCATCGAGCCGACTATGAGCGCGGCGATGGTCACCACCGGAGTATCGTTGTAGCGCAGATGACGAAACACGAACGCCCGGAAAATGTGTTCCTCAGTATAGGCCAGCACGAGTACCACGAGCAGCGCGGTGAGCGTCTTGCCCAGCAGTTGCATCGAAAAATTGTCCCAGGCGCTGGCAGACCAGCTCACATACCCCATCAGACCTAGCAGGAAATAGGCGACGATCATCAGGATCACCGCCTGTATCCACATGACCGCAAAACCGGCGAGCGCGCGTGGAAGGTCGGCGAAATACGGCTTTAGATAGACCAGAGGCCCACCGCCGCGTCTTGCCGCAAAGACGATCAGAATCGGGATGATGATCAGAAAGAGTCCGACCTGGCCGATCCCTTTTGTGTCGCGCAGCGAAATGCCAGCACCGCTGACGCGAAGCACCAATTCAACCGCCGCACATGCGACGAAGACGACAAGGAAAAGACTGAACAGGCTGATATATCGGGACAAGGCGGGTTTCCGACGATGTATGCCGCTGGCTAGCCGATGACCCATTGAATGTCCATCGATCAGCCCTTCATATGATCTTGAAAGGCGTCGGCGAAATCGGGATGCCAGCGCGACAGGGCGGGGCGGTTGTGGATCACGTCGCCGGCCGCCCATTCCATGCGCTTTTCGTCAATGTCGCGGGTGACTTCGTTGTCGGGGCACAGGATGTAGAAGTCCCCTCGACCAATGGCCTCAAGCATGAAGTCGATGACCTGCTCGCCGGTCCATGCGCCAGCAGGCTTCTCGGATTTGCCGGTGATGCCCGTGTAGGTAAAGCCGGGGATCAGCAGATGCGCGCTGACGCTCGCGCCGGGTATGTTGCGCAGATCATGCGCCAACCCTTCCGTAAAGCTCTTCACCGCTGATTTGGAGACATTATACGCCAGATTTCCGGGCGGCGTGGTGATGCCTTGCTTCGAGCCCGTGTTGATGATGATGCCCGATTTACCCGACTCGAGCATCATGGGTGCGAAGGCCTGTGTGCCATGGGCAACGCCCCAGAAATTGACTTCGATCAGCCTGTGCCACGCCTCGGGATTTTCCCATGCCTTGCCGGGATTGTCGCCGATGCCGGCATTGTTCATCAGCACGGAGGGCGCGCCAAATTTTGCCTGCGTCGCAGCAGCAAGTTGCTTGAGCCCATCCAGCCGCGAAACGTCGGTGTCACTCACAAGAACCTTGTCCGCGCTTGCCCCTGCTTTGATGATTGATTTCTCCGCGGCTTCCAGCCGAGCCGCGCCCCTGTCCGCGATGACCACGTTCATGCCAAGGTCGGCATAGCGTCTGGCAGCGGCGAGCCCAATGCCGCTCGCGCCGCCGGTTATGACGGCGGTGTTTCCGGATGCAAAGGCGGCAAGGTGGGGATTGGAAGTGGTCATCGGGCGTTCCTCCATTTTCCTGCAAAGAGACAAGCCGAAGACATGAAGTCAAGTTACGGGTGGGGGAGTGGTACGGGCCAAAATAGGCATGCGACATTCTGCACATCAAACGCGCAGATTTTGAAATTGCACGGAAGATAGGCATCCGCTATATTGATTCGTGTCGATGTTCTCCTCCTCCCGAGCATCGAATCAAATAGCCCGCCGGACTTCCTCCCCCGGCGGGCTTTTCTTGTTTCAGGATCTGCGACGAAAATCGACTACACGAGTTGGGTTCCGGTTGCTGTTTTGTAGCAACACGGGTCAGCCGAGACGCGAGTCACGCTTAGATGAACAGGCATCTCTCGCACTCGTGATGTTGCGGGAAAAGCCAGTCCGCGCTATCGGCATGAATGACAAAATCCAGCGTACCAACCTCACCGCGCGCTCTGTCGGTCAAGCAATGGCACAAAGTGCTGCATGCCTACCGCACGCCGAACCGTCTGCGTAGCGCTTTAGAACTTGCGCTGACGCTCGTTCCGTTCACGGTTTTCTGGATACTGGCATGGGCCTCGTTCCATTATGGCTTCTGGTGGGGCCTGTTGCTGACGGTGCCGGCTGCCGGGTTTCTGCTTCGGCTTTTCATGATCCAGCACGATTGCGGACATGGGGCCTTTCTGGCGCATCGCCCATCGGATGATTGGATCGGCCGCTTCATCGGTGTGTTGACGATGACCCCTTATGATTATTGGCGACGGGCGCATGCGGAGCATCACGCATCGTCAGGCAATCTGGACCATCGGGGTGTCGGCGATATCTCGACCCTGACGGTAGAGGAGTATCGCGCGCTGAACTGGCGGGGACGTCTTGGCTACCGTCTTTATCGGCATCCATTCGTCATGTTCGTCATCGGGCCGATCTGGCTCTTCATCTTCAAGCAGCGGTTGCCCGTGGGCATGATGCGTTCGGGCGCCATGCCATGGCTTTCCACCATGCTCACCAATCTGGCGATTGCCATTGCCGCGGCAATCCTGATCTGGCTGATGGGACCAGTCGCGTTCTTTGCGGTTCACCTTCCAGTCGTGGTGATGGCGGGAGCGGCAGGCATCTGGCTGTTCTTCGTCCAGCACCAGTTCGAGGAGACAACATGGTCTCGCGAGCCGGGATGGGATTTTGGAGAAGCCGCGCTGCACGGGTCGTCCAACTATGTGCTGCCGCGTCCGCTGGCCTGGCTGACGGGCCATATTGGCATTCACCACGTCCATCATCTGGCCAGTCGTGTGCCCTATTACCGGCTGCCGGAGGTTCTGCGCGACCATCCTGAACTGGCCGAAATCGGCAAGATCGGATTTTGGGAGAGCCTCAAATGTGTGCGCTATGCGCTGTGGGACGAGGCGAGCCGACGGATGGTCTCTTTCAGGCAGGCACGACTGATGGCGGGCTAGGCTTCGAAGGGCTCTTAGATAGCCCTCTTTAAGGCCTTCCGCTGTGGTCCGGCACCTTTGTTCGACAGTCGAGACGGCCGGGGTCGTCACACCGTGCTGACAAACCCCTCCAGAACCTTCTTCTGGCCGGCCTTATCGAAGTCGATGGTCAGCTTGTTGCCTTCGATGGAGGCGATGTTGCCGTTGCCGAACTTCTGATGAAACACCCGGTCTCCGATGTGGAAGGCTGAGGGGCTTTCCGACACTGACTTGGCGACGAGCTCGCCATCGATGGTGCGGCTCTTGACCGAAGTGCGCCCCGCACCATGGCCCGAATCCGTTTCGCCATAGCCAATCCGTTCGACCGACGCGCCAGAGCGCGTGCCCCAATTGCGACTGGTCGATTCGGTCTTGTTGGCCTGCGCGCGCGCCCAGCCCGGTGTGGCATAGGTGTTGGAGAACGCGCCGCCAGTCTCGCCCGCATTGTCGAAACGCGAAGCGCCATATGGGTTTTGGCGGCCCGCCGAAAAGCCGCCGCGCCCTGAGGCGAATGCGCCCCCACCGTACGGATTGCCATAGCCACCATAGGAGTTGCCACCTTCGGCGATATCGACATGGGCTTCCGGCAGTTCGTCCAGAAAGCGCGAGGGAATGGTCGACTGCCAAAGGCCGTGGATGCGCCGGTTCGAGACGAACCAGAGATGCAGGTTCTTCTTGGCGCGCGTCAGCCCGACATAGGCGAGGCGGCGTTCCTCTTCCAATCCCGAACGGCCGCCCTCGTCAAGCGCGCGCTGGTGCGGGAACAGACCTTCTTCCCAGCCGGGCAGAAACACGGTTTCGAACTCGAGCCCTTTTGCCGAATGAAGAGTCATGATGGAGACGGCATCCATGTCGGCGTTCTGCTCGCTGTCCATGACCAGAGAGACATGCTCCAGAAACGAGCGCAGGGATTCGTACTCCTCCATGGAGCGGATCAGCTCCTTGAGGTTCTCAAGCCTTCCTGGAGCTTCGGCGCTGCGGTCATTCTTCCACATGTCGGTGTAGCCCGACTCGTCCAGGATGATCTCCGCGAGCTCCGTATGTGGCTTGCTGTCGAGCATCTCCTGCCATCGGGCGAAATTGGCCGTGACTTCGCGCAGCGCGGCGCGGGGTTTCGGTTTCAGCTCATCGGACTCAGCGAGATTGGCGGCGGCGGCAAGCATGGGAATGCCCATGGCGCGCGCCGTATCGTGGATCAGGCGGACAGAGGCTTCGCCCAATCCGCGCTTTGGCACATTGACGATGCGTTCGAAGGCGAGGTCGTCCGCTCCCTGCGCGACGACCCTGAAGAATGCCAGCGCATCCCGAATCTCCTG
Organism: Rhizobiaceae bacterium; assembly: GCA_023953905.1. GTDB lineage: Bacteria > Pseudomonadota > Alphaproteobacteria > Rhizobiales > Rhizobiaceae > Arvimicrobium. The sequence continues at coordinate 287,177 of JAMLJA010000001.1, read as the reverse complement.
CCGTTCGTAGAAGCGCGGACCGCCGATGACGCGATAGTTGAGGCCCATGGTGACGAAACGGTCCTCGAATTCGCGCATCTGGAATGATGCGCGCACCAGGATCGACATGTCATTGAGGGCGTGGCCTTTGCGCTGCAAGGTCTCGATCTCATCACCGACCGCACGCGCTTCTTCCTCGGAATCCCATGCCGCATGGACATTGACCTTGGCGTCGTCAGGATTTGGATTGTCGGTGAAAAGTGTCTTCCCAAGTCGCCCTTCATTGTGGGCGATAAGATGAGACGCAGCTCCCAATATGTGGGCCGTGGAGCGATAGTTGCGCTCCAGCCTGATGATGGTGGCCCCCGGAAAATCCTTGTCGAAGCGCAATATGTTGTCCACTTCCGCGCCGCGCCAGCCATAGATCGACTGGTCGTCGTCGCCGACGCAGCAGATGTTCACGTTGTTGGACTGTCGATCTCCGGGCAGCGTCGGACGCTGGGCCAGAAGGCGCAGCCACATATATTGCGCGGTGTTGGTGTCCTGATACTCGTCGACGAGGATGTATTTGAACTTCTTGTGATATTCGGCCAGCACATCCGGGTGAGCGCGAAAAATGCGGATCGGGTGACACAGAAGATCACCGAAATCGCAGGCATTGAGGGTGCGCAACCGGTCCTGATAGGCGGCATAGAGCTCGCGGCCCTTGCCGTTTGCAAAGGAGCGCGCATCGCCCTCGGCAATTTCCTGCGGTCCAAGGCCCTTGTTCTTCCAACCATCGATCATGTTGGCGAAGGTGCGCGCTGGCCAGCGCTTGTCGTCCAACCCTTCGGCCTGGATGAGCTGTTTGAGCAAGCGGATCACGTCATCGGTATCGAGGATGGTAAAGCCGCTCTTCAGGCCGGCCAGTTCCGCATGACGACGCAGGAGCTTGACGCCTATCGAATGGAACGTGCCGAGCCACGGCATGCCCTCGACGGCTTCCCCGACCAGCATGCCGATGCGGTGCTTCATCTCGCGCGCGGCCTTGTTGGTGAATGTCACCGCGAGAATTTGGGATGGATAGGCAAGGCCTGTCGCCAGAATATGGGCTATGCGCGTAGTGAGCACCCGCGTCTTGCCCGTTCCGGCACCTGCCAGCACCAGTACGGGCCCCTCCGTGGTTTCAACGGCGAGCCTCTGTTCGGCATTCAGTCCCTTGAGATAGTCGGGGGAAGCGTTGTGCCCCTGTCGCGCCGCCATGGCGCGCGCGGCAATGCCCCCTTGCGGACGCGCCGGTGGCTGCGCGTTACGGGGATCGGGCTCTTCATCGAAGAAGGGCATATCGTCTGGGAAGCCGGACATCTAAGCCGAATGTAGTGATTCGGGGACGAAAGGCCAGAAGTGGCGTGCTGCCATATTCGCTTTACGTTTCTTTACAACCGCCGCGAACGGCAGAAACCCAAGTCTCCTATGGTGCCACCATAAGCTGTGAAAGCAGCGTGGAAAAAGGAGCACATCATGACAAATGAGAACCAGGACAACAGCCAGGACACCGCTACGACCATCGATCACGATCAGAATGAAAAGCCACAGATGGGCGGGGCAAAGCGTGGCTTGGCCGTCAAGGTAGGTCTCGCGCTGGCGGCCGTGATCGGCATCGGCGCTGCGGTTGCCGTGGCGCAGGGCGGCCCCGGCGGATGGAAGGGCGGCATGGGCCATATGGGTGCGCGCTTTGCCGAGCATCGGGTGGAATCCATGCTCGAGGATATTGATGCGAGCGCAGACCAGGAAACGAAGATCTGGGCCATCATCGACAAGACACGGTCGGAGCTGAGGCCGGTCGGACGCGAGTTCCGCGATACCCGCGAGCAGGTGGTCGCGCTACTTTCGGCGCCGACCATCGACCGGGAAGCGGTGGAAAAGCTGCGCTCCGAGCGCATTGCCGCGATCGACGAAGCCTCCAAGAAGGCAGTATCGGCCATCGTCGAAGCTGCCGAGGTGCTGACACCGGAACAGCGGACAAAGCTTGTCGCCGAGATGAAGGAGCGTCATGAAGACAGGAAGGATCGCCGCGGTCACATGAAAGGCCGCCATGGCGACAGAATGGGCGGAAATGACGACCGCCCGTAAAGGCGAGAAGGCATAGACCGACATGGCCGACGAGGTTCTCATCATCGATGACGATGCGCGCCTCGCGGCCATGGTTGGCGACTATCTTTCCACGAACGGCTTTTCGGTGGCGCGCGCGGGCACCGGTCGGGCTGGCGTGGACGAGGTGCGCCGCCGCGCGCCGAACGCGGTCATTCTGGATATCATGCTGCCGGACATCGACGGGTTCGAGGTTTGTCGTCAGATCAGGGCGTTTTCCGACGTGCCTGTGCTCATGCTGACGGCCAAGGGCGACGAAACGGATCGAATCGTTGGTCTCGAACTCGGCGCAGATGACTATCTGCCAAAACCGTTCAACCCGCGCGAATTGCTGGCTCGGCTCAAGGCGATCCTGCGCCGGCGCGGCGGAACTGGCGGCGAGGTGCCTCGCATCCTGCATTTCGGGCGGCTGGAAATCGATCCCGGCTCCCGTACGGTACGCCTTGATGGCGTCAACCGTGGCATGACGAGCCATCAGTTTGAATTGCTTCTGGCCTTTGCGGACAATGCTGGGCGCACCCTGTCGCGCGAACAGTTGATGGATATGGTCAAAGGAGCGGAGTTCGACTCGTTCGACCGTTCGATCGACGTTCATGTGTCGCGCATCCGCGCTGCCATCGAAGATGATCCAAAGCATCCCCGCAGGCTGATCACCGTGCGCGGCGCCGGCTATGTTTTTGCGCGCAATCAGGATGATGTTTGAGCGATGATCCGTGGCCGCCTGTTTCTCAAGGTCTATCTCACGCTGCTGGTCTGCCTTGCAGCGGTCGCTTTGGCCAGCGGCATATACTGGCGGCTTACGGTCGATCGCGATGCGGCAAGTTTTGGAGAGAGGCGCGACCGGCTCGTCCATGAAATGTTGCCTCTCACCGATGACCCGGCACAACTTCAGCAAACGCTGGGCCGCGCAGGCAGGGCGCTCGATGCCGATCTGGCGCTCTACGCGCATGGCGGCGATCTGCTGGCGGCAACGCGTCATCCACCGCCGTTCCCCGGCAGGCATGGCGCGGAACACGGTCCACGCCGCGGGCCAGATGGCCTGCAGGTGGTGCATTTCCCCGATGGACGGGTGCTGGTGTCTGATATCGCCACCCCTTGGGACGGCGGTCGGCGCGGCGCCTTGGGTTACATCGTGCTTATTGCCGCAGTGGTGGGGTTTGCCGCGTATCCGGTGGTGCGCCATCTGACGCGGCGCCTGGAAATATTGCGCGAGGGGGTCGAACAATTCGGTAGCGGCGCGTTGAGCGCTCGTGTCGACGTGAAAGGCCGCGACGAGGTCGCTGCCGTTGCAAAAAGTTTCAATGCAGCAGCCGAGCGGATCGAGCGACTTGTCGGGGCGCATCGCAGTCTGCTCGCCAATGCCAGTCACGAACTGCGATCGCCGCTTGCGAGATTGCGTATGGCGATCAATCTTTCGGGCATTGCAGATGACGACAAGCAAGCGCGCGAGATCGACGCGGATCTAGGTGAGATCGACGAACTTGTGGAAGAGATCCTGCTTGCGAGCCGGCTCGATCATGATGGCAAAACCGGCAAGATGGAGCCGCTCGATTTTACGGGGCTTGTGGCCGAGGAGTGTTCGCGTCACGGAATTGAGATGTCAGGCGTGCGCGTCCAGCTGACGGGTGATCGTCGCCTGCTCACACGCCTGACGCGCAATCTCCTGACCAACAGCCTTCGTCATGGGCGCCCGCCGGTGGAAGTCGAGGTCCTGAAAAACACCGACAATGTCTGCCTCATCGTCAAGGATCACGGCGACGGACTGCCAGCGGGCGAGGAGACAAAGATCTTCGAGCCATTCTATCGGCCAAAAGGACGTAGCGAATCAGCTGGAGGTTGGGGGCTGGGTCTTGCACTGGTGCGCCAGATCGCCGAGCTGCACGACGGGACGGTCCGGTATGAACCCGCGACCAGTGGGGGAGCGCAATTTGTCGTCACGCTGCCTTTAAAAGGCTGACGTCCTCGCTGGCTTTAGTCGTCCCGGACAGTGCGCAGATTGGAAACGACGCGACGATTCTGAACCTTGCAGGACCTTTCGGTGCAGCTTCGCACCTGCCGCTCCTTCCCATATCCCTTCGCCCACATGCGTCCCCTGTCCACGCCTGCGGCAGCGAGATAGGCCATCACCGTCTCCGCGCGCTTGCTCGAAAGCGCGACCTGCGCAGAATCTCCACCTGAATCGTCGGCAAAACCCTGCAACTTGATCAGCCATTTCGGGTATTGCTTCAGCCATGCGGCCTGATTGTCCAGTGTTGCCTTGGCCGTCGAATCCAGCGCCGCGGAATCCGCCGCAAAGAAGGTTCGGCGGCTGACATTCAGAATGAAATCTTCTTCGGTTCCTGGCTTTACGTTTTCAAAGCCCGGCGCGGGCTGGTTTGTTTCGTCGGGCGTGTTTGAGACGGGTGGGGGCGGCTCCTGAGGACCCGATGCTGGATTCATCGATGAGGTCGAGCACGCTGCAAGTCCGATCATCAGCCCCGCCAGCGCTGCCAGACCGGAAACACGGCTTTTCATTGGGGTGCCCCGCTGTCGACATCGGCGAGCTGCATCGCCCTGTCAGCCTGATCGGCAATATGTTCCAGAACCTGCACGGCCGTGCCGACGGGAATGCGCTGATAAAGATCGATGGCGTCTTCGTTGAACATGCGAATGCAGCCGCTCGATGCGTCCGTTCCTATGCTCCAAGGCTGGATCGTGCCGTGGAAGCGATAGCCCGTATCCGACCCGTCGCGGTGCAGATACATGGCGCGCGCACCTAGCGGGTTGCTGGGTGATCCGCCCGCCACAGAGGCCGGCAGATCCGGATGCCGCTTGATCATCTCCGGCGGTGGCGTCCATTTCGGCCAAAGCGCCTTGCGGTCAACCGTCGAGCGCCCGAACCACTGAAACCCTTCCTTGCCCACGCCCACTCCATAGCGAAAGGCAGTCTTGTTTTCATTTATGAGATAGAGAAAGTGATGTTTGGTATCGATGACAACCGTTCCGATCGGTTCGGTCGAATAGTATTTCACCACCTGCCGCCGCCACTTCGGATTGACCTTGGCGAAATTCGTTCTCTTGTAAGTGACGCCGTTGTCCACAGCGGTTCCGGCGAACCAATCCGCAGAGGCCGCCTCAGACTCGACGGTGCCTGCGACACTGAGCGCGATTCCACCCAGCAAAATCTGCCTGCGCGTGAGATGCATCGACAATCCCCCCCTCGGCCTTGGATCACCATATCGGGTCGCGCGCGCCAATCAAGTGAGGTCCCGCGGGGAGGTCGAAGATTACTTCAGGGTGTTGCACTAAACACATGTTCGGACTGCTGGTCCCTCGTGACAATGAGGCTCAATCGTTGAAACGTTCTGGAAACACGGCTGTAACAGGGCATGTCGGGATTGACGTGGCTTCGCATTCTTCCTGAAACAGACTCGTGACATGACGCTTTGGACACCGCATTTTGCGGTCTCTGCGGCTTTAGGGGGACGGCATGAGCGACACCTTTTCCGTCACGACGCGCAGGTCGTGGTTTTCAAGGCTCGGCAATTCTGTCGTCGGTGTCATCATCGGATTGGTTCTGCTGGTCGCCATGGTCGTGCTGCTTTTCTGGAACGAGGGCAGGGCGGTGCAGACGGCGCGTTCGCTCACTGAGGGTGCGGGCATCGTCACGTCTGTCCCCGCGGACATCATCGAACCGGGCAACGAGGGCAGACTGGTGCATGTCACCGGTGACGTGGAGACGTGGCACAAGCCGACGGATCAAACATTCGGCATTACCGCTGAGGGCATTCGACTTGAGCGGAAGTCCGAAATGTACCAGTGGAAGGAGACTTCCAAGTCTGACGTGAAGGAGAAGCTTGGCGGCGCAGAAGAGACGGTCACCACCTACAGCTACTCCAAGGTCTGGAATGACCGGCCCATCGATTCGGCGCGCTTCAAGAATCCGGCCGGTCACGATAATCCGCCGATGGAAATCCGCAGCCAGGAATTCCAGGTTCCCGAAGCGGGACTTGGCGCTTTCGAACTGAGCCAGCGCCTGATGTCCATGATCGGTGGCGCCAGAGACGTGTCGATTTCGCCAGACCTCACCTCCGCCATCGAGACTGCATACAGCGGTACCAAGCGTGTCGCAGTTGCCGACGGCAGAATATATCTCGGTTTCAATTCGACGCAGCCTGCGGTCGGCGACTATCGCATTTCCTACAGGCTCGTGCCGCTCGGCACCGTCAGTGTGATCGGCAAGCAGAGTGGCCACGGATTTCAAACTTACCAGACACAGGCGGGTGACGCCTTGCTGATGATCGAGACGGGTAATTTGCCGGCGGATCAGATGTTCGAGAGCGCGCAGTCGGCAAATACGGTCATGACATGGATCCTGCGCGTGGTCGGAGTGGTCTTCCTGTGGATCGGCTTCGCGCTGCTCATGTCTCCTCTACGAATCGTGGCCGCAGTCATTCCGTTTCTGGGCAGACTGGTTGGCGCGGGAACCAGCATTGCCGCACTGCTGCTTGCTGTGCTCGTCGGAACCGTGACAATCGCGATCGCGTGGTTCTGGTATCGTCCGCTTTTGTCTCTGGCGATTATCGTGGCAGGCTTCGCGATTGCCTATGCGGTCGGCAAGGTCGGCAAGGCGCGGGGGAAAACCAGTGTTCCGGTGGAACCGCAAGCAGCCTAGAAGTGGCGGCGATCTCGGTGTGACTGCGACCGATGCCACCGACGGGCTTGGCAACGGCCTGTTGCTTTCCTCCAGGAACGGCTAACCTGTCGAGGTGATGGCTCCTCTGATAAAAGTCTTTCCTTCGGCGGGCGGCATTCCCAACAGCCGGCTGCCGCTCGTCATCTGGAAAAAGGCCCTGCCGCTTGTGATGCGCAGCGGCCAGGAGGCCTGTGCGCTCTACCAACGAAACGGCTGGGGCGGCACCTGGGTCTACACCGTTTATCCCTTTTGGCATTTTCACACGAAGGGGCACGAGGTGCTGTCCTGCGTGGCCGGAATGGCGACCATCGGCTTCGGCGGCGATGACGGGATTGTTGTAGACGTGGAGGTTGGCGATGTCGCTGTCGTGCCAGCCGGGGTAGGGCACAAGAAGATCACTGCGTCGCCCGGGTTTCAGATGGCAGGGGGGTATCCGCCGAACCAGGAAGGCGACATCGTCCGTCCGGGGCAGATGAACGAGGAAGAGATAGCGACCGCGCTCGCCCGACTGCCGCTACCGCAGACCGATCCCATCACGGGCGGTCGCGGTGGCATCGTGGCAATCTGGTCTGGCACGACCTGATCGAAGTCGACTGCTAGGAGCGGAGCAGCGCCTGTACTTCCTCTGGACGGAAGCTGAAGATCAGTTCCATCTGTTCAATCACTTCATCTTCTTTGTAGCCGAGTTTCCTGTAGGCCCTGATCGCGGCCTCAAGCTCAAAACGCTCGGCCAGTTCAATGCGCGAATCGTCTGTGATGTTGTCCTCAACCGACATGATAGCTCCGTCCCATCCTTACTTATGAGGCTAGGGGAACTAACTTGCGTCAGCCTTGCGCAGTGGGGTTCGGGCGTCAGGCCAATGCACGGGAGGCATGCTCAATCCATGCAAGACGCTTCGCCGGAACAAGCCCGTAATTGTAGTAGTTGATCGCGTCCCCACCGGCCTTGCTTGCCGCGAGGCTGACTTGGGCGAGTTCCTCCGGTCCGGACACTTCATCCGGGAAGAGACGCAGACCGGCGCCGAGACGTTTGTGCGGTCCGATCGCGGCGCGCATTTCGGAGATCGCAGTGGCAACCGCTGCAGCGGGCTCACCGTAAAGGCACAGCAGCAAGCCGTCACATGCACTGGCTACTGCGGGCAGATCGAGTGCTGCATACCATGTGGCGGCATCGCTGACGGCAATGACGCTACTGGAGGGGTCAGCTTCCTCTCGGATCTCAGCGACAAGGCTCGTGACAACGCCTTCTCGCCACAGGAGATAGGTGTGGAATGCACCATGCGCCTTGAATGCGCCGATGCCTTTGGCGGGGAATTCCGGAAAGGTGCGTGCGGGCCTTTCGCGGTCCAGCGCTTCCGCGATGCGCTGCTTCACCCATAATCTGGCTGCCTCGCCGTCCACCTTGTCGCTGGCGGCGCGGTGAAGGCAGTGGTCGCAGAAACAAACCGACAGGAAGAAGTCTTCTTCCGGTGTTAGCCCGACGCCGTCCTTTTCATGATGATATCCATGCGTGAAGCCCATGAAACTGGGCGTTTCGAGTTCGATCGTGTCGGGGCGATAGGTTTGCGAAATATCCTTCACCAGCGAGCGTGCATAACGCCGTACCTCCGGTGAGGACGGGCACAGGCTGAAAAAGCTTGGATCGCCAAACGCATTACGAGCCACGTGGGCGGGATGGACCATGCCGAGCCGGGTATTGTGCAGACATACGGTCCAGCAGTTCGTTCGGATGCCCGACGAGGCGCGTGCGTCCACTACGGCGCGCAGCATGTCACCGTCCTCGTCGACCTGTCGGGCAAGTTGCGGCTGGATCGCAGCATCCGCCCAGATTTCGGGGCTCGGGCGAAAGTAGACAGTGCCGTCTTCAGGAAAGTAGCTTTTTCGTCGGATGCCGCGCGGCTGGACAAAACGTCCAGCGTGATAGGAGGTTGCGAGACTAACCGCGTGGAGGCCAAGTCCACGCAGTTCGTTGCAAAAGGCAGACACACCCTGTTCGGCCACGTCCCAAGGATAGGTCCAGACAGAGAGTTGCAGTTCGTGTGCCATGCGTCAGCCCTTGTTCGCGGTTGTTTTGCGCCGGATGCCGACTGAGCGACCGGCCCGTTCCGGAACCGCCAGGCTCGAATGCGCTGTATGCATCGCCTTCACATTAGCCTGGATATCGGGCGGGAAGGGTGTGACGCGCGGTCCATTGACGTCGATGTGCAGCGAAAGCGATTCCGCGGTCGCGGCCAGCCAGCCGTCGATATGGCGAAGCTCCTGAAAGGCATGGATGCGCTTGTCGTCGCAATCCAGCATCTGGAAGGTGCTTGTCACCTTGTCTTCAAGATGAAGTTCGCGAATGTAGCAGACGTGGATTTCAGCGGCGTAGGTGGTCAGGCGACGTTCACGCGCGTAGACGGGCCCCATCCCAAGAAGTTCAAAAACCTCATCGGATGCGCGATCGAACAACACATTGTAATAGGCCAGGTTGAGATGGCCATTATAGTCTATCCAGCTCTTCTCGATTGCCATTGCCTGGGATAGGAACGGCGCTACGAAATTCATAGACAGGGCTCCTGTGCTTGGTCCGCCGCAAAAGATGCGGGAAAGCTGCTATAGGCGGGCGGGCGGATCAATAACAACCCTCGCGCATTCATTGGGGAAGAAACGATGGCTCTCAGTGATCTCATCAAAATCGAACGCAACGAAGCCGGAATCGCGACCGTGCTCGGCATTTTGAAGCAGCGTTTCGGTGATCGTCTCCAGACCGGTCAGGATGTCCGCAGACAGCACGCACACACCACCACTTACATTCCAAATCAGCCGCCGGATGGCGTTGTCTTTGTGCAATCCACGGAAGAAGTTCAGGAAATCGTTCGGATTTGTGGCGAGCACCGCGTCCCGCTCGTTCCTTTCGGCACGGGCACTTCACTCGAGGGCCAGACGAATGCGGCGGGAGGCGGCATTTCGATCGATATGATGCAGATGAACCGGATATTGGCGGTCAATCCGGAGGACCTCGACTGTACCATAGAGCCGGGCGTGACGCGCGAAGCGCTGAATACCCATCTGCGTGACACGGGGCTCTTTTTCCCGATCGACCCCGGCGCCAACGCCAGCCTTGGAGGCATGGCATCGACGCGGGCGTCCGGCACCAATGCCGTGCGTTATGGCACGATGCGCGAGAATGTGCTGGCGCTGACCGCAGTTATGGCCGATGGCCGCGCCATCACGACGGCGCATCGCGCCAAGAAGACCTCGGCAGGCTATGATCTGACACGGTTGCTGATCGGATCGGAGGGCACTTTGGGTGTGATCACCTCCCTCACACTGAAGCTCTACGGCATACCGCAGGCGATTTCGGGCGGAGTGTGCCCGTTTCCCAGCGTCGAGGCGGCCTGCAATGCGGTGATTATGACAATACAGATGGGCATTCCGGTCGCGCGCATTGAACTCGTCAATGCGCTGCAGATGCGCGCCATGAAAAACTACGCTCAGCTCGATTATCCGGAAAGCCCCTGCCTGTTCGTCGAATTTCACGGAAGCGAGGCGGGCGTGGCCGAGCAGGCTGAGAGCTTTGGCGAGATAGCCGCCGAGTTTGGCGGTGGACCGTTCCTCTGGACGAAGGTGGCAGAGGAGCGGGCAGCTCTTTGGAAGGCGCGCCACCATGCCTATTGGGCGTCACTGACGCTCAGGCCAGGTGCCGACAGCCTCTCCACGGATGTGTGTGTGCCAATCTCGAGGCTGGCGGAGTGCATCTCCGAAACCGAGGCTGATATTGCCCGAATGGGTCTCATTGCGCCGATTGTCGGGCATGTGGGCGACGGAAACTTCCACGTCATGGTACTGATCGACAAGAACGACCCGAGGGAGGTCGCAGGCTGCGAGGAGTTCGTGTCGCGGCTCAATCTTCGCGCCATTGCCATGGATGGAACCTGCACCGGCGAACATGGCATCGGTCAGGGCAAGATGGGCTTTCTGGAGCTGGAACTCGGCGATAGCGTCGACTTCATGCGCACAATAAAGAACGCGCTCGATCCACTAAACATAATGAACCCCGGAAAGATCCTTCCTATTGTCCATTGAATGAACAGTTTCTGGCGAAAAATGGCCACTTTATCGACAATCTGATGCAGCTATGCTGCGAGAAAGACTCTCAACAGTCGTGATGCAATGCTTGCCCGTCTATTCGTACTGATCGGTGGTTTGTTCGTACTGGCGCTGACTGCAGCGCTGGTCGCGCCGTATTTCATCGACTGGACGAATTATCGCGCGGACTTCGAGCGCGAGGCCAGCAATATTCTGGGGCGTCCCGTAACCGTTCGCGGTGATGCGTCGGCTCGTCTGCTGCCGTTCCCGTCCGTGACCTTTTCCGATGTCGTGGTGGGGGCTACCGCGACCAGGCCCGCCATGACGGTTGAGGCGTTTTCGATGGACGCGGAACTCGCGCCCTTCATGAGCGGAGAGTTCCGGATATTCGACCTTCGCCTTGTGCGGCCAAAGGCGACCGTCGAGATAGGGGAGGATGGCGTCGTGGATTGGGCCGTGCGGCCCTCCGCGCCGATTTCAGCCGCTCGGATCTCTCTCGAGAAACTCACCATCTCAGAGGGCGAGATCACGGTCGTTCATCGCGTCAGTGGTCGCGAGCATCATCTGACCAACATCAGTCTGGAAGCGTCTGCACGCTCGCTGCTCGGGCCTTGGCGGATCGATGGTTCCCTGGACGCGGATGGCCGGCAGGCCGAAGTGAACATATCGACGAGCGCGCCTGGCGACGATGGCGCCATGCGGGTGAAAATCCGCACCAGTCCCGCACTGTATCCCTTGGTCGTCGAAACGGATGGCGATATCACGATCAAAGAAGGCGCGCCGACATATGCGGGCGCTTTCAAGGTATTCGCCAAAGACGAGACCTCCGGGGAGTCTGCGGCTGGCGAGGGCGGCGCAGCCCTGAAAGGCGATCGCGTCAGCATGCCGCCCAACCGACTGAGCGGCAAGTTCACATTTGACGATCGCAAGCTGTTGGTCGAAGAGTTCCGCTTCGAGAGCGGGCCGCTCGGCGATCCGTATGTCGCCGACGGTACGGCCTTTGTCGACATCGGTCCCGATCCCCGCTTTTCGATTGTGGCGGACGGCGCGCAAGTGCGATTGGGTGATGCCATTGCTGGCCAGGACGGCGTCGCCGGCCAGTCGCTCGACCGACGGTTGTCAGATCTTCGCAACATGCTGGAAGACCTGCCGAGGCCGGGCATACCCGGCGCAGTCGAGGTCAAGCTGCCTGCCATCGTGGCAGGCGATACCATGATCCGCGAGGTGAGCGTGTCGGCAGAGCCAAAGGATGGCGGCTGGGCGATCAAGTCGCTTGCGGCGGTTTTACCCGGTCGCTCTACCGTGGAAGCGAACGGATTTCTCTCCACTGACAAGGAGCTTGGCTTCAAAGGGCAGCTTCTGCTTGCGGTAGCGCAGCCCTCCGGTTTCATGGCCTGGATTTCCAAGGACGTCGATGAAGCGATAAGACGTCTGCCGGCTGCCGGATTCAGCGCCGATGTCGATCTGACTCCGGAGCGTCAACATTTCGCGAATCTGGAAATGCAGCTTGGCAAAGCAAATTTCCGAGGCGAGGTCGACAGCCGGTTGCCAGCCGACGCACGCCCGACCATTGCGGTGCGTCTTCAAGGGGGTGCGGTGGATTTCGACGGGTTGTCGGCTTTCACCTCTCTCTTCGTCAGCGAGGAAGGAACGCGACGCTTCGGCGATGCCGATCTCGACATCGATCTGAAGGCTGGCCCGGTCGCGGTCGCTGGCATCTCCGCCGACACGCTCGATACGGCGCTGCGTCTGCGTCGCGGCACGTTGGAAATCGATCGGCTGTCGATTGGCGGATTGGTCGGTTCGACAATCAGCGCAACGGGCTCCGTGAAGGGTTTTCCGGCACATCCAACCGGCACGCTCGATACATCACTTGTCGGGGTGGACCTGCAGCCATTGCTGGGCGTTCTGGTCGAGCGTCTCCCGGACCAGCCAGTCCTCACGTGGCTGCGCGATCGCGGTGCCAGTTTTCCGGGGCTATTCGCCGACAGCGAGATCAATCTGGTGCTCTCGGCATCTACTGACGGCGACACGCAAACGAATTACGCCGTGAATGCCAAGGGTGTGTCGGGCGGTAGCGAGTTCGAAGCGACCTATGCCGGGCAAAAGGGTGATGGGGAGAAGGATATAAAACTATCCTTCAAGGCAAAGAACAGCGATGCCACATCTCTGCTGGCGCTTACCGGCATCACCGCACTGCCCATTGGGCTGACGGGTGCGGGAGAGACTGAGATTTCCGCGGAGGGGTCCTGGCCGGGCGGTGTCGACACCCGTTTCAGTTTTTCCGGCGACGGCACCGAGGCACGGTTCGACGGGACCCTTTCCAGCGCGGAGAAGGGGCTGGCGGCCAAGGGGAGTGTGTCTCTGACGTCGATAGACATCGAGCCCTGGATGATGACCGCCGGTCTCGGATTGCCGGGCATGGGGACGGGGACAAGTGTCGATCTCAAGGCTGACGCCGACTATGCGAGCGGTTTGTTGGTCCTTTCCGGTCTGCAGGGCGTGGTGGCCGATGGTGCCGTTGCCGGTGACATCAATCTGGAGGTCAAGGAAGGCGTCCCGCATCTGGCCGGGCAGCTGTCTCTCGATGAACTGGATCTCCAGCCGCTCGCGCGCATAACGCTCGGTGAGGGAACGCTCGAAAGCAGCGGCAACTCAGAATGGGCCTCAACGCCATTTCGTCAGGCATCCGTGACGCCATTTGGCGCTGATCTGGACCTGACCGCGGCAAGCCTTTCTGCCGGCCCAATCGCAACGCTTGCCGACGCGCATGCGACCCTCCGGCTTGATTCGGAGGGAATGCGCATTTCCGACGTAACCGGAGGCCTTGCCGAGGGCACGGTCGGCGGGCTGCTTGAATTGAAAAACACTGCGGGCACCGGCCTGTTTACCGCACAGCTGAAACTGACGAATGCCAATATTGATCGCCTGGTCCCTGGGATCGGGCTGGAGGGAAGAGCAGATCTTTCAACCACGCTCTCGGCGAGTGGCAAAACGCTAGAGGGGGTCGTCGCTGCTCTTTCCGGCTCTGGAACTGCGAGCGTCCGCGATCTGATCGTCAAAGGTGTCAATCCGTCTGCGTTCGCACCGATCATCGCGGAAGCCGACCGGGTCGGCCAGGATATCGACGCGGCCAAGACGGCAGCATTCGCGTCTCCACTCGTGAAGGGTGGACAGTTTGCGGCGGGGGACGCTGATATCGCCTACACGGTGGCTGCCGGTGTTGTGCGTGCACCGCCTCTCACGCTCAAGAACGAAGCCGCCACGATTACGGCCGATATCCGGGTCGATCTCAACACTGGCACTTTGGGCGCCGATGGATCCGTCACATACGTCGCAGGTGACGAAGCGCTCGTTGGCTCCGAGCCGACAGTCACTTTTGCGGCGAGCGGTGCCCCCGGAGCGATGAGCGCATCGTTCGACACCGCCGCATTGTCTCAGTTTTTGACGCAACGCGCGCTCGAAAAGGAACAGGCGCGCGTCGAAGCGATGCAAGCGGAGCTTCTCGAAAAGCAGCGGCTGCGCCGGGAAGCGAAATATTACGCCGCCCTGGAGGAGGAGCGCGCGCGGGTCGAGGCTGAACGGCAGAAGGCAGACGAGGAGAGGCGCCTTCAGGCTGAAGAGGCTGCTCGTCTCAAGGCGGAAGAAGAGGCAAAGGCACAGGCACAGGCTGTGGAGGAGGCGAAGCGGGCACAAGAGGCACGAGAAGCAGAGGCAAGGCGCGCGGCAGACGAGGTGGCAAAGCGTGCTGCCGCGGAAAAGGCGAGACGTGCGGCAGATGAACAATCCAAACGCGATGCTGAGGCGGCCGAGCGTGCAGCCGAGGAAGTGAACCCGACGCCAGCGCAGCAGACAATTGTTCCCGCGCCGCTGAACCGGGATTCCTTCGATACCAGCCCGCCCGAGACGCGACGGCCATTGCTGGATTTCCGAAGGCTATTTGGAAACTGACGTTTCCCTTGGCGAGGGTTAGCCGGACCTGTGTGATTTAACCCAGTCCAGCACGTAGACGCGAATCGCAGCGGACAGATTCGCTTCCGGAGGGCGGGCGTCATCGATCTCGGATATCAGAGCGGCAAGGGGCATGTTGCGGGATAGAGCGATTGCTCCGAGCTCGTCGAAAAATGGCTGTTCGAGTGAAATACTCGTTCGATGACCGCGGATCGTCACTGATCTTTTGACGACAACGCTCAATCCTTCAGACTGCCGCTGTCGGGCGCAACCTCGCGACGATGGGCATCCAGCCGCGCCTTTTCACGCGCGTCGATCTGTTCCTGCAAAACCCTGTCAGACTTGCTGCGACCGTGGTTCACGCGGTTTTCTGTGGCCAGCTTTTCGCGCCCGGCGCGAGCCTTCTGCTTGCGCGCCATGCGCAGATTGACCACGTCGCCCATGGCTACTTCTTGCGGAAAGCGTCCAGAGACACGACGTCGGCGCTCTTCTCTCCGGCAGGCTTGGACTCTTCGCCGTCCTTCGGGGATTCGGCCTTGGGCTCCGTCGGCGTCTTCGGCACAGCTTCCAGCTTGACCGGCGGCTCGATTGGTGTCGCGGAAAGCGATTCCTCGGCGCGTGCATCGAACTCCAGCTCGAAATTTGTCGAAGGATCGTAAAATCCACGAACGGCCGAGAAGGGGATTTCGAGCTTTTCCGGCACATCGGAAAAGGACAGTCCTACCTCGAAACCGGTCTCAGTTACCTTGAGGTCCCAATACTGGAACTGAAGTACGATCGTCATCTGCTCGGGGTAGCGTTCGCGCAGCCGGCTCGACACACGCACGCCGGGTGCGCCCGTCAGGAAGGTGATGAAGAAATGATGGTTTCCCGGCAATCCGGTGCGCGACACTTCCGTCAGCACCTTGCGCATGACGCCGCGCAATGCCTCCTGAACCAGAATATCGTATCTCAAATGGTCTTCGGCCATGTCTTTTCGCGCGGTGCCCGCCTGCAGATTCGCATCTTACGTCTAACCAAGCTTGTTGGCGAGGTAAACCGCAGATAATGCGCCACGGCGCTCTGGCCACCTTCACACGAAGATTTGCACTGGGAATGAGCCTACGACACTAAGACGTGCTCGGCGGGTGCCGCTTGCCGTAGATGCGCAGGAACGCCTTGACGCCGTTCGCCGCCGACTTCTCGACCTCGGCACCGCATGCGTTCATTCCGACAGTCAGTCCGGGTTCAAGATCAGCGCGGACGAGCGCCATGAATTGCCGTGCCGCAACGTCCGGGTCCGTTATGTCGAGCAGCCCTTGCAACGCCAGTCGCGCGAATCGCGCGGCCAGTCCACTTGTCGTTCGCGCGGGTCCATCCCGGAGCCATGTCGCAAACAGCTCAGGATAGCGGTCGCCCTCACTTTGTATGAGCTTGCGCAGAAACTTGCCGTCGCGATTGCACACGCAATTTTCAAACATCCGAACGGCAAAGGCTGTGAGTTCGGCCTGCAGATCAACCGGATTTTCCGGAAACGTGCCGAGAACGCGAAAAATCCCGGTGTTCATTCGCTCTGTCAGTTCGCTCAAGACAAAGGTGAACAAGCTTTCCTTGTCGCCATGGTGATTATAGATGGTCTGGCGCGACACCCCGGCTTCGGCTGCGATCATGTCGATATTGGCGCCGCCAAAGCCCTCCCGACAAAAGACGGAAGCGGCTGCTTCAACAATGGAGCGCCGTTTCGCGTCGTGACCGCGCGAGGCATTTATGTCGGTAGAAATGGCAGTAGACATCTATTTTTGTATAGACGTGATTGACGATTTTGACAACTGCGTCTAAAAATATGGCCAGTTCTTGATAGTCAGGCGCAGTCGTCAAGTGACGCCGGCGATTTCTGTGTCGGAAGCGTAGCGGTCGAAGCGTTCCTTGCCGCATGCGAGTATGACATCAAGCACACCATGCAAGAGAACAGTGATGCGCACCAATTATCTCCGCTATGCGATTGTGCTTGGGCTTGTTTCGGCAATCGGTCCGTTTGCAATTGACATGTATCTGCCGGCACTTCCGACCATCGGCGCGGATCTCGGGGCATCCGACATCGCCGTTCAGATGAGTCTTGTCGTGGTGTTCCTGTCTTTTGCGGTCGGGCCGCTCCTAGTCGGCCCGCTGGCCGACATGCATGGACGCAAGCCCGTCCTATATGGCGGGCTTATCGTCTTCGCGCTGGCCAGCATCGGCGCGGCGCTTTCGCCGACTGTCAGTTGGCTGATCTTCTTCAGGTTGATCCAGGGACTTGGTGCCAGCACCGGTATGGTCGTGCCGCGTGCGATCGTGCGCGACCTGCATACAGGGCCGGAGGCGGCAAAACTGATGTCGCTGCTTATGCTCGTCTTCAGTGTATCGCCGATTCTGGCGCCGCTGACAGGCAGCTTCATCATCGAAGCCTTCGGCTGGCGCGCCGTTTTCTGGGCGGTGACGATTGCCGCCGTTCTGGGCTTCGTTCTGCTCATGGTCGGACTGAAGGAAACGCGTCCTGCGCATATGCGTGGCGCCAGCACGTTCACTTCGGCATGGGGTGGCTATCGCAGGCTCTTGCGCGACAGGAACTTCCTTGGACTGTCATTGATCGGCGGCCTCGCGCTGGCCAGCTTCTTTGTCTATCTGGCGAACTCCTCATTCGTGATCATCGACCACTATGGCATGTCGCCATCCGTCTACAGCCTCTACTTTTCAGTGAATGCAATCTCATTCTTCACGGTCTCGCAGGCCAGCGGATGGGCCGCGCAGCGCTTCGGGCTGCGGTCGGTGGTGCGGGTCGCGGTTATCGGCTTCGCAACGGTGATGCTGTCACTATTTGCGGTGATGATAAGCGGAGTGGACTCGCTGACCTTCATGGCCGTCTTGCTGTTTTTCGGGTATGGGTTTCTTGGTCTCGTCATTCCGACGACGTCCGTGCTCGCCATGGATGAGCAGGGCGCAATCGCCGGGACGGCCTCGGCACTGATGGGAACGATCCATATGGTGACCGGCGTGACTGCCATGGCCATCAGCGGGTTTTTTGCCAACGGGACACCAATTCCAATGGTCACCGGTATCGCGACCTGCTCCGCAATGGCGTTGGCTCTGACCGCGGTGACATTGCGTAGAACACGTACCGCACCGGGGCTTGAGCCTGCTGCGGCCGAATAAATGATCGAAAGGGCCTGTGCCTTTGGCGCGGGTCCCCTCTATTTCAGTGATCCGCGTTCTGGATGATGAAGCGAATGCGCTCATCTGGCGAGGCGATCGGAACCTCGACACACTGGTATTCGACATCGCGATAAGCTTCGCGCATGAACTCGAACGTGCGTTCCGCTTCCGTAAAATCCTGCCTGCGCTGCTCATCCGGGCGGAAGATCTCGCGCCAGGGCGGGAAAATGAACACGCGACGATTGTAGCGGTATCGTTCCGCGGCCCGCTCGACATGCATCGGGACCGGCAAGCCGGACAACCGCAGATAGCCGATGATGTCGGGAACGCCACGATCGAAGAAGGTGAGGCCGGCATTGTCGCGGGCGAGGGCATGGCTGCGCATCTCCCAGGCGAGCATTTGTTCGGCGAAGATGGAGGGATCCTTCCATGGTAGCGCGGGGCCGTCGATTGCCGACTGATCCTGAATGATGGCGCGACCAGCCTCGGTCGTCACGGCATGACCCTTCGCGCCGATGCGCTCAAGAGCGGTTGTCTTGCCGGC
The DNA here is from genome assembly GCA_023953905.1 of Rhizobiaceae bacterium. GTDB lineage: Bacteria > Pseudomonadota > Alphaproteobacteria > Rhizobiales > Rhizobiaceae > Arvimicrobium. The sequence goes on along the minus strand of JAMLJA010000001.1, from coordinate 268,659 downwards.
GCCGGGTCCGCCTGTGAGAACAAAAAATCGACGTGACATGATTGGCCTCTGGAATGGTGCTGAAGCGTCGTTACTGATCCTTCCGCTCGCATGACGCGCGCAATCGAGGATCTGGATACTTGTTGGGGAGGGAAGTGGAGGCTTCTGTTGCCAGGCGCCTCCGAGCCCCGCCTAGAAGTGCTAACCTCTAGGGCTTGATTCGAGACTATCGCACTGCATTAAGCAGCGAGACGTGCCTCAGCATAGTTGTCGTTTGCAACTACAGGTTTAGCCCGATAACGGTGGTACTATGCCGGGCAAAAGTCCGATCTTTACACCCTCGTCGATCCTATTTCGCCCCCATCAAAAACTGCCGCAGAACAGCAGCTTATGGTGGAGGCGCCGGGTACCGCCCCCGGGTCCGAATGGCTTATTTCATCGGCCGTTTATCGCCATAGTCAGACAAGCTGACGGATCGAATATAGGGAGTTTGCCGCGCATTGGGAAGGGCACGCGCACATCGTTTCGCAGGAGGTATCGCAGCTACCGCTATCCACAGGCAATGCGGGTGTGTCGCGCCGTCAAATCTCCTATATGATGACTTCAATCGACTCGACGGACCCATGCGCCAATATCTTGATCTGCTTCGCCATGTGCTCGAAAACGGCTCCGACCGGCCCGACAGGACCGGTACCGGAACGCGCGGCGTGTTCGGCTACCAGATGCGATTTGACTTGGCACAGGGCTTTCCGGTGCTCACCACCAAGAAACTGCATCTGAAGTCGATCATTCACGAACTGCTGTGGTTTCTGGCTGGCGACACCAACATCAAATATCTCAACGACAATGGCGTCACGATCTGGGACGAATGGGCCGACGCCAATGGCGAACTTGGCCCGGTTTACGGCAAGCAGTGGCGTTCGTGGCCAGCAGAAGATGGCGGCGAGATCGACCAGATCGCGAATCTTCTCATACAGATACGCAAGAATCCTCATTCCCGACGTTTGATCGTGTCCGCCTGGAACCCCGCTGAAGTGGATCAGATGGCGCTGCCGCCCTGCCATTGTCTGTTCCAGTTCTACGTCTCGGAAGGTCGGCTTTCATGCCAGCTCTATCAGCGATCGGCCGATATATTTCTTGGCGTTCCGTTCAACATCGCCTCTTACGCGCTGCTCACCATGATGGTGGCGCAGGTGACGGGACTGAAGCCTGGCGATTTCGTGCACACTCTTGGCGACGCGCATTTGTATTCGAACCATTTCGAACAGGCGCGCGAGCAGTTGAAGCGCACGCCCAAGGCGTTGCCGATAATGTGGATCAATCCCGATGTGACGGATCTGTTCGCATTCCGCTACGAGGACTTCAGGCTCGAAGATTATGTTGCCGATGCGACGATCAAGGCTCCCATAGCGGTATAGGGCGTTCTTCCGCTTGCGAGGCAACGCGAAAACATATCGCGCGATGCACAGTCAGTTCGAGGCAGCGAGTTCATGAAGATCGTCATTCACGTCGCTATCTCACGAAACGGCATTATTGGGCGTGACGGCGATCTGCCGTGGCGGCTGTCGACCGACATGCGCCGTTTCAAGGCCGCGACAATGGGAAAGCCCGTGGTGATGGGGCGCAAGACCTGGCAGAGCTTTCCCAGGCGGCCGCTGCCGGGGAGGGCCAATATCGTCGTTACCCGCAATCCGGATTTCCAGGATGACGGCGCCATCGTCGCGCATTCTCTCGAAGAAGCGATCTCACTGGCCCGGAACACAGCCCATGAGGCGGGCAAAGTGGATGAAATCTGCGTGATCGGGGGTGGAGAAATATATGCGCAGGCGATCGATCTCGCCGATGAGTTGCATGTGACGCATGTGCTGGCTGATGTCGAAGGCGATGCCCGTTTTCCGGCAATTGATCCCGTATCCTGGGAGGCTGTCACCTCGGAGGATGTGCCTGCCGGCGAGAAAGATAGCCATCCCACACGCCATGTTGTCTACAGGAGGCGCGGTTTGTCGCGCTGAAATGCACTTGTATGAGGCATCGCGAACCGGCAAATGAGCTTGCCGTCGCCTCGGCGCGTTGAAAGCATAGCTGCGCGTCCCTATAGAGAGACGGATGGCGGGCCCGCGTCTGGCGGGCGGGAGTTGAATCCGAAAGGACCTTTATGCCCTGGAATAATCAGAGCGGCGGCAGCGGCGGCCCATGGGGAGGCGGCGGGAATGGAAACGGCAATGGTCAGGGTCCGTGGGGCCAGCCTCCACGCGCACCCAAGGGACCGCAAGGCACCCCACCCGGACTGGAAGATATCATCAAGAGCGGTCAGGATCGGCTGAGGCGCGTGCTGCCAGGTGGTGGCGGCGGTGGCAGTTCGGGGGGTATCGCAAACCCTGCGCTGTTCGGTGTCATCGGACTGGTGCTGGTCGGCTTCTGGATATTCCAATCGGTCTACACGGTTCAGCCCGATGAGATCGCGGTGGAACTTCGCTTCGGTAAGCCAAAGCAGGAACTGTCTCAGCCAGGGCTTCATTTCCATTGGTGGCCAATCGAGACCGTCGAAAAAGCCAACACCGCCGAGAAACTCATCAATATCGGTGAAACACGAGGCAACACGTCGAGCGGCCTGATGCTGTCCGGAGATCAGAACATCGTCGATGTGAAATTCTCGGTCGCCTATCAGGTGTCCGATCCGGTCGCGTATCTTTTCAATGTGGCTCAGCCTGACGAGACGGTGCGCCAGATAGCCGAAAGCGCGATGCGCGAGGCTGTCGGCCGGCGTCCCGCACAGGACATTTTCCGAGACGATCGTCAGGGCATTGCGGATGACGTGCGCGGGATCGTGCAGACCACACTGGACCAGTATGGCGCCGGCTTGAGCGTCAATGCGATTTCGATCGAGGATGCCGCGCCGCCGCGTGAAGTGGCTGACGCGTTCGACGAAGTGCAGCGAGCCGAGCAGGACGAAGACCGCTTCGTGGAGGAATCGAACCAATACTCCAACCAGAAGCTTGGTCAGGCCCGTGGTCAGGCCGCGCAGATCCGGGAAGAAGCGGCAGCCTACAAGGATCGCGTCGTTCAGGAAGCCCAGGGTGAAGCTCAGCGCTTTATCTCTGTCTATGACGAATATGCCAAAGCGCCTGACGTGACCCGTCAGCGTCTCTATCTCGAGACGATGGAGCGCGTGTTGCGCGACTCCAACAAGGTTATCGTGGAGCAGGGCAACGGACAGGGCGTCGTGCCTTATCTGCCGCTTCCGGAACTCCAGAAGCGCACCCAGACTGAGGGAAGCAACTGATGTCAAATCGTCTTCCCATCATTGTCGTCGTCATCGCAGCAGCGCTTTTGCTGCTGTATTCTTCCATTTTCGTCGTGAACGAGCGTCAGCAGGCTATCGTGCTTCGCTTCGGCGAGATCGTGGACGTGAAAAGCGAGCCCGGCATCTACTTCAAGGCTCCGTTCGGAATCTTCGAGGCTGACAACGTTCAGATCATCGAGGATCGCGTGATGCGGTTTGATCTCGATGACATCCGCGTGCAGGTCGCAGGCGGTAAGTTCTACGAAGTGGACGCGTTCGTGGCGTTCCGCATCAGCAATCCTCGCGTGTTCCGGGCCACGGTTTCGGGTAGCGTCGATCTGGCCGAGCAACGGCTGCGCACCCGTCTCGATGCAGCTTTGCGCCGTGTTTATGGTGTGCGTGGCTTCGAGGCAGCGCTCTCCGAAGAGCGCGCATCGATGATGCGGGAGGTGCGTGATCAGTTGCGCCCCGATGCAACATCGCTGGGTCTGGAGGTCGAAGATGTCCGTATCCGCCGCACCGATCTGACGGCCGAAGTCTCCCAGCAAACCTATGATCGCATGAAGGCAGAGCGTCTCGCCGAAGCCGAGCGTCTTCGCGCACGAGGCCGTGAGGCGGCGCAGCGTATTCGCGCACGCGCCGACAGAGAGGTCGTGGAGATCGTCGCCGAGGCACAGCGCGATTCCGAAATCGCCCGAGGCGAAGGCGATGCCGCGCGAAACGGCATCTTCGCCGATGCGTTCCAGCGGGATCCGCAGTTCTTCGAGTTCTATCGCTCGATGAATGCCTATGCGCATGCGCTCGACGGGAACGGAACAACGATGGTGCTGTCTCCCGATTCGGAGTTCTTCCGGTTCTTCCGCAATTCGAGCGGAAGTGTTCCGCAAGGTGCTGCGGGTGGATCTGGGGCTGCGGCTTCGCCCGCGCCGGCAGCGGCTTCTCCGGCGCCTGCGACGGACACGACATCGCCAGCTCCTGCCCAGTAAAGTCATTCACGTGAGTGATTTTTGGGCGGCGCTGGGCCTGGTGATGGTTTTCGAGGGGCTCGTCTATGGCGGGTTCCCTCGACTTGCCAAGCGGCTCGCGGCCGACGTTGTTGGAATGCCGGAGCAGACGTTGCGGACTGTCGGACTTATCGTGATTGCCGCGGGTGTGGGAGTGGTATGGCTGGTACGCGGGTAACACGGATATTTGTGTCGACCTCCGCGCTCAAGTCGCAAACGCGCCCTAATTTGCGTCGAGAAGACTATCGACGGTCGCCATTTTCGACCATCGAATATGCACTGACACACGCCATGGAGCTTCGCCAATGACCTCGAAAATTCTGGCTGCCACGCGCAAGGTGCTGGTCAGCGTGACCGCAGCCGGGATGATAGCGACCGCGGCGATGCCCGCGTTTGTGGCGCCTGCGGCGGCCAGAGGTCCGGACTCGGTCGCTGATCTTGCCGAGGGTCTCCTCGGGGCGGTCGTGAATATTTCCACGACACAGAACGTCAAGGGCTCGGAAACGCCGGACGCGGTTCCCATGCCGCAGCTTCCGGAAGGGTCGCCCTTCCAGGATTTCTTTGATGAGTTCTTCAAGGACAAGCGTGGCGAGGGCGGCGGTGGCGGCGACCGCAAGGTCCAGTCACTGGGTTCGGGTTTCGTCATCGACGCCGAAAAGGGAATCGTGGTCACCAACAATCACGTGATTGCCGATGCCGACGAGATCGAGATCAATTTCTCCGACGGTTCGACACTCAAGGCCGAACTCGTGGGTACCGACACAAAGACGGATATCGCCGTGCTGAAGGTCGATCCGAAGCTCAAGACGCTGACGGCGGTCAAGTTCGGCGAATCCGGCAAGCTCAGGATCGGCGACTGGGTGATGGCGATCGGAAACCCGTTCGGCCTTGGTGGTACCGTGACGCTTGGCATTGTTTCGGCACGCAATCGCGACATCAATTCCGGGCCCTATGACGACTACATCCAGACGGACGCGGCGATCAATCGGGGCAATTCGGGCGGGCCTCTGTTCAACATGGACGGGGAGGTCGTCGGCATCAACACCGCTATTATCTCGCCGTCGGGTGGTTCAATCGGTATCGGTTTCTCCATTCCTTCGGCGCTTGCCGCGGGGGTTGTCCAGCAACTGGCCGAGTTCGGCGAGACGAGGCGCGGATGGCTTGGCGTTCGGATCCAGCCGGTGACGGACGATATTGCCGAGAGCCTCGGCATGAAAAATGCGAACGGCGCGCTGGTTGCGGGCATCATCAAGGGCGGACCCGTCGACGACGGGACGATCCAGCCCGGTGACGTCATTCTGAAATTCGACGGCAAGGAAGTGAAGGAGATGCGCGATCTGCCGCGTGTCGTCGCCGAAAGCCCGGTGGGCAAGGCGGTCGATGTGGTGATTGTGCGCAAGGGTGTGGAGCAGACTGTCAAGGTTACGCTCGGTCGTCTCGAGGATGGCGAGAAGCTCGCTCAGACCGAGGAAACGCAGGGCAGTGGCGACGGTGAGCAGTCACAGGTTGCCAGCGCCAGCATCCTTGGCATGACCATTGCCGAACTGTCCGAAGAAAGCCGCAAGAGTTTCGGCATTGCTGCGGATGTTTCAGGGGTGCTGGTCAGCGAGGTTTCGCCCGGTTCCGCCGCGGCCGAACGGGGCATTGTGGCTGGCGAAGTGATCACCGAGATCGCGCAGGAATCAGTGTCCACACCCAAGGATGTGCTCGACCGGATCCAGAAACTCAAGGATCAGGGTCGCAAGAACGCCCTGCTGATGCTTGCCTCCAAGAGTGGTGAACTTCGGTTTGTCACCGTCCGCATGGACTGACCCGGACACATGTAGGGACGCGTTGTCCGCGTGCCTGCATGAAAGTGGGTGCCTACGCCTGTGTGACGTGGGCCTTCTTCCAGCTTTCGCGAGACAAGCGATAAAGACTGTGCCGCTTCAGGTGCGGATGCGTGTCTGGCACCGCCGGATGGTCGAAGTCGTGGGCAGGATCCGCCTGCATTCCAAGGCGCCGCATGACGGCCAGAGAGCGCTCGTTGTTCCAGACGGTAAACGAGATCACTTCCGAAACGTGCAGGTCGTTGAACGCAAAGGCAAGCCATGCCTGCGCGGCCTCGGAGACGTATCCCTTGCCCCAGAACTCAGGCGCCAATCGCCAACCGATCTCAATGCTTGGCGCCGGCAACCCAGGCGGTGGCTCGACATTTCTGATGCCGACGAAGCCAATCGGCTGGTCCGAAGAGGCAAGCTCGGCGACAGCGAAGCCGTAGCCGTGTTCTGCGATTTCCGACTGCATCCGGGCCATGAATGCGTCCGACTCTTGTCTGCTGCGTCGGAACGGGAAATATTCCATGACGCGCTCGTCGGAATTGATCTGATGAGATAGGTCGCGATCACGCTCTTCCCAATTGCGCAGCAATAGTCTCTCGGTTCGGATCGGCTTCACGCGATGATGTCCGCCTGGCGATAGCCTTGGATATACAAGAGCGCCGTCAAGTCGGAATGGTCAACGCGGATACGCGCTTGCGCGGCGACCATCGGTTTGGCGTGCAGCGCGACACCGGTGCCAGCCAGTCTGATCATGTCGAGATCGTTGGCGCCATCGCCCACAGCAATGGCGTCTTGTGGCGTCAGACCGAGCCTGGAAGAAATTTCGTGCAGCGCTTCTGCCTTCGCCTCGCGGCCCAGAATAGGCTCAGCGACCAGTCCCGCCAGTTTTCCTTGCTGTTCTATCAGCACGTTGGCGCGGTGCTCGTCGAAACCTAGCTTGTCGCCTATTTTGCTGGTGAAAAGGTCAAAGCCGCCCGACACCAATGCGGTCCATGCACCGTTGGCGCGCATGGTCGCGATAAGGGCCTTGCCGCCGTCAGCCAGCGTAAGTCGATTTTCGACGATCAGATTGACGACAGATGTGTCCAGCCCCTTGAGCAAGGCCACGCGCTCGCGAAGTGCGGTCTCAAACGGGATCTCGCCATTCATGGAGCGGCGCGTGATTTCCGCGACGTGGTCGCGCAGGCCCACTTCGTCTGCCAACTCGTCGATGCACTCCTGATCGATCATGGTGGAATCCATGTCTGCGATCAGTATGTTTTTCCTGCGCGTCTGGGCCGGTTGGACCGCGACGTCGATGGGAAGGTCCTTGAGAACGTTGCGCAACGCGGCCTCAACAGCGACGATGTCGGCATCGGCCGGGAGTGACAGATCGCATGCTATTGAGGTGGCCAACCAATCAGGTGCACTTGCGCCAACAGCCTTTGACGCCATATCCGCAAGCGCAGGTGTCAGAGCGCGATCTTTGGGAGCGGAAACAAGAGTGGCGACAAGCGACATGGAAACCGGACCGGCCAGGAGAGCGGGAAGGGTGAAGAACGCGGTCCTGATAGCTGGACCGACCGCCAGCGGCAAGTCGGCCATGGCACTCGATCTCGCGGCCAAACTCAATGGCGCCATCATCAACGCCGATTCCATGCAGGTCTATGCGGGGCTGCGCCTTCTGACGGCCCGGCCATCGGAACAGGAAGAGCGCTCCGTACCGCATCATCTCTATGGTCATGTCGATCCAGCAGAAGACTATTCCACGGGCATATGGCTGCGCGAGGTGATGGCGTTGTTCGATGAAGATCGCATCGAAGGCAGGCGCCCCATATTTGTCGGCGGAACGGGTCTCTATTTTCGGGCGCTTACGGAGGGCTTGTCTGAGATGCCCGAGATCCCTCAATCGGTGCGCGACCGCTGGCGCTATCACCTTCTCGAAGACGGGGTTGCCAAGCTGCACGCCATTCTCTTGCGGCGTGACCCTGTGGCAGCCATGCGGATCCGAAACACCGACAGCCAGCGGATTGTCCGTGCGCTTGAGGTTCTGGACGCGTCGGGTCGCTCGATACTCGAATGGCAGGCGATGCGCGGCGAGCCGCTCGTGGACATGTCGAGCGCCAGGGCAGGGGTTATCGAGGTTCCCCGCGAGTTGCTTGTCCCGCGTATCGATCGTCGCCTTGACCGTATGGTGGAAGAAGGCGCAATTCCGGAAGTAGAGGCTTTTCTCGCCCTGGGGATCGGCGAAGCGCAGCCTGCAATGAAGGCGATCGGTGTGCGCGAATTTGGCGAGGTGATCAGCGGCGTGGCGACGATTGACTCCGCGTTGGAGCGGGCAAAGATCGCCACGCGTCAATATGCCAAGCGGCAGGCGACATGGTTTCGGCACCAGCTTGGAAACCGGTGGAAGCGAGTGGGCAACGCGGCCTAGGTACCGTGCAGGCTTCGATTGCGCCCATCATAGCATCGCGACTGATGCAATCTTAACTGTGGCGCTAACCTAACGTAAAGCAGCGCGTGTCAAAACACCTATCGCTGTATCTGGTCGGCAGGATATGCGCTTCCAAAAATCGGAGTCCGCGTTCTTTGTGTTCATGGGCGTCACGCTGGCTGCGGGGGCGGTGACCCTTCATGCCTATCACGTGGTAGGCTCCGGTATTCAGGGACTCAGCCCGGCACTGCTTGATGCCAGCTTCCAGTATCTGCGAAAGTTGCTTTTTGCGACCGGCGTGCTTCTGGTGACCGGTGTCTTTTTCGGAATGTTCTTCATCTATCCACTGATCCGCAAGCAGGTCTCCGAACACGGCAAACTTCGGCAGATGACGGCTTCGTTGAGTGCACGTTCGCAGACGCTGGAGCAGGCCGCGCTGACCGATGCGCTGACCGGAATTCAGAACCGGCGCTATTTCGACGATGCCCTGCAGGAATATCTGGAGGAGTTCGGGCGTATCGAGAAACCGGTCGGGCTGATGATCCTGGACCTGGATCATTTCAAGCAGATCAACGACACGCATGGTCATCATATCGGTGACGAAGTGCTCAAGGCAGTCGCCAAATGTCTGAAGGACTTGACGCGCTACCACGATGTAGTCGCACGGCTCGGCGGCGAAGAGTTTGCCGTGGTCGCGCCAAATATGGATCGCGAACTGCTGATCAAGCTCGCTGAACGGATTCGGCGGGGCATAGCGGGTCTCGCGATCATGTCGGACAATGCCGGGCTCAAGATCACGACGAGCGTGGGACTCGCCGTCTGGGACCGGAATGAGACTGCGGACAAGTTCTTCGCACGGGCTGACGGCATGCTCTACGAAGCGAAGCGGCTGGGTCGAAACCGGGTGTGTTCCTGACCTAACCTCTGTCCGCCGTCAGTCTTGACGCGTACGATTGCCAAATCGGCTTGCACTGTTGGAAGTGAAGCCAAAGTTCGACTCGATGTCGAGCGTGGCCTGATGGACGGCGGCAGGACGTCGAAAATCCGGCTCACCCGCCTGTTTGACAGGACTGACGCTGACGCCCGAGAGAGGTGCCTGAGTCATTTGCGTCTTTTGAACATTGCGCAGGCGAGCAACGATCCCGGCGAGATCCACATCATCTTCATCCGCGCCATGCTCGTTGCCAGCCAGCGCCTTTGCCCTGCCGGGAATGCGCGCCAGTTCGAGACGCTCGAATTTCATCCGCATGGTGGTGGCGACGCCTTCACCGAAGACGATCGCCTCGCGTTGGCCCATCGAGGACAGGAACGACAGAGTCGACGCCGAAGAATCGGAAATGGCTGACCGAATGATCGACTGATCGACGTCGTTTGCCAGACGCATGGTGAAAACAGTCGAACACTGCGAGAGGATCGTCGGGTCAAGTTCTCCCGGACGCTGGGTAACAACACCGAGGAAGCAGCCGTATTTTCGGCCTTCCTTGGCGATGCGTGCCAATGCGTGGCGGGTCGGGGCAAAGCCGAGCCGGGGATCCGAAGGCAGGTATCGATGCGCCTCCTCGCACAAAAGAAGGAGCTTCAGCTTGCCGTCGCTCCAGAGTGCAAGATCAAATGCCAGGCGTGCCAATACGGAGCAGACGGCGTTGACGACCTCCGAAGGCAATCCTGCCATTTCGAAACACGTAATCGGCTTTCCTTCGTGAGGGACACGGAAAATGTGCCCGATCGCCCGATGGATGTTGTCGTCGATCATTCGCGAACTGAACATGAAGCGATAGCTGGGATCGTTGATCACGGCCTCGATTCGTCCGCGCAGCGATTTCAGCGCCGGTCTCTCGTCCTTCGAGTCCAACTGCCCCATCCGTTCGTCGATGAACTTGAGCAGGTCGGCGATGCGGTAAGGCACCGGGGTGTCGGCGGTCAGGGCATCGGACGTTCGCCGGATATAGCTGCCCCCGCTCGGGTTGCGAAACAGGTGCTTGGCCTGCGGGATGAAATCGCGCAGGAGGTCGACCTCCTCAGACTCGATATCACGACCGCGGAAAAGAACTTCCGCAAATTCCTCGAGGCGAAACATCCAGAAGGGAAGGTCGAGCGTATTGGTGTCGATGCGGATCGCAAGTTCGGGCAGCGCGGCGGCAAACTCGTTGTGAGGGTCTAAAATCAGAATTCGCAGGTCTGGCCGCGCCTCGACTGCCTTGCGAACGAGCAACGAGACTGCAGTCGATTTGCCGACGCCCGTGGTGCCAACGACCGCGAAGTGGCGGCTCAAAGTGTCGTCGATCGCGATATTGGCCGAGATGGCCTCGTCCTGCGCAAGATTGCCGATGGTGACGCCCTTGCGCCCGCCAAGATCGTAGATCGCCGCAAGATCACGTGCGCGAATGCGGTGCGAGACTGCGCCGACGCAAGGGTAAGTCGTGATGCCGCGGTCGAACACGGGTGCTCCCGTTTCCGGGTTGTCCCGGACCTCACCAACCAGTTCGACGGAGACCTCGATCGAATGCTGTGTGCTGCCTTCCCAAAGACGGTCCGGCTTCCGTATGTCGTAGACGATGCCAACGGTGCGGGCATCGACAAGGTTGATCGAGATCATCTTGCCGACGGTCCAATAGTTGTTGGCGTTGCCTTCCTCCGATGCAGACGGATCGATCGTTGCGCTGATCACGGCGCGTGCACCGTCGCACTGGACCACGTGGCCCAGAACGCGATGATTGGGTTGATCGATGCCGCGCCGTTCCTGCGAGACGACGTCGCCAAAGCTTCGTTCGGAATACATGCCGTCTCCGCTTCAATACTGTCGGAGCATGTTAGCCGAGCGCGGTTAAGGCGACGTAGAGGCGTATGGTTGAGCTAGGCTTAAGGGAGTCGCGGGCATTTGCGCCCGCGACGAGCAAAGAGCAGGGCTTCACGCCTTGTGATAGACCTCCTGAAGTCCGTAGACCGGAGTGGGGATGCCTTCCAGCCGGGCCTTCAACTGCAGCGCAAGAAACAAGGAGTTGCGCCGCGATTGAGCAAGGTTTCCACCATGGAACCACAAAGCTTCCTGCTGGGTCGGCTTCCACATGTTGCGCGGTTCGCCTTCCCACGGGCCTGGATCGTTTTTGGTGCCGGAGCCCAAGCCCCAGACCTTTCCGACCTTGTCTGCGGTCTCCTGGTCCACGATGTCCGCCACCCAGCCATTCATCGAGCCAAAGCCGGTCGCGTAGACGACCAGGTCGGCCGGCAGTTCGGTGCCGTCTTTCAGAACCACCGCGTTCTCTGTGAGGTGATCGACCTGGCCATAGGCATGCTTGATCTTGCCATCGATGATCATCTGGCTTGCGCCGATGTCGATATAGTATCCCGCGCCTCGGCGCATGTACTTCATATGCAGGCCAGTCTCGTCATCGCCCCAGTCGAGCACGAAACCGGCCCCTTCCAGTGCGGTGTAAAAGTCGGCGTCCATCTCGCGGATCATGTCGTAGATCGGCTTGTGGTTCTCTCCCATCAGCGCGTAGGGCATCGTGTCGCCGATATAGTCCGCCCTCTCGACGTCGATGCCTCTGGCAACAGCCTGTTCCGAGTAGTTGATACCCGTCGCGTGCGTGTGGAGCGAATGGATGTTGACCACCATGGTCGGAGAACGTTGGACCATCGTCACATCCGCACCCAGCTCCGCCAACGCGCTGCTGATGTCATGAGCGGACGTATTGGAACCGATCACCACGGTTTTCTTGTCGACATAAGGGTCTGGCCCAGTGTGCTGTGAGGAGTGTTGCTGCTCTCCCTTGAACACATCACTGCCCGGGAAATTTGGCACGATGGCGCGGCTTGCCTGACCTGTGGCGAAGACCAGTTGCTTGGGGCGAAGCGTCATTTCCTTGCCGTCGCGCTCGACGACCACAGTCCATTCCTTGGTCGTGTCATCATATTTGGCGCTCTTGCAGACGGTCGAACCCCAAAAATTCAGCTCCATCACCTTGGCGTACATCTCCAGCCAGTCGCCGAGCTTGTCCTTCGGCGAGTAGACCGGCCAGTTCGGTGGAAAGGGGATGTAGGGCATATGGTCATACCAAACGGGGTCGTGCAGGCAGAGCGACTTGTAGCGCACCCGCCAGCTGTCTCCCGGCTTTGGATTCTTTTCGACAATGATCGTCGGCACATCGAGTTGACGCAGACGCGCGCCGAGGGCCAGCGCGCCCTGTCCGCCACCGATGATGACCACATATGGTTGGCGCGAGTAGCCCAGTTCCTTTTCCTCGGCCTCGCGCTTTTCCGTCCAGCTTATTGCCGGGCCGCCTTTCGGCTCTGGCTCGGGATGACCATTGGGACGACGCACACCTGAAGGCTCCTCAAAGCCTTTCAATTCGTCCATGGTCGTCAGGATGGTCCAGATGCGGCCATTGCGAGCGCGAATATGGCCGCGGCAGCGCGCAACATCTGTCTCGAACAGGAACCAGCCTTCAAGCACGCCGTCCTTTTCAGTTGGGACTTCCTTTTCGTAGAGTTTCCAGCCGGTCGGGTTCGTCTTTGCCAACTGGCTTTGGAGCATCTCGCGGACCGCGTCGGGACCTTCGAGAGTCTTCATATTCCATGTGAAAACGAGGAGATCTCGCCAGTAGCAATCCTCCTCGAAGAAACCGACAGCGGCGTCGACATCGCCGGCAGTAAGCGCGCCACCAAATTTCTCCAGCAGATCGCCGAGTTTCGCATTAGGGGTTTTGTCGAGCATTCGGTTCCTCCCAGGCACGACGGGTATTTCGTAAGGCGTCCGAACCTCCGTACGGACCCTGATAGTATGACGCGAACACCCGCACTCGTCACGCCTCAAAGCGCGCGCTCGTGTGGGGAATTTCGCATTGCCCTCCTCATTCCCGTGCAAGGCTGGCATTGAACTTGGCTTCGATATCGTGAATTCAATGGCAAACTCGGGACGCTATCTAGGAAGGTCTGGACATGCCGAACTCGGACGCATTGTCATTCGAGATCCGCCTGGTCGAGGGTTCGGACGACGACCGTCGGCAACTGGCTGCGCTGCTCATCGAGACCGTGGCTGCCGGAGGCTCGGTGAGCTTCATGCATCCCTTGTCCGGGCAAGCGGCAGATCGGTTCTGGGACAGCTCCCTTGCATCGGTAGGGCGAGGTGAGCGCGCAATTCTCGGAGCTTGGGCGGGCGACAAGCTGGCCGGCACTGTGACCGTCTTGCTGGATTTTCCCGAGAATCAACGGCACCGCGCCGAGATCGCGAAGCTCATGACGGGACTGGAGTTTCGCGGGAGGGGCGTGGCGCGCGCTCTGATTGGGGCGGCCGAGACGCTTGCGGTGGAGAGGGGCAAATCGCATCTACTACTGGACACCGCAGCAGAGGATGGGGCGGCGGGGCTCTATCAGAAACTGGGCTTCAGACTGATTGGCGAAATTCCCAATTTCGCCCAAAAACCTTATGGTGGTTTGACCGGAACCCTGATTTTCTGGAAAGAACTGCATTCAGCCCCACGAAAAGGCCGTTGACTTCGTCCAGAATTCCCCATTATGGTCCGCGGCCATGAACAAGATGATTATTCTCGTAGTAGGAAGGCGCGTGGGCAAGGCGGTGTAACCGCCAGGCGAAGTCCTCCCATGCGCTAAGACACAGGCTCCCTCGGGGGCCTTTTTTTATTACCCAGAGCCAGACAAGACGATCAGCAGCCAATGTGGCGCAATAGAAGACGGAACTGACCATGACCGAGGAAACGAACGAGCGCAACGAAATGACCGGCGCCGAGATTGTGGTGCGGGCTCTGCGCGACAATGGTGTCGAGCACCTTTTCGGCTATCCGGGCGGCGCTGTTCTTCCCATTTATGACGAGTTGTTCCAGCAGGACGATATTCAGCACATTCTCGTGCGCCACGAGCAGGGCGCCGGCCATGCGGCCGAGGGATATGCCCGCTCGACCGGCAAGGCGGGGGTCTTCCTGGTCACATCTGGACCGGGCGCAACGAATGCAGTCACGCCGCTGCAGGACGCGCTGATGGATTCCATTCCGCTGGTCTGCCTGACGGGACAGGTTCCCACGTCGTTGATCGGCTCCGATGCCTTTCAGGAATGCGATACGGTCGGCATCACCCGCCCTTGCACGAAGCACAACTGGCTGGTGAAGGACGTCAACGATCTTGCCGCGACAATTCACGAAGCGTTTCATGTCGCCACGACCGGCCGGCCAGGTCCGGTGGTGGTCGATATCCCCAAGGATGTGCAGTTCGCCAAGGGCACTTATGTGACGCCGCAGACGGCTCCCCGAAAGAGCTACCATCCAAATGTTCAGGGAGATCTGCAGAAGATCAAGGCGGCGGTTGAAATGTTGGCCTCGGCCAAGAAGCCGATCATCTATTCCGGCGGCGGCATCATCAACTCCGGCCCGGACGCCAGCGCCTTGCTGCGCGAACTGGTTGAACTGACCGGCTTCCCGATCACTTCAACGTTGATGGGTCTCGGCGCCTATCCCGCGAGCGGCAAGAACTGGCTTGGCATGCTTGGCATGCACGGGTCCTATGAGGCCAATATGGCGATGCACGATTGTGACGTCATGCTGTGCCTGGGCGCGCGCTTCGACGATCGTATCACGGGACGCATCAATGCGTTTTCACCGGGCTCGAAGAAGATCCATATCGATATAGACCCATCTTCCATCAACAAGAACGTTCACGTCGATATCGGCATCTTGGGTGACGTCGGGCTTGTGCTCGAAGATATGGTCAGGCTGTGGCGTGCCGGAACCAAGCATGACAAGAAGTCCCTGTATCCATGGTGGGAGCAGATCGCCAAATGGCGCGCGCGCGATTCTTTTGCCTACAAGAACAGCAACGATGTCATCATGCCTCAATATGCCATTGAGCGCCTGTACCAACTGACCAAAGACCGCGACACCTACATCACGACGGAAGTCGGCCAGCACCAGATGTGGGCGGCACAGCATTTCCATTTCAACGAACCCAAGCGATGGATGACCAGCGGCGGGCTCGGCACGATGGGCTACGGTCTGCCCGCGGCACTTGGCGTCCAGATCGCACACCCTGATGCTCTGGTAATCGATATTGCCGGAGACGCGTCCGTGCAGATGACGATGCAGGAAATGAGTGCGGCGGTTCAGTACGAGGCGCCGATCAAGATTTTCATCCTGAACAACCAGTATATGGGCATGGTACGCCAGTGGCAGCAGTTGCTGCACGGCAATCGCCTCTCGCATTCCTATACGGAGGCAATGCCGGACTTCGTGCTGATGGCGCAGGCTTTCGGGGCGCATGGCATTCGGTGTGAAAAGCCCGGCGACCTGGACGATGCGATCCAGGAGATGATCGACGTGAAGAAGCCGGTTCTCTTCGATTGCCGGGTCGCGAACCTTGCCAACTGCTTCCCGATGATCCCGTCGGGCAAGGCGCATAATGAAATGCTGCTTCCTGACGAGGCGACGGACGAGGCTGTCGCCAATGCCATCGACGCCAAGGGGAGGGAACTGGTCTGATGTTCCGCCAAAGCAACACCATCCGCGCCCTGCCGCCCATTATTCGACTATGCGAGATAGCCCGATGAACGCTCACCTACAGCCGACCGGTTCAGCCTACTTCATCGCCAGCGAAACCCAGTTGGTGGAAACACATACGCTTGCCGTCCTCGTCGACAACGAGCCGGGTGTCTTGGCGCGGGTCATTGGCCTGTTCTCGGGCCGTGGCTACAATATCGAAAGCCTGACGGTCTCGGAGACCGAGCACGAGCAGCATCTGTCGCGTATTACCATCGTCACGCGTGGCACCGCGCATGTGCTGGAACAGATCAAACACCAGCTCGAACGCATCGTCCCCGTGCACCGCGTGGTCGACCTGACAGTGCGCGCTTCGGAACTCGGCAATGGCGCGCCGCTTGAGCGCGAACTCGCACTGGTCAAGGTGGCGGGCAAGGGCGATGCGCGCGTAGAGGCGTTGCGTCTGGCTGACGCATTCCGCGCCAAGGTGATTGACGCCAATACCGAGCATTTCATTTTCGAGCTTACCGGCAAGAGCTCAAAGGTGGACCAGTTCATTGCCATCATGAAGCCGCTCGGCCTGACGGAAATCAGCCGAACCGGCGTGGCAGCCATGAACCGCGGCCCACAGGGAATGTAGCCGCTCATACAATTCATAGACTCGGTGCGGGGCCGCTGGTCCAAAAACGGTGCCGCACTGATACTTCCGAGGATGCTGCAAACAGGTCAGTATTGCTGCCATAAATTCGGGAGGCTGCAATGACCTGGGAGATGTTTGGCGCTCTGGTTGCTTATGCTTTCGTCACTTCCGTGACGCCGGGGCCGAACAACTTCATGCTGCTCGCTTCAGGGGTGAATTTCGGCTTCTGGCGCACAATCCCCCATATGTGCGGCATTGCGGGCGGCTTCTTCGCACTTCTGCTCTCTGTTGGGTTCGGCATCGGCGCTGTCTTTTCTGCGTTTCCGTCTCTGCATGTTGTGCTGAAGGTGGTCGGCGGGGCCTATCTCCTCTATCTGGCCTATCGCATCGCAACCTCCCGTTCGCTGGGCAAGACGGGCGAAGTGGGAGCCGTGCCGATGACGTTTCTCGAGGCCGCGGCCTTCCAGTGGGTAAATCCGAAAGCGTGGGTAATGGCGTTAACCGCCATGGCGGTCTACACCAATCCCGACCGACCTTTCTTGTCGGTCTGGCTCATCGCGGCCGCCTTCGCTTTGGTCAATCTTCCCAGTGTCTCGTCATGGGCAGGCTTCGGAACGGCATTGCGAGGCTTTCTTTCAGATCCAGTTCGCCTGAAGTGGTTCAACATCGTCATGGGCGGACTGCTGGTGCTCACGCTTTGGCCCATGATCCGCTGATGGGTGAGGTTTTGGGCCAGGCGTTCCTGCTTGTTGCCTCGTGACCCCGGCCAGACTAACCTTGCCGGCATGTCGCACGATCATCACCACGACCATGACAATGACCTTGACCCGATGGCCGCGCGCGTCCGGGCGCTGGAAACCATACTTACAGAAAAAGGGTTGATCGATCCGGCTGCGATTGATGCGATTGTGGAGACGTACGAGACGAAAGTCGGACCGCGCAATGGTGCACGCGTCGTTGCCAAGGCGTGGGCAGATGCCGACTACGCCGACTGGCTTCGGCGCGACGCGACGGCGGCTATCGCTTCACTCGGCTTTTCGGGGCGGCAGGGTGAACACATGCAAGCCGTCTTCAATACGCCGGACACGCATAACCTTGTCGTTTGCACGCTTTGCTCCTGCTATCCATGGTCGGTGCTGGGTCTGCCTCCTGTCTGGTACAAGGCGCCCCCCTATCGCAGCAGGGCGGTTATCGACCCGCGCGGCGTGCTTGAGGAATTTGGCCTCACATTGCCTCCGGATACAAAAATCCGTGTGTGGGATTCGACGGCGGAGCTTCGGTATCTCGTGGTTCCGATGCGTCCGGAAGGCACCGAAGGGTGGGACGAAACGCGACTTGCCGAGCTCGTCAGCCGGGATTCCATGATTGGAACTGCTCTTGCCCGGCAAGCGGAGGCGGCATGAACGGCCCTCAGGACCTGGGCGGGCAGATGGGATTCGGCCCGGTTGCGCCTGAAACGAACGAGCCGATCTTTCATGCGGAGTGGGAAAAGCGCGCCCTCGGCCTCACGCTCGCAGCAGGAGGAATGGGGCACTGGAATATTGATGAAAGCCGGCATGCGCGCGAGTCTCTTCATCCGGCGGACTACTATGCCTCCAGCTACTACGAGATCTGGATCAAGGCTCTTGAGGTCCTGCTTAAGCGGCATGGCTTTGTGAGCTCCGAGGAACTTGCGTCCGGACACAAGCTGAACCCGGGCGCGCCTGCGAAACGCAAATTGGAAGCCGCTGACGTAGCTGGTGTGCTTGCGCGGGGCGGGCCATGCAACAGGCCGGTCTCTTCTCAACCCAGGTTCAAAGCGGGCGACCGCGTGCGCACGAAGAATTTCAATCCGACCGGCCATACGCGTCTGCCGCGCTATGCGCGCGGCAAGACCGGCGTCATCGATGCGGTGAGCGAAGGCTTTGTGTTTCCCGACGTGAATGCGCATGGCAAAGGCGAAAATCCGCAATGGGTCTATACCGTCGTTTTTGATGCTCATGAGATCTGGGGCGAGGGTGCTGACCCGACTTTAACGATCTCGATCGATGCCTGGGAAAGCTACCTTGAGCCAGCCTGAGATTGTTGCTGGCCACCCGATCGAGCCTGACACGCCGGCCTTTGCCGAGCCATGGCAGGCGCAGGCCTTTGCCTTGGTGATTGCGCTCGCAGAAGGCGGCAAGTTCAGTTGGAACGAGTGGGCTGCAGCGTTGTCCCAACAGGTCCATCGGCGCGACGCTGCAGAAGACGGGAGCGACTATTATCACCACTGGATGCGGGCGCTTGAGACACTTCTCGTGGAGAAGGGTATGGCTTCGCCGTCCGCTATCGAGGATATGACCGCCGCCTGGCAACGCGCGGCTCATGCCACACCCCATGGAAAGCCGATCGAACTCGCCAACGATCCAGGCCTTTGACTGTCAGGAACCAGCATAGGCATGTCTTGCCGTGTCGCGGCTGGCGGAGCTAGAATTGGGGCATGGTCGAGCGTGTCACATTCCCGCGCATCGTCGCCGCTCTGGTGGCGCTTCTGGCTGTGCTCTTCGCTGTGGGATGGGCCACCCGGCAAGATCCGTCCGACAAACCCTATCTGAAAATCGTCGGTGGCGGTTTCGTCTATAATTTCCGCATCGCCGAAGTGTTCTATGGATTTACGGCTCTGGTGGTCAGGCCGCTCTCATCGGGTTCGGTGATCGAGGCAACCTTTGATGACCCGGGAGGCGGCGATCCGTTGGTCGTACGCGAGCGCGTCAGCACAATGACGGATCGCTATTCGCTTCGCTCGCCGCCCGTGCGGGGCGTCGTCAAGGACAAGGTCTACAAGGTCGCGATCCGTGTGCTTGACCGCGAGGAGAAATATGAGATCTGGGCTAGCACCTTGGACTATAAAAGCCAGATTGATGACACCGTGGTTCCTGAGAAGCCTTTAACCATCGGCCCGGGCTATCAGCTCAATCCGGACGCCGAAGAAAACAAGAACGGTTGAAGCCGGCTCCGAATCCTGCCACTCGCACGCTATGGAATTTTCTCCGCAGCAGGATGATGCGCTGAAGGCAGTCGCGAACTGGCTGAAATCCGGGCGACCGCAGGTCTTCCGGCTTTTCGGCTATGCTGGAACGGGAAAGACGACGCTTGCCCGTTATTTTGCGGAGCATGTCGACGGGCAGGTGCAGTTCGCGGCCTTCACGGGCAAGGCCGCGCAAGTCCTGCGGTCCAAGGGGGCAACCAACGCGCGCACCATTCACTCGCTTATCTACCGTCCACGTGGCGAAGAGGCGGTGGAAGACGAGACGACCGGCAAGACATCGATGTCGCCCACTTTTTCTCTCAATCGTCAGAGCCCGGTGGCGCGCGCCAAGCTGATCATTATCGACGAATGCTCAATGGTCGACGATCAGCTTGGCAAGGATCTGATGAGCTTCGGAACGCCAATCCTCGTACTTGGCGATCCGGGGCAGCTTCCGCCGATCTCCGGCGGTGGCTTCTTTACAGAACATGAGCCGGATTTCCTGCTCACCGAAATCCACCGGCAGGCCCGGGATAATCCGATCATCCGTCTGGCGCTGGACGTGCGTGAAGGCAGGGAATTCGCGCTTGGCGATTTCGGCGCCGCGCGGGTGATTGGCCGGGATGAAGTGACCCAGGACCTCGTGCTTGATGCGGATCAGGTGCTCGTGGGAACCAACCGGACACGCCGTCGCTACAACACGCGGCTACGCGAGTTGAAGGGATTTTCCGCCTCCTATCCCCAGGCGGGTGACAAGCTCGTTTGTCTACGCAACGATCCGGCAAAAGGCCTTCTCAACGGTTCGTTGTGGAAGGTCATGACGTCGTCCCGGGAAACAGTCAAGCCAGGCATCAACCTGCTTGTATCACCAGAAGAGGACGATCCTGATCGGGGAGTGGCCAAGATAAAGCTTCTCAAGGCTGCGTTCGAGGACCCCGACGCAGACATTCCGTGGCAGCAAAAACGACGTTTCGATGATTTTGACTACGGCTACGCCCTGACGGTGCACAAGTCGCAGGGCTCCCAGTGGGACAATGTGGTGTTGTTCGATGAAAGCTGGGCGTTCAAGGACACACGCCAGCGCTGGCTCTACACGGCGGTAACGCGCGCGGCACAGCGACTGACGGTTGTCAGATAGTCACAAGTCCAGCTTCTGCGCAGATGCGCTCAGGCCGGGGCGCTTTTGCGCATGGCGAAAAGAGCCAGCATGCCGGCGCCCCCGATCACAGTGATAACCGAACCAAGCTTGACGACGACGTCGCTGCCTTCAGCGTCGACAATCACTTTGCCCAGCACAAGCAGGATTGCGCCAAGTTCGTAGACGAGGAATTGCGGCCATGCGAGGCGTGAATTAGCCAGTTGCGGATAGGCGCGATGTATCAAACCGAACATGACCGAGATTGCGAAGCCAACAAGGTTCCAGTGCGCATGGCTGTTCGCAAACTGGAACTGCTGGGTAACACCCAACCAAATACCGAACAGCATGCCGAGAACCAGCCAGGTCAGCCCGACAAGAATATAGGCGTCACTTATCTTACGCATTATTGTTCCCCCCGAGGTCCTTTTCGGAGTTGAAGCTATTCCGATCCCGATCCAGCAACAAGCCGGGTCTTCAACGGCAACAAGATATTTTTTCAGCGCATAGTTGCGCCCAATTGCAAGTGGCAGAGAGCCATTGCCAGCATGCGCTATGTGCGAGATATGCACTGCGCGCCTTTGATAGTAACTGCGGCGCGCAAATGGAGCCGAGCAATGCCAGCCAAACTTTCGGTCAACCTCAACGCGGTAGCGCTGCTGCGCAATCGACGCGATCTTCCGTGGCCGAGCGTGACGGCGCTTGGTCGTACAGCTTTGGCGGCCGGCGCTCATGGACTTACCGTGCATCCGCGGCCAGACGAGCGCCATACGCGCCACTCGGACCTGCCAGAGATACGCGCTCTGATCGACGACGAGTTTCCCGATGCCGAGTTCAACGTCGAAGGCTATCCCAGCGAAGATTTTCTGCGTCTTGTCGAAGCGACCCAGCCGGAGCAGGTAACCCTTGTGCCCGACGATCCTGCCCAGCCAACCTCGGATCACGGATGGAACTTTCAGGAAAGTTCGATGTTTCTCAATCCAATCGTCAAAAGATTGAAGAGCAACGGCTTTCGCGTGTCCCTCTTTGCCGATCCCGAAAGATCTGGCATGGCGGCTGCCGCGGACACGGGCGCCGATCGCGTGGAGCTTTACACCGGCCCATATGGCGGATGCTATGACAACGAGAAGCGCGCAAACGAAGAACTGTCGAAACTTGAAAGCGCCGCGGAGGCTGCATTCGCGCAAGGGCTCGCCGTTAACGGCGGTCATGACCTGACTGTGGCCAATCTTGCGCCATTGATGGCGCGTATTCCCAACCTCAGTGAAGTGTCCATCGGGCATGGCCTGACCGCCGACGCGCTTGAATACGGAATGGCAGCAACGGTTCGTCGTTTTCTCAGGAGTTGCGGCTGGTAGCGATGCGTCCTGCGCATGGCCAAGGCCTCAGTTCTGACAAAGCAGCATTTGTTATTGCAGTGCAGCAAGCGTAGAGCACCGCGCGTTTTACTGGGGGCTTTTCATGGCTGACGCCAATATCGGCACGGACGGGCAGGCGCACGGCGCTCCGCACGGCGATCCCGCCCACCCCAAAAATACCAAGTTTCTCATGCTGGCGGCCCTGGGCGTGGTCTATGGGGATATCGGAACGAGCCCCATCTATGCGTTTCGCGAGGCGCTGATGGCGTCCGCCGGTGGGCAGGTGGCCTCGCGAGAGGACATTCTCGGGGTGCTGTCGCTCATCATTTGGGCGCTCACCATCATCGTGACGATCAAGTACATCATCTTCGTCCTGCGCGCCGACAACCATGGCGAAGGGGGTATCCTGTCGCTGATGGCTCTCGCTAGGGGGGCAATGAAGGGCCGTCCGGCATTCATTCTTTTTATTGGAATTCTGGGTGCGTCGTTGTTCTATGGCGACGCGGTGATCACGCCCGCAATCTCCGTTCTCTCGGCTGTCGAGGGAATGAAGGTGGTCACGCCGGCGTTCGAGCCTTATGTGGTTCCGCTGACGCTTGTGATCCTGGCGATCCTGTTTGCGGCGCAGCGGCTGGGGACAGGCAGCGTGGGTATCGTGTTCGGGCCGGTCACCCTTGTCTGGTTCCTTGCGATAGGCGCGTCCGGGCTCATGCATATCTTCGAGGACCCGGAGATCCTCCTCGCGATCAACCCGTATTATATCTTCGGTTTTCTCACGCATCAGCCGGACGTGGCATTCGTTACGATCGGTGCGATATTCCTTGCTGTCACGGGTGCGGAAGCCCTTTATGCGGATCTGGGTCATTTCGGACGCAAGCCGATCGTTCTCGCTTGGCTGGCAATTGTGTTCCCGTGCCTGCTCCTGAACTATGTCGGGCAGGGCGCCTTTGTACTGGCTGACGGGGGCGTGATCGGCCATCCGTTCTTCGAAATGAACCGCGGCTGGACACTGCTTCCCATGGTGGTGCTGGCGACAGCTGCCACCGTTATTGCGAGCCAGGCCGTCATTTCGGGTGCGTTTTCCCTGACACGTCAGGCAATTCAGCTGAATATTCTGCCAAGGCAACAGGTACAGCATACATCCGAGACCCATCAGGGGCAGATTTATCTACCGCGCGTCAACTTGCTGCTGGCGATCGTGGTGATGATGCTGGTGGTCGGCTTCGGTGAATCCAGCCAGCTTGCTTCCGCCTACGGTATATCGGTAACCGGCAACATGCTGGTCACGACGGGTCTGCTGTTTGTCGTCATGACACGGATCTGGAAATGGCCGCTGGCCGCCGCCCTCGTTCTCACGGCTGTGTTTGCTCTGATCGACATGGGGTTCTTCCTGTCGAACATCGTAAAAGTTTTTGACGGCGGTTGGGCGTCGCTGGCCGTTGCCTTCACCATCATTGTCATCATGTCTACATGGGTGCGAGGAAGCCGCCTCCTGTTTGAGAAGACGCGAAAGAACGAAATCCCGCTCGATTTCATCGCTGGCAACCTCGCCAAGAAGCCGCCGCACCTGGTCGACGGCACGGCTGTGTTCCTGACCGGCGATCCATTGAGTGCGCCTACTGCGATGATGCACAGCCTCAAACACTACAAGGTTCTGCACAAGCAAAACGTGGTTCTTTCCATCGTCACCGCGCAGACGCCGAGTGTTCGAGACAGCGAGCGGGTGACGATCGAAAAGCTCAACGATCTGTTCCTGCGGGTGCGCATGAACTTTGGCTATATGGAGCAACCAAACGTGCCGAAGGCGCTTGCCATATGTCGCAAGCAGGGCTGGAAGTTCGACATCATGACGACATCGTTCTTCTTGTCGCGCAGGTCTCTCAAGCCCTCGGCCAATGCCGGAATGCCCCTTTGGCAGGACAAGCTGTTCATCCTACTCGCACGGACCGCGACGGATGCGACCGAGTATTTTCAGATACCGACGGGTCGGGTTGTCGAGGTTGGAACCCAGGTCACCATCTGAGGTGCCGGCCGGGCTGGGCCCGGCCGGAGTCCGCTTTTGTTCAACCGCCGAGCGCGGCCTTGTTCTGTTCGATGAATGTCTTCAGAGATTTCGATGTGCGGCCTGACAGATCTTCAACATCCGTTGTCACGTCTGAAAGATCGCCAGCGCGGGTGGCGGCGTCGAAGGAGACGAGCGTGGGAATGATCGGCTCGGGAACGCCTGCAGCCTTCATGCCACCTGCCAGTTGTTCGTCCGTCAGGTTGACGACCTCAAGTGGCTTTCCAGTTACGGAAGCGACGAGTTCGGCCACGGCCTTGTGATCCAGCGCCTCGGTTCCGGTCATGGTGTAGGTCTTGCTGGCGGCGGGCGGATTTGCGAGTGCAGCAGCGATGGCCGCGGCAATATCGTCGCGCGCGACAAAGGACGTCTTCCCGTCCCCAGCAGAAGTATACCACTGGCCGCTGGCAAGTGCCGTGGGAAGCGACATGAACAGGTTTTCCTGGTACCAGCAATTTCGGAATAGCAGATAGAGGAGGCCGGTTGCCTTGATGGCTTCTTCAGTTTGCAAATGGTCAGGCGCGAAGCTCACTTTCGACGAATCGGGCCGCGGAAGCGAGGTGTAAGCAATTCGTTTCACGCCTCCGGCCTTGGCGGCCGCCACTGCATTGCGATGCTGGCGCAGACGGGTGCCTGCTCCGTCCAGCGCGTCAGTCGAAACGATGAGCACGGTGTCAGCGCCCGCAAACGCCTCAGAGAGCCCGTCGGTGTCGTCAAAGTCTGCCTTGCGCACAGTGACACCCTTTTCCACGAGATCCGAGAGCTTGTCGGGACTACGGCTCCCGACAATCAGCCGGGCCGGCGACACGTTCTGGTCGGCAAGAAGATGGTCGATGACGGCCCGGCCCAGCTTTCCCGAGGCCCCGGTGATGAAGATTGTATCAGACATATTGAACGCTCCGGAATCGATTGTTGCTCTCATATTGAGACCAACACTAAAATAGAAATTGACCGACACACGTAAAGGAGGCAGTTTCGCAGCCGGTAGGCACTTTTAGGGAACCATCAAATGGATGGACGGATTGCAAACCTCAGCATGAAGCTTGACGTGTACCGAGCCATGTCCCCCGAACAGAGCCTCGCCGATTGTCCGATACGAGACGTAATCCAGACAATCAGCGGTCGCTGGAGTTCGCTATTGATGTCGGCGCTCGCGGAGCGGTCCTACCGGTTTGGAGAATTGCGCCGACTTGTTCCGGACATCTCGCAGCGGATGCTCACCCAGACTCTTGGTGAGCTGCAGCGTGACGGCTACGTTCATCGTGAAGTTTTTCCGACAAAGCCCCCCAAGGTTGAATACAGCCTCACCGAATTCGGCCGGTCGATGTATGGGGCGCTTGAACACCTGCTGCATTGGGCTGAAGTGAATCACGGCGGGGTGCGGCAGGCGCGGCGCCGTTTTGACGAAGCCAAGAATGCCGCTTTGACTTGATCCTCGGCGACAGCAGGCGATAACTGCCTCCTCGATCATTTGGGGCGTGGGCGTCTTTGTCAAAAGTCATTGACATCGCAGTTGCCGGTGCCGGACCGGCGGGTCTGGCAAGCGCGTTGTATTTCAAACGCGCGGGCCACCAAGTTGCCGTTTTCGAGCGGTTTGCGGTGCCCAAACCTGTAGGCTCCGGGCTGATCCTACAGCCGACCGGCCTGACAGTTCTTGCCGCTCTCGGGCTGCTGGAGAACATCGTTGCGCTAGGTTCGCGTATCGACCGGCTCTATGGCGCCGATGCCGCGAGCGGCCGAACTGTGCTCGATGTCCGTTACGACGCGCAGACGGGCGGCCGCTTCGGCATCGCGGTCCATCGTGCCGCGTTGTTCGGCGTTCTATTCGATGCCGCCCGTCGCGCCGGAATCTCCGTGGAGACCGATGTCGAACTTCAGGAAATCGACAATAGCGGTGACAGGGCGTTTCTGACCGACACGACGGGGAGGCGCATTGGGGGCTTCGATCTCGTCGTTGACGCCACCGGTTCCCGGTCGCGGCTTAGGCGTTTCGCAGATGCTCCGTCAGAACCGCGCCCGCTTCCCTATGGCGCATTCTGGGCGTCGCTCGACTGGGGCGATGGCTTCGAACCTCATGCACTGACCCAACGCTACGACAAATCAAGCGTGATGGTCGGCGTTCTGCCTATCGGTCGTCCGGACCACGGCGGGCGCGAGATGGCGGCGTTCTTCTGGAGTCTGAAGCCTGCCGATCTAGATGCTGTGAGGACTGCGGGAATAGAGGCATGGAAAGAGCGGGTGATCTCGATCTGGCCAGAAGCTGCCGCTTTCACGAGTCAGATCAACGACTTCGAGCAGCTTTCTCTCGCACGCTACGGCCATCATACACTGAGAAGACCTGCCGGACGGCGGCTCGCAGTTATCGGCGATGCGGCGCATTCGACCAGTCCGCAACTGGGGCAGGGCGCCAATATGGCGCTGCTGGACGCCGCAGCCCTTGCTCATGCGGTGACAACCAATGCGTCCGTCGAAGATGCACTGGAGGCCTACTGCCTTGCCCGTCGTCGCCATGTACGCGTCTTTCAGGCGCTTTCGTGGATGTTCACGCCGTTCTACCAATCGGATTCCCGCGTCCTGCCGTTCATCCGCGATCGACTGGTGGCGACCATTGCGAGGGTTCCCCCTGCGCCACAGCTTTTGGCTGCCATGGTAGCGGGAACGGTTGTCGACCCTTTTGCGAGAGCAGGTCTCAAGGAAAGAGACTGGACCTCCGTTGTTCAGGAGCCGAGTGCGGACCGATCGCGGTAACCAGATCGGAAAGCGAAAGTCGCTCCGGCTCTTGCAGTCACTCGCAGACTACGCTATGGGCCGAACCGTAACGTACGGTACTGCCAGTGCGGCAGGAGTTTTCTCATCGTGGACCACGTCTCGCAAGAGCAGCCCGACGCGCTCACGCCCCGCCAGGAGGCGGTGCTCGATGCTGTGCTGGAACTGATGACGGAGGAAGGAGGAAACTTCTCCATGACCGCGGTTGCCCGGCGTGCGAACTGTTCCAAAGAAACGCTCTACAAGTGGTTTGGTGACCGTGAGGGAATGCTGACGGAAACGGTCCGTTGGCAGGCGTCAAGGGTTCGCGCGGGGAACTATGACAGGCAGAGGCTCGATGCGAACGCGTTGCGCGAAAGCCTTGAGAGCTTTGCGGCGAACTGGCTGAGCGTCATTTCGAGCAGGACCTCCATCGCGCTTAACCGGGTGGCCGTGGGACAGGCCTCGCCGAAGGAGAAAAACCTCGGGCAGATCGTGCTCGCAAATGGTCGGTTCGCGATCGGTGAACGGATCAAACCGCTGCTTGAGGCGGGCCGGGCTGCCGGGCTGCTCGAGTTTGACGACACGGAAGAGGCATTTCGCACGTTTTTCGGGCTCGTGGGCCGCGATGTGCAGATCCGGCTTCTGCTCGGAGATCGTCCGGATATGAGCAAGCGCGTCATTGCGGCGGATGCCGTCCGGGCAACCGCACAGTTTCTCACCCTTTTCGGAACGGCACGTACCGGACCGGGAACTCGCCTCACACAATGATTCAACACAAGCAAGGAAACGTCTGACAATGCGCGTTTATTACGATCGTGATGCCGATCTCAATCTGATCAAGGGCAAGAAGGTTGCCATTATCGGCTATGGCTCTCAGGGCCGCGCCCATGCGCTCAACCTGAAGGAATCTGGCGTCAAGGAGATTGGCGTGGGTCTCAAGGCCGGTTCGGCGACCGCAAAGAAAGTCGAAGCCGATGGCCTCAAGGTGATGACTGTCGCAGAAGCGGCGAAATGGGCCGACCTGATGATGATGGCCACGCCCGACGAATTGCAGGCCGACATCTATCGTGACGAGATTGCCCCGAACATCCGCGACGGTGCTGCAATTGCATTCGCCCACGGCCTCAACGTGCATTTCGGCCTGATCGAGCCAAAGGCATCGGTCGACGTTTTGATGGTTGCGCCAAAGGGGCCTGGCCATACGGTTCGCGGCGAATATCAGAAGGGCGGCGGCGTCCCATGTCTGGTTGCTGTTCATCAGGACGCTTCGGGCAATGCGCTCGATCTCGGTCTTTCCTATGCTTGCGGCGTCGGCGGCGGCCGTTCGGGCATCATCGAGACCAACTTCAAGGAAGAGTGCGAGACCGATCTGTTCGGAGAGCAGGTCGTGCTTTGCGGTGGTCTGGTCGAACTCATCCGCGCCGGCTTCGAAACGCTTGTGGAAGCTGGCTACGCTCCCGAGATGGCCTATTTCGAGTGCCTGCATGAAGTGAAGCTGATTGTCGACCTGATTTACGAGGGCGGCATTGCCAACATGAACTACTCGATTTCCAACACGGCCGAGTGGGGCGAGTATGTGTCGGGCCCACGCATCATCACAGCCGAGACCAAGGCCGAGATGAAGCGGGTACTCAAGGACATCCAGACCGGCAAGTTCACGTCAGACTGGATGCAGGAATACCGTTCCGGCGCGGCGCGCTTCAAGGGTATCCGCCGCATGAACGACTCTCACCAGATCGAGGAAGTCGGTGAGAAGCTGCGCGGCATGATGCCGTGGATTGCCAAGAACAAGCTGGTCGACAAGGCCAAGAACTAAGTCGACGCTTGCGTCCTCCCCGTCTGATTTCCAGACGGGCGGGGCAATTTTAGCCTAGGAACGCCCGCGGCCAGTGCCGCGGGCGTTTTTGCGCCGTTCAACCTGTGCCGTTTCGGGACCGACTTCCGGCATGTCTCTTGCTTGGCATCGGCTACAAGCGAAAGGGCGGCACATGGACAGGGCTAACGAGAAGACCATGCCTGAGGGCAATGACATCAGCGTGGAGCGACGGGCGGCTATTCGCCAACGGGTATTCAAGGGAGCCGTGCTTTCATTCAACAGGGGTTTCAGCACATTCGAGTGTGTCGTGAAAAACCTGTCTGACGGAGGAGCGCGATTGAATCTGGGCGATACATTTCCCGTTCCATCAGAATGCACCTTACGTTTCGCCGACAAAGTACAGCGACCCGTATCGGTGCGCTGGCGATCTGCGACCGGAATAGGCGTTCAGTTTATCCCCGTAGATCAAGCCGAGCGGCGCTCGTGACCCGTATCGGGACTACGTGACCCATTCTGGATCATTTGAACGGCGAGACGCAGATCTTTCGCTGGCCTTTTGAAGGCTGGTAGGTGTTGTCCTTGGCCCTATAGCTTTTGTAATTCTCATAGCACCAGTCGACATGGTCGGCCGAGAGGTTCTGGATCCGATAGATCGTTCGGGTTCCGGTATATCTCGGAGTAGCCGGAAGTGGCTTGGGTCGCACCTGCTGGACGTCGAGATTGAGCTGCAGATCTGGCGGCTCGTAGCGGTAACGGCCGAACCGATTGTCGTGGCCGGGATCGAAGCGGCCAATGTCCGGCGTGATGGTGTGGCGGGGCAACGTGTTGACGCCGCCGCGCCCGATGCCGCAGTTGCCGAGTGTGCCGCAAATATCCTGCACCGGCATGACCAGCTCAGATGGGGCCGAGGCCGGTGCGACAAGGGGCATGGCCGCCGCAGCACCGCCACCAACCAGCGCGCCGATCAGGCTTCCAAGTCCGCATATCAAGATGCTGTGCACAGTCTTGTTTCGCATACTCTATTAAATAGCGGTTGCGGCCGGGATTGCCAAAAATATCTCCCATGGTGGGCAGGCGTGGAGGGTGTTCGAGCCAAGCTGGATCGGCGAGGCCGCTTGTCTTTCTCGCCGCGAACGGGCATTCCTCCTGCCGATGTCTCTTCGTATCGCCACATTCAATGTCGAAAATCTGATGCGCCGGTTTGATTTTTCCGGGTTTCGCAATCAGCTGTATGCAGACCGATCATTGACGCTCTTCGAGATCAAGGACGAGGCGGAATACCGGCTGCTCGAAAAGGCCCGCGCCATCGCGCACACCGACGACACGCGACAATTATCGGCGTTGGCCATTGCTGATGCGCGTGCCGACATCATTTGCCTGCAGGAAGTCGACAATATCGAGGCACTGAAAGCCTTCGAATACGGCTATCTCTTCAAGATGATCGGCGAAGGATATCGTCAGAAATACACGCTCAACGGCAATGATTCACGCGGCATCGACGTCGCGCTCATGATGCGCGAAGAGACAGCGCATGGGCAGCCGATCGAGTTTGTGCGCATGACCAGTCACGCGACGCTTACCTACGAGGAATTGGGCCTGCATACGCCCGAACTCGCCGAACTCGGTAACCAACCCAATGATCGAATCTTCCGCCGCGATTGTCTTGAGATCGACGTGAAGGTCGGCGGTCTGCCGCTGACCATCTATGTCGTGCACCTGAAATCGATGGCGGGGAACCGTGGCAACTTGCCGGGGCGTGAGGCTTCCATGCCGATACGAGTCGCCGAGACGAAGGCAATCCGCCATATCATCGAAGCACGGTTTGGTAATGAACACGCGCAAGACAAGCGCTGGATCATATGCGGCGACATGAACGATTATCGCGAGCGCCTGGTGATCACTGGCGACCGGTATTCCGGCTTCCAGTTCCAGCCCGTTCAGGAGACAGAATCATCGCTCGATGTGTTTCTGTCGGACGGGTTCGCGGAGAATGTCGTAGAGCGCCGTCCGGAGCTTGACCGCTGGACGCTCTACCATACACGCGGACCGCAGGAGAGGCATCTCTGTCAACTCGACTACATCCTGCTCTCGCCCGCACTGGCACGCAGCAACAGCAATGCGATGCCGGACATCATTCGTCAGGGACAGCCGCATCGTACGCCCTTTCCGCCGGGGCAGGCGGTCGAGCTCTATCCGCGCGTCGGCTGGGACAGGCCGAAGGCGTCGGACCACTGCCCGGTCGCTATTTCACTCGACATCGTTTGAGAAATCAGAACCTTGGCTTTCGATCTTCCGCGCGATGAAATTCTTCCCGTGAAGGCCATCGACGTGGTGCTCGATCCGGCACCACATCCATTTGAAATCGAGCATGCAGATGCCATAGAGGCAAACTGGCAGATCGAGCATGCGGCGAATCCGGCGCTGTTCGACGGTCGCATGGTCCTCCTGTCGGACCTGCGGTACGAGGCGCAAAAGCTATCCGGGCGCTGCCACGAAGTCCGCTTCGCCACCATGCTGCACTGGCGCAAGAACCGCGTGGCCGCAAATGTCGAGCACTGCTTTGCCCATGCGGCGCTCATATCGAAAGATAACGCGCTGGTCGCAATCCGAATGGGCAAGCACACCGCCAATGCCGGCAAGATCTACTTTGCAGCCGGGTCCTTCGAGCGCCAGGATTTCATTGATGGTCGGGCCGATCCCGTGGGCAATATGAGGCGCGAGCTGCGCGAGGAAACAGGGTTGGACCTCGACACCTTCCGCTCGGAGGCCGGCTATCATTTCCTATCGCGCAATCGAATGACGGTGATGGTTCGTCGCTACTGGATGGACGAGAATGCGGATGACATTGCGGAACGCATTCGGGATCATGTGCTGGTCGATCCGGATCCCGAAATAGACGGTCCGGTCGTCATCCGGAGCGCCGATGATCTTCCGCCCGGCGTATTGCCGCATATGGAGGCCATCATTGCCTGGCATTTCGGGCAGACTGGTGCGCGTTGAGGGCAGCCAGTCCAGTCTGATCGCTACTCGCGTCTGAGGGCTTCAATCGGATCGAGCCGTGCGCCACGCAAGGCTGGGAAAAAGCCGAAAACCATCCCGATCAGGGCCGAGAAACCGACTGCCAGAAGGATCACAAGCAGGCTCGGCACAAATGGAATCTGCAACACGATCGAGGCAATACCGGCAAGCGTCAGACCGATCGCTATGCCGATCAGCCCGCCGAGCAGGGAAAGCACCGTCGCTTCGACGAGGAACTGGACAAGGATGTGGCGCTCGTGTGCGCCAATGGCCAGACGTATGCCGATCTCGCGTGTGCGCTCGGTGACCGAGACCAGCATGATATTCATGATGCCGATACCACCGACGAGCAGGCTGACGCCGGCCAGGGCACCCAACATACCGGTCATGGCGGTTGTCGCACTGGTCATGGCATCCGCGATCTGGGTCATGTCACGAACCCCGAAGTCGTCATCGCGATCGGGAGGGATGCGCCGTGCGTCACGCAGCACATCCTCAATTCGGGACTGCAACTCTGAGGTCGGCGTTCCGTCCTCTGCCGAGACGTAAATGTTCTGGATGTCGCGATTGCCGCCTATGCGTCTCTGAAACGTCTTGAGCGGCATGACGACAAGATTGTCCTGATCCTGCCCGAAACCGGAGAATCCCTTTGATTCAAGAAGGCCGATCACTCTGCAACTGACGCGCCCAACGCGAATGCTGCTGCCTTCCGGATCGCCGGAGCCGAAAAACTGCTGCCGAACGGTCGAGCCAATGATGCAGATCGCAGCGCCTCCACGCAGTTCGGATTCGCTGAATTCCCGACCGGAAACGATCTTCCAGTCGCGAGCGACAAAATAGCCATTGTCCGTGCCGGTGACGGAAGCCGCGAGGCTTTCCGTGCCATAGACGATGCGCACCGTCTTCTGTGACGCAGGCGCCACCGCACGTGCACCCTCGAGATGCCGAACAAGCGCGTTGACGTCTTTCTCGTCGAGCTGTCTGACCACGGGTTCGGGACCGGAGCCCGGGATAGGCGGGCGGCCGGGGCGCACGACCAGCAAATTGCTGCCGAGTTTGGATATGTCTCCCTTGACTTTCTCTGTGGTGCCGCTGCCAATCGTGATCATTGCAATAACGGCAGCCACTCCGATGACAATGCCAAGCAGAGTCAGAAACGATCTCAGTGCATTGCGCCGCACTGATCGAAGGGCGAGCTTAACGGTCTCGAAGAGCATCAGGCTGCCTCGAGGTTCGTGAGGTCGGAGGCCACCCGTCCATCGAGGAAACTGACGGTGCGTCTGGCATAAGCCGCGACATCGGCCTCGTGTGTGACCATGATGATGGTCAGTCCGAGCTTGTCGTTGAGATCTGTCAGCAGGCCCATGATCTCATGGCTGCGTGCGGTATCGAGATTGCCGGTCGGCTCGTCGGCAACCAGCAGTGTCGGGCGACTGGCAATCGCGCGCGCGATCGCAACGCGCTGTTGCTGGCCACCGGAAAGCTCCGCGGGGGTGTGCCTTTCTCTGCCCTTGAGACCGACTTGCGCCAGCGCGAGCATGGCGCGTTCGCGCCTTTCCGCCGAGGCTATGCCCCGATAGATCAGCGGCAGCTCGACATTCTCAGCGGCGGTCGTGCGGGGCAACAGATTATAGCCCTGAAAGACGAAGCCGATATAGAGGTTGCGGAGCAATGCCCGACGATCGCGGTCGAGATTTCCGGCATCGACGCCGCCGAAGCGGTAGAAACCCGAGCTGGGCGTATCGAGGCAGCCAATGATGTTCATGGCGGTCGATTTTCCCGAGCCAGATGGCCCCATGATCGCGACGAATTCGCCGCGATCGATCGAGAGGTCAATGCCGGCGAGCGCATTCACGCGCGCTTCGCCTTCGCCATAGATCTTCCAGACATCGCGGAAGCTGATGAGCGGTTCCTCCATGGAGCTAGCTACGCGACTCGCGCGACCCGATGATGACCTGATCGCCCTGGTTGATGCCGGAGGTGATCTCGGTCCTGTCGCCATCGGTTGCTCCGACGCTCACCTTCACCGGTTTCGGCTCGCCATTTTCCAGAACGTAGAGCGTCCGCGTACCGTCATTCTGCTGAGAGCGTTGAGGACGATTGCCCCGGGACATGCGCGGCATGAACATGTTGGTCAGGCTCCATCCGCCGCTTTTTTCTGCCACAGGCGGACGAAAACGGAAGGCTGCGGCCGGCACCGTGACCACATCCTTGGCTTCACGCGTCACAACGGCCACCGTGGCCGTCATGCCGGGCCGCAGCAGAAGTTCCTGGTTGTCGACATCCAGACGCGCGTCATAGGTAACCACGCCGTCGGTATCGACGGATGCATAGGCGATGTCGCGGATGCGGGCGTTGAATGTGCGACCGGGAAATGCATCGACCGTGAAGTTTGCCGGCTGACCCGCCGCGACCGCGCCGATATCAGCTTCGTCGATCGCAGCCTTCAGCTCCATCTTGCGCAGATCGGCTGCGATCACAAACAAAACGGGCGCCTGCAGGGATGATGCGACCGTCTGGCCCGGATCAACGGAACGGGTCAGCACCATGCCGTCGATCGGCGCGTAGATCTTCGTTTTGGACAGGTCGGTTTCCTGCAGACTGAGCTGAGCTTCTGCGATCTGGAGCTGTGCTTCGGCCACGGCAACAGCACTCTCGGCCCGGTCGCGAGCCGCCAGGGCCGTGTCGACCGCCTGATTGGTAGCGGTTCCGTTTTTTGCGAGCTGTTGGGTGCGCTCCAGCGTCCGTTGCGTTTCCTGGAGTGTGGTGTTTGCCTGATTGACCTGGGCCCGGGCCGAAGCAGCGGACGCCTTTGCACCTTGGACCTGCGCCACGAGGCGCGCGGTGTCGAGTTCGGCCAGAACATCGCCTTTTCGTACTTGCTGATTCTCGTCGGCCATGACCGCTCGCACCACGCCTGACAGTTCACTCGATATGTCGACCTGAGTCAGCGGCTGGAGTTTTCCCGTGGCGGTCACCTCGATGACAAGATCGGACCGCTCCGCCGTTTCGGTCTGGAACACCATGCGCGCCGAGGGTTGCGACAACCAGTACCAGGCGCCTGCAACGCCAGCGAGGATACATGCGAGCGCGAGCAGACCTGCCCAGACGCGACGCTTTCGACGTCTGCTCTTGCCCTTCTTGTCGAGCCCCAGAGAGGCTTCGATCGAATCGAGTGTTTCCGGCGCTGACCGATTGACAAGCTGGTCGATGGCATACCCCTATAGGTGATTGTCCCAACGTGGTCAGAATCGGGTCTTCGGCACCTGATTACAAATTAATTATCCGCCATGTTTGCGGCAGTTCGAAGGTTGTACTTCATGCGTTCCCGAGATTTCCTGCTGTATGACGTCTTTACCCAGCGCCCATTCGCGGGAAATCAGCTCGCCATCGTTCTGAAATCCGATGGGCTCGACACCGAGGCGATGCAGGAGATCGCCAGGGAATTCAATTTGTCTGAGACCGTGTTCGTCGGCGCCCAGCAAGACGGAATGCGGACACCGATCCGGATATTCACGCCGGTGAACGAGATGCCTTTCGCGGGGCATCCGACGGTCGGCACAGCCGTGGCTCTATCGGAACTCGGCATGAGCGCGGCCAACGACAACAACGATACCGACGCCTGCATCATCATACTGGATGAACCGATTGGCTCCGTCCGTTGCCTTGTTTCCAAAGATGCGCGCGGAAGCTTTGCCGAATTCGACCTGCCGCAGCTTCCCTCTGCCGCGAAGTTTAAAATGAGCCACGAGGACGCTGCAGCGGTATTGGGGCTGATGCCGCAGGATATCGGGTTTGAGAACCACAAGGTCACGGCGTGGGACGCGGGCGTGCCCTATGTTTGTATTCCTGTTCATAACCTAGATGCCGCAGCCTGTGCCAATCTTGACCCGCGTCTCTGGGCCGAACTGATGGGAGGCAATGGGGATGCGGCAAGTCCCGCCGCATATGTCTATTGTCGCGATACGATCGGGCACGATCACGCCTTTCATGCGCGCATGTTCTCCGGTCATTGGGGCATCGTGGAAGATCCCGCGACAGGATCGGCGGCCGCGGCCTTCGCAGGCGCCGTCATGATGTTCGACGAGCCAACTGACGGCACGTCGGCGTTCTGGATCGAGCAGGGCCTGGAAATGGGCCGTCCGTCAAGCATCCGTCTTGAACTGGATGTTGAAGGCGGCAAGCTCGCCGGTGCGCGGATCGGCGGCTATGCGGTCAAGATCGGCGAGGGTGTGATCTATCGCTGAACCCGGTCTGCCGGGCGAAACAGCCAGGGGTGACTATCTGAAGAGCATGACGGGGATCTTGCAGGCGCGGATCATCTCGCTTGTCGTC
Source organism: Rhizobiaceae bacterium (assembly GCA_023953905.1). Lineage (GTDB taxonomy): Bacteria > Pseudomonadota > Alphaproteobacteria > Rhizobiales > Rhizobiaceae > Arvimicrobium. Next base: position 232,581 of record JAMLJA010000001.1, on the reverse strand, counting down.
GATCCGATGATCATGGAGCGGATGCGGGAATGCCCGTAAGCTCCCATGACAAGCAGGTCCATGTTCTCGGACTCGACGTGCTGGGATATGCACTTGTCAGGCTGACCGGACAGAAGCTCGGTCCCGGCATCGAAACCTCCTGCGGAAAGGACGGCCTTTGCACCGTCGAGTTTGCGCCGATTCTCGGCTGTGTCAGTCGCGACCATAAGAAGGTGAATGTCGAGACCGGCAAACATTCGCGAACGCGCCACATGCTCGACCGCGCGCAGGGCGCTTGGGCCGCCATCATATGCAATGAGAACCCGCGAGACTGGGCGATAGGTGCGGGCGGCAACGTACACCGGTCGAATTGCCGATCGGGCGATGCGCTCGAGATTGGAGCCGAGATGCAGTTTCGCGAAATCGGCGGCCTCGCCGCGTTTTCCTATCAGGACGAGGCTCGCCTGTTTTTCGGCTTCCTCGACCGTTTCCAGAAGGTCGCCATTGCGCAGTTTCACAGACGCCTCGATGCCGGCCTCGGCGAGAATGGCCTGCGCATCCTCCAGTATGGCGCGGCCCTTCTTCTGGGCGAGTTTGGCGCGCTGTTCGTCAAGCGCGCTCAATTCCTCCAGCAACGCTGTTCGGGCGCCGAGCGCAATGGTCCCGGAAAGATCCGAGGACGACGTTTCCCGCCGCCCCAGAACATGGATCAGTTCGACGGGTGCGCCTGTGCGGGACGCGATCCAAATCGCGTTTTCGCAGACGCTTTTGGAATAGATGGAGCCATCGACGAGCGCGATGATCTTGTCGGTCATTGCTTCCTCCTGATGAGACTTTAATCGTTGCGCCGGGCAGGCGCAAAGTGCGCGCTGAAGCGCATCAATGCGCCATCAGCTTGTCGAGGGCGCCCGGCTTGTCATGGACTGCGAGCTTGTCGACGATGGTCTCACTCGCCTGATTCATGCCGACAATCTCAACGTCCGCGCCGTCTCGGCGAAATTTGAGGACCGCCATATCGAGTGCTGAAACGCTCGATATATCCCATATATGCGCACGAGAGACGTCGATGGTGACTTTCTCGAGGGTCTCCTTGAAGTCGAAAGCGGACATGAAATCTTCCACCGATGCAAAGAATAACTGGCCCTCGACGACATAGGTGCGATGGCGTCCGTCTTGACTGAGGGTTGAAGAAACCTCGAACAGTTGCGCGATCTTCCAGGCGAAAAAGATACCGGAGAGCAACACGCCGATCAGCACGCCAATCGCGAGATTGTGGGTGAAGAGGACACCCGCAACCGTGGCAAGCATCACGATGGACGATGAGCGTGGATGATCCCTGAGGTTTTTGATCGAGGACCATGAGAACGTCCCGATCGATACCATCACCATGACGGCAACCAGAGCCGGCATGGGGATCTGGCGAACGAGATCGTCCAGTACCAGCACCAGGAAGAGCAGCACCACGCCTGCCGTAAAGGTGGACAGGCGCCCCCGGCCCCCCGATTTCACATTGATCATGGACTGGCCGATCATCGCGCAGCCTGCCATGCCGCCGATGAAGGCGGTGGCCGTGTTGGCCACGCCCTGTCCGATGCACTCCTGATTGCGATCCGACGGCGTGTCGGTGAGATCATCGACAAGCTGCGCCGTCATCAGCGATTCCAGTAGCCCCACCACAGCAACCGCAGCCGAATAGGGCAGGATGATGAACAGCGTTTCGAAGGTAAAGGGAATGTCGGGAATGAGAAACACCGGCAAGGTCGACGGCAATTCGCCCATGTCGCCGACCGTTCGGACATCAAGGCCGAACGTGATCGCGACGGCTGTGAGAACCGCGATGCAGACGAGCGGCGAGGGGACTGCCTTCGTCACATAGGGGAAGAGGTAGATGATCGCGAGGCCTGCCGCCAGCATCACATAGGTGAGCCATGTCACGCCGATCAATTCGGGCAGCTGCGCCATGAAAATCAAAATCGCGAGTGCGTTGACGAACCCCGTCATGACCGAGCGCGAGACAAAGCGCATGACGTATCCGAGCGTGAGCAAGCCGGCGCCTATCTGCAAAAGGCCGGCAAGCACGGTGGCGGCAAGCAGGTATTGCAGTCCATGATCGCGAACGAGCGTCACCATCAGTACCGCCGTCGCGGCCGTTGCGGCCGAGATCATTCCGGGCCGACCGCCGACAAACGCGATCAGCACGGCGATGGAGAAAGAAGCGTAGAGCCCGACCTTCGGGTCGACACCTGCGATGATGGAGAAGGCAATCGCTTCGGGAATGAGGGCAAGGGCGACGACAAGACCTGAAAGCAGATCAGGACGGACATTGCTGAACCACTGGTCGCGGTAGGCTGAAAATGAGGGCATCGGTTTCCGAAAATTCAACAGAGACTGGCCCACGCACACGCTGGCAGGGTTCGTTGGGCAAGTCGGGGGATGTTCGGTTGTCCGGCGGATCAGCGGCCGGAAGAGCCACCCGGAATTTCACCGGGTCCTGATGGATGGCTCTTGTTACGCAAAATCATGCTGCGGTGCAACGCGCAATGCGGAAGTGTGCCGAGGCGTGCCACGAAGAGTTTCTTGGGGCACCAGCAAAGCCAGCTGAAAACCTAGTTCGTCAGAAACCGATCTTCTGTGCGACGCAACTTTTCAAACAGACGATCTGTCTCTTTCATGCCGAATGCCGTGGGCTGCAATTTCCCAAGGCGGTCAGTTGTTGCTTTCAGACCGAGGCGTCGGGCCATGAACTGCCTGCCATAGCAAAGCAGGACGTCGATCGATCGGTTCATGAAGACGATCAGGGGAAGCAGTTCTTCTTCGATCGCGATCGCTTCATTCTGCGCATCCTCACTGCCATCCCGCCACAAACTCTGGATGCGTACCTGCAAAGGCAGACAGTCCGGCGCGGGAATAAGACCGTCCGCCCCAGCGCGAAGCAGGCGGATGTGCTCGATGCCGCCATGTCCGCCAAAGCTCGACAGACTGCCCGCCGTGGCCGCGATCAATGGTTCGATATTGACAACAGGACCTTCCGCCTTGGCGATCGTGATCTGCGGCACGGATTTATGGAGCCGCAAAAGCCCGTCGGAGGTGAACGCATTGCGCAAATGCTCCGGGTTGTTCTGGACCCCCAACAGGCAGTCGCAGCCTTCGGCGATCGCTGCGAAGAAGTCGATCAACTGCGGCTCATCCATGACCGTCTGCAATGGCGGTTGCAGGATCAGCCAGTCGGCGCCCTCCGCGATCGCTGCGGTTGCGAAATCACGCTGCACGTCAGGCGTTTCGCCTGTCACAGTGACAGAGTAGGGAAGGCGTTTGTCGAGGAGCCGCGAGACAGTGCGAACCAGCGCAAGTCGCTCTGCCACGTCAAGCCGATGCGATTCCGTTACCAGACCAAGCACCGCGACGCCGTCAGCGCCAGCATCGACTGCGTGCTCGACCTGTAGGGCCATCGCCTCTTCGTCGAGCCGCCCAGCTTCCGTCCAGAATGCGTAGAGCATTGGATAAATTCCGCGTGGCAGATCCCGATCCGACTGTTTTTCCACCATATTCTTTTCCATTTTGATTCATCAGATGAATGCTTGCCAAAGCATTATACTCGTGACACAGTCCGCGCAACCGCCAAGGCGGACCTGCCAGGAATTTGAGGATACTGATGCCCACTCTCACGGAACGTCTCGCGAACTGCTACTCGGGCATCATTTACGACATCATGCGGGACATGGGGCTCGCGCCGGCGGTTCTGCCGCCTGAAATCCGCCCACTCGACCCTGCCCTGAAGATTGCCGGGCCGGTTTTCACGATGCGCGGCAGACCGGACAAGACGGTCGACGCCCACACGACATTGCTTGAGTGGACCGGATTTCTGTCGAAGGCAGCAGCTGGTCACGTGGTGGTTTGCCAGCCGCAGGATTCGGTTCGCGCGCTGATGGGTGAACTGTCGGCAGAGACGCTGAAGTTTCGTGGTGTGCTTGGCTATCTCGTCGACGGAGGCGCGCGTGATGTGAGCTTCATTCGCGATATCGGCTTTCCGGTGTTCTGCAGCTTCACGACACCGATCGACATTGTGGCCAACTGGGTACCGGAAGCCTTCAACGAGACGATCACGATCGGCAATGTGGTCATCCGCGCCGGAGACTACATTCTTGGCGATCAGGATGGTGTCGTCGTCATCCCCGCCGACAAGGTGGAAAGCGTACTCGAGCGCGCCGAAACGGCGATCAGCACAGAGAACAAGGTACGTGCAGCCATTCTCGCGGGAGAGGATCCGCAGCAGGCCTATCTGAAATACGGCAAGTTCTGATGATCGGTACGCCGGACAATCCCGCAGCCGCCCGCAACATGGGCAAGGGCAAGATAGCGACGGCTGTCGCAACCCTTGGGGAGCGCATTGTCGCGGGCGATTTCGCGCCCGGATTGCCGCTCCCGGTCGAGGCCGATCTCGCCCAAACGCTTGATGTCGGCAGGAGCGTTCTGCGTGAAGCGATCAAGGTGCTGGCGAGCAAGGGCATGGTTTCTGCGCGGCCACGTCTGGGAACAGTGATCCTTCCCCGCAGCCAGTGGAATCTGTTCGACCATGACGTCTTGCATTGGATGCTGAGACCGGGGCTTGTCGAGCCCGGACTGGTCCGCGACATTCTCGTGGCACGCAGAATCATCGAGCCACAAGCAGCACGGCTTGCGGCAACCAATGCAACCGTCTCCAACAGGTCGAACATCCGCGCTGCCTATCGCGCAATGGCCGACTCGGTGGGGGATCCGGCAGCCTCAGTCCGAGCCGATATCCAGTATCACACCGCCATTCTGGAGGCATCTCACAACGCCATTCTACTCGCATTTTCGCCGGCGCTGACAGCAATCCTGTCGGCCTTCTTCCAGATCAGCATCCAGAACCCCGACATCTTTCCCGGCAATCTGCCGGCTCACGAAAGGGTATCGCTGGCGATCGATGCTGAAGATCCTGAAGCGGCCCACGCCGCCATGCTGGACGTGCTCGGCTATACGGAATCCGATCTGACGGAGCGGCTCAAACTCTGAGCCAAAAAACTATCAACATGTGGAGGAAAACATGAAACTCACCAAATCCATTCTTTTGACATCGGCGATGCTTCTGGCGCTGCCAGGCGCGGCGCTCGCCGAATATCCGGAACGCCCGATCACCATGCTTGTCTCATGGGCGGCTGGCGGTGGCACAGATGCGGTGGCGCGCTCGCTCGCGGCGCGCATCGAGGCCGAGTTGGGCACTCCCGTCAACGTCGTGAACCGCACCGGCGGTGCCGGCGTTATCGGCCACACGGAGATGGTCAACGCAAAGCCGGATGGCTACACCATCGGTCTGGCGAGCGCGGAACTGTCGACATACTACTGGTCAGGCACCGCGCAATTTACCGCCAAGGACGTCACGCCCATCGCGCTGGTCAATCTCGATGCTTCGTCATTCAACGTCGCGGCCAATGGCGAGTGGAATGATCTGCGCACGGCACTTGATGCCATCTCGTCGGCACCTGCGGGTACCTACAAGCTCTCGGGCATGGGCGCAGGCGCGGCCTACCATCTGGCCTTTGCGGGTCTGCTCAACTCCCAGGGCATCGACCCTAACAAGGTTACGGTCGTTCCCAGCCAAGGCGCAGCGCCGGGTTTTCAGGAACTGGCCGCCGGTGGCGTCGAGATCGTGCCGTCGTCATTGCCAGAGGCAAAGGCGATGATTGACGCTGGGCAGGTCAAGAGCCTCGCGGTCCTGGCGGACGAACGTCTGGGTGCGTTCCCGGATGTGCCAACCGTCAAGGAAGCGATCGGTACCGAATGGGCCGGCGGTACATGGCGCGGCATCGTTGCTCCAGTCGGTATTCCAGACGAGGCAAAGGAAAAGCTGATCAAGGCGGTCGACGCGGCGTGGCACTCGGATGAGTTCCAGAGCTTCATGAAGGACCGTGGTTTCGGCGTCATCTACCTCTCGGATGGTGAGTTTGGCGAGTACCTCGCCACTCAGCACGAGCGCAATGGCGAGATCATGGGCCTGCTCGGTCTGCGTAAGCGGGACTGATCCGTGCTCAAGGTCAGCGATCTGGCGTCGGGACTGGCGATTGCCGGTCTCGGCCTTGCCATACTCCTGCGGGCCCGTACCTTCCCATCCGTCGGCGCTTCACCGGTCAGTCCAGCCTTCTATCCGGGGTTGATCGGAGCTGTGCTGACGGCCTGTGGCCTCGCACTTGTCGTGATGAGCTTGAAAAAGAAGGCTGCGCTTCCGATCGCCGTGATTCCTGACTGGATGCGGCGCCCGGGTAATGTTGTTGCGGTGCTGGCCGTTCCTGCGGCAATCATTGCCTACGGACTGTTGAGCCCACCGCTCGGATTTCTCGCCACGTCCGTTCTCGTGACGTTCGGGTTGCTGCTGGCATTCCGCGTGAACGTTCTGTGGAGTGCGGGGGTAGCGCTCGTGCTTTCGGTATCCCTTCACGTCATCTTTGTCATGCTCATGCGGGTTCCGCTGCCTTACGGCGTCATAGAGGCGATGTTGCCATGAATTTTGTGGCTGCCATCCAGACCGTCTTCCAGCCTTTCACGCTGTTCGTGATCGGGGCGTCGGCCATCTTTGGACTGTTTGTCGGGTCGATGCCCGGCCTTACAGCAACAATGGCGGCGGCGCTGCTCGTGCCGCTGACCTTCTACATGGACCCGGTGCCCGCCATCGGCGCGATCGTGACCTGCTCCGCAATGTCGATATTTGCGGGCGATATTCCCGGAGCATTGCTACGGATACCAGGAACGCCCGCGTCCGCCGCCTATGTGTCTGAAGCCTATCTGCTGGGGCGGCGCGGGGAACTCTCCCGGGTGCTCAGCGTCAACCTTCTGGCGTCAGCGTTTGGCGGCATATTCGGAACCATGGCGCTGATCCTGCTGGCGCCCCAACTCGCCCAGATCGCGCTGCGATTTTCCAGCTATGAGTATTTCTGGCTGGCCTTGATAGGGCTTTCAGCAGCCACGCTGATCAGCGCTTCGAACCCGTTCAAAGGGATCACATCGCTATTTCTGGGGCTCTTCCTGGCGACCGTCGGGCTGGATGTCGTGACCGGGATGCCTCGGTATACGTTCGGCACGGTCGATCTCATGGGCGGGGTGTCTCTGATTGCAGCGCTCATCGGGCTCTTTGCGATCGCTGAGCTTTTCCGCAAGGCCTCGACGATCCATGAGGATCTGCCTCCCCCAGAGCAGGTCAAGGGCGCCATTCTGCTTCAGGGCGTTTCATCGATCATGTTCTATAAATGGAACGCGTTGCGAGGCGGCGTGATCGGCACGATCCTCGGTATTCTGCCGGGAGCGGGCGCGGATATCGCCGGCTGGATATCATATGCCGTCTCGAAGCGCTTTTCCAAGACGCCCGAAAAGTTCGGCACCGGCCATATCGAGGGCGTCGTGGACGCCAGCGCTTCCAACAATGCATCCCTTGGGGGCGCGTATGTTCCCGCCTTGGTCTTTGGCATACCGGGTGATTCCATCACCGCAATCGTGATCGGCGTGCTGCTGATCAAGGGCATGAATCCGGGGCCGACGGTCTTTACCCAGAGCGGTGACATCGTCTCGGCCATTTTCGTCGTCTTCATCCTGGCAAATCTGCTTCTGATTCCACTTGGCCTTCTGGCCATCAAGGCGGCGCGCCATGTGCTTCGAATCAATCAGCGCATCCTGTTGCCGATCATTCTCATGTTCTCGATCGTTGGTGCTTTCGCGGTCAACAATGCCGTGTTCGATCTATGGATCATTCTCGCGCTGGGGGTTGTTGGCTGGTTCATGGAAGAGAACGGGTTTCCCATTGCGCCAATGGTTCTGGGGCTGGTCCTTGGAAAGATCGTCGAGGAGAGTTTCACCAATTCGATGATCAAGGCCGGCGGCGATCTTGTTGCCTTTGTCGATCGTCCCATCGCGGGAGGTCTGGCCTTTGTCTTCTTTGCGATCTGGATCGTCCCAGCACTGATGCGATTGAGACGCGCATGGTCGACGCGGGCGTTCTGAGGTCAAACCGCGTCCTGAATTGTTGGTTGAAAAAGCTTGGCGGATCGAACGGGCAGGTGGTTCGTTGGAACAACTTAGGCCTTTCAGCCATTGATCGGCCCCGCTCATCTAACACAAAGTTGTGGTATGAATGCTGTTGACCAAACCAATGGGGGCTGGATCTCTCCTTCAAGAAGTGGGTTCGTTCTTGTAAGACAAGTGTCCACGATTGGGTTTGTTGGTGACACGGTGGACGACGCTAACGCATGACCACGACAAGAACCAAAGCGGCATGGCGGATTGCTAAACCTATGGACACATGGTCGGTTCGCGGCGTGTCCCAGGAAACCCGCGCTGCGGTGAAGGTGGCGGCGAGAAACGCCGGCAAACCTGTAGGTGAGTGGCTTGAGGAAACCCTTCGCAGAGCCGCGACCGAGCAGACTGACGGCTTGGCTGAACCGGACGTGCGCATAGAAGACGCGCTCGCCAAGATCGTCGAACGTCTTGAAGCCATCGTGAAGTAGCCTTCACGCTTCGTGCGTTAAGAGGTCTGGGGTCGTCGATTTTCTGCCCGCGACGCCTCTGTGAGAAGAAAGAGGGCCACTATCGCATCAGGCCGGCTGCTCGAAGGGCATCCTCGATGATCTGCTTCACTCCCGAAGTGCCAGAAGCCGAGTGCGCGGGGTCACCATCCTTACTTGGATGGGCCTTTGGCGATTCCCTACGCGTCTTTGCGTGGTCGAGGGTAATGTTGCGCGTCTCGCTCGGGATCGTGGCTAGTTCCTGATGTCTTGACTTCACGGCATCGCCGTCAGCCTTGGAGATCTCCCAAAACTGAGCGATGGCGCGCGTGGAAGAGATGCCGACGTCCAGCATGTATGGACCAGGCGCACCCAGACCAGCAGCAATCGGCGTTCCGTGATCCATGCCCGTGATCATGTTGATCTCGATCACAACATTCCCGGCGCTGAGCCATTCGATCTTCGTCAGCCTGCCGTCGGTAGTCTTGAGAGCGCGGCTGGTGTCGACCGCGTGGACGCCTTTCCACTGTTCAGCGATCGCCTCGGCGTTCGATGGCGCTACTGTACTGTCCGCGGTGCCCTGCCAGATCGAAATCTTGGGCCAGGGTCCTTGATGATCGGAGGCGGAGCGGAGCGCCTTTTGCAGTGCAGGCACGGATGGGCCGCCGTGGCCCCTCATACGGTCGAACGCTTCAGGCACAGTCTTGGCACTGGCGTAGGGGAGGCCCGCGATGATTGCTCCGCCCGCGAACATCTCCGGATGGTTCGAAAGCATGGCGGCAGTCATGGCGCCTCCGGCCGAAAGACCAGTTATAAAGACCCGTTTCGCATCGAGCATGTGCGTCTTCACCATCGTCTCGATCATCTGGTGAATGGAGTGGGCCTCTCCTGAGCCGGGCCTGAAGTCCTGAGGCTGGAACCAGTTGAAACACAGGTTTGGATTATTTTGGCGCTGCTGCTCCGGAAAAAGAAGCGCGAAGCCCTCTTCATCGGCGAGTTGCGACCAACCGGAGTGGTGGTCGTAGCCAGCTGCGTTCTGGGTGCAGCCATGCAAGACAACAACGAGGGGCGCCTTCTCCCCCAAATCCGAGGGAACATATTGATGGGCTTTCAGTGCTCCGGGATTGGAACCGAAGCCTTGCAAGGGCTGGAGACGGGTCGAGGCCCCGAATGCCTCCATGCCCGTATTCTGCCGCGCCTGAAGTGCCGAGAGCCGGGCGATTGTATCTGAAATTTTTCGCACTTAAGCCGTCCTTGATGTGACGCCCGGGAATGGACGGCAGTCGATACAACACTATTGCGGCGATAACGTTGCTGCACTGCACAAAAATCACGGAAGCGGCGAGTCTGTCGATCTTAGCGTGCGCACAATGACCTGAGGTCTCACTTGGTCAGGGAGACGCTCATGCTGCCGTCACTTTCCAGAATAAGGCTTTCGATGTCGCCGATCGCATGTCCACCTCCGGACCGGATTGCGCTCAACGCTTCATCATGGGTTATCCGTTCGCGCTGCATCGTCTTTTCGCAAAACACTCCATTTCTTGCCAGGAGAGCAGGCTCGGATCGAACCGCTGCCGCGAAACCCGCCCACCGAACCGAGACAAAGGTGACCAGAAATTGCGCACCTATCAGGAGAGCCAAAGCCGTGGCGCCCTCTGCGAGTGCAACCGATTTCTGCAGAACGGTCGCGGCCAGCGTGGAACCTAGCGCGACCGTCACCACCAGATCGAACGCATTCAGCTTGGCGAGCGTTCGCTTACCCGACAGGCGAAGGAACAAGACGAGCGTCACGTAGGCCAGGATGCCGACGACCAGCGTTCGGATAATACCTTCCCAATCATGGAAGAACATGGACGCCCAGTTCATGGGTTGCTTCTTGGAAGTTGCGCTACCCCGACCCAACGACCCTTGGTGCCGCAAGTTCCAGAGACGCGCATCTCAACCGGTACAGGCTCTGGATCACCCAATGAGGACAAAAGCCACGAGGTCGGCTTGCTTGCGCGAGGATTCGTAAAAGCGTTGGGAACAGCTGCTTCGGCAGCGCGTTACATTTGGCGACCAAACTAAAATCGCCCCCCAATCGTGTCGAATTCCGAGAGGACAAGTAAATGGCCAAAGAAAAGACGCTAGAAGATCTTTTCCACGATACGCTCAAGGATATCTATTACGCGGAGCGCAAGATTCTGAAGGCTCTGCCAAAAATGCAGCGAGCGGCGCAGTCTGAAGAGCTGAAGACTGCCTTCGACAAGCATAAGCAGGAAACCGAAGGCCATGTAGAGCGCCTTCAGCAGGTTTTCGAGATTTTGGGCAAGCGTGCTCAGGGCAAGACCTGCGATGCAATCGAAGGCATCATCTCCGAAGGCGAGGAGATCATCGATGAGTTCAAGGGCACGCCCGCTCTCGATGCAGGGTTGATTTCGTCTGCGCAGGCGGTCGAGCATTATGAAATCACCCGTTATGGAACCTTGAAGCGTTGGGCGACCGAACTCGGTCTCGCCGATGCCGCCAAATTGCTGGATGCAACGCTGCAGGAAGAATCCAAGACGGACAGCGATCTAACAAAGCTTGCCGATGCCTCCGTCAACGACAGAGCAAAGGCAAAGAAGGCCGCGTGACAGCAAAACGACCCGGGAATTGATCCCGGGTCGTTTTGCATTTGCGCGCTCCAAAACAACAGTCACGAGGACAACGCCATGGCCCGCAGCCCGACCGGCAAGTCAGCCAGCATACACGATCAGAAGCTCGCCCGAGGCAATGGTGGTGAACTTCATCAAACCGCTGATGGCGACACAGAGGTGATGACGACCGCTCAAGGCGCTCCCGTTGCCGACGATCAAAACACGCTCAGGATGGGCCAGCGAGGTCCAGCGCTGATGGAGGACTTCCATTTTCGCGAGAAGATTTTCCACTTCGATCATGAACGCATTCCCGAGCGCGTCGTTCATGCTCGCGGCTATGGAGCGCATGGCTATTTCGAGACCTATGAATCGCTGGCGAAATATACCCGCGCTGACATCTTTCAGCGTGGGGGTGAGAAAACGCCGGCATTTGTCCGCTTCTCCACCGTCGCTGGCTCCAAGGGGTCAGCCGATCTGGCGCGTGACGTTCGCGGCTTCGCCGTCAAGCTCTATACCCAGGAGGGCAATTGGGACATCGTCGGCAACAACATCCCGGTCTTCTTCATTCAGGATGCGATCAAGTTTCCAGACCTGATCCACTCCGTGAAGCCAGAGCCCGATCGCGGCTTTCCGCAGGCGCAGTCTGCGCATGACAATTTCTGGGATTTTATCTCTCTCACGCCAGAATCGATGAACATGATCATGTGGGTCATGTCCGACCGCGCGATACCTCGGTCGCTGCGTTTCATGGAAGGATTCGGCGTTCACACGTTCCGGTTCCTGAACGCCAAGGACGAATCCACTTTCGTCAAGTTTCTATGGAAGCCGAAGCAGGGCCTGCAATCGGTGGTGTGGAACGAAGCCGTGAAGATCAATGGAGCCGACCCGGATTTCCACCGGCGCGATCTATGGGATGCGATCAAAGCGGGCGACTTCCCGGAGTGGGAGCTCTGCGTGCAGCTCTTCGACCAGGATTTCGCAGACAAGTTCGACTTTGATATCCTTGATCCAACCAAGATCATTCCCGAAGAAATCATCGAGCCGATGCCCGTCGGACGGCTGGTGCTTGATCGCATGCCCGACAATTTCTTCGCTGAGACCGAGCAGGTCGCCTTCATGACCCAGAACGTGCCGCCCGGAGTGGACTTCTCGAATGATCCGTTGCTGCAGGGCCGCAACTTTTCCTATCTCGATACCCAGATCAAACGGCTCGGTTCCACCAACTTCACCCATATTCCGATCAACGCACCGAAATGTCCGTTCCATCATTTTCAGCAGGACGGTCACATGGCGATGCGCAACCCGGTCGGTCGCGCAAACTATCAGCCCAATTCTTGGGAGATGGGGCCGCGCGAGGATCCGCAGAAAGGTTTTCGCTCCTTTGCCGAGGCCGCCGATGGCCAAAAGGTGAGGCTGCGGGCTGAGAGCTTCGCGGACCACTACAGCCAGGCGCGGCAGTTCTTCATCAGCCAGACGATGCACGAGCAAAAGCATATCGCCATGGCGCTGACATTCGAGCTGTCAAAGGTCGAGACCCCCGTCATCCGTGAGCGCATGATTTCGCACTTGCTCAACATTGATGAAGGGCTTGCAGAAACAGTGGCCGAAAAGCTTGGCATCAAGAAGTTGCCCAAAAAGGCGGATGCCGCGGTAGAGCCTCGCGATGATCTGCCTGCATCGGACGCGCTGTCGATCGTGAAGAACGGTCCCCACAGCTTCAAGGGGCGAAAAGTCGGCGTCTTGGTCAGCGATGGCTGCGAGGCAGCCTTGCTGAAAAAGCTGGAAGCCGCGCTCAAATCGGAAAGGGCAACGATGGAAATCGTGGCGCCAAAGGTTGGCGGCGTCGAGGCGTCTGATGGCTCCTGGATCGAAGGCAAGCAGATGATCGATGGCGGACCTTCGGTGCTTTATGATGCGGTGGCAATCGTCGTCAGTTCCGAAGGCGCCGAACAACTCGTCAAACAGGCCGCGGCGCGGGACTTCGTCTCGGATGCATTCGCACACTGCAAGTTCATCGCCCATGTGCAGGCCGCTCAGCCGCTATTGGACAAGGCCGGTGTCGAAGCCGACGAGGGTGTGATCGCGCTCAAATCCCCAGCGGATGTGTCCGCTTTCATCGAAAGCTGTCGCCAGCTGCGGCTGTGGGCACGAGAGGCAAAGTAGGTTTGTGAACCTGATGATGGTGCCCATGGCAATCCATGGTGCATTGCTTTTCGATTGCCCGCAGTGTCGAGACGACATGCGGGCAATCGCGCAAGGAGCGAGGTCGGGTTCAATGCTGAGACCGAACCTCCCTACGGCTTTACATAGCCTTGAATTGCCAGATGGACGTCGTCCGCGTTGACGTTGCTGCCGCTGAGCAGGAAGGCGCCCCGCCTTACCGAATGGGAAGCGACGTAGTCGAAACTGATCTCCTTCTTGTCGGTCTCAAATTCCTCGCCATGTACGGTTGCCCCTACGACAACCTCTGCCGCAGCCTGGTCACCCACATTCGACACCGCGACAAGGATGAGCGTGTGACCTGAGACCCGCTGCACTTTATCGATCGTGGCATTGAGTTCCGGCGGGTCTGTATCGCCGAAAAGCGCTTCATGGCCGAGGTAAACGATGATTGCACAGACGAGAAGGGCGGAGACGGCTCCAACGATCCATTCCAGCACGGGACGACGGTTCAAATCCGCGGTGTTCTGATCAGTCATGATTCGACCTCTACAAAATGAGCCGCGCGGCGGCCGCTCCAATCGCGGATGGAAAAGCCAGCACCAATGTCGCCATGACAATGCTGTCGATGCTCAGACCATCGAGCCGCGCGAAGAGCCACAAAAGATACAGGCTGATCGATATGGCAATCACGTAGCCGGGCAGGGTCAGACGCAGGAAAGGGCTCCACCAAGGCTCATCCTTCGATATCTCTGAACCGCCCGAGAAGCCGAGGGCAAACACGAAGCAATGCATTATGGCAACAGAGGCCAGAACAAGCCCGAGTGCATGTACTTCTGTCATCTGAAATGAGATCAGCATCATTTCCTCGGTCGGGGCGACGTTGAAGCCCATGAAAAGCGCTCCGACTGCCATCAGGAACAGCTCGCCGCCATAGGTCTCCCGATCGGCGTCATCGTCTGCTTCTTCGTCGGAAGAGCCGCCGAACTGGCTCTTGGCGAGAAGGGCGCCAATCGAAGCCGGCACCATCTGTATGACCAGCTTGCCGACCACCTCGTCGAAGGAGGTGTCGAACGTGACAGTCGCGAACAATAAAAGTGACGTCGTGCATACGATACCGGATATTCCAAGCGCGATGAGCGCATCGACAACGTCTTCAGTCCAATGCCGTGTCTGCTCGAATCCGGCATAGCGGGACAGGGCAACAAGGAGCGGCAAAGCTGTGGCGAAAAGAACGAGAAGGCGCAGTCGATCGAGGTAGATACCCAATGACCACAACTCCATGGTCATGAGCATCGGCAGCGAGAACACGAGTGCACCGCCTGCCGCGCGGCCAAGATCGCGGATTGCGCGCAAGGACATCGACGTCGACTGGGTGCTGGAATTCAATTCCGTTGCTCCAAAAGGCTTTGCGTGGGTTACAAAGGAGGACGATTCCCGGAGTGGAGCAGGAACGTTTCAGCCGTGGCAAGTTTGCACCGCGGTTGAAGCCTGCCACTGCCGATGATCACCCGGTTTCCCCCAGGTTGCAGCCTCGATTATTCTTGGCTCTGAGTGAGGGCCATAGCATTGCCACTGTGTTGAAGAAGCCAGCGCCGCACCAGCGTTTCATCCGCGTCCAGTCCTTTCAGAGGCCGGGGGTAGCGGCGACGCAACGTGGCAAGCTGATCGTTAAGGTGACCGTCCATCCATGCCTGGATGATGTCTGGATGTACGTAGCAACTGCGGCACACTGCTCTGGTGTTGTGAAGGAGGCTGGCGACGCCATCAATCGCTTGGTTGAGAGAGACAGCCTGTTGTCTCTTGGAGGCAGGCAGTTCGATTTGGGCGAGAGAGATTCCGGCGGAAACAGTGGCTCCCCAGGTCCGGAAGTGCTTTGACGTAAAGTCGGGACCGATCGCTTCCTTGATGTATCCGTTGATGTCGTGGGAGTGGACGACACGACGGTCTCCGTGTTCATCCAGGTATTGAAAAAGCCTCTGACCCGGGAGTTCCTGGATCGCTCTGATCACAGACGCCATTCTGCGATCGGACAGTTTAAGCCGCCATTTCTGGCCCGACTTTCCGGTAAAGGAGAACCTCAGATTCGATCCGGCAATATCGAGATGGCGCGAATGAAGCGTCGTCAGCCCGAAGCTCTTGTTGTCTCGGCTGTAAACCTCGTTTCCAACCCGCATGAAGGTCTGATCGAGCAGATGAATTGCTGATGCGAGAACTCGCTCCCGGCCGACACCGCGCTTGCGAAGGTCCTTTTCAACTCTGTCCCGGAGCTTGGGCAGTGCCTGTGAGAACGCAGCCAGGTTCGAGAATTTCACCTGGTCGCGGTGTGCCGTCCATTGCGCGTGGTAACGATATTGCTTGCGTTCGCGCTGATCGCGACCCGTGGCCTGAATGTGGCCTCGGTCATCCGCGCAGATCCACACGCCGGTCCAGGCAGGCGGAATTGCCAGAGCCTTGATTCGATCAAGGGTCGATGCGCAGTCGACGCGCCCGCCGGTCGGAGAAACATAGATAAAGCCACGGCCACATTTGCGTCTGCGAATTCCGGCATCCGTATCGTTCACATAAGCAAGTTCAGCTCGCGCCGCGGCCTGTTCCCACTCGCTTTCAAAAACCGACGCGTCCATCGCAGTCAGCACCCATCGACCATGTTCTGGAGGCGCTTTTGCCGCTCGCTCGCGCCGACCGTTCGCTGCCTGACCTGGTCGATCATTATGTCCTCCGTCAGTTTGACGCAGAACGGCGGCTACCCGGGCATTGTTCCCACCGCTCCCGAGAATCTGTTCGGACCCGAGAGCCAGCCCGTCGATGTCTAGCGGAAGCTTCGAGTTTCAAAGGATGGAATGGTGGGTGTGCACAGGATCGAACTGTGGACCCGCTGATTAAGAGTCAGCTGCTCTACCAACTGAGCTACACACCCACTGCCTTAGAGGCGAGGGCGATATAGACGCCACGTGATCGCCTGTCCAGCCCGAAAGCGCGTTGGACTGCAGACAAGTTTTCCGAGTGGGTGATGCGAGACTCGAGCCGGCATTTGGAGCCTGACCTTCGCGAAAGTGCCACTTGCAGCCATTCATTAGTGATATCTGTCAGGGATCTCCCCAATTTGGCCAATCTCTTGTTGAACTTGTGGTGCCTCCACTCCCCAATGCTTATTAATTTGGAGCCGCGATTCGGGTCGCCGCAATCAAGACCGGAGGATGACATGATCGGACGGTTGGCAATGGTGGCCTTTTGGGGAGGCGTTTTGGCCACCATGCCCGTACTGGCACTGGCCGAAGGCGAGGCGGCTGGCCGCCCTCAGGTTGTCAAAGGCGTGGAAGCCGGCGCGGTGGGGCGGGTGCATCCTGGCAACGGAGCATATTGCACTGGCGTGCTAGTTGCGCCGAATATTGTTGTCACGGCCGCGCATTGCCTGGTCGATCGAAGGACAAAGCGCTGGGTACGTCCGGAGTCCGTGCATTTTCTGGGCGGCTATAGCAGGGGAGAATACGAGTATCACGCCCGGGTCAGCCGCTATGAGGTAAGTCGCATGTACAAGCCGACCGACCCACTGAGAACCGTGAATTTCGATTGGGCGATGCTCATCCTGAGCGAACCTGAGACCGGATCGCAACCGGTTCAGATGGCCACCAGGAAGGCTTCGAGCGCAGTTGCGAGCGTGACCGGATATGCCTATCGAAGAAAATATGCGCTTTCGACGAGTGCGCCATGTGCGGTGCAGTTGGTAGTGGGGCTGTTCGAGGGCGGTTGCAAAGCCGTTGGAGGCATGTCCGGCGCACCGCTTGTCGATGTGGATACCGGCGAGCTCATCGGCATCCAGGTGGCCGGTTTCAAGCGCGACGGACGCGAAATGATGATCGCCGTGCCGGCAAGCAAATTCAGCGCGCGGCTCGCAGAGATCGAGAGCGGCGCGGCGAAGCCTGTATCAGAAACCCAGCCGTAAGGGCAGTTGCGTCGATTCTGGCGTGGCCCTATATGGGCCGGGAACTTGAGGGCGAGTTCCCGGCAACCGAATAAAGAGTAGGCTTGGCCAAGTGAGCAAAGCGAACAACCTCTTGTCGCAGGCGTTTCGTGCGGGACGCGGCGGCTTTATTACTGCGCTCGTATTCAGCTTCTTCATCAATCTTCTGGCGTTTGTCGGGCCTCTGTACATGCTGCAGGTCTACGATCGCGTCATCACCAGCCGCAATGAAACGACGCTGATCATGATTACGATCATCGCCGCGTTTCTGCTTGTGGTCTACGCGGTGCTGGAGCGCGCGCGCTCGGCGGTGCTGGTGCGGGTCGGCGCGGTGTTCGATGCGACGGCCAAGGATCGCCTGTTTGCAGCTGTTGCCAAAGGCAGTCTCCGCAGCCCCCAGCAGACAGGCGCGCAGGCGCTGCGCGATCTGGACAGTGTGCGAGAGTTCATGACCGGCAACGGTCTGATTTCGTTCTGTGACGCGCCGTGGGTGCCGATTTTTGTGGCCGGCTGTTTCGTCCTCCATCCGTTTTTCGGATATGTGGCGCTGACCGGCGCGGTTCTCATATTCCTGCTGGCTCTCGGAAACGAATTCTCAACCCGCGGTCACCTGAGGGAAGCCTCTCAGAGCTCCGTGGTTGCCAATAACTGGGCATCTGCGGTTTTCCGCAATGTCGAAGTTCTCCACGCCATGGGCATGGTCAATGCACTGCGCGGTCGCTGGCGCAAGCAGCACGATTCGGTCATCGGCTGGCAGGCAAAAGCCAGCGACAATGGCGGCACCTTCATTGCCGCGACGAAATTCGTGCGTGCGTTTCTTCAGATCTGCATTCTGGGCGTTGGCGCATTTCTGGTCATTCAAGGCACGGTATCGCCCGGTTCCATGATTGCGGCTTCCATCATCATGGGTCGTGCGCTCGCTCCTGTTGAAGCCTCCGTCGGCAACTGGCGCAGCTTCGTCTCGGCGCGTTCTGCCCGTACGCGCATCCTCAAGCTGCTGGAACTGCTTCCGGACGATCAGAGTAAGGTGCTGCTTCCCAAGCCGGAGGGTGTGATTTCGGTAGAGAACGTGATCGCGTGCCCTCCCGGAACGCGCATGCCGACGCTGCGCGGCGTGTCATTCGTCCTCAAGCCCGGTGATGTACTTGGCGTGATCGGGCCGAGTGCCGCAGGCAAGTCGACGCTTGCAAGAGCTTTGGTCGGCGTCTGGCCTACCGTTTCGGGTTCGGTGCGTCTGGATGGTTCAGATCTACAGCATTGGGCGCCCGAGCAACTTGGTCAGCATATCGGTTACCTGCCGCAGGACATCGAACTCTTCAGCGGAACGATTGCCGAGAATATTGCGCGCTTCCTTGACGATGACAGCTCCAAGATCATCGACGCGGCAAAGCTGGCAGGTGTCCATGAAATGATCCAGACCTTGCCGGACGGGTACAATACCCGCATCGGCGATCAGGGATCGGGTTTGTCGGGCGGTCAGCGGCAGCGCATCGGTCTGGCTCGAGCCTTCTACAATCGACCGTCGCTCATCGTTCTGGACGAGCCCAATTCCAATCTCGATGCTGATGGCGAGGCGGCGCTCATCAATGGACTCAAGTCCGTCAAGGAAAGCGGTTCGACGGTCGTTCTGGTCACACATAAGACAAATGTACTCGGCATTGCCGACAAGGTTCTCGTGCTTATGAACGGTCAGGTTCAGCACATGGGCGACCGGCAATCGGTTCTGGGCAAGCTGATGGGGCCGCGCGTGGCGCAGATCAATCAGGCAGATGCATCAGCGGGTACCGACACGGCAACAATGGGTCAGGCATAGACATCATGAGTGAGACGGACGTCGAAGAGCCGAAAAGCGTTATTCCGACCGCAAGCAAGAGCTGGTTTACGCCTGCTGCGGTAGGATATGCGACCATTGTAACCGCATTTGTCATTTTTGGTGGCTGGAGCGCCTTTGCCCGCGTCGATAGCGCGGTGATTGCGCAAGGCGTCATATCGCTGGAGTCGAACCGCAAGACGGTCCAGCATTATGAGGGCGGCATCATCCGCGAGATCAAGGTCAAGGAAGGCAGCTTCGTTCAGAAGGACGACGTTCTTTTCGAGCTCGATCCCACGGAGGCTCAGGCAAATCTCTCCATGGTGCGCGGACAACTGGATTCGGCGCTTGCACTGGAGGCGCGCCTCGTTGCCGAGCGCGACAATGCGCAATCCATCAATTTTCCCGACGAACTCCTTGCACGCAGGGATCGGCCGGTTACCGCAGCTTCGATCACCGATCAGGAAAAGCAGTTCGCCCAGCGCCGCGATGCCTTGACGGGTCAGATGGCCATCCTGACGTCGCGCATAGATCAGCTGAACACTGAGATCGGCGGTCTGGAGCAGGAGGCTGAGGCAACGCGCCGTCAGCTCGTTGCAATCGAAGACGAGCTTGAATCGAAACGAGAGCTTTTCAGACAAAACCTGATCGCAAAGAGCCAGGTGCTGGCGCTTGAGCGCGAGAAGGCTCGCTTGGAGGGCGTGGTAGGTCGTTCCGTCGCGGACAAGGCAAAGGCGCAGGGCTCTATTGGCGAGACCAAGCTTCAGATTCAGCAGGTCGAGAAGCAGTTCCTTGAAGATGTGAACTCGCAGATTCTCGATGCCCGTCAGAAGATCTCCGATCTGCGGCAGCGCATCGTCGTCGCCAGCGATGTCTTCAACCGTCTTCTGGTGAAAGCGCCGCTCAGCGGCTACATCCAGAGCCTGAAGGTTTTCACGGTTGGCGCCGTCATTCAGTCCGGTCAGCCGCTTCTGGACATCATTCCCATCGATGAGCCGCTGATCGTGCAGGCCCGCATTTCGCCACTCGACGTGGAGTCCATGCAGACGAATGCACGTGCCGAAGTCCGTTTCCCGTCTTTCAAGGCGCGCGACTTCCCAGTGGTCTTTGGAACCGTTCGTTCTGTTTCGAGCGATCGATTCATCGATGAAGGCACCGGGCAGCCTTACTTCCTGGCTTTGATCGAAGTGGACGACAGCAAGATCGAGCACGCTCATGAGCGGCTAACTGCCGGCTTGCCTGCGGAGGTGATCGTGCCGACCGGCGAGCGAACAGTCATCGAGTATCTCGTCGATCCGCTGACCGAGCGTCTTCGCAAGAGCATGCGCGAGCAATAGCCCCTGATTCGGCTGGCATCGCTCGCGCAGAAGGCGCTGGCGCTAATATATGTTGTTTGTAACTGTTAGGTTCGCTATACATGGGCGTGAGGTCATCCGGTGCTATTCAGGCTTCGGGGATCTCGGAGTTGGTCTTCAAGATCGGGTGCTTCAGCTGTGTACACGAATCCGCAAAAGCTTAACGAGCCGCATGTTCAGAAACTGCGTCAGGATGCGGGACGCTGGCTCAAGGGCATGCGCGAATCACGTCAACTGACACAGCGCGATCTTGCAGTGAGCGTCGGCGCGGAGTATTACACCTTCATATCCCAGCTGGAGAACGGTCGCGGCCGAATTCCACCGGATCGCTATGCAGATTGGGCGAAAGCACTTGACGTGCCCGTACGTCCCTTTGTTAAGAAGTTGATGAGCTTTTACGATCCGGTTACCTACAATCTATTATTTGGGTCCGGTACACCAGAAGACTGATTCGATCTGCGTTTGACGTCGCGTCACCGGGTTCGGGTTGCTTCGAAAGGGACTGCTGCAGGATGACATTCTCAGCCCACAACGTCGTCAGCCTGTTTCGGGCAAGGCCGCCGGTTCGCGATTGGGACAACGCCGAGCTGGCGCAGTTCTTTCGTGTCGAGGCGGCGCTTCGCCAGGCTGGCATCTTTGTGGATACCCAGCGCGGGCTGACTGACGAGGGTGATCCCTGGTTTGTTTATTGCCGCCAGGATACCGGCGACGTGTTCCTTCACATCGCGCGGTTTGACGGTCTTTATTTCGCCGCCAGTCCTTCTATGGCCACTCCGCTTGTGCGCAAGCGGTTCGATGAACTGCTGGATGAGCTCGTGCGCGAGAATCCAGTCATGTTGTCGCCGTCGCCAAATCGCAGACCCGGGCCGGATCTTTACATCCACCCCTCGACGATGCTGATCGCGGCGGTCGCGGCGTTGTTCTACAAGAACATGCCGGTGCGCGCGGACGATCACGGCGATAATCAGCTTCGTCAGTCGGAACTGCGTGCAGCGCAGAGCACTGGCATGATGTCCGACGTATTTTCCGTGGCATTGGTGTCGGCGATGGCGATCATCGCTGTGCTTCACCACACCAATCTGGAAAGTGTGGAGTCGACCGAGGGCCATTCCAATGAGATGGCTTTCCTCGACGGGATTTTGTTCGAGGGTAGCGCAGCAAGGGACGATCTGCCCCGATTTGAGGGAAATACGGGACCGACCGACACAATCGAGGGCGCTTCCCCGGACGCGATTGAGGTCGTTGTCGCAGACCACGTTCTGGACAATGCAGCCGGCGCAGAAGCCGATGTCGCGATGTCGTTGCAGAGCCTATTTGGAAAATTTGCAGATACGATTATCGCGGCGAGTGCGGTCGTATCTGATTCAGCCGAACTCGCGGTCGCGCATCGTGTGGCGAGCGCCGAGAGCCAGATGGTCAGGGGCGACGAAGCTGTCGTCGAGGGAGGCGAGAAGGTTCTGGCTTCTCATGGGGCGTCCAGCGCCACGCTCGTGATCGCCTCAAATGCGGCGCAGGATTTGAAGAGTGGCGACCAGGCCGTTCAGCAGGTCGCACTTTCTCCGGCTCAGGCGGCGCCTGTCAACGAGCAGGTCCAAATGGCTGCACTGACCCTGCCTACCGCAGCGTCAATGCTAACCTCTGCTCTCGACTCGACTTCGACTGTCGTCGAGGGGGGTGGCAAGGCTGACTCGCCCTCGACCGTCGACGCTGGTTCGTCTGGATCGGGTTCCGAGACGCCAGTGATCGATGCAACACCCGTTTTCTACAATTATGTTCAGGCGGGCGGCATGTTTGTTCTTCTCGGTTCGCCCGATGATGCCGCAGCGACGGCACAGTCCGGTGTGCTTGACATATTGCCGGCCGATATCACCGCGCTGAATGTTCCATTGGTCGGTGTGGCGCACGATTCTGCCACTACGGATCTGGCTCATTCAGGCGATCTGCTCGCGGTTGCATGAATGGCCTTCGGCGTCTGAAATAACGCCTCTAACTTCTTATTTCGGCAATCTTATCCCACTTCAGGCGGATCTTGAAGCCGCGCGCGCCATTCGCTCGAGGTCGAATTCTGGGCGCGCCGGCGGTTTCCAGCCGAGCGCAAGCAATGCAGATACGTCGACCTCAAGGTCGTCCAGCAGTTTTCGGCTGATGGCTCCAAGCCCCATCACTTGAAGCATCGCGCGCAAAATGGGGGGCGGGATATTGATCAGGCGGGGCGGACGGTTCAGGCCCTTGCGCAATGCCACGACGATTTCCCGCAATGAAAGCGTCGTGTCATCCGTGGCGTGAACGATTTGCGCCTGGTCTCCTGCCGCGGGAGATGTGGCGAGAAAGATAAGCGCATCCACCATATTGGTCACGCCTATCATTGATCGACTGTTGTCCACGCTTCCGAATGGAAGCGGCAAGGGCGATGCACACAGTCTCAGGAGCAGATTGAGGTCCCCTTTGGGTCCCGGTCCATAGACGAGCGGCGGCCGTACGATGATGGGGCGAAGGCCGTCGATCTCCAGCAAACCTGTCTCCGCACGGGCTTTGGATCGCCCATAGGGTGTCGTCGGTTGGAGAGGCATTTCGGGTGCGAGTTTGCCTTCGTTGCCGGCGACTGCAGCAATCGACGAAACAAATACCATTCGCGTGACACCGGCGTCGGCCGCCGCCAGCCCGACGTTTTGCGTTGTTTGGTGATTTGCAATCTCGAATTCTTCCTCCGACACGTGTCGGCCGCGTCTGGGGGTCAGCCCGGCGCAATGGATGATGGCAGAGCATCCCTCCACATGCCTTGCGAGATCCACCCGCGCAGAGGGTTGGAACATTGGCCGTTCGAGGCGCAGAACGGAGTAGCCTCGGCTTTCCAGTTCAGCTTTCGCGGCAGCGCCGATGAAGCCATTGCAGCCGCTTACAGCGATACGTGTCACGTCAGTCTATCTGTTCGGAGCATTTTCATTGTGGTCTCTTTATCGGCGTCGCCATCCGTGGTGGCAAGTGAAACAGGCGATCCGCTTTTCACTCGGTTGTCGCGTGAAACATGTCTCAAGCTTGCCACGTGTGACCCGACCGAGCGCATTCTTTCACCCAAGGCTTGATCCGAACACATAGTCAGCCTATGCCGCTGATATGTTGAGGGTTCTCGCTTTCGGGCGATTTCTGGATGAAAAGCCGGGCGGTATCCAGAGTCATGTGGAACACTTGTTCCATGCGATGCGCGGCCACGTCGAATATGTGCATCTGGTGCCCAGCCGAGAGTGGCAGGACGCAAATCTCACGCTTCACGGCTTTCCCGTCCTTCGAAAGCGTGGACTGGACATAGATGGGACGGTGGCGATTTCACCGGCGCTGGTCTCAGAGGCCTGGCGGCTGAGCCGCTCCCAGAAGTTCGACCTTGTTCATCTGCATTTTCCCGATCCGATGACGCATATCGCCTCGATGGCGGTGCCGGCATCCGTTCCAAGGGTGATTTCCTGGCATGCGGACATTGTGCGCCAACGCTTTGTTCTGCCTTTTTATCGACCGTTCTTGAAGGCTGCCGCGCGGAATGCGGCTGCGATCATTGTGCCGACGCCGCGTCACAGGGACGGGTCGCCCATCCTGTCCAAGGTCGAGGATCAGTCACGCATAAAGATCGTTCCCTATGGGTTCGATCTCGCTCGTTTCGCGGTTCCGGCAACAGGTGCGGACGATCTGCGCGAAAGGTTCGGCGGGCCGATCATCTTCGCGATGGGGCGGCATGTCAGCTACAAGGGTTTTGACGTGTTGCTGCGCGCCATGCCTCAGATCGGCAACGATGCAAGGTTGGTCCTCGGCGGGGAGGGCCCTTTGACTGCCGACTTGCGACTTATGGCTGAACGGCTCGGCGTCGCGGATCGTGTCATCTTTGTCGGGATGGTGCCGCCGGATCAACTGACCGCCTACTACCAGGCCTGCGACCTGTTCTGCCTGCCTTCGGTGACTGTCGCTGAAGCTTTTGGTATCGTTCAGGTCGAGGCAATGGCAAGCGGAAAGCCGATCGTGAGTACCCGGCTAAATACGGGCGTTGACTATGTCAATCAGGATGGCGTCACCGGATTTGTCGTTGATCCGGGTAATTCAGAGCAACTGGCGAACCGGATCAATCTCCTGCTCGATGACAACGCGCTTGCTGCGCGTATGGGAACCGCGGCGAGAGACCGGGCGCTTGGTGTCTTCACGTTGGAGAAGATGCGCGAGGGCACACTGTCGGTCTATCAGGAAGCTGTTGTGCGCGCGTGATTCATTGGTGTTTGCGATAGCCGCGCAATTCCACTAGAAGGCGGCAATCTCGGAGCATTTTCCAGCCGCGGGCGTATTTGGCTCGCCCCGATACACTCTGTTCGAAAAGAGATCGCATGCGTAAAGCCTTGATCACCGGCATTATGGGTCAGGATGGCGCCTACCTTTCGCAGTTTCTGCTGAGCAAGGGCTATGAAGTCTATGGCATTGTCAGGCGGTCGAGCACCGTGGACGTTCGCGAGAACCGGCTGCATTGGCTGGGTGTCGCAGATGATGTGCATATCATCGACGGCAATCTTCTGGAACTGTCCGGTCTGATCCGCGCGGTTCGCGAGGTGAAGCCCGACGAGGTCTACAATCTCGCGGCGCAGTCCTTTGTGCGGACATCGTGGCAGCAGCCGATTCTGACAGGCATGGTGACCGGTATCGGCGTTGCAAATGTGCTTGAAGCCGTTCGGCTCGAAGCGCCGGAAGCCCGCTTCTATCAGGCCTCTTCATCGGAGATGTTCGGGCTGATCCAGGAGCAGGTCCAGAGTGAGACGACGCCCTTCTATCCGCGCTCTCCCTATGCGGTCGCCAAGGTTTATGGCCATTGGCTGACCGTCAATTATCGCGAGAGCTTCAACCTTCACGCTTCGAGCGGCATCCTTTTCAACCACGAGTCACCATTGCGCGGCATCGAATTCGTCACCCGCAAGGTCACGGATGCGGTTGCACGGATCAAGCTTGGCATGGCGAAAGAGCTGCGGTTGGGGAATATCGACGCCAAGCGCGATTGGGGCCACGCACGCGACTACGTCCAGGCCATGTGGATGATGCTGCAGCAGGATACACCGGATGACTATGTCATCGCGACGGGTGTCACGACCTCTGTGAGAGAGATGTGCCGAGTGGCTTTCGAGGCTGTCGATCTGGAGATGGATGATCATCTCGTCATCGATCCAACCCTGTTCCGCCCCGCTGAGGTCGATGTGCTGCTCGGCGACCCGTCGAAGGCGCGCGAGAAGCTCGGCTGGGAGCCGCAAGTCAGCTGGCAGGACATGATTCGTGAAATGATCGACGCGGATCTCAAGCGGCTTTCGAGGCGCTGAGCATCCACGATGGCCGAAACAACGAGTGCAGAAGTAACAGCAAGCGGTCGTCGAGTGCTGGTTACCGGTGCATTCGGATTTGTCGGCGGTTGGCTGACGGACGAACTGCTTCGCCGCGATCCCGGCATTGAGATTGTCGGATGGGGACTGAAGGCTGACAGCGATTCCGGCGCCCAGCGGGCGTCGCGCATCAGCGGTATGGCTGTCGACCTTACCGACCGCGATGCCGTTTTCGATGCGATGGATACGGTCAATCCGACTGCCGTGATTCATCTGGCTGCGATCTCGGCGCCAAGTGAGGCGAAACAGGATCCCGATCGGGCCTGGAACGTCAACCTCTTCGGCACCGTCAACCTTGCCGAGGCAACACTGGCGAAGGCGCCGCATGCCAGGTTCATTCACGTCAGCAGCTCCGAAGTTTACGGCGAGAGTTTTGACGAGGTCGACGGGCCTGTTGACGAGACTGCCTTGCTTGCGCCGCTCAATCTCTACGGTTTGACGAAGAGCGCCGCTGATCTTGCGGTTGGCCGTCTGGCGCGGGAAGGGCTCAAGGCGACGCGCTTTCGTCCCTTCAACCATACTGGGCCGGGGCAGACCGAAGGATTCGTCGTGGGGGCGCTCGCCAGCCAGATTGCCCGCATCGAGATGGATGCTTTGCCGCCCGTTCTTTATGTCGGCAATACCAGCGTTCGTCGTGACATTCTCGATGTTCGGGACATCGTGCGGGCTTACGCGTCGGCGGTTCTTCATGAGGGGCCGATCGAAGCGGAAATTCTGAACCTTGCTTCGGGTAACACAATCAGCATTGCTGAAATAGCTGAGCGACTTTGCGGCATGGCGAGGATCAAGATCGCAGTGGAGGTCGATCCTGCGCGCGTCAGAACCAATGACCTTGCCAGAACGCTCGGCAGTTCGGCACGGGCAGAAGCCGTGCTGGGATGGCGGCCTCAGATTGCCATTGAGCAGACTTTGGCCGATGTTCTGGATTACTGGCGCGCCAGAGTAAGGGCACATCCAAAGCGGGCCGTTAAGAATGGCGGCTGACGGGCAGGCTCAGACCCCGCGCAGATTGTCGGGTCCCCTTGGTGAGATGCGCATCGAAACGCGTATTCGAAACGGGCTCGATGGTGGGGCTCAGCAGCGAGCGGGTGAGATCAAAGCGGTATCGACAGGGAGAAGTATGGTGTCTCGACTGAAAGCCAAGGCCAAGAGGATACTCTACGGTCCGGCGGACAGGCTGCGCCGCTTCTTCAATGCGCCGGTCGAGCAAAGGGTCGACATCAATGACATCAAGCAACAAGTCATGCTCGTGCGGCTCGACCAGCTGACCGACATGATCGGCAAACGGCTTGACGAGCTGGAGGTCAAGATGCGCCCGCTTGTGTCGCTTGACGACGCCTATGCCGTGCGGCTGGGAGATGGCTATGTTCTGGCGCCGAAGACGGAGCCGGCCTTCGTCCTGATGCTTGCCGATGCCACGACCGGTGGTCTCGAACCCGGAACGCGCGCATGTGTCAAACGTTTGCTGCGACCGGGCGATACGGCCGTCGATATAGGCGCAAATATCGGCCTCCTGACAATGGCTTTCGCGCGCTCTGTCGGTCCCACCGGCAAGGTCTACAGTTTCGAGCCTGAGAAGCGTATGGCGGACCTTCTGGAGCGCACCATTGCGATGAACGGTCTGTCGCAAGTGACGGTGTCCCGAAAGGCGGTCAGCGCCGAAGCCGGCAAGCTGAGCTTCAATGTATCCAGTATTCCCGGCCATTCGTCGCTGTTTGCGCTTCCCGAGCAGGAGATTGGCCACACACAGGATGTCGAGGTCGTGCGTCTTGATGACGTCGTTCCGGCTGGCGAGCAGGTTGCGCTCGTGAAGATCGATGTCGAGGGCGCTGAACTCGAGGTTTTAAAGGGAATGCGGCGTGTCGTGGGCGACAATCCCGACATCGTCGTGATTGCCGAATTTGGAATCTCGCACCTCAAGCGCGTTGGAGTTTCGACCCGCGATTGGTTTGCTGCCTTCGAGGCGCTTGGCCTGCAAGGTTTTGCGATCGAGGAGCCAACGGGTGTCTGCAGTCCCGCCAAGCTTGAGAAGCTCGAGGCCATGGACTCCGTGAACATCGCGTTTGCGCGATCCGGTCAGGCTGGTGAGAAGAGGCTGCTGGCGTGAAGATCGGTTGGGTCACGCCGCTCGCGCGCGCGTCTGCCATCGGTCGCGTCAGTGCCATTGTGTGCGACGCGCTTGCCGCGCGCGGCCATGATGTCGAGATTATTCGTTGCGAAATGCCGGAGTTCGTGGCGACTGAAAGCCACGCGACATCATGCAAGGTCACTTCCATTCATGATGTTCCCGCCGAGGTCGCTGCCGAGCGCTTGGATGGTGTGTTCTTGAATATCGGCGACAATTTCAATTTTCACGGCGGTGTTTTCAACTATTTGCATAGCCCGTTCGCGATAGGGATCATCCATGATTTCTATCTTTTCAACCTGTTCAACGGTTGGCGTGAACATCTCAAATTGCCCGTCTCGCGTGCCAGCCAGGAGATCGTGTCCACATATGGACCCGCCTTTGCAGATGCCGCGCTGCGGGCGATTCATGGCGAAATGACCACGACGGAAATCGCCCGGTCGATACCAATGGCGGAATGGGTGGCGCGCCGGTGCAATGGGGCAATCGCGCACGCCAAATTCTATATGCCAAGGCTCAGAGCGGCTTGTGGCGGCGTCGTAGACGTCGCCAACCTGCCATGGCCGGGCAGGGATATTGCCGAACCGGTTTCGACGGATGGGAAATTGACGATCGTCACGGTCGGCGTAGTGAATCCCAACAAATGCGCGGATCTCGTGATAGATGCCCTGGGGCGGTCGGACATGCTGCGCAACCGGCTTCGCTACGTGCTGGCAGGGCCCATCGACACGGCGATGCGCCAACAGCTGGAGACCAGCGCCGTGGAGAAGGGCGTGGAGTTCGAAGCTTTGGGCAGCGTCACCGACGAGCAACTGGCCGAAGTGTTGTCCAACTCCGATGTGATGTGTTGCCTGCGGCGGCCTGTGCTTGAGGGTGCGTCGGCTTCTGTGATCGAGGGCATGCTGAGTGGTCGTCCGACGGTCGTCGTCGATGACGGCTTTTATGGCGAATTGCCTGATGAATATGTGGTCAAGGTACCCCCTGCATTCGACTCCAGCGATCTGGCGCGCGTCCTGGAGCGTTTGATGTCGGTTTCTGCCGAACAACGCCTCGCGAGAGGGCGAGAGGCGAAGGCCTGGGCGTCTGAGGAATTTTCGGTCGATCGCTATGTCGAGGTGATCGAGCGTGTTCTGCGCGAGCAGATCAGGATGGGCCCCTATCTTGACCTCGCAGATCAGGTCGTAGCCCGCCTCAACTGGCTCGGCATAGACAGTTCCGGTGCGAGTGCGGCACGGTTTGCCGGCGCCATTGACAGTATGCGCCGCTTCGATGCGCCCAGCCCCCACAAGATCTGAGGATCCGCATGGCGAGCAATGGGGCGAGAGAACAAACAAGACCGAGGCTGGTCGTTCTGGGAGGCGGCGGTCATGCGAAGGTGGCGATCGAGACGCTCCGCGATGCGGATGCGTTCGATATTGCGGGCTTTCTTGATCGGTCCGATGCGGGCGAGGAGTTGATCGGCGCGAAGCGATTGGGCGACGACACGGCGCTTGCCGGATTGTTGGGCGAGGGCGTCTCGCATGTATTCCCCGCGGTCGGGAACAATTCCGTGCGCGTCAGGCTTGGAGAACAGGCACGCGCGGCCGGATTTCAAATCGCGACCGCGATCAGCCCGTTTGCCTATGTCTCGCGCAGCGCGCAGGTTGGCGAAGGTGTCCTCGTCGTCGCCGGTGCTGTCGTCAACGCAGAAACGGTGATAGAGGATTTCGTCATCATCAATACAAATGCCAGCGTGGATCATGACGGGCGGATAGGTGCTGGCGCACATATTGCGCCTCGCTGCGCGCTGGCTGGTTGTGTGAGTGTGGGGGCTCAAACCCTGATCGGTGTTGGCTCATCGGTCTTGCCGCAGGTCACAATCGGTGCCAACTCGACAATTGGCGCTGGATCGTGCGTGGTCAGGGACATACCGGCAAACGCCAAGGCTATTGGCGTTCCGGCGCGCGTCGTTTCGTAGGAGTTTCAACCATGGCGATCAAGCCGATGGAACAAGGCGAGCCTCATCAAGACACGGACAAGCAGCTATCTGCCCGTATTCCCGTTGCTGCGCCTGTGCTCGACGGGCGCGAGGCCGAGTATGTGGCCGAGTGCATGGAAACGGAGTGGATATCCTCCAACGGCCGTTTCATAGGCGCGTTCGAGAAGGCCTTTGCCGAGTTCTGCGGCGTGAAGCATGCGATTGCCGTCAACAATGGCACGACCGCGTTGCATCTGGCCTTGGTGGCCCTAGGGATCGAGGCTGGCGACGAAGTGATCGTGCCGACGCTCACCTATATCGCCTCTGCCAACTGCGTGCGCTACTGCAATGGCGTGCCGGTCTTCGTCGACAGCGATCCGCAATCCATGAACATGGATCCGGCAAAGGTCGCAGAAGCCGTGACGGACAAGACCCGCGCGATCATTCCCGTTCACCTCTACGGCCATCCGGTCGACATGGACCCCATTCGCGACATCGCGAAGCAGCATAAGCTCTTCATCGTCGAGGATGCCGCGGAGGCGGTCGGCGCTCTCTACAAGGGCAAGCGCGTTGGCGGGCTGGGCGACTGCGCCACCTTCAGCTTTTTCGGCAACAAGATCATCACGACCGGCGAAGGCGGCATGGTCACGACCGATGATGATGACCTCGCTGCGAGACTTCGTCTGTTCCGTGGGCAAGGTATGGATCCCGAACGCCGCTATTGGTTCAACGTCGTCGGCTACAATTATCGGATGACCAATATCGCCGCTGCGATCGGACTGGCACAGATGGAGCGCGTGGAGGAGCATCTCGCTCGGCGAGCCGTCGTTGCGGCATCCTACAAGAAGAAGCTCGCTCATCTTTCGCAGTATGTCGAATTGCCCGTGACGGCCAACTGGGCCACCCACTCGTACTGGATGTACGTGATCACGCTCAAGGAGAGCGTCAAGAAGTCCCGCGACGAGGTCATGGCCGCGCTGGACCGCGAGAACATCGAAACGCGGCCGGTCTTTTATCCGATGCATCAGATGCCTCCTTACAAGGAGGACAGGGGCTATGAGGTGGCGGATCATCTTGCCGCCCGAGGCATCAACCTGCCCACACATGGACGCCTGACGGAACGAGACATCGATCGGATTGTCGCGGCGCTCGAACGCGCCTTTACGGACTGAGCGGGCGGACCGGCGGCTTGCGTATCATTCTGGCTTCATCTTTCGTGCCGTTCATCAATGGCGGCGCACGCTTCATCGTAGAGTGGCTTGAGCGCCAGCTACAGGAACACGGTCATCAGGTCGAACGGTTCTACCTGCCATTTGTCGAGCACCCTGATTTCATTCTGGAGCAGATGCTCGCCTATCGGATGATGAATCTGGAAGACAGCTCTGATCTCCTTGTGACTTTTCGACCGCCTTCCTATGCGTTGCGGCATCCGCGAAAGGTCGTCTGGTTCATCCATCATATCCGACCCTTTTACGATCTCGCGGATGCGGGACATCGCGGCTATCCCGATACGCCGAAGGGTGAAGCGCTTCGTGATGCTCTCGTGGATATGGATACCAGCACCTTGCTGGAATCGCGGCGCATCTTCAGCAATTCCCAGGTGGTTGCCGACCGGCTGGCAAAGTACAACGGCATTCGCGCCATCCCGCTCTTTCCTCCTGTGGCTGAGCCTGAGCGGTTTCGCAATGAGGGCTATGGCGAGGAGATTGTCGTCGTGTGCCGGGTGGAACCTCACAAGCGCCAGTCATTGCTGGTCGAGGCGATGGAGCACACCAAGACGGCTGTGCGTCTGCGGCTGTGTGGCGTGAGTTTCGATCCTGCCTATGGGGAGGAACTCCAGCAGCAGATCGATGGTGGCAGCGCCGCCGATCGTATCGTCTATGAGAATCGCTGGATCACGGAGGAGGAAAAGGCCGATATGCTCGCGACCGCGCTGGCGGCGGCCTATCTCCCCATGGACGAAGATTCCTATGGCTATCCCAGCCTCGAGGCGGCGCATTCCAGGAAGTCGATGATCACAACGGTGGATTCGGGCGGCGTTCTCGAATTTGTGGACAATGGCCGAAACGGATTCGTTGTGGAGCCGACACCTGAGGCGGTCGCGGAAGCGATGGATCGCCTCTATGCGGACCGCGACCTTGCGATGCGGATGGGCGATGCCGGCCATGAGCGGCTGCGTGAGCTCAAGATCGACTGGAACCACGTCGTCGAAAGCATCCTCTCATGAAGGTCCTGATCGTCAACAATGCGGTGCCCTTCATCTGGGGCGGAGCCGAGGAATTGGCCGCCAACCTCGCCAAGGCTCTTAACGGCACCAAAGGGGTGACCGCAGAAGTTCTGCGAGTGCCATTCGCTTGGACGCCGAACGAACGGCTGATCGATGAGATTTTCATCAACAAGTCAATGCATCTGCCCAATGTCGATCGGATGATCGGACTGAAGTTCCCCGCCTATCTCATGCCGCATGATCACAAGACGCTTTGGCTTCTCCATCAGTTTCGGCAGGCCTATGATCTTCGCGATGCCGGCCAAAGCCCGTTGGGGCGAGATCTGCCGAGCCTCTCCATCGTGGAAGCGATACGTCGCGCCGACAATCAGTGCTTTGCCGCGTGCAAGCGGATTTTCACAAACTCGCCGGTCACGCAGGACCGGTTGCGTCGCTATAACAAGCACGACTCTGAAGTGCTGTATCCGCCGCTGAATGATGCCGAACTGTTCCGGCATGGAGAAGATGGAGGGTACATCTTCGCTGGAGGCCGCGTATCGCCGGGCAAGCGCCAGCGCTTGCTGATCGAAGCGATGCAGCATACGAGAAGGGGCGTTCGACTGGTCATTGCGGGGCCACCGGAATCGGATGCTGAAGCGCAGGAGCTCAAAAAACTGGTCGAGCGCCTGAATCTTGCGGATCGCGTCACGCTCAAATTTGGCTTCCTTCCTCGTCAGGAGATCGCCGAACTCGCCAGCAACGCCCGGGCCTGTGCGTATCTGCCGTTCGATGAAGATTCGCTGGGCTACGTTACAATGGAGGCCTTCGCGTGTGGTAAGGCAGTGCTTACCACGACGGATTCCGGTGGCCTTCTGGAAATTGTAAAGCACAACCAGACGGGCATCGTCACAGAGCCGACGGCTGAGGCAATCGGTGCAGGACTGGACGCGCTCTACGAGGCCTCGGCCGCGCGCCGATTGGGAGACGCTGCCGGCGCCGAGTGGGTGCACCGCAGCCTGACGTGGTCAACGACGGTTGAACGCCTGTTGTCCTGACCATGCGCTCAGATTGATCTGACTGTCGTGCGCTGCTAAAGCCCGCGCCTTACGATCAGCCTCGCGCTTTCAATTTCAACAGAACGATGAATCGAGCCGCCTGATATGCGCATTTGTCTCGACACGGTGGCTCTTCGCCCTCCATTGACCGGCATTGGCTACTACGTCATGCAACTGGCCGAACATCTGTTGGCCGAGACGCACGACAACGAGCTTTATGCGTTTGACGGCTTTGCCGTTCATTCTCTCACGCAGGAAGTGCTTGTCGTGCAGGAGGAACAGACGCTCGCATCGGCTGCGGCAGCTTCTGCATCGTCCAAGGCTTTGGCCAACTCTGGTGGCCTGAAGGGGAAGGTCATTTCGCTTGCGCGCAAATCGAACACTGCGCGTCGTGTGTACAGGTTTATAAGGGCGCGGCGCTTTCAGCAGATTGTGGAGAACTACGATCTCTTCCACGCCCTTAACTTTGTGCCGCCTCTGGAAACGAAGCGCACCGTCTTGCCGCTGATCCATGACCTGTCGTTCGAGCGTCTTCCGGAAACTCATCCTGCCGAGCGGGTGAGCTTTTTGCGGGAGAGGCTGAAGTCGATCTCTCACTATCCCTTCATCAATACGCTTTCCAACTTCAGTGCCAGCGAGATTGCGGACGTTTATGGCTACCCGATCGAGCGGATCGGAGTGACATATCCAGGCGTGAGCGCGCGCATGCATCGGCCGCCCGATCCCAAGGCGATGGCACAGGTGGCGGAGATGGGGCTGAAACCCAACTCCTTCTTTCTCTCCGTCGGAACCGTAGAACCGAGAAAGAAC
The DNA here is from genome assembly GCA_023953905.1 of Rhizobiaceae bacterium. Taxonomy (GTDB): domain Bacteria; phylum Pseudomonadota; class Alphaproteobacteria; order Rhizobiales; family Rhizobiaceae; genus Arvimicrobium. The sequence goes on along the minus strand of JAMLJA010000001.1, from coordinate 198,639 downwards.
CATAAGGTACTCATCGAAGCCTATGTTGGTCTGCCTCCCGCAGTGCGGCAACGCTGTCCATTGATCATTGTCGGGACAAATGGATGGGGTAAGCTCGATGTCCCGGGTCAGGATGCACTCGTCGCCGATGGCTCGGTACGGTTTTCCGGATATGCCAGCGAGGAACTGGTAAGGGCACTCTACGAGCAGGCAGGCGCGCTCCTCTTCCCAACTCTCTATGAGGGCTTTGGTCTTCCTGTCGTCGAGGCGATGGCCTGCGGCACACAGCCTGTCGTTTCGGAAATACCCGTGATGCGAGAGGTCGCGGGCGACGTCGGGATATTCATCGACCCGCACGATGTCGCAGCCTGGCGGACGACTCTGGCGGAAATCTCAGAAGATAACAGCCGATTTGCATCAGCTGACCTTCTGCGCCAAAGAGCAGGGCTGTTCACCTGGGAGGCGACTGCTCGTCAGACGCTGGCGCTCTATGAGCGCTTCAAATAGGCTTTTCCGGAAAGGGCATGGCAGCTCCCGCAGGGGAACACGCTAACCGGCAGATTTACGCCGCCGGGTTGCGCTTGGCGTTCTGTACGGATGTGTAGAGAATGTCCGAGGCCATTGCCTCGTCACCATTCTCGACCGCGGCGCGCAAACCGTTCAGCGCTTCGCACACGTCAGCATAGTTCCAATTGCGCCGTTTGCCCCGCATGATGCGTGGATGTGTGGTCGCTTCGACCTGAGCGGCGTCGTAGAACAACTCCTCCTCGATCTTCTCGCCTGGTCGTGAGCCGACGACCTTGATCTCTATATCGCCTCTTGGATGAGAAGCGTCGCGCAGCGTCAGGCCTGAGAAGCGGATCATGTTTTCCGCCAGATCGCGGATCGCGACGGGCTCGCCCATATCAAGTAGGAACACGTCGCCGTTCTGCGAGAGGCAGGCGGCCTGTATGATCAACTCAGCCGCCTCGCGTATCGACATGAAATAGCGCGTCATCTTCTCGTCGGTGAGGGTCACCGGACCACCCTTGGCGATCTGCTCCTTGAAAAGCGGCACGACGGAGCCCTGGGAGCCGATGACATTCCCAAAACGGACGGCACAGAACCGAGGATTATCGGAATGCACGCGCGGCCGGTTCGCGAAGCTTCGGACGATGATCTCTGACCAACGCTTGGTGGCGCCCATGACATTTGCCGGTCGCACCGCCTTGTCGGAGGAAATCAGCACGAAGCACTCGACTTTCGCCTCGAACGCAGCCTCCGCGACTGTCCACGTTCCAAACACGTTGTTTGCGATGCCCGAAAGAATGTTGAGCTCGACCATCGGTACATGCTTGTAAGCCGCTGCGTGGAATACCGTTTCGATCCCATACCGCTCGAATGTGCGCTTGACGGTTCGCGCGTCGGTAACGGAGCCCAGAACCGGCACGAGTTCGACCTCTGCAAAGTCCTTCAGCGACCGCTCGATCTCATAAAGAGAGAATTCGTCCACATCGAACAGGATCAGTCTTTGCGGACTGAGCGTCACGATCTGGCGGCAGAGCTCGGATCCGATAGAGCCCCCGGCGCCGGTGACCAGCACTGTCTTTCCCTTGATGGGCGTGCTCAGGAGGGTTGGGTCGGCCGCCACTGCGGGACGACCCAGCAGATCGCCGAGTTCGATATCGCGGACGCGGCTCCTGAGATCGCCTTCCCAGCCAGCCGCGATGGTCGGCAGGAAACTGATCTTGACGTCCGTTCCCTCGATCTGACGAAGCATCTCGGCACGCGATGCGCTCGGCACGCTGTCGGAACAGACGATTACTTCCTGAACGTCATATTGTTGGATGAGAAGAAGTAGCCGGTGGGGAGGGTGGACGCGTGCGCCAGATATGTCCGCGCCCTGCAATGCCGGATCGCCATCGACGAAGGCGATCAGACGGCTTTGGGGATCAAGACGCAGCGCGGCTGCCAGCTGAATGCCAGCCCCCGTCGCCCCGTAGATCAGGATACGCTTGGGTGCCGTTTCTGCGTCGAATACGCCTCGTAACAAGCGGCGGGCCGTGAACCGGCTCATCGCCAACAATACGGTACCGAGTGCAAAGAATATGAACGGGATGGAGCGTGGGACACCTGCCATCCCGCGCGTTTCGGTCATGAAGACGACGACCAGCCACAATGGCACGGCGACTGCCATCGCCTTGGCGATCGACCACACCATCGTCTCGGAGACGTAGCGGATGACCGAGCGATAGAAGCCGAACTGCACGAGAATGGGAATGGCGATGGCAGGTGCGAGCGCCATGACCATAATCTGCGTATGGTTCGGGACGAACGGTCGACCGAAGCGAAACGTGTAACTCACCCAGAGGGCGAAGAGCAGAATAACGAAATCGATTGCAGCCAAAATCAGCCGCTTTTTGCGGCGAGGCAATGCAATCAACCGGGCTAGAATAGACGCCACTTATTTACCGCCTTTGCCGCTGTCCCGCCCGTCGGCGCGGCTTAAAAGACGCTCCTTCGACGCTAATTATAGCGCAAAGTCACGAAAGGCAACGTCGTCTCGGCAACCATTGGCTGTAGTTTATGGCCTCAATGTTGGCGGTCAGATTCTAATTTCGGACCGCATCGCCGCGTCCACTTCCGGTCACGGTGGCAATAATGATGGACAGATCGCCAAAAAAGCTGCGCGTTTCCATATAGCGTCGATCCGCCTGCGCGAGACTTTCGGGAGAAGACATGTCGATGCCCGCGAGCTGGGCGACGCCGGTAATTCCCGGGCGAATCGCGAACACGCCCGCCTTGCGTCGCGCCTCGATGACCTCCGCTTGAGTCGGCATGCAGGGGCGGGGGCCGACAAGGCTCATCTCGCCTCGCGCGACGTTCCAGAGCTGTGGAAGCTCATCAAGCTTGTAGCGACGGAGTTTCGCTCCGAGCGGGGTCACCCATGAGGCAGCCACCTCGTGCGATCCCGCATTGGGCGCGGCCACAAACATTGTCCGGAATTTGTAGCAGCGAAAGACGCGCTCGTGCCGGCCAACGCGGTCCTGCGCAAAGACGGCAGGTCCGGCAGAAGAGCGGCGGACCCTTATCGCGATGACGAGCATGAGCGGCGCAAGCAGGACGAGGCCAACCAGTGCCGCGAAAAGATCAAAGAGCCGCTTCATGTGGTTGAACATCCCCGCATTGGGTGTGGATTGCCGAGGCGGGGGCCGGTGTCAATGGAGCAATGCAGCGTCCATAGGTGGTTTTGGCATCATGCAGCCGTTGTTCGGAACCGGGTCTGGTCAAGCGCCGCGGCCATCAAAGTCTGGGTGTAGGTGTCTTTCGGACGGTCGAAAATCTGTTCGGTCGTTCCCTCTTCGACAATCTTTCCCTGCTTCATGACGATGATGTAGTCAGCAATCGCTCGCACGACGGCCAGATCGTGGCTGATGAAGAGGTAGGACAGATCGTGCGCGGACTGGAGTTGCTTCAGCAGTTCGACAATCTGCTTCTGGACGGAGCGGTCCAGCGCCGATGTCGGCTCGTCCAGCACCACCACTTTCGGCTTCAGGATCATGGCTCTTGCGATTGCAATGCGCTGTCGCTGGCCGCCGGAAAATTCATGCGGATACCGATTGCGCATGACGGGATCGAGATTGACCTCACGCAGCGCCTCTATCGCGCGCTGATCTCTTTGCTTCGCGCTGAGCGAAGGTTCATGCACAAGCAATCCTTCGGTTATGATCTGACCCACCGTGAGGCGCGGGGACAACGACCCGAACGGGTCTTGGAACACGACCTGCAATTCACGGCGCAGTGGCCTCATTTCCTGCCGGTCGGCATGGGAGATGTCGCGGTCGTCCAGCAAGATCGTTCCCTTGCTTGGCAGCATGCGCAGCAATGCCCGTCCCAGTGTCGACTTTCCCGAACCGGATTCTCCGACAATCCCGATGGTCTGTCCGCGCTTGAGATTGACCGAGATCCGATCCACGGCGCGCAGTTTCGTCGGCTCGCCTGAAAAGAAGCCTCCGCCAATGTCGAATGTCACCTCGACGTCGCGACCTTCCAACAGTGTCGGTGCATCGGGTCGAGGTGGCGCCTTGCGGCCTCTTGGTTCGGCTGCCAGCAGCATTCGCGTATACGGATGCTCGGCGCGTGAAAAAATCTTTTCGGTCGGCCCTGTTTCAACGACGACGCCCGATTGCATGACATAGACCCTGTCGGAAAAGCGCCGAACGATGCCGAGATCGTGGGTGATGAACACGATCGCCATCCCGAACTTCTCCTGCAACTGCGCAAGCAGCTCGAGAATCTGGGCCTGAATTGTCACATCCAAAGCGGTGGTGGGCTCGTCGGCGATCAGGATGTCGGGATCGTTGGCAAGCGCCATGGCGATCATCACGCGTTGACGCTGCCCACCCGACATTTCATGCGGATAGGCGTCAATGCGACGCTGCGGGTCGGGGATCCCCACGAGTTCCAGAAGTTCCAACGCCCGAGCACGGGCTGCACGCGCCGTCAAACCCTTATGGCGGACCAGAGGTTCGGCTATCTGGTTGCCGATTTTGTACAACGGATCGAGCGACGTCATCGGCTCCTGAAAGATCATGGTGATCTTCGCGCCGCGTATGCGGTTGAGCTTGGTCTCGGGCAGGCCGATCAGTTCTTCGTCTCGATATCTGGCCGAACCAGAAGCGCGACCGTTCGAGGCCAGCAGGCCCATCAGAGCCATCATCGTCTGGCTTTTGCCGGACCCCGATTCGCCGACGATGCCGACAGTCTCTCCAGGCAGGACATTGAGGTCGATGCCCTTGACGGCCCTCACCACCCCGTCATGCGTGGCAAATTCGACCGAGAGATCGCGAACCTTCAGGATCGGGTCATTGCTCTGCGTCATGTCAGCGGTCCCTCGGGTCGAGCGCGTCACGCAACCCGTCGCCGACGAAATTCAAGGCGAACAGCGTCGATACGAGAAAGAATGCAGGGAAGGTGAGAAGCCAATTGGCAGACCCGATATTCTTCGCTCCGACCGAGATCAGAACGCCCCAACTCGTCATTGGCTCCTGCACGCCGAGGCCAAGAAAAGAAAGGAAGCTCTCCAGTATGATCACGTGCGGCACGAGCAGCGTCATATAGATGACCACCGGACCGAGGAGGTTCGGCACGATATGGCGCAACAGGATGCCGCGCGAGGAGACACCCAGCGCCTCCGCGGCCTGCACATATTCCTGGCGTCGGATCGACAAAGCCTGCCCGCGCACGATGCGCGCCATGTCGAGCCACAGCACCGCGCCTACCGCCAGGAACATCAGGACGAAGTTTCTCCCGAAAAACACCACAAGCATGATCACGAAGAAGATGAAGGGGAGGGAGTAGAGCACGTCCACGATGCGCATCATGATCTCGTCGGTCTTGCCGCCGACAAAACCGGAGGTCGCGCCGTAAAGCACTCCGATCACCACAGCCACAACGCCTGCGAGAAGACCGATGGCGAGCGAGATGCGGCCTGCCATCAGCGTGCGGCTCAAAAGGTCTCGACCGGTGTTGTCCGTGCCGAATATAAAATACTGCCTGAGAATGCCGGCGCTGAACGTCATTTCAGTGCCGTCCGCGGAGCGATCCTCCACCTTGGCGTCGTCGAACGTGTCTGATCGATCAATGTAACGCGTGTTGCGTTCGTCGATTTCGCGCGACGAGGTGACCGAAAAGACGACACGCTCTCCCTCCTGGTGCCAATCTTTCAATTCGACACGCATGCGCTTCAGCACATCGCCAAGCGCGCTTTCAATCATGTCGGCCTTCGGATAGGCGGACAGGCTGGGCGGGGTTCGCACGTAGTCGGCATAGATGGTCGTGTAGGTGTGTGGCACGAACCATGGGCCGACGATACAAACCACGGTCATTGCGATGAGGTAGAAAAGACTGACCATCGCGGCCTTGTTGGAGCGCAGGCGCAGCCAGGCATCGCTCCAGAAGGATCGGCCGGCGACGGGCACTTCACCGGCGGTGTCGTCAACGACTGCGTCAGTCATATCGCACCCTCGGATCAACCACGGCGTAAAGGATGTCGACGATCAGGTTGAAGACGATCGTGAATATCGCAATGACCACTACCGTTCCCATGACCAGCGTGTAGTCCCGGTTCAGTGCTGCGTCGACGAAGTAGCGCCCGACACCTGGAATGGCGAAGATCGTTTCGACAATGATGGAGCCTGTCAGAAGTGCCGCCGCAGCCGGACCGGCATATGAGATAATGGGCAGTACCGCGCCGCGTAGCGCATGCCGGATCACGACGGACCATTGTGAGAGCCCCATCGCGCGTGCCGTGCGTATGTGATTGGAGCGCAGCGATTCAATCATTGACCCGCGCATTAGTCGCGCCACGATCGCGATCTGTGGCAATGCCAGCGTGATCACGGGGCCAATCTTGTTGAGGAGTGCGCCATTGGCCCAGCCACCCACCGGGATGAGATTCCACGACAGCGCGAAAACCAGCTGAATGATCGGCGCGATCACGAATGTCGGTATGGTGCTGCCGGCGGTCGCTGTGGCAATCACGGCATAATCGGCGGCGCGGTTCTGATGAAGCGCGGCGACAATTCCGAGCGTTCCGCCAATAATCAGCGCAAGCGTGAGTGCGGATGCCCCAAGCTGAATCGAAATCGGCAATCCGTTCGCAAAAAGCTCGCCCACGGTAAAGTCGGGCAGATTGTAGCTAGGGCCAAAGTTCCCATGCAGCAAGTTGTTGAGATAGTTGAGGTATTGGTGCCATAGCGGCTTGTCCAGGCCGAACTGCGCTTCAAGATTGGCTTTGATCTCCGGACTAAGCCCGCGCTCCTGATTGAACGGGCCACCTGGAGCCACACGGATCAGAAAAAACGCCAGGGTGACGATCACGAATAGAGTCGGTATGGCGGTCAAGAACCGCCTGATCACATAGACGAACATAGCATCCCCAAGTGTTGCAAGGGATGCCGCCGTTCCTTTGCGGGGAACGACGGCAAGCCTGCTATTCCGTCTTCGAGATGAAGCGGCTTGGATGAACGTCCATCACATTGGGAGAGTAGCCTTCGACCTTCGACGATACGAGGTTCTTGTAGCTGTAGTAGAGCAGCGGAATCTGCCCGACCTCGTCGATGAGAATGCGTTCCGCAGCCTCAAGGTCCTTCATGCGTTCTTCCGGCTTGCCGCCTGCTGCCGCTGCCTTGTCCATGGCAGCTTCATAGTCGGCATTGTCGAAGTCGGAGTAGTTGTTGCCACTCGCCTTGCGGGAAATGCCCAGGAAGCTCTCCGGGTCCTTGTAGTCGGCGATCCATCCTGCGCGGGCGACGTCGAAATCACCCTTCTGTTCCAAATGGCCATAATGGGTCTTGGTGTCAGTGTTCAGCATTGTGACGTCGATGCCGAGCGGCTTCAGCTGCTCCTGGATCGCAACGGCCGTGTTCTTGTGGTTCTCGGAAGTGTTGTAGCGAATTTCCATCTTGAGAGGTTTGTCTGGCCCGTATCCCAGCTTCTCGAGAATCTTCTTGGCTTCATCCTCCCTGTCGATCTGCGACATGTCCGCAAACTTCGCCATTGCCGATGTGTAGCCTTCGATACCGGGAGGCACCATCGAGTAGCCGGGCAACATCGAATTCTGCCAGACTTTCTCGGCGAGGAAGTCGCGGTCTATGGCCATCGAGACCGCATTGCGCAGCTCGACATTGTCCCATGGCGCCTTGTCGGTCTTGATCGCGTAATAATAGGTTCCGAGATACGGCCCGATCTTCAACTGGTCGCCGAACTTGGCTTTCAGGTCGGCCATCTGTTCGGTGGGAATGTCGTCATTGTAGTCGATTTCCCCGGCCTCGAAGCGCTTGATGGCAGTGGAGCGGTCTTCTGTTGGGAAGTAGTTCACGACATCCAGCTTGACGTCGGCCGCACCGTGGAAGGTTTTACTCTTCACGACCTTGATGTGATCATTGGGAATAAACTCCGCCAGAGTGAAGGCCCCATTTGACACGAGGTTGCCCGCCTTGATCCAATCATTGCCCAGCTTTTCGATCGAGGCCTTGTTGACCGGATAGGTCGACTGGTGCGTGAGCATCTCGAGGAAATAAGGAGTGGGCGCCTTCAGCGTCACTTCGAAGGTCGTCGGGTCGACGGCCTTCACCGCCAGTTCTTCAGGCTTCATCTTGCCCGTGTTGACGTCCTCGCCGTTCTTCACGACGTAGAGCATCGAGGCATATTCGGCGCCTGTTGCCGGATCGAGGAGACGGCGGAACGAATAGACGAAATCATCGGCGGTAACGGGCGTTCCGTCCGACCATTTCCCATCGGCTCGAAGTTTGAACGTATAGACCGTCCCGTCATCCGAAACGGTCCAGCCTTCCGCGGCACCGGGAATCAGGTTGGCATCCGCGTCCTGCATGACCAGACCTTCGAAAAGGTCGCGCAATATGTTCGCCTCATACACCGTCGATGTCTTATGGGGGTCCAGCGATTCCGGATCGGCAGAATTACCGCGATTGAAGACCATTTCAGCATAAGCAGGAGCGGCGAAATATACGCCGCCGACCGACATTATGCTTGCTGCGAATACGGTTGCGCGAAACAGGTTATGCAACATTTACAACTCTCCCTGTTGGCCCGATGCCGGCCGCTGGTGCGGCCGGTCGCCAGGCGTGTTCAGTATGAACGTCGTTCCTACTGTCGGACCATTCCCTTCTGGCCCGCATAAAGCGCGAGACTACCAGTTGGCGTGCGCTTTTCAACATGGAAGGAGGCGTCGCAATGAGCTTTGAAAAATATTGTCGTGCCGATTTCAAGAACGCCGCAAAGCACGAGGAGATTAGGCGCGCGAATACTCGCTAGTTAAGCTGCCTGTGCTGGCTTGTTTGCAAACACTTCTGAAATTTCCGCCTCGATTACGGCAGCGAGATCAGGACGGGACAGGGCAAAGTGCAGGTTGGCTGCGACATAGCCGGCGGGCGACCCGCAATCGAACGTACGCCCGGCAAATTCGAAGGGACGCAATTCCTGCGTGGCGAGCAGATCGCTGATCGCATCCGTCAGTTGAATCTCTCCGCCCGCGCCGGGGGCCTGTGTTTCGATAAGCGCGAATATTTCAGGATGAAGTACGTATCGGCCGGAAATGTAGAGGTCACTCGGTGCCGTTCCTGGTGCGGGCTTTTCCACCATCCCAGTAATCAGCGGTCCTGACGCTCCCGATTCAAGAGAGATGATGCCAAATTTGTGGGCATCGGCGGGATCGCAGCGCTCTACCGCAACAACGTTGCTTCCAGTCTGCTCATAAAGCTCGACGATGGATGTCAGGCAGGGCGTTTCTGCTACCATCAGCATATCGGGAAGCAAGACAGCGAACGGCTCGTCACCAATGACGTGTCGGGCACTCCAAATCGCGTGGCCAAGCCCGCGCGGTTCTTGCTGGCGAATGAAGGACATTGAGCCGGTCGCAGGCGTCTTCTCGAGAAGCCTGTCGGCGATCGGGTGCTTGGAGGATTTTCGGAGTGAGGCGTCGAGCTCGAACGCGTAGTCAAAGTGATCTTCGATGGCGCCCTTCATGCGGCCTGTCACGATAGCCACGTGTTCGATGCCGGCGGCAAACGCTTCCTCTACGACGTAGTCTATGATCGGCCGATCGACTATCGTAAGCAATTCCTTGGGTATGCTTTTGGTCGCCGGGAGCATACGGGTTCCAAACCCTGCTGCTGGAATCACGGCTTTGCGTATTCTGTGCGGCATGGGCAATACCTTGATCGCTGAATATGAGGGGCCGGCTTGCGAGGCGCAAAGCCGTCTCAAGTTAACGTCAAACGACAGCCTCAGTTCCGTGCTAATGAAGAAAGTCCAGGAAAAGTCACGATAATCGCGAAATTGCCCTTGTTGTGACGCAACCGTTTGCTCTCACGAACGTTCATGTGCGTTGCCTCCCGACGCGCGCTGGTGGAAGAGCCTTATGAATATGCAATCCGATCCGTCGACCTTTGGTCCGGCGGAACCTTCGCCTCTGTCGAAAACTGAAGTTCCTATCCGTTCAACCGTTCTCAACGACGAGAATCTGCGTCGTCTTGGCGAGGCGCTTGGACAGGGAAACATCGATTCGCTTCTCGACCTGCGGGAGATCAACTTTCGGCTGAGAATCAAGGAGAACGCCGAGCGGATCCTCGAGGTTTACAGGTCCACCAACGAAGCACAGGCAAGAGGCGATTCAATTACGCCCGCGGCACAATGGGTGCTCGACAACCACTATCTGGTCGAAGAGACGATCCATCAGATCCGTCGAAGCGTTCCAACCCCATTTTATGCGCAATTGCCAACCCTCACCTTGCCGGATGGTGGAAAGGTCCCGCGTGCGCTTGCGCTGGCGTGGCTTTACGTCGCTCATACGGACAGCACCATCTCCGCAGACGGATTCGCGGCGATGGTCGACGGGTATCAGAAGCATCAGCGGTTAAAAATTGGCGAGCTCTGGGCACTGCCAGCGCTGCTAAGGTTCGTTCTGGTTGAAAATCTCCGTCGGCTGGCGATACGCGTCGGGCGCTCGCGCGAAATGCGCCGCGTCGCCAACGAGCTCGCGGATCGCGTGCTCTCTCTGACGCAAGGCGAGGAGACTCAGGCGACACTCAACGCCTATGCGTCCCATGCCAGCGACACGACCTTCGCGACGCAGTTGCTCTACCGGCTGCGTGACGGATCAAAGAATGCTGACGACGCGCTGGCGTGGCTCGAACGTCAGCTGGAGAATCTCGGCTCCGATGCCGAGGAGACCATCCTCGCCGAGCATCAGACATTGTCGAGTGGCAATGTGACGACCGGCAATATCATCCGCGGGCTTCGCTATATCAATGATGTCAACTGGACGATCTGGTTCGAGAGCGTAAGCCTGGTCGACAGGCTGCTGCGCCAGCGTACGAGCCTTGCGAAACTGGATTTCGCGTCTCGCGATCAATACCGGAGCGCGATCGAGAGATTGGCGCGCCGTTCAAAACTGTCAGAGTACGAAGTTGCGGAAACGGCGACGCGACTTGCGGGTTGGAACGGGGAGACGACCGACGCGTCATCGGTCGATACTGGCTTCTTCCTCATAGGGGACCAGCGCTCCGAACTGGAGCGAGAAATTGGCTACAAGCCATCGTTTGGCGACGGATTGTTGAGGGGGTTTCGCGCCTCTGGATGGCCCGGAATTGTCGTGCCCGTGGTCGGCATGACCGTATTGCTCCTGGCGGCTGCTGGATTTGCACTGGCATCCACCGGGATACCTTTGCCCTGGACTATCCTGCTGCTCTTTCTGTTCTCGGTTCCCGCCAGCGAGGGCGCACTGGCGTTTTTCACCACCATAGTGCTGCTCTTCGTCAAGCCGTCTCGGCTGGTGGGTTACGAATATGCCAAGGGTGTGCCAGCGGAGGCACGCACGCTTGTTGCTGTTCCTTCCCTTATTTCGTCGCGCGACGAAGTCGAGGAGAGCATCCGCAATCTGGAAATCCACTATCTTGCAAACATGACTGGCGACCTGCGCTTTGCGCTGTTGTCGGATTGGCCCGATAGTGATGTCGAACAGCAGCAATCAGACTTGGAGTTGCTCGACTACGCCAAGAAGTGCGTCGCTCAACTGAACGAGCGCTACCCGCTTGCAGGCTCGACGCGCTTTCATTTGCTGCACCGTCGCAGGCTCTACAACAAGTCGGAAGGCTGCTGGATGGGCTGGGAGCGCAAGCGCGGCAAGCTGCACGAACTCGACCTTCTGCTGCGCGGAGACAGCGATACAACTTTCCTTCCGCCCGTTGATCCGGTTCCCGAAGGCATCGTCTATGTGATGACGCTGGATGCGGATACCCGAATGACGCGCGGAGCCGTCGCGCGTCTTGTCGGCAAGATGCAGCATCCGCTCAACAAACCTGTGATGGATGAGACCGGCCAACGTGTCGTCAAGGGCTACGGCATCCTGCAACCCCGTGTCACGCCTTCGTTAACGACCGGCGACGAGGCGTCGTTCTTCCAGCGCATCTTCTCCGTGAACAGGGGCATGGATCCCTATGTGTTCACCGTCTCCGATCTCTATCAGGATGTGTTCGGCGAAGGCACCTTTACCGGCAAGGGACTGTACCACGTCGACGCCATGGAAGCGTCGTTGCGCGACAGAATCCCCGAAAACACGGTGCTCAGCCACGATCTGCTCGAAGGGTCCATGGCGCGTTCTGCGCTGGTCACCGATGTGGAACTGGTCGAAGATTATCCGACCCGCTACGCGGTGGACGCGTCCCGTCAGCATCGCTGGGCACGCGGCGACTGGCAATTGCTGCCGTTCATGCTGCGGCCCGATTCGCATATTCCCGGGCTCTCGCGTTGGAAGATGGCCGATAATCTGCGGCGCTCTCTCACGCCCATATTCTGGGTTCTGGCCTCGATCGCTGGCTGGACGCTTCTGCCTTTCACTGTGGCCATTCAATGGCAGGCACTGCTGATCGTCAGCCTCTTCATGGCACCCACCTATGACATCATCGGCTCGCTTTGGCCGGACAAGGCCGATGTCACGCTCCACGGACACTTCATCTCGGTCGGCCGCGATATCGCATTCGGCTCGGCAATGGTGGCAATGCGCATCGTTCTCATGGCCCATTCGGCCTGGATGATGGGGGATGCCATCCTCAGGACGCTTTACCGGGTGCTTGTCAGCCGCAAGAATCTGCTCGAGTGGCGAACGGCATCGCAGGCTCAAAGGTCAGGTGCGCATTCGCCCGCCGGCTATTATCAGATGATGGCGGGAGCCGTTCTGATTGCTATTCTGGGACTTGCCGCCCCGACGCTCGCCGGATCGTCGGGCGCCTTTGTCGGGCTGATCTTTTCTGCATTCTGGGGTTTGTCGCCGGCGTTTGCATGGCTGGTCAGCCGATCCGCAGAGACAGAGGATCGGCTTGTCGTTGGTGACAAAGACCGTTCCGCGCTTCGCGCCATCGCGCGCCGAACATGGTCGTTCTACGAGACGTTCGTAACCGCTGAAGACAACCACCTCCCGCCGGATAACTTTCAGGAAACGCCGGAGCCGCTGGTGGCGCATCGGACATCGCCAACCAATGTGGGCGTCTATCTTCTGTCAGTCGTTTCGGCACGCGATTTCGGTTGGATCGGCTTTGCCAATGTGGTCGAGCGTCTGGAACTGACACTCTCCACGATCGAACGCATGGAGCGGTATCGCGGCCATCTCTACAATTGGTATGAGACGACGACGCTCCGTCCGCTTCACCCGCTTTATGTCTCCGCTGTCGATAGCGGGAATCTTGCTGGTCATCTGCTCGCAGTCGCTTCGGCGTGCAACGAGTGGTCGATGGCACCGGCCGTGCATGTGCAGGGTGATTTCGACGGTATTCTCGATACGCTGGATATTCTGAGTGAGACATTGGCAGCCTTGCCGGACGATCGTCGTCAATTGCGGCCATTGAGGCAGCGGCTGGCTGATCGCATCGTCGGCATGAGGCGCGCCGTCAACACGATAAAGAGCGAGCCGGAGACGGCGGCTATCCGGACTCTCAATCTCGCTGTGCTGGTCGGCGACATTCGCAAGCTGGCAGCGGGCATCCATAGCGAAACCCGCTCGGAGGCGAGTGAAATTCTCTCTGATTGGGCCGGCAAGCTGGTGGCAACCTGCGAGGCGCATGTCAGCGATTCACATGCGGATGAACGAGGCCTTGAGGCCATGCGGCTGCGGCTGATCAATGTCCGCGACAGGGCACGGAAATTTGCCTTCGAGATGGAGTTCGGGTTCCTGCTGCGCCGCGACCGCAACCTGATCTCGATCGGGTACCGACCGCAGGACAGGCAACTCGACGAGGCCTGCTATGATCTGCTGGCGTCGGAGGCCCGCCTGACGAGCCTGTTTGCGATCGCGAAAGGCGATATCGCGACCGAACACTGGTTCCGCCTCGGCAGACCGATTGCGGAAATCGGCTTCAGTGGCGCACTGATGTCGTGGTCGGGCTCGATGTTCGAGTATCTTATGCCGCCATTGGTCATGAAGGAGCCGAACGGAGGCATTCTCAACCAGACTAACCAGCTGATCGTTCGGCGCCAGATCCAGTACGGCAAGTCCAAGAACATCCCATGGGGAATCTCGGAATCTGCCTATAATGCCCGCGACCGGGAGATGAACTATCAGTACACCAATTTCGGTGTTCCCGGCCTGGGTCTCAAGCGGGGCCTGGCACAGAACACGGTGATTGCACCCTATGCGACGGCCCTTGCGGCCCAGTACCGGCCCGACGCGGCTGTCGCCAATCTTGAGCGTCTGCGCGGTTTGGGAGCGCTTGGCAAATACGGCTATTATGATGCGGTCGACTTCACGCCGCAGCGTGTGCCCGAGGGCCGCGATCATGCCGTCGTCTACAACTACATGGCCCATCACACCGGGATGTCGATCGTTGCCATCGCAAATGCTGTCTTTGAGGGCCGGATGCGCGACCGGTTCCATGCCGATCCGGTAATTGAAGCCGCCGAGTTGCTGCTTCAGGAAAAGGCGCCGCGCGACGTGCCGTCTACGACAATTCGCACCGAGGCCGACGAGCGCTCGGATCTCAGGGTGCTGGAGGAGAATTTCGACACGCGGCTCATCCTCGCCCCGCATCGTGAACTTCGCGCGACTAACGTTCTGTCGAATGGGCGATATTCGGTGATGGTGACGGCGACTGGTTCGGGATACAGCCGCTTCGGCGATTTCGCCGTCACGCGCTGGCACCCTGATCCGACCGAGGATCGCTTCGGAAGTTATATTTTCCTCACCGACGTGGCGACGGGCGACTGGTGGTCAGCAACGTCGCAGCCAAAAAGAGCGCCCGGCGAGACCGCGCAAACCATTTTTACGGACGACAAGGCAAGTTTCCAGAAAGTCGTGGGTGAGCTGCGCTCCGAGGTCGAGGTAATCGTCGCTGCCGAAGCCAATGGCGAAGGGCGCCGCGTCACTCTTGTGAATACGGGGCCGGTCGACCGGTACATCGATCTGACATCATATTCGGAGATCGTTATTGCGCCGGAAGCCGGCGACAACGCACATCCCGTTTTCTCGAAAATGTTTGTGAAGACGGAGATCGACAGCACTCGAAATGCCATCTTTGCCGAGCGCAGGGTGCGCCAGTCAGGCGAAACCACCTTGGCGTTTTGCCATTTCGTGACAGCCAGCACAGGTTTTTCCCGTGAGACAGAAGCGGAAACCGATCGCCGCGCCTTCCTCGGACGCGGACGCACACTCGCCAATCCAGTCGTTTTCGAGAACGATGCAAAGCTTGGTGGCGGGCAGGGGTTCACGCTCGATCCGATTGCGGCGCTTCGATGCCGCATGCGAGTGCCTTCCGGCAAGAAGGTCTCCGTGACGTTCTGGACTGTCGTTGGGGCTGATCGTGCTGAAGTCGAGACTGCTATTCATAGTTTGGACCATCTGGAGAGCTTTCAGCGGCAGGTGACGCTTGCCTGGACGAGGTCTCAGGTCCAGACGCGTCATGTCGGTCTCAGCCTTTCGGATGCTGCGAACGTCCAGAAGCTCGCGCGCTATCTGCTTTATCCGGAGCCGTGGACGAGGCTTGCGCCCGACGCAATCTCGTCGGGTCTCGGCAAGCAATCGACGCTGTGGCCGATGGCGATTTCGGGCGACTATCCGATTTTCGCGCTACGTATCGGAGATGTTGCGGACATAGAGATTGTCGCCTCCGCCCTTCGCGTGCAGGAATACATGCGGGCGCGTGGCATCGTTGCGGATCTGGTGATCGTCAACGAACAGGCGTCTTCCTATGTCCAGGACCTTCAGCAGGCGATCGAGTTTCTCTGCGAGAACGGTCGCGCACGCGGCGGTGAACAGGGACCGCGCCAGCACATTTTTGCGGTCCGGCGCGACCTCATGGAAGAAGATTCGTATCGAACGTTGCTGGCGGCCGCGCGTATCGTTCTCCACACGCGCAACGGCACGATCTTCGATCAGATAGAGCGGGCTGAAGCTGCAGAGATCGACGCGCGAGGAAAGCCGAACGCTGACGCGAGCACCGACAACCTTCCCGCGCGCAGCGGTGGCAGAGCCAGAACACTCGCCGCATCCGGCGATCAGCTGATGTTCTGGAACGGGATCGGTGGGTTTGACCGCGACGGGCGGGACTATGTCGTGCGGCTGTCCGGAGACGAAGTGACACCACAGCCGTGGATCAACGTCATTGCGAACCGGAATTTCGGCTTTCACAGCTCGGCAGGAGGCGCATCCTTCAGCTGGAGCCGCAACAGCCGGGATTTCCAGTTGACGCCCTGGTCCAATGATCCGGTCATCAATCGAACCGGCGAAGCACTTTATATATGCGACATGGCGACGGGACTTGCCTTCTCGCCCTATTCCACTGTGCTTCGCGACCCCTCGCTCGTCTATGAGACACGGCATGGGCAGGGTTTCAGCAGTTTCTCGGTAAAAAGAGGCGGGCTGGAGGTAACAGCAACCCAACTCGTTGATCCTAACGATCCTGTAAAGCTGACGCGATTGCGCATTCGCAATCGGCGCACCCAGGAAAGCCGGTTGCGCGTCTATGCCTATGTCGAATGGGTGATGGGCAGCAATCGTGATCGTTCAGCACCCTTCATCCTGCCTGTCTACGACGAGGCGGCAGGCGTGATGACAGCGCGCAACGCCTACAGCCTCGATTATTCTGATCGCGTCGCGTTTCTGGCAAGCGACACGCCTGTGCAATCTGCGACGGCGAGCCGGCGCGAGTTCATCGGGCATCATGGTTCGGTTCAGTCGCCAGAGGCGGTGCTCGCCGGCAACAGCCTCTCGGGTCTCGTGGAGGCGGGCCATGATCCATGTTCGGCAATGGCGAGGGACGTTACGCTCGCACCGGGCGAGACGATCGACCTGATCTGGATGCTCGGCGATGCGGGCAGCCAGGAAGAAGCGGCCACGCTTGCCAAGGAACACGGTGCCCGAGACTTCGATGAGCGGCTGTCGGACAATGAGCGCCACTGGTCGGATTTTCTGGGCACATTGCAGGTGCACACACCTGACGCGGCATTCAATGCGATCGTCAACGCATGGCTGCCTTATCAGGCCATCGCGTGTCGCATCCGCGCTCGCTCTGCCTTCTATCAGGCGAGCGGCGCCTTCGGCTTCCGCGACCAGCTTCAGGACACCATGGCGTTCATGCTCCATGATCCATCGCTTGCCCGCGAACAGATTCTCAATGCCGCGCGCCGCCAGTTTCCCGAGGGCGATGTCCAGCATTGGTGGCTGCCGACCAGCGGCGCGGGCGTCAGAACGATGATCTCTGACGACGTCGTGTGGCTGGGTTACGCGGTGGCGCACTATGTGTCAGTCACCGGTGACAAGGCGATATTAGACGAGCAGTTGCCGTTCATTACCGGTGATGCACTGGCTGAAGGTCAGCATGATGCCTTCTACACGCCGACCGTCACGAGCGACACGGTCTCCCTGTTCGATCACGCTGTCCGGGCGTTGGACCTTGCGATAAAGCGCACCGGCGAGGATGGCATTCCACTCATTCTCGGCGGTGACTGGAACGATGGGATGAACCGAGTCGGCGAAGCGGGCAGGGGAGAGAGCACATGGCTCGGATGGTTCCTTGCCAAGACACTTACCGACTTCCTTCCGCTACTCGAAGAGCGCGGGGATACCGATCGCGCGCAGGCGTACGCAAAGCATGTCGAGGATCTGAAAACCGCCATCGAGCAGAAGGCGTGGGACGGCGAGTGGTATATTCGCGGTACCTATGATGACGGCTCCTTGCTTGGCTCCAAGACATCACAGGAATGCCAGATCGACCAGCTTCCCCAGTCATGGAGCGTCTTATCTGGTCACGGCGATCCGGAACGTTCAGCGCAGGCTCTGGATTCGGTCGAACGTCTGCTGGTCGATCCAGAGCTTCGCATCGCAAAGCTCTTCACGCCCGCATTCTCTCAAACGGAGAAGGAACCAGGCTACATCAAGAGTTATCCCCCCGGCGTCCGCGAGAATGGCGGGCAATACACCCATGCTGCGACCTGGCTGGTGGTTGCGCTTGCTTCGGCCGGACGCGCCGACGCTGCATTGCGCGTATTCAACATGCTCAACCCCGTCAATCATGCGCTGGATCGCGAGAGCGCAGAACACTATCGGGTTGAGCCATATGTCGTCGCCGCAGATGTGTATTCCGGCGACAAGGGCGGCCGCGGCGGGTGGACCTGGTACACAGGGTCTGCAGGGTGGCTCTATCGGGCCGCAGTTGAAGCCATTCTCGGCCTTCGCCGGGAGAACGAGCGGATGTTTGTGGAGCCCGCGCTGCCATCAGATTGGCCTGGTTTTTCGATGAAGTTGAAGCTCGACGGCGCGATCTATCACATTGCTGTGGAACGCGGATCAAAGGATCAGGCTCCGATCGAGGTGGATGGCGAGCCGGGCCAAGCGCGCAGTTTTAACCTCGTCACTGAGGGGGAGGTCGAGGTGCTCGTCCGAGTGTGACGCGCGCCGGCGGCTACGGATTCACGAAACGCCGCGGCCGCTGCCACAATTTCGCCAAATGCCTGCCATTTTTCCTTTAATGTCAGTGTTTTACTAGATCACGGGATTTTACGGCCTGTTGCGAAAGTTTCTCTCGCAAAGAGGAACGGACGTGGCCGGGACACATTGTGTTGCCATTGGGGAGGTCGTATGCGTGTGCATATTGCGCTGCACAATCCATCGCGATGAGGTATTTGCGTGTCATTGCTGGAAATATATTTCAGAGCAATTGGTTATCTTGCTGTAGAAAAGAGCAAAGTCCTCACCATTTGCGGGGCAAACGTGGCTCTGGCCATGGTTACAATCGCGGAGCCCGTGCTTTTCGGGCACATCATCGATGCGATCTCTGACAAGAACGATGTATTGCCGAGCCTCGCAATCTGGGCGGCACTTGGTGTTTTCAATATTATTGCTTTTGTGCTGGTCGCACGTGGCGCGGATCGTCTTGCCCATTTCCGTCGCACAACCGTTCTAACCCAGTCATTCGAGCGCGTGATCACAATGCCGCTTGCCTGGCATCAGGAGCGGGGCACGTCATATTCGCTGCACACCCTGCTGCGCGCCGTGGAGACGCTTTTCGGGCTATGGCTCGAATTCATGCGACAGCACCTATCCACCGCCGTCGCGCTGCTTTTATTGATACCTACGGCGCTGACGCTCGATCTGCGTATGTCGATGGTGCTTTTCACCTTGGCTGGTGCGTACTTTTTCATCAGCCGTCTGGTCATGAAGAAGACCAAGGAGGGGCAAGCTCGCGTCGAGCAGCACTATCATCGGGTTTTCGCGCATGTCAGCGACAGCGTCAGCAACGTCTCCGTGCTGCAAAGTTATAACCGTATCGCACACGAGACCATGGCCTTGAAGCAATATGCGAGCGACCTTTTGGACGCCCAGTTTCCGGTTCTGGATTGGTGGGCGCTGGCAAATGCCATGCATCGTCTTGCCTCGACGATTTCCATGATCGTTGTTCTGCTGATCGGCTCATACCTCGTCACTCAGGGACATCTGCGGATTGGCGACATCATCGCCTTTACGGGATTTGCATCGCTGATGATCAGCCGCCTTGATCAGGTCAGTGCGTTCGTCAATCAGATCTTCGAGGCGCGTGCGAAGCTCGAAGATTTCTACAGGCTCGAGGACGCTTCTTCCGAAACCATCGAGCCGGAAGGTTTGGTGGACCTGCAGCAGGTGGAAGGCAATGTCCGCTTCGAGAATGTGAGCTTTTCGTTTGGCAGGTCCGGGCAGGGCGTGGAGAACGTCTCTTTCGAGGTGCCGGCAGGCAAGACAATCGCGATTGTCGGTCCGACGGGAGCGGGCAAGACCACGCTCATCAATCTCTTGCAGAGGGTCTACGATCCTCATGAGGGTCGCATTCTCATTGATGGGATCGATACACGCGTCTGCACGCGCCGGTCGCTTCGACATTCGATCGCGACGGTGTTCCAGGATGCGGGCCTGTTCAACCGTACGATCGAAGAGAATATCCGTATTGGACGTTCGGGCGCGAGCTATGAGGATGTTCACGAGGCAGCATGCGCGGCTGCCGCGCAGGACTTCATTCTCTGCAAGAGCGAAGGCTACGACACGCTTGTCGGCGAACGTGGCAGCCGGTTGTCGGGCGGCGAGCGTCAGCGCGTCGCCATCGCCCGGGCGGTGCTCAAGGATGCACCCATCCTCGTGCTGGATGAGGCAACAAGTGCGCTCGACGTCGAGACGGAAGGACGCGTCAAGGAGGCCATCGACCAGCTTCGAGACGGCCGCACCACTTTTGTCATTGCGCACAGGCTGACGACGGTCCGTGACGCCGATCTCGTGATCTTCCTCGACCAGGGCAGGATCGTGGAGATGGGCGGCTTCCAGGAACTCGCAGAAAATAACGGCCGGTTCGCCGGGTTGCTGCGGGCTGGCGGCCTGTTGAGCGACGAAGATGTTCGCAAGCTCGCGCGCATTGCGCTGACCAGTGAGGCAGCCTGATTGGCGAGGTTGCCGTGCTGCTTGACCGTGTCTCAACCGTTAGAGAGATGAATGTGGCAACAGCCGGTGCCGTGTCCCGGCGTCCATGTTGCATTTTCAAAGCGGATGCCGGTCGCCTCGAATAATCCGCGATCGAAGGCGCCGGCAATCCGGCACAGGGTCGCCAGTCTGGCACCGTCGACGCCGGCAGCGACCCACGCGTCCTTTAGCGGACAGCGTTTGACGTAGAAGCTGATGCCGTCGTCGCGACGCTCCACGTTTGTAGGATACATGCGACCGCCATCGGGGCTAACGGAGAGAAACGCTTCGCCGATCTCTCGCGCGTCAGCAGGTCCGAATTTCGCGAATGCGGCCTTCGCCACCTCCTGTCCCCGCTTCTCGACGGCGCGGACCATAATGGCTTCTGCCTCATCCGGACCGTAAGCCGCCTCTAGTTCCTCGTAGAAGAGACGATAGAGATCGGCCCGGTTCTGAAATGCGGCATCAAGTTCGCGCGCAAGCTTCTGGGTGCGGTCGTCTGCTTCGCTCATAAATCTAAACCTCGCGTTCGGGACTGTATTTCAATCGTGGAGTCGCCGCGACCAAGGCCTTTGCGGCGTCCGATTGCGGATTTCTGATCAGGTCATCGGCAGTGGCGCTCTCGACGATCCGTCCATGGTCCAGCACTGCCACACGGTCGGCAATCTTCTTCACCACGCCGAGATCATGCGACACGAACAGATAGGCTATGCCCTCCTGCTCCTGAAGCGTGACCAGCAGATCCAGAACCTTTGCTCGAACAGACACGTCGAGTGCGGACACCGCTTCATCAAGCACGATGAGCCTGGGATGTGTGGCGATGGCACGCGCTATCGCGACGCGTTGGCGCTGACCGCCCGATATGTCGTGGACGTTGCGTGTCGCAAGTTCGCTTGACAGTCCGACGCGCTCCAACAGCTCCGCGATCCGTCGCGGTCGGTCACGCGCGGGAACGACGTCGTGGATGCGAAGTGGGTCCTCAATGGCTCGTGCCACCGTCGCTCGAGGATTGAAGGCCGCGTGAGGGTCCTGAAATACCATCTGCAGTCTCGACCGCATGGCACGCAAGTCCCGGCCTCTCTTGGCAAGGAGGTCCTCGCCCTCAAACCGGATTTCTCCCGCGTCAGGCTCGATCAGCCGCAGGATGGTGCGTGCAAGGGTGGATTTACCGCTGCCAGAGCCGCCCACGAGCGCAAGCGTTTCGCCGGGGTACAACTGCAGATTTATTCCGTCGAGAGCCGTCACGGTCGATCCCGCGCGCCGAAAACGCTTCCCGAGACCCCTGACTTCGAGCAAGGGCTGTGTCACGCTTCGATTCCGAGATGCGCTTCTATCAATGTGCGCGTGTATCGTGTCTTCGGTTTGCGCAAGATGGCGTCGGTGTCACCAACCTCAACAAGAGTCGCATTGAGAAACACGGCGATCCGGTCAACGAGTTGTGAAGCAAGCGCAATGTCATGGCTGATGAAAATCAGCGTCATTCCACTGTTGCGCACAAGTCCGTCAAGAAGCTTCACGATATCGGCCTGGACGATCGTGTCCAATGCGCTCGTGGCTTCATCGGCGATAAGGAGTTTCGGTTCCGCGGCAATGGCAGCCGCAATTGCGATGCGCTGCCTTTGGCCGCCGGAGAGTTGGTGCGGATAGGCGCCTGCCAATTGTTCGGGGTTCGGCAGTTGCATCTTGCCAATCAGTTCGACTGAACGGGCATGTGCCTGCCGCCAGGTCAGGCCGAGATGCGTATAGGCCACTTCCGCAATTTGCGCGCCGACCGCCATGACCGGGTCCAGGCTCGTGGACGGGTCCTGAAAGACCATCCCGACGTCGCGTCCGCTCACGGGCGGTGATGTCAGACCCGGCCACTCGATCTTGCCGCTCACATGCGCGCTGCGCGGCAAAATTCCCGCCACGGCTTGAGCGAGCGTGCTTTTTCCCGATCCACTTTCTCCGATGATGCCTATCCGTGTGCCTGAAGCCACATCGAGGCTGATATCGCTGAGTGCCGGCTGTTGCGCTCGCGCATATGTCACCGAGAGGTTGCCGAGCCTGAGCAGGTCCATCACCGGCTTCTTCCCGAGGCCAACGCTTCCACGACGCCTTCACCTGTCAGGTAAACGCCAAGCACCGTTGCCACCAGCGCCAGTCCGGGAAAAATGGAAAGATAGGGCGCACCGCGCAGCACGACGCGACCCTCGGCGATCATGCCGCCCCAGGTCACGATATTGGGGTCACCCAGTCCCAGGAATGAGAGTGCGGCCTCGATGAGAATGGCATTCGCCACGATGACGGACGCCAGCGTCAGGACAGGGGGCAACGCGTTTGGGAGCACTTCACGGAATGCGATCTCTGCGGGGTGCATGCCAATCGCGCGGGCGCTGGCGACATAATCGCGCTCCCGGATAGAGAGAACCTCCGCGCGCGCAATACGTGCCGGTTGGGTCCATGCCGAAGCCGCGATTGCAGTGACCACGACAGGCAGGGAAGGGCCGACGACGCTGACGAGGGCAAGAGCCAGAAGAAAGCCAGGAACCGTCTGGAAGGCTTCTGTCACACGCATCAGAGCTTCGTCGACCAAGCCTCCGGCGAAGCCCGCTATCGTGCCGACAGTGGCGCCGACCGCGATGGCGGCGAAAGCTGCAGCAAGACCGACGAGCAGCGACGTTCGGGCGCCGTGCACGAGTTCGGCCAGCACGTCGCGTCCCAGGCGGTCGGTGCCGAGAATCGCGTCCTGGTGCTGAAACGGCTGCAGCATGGGCTCTGCGACAATTGCCAAAGGATCGCCGGGGAAGAGGACGGATGCCAGCACGGCGGTGATTGCGATGGCGAGCAGGATTGCGCCCCCCGCTATGCCCTCTGCTGTTCCAAGAAACCGTCTTAGGACCGGCATCAGCTTGCCTCCGCCGCGCCGACGCGCGGATCAAGCAGGGCGTAGGCGATGTCGACCATCAGATTGATGGCGATGACCACAAGTGCACTGACCAGCACTATGCCCAGCAGCAGCGGCGTGTCGCGTGAGGCGACGGCTTCCGATGCCAGACGCCCGAGACCGGGGACAGCGAAGACACTTTCGATCACGACGCTGCCGCCCAGCATTGCCGCAGACTGCAAGCCCAGCATTGTGACGACAGGCAGCAGGGCGTTGCGCGCCACATGACGCAGGACGATACGCTGCCGCGACAACCCTTTGGCCTGCGCAGCGCGAATGAAATCCTGCCGCCAGACCTCCGCCATTCCGGCGCGCATCATGCGCAGATAGAGCGCGAGATAGATGATGCCGAGTGATGCCACCGGCAGGACGAGATGGCGGCCAATGTCGAGCGCGCGATCAAAGCCATGCTTGCCGGAGGCAATTGTCTCTATTCCCGAAAGTGGCAGCCAGCGCAGATTGATCGAAAAGAAGATGACGAGCACCAGCGCAAGCCAGAACCCGGGAATGGCATAGAGGGCCAGCGAGCCGACGGAAAGCAGGCGATCGCGCAGGCTGCCCGGCCTTGCGCCTGCAAAGATGCCGAGCGCCGAGCCTAGCATGAAAGACAATGCCGTCGACGCGCTCATCAGCAGCAATGTATTTGGCAGTCGCTCAAGGATGATGTCGAGGATCGGGCGAGAAAAGCTCACCGACCAGCCCAGATCACCACGCGCGAGTGCGGCGAGGTAGGCCAAGAGTCTTGCCCACGGGGACTGGTCCAGACCCCATGAGGCACGCAGCTCTGCGACCATGTTCGCGTCCGCACCACCCAGCGATAGGATATAGGCGTCGACGGCGTCACCGGGCGCGGCTTCCAGAAGCAGGAATGCGCCGATGATCACAAGACCGATCACGGGAATCGCAGTTATGAGCCGCCGGCGAACAAGCCGCAGGGCGCGGTTCATAAGCATGCCTCGGCAGACAGCATCCATGCTGCCGTGATGCTCATGCTGCTATCGCCATCCAGACACATCAATCTCGGCGAACCGTGGCATTCCGGCTGCTGGTCTCAGGGTTCCAGCCATGTGTCCGACCAATTGCTCACAGCCCATCGAGGATTGTTGGAAACGTTCTTCACCGAGTCCCGCGCCACTGTGATGAAGCCCCACTCGGCAACGTTGATCAGTGGCAGGTCGGTTGCAACCAGCTTCTGGAACGTCCTGTAAAGTTCGGTTCGCGCGCTTTCGTCGATGGTTTCGGCGGCCTTGGAAATCACAGCGTCAAGTTCGGGATTGCTGTATCCGCCCTGGTTGGAGAAGGGTACGCCGTCCGGCGTGCCGCTCTGGACCAGAATGGTTGTGGATATGGCTGGATCGCCACGATACACGGGCGGGCCAACGGCAATGTCGAATGCGTGATCTGTGTAGACGGCTTTGATATGAGCCGCGGCATCGTTGTTGACGAGTTCCGCGTCAATGCCGACTGCGGCCAGCGCCTGCCGCAGATAGTCGCCGAACTGACGGGTCTCGTTGAAATAGGGCGCGGGCAGCAATTTCAGCGAGAAGCGCTTTCCGTCTGCAGCTTTTGGATAGCCTGCTTCGTCCAGCAGCGCGTTGGCCTTGGCGACATCGAACGGATAGGTCGGAACGTCGTCGGTGTAGAATTGCGGGTCGTTCTGAGGAACGGGTCCGGTGGATGGTTTCGCGTAGCCCAGGAAGATCGTCTTGACGACGAATTCCTTGTCGATCGCGTGGGCGATGGCCTGTCTGACCTTGAGATCGGCAAGTTCCTTGCGGCGGTGATTGATCTCGACGACAAGCTGATAGGTCAGCGCCTCGTAGCCCTTGGAGACCACGACGATTCCGGGCACCTTCGAGATTCGATCAAGATCGGCAAGCGGCACCGCCGAGAATGCCGCCAGTTGAATCTCTTCCGCCTCTAGCGCGCCCGCGGCGGCCGCGCGATCCGGGAGGACGCGGTAGATGATCTCGTCGAGATATGGCTTGTCCTTGTCCCAGTAGTTGGCATTCTTCTCGAGCCGGTAATACTCACCCGCCTTGTGCTCTGCGAATTTATAGGGGCCGGTGCCGACGGGCGCCGAATTGGCCGGGTTTGCCGCAATGTCGGTGCCTTCATACAGATGCTTGGGGACGACGCTTGTCAGTGGGGGCAGCGCGTTGCGGATCAACTGGAAAGGTGTCGGCGTGGAGAATTTGAAGATCGCGGTATGATCGTCAGGCGTCTCGACGTCTTCCAGATCCTTGAAAACGACACGCCCCAGATTCTGCAGCGGCTTCCATATGTTCAACGCGGAGAATGCGACATCGGCCGAGGTAAACGGTTTGCCGTCGTGCCAGGTTACGCCCTCTCGAAGCTTGAATGTCACGGACAGGCCGTCCGGCGATCCTTCCCAGCTCGTCGCAAGGCGAGGGGAAAGACCGTTCTCATCGTCGAATGAAGCTTCCGCAAGTGGCTCGATCACCTTGCTAGCGATAAAGAAAACGCCATTGGAAGCCACGATCGCGGGATTGAGATTCTTGGGCTCGGAGTCGGCCGCCACGATCAGTCTGCCACCCGGCTTTGCTTCTTCTGCAAGCAACAGAGTCGGCATGGCCGTCGATGCGAGGAGCGCTGAAGTGGTCAGCAAAAGCGAACGGCGGGAAAGCGTTATATCCGACATAAGAAACTCCATTCGGGAATGGCGTTGAAGCTACGGTCAGCCCCGCGGGACGACGAGGCAATATTTTCTATCTTGGGCAATTTCGTTGGTTTGTTGTCTCTTATGCAATGGCCCAGCAAGCAAAGTTCGAAATTCCAGGCGGGAGGTCGCGCTATTGAAGCAGATCAGCAAGCCGCGCCTTTTGCACATCCTTGAGAAGTCGTATGAATCCGGCGGCCTGATGCTCAGCCGTCAGGCGACCTTTTTCCGGCGTTGCGGCTGATGCGTCGCCGACGACCCCATGCACGTTCAGATCGCCGGCGATCCATGCGAAGGCATGGGTCCCAGTCTGGCGCAGAAGGTCGAACTCCTTCTCCGCATCTTCCACGTTCGAGCGGAAATCCTCGGCCTGCGACATGTCGACGAGGTCCGGCCTGAAATGGAGCATCAAGGATGTCTCCACGTCGCCGCCGTGGATCCCGTAGCGCATCTCGCGCTCTGAATACATGTCGTCAGGAACGCCGAAGCGCATCCAGCTCGTCTTCACCGCCAGCATTTCGCAGGCGACGCGCAGTTCACGCGTGACGATCCCCATGATCTCCTCGTTGCCGCCGTGGGAGTTGATGAGAATGATCTTTCGAACTCCCGCTGCATTCACAGCGACGCCAAGTTCCGCCCAGGCCTGGATGGCTGCGAGCGGCGAAAGGGATAGGGTGCCGGGCGCTCGAATGTGTTCGTTTGATTTGCCAACGGACTGAACAGGCAGAATGCGCACATCCATGTCGTCCGGGATGAGTGGAATGGCCGTTTCAAGCATTCCGTGCATGATCGATGTGTCAGTGGAGACCGGCAAATGCGGCCCGTGCTGTTCGACGGCCGCGATCGGCAGCACGGCGATGGTCTCGTCTGGGTCGATGTCGGAAAAAGCGGTGGTGGGGAAGTCGCCCCACCAGATTCGTGTTCTTGCCACTGGGATGCCCTGGAAATTTTTGGTCAGTCCACGTTAGTGAGTGAACCGCAACATGTCCACGTCGGTCGGCAGATGGGGGACATTT
Source organism: Rhizobiaceae bacterium (assembly GCA_023953905.1). GTDB lineage: Bacteria > Pseudomonadota > Alphaproteobacteria > Rhizobiales > Rhizobiaceae > Arvimicrobium. The sequence continues at coordinate 171,571 of JAMLJA010000001.1, read as the reverse complement.
CCCGACTCGCCTGGAAAGGTACGCACGCGGTCTCGTCCATCGCGCTTGGCGGAATAAAGTGCCTCGTCAGCGCGTCTCAGCAAATTGACGAGTTTGTCGCCGTCGTCGAAAGCACAGACCCCGAAGCTGGCCGTAAGAGGGATAGCAAGAGGGCCGGGAATGGTCGTGGCGCCATAGGCCACCCTAACCCCTTCGGCAAACATGCGCGCTCCCGCCAGCGTCGTGTCCGGTATGGCTACCGCAAATTCCTCACCGCCGATTCGGCCAACGATGACGCCCGGGTTGACCGAGGCCTGAAGCAGGTCGGAAAATGCAATGATCACCCGATCGCCGACAGCATGACCGTAGGTGTCGTTGATCGCCTTGAAGTGGTCGAGGTCTGCAAGCACCAAGGCTGCCGGCCTCCCGTGCGCCGCACACTCGTCGAGCATCAGTTGCGCGGCTTGATCGAAGCCTCGACGGTTGAGAAGTCCCGACATCTCGTCGGTCTCTGATTCCGTCTTCAACTGTCTTACCAGGTCGAGCGCCACCGCGACGATGAGCGTGAGCGCAAGCATGATTGAGATGAGCGCGTGGGAAACCTGAACCGTTGACCAGTAGATAGAGCGAGGCAGGTCCTCATACCGGTCGAACGGCCCGGCAATCTGGAGGATGATATAGGTTCGCACCATCAGATTCGTGGCTACGAGAAGGCTGACTGCGAACAGGACACGGTCAATAACCTGCTTGTTTGGAATTGTCGCCAGATTGACGGCCGCGACGATGGTAATCGCGCCGAGAGCGAGGTTCATCGAATAGATCTGCTTTTCGATATCGGGGTCAAAGAACACGAACCAGCAAAATCCCCCAAGGCCTGCCGCGCACAACAAGCCAATGAGATGATAGGGAATTCGTCGATTATAGCGCGCAATGACGGCGCTCGCCAGAAAGGCCGCCGATGCCAGGAAGCACATGTTCGAGACAACCCGAATCGAACTGCTGTTCAGAACCGGGCCAAGCGCGTGCAAGGCAAATCCCATCGCGGACATTGCATATCCGCTGGCGATTACGATCACATAGTTCTTTTCCCTCTGATAAAGCCATAGAATCCCGAATGCACTTGCGAGCATGAGCCCGAGCACAGGGTTCAGAAAGGAAAAGTAAAACTGGCCGTTCAATGGTGATGCCGCCAAACCTCGCTCAAACGAAAATGCACGTGATGCGAAAACAACACGTAAACGTTTGAAGGAAAACTGGCTGGTCTGATGCGGCCGCTTCGAACTGCCACATGAGCAATGTTCGGATGGTTGTGTCGCTGACGCTCCGCGCATTGCCGGACCGCATCGATTGCGCTGTCAAGAAATCGAGCGGTGTACTACAGTTACCGACGAGGTAAATGGCTGGAGCGTAATCGCATGTCTGATGCAATGAGCGACCCGTCGAAATGGGACCCAAGCCTTGATGCCGTTGCGGCGGCACCGAAACATCACAAAGTGCTTTTCGAGAACGAGCGCCTACGCGTGCTTGAAGTCACGCTTGAGCCACACGATGAAGAGCCGGTGCATCATCATCGCTGGCCATCGATTTTTGTCCTCGATCAGATAAAGCCGCCGGCTGTGGATATATCGCCGGAGGGTGCGCGCTTGCCGCCCAATCGTGACGTTTTCCGGGCGCTGGAGGAGTGGGATGGCAACGGATGCCTTGTTGTCCATATGGCGCTGCAACCGGCAGGTCGCGTTCTCAACGAGTCTGATCAGACCGTCCATGGCATCAGAATTGAGATGAAGAATAGCGTTTGAACCAAGCGCTGGTCGCGCGTTCGGACCCGGTCAACTCGGATCTTCGCTCGGCGGACAGTGGTTGTGGGGCGCGTCTTTGGCCGCAGGATGCGCTATCCAGCGGCAATGGTCTCGATCTCGATCTTGAATTCCTCGCGCGCGAATCCTGAGACGATCATCAGCGTGGAAGCTGGCGCAGGATCGGAGAACAATCGGTCGCGCACATCCATATAGGGCCGCAAATATGCGCGATCCGTCACGAAGGTATTGATCCGGACGATATCTCGAAGCTCCAGCCCTGCCTCACCAAGTATGGCTGCGATATTCTCAAAACATAATTCGGCCTGCGCTCCGACGTCTTCCGGCACGATATCCGAAGGCGATATCCCCAATTGGCCGGAACAGAAGATGATTCTCGCTTCAGGCGGCACCTCGACCCCGTGGCTGTACCGGGCGAAAGGGGGCTTGATGGAGGCGGGTGTGAGGAACTTTTGCATGGTGTCTCCTTGCCGCGAATCTAGCGCCCCATCGTCGTTCTTCGCAAGCATTGTGGGCTGTGATCACAGTGCATGGACAGCCGCGCCAAAAATGGGCACGATGATGATCAAGGCGGAATGAACGGGCTGCTGTCGCGCCAGAAACGGTTGGAGTGAGACCGGCACTCTGAAGCGAAGTTCTCGCACGGCTCTCGCGTCGACGATTTTGCAGAAGAACGCCGTGTTGGATACGGCAACGATGAGGGTGTTGTTCATGACCAAGCTAGTCTGCTCGACCGCGATCGCGGGCGTGATCACCGTTGTGTCCGGGTTGACCGCCACGGCCGCCGAGAAAGTTACCTTTATGACCAACTGGTTGGCCCAGGCGGAACATGGTGGCTACTATCAGGCTGTTGCGGACGGGTCCTATTCCGCGTGCGGGCTGGATGTCACGATCCAGCAGGGCGGGCCGCAGGTGGCGGGCCGTCCGCTGCTGCTGGCCGGCAAGATCGACTTCTATATGGGCGGCAACATGCAGCAGGCCTTTGACGCTGTCGCGCAGGACATCCCACTGAAGGTCGTTGCAGCATCGTTCCAGAAGGAGCCTCAGGTCGTCATGTCCCATCCGGGCGAAGGTCTGGACAAATGGGAGGACCTGCCGAAGGCCGACCAATACATTATCGGTGACGAAGGTGCCCAGAGCTTCCTGCTCTGGATGGCCGAGGAATATGGCTTCGACCTGGCAAAGCGCGTTCCCTACACCTTCAATCCGGCTCCGTTCATCGCCAACAAGAAGTCGATCCAACAGGGTTACGTCACGTCCGAGCCGTTTGCAGTCGAAAAAGAAGGCGGTTTCGTCCCCAACCAGTTCCTGCTCGCCGACTATGGCTACAGCACCTATTCGACCACGATCGAGACCATGCAGGACACGATCGACAAGCGGCCTGAGGTCGTTCAATGCTTTGTCGATGGATCGGCGAAGGGTTGGTACAGCTATCTCTATGGCGACAATTCAGCTGCCAACGAGATGATTAAGAAGGACAATCCAGACATCACCGACGAGCAGATCGCATTCTCGATCAGCCAGATGAAGAAGTTCGGGATCGTCGATTCGGGAGATGCGGAGAAGCTCGGTATCGGTGCCATGACCGACGCCCAGATCAAGGATTTCTACGACAAGATGGTCGCGGCGAAGGTCTTGCCCGAAGGCATCGATATCAAGAAGTCCTATACGCTCGATTTTGTGAACAAGGGCGTAGGCATGGATCTCAAGAAGTAGCATCGCATGCTTGCAGAACTGCGCGAGGCGGCTCGACCGGAGAGCGGGGGCAATGCGCCCCTGCTCAGCCTGAGGTCTGTCGGCAAATCCTTCTCCAATGGCGTCACCGCCTTGTCGGATGTCGATCTCGCGATCGGTGAGGGTGATTTCGTCAGCCTGCTTGGTCCTTCCGGTTGCGGCAAGTCGACGGCGCTTCGCTTAATCGCGGGCCTCTCCATACCCACTTCGGGTCAGGTTCATTGGCACAGGCAGGTCGAAAGCGGCTCCGTGGGCTTTGTTTTTCAGGAGCCAACCCTGCTGCCTTGGGCCAGTGTGTTCGAGAATGTCTGGCTGCCGCTGCGCCTGCGCGGTGTGTCGCGAAACGTTGCGGCGTCGCGCATCGCGGAGGTGCTTGCGCGGGTGCGTCTGAACGGATTTGAGGACGCCGTGCCGCGTGAACTCTCCGGTGGCATGAAGATGCGCGTGTCGATTGCGCGCGCGCTTGTGACGGGGCCGCGCTTGCTTTTGATGGATGAGCCCTTTGCTGCCCTCGACGAGATTACGCGGTTCCGGCTCAACAATGATCTTCTGTCGCTGTGGGAGCAGGAACGCTTTACGGTCATTTTCGTAACGCACAGCGTGTTTGAGAGCGTTTTCCTTTCCAATCGCATCGTGGTCATGGCCGCGCGACCGGGCCGCGTCTTCCGCGAGGTCGAGGTTGGTGCCGGATATCCACGTGACGAGGCCTTCCGGACTTCTCCTGAGTACGCCGCCTTGTGCCGGGAGACATCCGACGTTCTGGGCGCGGCGATGAATGCCGGAGGCGGTCATGGCGGCGATTGACGGATCTGTGGCAGCGGCGGCTCTCGACCCGGAGGAGGCGCGGCGTCTTCGAAATCAGCGCATCGAGAAAATTGGAAGGTGGCTTTTGCCGCTCTCGATCATGGCTCTCGCGATTTATGGGTGGGATCGGATCTGCGTCCTGAACGATATCCCGAAATACATATTGCCGCGTCCCGGCGTCGTGCTTGAAACGCTTGTCTCGGATGCGCCTCTATTGTTCGGATCCTTGCTGACAACGCTGAAGATCACCTTTCTGAGCTTGATTCTGGCGGTCGCCGGCGGCGTTGGGCTGGCGGTTCTGTTCGCGCAATCGAAATGGGTGGAGATGTCGTTCTTTCCCTTCGCCATCGTGCTGCAAGTCACCCCGATTGTCGCGATATTTCCCCTGATCAACATCTATGTCGACAATCAGATGGCAAAGCTGCTGCTCTGCGCATGGATCGTTGCGTTCTTTCCGATCCTTTCCAACACAACGCTGGGACTGAATTCCGTCGACCGCAACCTGCGCGACCTTTTCAAGATGAACGGTGCCACGCGGTGGCAGGAACTTTGGCATCTGCGGCTGCCAGCTGCGATGCCCTATTTTCTCGGTGGTCTGAAGATCGCCGGAGGCCTGTCGCTGATAGGCGCTGTCGTGGCCGAATTTGTCGCGGGCTCCAGCGGCCAGTCATCCGGACTTGCTTCGCGTATTATCGAGGCCGGGTATCGCCTGAACGCTCCGCGACTGTTCGCGGCTCTCATCCTGATTTCGTTTACCGGCATAGTGATCTTTCTGGTGCTGTCGCTTGTATCGCACCTCATCCTGCGCAGATGGCACGAAAGCGCGCTCAAGCAGGAAGGTTAGCAATGCAGACCAAGAACCCTAGACGATGAGATCGTTGGTAATTCCGTCGACGGGCCGCTACACGCTTTCGCGGGCGCGCCTGCATGCCTCGCTCACGACAGGTGTGCACGCGATGCTTGATGCAGATGGCTTTGCGCTGGTCGATCTGTCGGTTGCCGATGGCAAGATCGCTTCCATCAAGGCATCGGTTGGTGGACCACGATCCGACGAGGCTTTCGATCTTGCGGGCCGCATCGTTCTGCCCTGTTTTGTCGACTGTCACACGCATCTGGACAAAGGCCATATCTGGCCGCGCTCGCCCAATCCTGACGGAACGTTTGCGAGCGCGCTTGATACTGCGGGCCTTGATCGCGTGATCCGATGGAGCGCCGAGGACGTCGCCCAGCGCATGGATTTCGCCCTCCGCTGCGCGTATGCGCACGGCACCAAGGCAATTCGTACGCATCTCGACTGCGTTTCGCCGCAGGAGACGATTTCCTGGCCGGTCTTTGAGGCGATGCGTGATCGCTGGCGCGATCGGATAGAGCTTCAGGCCGCCTGTCTCCTTGGCATCGAGGGTGTGCGTGACAGGGACTGGTTTACCGGTCTTGCAAAGCGTGTTGCAAACGCTGGCGGGATACTTGGCGTGGTCACCTATATGGTGCCTGATCTTGATGAGCTCCTCGATACCGTGGTTCATCTCGCGACGAGCTATGGGCTCGACCTCGATTTCCACGCCGATGAGACCGATGACGTTCAGGCGGTGTCACTGTCGAGAATCGCGCAGGCAGTGATCCGCAACCGATTTGAGGGCAGGGTGCTCGTCGGCCACTGCTGTTCCCTGGCAAAGCAGCCCGATGCGGTGGTTCACGATACGCTGGACGAGGTCGCGAAAGCGGGCCTTGCAGTCGTTTCACTTCCCATGTGCAATCTCTATCTGCAGGATCGTCGCGACGACTCCACCACACCGCGCTGGCGCGGCGTAACACTCCTGCACGAGATGAAGGCGCGCGGTATTCCGGTTGCCGTCGCCTCCGACAATACGCGCGATCCGTTCCATGCATATGGCGATCTCGATATGCTCGAGGTGTATCGCATGGCCACTCGCATCGTGCATTTTGATCATCCCGTGGCCGATTGGCCCATGGCGATGGCGGCGACGCCGGCTCAGATCATGCGCCTCGACGATGCGGGAAGCCTCAAGGTCGGAGCGTCAGCGGACTTTGTCGTTTTTCGTGGCCGTAGCTGGACGGAGTTGCTGTCTCGGCCGGAATCGGATCGGATTGTGGTGCGGCGCGGCCAGCCAATTGCCGCTGACCTGCCTGACTATACGGAACTCGACGATCTCATGGAGCGGAATTGATGTCTATTGAGGCTCTTAAACAGGATCTCGATGGCCTCAAGATCGAGGACAATGCGCGGCTCGTGCAGCAAAAGAGCCGCGATTTCTACTGGTACAGTCCAGTTCTGAAGCGGCAACTGGAGCATGTGACAGCCGACTTCATCGTCACGCCTAGGGATGAAGATGAAGTGATCCGCGTTCTTGCCGCATGTCACAAGCACGGCGTGCCGGTCACACCGCGTGGATCAGGCACCGGCAATTATGGACAGGCCATGCCGTTGTCCGGCGGCGTATTGCTTTCGCTGTCGGAACTCGACGAAATCCGGGAAATTGCACCGGGGCGTGTCGTCTGCGGGGCAGGCGCGATCATGGCCAAGATCGATCGTGAAACACGCGCGCATTCCGCGCAAGAGTTTCGTATGTTCCCGTCCACCTACAGCACTGCCTCGATAGGCGGGTTCATCGCAGGGGGGTCGGGTGGCGTCGGGTCGATCAATTTCGGCGGCTTGCGCGATTTTGGAAACGTGCTTCGGCTGCGGGTCGTCACCATGGAGGCGCAACCTCGGATCCTCGAACTGACCGGCGAAGACCTTCACAAGGTGACGCATGCTTACGGCACGAACGGCATCATCACAGAAGTGGAGATGCCATTGACCACCGCCTATGACTGGGTGGATGTCATTGTCGGATTCGATACGTTCATGGGCGCTGCGCGCTATGGCAATGCGCTTGCAAGGCAGGACGGCATTCTGACCAAGCTGATCACGCCGATCTCGGCTCCCGTCCCGTGGACTTATTTCAAGCGGCATCAGAAATTCTTCAGCGAAAACATGAGCATCTGCGTGTGCATGGTCGCTCCGCATTCGCTCGATGCATTCATGGCGTTCACGCGCCGGGCGGGCGGCGATGTCGTCTACAGTTCGGACAGCGCGAGCGACGAAGACAAAAGAGGGCTGCCGCCAGCTTATGAACTTGCGTGGAACCACACGACGCTGCGGGCGCTTCGCGTCGACCCTTCGGTGACGTATCTGCAATCGCTCTATCCATTTCCCAATCAACTCGCATTGGTGGAGAAAATGGATCAGATGTTCCCCGGTGAGGTCTATTCACATCTGGAGTTTGTGCGCTTTGACGGGGATATCACCTGTTTCGGACTGCCTTTGGTGAAGTTCACCACAGAGCAGCGGCTTGACGAGATCGTGCGCGCTTTCGAGGACAATGGGTGTCCGATCTTCAATCCGCATCGATATACGCTGGAGGAAGGGGGAATGAAGCAGACGGACGAGGTGCAACTCGCATTCAAGCGGGAGGCCGACCCCCAAGGGCTTCTCAATCCTGGTAAGATGATTGCGTGGGAAAACCCGGACTATGATTACCGCACCGGCAAGACATTCCTGTTCAAGGGCCTTGAGAAGGTCGCGTAGGGAGCCGGGCTGCCGTGCATATCCTTGTTCTTTACTCGCATCCGGTCGAGACGAGTTTCAATGCCTCGCTCCATCGCATGATCGTGGATCGTCTGGTCGAGCGGGGTCATGTCGTCGATGACTGCGATCTCTACGCTGAGGACTTCGATCCGCGTTTGAGCCGCACCGAGCGCATCGACTATCAGGATACCGAGCGGAATTTGGAGAGTGTTCGGCACTATGTGGAGAGGCTGCGGCGCGCCGAGGGTCTCGTTCTGTGTTTTCCGGTTTGGAACTATGGCTATCCCGCCATTCTCAAGGGGTTCTTTGATCGCGTCTTCCTGCCGGGCGTTTCGTTCAGGATGGTCGATGGCAAGGCGCAGCCCATGCTTCACAACATCAGGAAAGTCGAGGCGGTCACCAGTTATGGGGGCAGCCGGTTTCGCGCATTTCTGATGGGTGACCCGCCGCGCAAGCTCATACAGCGGCTGATGCGCTCGACCGTGAAGCCGGGGGCGCCCGTCGGCTTTTCTGCTCATTACTCGATGAATCTCTCGACCGACGAAACGCGAGAGGCATTCATGAAGAAGGTTGCCGCTCGGATGGACCGCTTCTGATGCGCACGCTGGTGGTTTATTGCCATCCGGTTCCAGAGAGCTTTGGTGCGGCTGTGCGTGATGTCGTGCTCGAAACGCTTCGCCAAAAAGGCGATGAAATCCGCCTCATCGATCTCTACGCGGAGGGTTTCGACCCTGTACTTGGAGCCGAAGAACGCCGCCGTTACAACGAGGGCGCCCCGGACGACCCCGCGCTGAGGGAGCATTTTGCCCATCTTGGATGGGCAGAGGCGATACTCTTCGTCTATCCCACCTGGTGGTACGGGCTGCCGGCAATGCTGAAGGGGTGGCTGGACCGCGTCTGGGTCACCGACGTCGTCTTCCGGTTGCCCGCGGATGGCGGCACGATCGAGTCGCTGATGACGCATATCAGAAAGCTCGGCGTGATCACCACCTGTGGAGCGTCATGGTGGCTGTCATGGTTGATCGGACAGCCTGGCCGAAAGACATTGCTGCGCGGCATGTGGGCGCTTACCGGCAGAGGCTGCAAGACGCTGTATATGGCGCACTACAACATGGACAGTTCGACCGATGCATCCCGCGCGGCCTATCTGGCCAAGGTGCGCAAAAAGCTGGCGCGCTGGTGATATGGCGTCAGTGCCGGTCGCCGGGGTAGGTCGATACAAAACGCTGTAGACGCTCGGCTGCCTCCTTCAGCACCGGCTCCGGCTGGCACAGGCTGATGCGGATATGACCGGCCGCAGCCGCGCCAAAGCTGCTGCCCGGCATTACAGCGAGCTTCTCGGCTTCCAACAGTGCCCAGGCGAATTTTTCGCAGTCCGGTTCCACGGCCCGTACGTCCAGCATGATATACATGCCGCCTTCCGAGCCGCGAACGATGATATCGTTCATGCCGCGTATGGCGTCTAGGAACACAGTCCGGCGATTGGCGTAGATGGCGGCGATGTCCTCCACGCCAAAGTCGTTTTCCAATGCCTTGATGGCGGCTCGGGAGACGAAATCCGTCAGTCCGTATGTCGTGACGAGATTGAGCGAGATCGCGAGCCTGATCAGCGTTGCCGGTCCGGTCAGCCAGCCAATACGCCAGCCGGTCATGCCATGGCTTTTCGACATGGAATTGATGACGAGCGTGCGCTCCTCCATGCCCGGCAAGGAACGGGGTGATATGTGCTCATTGCCACCCAGCGTCCAGTAGACCTCGTCCGAAAGCAGCCAGAGATCATGCTCGATGCAAAGTGCCGCAATCGCGTCGAGCGACTGGCGCGTATAAACCGCACCTGTTGGATTGTTGGGGCTGTTTATCAGGATCGCGCGCGTTTGGGGTCGTATTGCCGCACCGATTGCCTCGCCGTCGGGCTGAAACCCGTTCTCGGCTCGCGTTTCCACCACCGTAAATTCGGCCTCGGCCGCCCGAAACGTTCCCGGGTAGGTGGCGTAGTAGGGCGCCACGACGATTGCGTGATCGCCTCGATCCAAGGTGGCCTGAACCGCCGCGTAGAGCGCGGCCTGACCACCCGTTGTCGCCATCACTTGATCGGACGTTGTCGTCACGCCGGTCGCGCGGGCCGAAACCTTCGCCATCGCGGAACGTAGCGCAGGCAGGCCTGGAAGCTGCGTGTAGTGATGGTGTCCAGCCCGCAACGCCTCAATACATGCTTCGACGGTCGCTTCGGGTGTGTCGAAGTCGTGGTCCCCGACCGAGAGCATGATGATGTCCTCGCCAGCCTGCTTTCGTCCCATCGCATTGAAGTGAAGCTCCCAACCGTCCTTGCCGGATGGAACGATGCCGCTGATGCGAGAGGAGGGGCGTGGCACGGGTCAGGCACCTGATTGAATTGAGTGTGTGATGATGCGAAGCCATCCGCTTTCCGCATCAATGGAAAGGTGATCGTAGCCTGACAGCTTCGGGTGGGGCGTGTCATGAGATTGTGAATGGGTGGCCGTCACGACGGCGACAGCCATGCCGGCTGCCTCCGCTGCTGCGATTCCCGCAACGGCGTCTTCGAATACCAAACAATCTTCCGGCTTCTGACCGAGCTGGGCCGCGGCGAGCAGAAAGCAATCAGGCGCCGGCTTGCCAAATTTCACGTCCTCCCCACTCACCATTAGAGGCGGCATGGGAAGCCCTGCCGCGCCAAGCCTTCTTCTGGCAAGTTCCCGGGGCGCCGAGGTCACGACCGCCCAACGTTCCGTCGGCAGGGCAGCAAGGAAACGCGCAGCGCCGTCGATCGGAACAATTCCCTCGACATCCTCCAACTCATCCCGAAGCACCAACTCGGCTTCACTTTGCGGGTCGACCCCTGGAAGGTTCTGACGAGCGATCGTCTCGCTTGCCCTCACGCCATGAATCGTGGGCAGGAAGGTCGCGAGGTCGAGATCGTACCGCGACGCCCATTTCGACCAAACACGCTCCGTGGCGGCTATCGAGCTGAGGATGGTGCCGTCCATGTCGAACAGAAACGCGCCGAATGAGCGCTCTGGGTGGAGTGATACAGTCATAACGCGTTCCGTCAATTTACCGGCGTGCCTGATCCCGCTGAGTGGAGCTCGACCCGATGCATCGTGGCTTGGCACCATTTCTTCCAGGCGACACGACGCTCAGAGCATCGTCCAGAAAGGAGACTGGCCGAACAGGTCACAGGACGTTCCCGTGGCACGGATAGTAGTCATTGTTCAAGCGGATTTTCATGTGCCAGCAGTCTCCAACGGGTTGCCAGCAACGTCGCGCAATGCCATGCCTCAACAAGAATATGTATCGGATCGAGGCGGAGCGAGGGGCCGTTTCAGGAGGGTGGTACGTGCTTGCACCGAAGATCGGCGTTTTGTCTGGTGGCGAGGAGAATGCGGTCTATGAGGCGATAAGGTCCCGCCGTTCCGTTCGTGCATTTCTGCCAGGTACCGTTGATAGGTCCACCGTCGCTGAAATACTTGAGGTGGCCGCTCGTGCGCCCTCGGGAACAAACATGCAGCCTTGGCGCGCCTATGTCGCTACCGGAGCCACGAAACAGCGCATCACCGATGCCATCCTCAACTCCGGCATTCGCGCCGAGAAAGTCGCGTGGGAAGAATACAAATACTATCCGGATCAGTTCTTCGAGCCCTATCAGACGCGCCGTCGTACGGTGGGATACGCCTTGTACAACCGACTTGGGATCGGCCGAAGGGACGTGGAAAGGATGCGCGAGCAGCACGACCGGAATTTTACGTTCTTCGACGCGCCAGTGGGAATGATCTTCACGATCGATCGACGGCTCAACCAGGGATCGTGGATCGACCACGGCATGTTCTTGCAGAACATCATGATTGCGGCTCGCGGGCGCGGACTGCACACGTGCCCCCAAGCCGCCTTCGCGCCTTACCATCGCCAGATACGGCCGGTCCTTGGGATTTCCGATGATGAGATCGTTGTGTGCGGAATGGCACTTGGCTACGAAGACGAAAGCAAACCGGAAAACGATCTGCGTACCGAGCGCGCGCCGTTGGAGGAGTGGGCGACGTTTCTCGATTGAACGGCCCGGTGGGCGGATAGGTCAGATCACTTCGTACCCGACTTCCCCGGCTGCGTGGCACAGGGTCTGCCAGAAGCTTCGGGCGAAGGAGCGGAAGACGTAGAGGTCAAACTGATCCTCGCCGCTACGTTGCATCTGAGTGAAAATGTCGTGATGTGTGGTCGATCGGCCCGCCCCAACGGGAAACGCGCCGGATGTGAAGTCGATCGCAAACAGTTTTGAAAGTACCCATTCGGCACTTGGCCCCACAATGCGTATCGCCGAACGGCCATGCGAGAGGTCCGTGACAACACCGATGTTTTCGGGCAGGGCCGCTGAATAATCGGCGAAGATGCCGTCCGTATCGTCGATTAGAAGCACTTTGCCAGGCGCGATGCCGAACGCCGCCTTTGCGGGTTCTGCGGTTCCTCCTCCAGAGGTGGCAGGTAGCTCGAGGCCGGATATGTCCTTGATAAGCGCCCGCATCGCATCTTCCTGTCCGGACCATGCTGCAAGCTGGACAATGGAGCCGGGCTGCCGCTCTGAAAGGGTGGCACCCACGGTATCGTTGACCCTGCCGTGGCGCCCCGGCCTGTAGGCGGCGCCCAGTGGCGAAAGCTGTTCAACCATGCATGCGTGTCCCTTGGGGGTCGAACATATGGTGGCTCACGATCTCCACCGGGCCGAATCTGTTTCGCAACGGATCCGAGACGAAGGCCCGCGTTTCCCGACGCCCCTTGCCGCCACTTACAAGCGCAAGTCCGATATATTTGCCCAGCGATGGCGAGTAACAGGCTGCGGTGACGTGCCCGAGAGAGTGGGATGGTGCTTCAGGGTCAACGTGTTCGACGATGTGCGCGCCGCCGCTGAGCGCGCGGCCATCCAGCGAAACCAGGCCGACGAGTTGGAGCCGATCCGGTCCAGAAAGCCCCTCCCGGTCCATCATGGCCGAGCCGACGAAGGACTTCTTTTTGGAGAGCATCCAGTCCAGGTGAAGGTCCCGAGCGGTCGTGCGTCCGTCAATCTCGGCTCCGGTCACATGGCCCTTTTCTATGCGCATGGTTCCGAGCGCCTCCATGCCATAGGCGACGAGCCCGAAACCTTGGCCTGCGCTCAACAGCGCGTTCCAGACATGCTGGCCATGCCCGGCGCCGCAGTAGACCTCGAAGGCCATCTCGCCGGAGAAGGACAGACGGCAGATCATGACCGGCACCTGCGCGATGGTGCCATGCACGATGCCCATGAACGGCAGCGTTGCGTTGTCAACCTTCGTGCCTTGAACGCAGGTGGACAAGATTTCGCGCGCTCTCGGTCCGCCAATCGCGGCTCCTGCCCATTGGTCCGTGACCGAAGTGAGATGAACTTTCAGGTCCGGCCATATCACATCGAGCAGATACTCCAGATGCTGCATGACCTTGCCGGCATTTGCCGTCGTCGTTGTCATCAGAAATTCGTTCTGCCCCAAGCGCCACGTCGTGCCATCATCGAGGACAAATCCATCCTCGCGCAGCATCAGGCCGTAGCGGGCCTTGTTGATCGGCAATGTCGAGAAAGTGTTGGTGTAGACCCGATCGAGGAAGAGGGCCGCATCAGGGCCCTGAACCGCAATCTTGCCCAGGGTCGAAACATCGACGATACCGGCCTCGTTTCGCGCCGCTCGCGTCTCGCGCACATAAGATTGTTCGATGGTTTCCCCTGGCTGTGCATAGATTCGGGGACGGAACCACAGGCCCGCCGGCATCATCTCTGCGCCTTGTTCAACATGCCAATCGTGCATGGGTGTCAGGCGCTCGGGCTTGAGATCGCCAAAGCGCTCTGCCGCCAGCGCGCCAATGGAGACGGGAGCATAGGGTGGGCGAAAGCGTGTGGTGCCCACCTCAGGAATTTGGCGTCCGCTGACTTCCGCCATGATTGCCAGGCCGGGGACGTTTGACGTCTTGCCCTGATCTGTCCCCATGCCCAACGTGGTGTAGCGCTTGAGATGTTCAACAGACACAAAGCCCTCCTGATGCGCGAGCCGAACATCATCGGCGGTCACATCATGCTGGAAGTCCACAAACGCCTTTCCCTTGGCCTTGATCTCGAAGACCCGGGCTGGCTTCGACAGCAGGATCGTCGGCTCTGTTTCGGGCAGGGGTTCGGCATCGTCCGCGGTCTCTCCACCTCCTGCGGCATATCCTTCCGCAACTGCCTCGGCTGTGGAGAATGCGCCCCGTGCTGCACCTGCCGCCATCCAGTTCTGTAGGGGCTGAGGCGGGGTGAAGGCCTGTATCTCCTCATCCCAAACCGGTCTGCCGCCCGCTTGCGAAGCAAGATGGAGGGTAGGCGACCAGCCGCCGGATACGAGCAGTGCATCGACGGAAATGCTTCGCGCCACGCCACTTGTCGTGAGGCTTGATGGGTCGAAGCGCTGAACCTTGATGCTTGAGAGACTGGGATAACCCCGAGTGCCGACAACGGCCTGTCCGAGCAGCAATTCCACGCCAGCGTGGCTCGCTGCAGCGCGCGCGGCGGGCGATATCTGGGAACGGACATCGACAACCACAAGGCTGCTGCATTCGGCGGCCTTCATTGCCGCGAGTGCGGTATAGGCGCTGTCGTTGTTGGTGAAGACCGCCACCCGACTTCCGACTGTGATGCCGTATTCTCCCGCATAGCGCTGGGCAGCTGACGCGAGCATCACGCCCGGGCGATCATTGCCCGGGAAAACGATGGGTCGTTCGAGCGCGCCCGTCGCGAGGATCACGCGGCCGGCGCGGATCGTCCAACTGCGGTGGCGTGGTTCACCTGTTTCCGCTTTCACCTTGTGATCGGAGACGCGCTCGAGGGCTGCCATAGTGTCGCTATCATAGTAGCCCCAGACGAGGGTCCGCGGCAGGAGTGTGACATTTGGCATGCTGCGCAGATCATCCGCGACGAACTGTGTCCATATGTCTGCCGGCTGACCATCGATTGTTTCGCCCGACCATTTGGCCGAACCACCGAAAGTCGGATCGAATTCAGCCAGAATGACGCGGTCGCCCTTTTCTGCGGCCGCGCGTGCAGCCATGAGACCGGCCGGGCCGCCCCCAACGATCAGCACGTCGCAGAACGCGTTGACGCGTTCATAGCGGGCGGTGTCATGCGCTTCGCCAGCCCGGCCGAGGCCCGCGGCGCGGCGAATGAAGTGCTCGCAGAACATCCAGAACCGTGTGCCCCTAAGCGGCCCGATCACCGGACCCATGAAGGTCTTGTAGTAGAAGCCTGCGCCGAGCAGCTTTCCACCTAACTGGTTGATCGCGTTCAGATCGAAGGCGAGAGAGGGAAACCGGTTCTGACTGACGGCGACCAGTCCGTCGAAAATCTCGATCGTGGTGGCGGGAATGTTTGGTTCACGCACATCGCCCCGCAGCACGGTCACCAGAGCGTTCGGCTCATCAATCCCAGCGGACACCACTCCACGTGGGCGGTGATATTTGAAAGAGCGCCCAAACAGCACAATCCCGTTGGCGAGCAGCGCGGACGCCAGCGTATCTCCCGGATGGCCCTCGTAACTCGTGCCGTCGAAGGAGAATCGTATTGTGCGGGCGCGGTGTATCTTGCCGCCAATGCCGGTGCGCTGCGGTTTCACTGGCCAGCTCCCGGTCCTGCGTCACGCATAGCGCGAACGCTCGAGATTTTGTGGGTCGTGGTTGAGCGGGTGATGGCGATATGCATTCGACAACCGCCGGAGTGCTGCCAGATCTCATTGTGTTCGCCGGCAATGTTCACGCGGTCGTAAACATAGCGGTTCCACGCACCCAGATCGGTCGAATCCGGATCCGGGCGCGTTCGGTTGCCATCGCCCTGATAGGTGAATTCGGAAACGTCGCGCGGCCCGCAATAGGGACATGTAATCAGCATAAGATCGTCCTAGTGCAAACGTGGCGTTGCGCCCTGTCCCTTGTCGTCGATAACGGCGCCTCGATGGAACCGGTCGAGTCGGAAAGGCGCAGACACTTCATGAGGCTCGTCTCGCGCGATCGTGTGGGCGAAGCACAAACCCGAGGCGGGGGTGGCCTTGAAGCCGCCGTAGCACCAGCCGCAATTCAGATACATGCCGGGCAGGGGCCCGGTAGTGATGATGGGAGCGCCATCCATCGACATATCCATGATGCCGCCCCATGAGCGCAGCACTCGCACGGGCGCAAGCCCCGGAAACAGAGCCAGCATTTCGCTCATCACGTCCTCTACGATCGGCAGATTTCCGCGCTGGGCATAGCTGTTGTAACCGTCGATATCGCCGCCGAAGACCAGCCCGCCCTTGTCGGACTGGCTCATATAGAAATGCCCCATGCCGAAGGTAACCACCGTGTCGAGAAAGGGCTTGATGGATTCCGTCACGAACGCCTGAAGCACATGGCTTTCGATCGGGAGTTCGTCGACACCTGCCATGCGCATGACCTCTCCCGTCGATCCGGCAACAGCGATAGCCACCTTGGCGGCGCGTATCTCGCCGCGTGAGGTTGCGACACCGATGACGCGGTCGCCGTCCTTGATAAAACCCGTCACCTCGCAGTTTTCGATAATGTCCACGCCGCGTCGGTCTGCCGCCCGGGCGTATCCCCAGGCGACCGCATCGTGACGGGCGGTGCCAGCACGAGGCTGGATCAGTCCGCCCAGGATGGGGAAGCGGGGATTGCGGCTGGTGTCCAGTCCCGGCATCAAACGTTTGAGTTCATCGAGGTCGAGCAGTCTGGCGTCCGCATCGAGGTGGCGCATGGCGTTGCCACGCCGGACAAAATCGTCGAGTTGTCCTGGCGTGTGTCCGAGATTGACGACCCCTCTTTGAGAAAACATGACGTTGTAGTTCAGTTCGTGGGACAGGTTCTCCCACAGTTTCATGGAATGTTCGTAGAAGCGGATATTGTCGGGAAGAAGATAGTTGGATCGGATCGTAACGGTATTTCGCCCCACATTTCCTGAGCCCAGATAGCCTTTCTCAAGCACTGCGACATTGGTTATGCCGAATTCCTTGGCGAGATAGTAGGCTGTCGCGAGGCCATGTCCGCCGCCGCCGACAACTATGACGTCATAGTTCGGCTTCGGCTCCGGCTTGCGCCATGCCGGCTTCCAGTCGCGGTTGGCCGATAATGCGTTCCTGATCAAAGCAAATGCAGAATATTCCGCCATGAGATTTCCGCTTTCGTCGTTGGCGCGCATCTTACAGCCTGTGCAAGCCGTGATGACCATATTTTCGCCACGGCGCGTCGCTTGACCGACGTTTTCCGAACCGTGGCGGATCGCTTGCTCATATAGGTGGCGGTCTTTAACACTGTGCGCCACCTAAACCGACCCCGTCGCGGGATTCGCAGATTGGCAGGACCATTGGCAAGACGAATGTTAATCTTCCTGCGCTTGCTTGCGCTGACTTTGTGCCTGATCGCGCCTGTGCCATCGGCAAACGCGCAGCAGGTCCAGCCAATGGCCGCGCAGCAGGCATCGGAGGTCGTCGCTACACAGAAGGCTGTTCTGGACGACTTGGCGCGACAGATTGATGTCGTCGAAAAGCAGATCGACAACAATGCAGACACCGACGGCAAGCTCCTGGAACTGCGCCTTGAACTGGAAGAAATCCAGTCGCGGGTGCTCAGCAGCGGTGTCGCCTTCCGGCCGCGCCTCAGCGAGATCAACGCCCGACTGGAGCAACTTGGCACGCCGCCTGCCGAGGGCCAGCCCCCTGAATCGGAGCTCGTCTCGAAGGAGCGCGCCGCTCTGCTAGCAGAGAAGGGTGATATCAACGTCCTGATCGGGAATGCAGAAGATCTCTCGATCCGCGTCAGCGGTCTGATCGACAAGATTGCCACTTTGAGAAGCGATCTCTTTACCCGCTTGCTCACCGACAGATACAATCTGGTCGACGCCTTCGGAAGCGAAACGCTTGCCGACGGCCAACGGGAAGTCCAGAACGTCTATCGTTCGATCGCGGCCTGGCTCAAATTCGTATTCAACTTCAAGTTTCATGCGTTTCTGGCGGCTGGTTTTCTTGCGCTTGGTTTCGCCGCCCTCTTGCTTATTGGTGGTCGCAGACTTTTCGGGCGATTTCTGGAGCCTGACCGCGACGCGGAAGATCCTAGCTATCTGACGCGCTTGTCCGTCGCTTTCTGGTCGACGCTCCTGCCCACTTTGGCGCTTGCCGCGTTCTTTGCCGCGACCGCCTTCCTATTCAATTATTTCAATGTGCTGCGCGGTGACATAGGGACCTTTTTGCGGTCGCTCGCGCAGGAAGTGCTGATGATCTTTGGGGTGAACCGGCTCGCGCGGGCAGCACTTTCACCGCATCTGCCAAACTGGCGGCTGGTGCATGTGGAGTCCAAGCCCGCCCGATGGCTTGTCGCGATGGCGACGGCGATGGCCACGGTGCTCGGAATCAGCGTTTTCCTGAGCGAAGTGAACCAGCAGATGGGGTCGCCGCTTTCGCTGACCATCGCGCGCAGTTTTATCGCAACCTCTTTCGTTGCCGTGCTGTTCATTCTTATCGGCCTGATCCATCCCTTTAGAACGCAAGAGGGAAACTGGAGGCCGTGGCCAAGCTGGCTGCGCGTGTTCCTGTTCGCCGTTGGCGGCTTCACGCTGGCCGCAGCATTGCTGGGCTATATTGGGCTGGCGATGTTCGTATCCATCCAGGTGGTGGTGACCGGCACGCTGCTGGTTCTGGCCTATATCGGGTTCCTGTCCGGGCGCGCCATCAGCGACGAGGGCGGTTTTGCCGCGACGATCTTCGGCCGTCGTCTCGCCGCGGGCAAGAAGTTGGACGCGACGACGCTCGATCAGATCGGGCTTGGTGTCGGCATCGGCATCAATTTGCTGATTCTTGCGATTTTCGTGCCGCTGGTGCTGCTGACGTGGGGATTCCAGATCGGTGATCTGCGTGCGTGGGCGCACAGGTTCTCAACCGGCGTGCAGATCGGCTCGATCAACATTTCATTTACGGGCATCCTTACAGGCATCCTGGTGTTTGTGGGCGGGTATCTGCTTACCCGATGGTTCCAGGGATGGCTCGACGGTTCGGTGATGGCCCGGGGGCGGATCGACACTGGTGTCCGCAATTCGATCAGAACGGTCGTGGGTTATGCAGGGCTGGCGATCTCGGGGCTGATTGGCATTTCGGCGGCCGGGCTGGATCTATCCAATCTCGCATTGATCGCGGGCGGTCTGTCGCTCGGCATCGGCTTCGGCCTTCAGAATGTTGTCTCCAACTTCGTGTCCGGCCTCATTCTGCTGGCCGAGCGCCCGTTCAAGGCGGGCGACTGGGTCGTGACCGGTGCCATTCAGGGAACTGTCAAGAAGATCAGCGTTCGCGCGACGGAGATCGAGACGTTCCAGCGTCAGACCGTGATTGTGCCGAATTCCGAGTTGATCAACGCCGCGGTCGGCAACTGGACGCATCGAAACAAACTCGGGCGCATCGACATCCCCATCGGGGTCGGTTACGGCTCCGATCCCCGCAAGGTCCATGCGATCCTCATGGAATTGATCAAGGCCCACCCACTGGTTCTCAAGAATCCCGAACCCGCAGTTGCCTTCACGGCCTTCGGTGCTTCCTCGCTTGATTTCGAGGTCCGGGCATTTCTCGCTGACATCACGACGCTGATGCGGGTCCAGAACGATGTGCGCTTTGCCATCGTCGAGCGCTTTGCCGAAGAAGGGATCGAGATACCGTTCCCCCGCACCGACGTGGAAGTTCGCGGCGTGGTGCCTGTGAGATTCGAGCGTGAAGCATCAGATATGATTAGCGAAAAGGCTGCCGCGGCCGACTCTCGTGTCGAGAGTCAGGAGGAGGTCGCGGGTGGCTCAGTGCTGGACAATGTCGATCCGTTATCAAGCGGCGCGCCGGCGGGAAAAAAGACGCCGCCACGTTCGGGGAACTGACGCAACCACAACGTTCAGTTGCCGTTCAGACGCGATTTCATATAACCTTGCCGAAAGACGGGAACTGGTTCCTTCGTCTCAAACATGGTGAATGCCTTGACCGCGAAGACAAAAATACTTGCCGCTCTGGCTCTTAGCTTCGGTGCGTTGGGTCTGGCGCACGCGGCCACGATCGTCAACAAGGACGAACAGGCGCGCACGCTCGTTGTTACCGAAGGCGGCAGCAAGAGTGAATTGTCGCTTGCTGCCGGTGAAACGATGGATTTCTGCCCCAGCGGGTGCTTTGTGACGATGCCCAATGGCGACAGAGAGGCCCTGATTGGAACGGAAACCATCGAGATTCGCGACGGTGTAGGCCGCGTGAAGCAATAGACCTTTATCTTCTCGACGCTGCTTGCGTCTCACACGGCTGGGCTGCAAGGATATGTTAAACCTAAGTGCCAAATGTTGGCCGTGAAAGGGCGGAAAATCGCTCCGGATTAAGTGTTGCCTGACCACTCGTGATTAGAACTTCCGCAGTATCGCCATGATGCAGATGCGGGAGACTGAGTGGGACAAAGGATGGATGCGCGGTCTGAAAACACGACGATTCCGCTTGCGGTCGATCTGGACGGCACGCTGATTGCGACAGACCTGCTGTGGGAGGGGCTGTTCCTCCTTCTCAGGAAGAATCCGCTCTATCTCCTGATGCTTCCCGTCTGGGCGTTTGGCGGCCCGGCCAGGTTGAAGCAGGAGATCGCATCCCGGGTAAACCTCGATCCGGCGCTGCTTCCCTATCGGACCAATCTGGTAAATCGTCTGAAGCACGAACGTGCGAAGGGCCGCAGGATCATTCTTGCGACTGGTACGCCCCGCAAGTTTGCCGATGCGATCGCGGCCCATCTCGATATCTTCGACGACGTCATGGCGACGGAAGGGCTGAATAATCTCACGTCGGAACGGAAGCGTGCAGCTCTGTGCGACGCGTTCGGGGATGGCGGGTTCGATTATGTCGGCAACAGTCGCCACGATCTAAAGGTCTTCGACGCGGCGCGCGCGTCCATTGTGGTTGCGCCCGACTGTGCCGCCACACGCTGGCAGGTGGCCCACGATGCTGAACTTTTGGAGACGCCCAAGCCGACGTTCAAGACCGTTTTCAAGATGCTGCGCGTCCATCAATGGCTGAAAAACGCGCTGATTGCGGTCCCGATGCTGCTCTCGCATGAATACGCCAATCTATCGATGGTGGTCGCCTGCATCGTTGCCTTCGTTTCCTTTAGCGCGGCAGCATCCTCGATCTATATCATCAACGACTTCTTCGATCTTGGGCTGGACCGCAAACACGCGACCAAGCGAAATCGACCTTTCGCGAGCGGACTTCTGTCGATGAAATTCGGCATGGTCAGCGCTTGCCTCCTGCTGGCAATCAGCTTGATGACCGCGCTGCTGCTGCCTCCGCTTTTTCTGGTCACCCTGGTAACCTATCTCGTCGCGACGACGGCCTATTCTCTTGCGGTCAAGCGCATGCTTCTGCTCGATGTTTTGATGCTGGCCGGTCTCTACACCATGCGCATCTTCGCCGGAACTGCTGCAACCGGCGTCGACATCTCCTTCTGGCTGCTTGCCTTTTCGACGTTCTTCTTCCTGTCGCTCGCACTCGTAAAGCGTTACGTGGAACTGCGAACGACTTCGCTTGATCCGAAGCAGCGCATTGCGGGAAGAGGATACCGTCCCGAGGACGAGGAAATCGTCGCTCAGGCAGGCATGGCCTCTGCGTTTTCGTCAGCTCTGGTTCTGGCGCTCTACATCGACAGCGACGCCGTGCGTGAACAGTACGTCCATCCGTTCATGATCTGGCCGCTTGCCCCTCTCGTGCTTTACATCGCCATGAGGATCTGGATCCTCGCGCGTCGGGATGAGATGCATGATGATCCCGTCGTGTTCATCACCCGTGACTGGCGTAGTCAGATCGTGGTGCTATTCGGCGCACTGTTGCTTGTCGCTGCGGTGTTCGTGCCATGAGCGAAGCGTTTGAGAGCTTTGGGCGTGTGGCCCCGCCGGTTTATCGTGGCATGTCTGCGGATGCGGCCATGGCGGCATTCGGGGCCGGGTCGATCGCCTCCGGGTCGCTCCTCGCCTATGGCAATGGTCGTAGCTATGGAGACACCTGCCTGAATCCGACAGGCGCGATGATCGACATGCGCGGCCTGAACAGGATCATATCTCTCGATTCGGATACAGGAGAGGTCGAGGTCGAGGGCGGCGTCATGCTGTCGGCGCTGATCGACCACGCGATTCCTTTCGGCTATTTTCCGGCAGTCGTGCCGGGCACCAGGTTCGTGACAATTGGCGGGGCGATCGCCAATGATGTGCATGGCAAGAACCATCACAGACGCGGGACTTTCGGCTGCCACGTCGACAGTCTTGTGTTGTTGCGTTCGAATGGCAACCGACTGGTCTGTTCCCGGACGCAGAACAGCGCGCTGTTCTCCGCGACCATCGGCGGCATGGGCCTGACCGGGCTTATCGTCTCGGCAAGAATTCGCCTGATGAAGGTGTCTTCACCAGATGTTGTTGAGCGCGTGACGCCATTTCCAAGTCTCGGAGCCTATTTCGACGTGGCTGAACAAGCCGACAGCCAGAACGAATATGCTGTCGCCTGGATCGATCAGCTGGCGACGGGGAGGGGTGCCGGTCGCGGTCTGCTGCTGACCGGGAACCACGCGGATGCCTCTTCTGTGGTCAAAGCGAGCGGCAAACTTGGTTTTGGTGTGCCTTTTACTCCGCCGTTTACGGTCCTCAATCAGCCTTTTCTGAAGGCTTTCAACGGCGCTTATCGATGGGCGAAAGGCCGCAAGTCGGGCCAGCATCTTTCCGGTTATCGGTCGTTTTTCTTCCCGCTTGACGGGGTCCGGAACTGGAACCGCCTGTACGGTCCACGCGGCCTGCATCAGCATCAAAGCGTCATTCCGTTCGAGGCGGCGCGCCGCGCTCTGCCAGCCATGCTGACGGCCACACACCGGGCCGCGCAGGGATCGTTTCTCACCGTGCTGAAACGCTTCGGTGATGTGACGTCGCCGGGACTGCTGTCGTTTCCGCGCCCGGGCTACACCTTGACGCTCGACTTTCCGCATCGCGGATCGCGCACGCTCGAACTTCTGGCCGAACTCGACCGCATCACCGTGGACGCGGGCGGCGCCGTCAATCCCTACAAGGACGCGCGGATGGGCGAAGATGTCTTCGCGGCGTCCTTTCCAAACTGGCGAGACCTGGAGGCACAGCGTGATCCGGCCTTCAGTTCAGGATTCTGGCAGCGAACGGCAGGGCGTCTGCCCCCACAGCAAAAACATGTCCCACAGGCGGCGGAATAGATCAGAGGCGGTTTGGCAATCCTATGAAGTACATCGTTTTCATTCTGTTCACAGTGATGACGAATGCCGCTGCGCAACTCATGCTCAAGCAGGGCATGATGACGCTCGGGCCAATTTCCTTCGAAGGCGTCAACCCGATCGTCAAATTGCTGCAGATCGTTTTCAGCCCCTGGGTGTTCTTTGGCCTGTGCACCTTCGTCATTTCCATGGCGTCGCATCTGTATGTGCTGTCGAAAGTCGAGCTTTCATTCGCCTATCCTTTCCTCAGCCTTGCCTATGTCGCAGTCGCAATCTTTGCCTATTTCGTATTTCGCGAAGATCTCAATGCTTGGCGCGTCGCCGGTATCGCGTTCATCTGCCTTGGGACCATCCTGATCGCGCAGGGCGGTTCAGGGCTTGCGGAAGCGGCGTCTTCGCCCGATCCAATCAAGACCAGTGGGGTAGCCCGATGAGACACATTATCTTTGGCGGCGATGGATTCGTCGGCCGTCATCTCGCGCCGAAACTCATCGCCGATGGCGAAGAGGTGGTTGTGGCTGACATCGCAAAGAGCGATCTTGCCCACTACCGGCAGGCGCAGCATATCAAGACGGATGTGACCGACCCTGCGTCTGTGAGCGCAGTGGGCATCAAGCCCGACGACATGGTCTATAACCTGTCGGCCAAGATGCTCTCGCCGATCCAGGTGCGGGCGAAGCGGCACGAGTTCTTCTATCCCGTCAATTATCACGGCACGGCCCACATCATCCAGGCGATGGACAAGGCCGGAGCGCCGAACCTCGTTCATTTCACCACCGACATGATCTATGGTCACACCGTCACTTATCCGATGACGGAGGACCATCCTGTCTCGCCTCTCGGCGAATATGGGATGTCGAAATGGGAGACGGAGCAACTTGCCGCGGAATGGCGCGAAAGAGGCATGCGGATTGCGCTGTTTCGCCCGCGGCTGATTATCGGTCCCGGGCGCCTTGGCATCCTGGAAAAGCTGTTCAAACTGATCGACTGGAACCTTCCCGTTCCGATGATCGGCTCGGGCAAGAATCCCTATCAGTTCATTTCGGTCTTCGACTGCGCAGAGGCCGCGCGTCTCGGCTGGAAGGCAGGTGTGCCGAACGAAGCCTACAATTTGGGCTCGATCAATCCGCCACCAGTACGCAAGTTGCTCGGGGATCTCGTCAAGCATGCCGGATCCAAATCCATCCTCGTTCCAACGCCGGGCTGGGCCGTGAAGCGCACACTGGACCTGCTGGACTGGATGAACATGCCAATCATGGATCCCGAGCAATATCTCATCGCAGATGAGGAATGCGTGCTCGACGTTTCCAAGGGCAAACGCGACCTCAGCTGGGTTCCGCAATACCGCGACGAGGACATGCTGATCGCCGCCTACACAGAGTACCGGGCCAAGAAGGAGGGACGATCTGTCTCCACTTCTCATGTGCCGGCCGAATAGGACACAGTGATGAACGTGATGACGAAACAGAACGAGACCGTAACCCCACGCAAGATCGTGGATGCCCCGAGCGTTGGACACAATCTTGTCCCTCGGCCGAAACTCATGACGGTGGAAGACGCCAAGGCACTCGACGTTGCGCGCATGACGGACCTGTTCAAGGCCCATCTCAATCCCGGTCAGCTTCACTTCATGAAGCTGCTGGGCTTTCACAAGATAAAGATCGAGCGCGCCGAAGGCATGTATTACTACGATCAGAACGGTCGCAAGATTCTCGATTTTTTCGGCGGTTTCGGATCGCTCGCACTAGGCCACAACCATCGGCGCCTCCTTGAGGTCCGCAGGAAGTTCCAGGAAGAGAATCGCCACGAAATTGCGATCGCGTTCATGTCGCAATATGCGGCGGCACTTGCGTACGACCTTGCGCAGGTTTCGCCGGGTGATCTGGACATGGTCTTTCTGGGTTCGTCGGGATCCGAGGCGATGGAGGCGGCGATCAAGCTGGCAGAACGCGCAGCCGGCCCGACCCGTCCGAAGATGGTCTACGCCGAGAACTCCTTCCACGGGAAGACAAAGGGCGTTCTGTCGATCACTGACGGACAGCTCTATCGGGGCGACTTCCGACTGACCGACAACACAATCAAGGTGCCTTTCGGCGACATCGACGCGATAGAGCGGGCCTTTGTAGCCAATCCAGACATTGGCGCGATCGTGCTGGAAACGATCCAGGGCGGTGGCGGCATAAATCAGGCGCCCGCTGAATTCTGGCAGAAGTTACGCCGTCTGTGTGACGCGCATGGCGTATTGTGGGTTGCCGATGAGGTGCAGTGCGGCGTGGGGCGGTCGGGCCGCTTCTATGCGTTTGAGCATTACGACGTGGTTCCCGACATCACGGCTGTCGCCAAATCGCTGGGCGGTGGCAAGTCTGCGATGGCAGCCATGATCGCGAGGCGCGATGTCTACTTGAAGGCTTATGGCACGCCCAAGACAGCGATGATCCACGCTGCCGCCACGTTCGGTGGCATCGGTGAGGCGTCGATCACGGCCATTGAGACGCTCAATGTTCTCTATGACGAGGGGCTCATCGAGAATGCTGCCGTGACGGGTGACTATCTGATCGAGCGGCTTACGGAACTTCAGGCGAAGTATCCGAAAATCATCAAGGAGGTTCGCGGCAAGGGGTTCATGATCGGCCTCGAACTGCATGACTTCAGTCAAACCTTGCCCATGGTGCTGCGCCCCGTCGTTTCGGTGCTGGACGACAAGCTGAAAGGATCTCTTTCGGGCTTTCTCGGCGCTCTGCTGCTCCGTGATTATGGCGTGCTGGTTGCATTCACGGAGTACAATCGAAACGTCATTCGTCTTCTGCCGCCGTTGATCTGCCAGCGCGAGCACGTCGATGAGTTCATCACAGCGCTTGACGATTTGATGTCGCGGGGCATCGTTTCGATCGTGAAGGATTTTGTGAAGAGCCAGGTGAAATCGGCCTGACACTCTAAAACCTGAAAGGCGATACAGTCAGTGGGGCTGACGCCCCACTGAAGCGGACCCTTCAGAAGAACTGACCGCGTGCCTCGTTTTTTGAGGCGCGAGACCAGTTTGATTTTGCATGCAATCCCCACGGTGCGCTGATCGTTTCCAAGCTCGCGCCATAAATGCGGTCTCGTTGCGATATTCGCACCGCCATTGGTGCGCTTCCGTGCCGGGCAATACGCGGCCGATGGCCATAGGGTCTGGCCATGCATGACGCGAACACATCAATGAGTGTGTTTGAAAGCAGCCGCTCATCGCAACGCGGCGCTATTCTCCTCGATCAGGGATGACAGACACACCCTTTCAGCCAATTGCTTTCCTTTCAGAAGCAGGCCCTCGACGTTGCGCGCAGCTCACGACCGCCAAGCGATGTCGATTGAGCAATTCGCAGCCAGTGCCAAGACCTACTGCAACGCGCTGACGAACTTGGCATTGACGAACGCGTCATAGCACTCGGTCAGTTTCACGCGGCTATGCCCGGAAAGCGATGCAGCATACATGTCGTAGAGCATGACGTTTGCAAGCGTGGATGGACAGGTCGGATAGAGCACGATGTCCGTGCTGCGCATGACTTCCTGTTCGCGCGCGCTGGCGTCGGGGACGGTCCGCAAGGGATCGGCGCCGATCGAGACGTAGAGCGGTGCGGTGCGATCCATCAGCCATGGAAACGGATTGACGAAGTTGAGCGATCCCATCGTTTCGAAGCGAATGCCCTTTGCCGCTTCGAGTTTGCGTATTGCCTCGACTGCTTGATCCGTGATGGTGAGATACGCGATCTGGAAGTCGAAGTCGGAGTAGAGCATGGGGGCCGGAAGTTCTCCCGCCAAAGCCATGTCGTTGTAGAAGTCCTGGTGTTCCGGATAGATTTTCAGCATACGCTCGACACGGGTCGCCACTTCCGGCCGCATGCTGACATTGCCGAGTGTCTTCAGGTTTGAAGACGTCATGCGGATGTTTTTCGCAGCCCCGACATAGGCGCGCGTGGCCTGCTCCGCCACGGCAACCATTGAGGGTATCGTGACTGTTGCCGCGAGACCCACGATGGCGACGAACAGCGCGGGCCGCGCTATCAACGGTCCGACCTGCATCAGGACCGTGAGGATAACGGGCCACAGAAAGATCAGTGCCTGACTGCCAGTGTTCTGGCTTTCAAACAGGATGCCGGCGAAAAGCACCACAAGAAGCCAAAGTGCAGTGCTGTCCAGAAAGGAGGCTGCTTCGGCGATGCTGCGCTTGCCCAGACCGTTCGCCGCCTTTTTCCATAACCCTTGTCGATCGCTCCACAAAAGCAGCAGCGCCAGTATTCCAGTAGGCGCGAGGATGCCGAAATTCAGCGACGCCGACTGCAGCAATCGCGGCACCAATGTGCCACTGTTCATCTTCACGAGCAGCAGAATGTCGTGAATATAGACGCTAACCTCGCCGGTGGTGAGTTCGATAGCGCCCAGCATGGCGATGAACGCGAAGGCGGAGATGAGCGCCGACCGCAGCGACACGCGGCCCGCGAGAAGGGCGTAGGCCGCGATGATGCCACCCGCGACAAAACCGGTAATCTTCAGGAAGAACATCGCGGTCATGACAAGCGTGATGACCACGGTGAGCAGGCGACGATCACGCGCGAACATGATGCCCGCCATCAGCACATAGAGCATCTGGCAGATCTGGCGATTGTACACACCGAACGCGTCCGATCCGGGGAAAGGGTAAAACTCGCGAACGTTGAACGGCAGAAGCGCAAAAATGAGGAACGGCACGAGCAACGCCAGCGCGATGGCCCGCGAGCGCGAGCCCACGTCCCATATGACCAGCGCCATGAGCGGAGCGCTCACCGCCAGAAGCGACCAATGCGCCATCAGCGCAGGCTGGCCGTTTGGAAACATCGACAGCCACCCGGCGAAAAGGTAGTAACCCAACGGGCCGACAGGCGCGAAGAAATCCAGGGCGGGCACCTGGCCGCTGAAAATGCGATTGGCGGCGTCATAGTAGATATAGACGTCCCAATACATGGGGCCGATGGGGACCGAGAGGGGAAGGGACAGGATCAGGCAGACCGCAACGAGCGCAATGACCAGAATGACCAGCGGTGACGTCACAAATGTCGGTATTGCGATGCCCGAGCGTGAATTCTCGTCATGCGCCTTGATAGTACTGCTCACGCCCGTCTCTCCGTATGTAGTGGTCTGACAGAGCACGATTGCCGCGGAAGCGGCTTAGACCACCAATGCTGGTCTACGGGTCTAGCAAAGGGGAAATGTCAAAGCGTTAACAACGCGACGGATCGTCTTTCGAGTTTTATACGGAGGTCGCGTCGCGGGTTAAGTCGCGACCCGTTTTGGCCATGTCGCAAACAAGATCAGTCGGTGCCGTTTCAGCTTATAGTGTGCGTGTCGCATCCACACGGAGTCTTGGATCATGGCAGCGTTTCCGCAACGGGCGAAGGTCGTCATCGTCGGCCTGGGTGGGATTGTCGGGGCTTCGGTCGCGCATCATCTGATTGAGCGCGGATGGGACGACATTGTCGGCATCGACAAGTCCGGCATCCCCACCGATATCGGCTCGACGGCTCATGCTTCAGACTTCTGCTACACGACAAGCCATGACTTCCTGTCGTGCTGGACGACGCTCTATTCCATCGATTTCTACGAAAAGATGGGACACTACGAGCGGATTGGCGGCCTGGAGGTCGCGCGGGTCGGCGACGACGCGAGAATGGACGAGATCCGACGCAAGGTTTCGTCGGGAAAGGCGTTTGGAACGCGCGTCCGGCTTGTCGATCCGGCGGAGATAAAGTCGCGCTTCCCGCTCATCGAGGAGTCCGTCGTTCAGGGCGGCATGTGGGATCCAGACGCAGGTCTCGTGATTCCGCGTTCCCAGACTGTTGCCGGCAAGCTCGTCGATCAGGCGGAGAAATCGGGGAAACTTCGAGCATTCGCGAACACATCTGCGACCTCGCTGGTGATCGAGGACGGCCGCATCAAGGGCGTGGTGACGAACCGAGGCACGATCTTGGCGGATCACGTCGTGGTGTGTGCGGGGCTTTGGGGGCGGCTGGTCGCCGAAATGGCTGGCGAGGACCTTCCGGTCATGCCGGTCGATCATCCTCTGACTTTCTTTGGCCCCTACACCGAGTTTGCCAGAACGGGCAAGGAAATCGGCTATCCGCTTATGCGCGATCAGGGCAACTCCGCCTATATGCGCGATACGGGGGATCCCACCACCTCCGAAGGCGGAATGATCGAGTGGGGATATTACGAGGAGACGAACCCTCGCCTTGTTCATCCGCGCGATCTGCTTGAGAAGGAAAAGGCGCGGCTGTCACCCTCGCAACGCGATCTCGACATGGAGCAGATCCTCGAGCCGCTTGAAAAAGCCATCGAACTGACGCCGATCCTTGGCGAACTCGGTTACGACGAACGGCGCTCTTTCAACGGCCTGCTGCAGGTGACTGCCGATGGAGGGCCCTCGGTCGGGGAAAGCCAGAAGGTGCGGGGGTTGTGGTACGCCGTCGCCATATGGGTCAAGGATGGTCCGGGCTATGGCAAGCTCGTGGCCGATTGGATGACCGACGGGCGCACAGATGTCGATCATGCCAAGATCGACTATTCCCGCTTCTATCCGCATCAACTGGAGGAGACCTTCGTTGAGGGACGCTGCGGCGAAGCAGCCCAGAAGGTCTACAATCCGGCGGTTCATCCGCGAGAACCCTATGCGACGGGTCGCAATGTAAGGCGATCGCCTTTCTACGACCGCGAGGTGGAGTTGGGCGGCTACTTCATGGAGCTTGGCGGTTGGGAGCGGGCACATGGCTACGCCGCCAACGAGCACCTGCTGGAGAAGTATGGGGATCGAGTGCCCACGCGCGCCAATGAGTGGGACAATCGGCATTTCTGGCGCGTGTCGAACGCAGAGCATCTGGAAATGAGCGAGGATTGCGGTATCGTCAACCTCTCCCACTTCTACATGTTTGATGTCGAAGGGCCGGACCATGTCGAACTCATGGAATGGCTCTGCGCGGCGCGCATCGGTGGCGATGCAAATATTGGGAAGGGCATCTATACGCACTTCCTCGATGATGAGGGCATGGTGCGGGCGGATCTGACTGTCATCCGAATGGCGGATCGGTGCCGGGTGATCGATGGAGCTGATGCAGGCCCGCGCGATTTTCACTATGTGAGGCGGGTCGCAGCGGACAAGGGTTTTGACGTCACCGTCACCGATGTAACGGACAAATATGTCACCGTTGGCATTTGGGGCCCGAACGCGCGCACGACACTCCAGCAAGTGGTCGAAGACCCGGCCGGACTATCGGCCGAGAATTTCCCGTTTGCGGCGATCAAGCCGGTACGGATTGCCGGCAGAGACGTTACCGCGTTTCGCATCTCCTATGTAGGCGAGCAGGGATGGGAACTGCACATGCGCTACGAAGACGGGCTGGCAGTGTGGGACGCATTGCGCGCGACGGGCGTCATGGCGGTCGGCGTCGAAACCTATGCCAATAGCCGCCGCATGGAAAAGAGCCTGCGTCTGCAGAACGCGGACCTGCTCACCGAATACAATCTTCTGGAGGCAGATCTGGCGCGTCCAAAAGTCAAGGATGCGGACTTCAGGGGCAAGGCCAAACACCTGGAATATCGAGCGCGGCCACATCAGCCCGCTATGCTCTGCACGCTGGTGATGACGGAGAATGTCGACGGCAATGGTGTTGCCCGCTATCCTGTTGGTGCTATGCCGGTCGTTGATCGCGAGACTGGCGAAACACTCGTCGATGCGCTCGGGCGCCGCTCGTTTACGACCTCGGTCGCATATGGACCGACCATTGGCCAGAACATAGCGCTGGCCTACCTGCCGTGGGACTACTGTCAGGTCGGACGAAAATTGAGCGTCGAGTATTTCAGCGAGACCTATCCGGTGGAAGTAGTGGCAGTCGGATACAAGCCGCTCTATGATCCTGAAAACAGCAAGCCGCGAAGCTGAGTAGACCAACCTCTCGAAATCGTGAGTAGCAAGAGAGGCGTTGGCACCACTGCATTGTTTGTCGGCGGGCGAATCTCGCATACGCTGTGACTATGGCTCTTCCAGCACCTGCACGGTGGGGAATGATCGGCAGCGTGGCCGCCACGCTGGTTCTCCCGACTGTGCCTGCCGCGCGCGCCGCCGAGACTGTGGACATTGCTCTTGTACTGGCTGTTGACGTGTCTCTCTCCATGTCGCCCGCTGAGCTTGAGATACAGCGCCATGGCTATGCCGCTGCCCTTACCGACGATCAGGTTCTGGATGCTATTGCGAGCGGCATGCATGGCAAGGTCGCGATCACCTATTTCGAATGGGCGGGCGTCAGAACGCAGCGCGTCATCGTGCCGTGGGCGGTGATCGCCTCGCGGGAGGATGCTGAACGCGTGACGAGTCAGCTTACGGCGGCCCCATCGGCAAGTGCACGGCGTACATCGATCTCTGGAGCAATCGACTTCAGTCTTGATCTTTTCGCCGAGAGCGATTTTCGCAGCTTCAAACGCGTGATCGACATTTCGGGCGACGGTCCGAACAATCAGGGGCCTCCGGTCGACGGCTCGCGCGACAGAGCGATCGCGAACGGCATCATCATCAATGGCTTGCCGCTGATGACCAATGGCGGATTTGCGAGCGCCTATGACGTCGCGGACCTCGATCGTTACTACACCAACTGCGTCATTGGAGGGCCGGGCGCCTTCATGATTCCGGTCAATAGTTGGGATCAATTCCCCGAGGCTGTACGCCGCAAGCTTGTTCTGGAGCTTGCCGATGCCAGCCTCGTTCAACGTGCAAGCGCAGATGTGTCGCGGCCGCCGGTGATGTACGCTCAGTCGAAGTCGCCTTACGACTGCCTGATTGGCGAGAAGATGTGGCGCGACCGTAGCTGGATGTGGAACGCGCGGTAGGCCAGCGCGATGCTGTATCCGCAGATGTTTGTAAATGTATTTTTAGGCTGCTGCGGCTACGAAGAGTCATGGAGCCGCCGCCATCACCTCAAACCAATGAAAGCCGGCCCTTTGGCTGGGGCATCGTCGGAACGGGTGTCATCGCGCGCCAGTTTGCCGAGGATCTCAAGCTTGCCGGCAAGGCCTCTGTCGTGGCGGTCTCTTCGCGGGACGTTATTGGGGCGAAAAGGTTTGCGGACGAGCTGGGCGGCATTCGCGCCTATCAAGAACTGGATGCGCTTCTGAATGACCGTTCTGTTGATGCGGTTTACGTGGCGAGCCCAAACCAGTTGCACGCCGAACAGGCCATCCAATCGATAGAGGCCGGGAAGCCGGTTCTGGTCGAGAAGCCGCTAGCCGTTGCGAGCGCGGACGCGGAGGCGGTCTTTGCGTCGGCTTCCCGCAACGGGGTTTTCGCAATGGAGGCGATGTGGAGCCGCTTCCTCCCCGCGGTCGAGGCTGCCAAAGCAGCGATCGATGCAGGGGCGATCGGCCGCGTGACGTCGGTATCGGCAGAGCTTGCCTATCGCATGGAGGAGGATGCCGACAGCCGCTTCTTCGATCCTGCGCTTGGAGGCGGGGCCGCATTGGATCTCGGCGTCTATCCGCTCTCGCTGGCAAATTTTCTGTTTGGCGAGCCCGACGCGATTGACGGGAACTGGCGCGCAGCGCGCACCGGTGTCGATATTCGAAGCGATTTCCACCTTCGCTTCGGTGAGGTTCAGGCGGCACTCTCATGCGGTTTTGACCGGGATGGCGACAATGCATTCCGCATTTTTGGTACCGAGGGCGCTCTCGTTCTGTCGCCGCCCTTCCTCAAAGCACAGCGTCTGAGCGTTTTCGGCCCGGCGACCAGCCGTCTGCGTTTTGCGGGAGCGCGATCCGATCTTGCCGGACCGCTGGGCAAGCTGCTCTCGCGCTTGCCTTTGCCAGGTCGTCGGAGCCAGAATTTCGAGTTTTCGGGCTCGGGCCTTCAGTTTGAAGCCCGGCACGTCCAGGAGGCTGTGCGCAGTGGCGCGCTACAATCATCAATCGTCCCGGCATCCGACACAATCGCGGTGCTTAAGGTGATCGAACGGATTCGCTCCGCGCCCGCGCGAGATTGAAGGTCGAGCGAGGGCGAATCGGTCCTGATTCTGCTCCCGCACCCGACAAGGCGAGTGCAATTTCTGTGATGTGAAGGGCGACCTCGCCGGAGAAGAACGGCGTGGTTCCGTCAATGATCGCTCTTGCCTGCGCGGCAATACCGCCGCAGAAATCAATCTGAGACGGATAGGATGGCAGTTTGATGCCCTTTGCGCGGCTGACGGGGATGGCGTGGCCGGGTGCCGGCCTGCTTGGCAAGGAACGGCCTATATAGCGCTCAAAGCGTCCCGCCACCTTCTCAAGGAGGTTGCGAGGCGCATCAGCGGGTGAAAGCCTCACCGAAGAATGATGATCCCAGAGATCGCGCACGGCGATCGTGCCCTTGTCGCCCATGATCGTCAAAGACCGGTCGCGCGGGGCGGAGAGCCCACAGGTCAGCCGGGCGACAGGTCCGCTCTCGAACCATAGCGCGCCGACCGAAAAGTCTGGACCGAGAGGTCGCGGTGGCGGGCCCTTGTCTTCGAAGGCCAGTGCAGAAAAGGCTGTCACCGAGCACACCGGCCCAAAAAGCGAGATCAGCCACGAGAGCGCGTAGCCCGCATGCTCCAGTGTGCAGCCTATTTCAAACTCGTGAGGCCCCGGCCAGGGAGCACCGGACACTGACCGCCATTCTTGCCAGTTGTCACGGAACACAGGCCCGTCTTCAAGTTCTGCATAGATCAATCGTGGCGTGCCGATCTTTCCCGAATCGAGCGCCGATGCCACCGCCAGGGTTGCGGGGCTGAGCGCATTTGCAGGGGCAGTGGCGAGCACCAGCTTGTGCGACTGCGCGAGAGCGACCAGCGTTTCGGCATCACCGAGATCCATCGCGAGTGGCTTTTCGCAGTAGACGTGTTTGCCTCTTTGCAGCGCGCGCTCGGATACCTCAAAATGGCTTTCAGGCGTCGTCAGGTTGACAACGATCTCGACCGCGGGGTCATCCAATATCTCGTCGAGGTCGCGGTATACACGCACACCATAAAAGCGGGAGAACCGCGCACTGGCTCCGGGATCTCGATCGAAAACGCCTGTGAGGCGGAGTTCGGGATGATTTGGGAGGGTCGTCATATAATAGTCGGCGACAAAGCCCGTGCCGACAAATGCTATCCCAAGCTGGCGGGTTGCGCCGTGGCTCATACTGGTCATGGTCGTCCAATTGTCCGGTGCGTATCGCAGAATATAGGACGGCTCTCCTAACCGAGGGTGTATGCGACAGGAAATGTTGCCCGCCCGGATCGGTGCGTTGCCGGATCAGGCTGCCATCAGGCGCTTGCGGTCCAACCGCTCCTGTTGCGGTGATCGCGCGTAAAGCTCGCGATAGCATTTGGAGAAATGCGACGCCGAGACAAAGCCGCATGCCACCGCCACATCCACCACCGGCATGGACGACTGGATCAGCAGGTGGCGCGCCCGGTCGAGCCTGATTTCGAGATAATAGCGCGCCGGCGAGCGACCCATTTCCTGCCTGAAGAGGCGTTCGATCTGGCGTCGGGACAGATCCACGCTGTCAGCGATTTCGATGAGCGAAAGTGGCTCGGACAGATTGCTTTCCATCAGTTCGATGATCGACAAAACTTTGGAATTCTGTACGCCGAGCCGGGCGCGAAGTGGCAATCGCTGACGATCGGTCGGGCTTCGGACCCGGTCGGTCAGCATCTGTTCGCACACCCGATTCACGAGCCCGTCGTCGAAATCGTCTCCCATGAGCTTCAACATCATGTCCATCGCGGCGGTGCCGCCGGCACATGTGAAGATGTTCTGGTCGATTTCGAACAGATCGGCGAAGACATTAACTTTGGGAAATGCCTCGGCAAAACCGGGCAGATTCTCCCAGTGAATCGCGCAGCGCCTGTTCGCCAGGAGACCGGCGGCTGCCAGCAGATATGCGCCGGTGCAAAGGCCGCCGATGCCAACGCCTCGGTTGTATTCCTCCCTGAGCCAGGCGAATACCGAGCGGTTGCTGTAGCGCTCTATATTAACGCCGCCGCACACCAAGACCAAGGAGGGCCGGTCAGGACCAGCAAGCTTGCGGCGCTCTTCTTCCAAAGATCCGTCGACGCCGCATTCCACACCATTTGAGGCCATAACGGCGCGGCCGTCGAAGCTGGCAAGTCGCCATCTGTAGGCCTCATAGCCAAGCATCCGGTTGGCGATGCGCAATGGCTCGATTGCTGTCGCGAACGCGACCATGGTGAAATCAGGGACGAGAAAGAAGACAAGCGATCGCTTGATCAGATTCTTCGGTGCGCTCAACGCATCCTCACGCCGCACGAGCCGCGATCAAATGTCGCGAATAGACCATCTGTCATCTGGGATGGCGGTCGGTGTCAATGGGGATTCTTCACCGGAGCGAGAAAACACATGCCATCGGGACGGCAGGGCAGATGGTTGCGTGTCGCAATCTGGCAAACAGTAACGCCGCCCCTATTTTTTCGGGACGGCGTTTCTCGTTCAATGCGCAAATGGCACGATGTGCCGATTGAACAATCAGTTCACGAGCATTCCAAGGCGGTTGGCTGCGACCGCACCGGTCTGGCCAGGCATCGTCTTGCCCAGACGCTGGCGCTCAAGTGAGGTCGTCAGGTTTCCCTGATTGCGCTTGCTGAAAAGGCGGAAAAAAATCGTCACGACACGTCTCCATGCATCAAATTACACGGGGTGCCTTCGCCAAAATTGGGAGTTGGGCATCACGTTTGATGCCGGACATGTAGTGAGGAACGCGACGTCAATGAGCGTCAAATGCGAAGTGCGCAGCTACAAAAACGACACTGTCGAAAATTCACACTTTTCATGTGACCGCTGGATCAGCGTTGAAGTCAACGCAAGGGAGAGGGCAGGCCAGGCAATGTCACCAATGCCGCCTCCGACTGGCTGCAGGCAACCTGATTTCATATCCTGCCGGCGCTCTGCTGTTCGACCGGCAGGATACGATTGCATTGGTCCAAATCAGCGACCTCCGGCCCACGTTCCAACTTGGATCGGATGAATTGTGCGGCTTCTCTCGGCATCTGGCCATCCGATGTCCTTCTGAACCTCGATCGGCAGGCTAGCGATCGCGCGTTCGGTTGCGTTTCGCGCCCGTGCGGCGCGGTAGGTCATTGCTAAGTGACCGATGGTTGCGAGGATATGCATGTCATGTCCTTCCACTATCCTTGCGGACACGATGCGTTTGGCACCGTTTCCCATTCTGAGACGGCCGTTTCCATTTCTGGTGTCGCTGACGGAGAGATTGCACAGCGACGCCATTGACTGTGCGCCGCATTTTGTGTTCAATCAATCGAAATGAAATGATGTTCTTGTTCAAGTATTTTGATTGGATGAACCGTGAACGCCCCACTCAATCACCCGCTACCGCTTCTCGATCTCGACGTTTTGAGGACATTTACCGCCATTGCTGAAACGGGCAGCTTTACGACAGCGGCCAGTGCCGTCTATCGAACCCCGTCAGCCGTCTCGATGCAGATCAAGAAGCTTGAGGATATTCTTGGGCGTCCGGTGTTTTCGCGCGATGCGCGCTCCGTATCGCTTACGACAGATGGGGAGATGCTTCTGGGCTATGCCCGACGGCTTCTGGCCATCAATCGGGAAGCAGTTTCCAAGTTCATTGTTCCCGACATTGTCGGCGTCGTGCGTCTTGGCGCGCCGGATGACTACGGCGAGCGCGTTTTGCCGCATGTGCTCAAACGGTTTGCGCATTCGCATCCTGCGATTGCTGTCGACGTGGTCATTGACCAAAGCGTCAATCTGCGGCGTCGCATGGATGATCGGGCGCTCGATCTGACGCTGCTGACCAATTCCTACAAGGCAAGTGCGGCAGGTGCGGAAATTCTCCTGACAGAGCCGCTGGTGTGGGCTGGGGCGAAGGGTGGCTGTGCGCATCTGCGGGAACCATTGCCGGTTTCCATCTGGGAAGAAGGGTGTGCATGGCGCGCCGGTGCGCTGGAAGCGCTGGGGAGGGAAGGGCGCAACTATCGTGTGGCCTATATGAGTTCACACACGGCAGGGCAGCGCGCCGCGATCATGGCGGATCTGGCTGTCGCCCCATTGCCGAGATCGTTCCTCGGCAATGACATGGTTGAGCTTGGACCGAAGGACGGCATGCCTCAGATAGGGAACTATAGTCTTGCGATGGCTGTGGCGACCGATGCGAGCGTGCCCGTTAAGGCGGTTGCAGACCATATCCGAGCCACGTTCGACGTCTTCAAGGAAACGGGCAAGTTCTAGCGCGTATCGAGTGTTGCTGAGCGTCAACTCGCCTGCGCTGCATCGGGCGCAGATGCGTTCGCCGCCGAAGAGCCGCGCTGCCACTTCTCAAGGTAAGTGACGATCCGATCACGCGCGCGGCGCGCTTCGACGGTTGGGATGAGCGGCCATACGTGGAACATTCCCGGCTCCACCATGAGATCGACTTGCGCGCCTGCAGACCGCGCCTTCTCGGCGAAGGCAATTGTGCCGGGGTACAGAAGATCATGCGTACCCATGAGTATGAGCGACGGCGGAAGAATAGCAAGATTGCCGAAGATGGGACTGATGCGCCAGTCGCTGCGGTCGATTCCGGCACTGTAGTGCCGGATCGCCTCAAGTCCGCCGGGAATTCCAAGCCAGGGATCGCGCTTCTCAAAGTCGAGCACCGCAGGGTCCTGCAATGACATATCGAGGCCAGGCGAGATGAGCACATGCCGAGCCGGCAGGTCGCGCCCGCGCTCGGCAGCCATCATTGTGATGACAACTGCCATGTTGCCGCCAGCCGAGTCGCCCATGAAAACGATGTCTTGTGGCGCCGTCTCTTCCAGCATCGCGTCGTAGACGTTCGATACCATGCCGAACATGCTGTGAAGATCATTCGGGGGCGCGAGCGGATAGATAGGCACGGTGATTTGCGCGCCCAATCGTTCCGCCATCTCTGCGATCAGACCCCAGTGATAGCGCGAAATCTCGAAGACATAGGCGCCGCCATGCATATAGAGGACACGCATTGGCGTCTTCGTACCGCTTCGCGGTGACACCTCGTAGACGGGAAATCCGTCCACCTGATGGCTGCTAACCGACATTCTCCGCGCAATGGCTGCTGGAGGACGGTGGTCTTCCGTCCTGCGTGCCGCGGCAATCCACCTGTTCATCTCCGAGGCGGACCCAAACGCCTTCTTTCGAGTGTGCCTGAGCACGAAGGCAACGAGATGACTCTTCAGACTTGGCACTGATCGCTTCGATTGACTGAGCCCGCAGGCGCTTGATGTCCGTCAAGGAATGTGCGGACGCCAAACAGAAAATCAAGGTGGGCGGCCAGAAGGCGTTCAAACAGGCGTTGACCGACCGCGATGATGCTTGTGGGAGCAGCCCTTTGAGCTTTTGGCGAGTGCTCACAGAACGCTACACGGCAAGCGGGAAGGGCGTCGTGCAATCCGCATCGTGACCATGCGGATTGTACTCAGCCATTTCCTGCCTGATCGTGGCCTAGAGATTCCAGTCCAGCAATCGCGGCGTCAGCGGATCCTTGCGGTTGGGCGACCAGCGCCAGCCGATGTCTTTCTGGATCTCCAGCGGAAGGCGGTCCAGCATGGATTCGGTGCGGCGACGGGCGCGAGCTTTCGCGATGCGGCTCAAGGTTTCAAACATGTTCGTTTCCTCAACTGAGTGGCAGCTGCCTATTGAGTGCAGCCTTGGGATGCCGCTCAGTTAGAGATGAATTGTTTCGAACAGATGGCGAGAAACAGGCGCACAATGAAATTTTTGTTACGCCACGGAAATGTTTGTGTACGAATGAATTTTCGGGGCGTTTTCTGTGTTGGCAATACTTGGCAGCATCCGATTTGGCCTGGCACAGACCGCCCATTTCAGCCGAAATCGGCCTACGCCGCCGCCTGTCCTGTTCCCTGCAGAACTGTCACGCGCGTTCCATTCTGGACCCGGCGATGCAGGTCGATGATATCCTGGTTCAGCAGGCGGATGCATCCACTCGAGATCGCCCGACCTATGGACCAGTCTTCATTCGTACCATGGATCCGATAGAGCGTGTCCTTGCCATCCTTGAAGAGGTAAAGCGCGCGTGCGCCAAGCGGATTGGTCGGGCCGGGCTCCATACCGCCGGCGAGAGGACCATAGCGCTCCGGTTCGCGGCGGATCATGTCTTGCGTTGGAGTCCACCGGGGCCATGCGCGCTTGTACTGAACGATGCCAACACCTTCAAACTCCAGGCCGGCCTTGCCCACGCCGACCCCATATCGCAAGGCTCGGCCACCGCCCAGTATCAGATAGAGAAAGCGCTGATCGGTATCGACGATCAGACTCCCGGCCGGCTCGTAGGACGCATAAGCGACTTCCTGCCGATAGTATTGAGGTTCGATCCTGGAGAGATCCGGCGCCGGAATCGGGAACGGCTCATCGTCAATCGGTGCATACATCTCCAGGTAATAGTCGGGGATCTGACGCTTTTTCTTGGGAAGGCCTTTCGACTGTTGGGTAGAGACGCAGCCACCAAGGGCGAGGGGAGCCGCTACCAGAAAGGTGCGACGGGAAACACACAAAGACATGGGACTCGCTTGCTATTTACGTATGTCCGAGTGTGTTTCGCAGAAAAGAGCAAACGCTCCCACTAACGCGCGATCACGCTATGCCCGCCAGCAGTCACGCTTTGGTGAGGCGTCAGGCCCGGTCAGGCGTCGAGCATTTCGAGCGAGGTCTCAGGAACGCCCGCGCCTACCTTCACGCCCTCGACGTCCGCCGCCACGATCCGCATCGGTCGCAGCCTTTTTTTCGGGCAGCGTCACGTGCTCTGCGAGCCTTGGGAAGGGATCGACCTTGTTGGGGAGTGCCATGGCATCGATGAACAGCTGCTGGAAATGCGGCTCCAGTGCGGTCTCGATCTTCTCGATCCGGGATACCTCTTTCTCGATCTCACGACGGTAGTCGCGATTGAGCAACGCCATCAGCGCACCCGTTCCGGCCGCGTTCCCGACCGCCTTGACCTCTGCCAGATCGCAATCCGGTATCAGCCCGAGCACCATCGCATATTTCGGATCGATGAATGAGCCGAACGCGCCGGCAAAGCGTATTGTGTCGACCTGTGCGACGCCCTGTTTCTCCATCAGCAGCTTGATGCCGGCATAAAGCGCAGCCTTGGCGAGCTGAATGGCGCGTACGTCGTTCTGGGTCACAGTAATGCGCGGTCCGCCGGAATGGCTTTCGCGCAGGAGATAGGAAAAGGTTCGTCCATTCTGAAGGATGCGGGGGCTTCGCGAGGCCTGTCCGCCGTCGACGACGCCGTCTTCGGAAATGATGCCTGAGAGATACATCTCAGCCACGACTTCGATAATTGCCGATCCGCAAATGCCGGTGACCCCCGTCGCTTTCACGGCGTCCTCAAAGCCCTCTTCGTTCGACCATTGCTCAACGCCGATGACACGATATCTGGGCTCAAGGGTATCCGGATCGATCCTGATGCGCTCGATCGCGCCGGGAGCGGCGCGCTGGCCTGAAGAGATTTCCGCGCCTTCGAATGCAGGCCCTGTTGGAGAGGAGGCGGCCACCACCCGGTTGCGATTGCCGAGTACGATCTCGGCATTGGTGCCCACGTCCACCAAAAGCATCATCTTGTCCTGCCGATGCGGACCTTCTGACAGGGTCGCACCAGCCGCGTCAGCCCCGACATGCCCTGCGATACAAGGCAACACGTAGACGCGCGCACCATGATTGACTGCCAGATCTATCTCGCGCGACCAGGTATGCACCGCCCCCGAGACAGCAAGCGCAAAGGGGGCCTGGCCAAGCTCGGTCGGATCGATCCCGAGAAACAGATGGTGCATGATGGGGTTCGCTACGAAAACGGCATCGAGGATATCGTCGGGATTGACGCCGCTTTCGCTGCACACCTTCACAGTCAGTTCATTGACGGCCTGCCGCACCGCCTTTGTCATTGCCTCGCGTCCGTCCGGGTTCATCATGACATAGGACACGCGGCTCATCAGATCCTCGCCGAAGCGGATTTGCGGATTGGATGTGCCCGAGGAATTGATGATCTGTCCTGACAGCAGCGAGACGAGATGCATGGCGATCGTTGTCGAACCTATATCGCAGGCGAGGCCGTAGGCCATGTTATGCAGGCCCGGCCACAAAGCGATCAGGTTCGGCCGTGACGTTTCAAGGTCGCGGTGGATGGCTGCCGTGACACCCCAATTGCCCTTGCGCAATATCTTCTGCACATCCGGTAACAGATGCTGGGCGACGAGAATGTCCTCAAAACCCCAGTCCTTCGCCAGCATTGCGTTGAGCCGGTCGAGATCGCCGAGCGGCTTGTGCATGTCGGGTTCGTCGACTTCGACATAGCAGAGCTGGATCGCGGGATTGCGAGGAATGATGCGGTCGCTGGCAGCCTTGCGGACAATCTGCGCATTGATGACCGTATCTTGCGGAACATCGATGACCAGATCGCCCTGAACCGTCGCCGAGCAGGAAAGCCGCCGCCCGTCCGCCAAACCGCGCACCCGCTCGTAGCGTTCTTCCTTCGGCCCCTTGGGAGAAATGTGGTCGTTGGACGAGACAATCTTGTGCTTGGCGAAATTGCCTTCCTGCACCTCGATCTGACAGCGGCCGCAGGTCGCGCGTCCGCCGCAGACGCTTTCCACATAGACACCAAGCGATCGGGCCGCATCGAGCAGCGGCGTGCCAACGGGAAACCGCCCCCGTTTGCCAGACGGCATGAACAGGACGAGAGGATCGGTGGGTGGAACGGGTGCGTTCAATTCTGCAGAGCCTAGCCTTGAGTTGCGCGCCGCGCTTCGCGTCCGCCACGACGGCGTCCGCCTCCTGCCGCTGCCTCGCCGGGCGCGGTCAATGTCACTGGAGCGGCGACTGCGTGACCGCCTTCACCGGGTTTGTAATCCTTGTAGGTCTTGATCCAAGTCATGCAGTCCTTATCCGTTCCGTTCAGCACGTTAGCGCCACGCACGGCTTCCATTTCCTGCGGGCGAACAGGATTCATGATGGCACTCGTCATGCCCGCGCCAATCACCATCGGAATAAAGGCGGCGTTGATGCCGTGACGGTGAGGCAGTCCGAACGAAATGTTGGAGAGGCCGCATGTGGTGTTGACCTTGAGTTCCTCGCGCAGGCGGCGCAGCAGCGCAAAAACCTGCCGCCCGGCATCGCCAAGCGCGCCAATCGGCATAACCAGAGGATCGACAACGACGTCATGAGCGGGAATGCCGAAATCGGCGCAGCGCTCGACGATCTTTTTCGCCACCGCGAACCGCACATCGGGGTCCATCGAAATGCCGGTCTCGTCATTCGAGATCGCGACCACGGGCACATTGTATTTCTTGATCAGAGGCAGGATCGCTTCGAGCTTCTCTTCCTCGCCGGTGACCGAGTTGACCAGCGGTCGTCCCTTGGCCACTC
The DNA here is from genome assembly GCA_023953905.1 of Rhizobiaceae bacterium. GTDB lineage: Bacteria > Pseudomonadota > Alphaproteobacteria > Rhizobiales > Rhizobiaceae > Arvimicrobium. The sequence goes on along the minus strand of JAMLJA010000001.1, from coordinate 128,902 downwards.
GAAGCCCCGCCTCGATGGCGGCACTGACCGAACTGTCGATCGAGAGCGGAAGATCGACAGTATTCTGCACGATCTCCAAGGTCTGCACGAGCAGGCCGGGTTCGGTTTCGTTGGGGTTGACGGACGTTACACCCGCGTTGACGTCGAGCATGGTCGCGCCGCAAGCGGCCTGTTCGAGCGCATCCTTGATGACAGTCTCGAAATTGCCCTCCGCCATTTCGGCGGCGAGCTTCTTACGTCCGGTCGGGTTGATGCGCTCGCCGATCACACAGAATGGCTGATCGAAGCCAATAACGATTTCTCGTGTCGCCGAAGCGACGATCGTACGGGTCATGGATGTCTCCTCAGTGGGCCGACTTTACAAGGTCGACCTGCGTTTCGGTCACGTTGTCGTGCAGCAGATGTTCGAGACGTTCGGCAACCATCTGGTCGTCGCCGCGCGCCTCACGTTTCCATGGACGCCGCCCTTTCAAGACACCGGATTCATCGACAATCTCGGCGACATATTCTTCCTGGCGATAGGCCATCACGTGGATGCCCGAAATGCCGGGGATTTCCTTCACCTCATTGATGATGTCGATGCAGAGGCGCTTGCCTTCCTTTTTCTGGTCCTGCGCGCCTTCGAGGCGCTTGATGACTGCGTCGGGAATGTGGATGCCGGGCACGTTGGAGCGGATCCATTTGGCAGTCTTGGCCGAGGCGAGCGGGCCAACGCCTACGAGTATGAAGGCCTGATCGGTGAAGCCGAGATCGCGTGCCTTATCCATGAAGGATCTCAGCATGGGCACATCGAAGCAGTATTGGCTCTGCAGGAACTGGGCACCGGCCGCGATCTTCTTGCCGAGATGGATCGGCCGGAAATCATAGGGCGGAGCAAAGGGATTGATCGCCGCACCGAGAAACAGCTTTGGCGGCGTCGTGAGCTTGCGACCGGACAGAAACTTGCCATTGTCGCGCATGATCCGGATCGTTTCGAGCAGCGACATGGAATCCAGATCGAAGACCGGCTTCGCGCCTGGCTGATCGCCTGCCTGCACTCCATCGCCCGTCAGGCACAGAATGTTCGCGACCCCCATGGCCGCGCCGCCCAGAACGTCGCCCTGTATGGCTATGCGGTTCTTGTCACGGCAGGCGATCTGCATGACTGGCGCGTAGCCCATGCGGGTGAGCAAGGCGCAGATACCGACTGAGGACATGTGGCAGTTCGCACCGGATGCATCGACGGCATTGATCGCGTCGACCCAGCCGTCAAATACACGAGCGCGGTTGTAAACGTCCTCGGGATCGGCACTGTCGGGCGGATTGAGTTCGGTCGTGACCGCAAATTCGCCGCGCCGCAGGACGCGTTCGAGCCTGCCGCGGGAAGAATGACCGGGCAGGGGCTCGAGCGGCAAGTCGATGCCAGCGGGGTTCTCGTCCATCTGGTGGGGGCGATGATGGTCGCTCACGCGCCGGCCTCCAGCCTGGACTTTTCACGTTCCGACGCAGCAAGGGCGGTGACACGCAGCCATGCCGACGTTTCGCGAAGCGACTGGTCGACCGGCTTCTGCACGGCCAGGATGTTGTCGCCATGCGCCATGTTTCGCGAACCTTCCCAGGCCTTGACCCACACGCAGGGCATGTCCGGCTCAACCTCGCAATTGCCGTTGGCGCGGACACCGCCGCAAGGTCCGTTGCGCAACTGTTTCGGGCAGTTCATCGGGCACGACATGCCGGTGGACGAAAGGACGCACTGGCCGCACATGCGACAGTCGAACATGAAGCCTTTCACCCGTTTTTCGACGAACTTGATCGGCGCCTCGACCCGTCCGTAACCGATAGCTTTCCACAGTGGGTGAAGGTGCAGAAACATGGCTGAAAAGCGCAGATAGACCCATTCAAGAAAGCGCGAATGCCTGACGGACCAGAGCCGCACGGCAAAGGAACGTTGCACGCGCCTCTGTGGCGACACGTCAGCCGGCTTGTAGTCGCTTTTCGGCGCCGTCTTCTTGACCATCGTTGCCTGCGTCATGCCGTCGGTGGCAGCAGGTGGAACGGACGGAAGAACGTCGCTTCCTGGGCTTGGAGCCATGGGCGGGACCTGAGCTGTATCAGACATCGGCTTTTCCGCCCGACTTTGCGAGAGCGACCAGCCGCTCGCGATCATATTGCGTGTCGAGATCGGCCAAGGCCTTGTCAGCCTCCATTTCGAGATCGTCGCTGACGGAAATGGGGTCGGCCCGACGCCATTCGGCGAGATAGGCGTCTGTCTCCGCAGCGCCGGAGCGCATGGCAGCCATATCGATCGCCTCGGTAAAGCGCAGCGGCAATTCCCGCTTGGCGCTCTGGCGTCCCTTCTTGACAATCACCTGGGCAGGAATATCGCGCCAGTACACCACAACCAGATCGGCCATTCGCAGCACTCGCTTCCAATCGCTCAGCATTGCAGCATGGAAAATCGGCCCGCTTGTTGTCGGGCGACGCGGGCGCATTCAAAAACGACAGGGAGCAGTATCGTTCGGCTGTACGGGGACGAATGTCTCAGGGCCGCGTGCCGCGACTTCGCGTCCCCGCCGCCTGGGTGGTGGCAAGCGGTTCCTACACGAGCCCGAAAAGCAGGTGGGACAGGAACCCCGCCGTGCCGATCACCGCAACGATCACAACACCAGCGGCGACACCAACCGCGGCACCAACGAGCAGCAAGATGCCGTCTCGCTCGGAAAGTGCCAGCGCCAGCAGCGCCGTTGAGCAGGCCGGCAACCAGTTGCCGAGCGGAATTGGCAAGGTGACAATCAAGCCGAGAAACAGCGTTACGGCGCCGACAATGCGATCGCCCTGCCGATGCCAGAACGGCCAGTATCTCGGCTTGATGACGCGTTCGAGACGCACCAGCCGCGGAATGACCCACGTCATCAGCTTGCGAAACTGTTCAGGCGATATCGATCTGTCGATCAGAAACTTCGGCAGCCATGCGCGCTCGCTGCCATAGGCCATCTGCGCGGAAATGATGATAAGCGGCAGTCCAAGAAAGGCGGAAGCGGGCGGTGGCAGAGGGATCATGTTCAGCGCACCGAAGAAGACGAGCAGACCGGCGAACCCGCGGTCGCCGAGCGAATCACGGATTGTTCTGAGCGAAACGGGGCCGCTGTTTTCTTCCAGCATCTGCGCGAAGAGGCGCGACAGACGACGCGGCTTGCGCCGCACCTCGATGTCCCCCTCGTCCAATCCGGCCATTATTGGTCCATTGCCTCAAACCGTCGCGCAGTGCGCGACGTACTATTGTTGCCATCAGCCGTTAAGTCTTGATGACGGAAAAAGTTCTCGCGCGTGGCTGACGTCTTGGCCGTATTCCGAAGCGATAGCCTCAGCGACGAAATTCGAGAATGTCGAGCTTCGATTCATAGCGCGGTGCTGGAAACTCTACGCGCCATTCCTTTGCTCCGGTGCGAAAAGCGTATCCCACCTGATCTGTGTCGGGGCCGCTCGCATATGGCTGCGGCTTGTCGTTGTTCACATACCCGGTCCCCAGATAGATCAGACGCTTGGCGCTCTCGTCATAGAAGCGACCGGTCGTGCGCTGCGAGCCACTGATCTTTTCAAGTTTCCATCCCGATCCGTCATCGGTGACGCGACACTTGAACCAGTCATAAACGACCAGCGGCAGCAACCCCCCGACCTTGGTCGTGCGACACTGCCAATTTCCGGTCATGTCGAAGCCAGTGAACGGCTTTATCGGCTTGCCCAGAGCTTCTTCCAGCCGGGAGAATTCCGCAGGATCGCCGCCGCTGCGCGCTTCCGAAAGCGCGATTTGCCGCGTTTTGGCATAATTTTCCAGCCGCATGCGATCTGCTGGCGTAATCAGCTTTTGCACCACGCCATCGGCGATTGCAGGCGACACCGCCAGGACTGCGACGATGGTCGCGGCCAACTTTCGCACATAGCTCATTTGTCTGTTTCCCACTCTCTCGCTTCGGACTGACTTCATAGCATGGCCGATATAAGGAGGCGTGCCCTGTATCTCAGAATACAACGCACTCTGGCAATCTCGGCGTGCCGTCACCAGCAATCAGAGCGGTCTGTCTTGCCCGCGCTCGTTGCGGGCGGTCGCGCCAACGAGCGCCGGGATCAGATCCCCGTAGCCGGTATAGCGGCGTTCGTATTCCAGTCCGAGCATGGCTGCAGCCGACATGGCGACCTTGTCGAGTCCCGCATCATTTGTCTGCGCCAGATAGACCAACTTGCGATAATTGCCGAAATAGTCGGGGATGAGCTCGGGATGCCGATCAAGCCCAAGCGGGCGCACGAAGAACGCGTCGAATTGCCGGCAGAGAAAGTCCGTCATGTAGAAGCAGAGCATGTCCGCCCCGCCGGACGCCTCGAACACGTCCAATCGCTGGTAGAAGGCAAAGCAGTGCGGGCCGCCGATCCGCTCCACACCATGCCTGTCGAGTAGATCGTCAAGCAGGCCACCTGTTCCGCAATCCGCGTAACCTGCAAGAACATTCTCATAGCCCGCCGCCCGGGCCTCGAGAATTGCTGTCTCCATGGCGGGCACAATGCGATCGGGGTGAAAGTGAAATTCGGCGGGGAGGCAAGTGAGATCCATTCCATCCAGCCGGTAAGCAGCTTTGATCGCCAGGATTTCACGGGCCAACATACCGCAGGCGATGACGCGCAATCTTCCTTTTGTCGCTGCTTGAAGATTGGTCGTGCCCATCATGGAACTTTCACGGTCCTCGCGCATTCACCTGTGCATTTTCGCATTGGGAGACACAATTCATGAAGATCGCCCGTCTTGCGCCCTTGGCAGCAATCGTATGCGCCCTTTTTCTCGCGTCCTGCGCAAACACCGTCCGCGGCATTGGCAAGGATGTGAATGCAACTGCCAATGCAGTTGAGGACTCAATCGAGTAGTAGGCCGCCACGACCCTCAGTTCGAAAGGTGCTCTGATTTCACGAGCACCTTTACATGTGGCCATTGGTTGGCGTCGGTGTCATGACCGGCGCCAATTCTTTACACGGCGCGCGCATTGTGCCGACGCTTTATGAAATCCTTGGCAGTTTCGACCGCCACGGCTGCATCCCGGCAATAGGCGTCAGCGCCGACGGCCTTGCCGAACTCCTCGTTGAGAGGTGCACCGCCCACCAGCACGACATAGTCGTCACGGATGCCTTTTTCCTTCATCGTATCGATGACCACCTTCATATAGGGCATCGTCGTGGTCAAAAGGGCGGACATTCCGACAATGTCGGGTTTATGCTCCTCGATGGCATTCAGATAGTTCTCGACAGGATTGTTGATGCCGAGGTCGATGACATCGAAGCCAGCGCCTTCCATCATCATCCCGACGAGATTTTTGCCGATATCATGGATATCGCCCTTCACCGTTCCGATGACCATCTTGCCTTGCTTGGGCGCGCCGGTAGCGGCGAGCAACGGCCTGAGTATGAACATTCCGGCCTTCATGGCATTGGCTGAAAGCAAAACCTCCGGCACAAAAAGAATGCCATCGCGGAAATCCTCGCCCACGATCCGCATGCCTTCCACGAGTGCCTCGGTCAGGACGGCATAGGGAGCCCATCCTCTTTCGAGAAGGATATTGGTGCCCTCCTCAATCTCCTCCTTGAGTCCGTCATACAGGTCGTCATGCATCTGCTGGACGAGTTCTTCATCGGAAAGCTCGGACAGAATGATTTCGTCGTCAGACATGCTTGAACTCCAGCTGCGCCGTAATGTGGCTTGCGGGCCAAATCGCCATGACAATAGGTATCCTGCCAACAGGCAAGTGCTTTGGCCGAATTGCGACTTCCGACGCCAAGAAAGCGACTGCCAATGCGATCCGTGAGCTGTCGATTTTGCGACAGCCTTTGACGCTGGCTGGCCGTTTCGGGGAAAGGTGTCGGCTACCATCAGAATGCAGGCTGTGCGAATGCGCGGACCATGTGCGAGGAACGACATCATGGACGAAAAACTTCCGGTCGAGGCAGAGCCAGCCGGTGGGCGGCGGTCGCGAGGCGATCGTGGCGGCGGAGCTGCCGCGCGTCGCGCTGCGCGCACGGGTGGCGGGCCCGGTCAATCCCTGACCTATATTCGGCGCAGGATCAGTGTCTACAACGTGCTCGACGAGGAGGGGCTCGCCCTCATCGAGAAGAACGCCGACACGGTGCTCGAAGAGATCGGCATCGAGTTTCGCGACGATGCCGAAGCGCTCGAACTCTGGAGGCAGGCGGGTGCGGACGTCAAAGGCGAGCGTGTCCATTTCCCGCGCGGGCTGCCGCGATCATTGCTGAAGACAGCGCCTTCAACCTATACGCAGCACGCAAGGAATTCCGAGCGGAGTGTCGAGATTGGCGGGAATGCCACGGTATTCGCGCCCGTCTACGGTCCGCCCTTTGTCCGCGACCTCGACGGCGACCGCCGATATGCCACCATCGAAGATTTCCGCAACTTCGTAAAACTCGCTTACATGGCGCCGTCCATTCATCACTCTGGCGGGACGGTCTGCGAGCCTGTCGACGTGCCGGTGAACAAGCGCCACCTGGACATGATCTACAGCCATATCAAATATTCCGACAAGCCGTTCATGGGCTCGGTCACCGCGCCGGAGCGGGCGGAAGACACGATCGCAATGGCGAAGATCGTTTTCGGCGACAAGTTTGTCGAAGAAAACACGGTTCTCACGTCTCTGATCAACGCGAATTCGCCAATGGTCTTCGACGAGACCATGCTCGGCGCGCTGAAAGTTTATGCCCGGCACAATCAGGCCTGCATCGTCACGCCCTTCATTCTGGCAGGCGCCATGAGCCCCGTGACTGTTGCCGGAACACTGACGCAGGTGCTGGCGGAAGTCCTTGCTGGGGCAGCGCTTACCCAGTTGATCCGGCCGGGCGCGCCGGTCCTGTTCGGCACGTTCGCGTCCTCGATCTCAATGCAGTCAGGCGCGCCGACATTCGGTACGCCGGAACCTTCGCTGGTGTCATATGGCGCTGCGCAGCTGGCGCGCCGTGTCGGACTTCCGTTCCGCACCGGCGGCTCGCTGTGTGCATCCAAGGTGTCGGATGCGCAGGCCGCTTATGAAAGCGCCAACACGCTGAACTCCACCATTCTTGCCGGTACCAACTTCGTCTTGCATTCGGCTGGATGGCTCGAGGGCGGTCTCGCATCCGGCTACGACAAGTTCATGATGGACATCGACCAGCTCGGCATGCAGCAGAAATTCTGCGAAGGCGTCGACCTGTCCGAGAACGGCCAGGCAATGGATGCCATTCGCCAGGTTGGTCCGGGTAGTCACTATCTTGGCTGCGACCATACGCAGGCGAATTTTCAGAGCGCCTTCTATCGGTCATCGATCGCAGACAACAATTCCTATGAACAGTGGCTCGCGGAAGGCGAGAAGCGGGCCGACCAGCGGGCAAACGAATTGGCGCGCCGCTGGCTCGAGACTTACGAGGCGCCGCCGCTCGACCCGGGCATCGATGATGGCTTGCTGGATTTCATCGCCAAGAAGAAGGAGTCCATGCCCGACGCCTTCACTTGAAAGGAGCCCGAATCAGGCCGGGCTAAAGTGGCCAACATCATTCACAAGGAAGTCTGGCGGAGCGCCTTTCAGGAGCCACGCCAGAAGTGAAGTCGTGCGCGGCAAAGCGGAGCAGTTTGTGCGAAATCAAAGCGCTTCCTTTGTATAGGCGGAAACTGATGCTTTCCAATCGGCAGAGGTTCCTTCAATGACCCCACAACCCACCGGCTACACGCGAGCGCAGATTATTCTGCATTGGGTTATTGCCGCTTTGGTGATTTTCCAGCTCATTTTCGGCGAAGATATCGTGCCCGCTTATCGTGCTTTCATGAAAGGCACCGAGCCAGACAGCGCCACGCTGCTGCCCGCCAACATTCACATTTATATAGGTCTCACAATTCTCCTGCTGGCGGTGATAAGGCTGGCGTTGCGGTTCCGCCACGGGGTGCCGCCGCTGCCCGCAGATGAGAACATCGTGCTGCAATATATTGCGAAGGCCGCGCACATCATTCTCTACGCCGCTATTTTCCTGATGCCAGTGACGGGAGCAGTGGCTTGGTTTCTTGGCATAGGCAGCGTCGGAGAGATCCACGAGATTGGAAAACCTGTCATCATCATAGCTGTGGCCCTGCATGCGGTTGGCGCTCTCTGGCAGCATTTCGTGGCGCGTACGGATGTGTTGAAGCGAATGTTGCGACCAATCGCTTAGCCTCACGAGGCGGCCGAGTGACGGCGGACATTGATCTTGACGCGATTGCGTCTGCCGTCGAGAGGCATGGTCTGATCCTTCGAGGGGGCTTCAACATGCCTGGTGACGCCGAGACCCCACCCGCACTTTCGGGGTATGGGGTCAAAGCCGTCTTGCTTGTGGGGAATGCGGGGTCGAGTTACTGGCCGCATTTTTGCCAATGGCGCCGGTTGCAGGATGTCCAGTTGGCGGATCCGCTCGATACTTGGTGCCGTCATGTCATCGGCGACGTTGCCGCGCGATTTGGGGGGCGCGCTGTCTCGCCGTCGGATCGTCCTTTCCTCCCTTTCCAGCAATGGGCGATGCGTGCGGAGGGGCTACGCGCCTCGCCACTCGGAATTCTCATGCATCCCGAATATGGGCTCTGGCATGCCTATCGAGGCGCGTTGCTGTTCGATGCTGAGATTTCGATTCATGTTCCTGACAGGGTGAGTCACCTTTGCGACGCATGTATCGGAAAACCCTGCATGAATGCCTGTCCCGTGTCGGCGCATTCCAGTGCGGGATTCGACAATGAGGCCTGCCTCGGGCACGTCAAAACCCTTCGCGGTAGAACATGCCGTGATTGGGGTTGCCTGGACAGGAATGCCTGTCCAGAGGCTGCCGCCTATCGGTACTCAGTTGAGGCGCAGCGCTTCCATATGGCAAGCCATATCAGGCCGACGCGGCCATTGGTGTGACGGTGGAAATCACCTGATCGCGGGGCAGGGTCCAGACATGCACCAGTTCGTCGCGCCCGCGAATTTGCACGAGCCCATGATCGACCGTGGCAATCACTTGCTTGCCATCGTTCTCGGCTTCGCCTTCCGCGATCAGCGCCGCACCGAACGCCGCGCCGGCATTCAGTTCGCGGCACAGCACCTGTAGGCGGCTCGCGACATTTACCGTATCGCCGACCACCGCCATTGAGAGGCTGCGCTCGCTCCCGACTGCGCCCAGCACGACAGACCCATAATGGGCTCCGATGCGCACATCGATGGGAGGGAACCCAACCTCGATGCGCCGCAGGTTCCAATTGTGCAGCATCTCGATCATCGCTGCACAGCAGCGGATCGCCCGCGTCGCATCGTCGGGCTGGGCACGAGGCACGCCGAACGTCGCCATGATGCAGTCGCCGATGAAGTTGTCGACGGTTCCCCCGTGGTCGAAGACGACCTGTTCCATGCGTCTATGAAACTGGCGCAGCAGTTCAAAGACCTCTTCGGCCGGATGGTCCTCCGAATAGGTCGTGAAACCGACGATGTCGGCAAATACCACTGCTATGTCCTGTCTGCGCACAGGTCCGAACGGCTCGTCCTCGGACGCCAGTTCGTCCACCACATTAGGCGAGAAGTGGCGGGCCAGATTGCCACGCGCGCGCTCGGCCAGGATATAGTCGTCAGCTAGGCGGCGCGAGCGTGAGACCACCAGAGCGACGATGGACGCGATGATGAGGATGACGAATATGTTCGCAGCCTGATCGAACGCGTCAATGAAATTGGGATTGAGATAGAACCTCAATCTCTCGCCGAGCGACATGGCGTAGATCTGGCTCGCCGGGATAATAGTCCCCGGATGCATGGATACCCAGACCACGCCCGTCAGCCATGACAAGGCCGCGGCCAGGCCGAGCCAAGCGGCGAGGCGAGGGGACAGGCTCAACGCTCCGAGGCAAACGAAAATCAGCACATATTTGAATCCGCCCTGTCTCAGTTGCATAGCAGGCGGAAGCCCTTCGGAACCAAACGGATTGGGCACGACAAGCAAGGCAGTGATCAGGATGATATCCAGCGTTCCCGCGACATAGCCAAGCCACGGCGGATTGAAGCGCCTCTTGACCAGTTGGTACTGGATGAGGCCGATGAGGAAGAAGACGAACAGCGCAAGCAGAACGAAGAAGAGGCCCTTGTCCCACTTGTTGAGCAGCGTGACGAAGGCCGCGACGGCACCAAGCGTGGCGGTACGCGCCCAAAACTGCAGCGCGGCGCCTTCGCGTTCTGCGCGCAGCAGGAGATTTCGCAGCCGTGACCGGCGTCGCCTCTCGACATTGGGCGAGATCGTCATGCGCTGGTGTGCCCTTCTTTCTTCCTGGCTTGGTGCGACAAAGGCCGGGGGTATTGCATGTTCGTGTATCGACTTGCCGCCACGCGCCAACGTCTCACGAAACAGCTACGCAACAAATCACCGTGTGGCTTTTGTCGAGGTACTAGGTGAATCGGACAAGGACTTAAACGCATTTCCTCTCGGTTCGGGCTATTGTGATTGCAGCGGCATTCGTAATCTGACGTCAATTGGAAAGCTGGAAGTGGATGGTGATGGAAAAGCAGAAAATTGACGTTGCGACTGGCGATGGCGTTGCCAAGTCTACGATATACGGGATCGGACGCGGGCAGAAGTGTGGCGTGATCCTTTATATGGACGCCTTTGGTCCGCGAGCGGCACTGGACGTGATTGCCTCCAGAATCGCCGCACATGGCTATGTCGTTCTCCTTCCTGATCTGTTCTACCGCCATGCACCCTACGGACCGCTGGACGCAAGGACAGCATTTTCGGAAGAGCCAACGGCTGGGTGGTTGCGTTCGACGATGTCTGCCACGACCCAGGCGATGACGCAGGCCGACACGTCCGCGTTCCTCGATGTCCTTGCTGCTGCAGGGGCCACCGGTCCTGTTGGGGCAGTTGGATATTGCATGGGAGGCGGACGGGCATTGAATGCAGCAGCGGCTCATCCCGAACGCATTGTCGCCGCTGCCAGCTTTCACGGAGGCAATCTCGCCTCTGATGCGCCAGACAGCCCGCATTTGGGGGCCAGCTCCATCAAGGCACGGGTCTATGTAGGCACGGCAGGTGTCGACCGTAGTTTTCCGCCCGAGCAATCCGCTCGGTTGGCCAAAGCGATGCGCGAAGCCGAACTCGATCATACAATAGAGAACTATGTCGGCATGCAGCATGGATGGTGCGTTTCCGATCACTCCGTTTATGACGAGGTCGGCGCTGAACGCCATTGGAGGCGCCTGTTGACATTCTTCGACGAAGCGCTGCACCGCTGACACGGCCTACATTTTTTTGCGCTGGTCCCCAAGGAAACCTGCGACGCATTCGTCCAATGTGCAAATGAACGCGATGGTGCTGGAAGAGCGGCCCTCGTCCGACCGCGAACTCGTCGGACTGGCGCGAAATGGTGACAGTAGAGCTTTCGGCCAACTCGTCGAGAGACACTACGATTACGTCTATCGCATCGCATGGCGCTGGGCGGGTAATCGCAGCGACGCCGAGGATATTGCGCAGGATGTCTGCGTTCGGCTCGGCAAATCGATCCGGAGCTTCAAGGGTGAGGGGGCTTTCACGACATGGCTTTACGCCATGACGCTGAATGTTGCCCGCGACCTGAAGCGCAAGGAAAAGCGCGATGCGTTGAAGACCGAGGCATTCGGCGTTCACGCATTGACCTCCGCGAGCATGCCTCATGAAGAGGCATCGGACGATCCCGCCGAGCGCCTGTGGGCGACTGTCAGATTGCTGCCCGACAAGCAGCGCGAGGCGATCATGCTGGTTTACGGCGAAGAGCTTAGCCATGCTGCGGCAGCCGATGTGATGGGTTTGGCAGAGGCGACCGTCTCCTGGCACGTCCATGAAGCAAAGAAGCGGCTGAAAGCTCTGACACTTTCGGCCGAGGAAGACTGATCATGGCTGAGCATGACGAATTCGACATCCTGCGGACCACGAAGGTTCCCGCTCCCCGCCGCGCAGCAAAGGAGGCCGCCTTGCGCGCGTCTGTCGCTGCTTTCGACAGCGAGAATAGTGGAGCGGAGACCAAAGGATCGATCCAGGGCAAACGTCTCACCGAGCGAGCAAGACAGCTCTGGAGAGATATGATGCAAAAGAAAATGCTCGCGACCCCGGCCTTGGCGACGCTGATTGCCCTGCCGATTGCCGGTTACGCCGCCTTTCAGCTTGTGGAGGGAAATCCGTTTGGCTTTAAACCTGTTCTCGGAGAGGGACCTGCCGGGCCTTTGACCAACCAGCAGCTGGAATTGCCCAAGAAGAAGCAGGAATCCGGACCTTCACAGTACGAAAGTGAGTCTGACGCCGCAGCACGTTCTTCACAGTCCGTTCAACCCGATTCTGCGCCGCCGGTAGAAACCGCGGATGAGCGGGCGCGCGGAGCGGATGATCTTTTCGCGCCGGGCCCAGCGACCCAAAATGTTGCGCCGTCGGCTCCCCCCGCAGGTGTTGCCAGCAAGGCGCTGGGGCGCAATGCAGTGAAGCCGACGATGTCGGAGATAATGCCCGCGCCTGCAGATTCATTTGTGCAGATGGAAGAGAATCGCGATCGTCTGGAGGAGTTCAAGACGAATCCGGTTCGCTCTGCGCTGGAAGATCCAGTTTCAACCTTTTCTATCGATGTCGACACGGCTTCCTATTCTTTTGTCCGTGCATCGCTGAAGCGGGGTCTGCTGCCGCAGGCCGACACGGTGCGCGTCGAGGAGATGATCAACTACTTTCCCTACGACTGGAAAGGTCCGGACTCCGCCAAGACGCCCTTCAACACCACGGTTGCCGTCATGCCGACACCGTGGAACGCAAACACCAAACTCATGCATGTCGCCATCAAGGGCTATGACGTCCAGCCGGCGGAGCAGCCGAAGGCAAATCTGGTGTTCCTGCTGGATGTTTCGGGCTCTATGAACCAGCCAGACAAGCTGCCTCTGCTACAGTCGGCTTTCCGTCTGCTCGTCAACAAGCTGCGCCCTGACGATACTGTGTCGATCGTCACCTATGCTGGCAATGCGGGCACCGTGCTCGAACCCACGAAGGCGTCGGAAAAGAACAAGATACTCGACGCAATCGACAGTCTCATTCCCGGCGGCTCGACTGCGGGGGAGGCCGGCATCAAGGAAGCCTATCGCCTGGCAGAGAAGTCCTTCGTCAAGGATGGCGTCAACCGGGTGATGCTGGCCACGGACGGTGACTTCAATGTCGGTCAGTCGGATGACGATGATCTCAAGCGCATCATCGAGGAAAAGCGTGAGTCTGGCGTCTTTCTGTCGGTCTTCGGATTCGGTCGCGGCAATTTGAACGACCAGATGATGCAGACAATCGCGCAGAACGGGAACGGCACGGCAGCCTATATCGATACGCTGCAGGAGGCGGAAAAAGTTCTTGTGCAAGACGCGTCTTCGACGCTCTTTCCCATCGCCAAGGATGTGAAGATCCAAGTGGAGTTCAATCCCGCCAAGGTGTCTGAATACAGGCTCATCGGCTACGAGACCCGCGTGCTTAACCGTGAAGACTTCAACAACGATCGCGTCGATGCCGGCGAGATCGGCTCTGGTCATTCCGTGACGGCGATCTACGAGATCACGCCAAAGGGTGCTCCGCAGATGATCGACGATCTGCGGTATGGCGAGGCTTCCACGGATAGTCGCGCCGGCATCGCCAATGCGGACGAATATGCGTTTGTGAAAATCCGCTACAAGGCACCCGACGCCGATGTCTCTAAGCTCATTACGTCACCAGTCACGAGCGCGAACGAGATTTCCTCCTTCGATCAGGCATCGAGCGATCAGAGATTCTCGGTGGCCGTGGCGGCGTTTGGCCAGAAACTGCGCCATTCCGATCAGACGGCCGCGATGGGGTGGGATCAAATCTCACAGATCGCCAGTGCATCGCGTGGCAGTGATCCCTTTGGATATCGCGCCGAGTTCCTCTCGCTGGTGCGGCTGGCTTCGGCACTGGATAAGAGCCAGCGCTGAGCATTCTTGACCGAAGTCGAAAGGCCCGGGCAGCCGGGCTTTTCCCGTTTGAGGCTCGCCGCTGCCTGCGTGGTCAAGGTCGATCAAATCACGCTCACGCGCATGTGTTTGATCAGATCCAAGGATTGGGTTCGTAGCTTCGTCTTACAGGTGAACGTACAGGGGCGGGATGTCCTCGACCACTGTGCAGAGATTGTCATCGCAACGGAGCCGCTTCGCTTGGGCTTGCGAACGGTTTCATGGATCGCGGCGGACTGGCCTCGGCACGCGATCGAAAGGCGGTGGCAATAGGCCGGCTCTTCCGGGTGGGATCGCACGGGCAAGGAGCCGGTCAAGGGCGGCGAGGCAGGCCGGCAAGGGGAGACCCTTGCCGGCCTTTTCGCGAGCATCAGGCGGGGAGGCGCTGCTCGTACTCGGCCTTGAGCCTTTTCCATCCGTTCCAGAACGCATCGGGTTCCCTGCCGGAGACACGCGCGTCCAGAACATTGAGATGCATGTGCCAGCCCGCGCTCACATTAAGGATCGATCCACGATCCGACAGACGGCGGTGGATGATAGTGAGCAGCGTTTCCTGGCCCTGTGGCGACAATTCGAAGGTGACTTCGCTCGCTGTCCCCCAGGTGATCACGAGGCGGTTGGGGGCTTCCACATCAACCACCTCGGCCTTCATGCTGTGCTCTTCGGGGAAACCCTCGGGCCTTTGACCGGGAGGTGAGCTGAGTTCTTCGTTACGCCAGACGAACTCGAAGGGAGCGCCGGCCTTCAATGGCAAATCACCGGACGCCAACCACTTGCGCCGTAAATCGCTGTCGACGAGATAGGACCAGATGCGTTCGACGGACGCAGGCAGGAGGCGTTCGATCTTGAACGTGGCGGGCTCGATCAGTGCGCCATAGCCATTGATAATTATCGTGTCATTCATCGGTCTGCTCCTTGGGGATTTTGGGATTTCGAGAATTCTCCTCGCGCAGGATCTGTTCGAGGATATCGAGGCGCTGGTTCCAGAAGCGCTCGTAGAAGCCGAGCCATTCATGCGCACTGGCTAGCGGGCCTGGCTCGAGACGGCACATATGCGTTCGACCGCGGACCTCGCGTCGGATCAACCCGGCACCTTCCAGTGCCTTGATGTGCTTGGAAGCCGCCGCGAGCGACATCGAGAAAGGCTCGGCGAGTTGGCCAACGGTCTTCTCACCCTTCACAAGTTCGCGAAGCATCTTTCGCCGGGTGGCGTCGCCCAGCGCGTGAAACACGGTGTCGAGTTGTGCTGTCTGTAATTCAACCATGTGGTTTAATAATCGCCCGCGCTCTCGATTGTCAACCGGTAAGTTGAATATGGGATTTTCGAGCAGGCGGGTGAACAGAGACCGAGATGCCGTCAGTCATGACTTATAAAAGATATATCTTTTGCTAGATATGTCTCATGCAATGGTCTCTGAAAGGATTTTCAATGTACGACATGCATTCACATGGTTTTGGCGGCTGGCGGATGATGGCAGGTGCGAGTGATGACGACCGCGCGGGCAGAGGGGGCGGCCGCGGCGGTCCTTTTGGTCGGCATCGGGGAGGCCCGTTTGGCGGGCGAGGGCGGCGTCTCTTCGAGGGCGGCGCGCTGCGACTTGTCGTTCTCGGCCTGATTGCCGAGGAGCCGCGCCATGGCTACGACATCATCAAGGCGCTTGAGGCAAAGCTCCAAGGCACCTACAGCCCCAGCCCCGGTGCGATCTACCCGATGCTGCAGATGCTTGAAGAAGCCGATCTGGTCGTGTCGGAAGCGAACGGAAACAAGCGTCGCTATTCCATCACACAAGACGGAAAGGCTTATCTGGAGGAGAATGCGGAGGAACTCGCACGTCTCAATGCGCAGATTGACGAAGTGTCCGGCGCAGGCGGCAAGGTCGCGCTTGGCGACGAAGTCAGGGCTTTTGCCAAGTCTGTGTTCATTCGCGTTCGCAGGGGCGAACTGAGCGCGGACCAGGCCCGAAAGGTGCGTGAAATCCTGGCGCAGGCGCGCAAGGATATCGAAAGCCTCTGATCATTGATCCGACGCGCGGGCGAATTGGTTCGCGCGTCGGCTCGGCCTCAGCCCCGACGTCGGCGCTCGCGTCTGCCTTCTCCTGTCGGAGTGGCAGTTGCGAGCTTGTTGCGCATCGGCCCGATGCGCTCAACGATCGTCTCGACGGTCGGACGGTCCGCCTTTTGATGCGCGTCGATCGCTTTGCGCATCGCGGCAAGGTGCTCGAATGACGTTCCGCAGCAACCGCCGATGATCCGGGCGCCGGAATCGACCGCCAGGCGTGCATAATCACCCATCAGCATAGGTGTCCCGGAATAATGGATTTCCGATCCATGAAACTCGGGTATGCCGCAGTTGCCCTTGACGATTACCGTTGCCTCCGGCTTCGCCTCGGTCATGTCGAGCAGCGACGCCAGAATGTCGGATGCGCCGACCCCGCAATTGGCCCCGACGGCCAGCGGTTGTTGCGCGAGACCGTCGGTGACGTCGTGAATGTCTTTCGGCAGCAGTCCCATCATCGTGCGGCCCGCCGTGTCGAACGAACCGGTGTAAGTGTAGGGAAGGCCGACCTTGATCGCAGCCTCGGCCGCTGCACGGATCTCATCCGTCGCGGACATGGTTTCTATCCATGCGACCTGGGCTCCGCCGGCCTTCAGACCTTCCATCTGTTCGACGAAGGCTGCAACCGCATCCTCATAGGACAGCGCGCCGAGCGGAATCAGCAGCTCGCCTGTGGGACCGACCGAGCCCGCCACGATCACCTTGCGGCCGGCTTTCTCCGCCACGGCGCACGCAATCTCGGCGGCGCGTTTGTTGATCTCGCAGACTCGATCCTGCGCGTGGTGGAGTTTGAGGCGATGGCGTGTACCACCAAACGAATTGGTCAGGATGATATCCGCACCTGCGTCGACAAAACCCTGATGCAGCTTCTCGATCGTCTCGGGTGCTGTCTCGTTGAGGAGCTCCGGCGCCTCGCCAGCCTCCAGTCCCATCGCAAAGAGATTTGTGCCGGTCGCGCCATCTGCGAGCAGAACGCCTTTCTCCGCAAGCAAGGCATCTATCGGATTGTGCATGGCTGAACGCCTCTGATGGGGGAACGGTTCGCAGGAACGAGATTTGGAGGATATAAGGAAATCTTTATATGTCGTCAATTGCTCGATGTGGAAGCGAAGGCGAGCGCAGTGGTTGAGGGTAGACCCCCCTCGGCCTATCTGAATAGGATAGTCATGTGATTTGAGACGGTCCGAGCCGTCATGCAGGAGATGCAATTGAGTATCGATAAGGCGATCCAGTCGATTGTGCAGGTTCAGTCGATCATTCCAGAGGACGCTTTTACCGCGGGCGTTCTCGGTACGGAGCGCACCGGCAGTGGAGCCGTCATTCGCGACAACGGTCTGGTTCTGACGATCGGATATCTCATTACCGAGGCGGAAAATGTCTGGTTGACCACGGCAGGCGGTCGCGTGGTGCCCGGCCATGCGCTGGCCTATGATCAGGAGTCCGGCCTCGGTCTGGTCCAGGCCATGGGACAGTTGGACGTTCCGGCCATCGTTCTTGGCAATTCGCAAGAAGTCGACACCGGCGATGCAGTTGTGCTGGCTGATGCTCTTGGGCGACCGGTCGAGGCCGCGATCGTCGCGAAGCAGGAATTCGCGGGCTATTGGGAGTATCTGCTGGAGGAAGCCATCTTTACGTCGCCCGCCAACCCGTCATGGGGCGGTGCCGCTCTGATCAATTCGGCGGGGGAACTCGTCGGCATCGGCTCGCTCATGTTGCAGATGCTGCGCAACGGAGAGTCGGAAGACATCAACATGGTCGTTCCGGTGGACCTCTTGAAGCCGATCCTCGATGATCTGCTGAGCCGAGGACGGATCGACAGGGAACCGCGTCCCTGGCTTGGAATGTACTCGGCCGAAAGTGACGGGAGGGTCGTCACGATCAATGTCGACGAGCGCGGTCCGGCAGCTCAGGCTGGAGTTCGACAGGGCGACATCGTTGCGGATGTACGCAATCTCGAGGTCGACGGACTGGCGGACTTTTACCGCAAGGTCTGGGCAAGTGGCCCGGCGGGCACCGAAATTCCTATTCGGATCATCCGCGACCGGCGTGAAATGTGGCTGCGCATCAAGTCGAGCGATCGAAGCGACTTCTTAAAGAAACCGGTCCTACAATAGAGGTCCACGCCTTCATCGCGTCGGCAGAGCGCGTGCGAAGGCGGCGACTTCGTGTGCATGTATCTCGGTTGCTTTGATCAGCGTGTCGAAGTGCCGTGTAAACGTGCTGATCAATTCAGTCGCATTCAAGACCAGATACATATCCCCGACATAGACGGCGACGCGACGCGGCCCGAAGATCGTATAGGGCACCGAGTAGCGCTGTCGACCGTCGTAGAGATAGAGGCGAAATCCCGGATAGAGATCGTCCAGCAGCGTGGCCATGTGTTCAAGCTGACGTTTGCGGGCATCCTCCGGAAAACCTGTCCACACGCCGAGCCCGCGCGCAAAGATCTCCATCGTGTGCCGCGGCATGCAGGCTTCCATATCGGTACCGGGCAGGCGGTTGTAGTCGATGCGAAGCTGGGCCTCTCCGTGCTGCGCTTCCTTGCTGCGGCGTGAAATGTCGGACTCGTAGTCGATCAGTTCCCTTGTTCTGAGAAGATCCGGAATGCCTGCCGGAACGTAGCGAATCTTCATGCCGTTGGCTTCCGCGTGCCATTTGGTCATGAGCGGTTCGCCAAATGCGCTCGATCCCTCCTCGATCTCGAAGCTTGGACGCAACTCCCCGGTCAGGGCCTCGCTCTGGCTGAGGCCCAGTAGCCAGTCCAGCGACACCTTGTATTCGTTTGCGATGTTGAGCAGCGTCTCGGCACGGGGCAGGCGCGTGGACGAGCCCGACAGCAATTGCGACAAGGCGGAGCGGTCAATGCCGACGGCGGCCGCGAACGACGATTGATTGAGATCGGCCCGTTGCAGCAATTGGCGCAGGCGTTCCCTGAACGTCACCGACAGATCACGCTTGTCCACCATTGCTGAAAATGACCCCATTGGTGTGTTCTCACAACAAATGATGCCTTTGAGTTGCAAAAGCAACATACTGTTCGCGAAATCGCATTGAACAAATCACCACCTCCTGACAGCGTTGTGTCAGGAGGCGTGATGATTCCGCGCCCGGCGAGATGAGGATGAATGGTTAGCGATACACACAAACACGCAAGACGGCCTGCTGTCGAATGGCCAACGGTGGCACTCATAGCTGCCTGTTATGGAACCTGGGCGTTATTGGTGTTTCTCGTCTATCCGCTCTATCCCGTCTCTACCTTGATCGCATTGGGTGTGGTTCTGGCGCTTCAATCCTCGCTGATGCATGAGGCATCGCACGGTCACCCGACGCGGTCTGGCACGCTCAATGAGCTTCTGGTCGGGCTGCCCATCGGGATCATATATCCCTACCGACGTTTTCGGGCGCTGCACCTGCGCCACCATGCCGACGAGCGCTTGACGGATCCGTTTGATGATCCCGAAAGCTATTACCGAGCCTTTTGGCAGCACGAGCAGATGCCGTCGATAATGAAGGCGGTGTTGAAGCTCAACAACACCATGCTTGGGCGCATCGTGCTTGGTCCGCTCCTTGGGAGCTGGATCTTCCTTACCTCCGAATTGCGGCGGCTACGTCAAAACGAACGCGGCGTCCGCGCTGCATGGCTCTGGCACATTGCCGGCCTCGCGGTGGTAGTTCCGTTGATCATTCTGGGTTCGCAAATCCCGCTGTGGCTTTACATCCTGGTGCCGGTTTGGTTGGGGCAATCCATCATTGCCATCCGCACCTTTGCCGAACATCAGTGGTCGGAGCGGCCTGACGGTCGCACGGTGATTGTCGAGAAATCGCCGCTCTCCCTGCTTTTTCTCAATAACAATCTGCATCTGGTGCACCACAAGGCGCCGACGGCGGCCTGGTACCGTTTGCCCCGGCTTTTTCGCGAGCGGCGGCAGGAATGGCTGGCGATGAATGGCGGCTATGTCTATCGCAGCTATCTCGATCTGTTCTTGGATTTTGCCTTGAAGGCCAAGGAGCCTGTGATACATCCCTTCCTCAGGCGCACCCCAGAGTCAGGGGCCGCCTTCCGTCCGCGCATGCGAAGCCGAAATGTCAACGGCCTCGGAACTGCGCCAATTCCTGCCGAACCGCCCAAGGAATAGCGGTGTGCCCCTCATAGGGCAGGCGTCTATAATTCTGTAATGGGCTTGTTCTGAACGTAGTTCCTTTTCCATATCAAGCGTCTCCATTGACCGACCATATCGCAGCATTGCCCATGTATGACTGGTCGGAGAGGCAATCCGAAGTCGACGCGGAATGGGCCGCCATCAGCGAACGAATGCGGGCCGCCGGCATTCCGTCGCCTTTGGAGTTGACGCGTCGCAACTCTGACATGCCCGCTGTCGAGGGCGGCATTGCCGACGTGCACGGCATGCCGCTCGCGCCTGACCCCGCAACTCTCCCTCCGGACGAGTTGCATCTTCCCGCGGTGTGGAACCATCCCAAACTCATTTTCGGCCAGACATGCTGGGGGCCGATTGAGCTTGGCCTCATCCAGAATGCCATTGTCATCGGACAGCCGGACTATTCCGGTTTCGAAGGCGGGCACGGCGAACTGTATTCAAGCGCGATTGTCATGAGCAGGGTCGCAGGATCCGGAGACGTCCCGCCGCGATCCGACGGGGCAGCAATTCCGGTCGACCGCTTGCGTGGACGGCGCTTCGTCTTCAACAGTTCCGATTCTATGTCGGGCCTCATCGCGCTCTCGCGCGATCTCGAGGCAATGGGCGAGAGCCTCGACATTTTTTCGGAGCGCATCCTCAGCGGCGGTCATCGCAACTCGATAATCGCTGTCGCGAGCGGCGAGGCGGAAGTGGCGGCGATCGACTGCACCAGCTGGGCGCTTGCAAAGCGCCACGAGCCGGCTGCCGAAGAACTCCAGGTCGTCGGCTGGACGGCACCCAGAAAGGGATTGCCCTTTATTGCCTCGCGACACCTGCCGGCGAACCTGATCAATACACTGCGCCGGCTTTGCAAATCACGCTTTCGCGCCTGAGAACTCGAGCTTGGCGAATTGCCGGCGGTGCTATTCAGCGGCGTGGTTGCAGCCACCATTCGCTACACAGGCGCCCGTTTGGCGGTATGGACGGATCGCCTTCCTTGACCAGCCTGATGTAGAACACGCGCCGCGTCCCGCCGAAGCTTTCTGGCACATCGACATAGCTGACGCGATCAGCGAAACGATATCCCACATCCCTCAGGGGATACCAGATATGCGGGGGCGGGCACGGCTGATTCAGCCATGTCGCTACGGCGGGTTCCTCGACCCGCCTGGAGAAATCTGGAACCTCTTCGTTGAGGAGCACCAAGGATGGATCGACGAGCCTGAAATTTCCGATCCAGGACGAATAGCCGATGATTGTGCGCACCGGTCCTTCCTTCTCGAAGCCCTTGAGCAGGAACGCGTGATCCATGCGTGCACTGCGCGATTTGCCGCTTCCTCCAATCGCCTGCTTGTACCAGGTGACGGGCATCACCAGCATCGCAACCAGGATCGCTGCCGCCAGGAAATGCACCTGAACCTTGCCGCCCACTGGACCGAGACGCTCGGCTCGAATTGCGATCCAGGCGGGCAGCAGGAACAGGAACGGCGTCAGCCATCGATCAGGGACTTTGGTGGTGCCGCTGATCATCATCAGCGCCACGACGATTGCCAGACTGACCAGGATGATGCGCCCGACGAGAGCCGAGTTCGTCGTGTTTTCCCTGACGGGGCGGAACGGATTGCAGCGCTCCATAGTGAACGCGACGGCCGCAATGATGATGGTCACCACCGTGAAATTGACGATGGATTCTCCCAGAGAGCCAAGGCCTGCCAGGCGGATGTCCAGGAATGAGCCGGTTGAGACGATCCCGAGCTTCCTCGTCCGCGCCAGCACAGCGTCCATATTAGAAATGCTCCACACCATGGTAGGCGTAAGCATCACGAGCACGGCCGCAAGGCTTAGAAAAATGCGCCGACTGAGGATGGCGGGACGTAGAGCGGGCAGGGAGATCGCCGCTATGACCAACGCCGCAATGAAGATTGCATCGTTGAATTTGGACAGCATCGCCAGTCCCGCTGCTGCACCGAACAGCACGTAGGACAGCGTTGTCTTCCGCTGCAGGAGATTCACCAATGCCAGGACGGCAAGTGCAGAAAATCCGAATGCGGCGACGGAATGGGTCAGTGTATGCTGCGATTCCCAGAAGAACTGCGGCATCGTCATCATGCCGAGAGCGCCCGCCGATGCCGTCAACAATGAAAAGCCGAGCAGAACCAGCGCGCGATGCACGGCGAAGAACGCCAGAAACAGAATTGCGTATTTCAGAATTTTCAGTGTCAGGAGATTTGGGCCCAGAAGCTGCGCGAGGCCCCAGAAAATCCATGTGAACAGGGGCGGCTGGGAGCCTCCGTAGCCAGCCCAGAGATGCGGGACGTAGATAAGCTGCTCGGCATCGTCGATGCTTGTCGCCGTGCCCGTCAGCCGGGCGACCAGCGTGAGGACACAGATCTGGACGAGCGCGTACAGCGCGGCGAGTGCAAGCGAAGCGCTGACACCGCCGAGCTTGCCTTCGCCAACCCAGCGCACCCAGTTCCGGAATCTGTTGATCAACGTGTCGTCCCGTATCCAGCTTAGCCGTGCCGCTTGGACGGGCGGGTATCACGGTACGCGGGCGGGAACAACACGGGCCGAAAATCTACTGACGCATCTTTTCGCCATTTGGATCGAAGAGCGGCTCGACATTAATGCGGGCGGGACAGCGATGGCCGAGTATTTCGATCTCAAAAAGACCTTCTGTCTCGTCTTCCGCGAGTTCGGCGGGGACGTAACCCTGCGCGAGTGACTTGCCGACGAAATGTGCATATCCGCCCGAGGTAACCCAACCGACGACTGACCAATCGCCGTCATGCAGACCGCGGGTGGCTGACGCACCGCTGGCGGCGGATGAGCCACGGACAGCGTTGCCGCTGGCATCGAAACGCGGAGCGCCAAACTCATGCGTTTTTCCCACCGTGCCGAAATCCTTGCCGCCAACCCTGGCCCAGATTGGCTCGTCGCCCATCACATCCGCATCAATAGCGTCCACGACGAGCGAAACGCGCCGAAGCTTCGCGCCGTCAGCTTTTTCCCTGGCGGCTGCGTCCCGGCCGATGAAGTCGTTCTTCTCCATCTTGATGAAGCGATCCATCCCGCCCTCGAACGGCCCATAAATGGGGCGCAACTCACGGAACCATGTTGGAAAGTTCTTCTCAAGACGCATGGACAGCAGCGCCCGCATGCCGAAATCGACAATGCCGAATTCTTCACCGGCCGACTTAATGGCGGCGTAAACCAGTCGCTGATAGGCAGGCTCCATCCAGATTTCATATCCAAGGTCGCCGGTGTAGGTGATTCGATTGACCAAGCAAGGCGCGCCCCCGACCGACATTCTCCGGAAGTCCATGAAGCGGAATGCCGCCGAAGAGACATCTTCGTCGACGAGTTTCTGAAGGACAGCGCGCGAGTCGGGTCCCGCGATCGACAGTCCGACAAGCGTCTGGTCGAAACGGTGAATGCGAACCGTTCCGTCCTGCGGTAGGTGCTTCTCGAACCAGCGCATGTGATATTTCTGGGCAGCGGATGAGCCCCAGATCATGAAGCTGTCGTCGGCGGTCTTGGCGATCGTGAAGTCGCCGATCAGCTTGCCGAATTCGTTCAGCATCGGCGTCAGGATGATGCGTCCCTTCTTCGGCATACGGTTTGTCATCAGGCGGTTGAGGAAGTCCTCCGCGCCTTTGCCGACGACCTCGTATTTAGCGAAGTTGGCGATCTCGGTGACGCCAACGCTTTCGCGCACGGCGCGCACCTCATTGCCAACATGCTCGAAGTCGTTGGAGCGGCGAAACGAAACGATGTCCTTTGCCGGGGTGCCCGCCGGGGCGAACCAGAGTGGCGTTTCGAGACCCCAGCTGTCGCCCATGACCGCATTCTGCGCCACCATCATGTCATAGAGCGGCGTGGTCTGTGACGGCCTTGCTGCCGGCAATTCCTCGTTCGGAAAGCGGATCGAGAAACGGCGGGAGTAGTTTTCGCGGACCTTGGCATTGGTATAGCGCAGCGTTGCCCACTCGCCGAAGCGCGTCACGTCCATACCCCAGACGTCGAAACCGGGGTCGCCATTGACCATCCAGTTCGACAGGGCAAGGCCCACTCCGCCGCCTTGCGAAAAGCCGGCCATCACGGCGCATGCGCACCAGAAATTGGTCAGCCCCTGGACGGGGCCGACCAGAGGATTGCCATCCGGAGCAAAAGTGAAGGGGCCATTGATCACCTGCTTGATGCCTGCATTGGCAATGCCGGGGAAATGCTTGAAGCCGAGTTCGAGCGACGGTGCGATCCGGTCGAGGTCGGGAGCCAGCAGCTCGTGGCCAAAATCCCATGGAGTGTTCACGGGCGACCAGGGCTTGCACGCCTTTTCGTAGGTTCCCAAGAGAATGCCGTTTCGTTCTTGCCGCGTGTAGATCTCGCCTTTGAAATCGAGCACGCCGACCATTTCACGACCGGTTTCCTTATTGAACGCCTCCACCTCCGGCATCGGCTCGGTCAACAGATACATATGCTCCATGGCGAGGACCGGGAGTTCGAGGCCCACCATCCGGCCGATTTCGCGCGCCCACAAGCCGCCGCAATTGACGACATGCTCCGCCTTGACGGTTCCCTTCTCGGTGACGACGTTCCATGTGCCGTCCGGGTCCTGCGTCAACTCCTTGACGGGGTTGCGAAGCACGATTTCCGCGCCGAGCTTCTGCGCCGACTTGGCGTAAGCGTGCGTCGTTCCTGACGGATCGAGATGTCCTTCCACGGGGTCCCACATGGCCCCGACAAAATGGCTCTCGTCCATAAACGGGAACATCGCCTTCGCTTCCGATGGCGTGATGAGTTCGGTGTCCATACCAAGATAGCGGCCCTTGGCGTGGGCGAGCCGCAGGAAGTCCATTCGCTCTGGACTGTCTGCCAGCATGACGCCGCCGGTCAGATGAAGCGAGCAGGATTGTCCGGAAAGCTCCTCCAGTTCCTTGTAAAGCTGAACCGTGTAAGCCTGAAGCTTGGCGACGTTCGGATCCCCGTTCAGCGTATGGAAACCGCCTGCCGCATGCCAGGAAGAACCAGACGTGAGCTCCGAGCGCTCGATCAGCATGACATCTGTCCAGCCGGCCCGCGCCAGGTGATAGAGCACAGAGCAACCAACGACACCGCCACCGATGACAACTGCTTTGACGTGGGATTTCATTGATTTACGTCCGTTTTTCGAGAGTTTGAATCCGGTCGCTCACAAACAGAGTCCGC
Source organism: Rhizobiaceae bacterium (assembly GCA_023953905.1). Classification (GTDB taxonomy): domain Bacteria; phylum Pseudomonadota; class Alphaproteobacteria; order Rhizobiales; family Rhizobiaceae; genus Arvimicrobium. The sequence goes on along the minus strand of JAMLJA010000001.1, from coordinate 103,505 downwards.
TACAACCGCTAAATGGCAATTTGTGCAGAGCAGATCAGAAGTCAGTGGGCGCGCCGCCTTCGGCAATGCGTTTCTCAACGAAGGCATCCAGTTCTTCGCGGATTGCCGGGTCCATCTGCGGCTCCTCATATGCCGCTAGGCGTTCCTTCCACACACGATTGGCCCGTTCTATGGCAATCGGAGAGCCTGCCTCTGCCCACGTCTCAAAATTTCGCCAGTCCGAAAGGATTGGAGCGTAGAAAGCGTCTTTGTATCTTGCCTGCGTGTGCGCGGTGCCGAAAAAATGTCCGCCTGGGCCGACATCGCGGATTGCGTCTACTGCCAGCGCATCTTCGGAGAGATCCAGAGGCGTGAGGAATTCGGCCACCATTTGCAGGAGGTCGATATCGAGGATCGTCTTCTCATAGGAACAGCGCAGTCCGCCCTCTAGCCAACCGGCGCCATGCATCATGAAGTTGCCCCCTGCCTGGACAGCGCCCCACAGTGAGAACACGCTCTCATAGGCAGCTTGCGCGTCGATCGTATTGGCCGCGCATGTGTTCGACGTGCGATAGGGTATCTTGTAGCGACGGGCGAGTTGGCCACCGACAAGCTGAGCCTTCATATATTCGGGTGTGCCGAAGGCCGGCGCGCCGGACTTCATATCGACATTCGAGGTGAAACCGCCATATCCAACGGGCGCGCCCTTTCTGACCATCTGTGTAAATGCGATGCCCGCCAAGGCCTCCGCGTTCTGTTGGACCAGCGCACCTGCAATCGTCACCGGGGCCATCGCACCTGAGAGCGTGAACGGCGTGACGACAACGACCTGCCCGCGCGACGACATCTGGATGATGCCCTCCATCATGGGAATGTCGAGCTTCAAAGGGGAGTTGGTATTGATGATCGTGAAGACGGATGGTTCTTCAATAAGCTGTTCTTCAGTGATGCCGCGCGCGATACGCGCGATCTCGATGCCGTCGACATTGCGTTCCTTGCCTAGCGAATAGATGTGGAACACCTTGTCTGTCAGGATCGCGAGGTCGCGTATGCACTCCAGGTGCCGGATCGAGGGATGAATATCGATCGGCTCGACGGGATAACCCCCGGTCGTGTGAAGCGCATTGTGCATCTGTGCCAAGCGCAAGAAATTACGGAAGTCCACCTGATTGCCGGGGCGTCTGCCTTTGTCCGTATCGGAGCAATTGGGGGCCGATCCCATTTGTGCAAGCACGAGGTTGTTGCCGCCGAAACGCACATTGTGGGCAGGATTTCGCGCGTGAATGGTGAATTCGGAAGGTGCATGCGCCACAAGTTCAAGCAGCATCGCGCCATCGAACCTGACACGAGCGCTGCCGTCTTTCACGTCCGCGCCATGTGCCTTCATGATCCGGCGCGCTTCGTCATGGAGAACGTCAACGCCGATCTCCTTCAATACGCGCAATGAAGCGAGGTGAATTGATTCGAGTTCGTCGTCGGAAATGAGCTTCGTCGGCTCGAAGGGAAGCCGCAATTGGCGGAACGGAGCCTGGTCGAAGGCCGCGGCGTTGCTGATGCGCTTTCCCGCCCGGCCGCCACGGCGTGAACGCTCAGACGGAGCAAGCCCTGTTTCGACCGTTTCGAGCGCTGCGTTCATGCATGTGTCCTTGTAGACGGGGCGACCTTCTCATTCTGATAATGCGCCCGAGCCGGCAGACAGAGTGCGGACGCGACGACGCGCATGGCCATGGAAGCGACATCCTCTTGCTTCATCACATGCGGCTGGCAGCCTTGAATGCAGACGCGAGGCTCGTCTAGATTGATGCATGGTCAGGCGGAACAGAACATCCCAGCGCAGTGCTTCCACGCCGTCCAGGCGCACGCTGCATGTCGAACTGCTCCGCCTGTGCGCACGCATCGGATATTCCCCGCCATCCCGTACCCGACATCACTTCGACAATTGAAGAATTGATTCAAAAGACGGGACGAACGGCATGACATATCAAAACTATTCGCTAAAGCAGCTTCAGCTCCTTGACGGCGCGCACCATCTGCATCCCTTCACCGACCACAAGGACTTGCGCGCTGCGGGTTCACGGATCATCTCGCGTGCAGACGGCGCATTCATCTACGACACGGAAGGCAACCAGATTCTCGACGCGATGGCGGGGCTGTGGTGCGTCAATGTGGGTTATGGGCGCCACGAACTCGCGCAAGCTGCTTACGAACAGATGAAGGAGTTGCCCTATTACAATTCCTTTTTCCGGTGCACGACACCGACAGCCACTCTTCTCGCCGACCGCATCGCATCGATTGCACCAGAGGGACTGAATCAGGTCTTCTTCGGCTCCTCCGGATCGGAGGCGAACGATACGGCGCTGCGCCTGGTCCGGCATTTCTGGGCGCTGGAAGGCAAGCCGCAGAAGAACCGGATCATCTCTCGCGACATGGCCTATCATGGATCAACAGTTGCCGGCACATCGCTGGGCGGCATGAGTGGCATGCACGCGCAGCTCGGTGGCGAGGTGCCGAACATCGTTCATGTGATGATGCCTTACGCATTCGAACTGGCGCTGCCGGGCGAGAGCGACCATGATTTCGGACTGCGTGCGGCGAAGGCCGTCGAGGATGCCATACTCGAAGCCGGGCCGGAAAATGTCGCTGCATTTATCGGCGAACCGGTGCAGGGCGCGGGTGGCGTGAAGATCCCGCCAGCAAGCTACTGGCCCGAAATCCAGCGCATCTGCCGCAAATACGACGTTCTGCTGATGCTGGACGAGGTGATCACGGGATATGGCCGGACAGGTCAATGGTTCGCTGCCCAGACAATGGGTATCGAGCCGGACACCATCACGACCGCCAAGGCACTCACCTCCGGCTATCAGCCATTGTCGGCTCTGCTGGTTGGCGACCGTATTGCCGCGACACTGGTGGACAAGGGTGGCGAATTCTATCACGGCTATACCTATTCCGGTCATCCGGTCGCGTGTGCCGTTGCACTGAAGAACCTCGACATCATCGAGCAGGAAGGAATGATTGAACGTGTGCGGGACGTGACCGGTCCTTATCTCGCCGCGCAACTCCAATCGCGCGTTGCGGGCCACGAGCTCGTCGGCGAGGTGCGGACGATGGGATTTCTTGCCGCCATTGAGATCGTGAAGGACAAGGCCAGTCGTACGCGCTTCGAGCCGGCGGGAAGTGCCGCGGTGGTGGTGCGCGATCATGCCGTTGCCAATGGCCTTATGATGCGGGCAACTGGCGACACCATGATCATGTCGCCGCCTCTCATGTGGAGCACGGAAAACATCGATTTGGCGTGCGATCGAATCGTCAAGGCGCTCGATCTCGCCGCGCGTGACCTGAAGGCTCACTAGATTGGGACGCGCGGGCGCCATGGGCATCCGCACGACATCGGAGGATTTGATATGAGTGGCAAACCGCTTGTTCCCATGATCGAGTATGAGGATGCCAACCCAGAGGTTCGCGCCGTCTATGACGACATCATGGCAACCAGAAAGAGTGATTGGATCAACAATTTCTGGAAGGTGCTGGCGCACGATCCGGCCCATCTAAAACGGACCTGGGAAGCTCTCAAGGAGATCATGGGACCGGGCGCGCTGGACCCGCTGACCAAGGAACTGATTTACGTGGCCGTGTCAGTGACGAACGGTTGTGAATACTGTACATATTCGCACACTGCGGCAGCGCGCGCGAAGGGCATGTCGGATGCCCAGTTCTCGGAGTTGATCGCGGTTGTTGGCAAGGCCAACGAAACGAACAGGCTGGTGAACGGTTTGCGACCTCCCGTGGATCCTCAGTTTCAGCCGAGATAGTGAGCGAGGTCATCCCGATCTCGCGAAGCCAGGACAGGCCACCCTCATATGCCATCCAAGAGACTGCCGAAGATGATCGGGATCAATCCCGTTCATGCGGATCTGCTTCTCGCTCCTGCCGTGATCGCGCTTCGCCTGCCGATCCTCGCCAGCGAAGCCATGGCTTCAGGCCCGTGGCCGAAAGAAACGATAAGGGCGGTGTCGGAGAAGACCTCGGCCATGGCTGAAGGGGCGCTGGCAGCGCAAATGACGATTGTCCGTTCGATGTGGAATTTCTGGCCGGAAGCCATTGCTGGCAAAATGCCTTCATTGCTCAGCGGAGAGGCGATGCATGTCGCTGCCGTTGCCGCGGCCAAGCCGGCAGGCCGGCGCGTAGGAGCAAATTTCAAAAGGCTGGCAGGCAAAAGGCCCAAGTAAAGCGTCTGGTCGGTTCACTCCGGCAGGACTGCGAACTCGCATGTTTTGTGAGACCAAACACGCAAAAACCGCGCTCCTTTAGAAGCGCGGTTTTGCCACAATCAACGCGTGGTCTTTCGCGAACTCGATACTACGAAAGTCACGGCTCCGGTACGCACTACCTGATCCGGAGCATTTGGCGGCTGCGATCACCGCCTTGCAGTTCCTTGTAAAGTGACATCGTTACCGTGAGGTTATCGAGAGCTTAATCAAAGATGAATTTGGCGCTTTCCTGCGGTTCTACGGGACCAATTCATGCGGGCCGAAACGATTATTCGCCTTTGCCCCTCAGGAACTGGATAATGCCAGAGAAATCTGTGCCGCCGTTACCGAGCGCATTGAACAAGGCATAGAGTTGGGTCGCTTCTGCGCCGAGCGGTGTGACCGCGCCAGCTGCCTGCGCTGCCTCCTGTGATAGTTTGAGATCTTTCAGCATCAAAGCGGCTGCAAATCCGGGGCGGTAGTCGCGGTTGGCCGGAGAATTGGGGACGGGGCCGGGCACAGGGCAATAGGTTGTCAGCGACCAGCACTGGCCCGATGATGTCGAAGCCACGTCGAAAAGCGACTGGTGGGAAAGCCCGAGCTTTTCTGCCAGCACAAACGCTTCGGCGACGCCGATCATCGAAATTCCCAGGATCATGTTGTTGCAGATTTTGGCTGCCTGTCCCGCGCCGGGATCTCCGCAATGCACGATCTTTCCGGCCATCGGCTGAAGGATTGGCTCGGCTTTGGAATAGGAATCCGTGGAGCCGCCGGCCATGAAGGTGAGTGTACCAGCCGCCGCTCCGCCTGTTCCGCCGGACACAGGCGCATCGATCGAAAGCAAGCCGTGCCGGCTGGCTATATCATGTGCCTTTCGGGCCGACTCCACGTCGATGGTGGAGCAGTCGATCATCAGGGCGCCACTGGCGACCCACGGGGTGATCTCTTCATAGACGGAAAGAACATGTTTGCCCGCCGGCAGCATGGTTACGACGACCTCCGCTCCTTCGAGGGCGGATCGCGCGTCGCGCATCGTGGTAATTCCGTAGTCCGCGGCGAGTGCAAGATTCTCTGGCATCAGATCGAAGCCCTGCACAGTGTGGCCTGCCTTGACCAGATTTGCGGCCATCGGCCCGCCCATATTCCCGAGCCCGATGAATGCGATTGTGGTCATGATCAAGTTCCTCCGAAAGGTGGATATTCGCCGGGTGGCGTTTGGATGTTTTGGCGGCTAGCGGCTGGCCAAGAGATGGCGTGACACGATCATGCGCATGATCTCGTTGGTTCCCTCCAGAATCTGATGAACGCGAAGATCGCGCACCAGTTTCTCCACGCCGTATTCTTGCAGATAGCCATAGCCGCCATGCACCTGGAGGGCGTCATTGGCCACCGCGAAGCAGGTGTCCGTGACGAAACGCTTGGCCATCGCGGACCATTTAGAGGCGTCGTGCGTCTTGCGATCGAGTTTGGAGGCGGCGGTGTAGAGTAGCGTCCGGGAGGCCTGAATCTCGGTCTCCATGTCGGCGAGCTTGAACTGCAGCGCCTGAAACTGATCGATCGTCTTGCCGAAAGCCTTTCGCTCACCGCTATACGACAGCGCCTTGTCGAGCGCTGATTGAGCGCCACCCAGAGAGCAGGCGGCAATGTTCAGGCGTCCGCCATCCAGTCCCGCCATGGCGATCTTGAAGCCGGCGCCTTCGTCTGACAGCAGATTTTCGACAGGCACCTCGCAGTCCTCGAACACGACCTGCCGCGTCGGCTGCATGTTCCAGCCCATCTTCATTTCGTTCGCACCGAAGGAAAGTCCGGGTGCATCCTTGGGTACGACGAGGGTGGAAATGCCTTTCGGCCCGTCTTCGCCAGTGCGCACCATGACAACATAAACGTCGCTGACCCCAGCGCCGGAGATGAACTGCTTTGTGCCGTTGAGAACGTAACGGCTGCCTTTCCGAGTGGCGCGCGTCTTCAAAGCGGCAGCGTCCGAACCGGAGCCTGGTTCAGTCAGGCAATAACTTGCCAGCAAGTCCATCGATGTCAGTCCCGGCAGCAGACGCTGGCGCTGCTCGTCATTGCCGAACGTGTCGATCATCCACGCACTCATATTGTGGATGGAAATGAAGGACGCAAAGGCCGGGCAGGCACGCGAGAGCGCTTCAAAGATCAGAACCGCATCGAGACGTCCGAGGCCAGAGCCCCCGACATCCTCCCCTATATAAATGCCGCCGAAACCGAGAGGGCCGGTCTCACGGATCACATCGGCGGGAAAATGCTTGGTCCTGTCCCATTCAAGCGCGTCTGGCGCGACGCGATCCAGGGCGAAAGCGCCTGCCATTTCCTGGATCGCGCGCTGATCCTCGGTCAGTTCGAATTGGCCCGCGCCGGGGTCGATCACTTGGTCCATCGTGGCCTCCCATCCAACATGACTGTGTGGACACGATAGTCTAGGTCATAGGCTGTAGGGTGCAAGCCGCCGCGAGGCAAAGCGGCTGTGCGCAAACCGTCGTCGGTTCAAGCGCACGGCCTTGCCATGGCAACTGTCATTCTGCGGGGTCGGCGGCTTTTGGCCAATAGGTCCCGAACGCCCATACATGGCCCTCGGGGTCGGCACAGATGAATTCGCGGCTGCCATAGTCGCGGTCCGTGAGTTCCTGGAGGATCTTCGCACCTGCTGATTTTGCTTTCCGATAGGCGAGGTCGGCATCGGGAACCGCGATATACGTTGACTTTCCAGCGCTTGTCCCACCGGGGCCACCAACAAGGCCGCCATAGGCGTCGTCGCGCGTCGAGCCGAGCATGATGATGGACGAGCCAAAGGCGAGTTCGGCGTGCGCGACCTTGTCGCCATCCATATACTTGGCACGCACGGAAAACCCGAAGGCCTCCTGCAACCAGTCGATCATCTGAGGCGCGTTCTGATAGCGAAAGGTCGGATAGATACGTGGTGCTTCCAGTTCGTTGTCGGTCATAATCGCGTTCTCCTTTTTCGACGATGGACCGGATGCTCTACGCAACCCGTCTCACTGTCTTGAAGAAATGTTACGCTGCGGCGTGCCATGTGGTCGGTGGGCTGCCTGCGAGTTCGGAAAACTCACGTGCCAGATGAGCCTGATCGGAATATGCGCAGGCCGCCGCTATGTCCGCCCAGTCTGGGTCGGCTGTCTGTTGCGCGATGACCCGCGCGGTGTTGAAGCGGATGATCCGCGCAACTGCCTTGGGAGGCAGGCCAAGATCCTTGCGGAAACGCTCGACTGTCTTGCGGCGGCTCCACTCAAGTCTTCCGGAAATCGCCGAAATGCGCTCCCGGCCAGAGCTTGCCGCGAGGCGCTCAAAGGCCCAGGCGACGGCCGGATCGCAGGTGGATGATCGCTGCAATCGTTCGACTATGAAGGACTCGACCAGATCCAGCCGATGCTCCCACGAGTTCAATTCGCCAAGTCGAGCGGCAAGTCCGGCGATTTCGCGATCGCCGAGATCGGACAGCGGCACCATGCGGTCCGCCAATTCGCTCATTGGAATGCCGAAGAAGCGGCGCCCACCCAGTGGTGTGAAATTGACCTGCACGCATTCGGCATGACCGTCGGAGTCCATGATCACAGGACCGAGAAACAACCCGGCAGCGAAACTCGTCTGCGTGTCCATGCAGGACGGTTTTCTGCCAAGGCCGATCCGGAACGGACTGCCGAAATTGATGATCAACGGAATTGTCAGCGACGCGGCTTCGACCAGCCCGTCCATGGCACCGCCGTCTTCCGTATAAGCGTGAAAGCCTGTGACCAGACCGGCGAGCCCGGGTGCCGGCGTGCGATGCCAGTAGCGCTGAACGTCTTTCGTCGTCTGGCTTTCCATCGTCGCTCCTCCGATCCATCATAGCGCGGCGAGGAGCGTTGTCACGGCCCTTCTACTGGACGAGCCAGACATGGATCGGGTTGGCGGGATCGATGAGCAGCCGGATCGCCAATGCCACGCAAACGATGACCAGCAGCGGCTTGATGATCCGCGAGCCGTTGCGGATCGCCATTGTCGCGCCCAGACGCGCGCCCAGGAATTGCGCAACGCCCATCAGCAATCCGATCTTCCAGAGAATGGCTCCGGTGAAGGCAAATGCGGCGAAGGCGCCGATGTTGGATGCAAAGTTCAGAAGCTTGGTGTGCGCGGTCGCCTTGAGCATTCCAAAGCCCGCCAGTGTGACATAGGCAAGCATGAAGAATGAACCGGCGCCGGGGCCGAAGACGCCGTCATAGAAGCCTACGCCGAGGGCTGCGATAAGGGCGAATGCAAGGGGTGACAGGCGCTGCGCGCGGTCGACGTCGTCCATGTTCGGCTTGAAAGCGAAATAGAGGGCGATTGCCACCAGCATCACGGGGAGGGCGATCTGCAGCCATTGGCCCGGCACTATGCTCGCCACAAGCGCGCCGCCAATCGACCCGACAAGTGACATGGCTGCCGACGGCAGGTGCCGGCGAAAGTCGATCAGTCCGCGCGAGGCGTAGGTGATGGTGGCGGATCCGCTTCCGAAAAGCCCTTGCAGCTTGTTTGTCGCGAGCGCCTGCAGCGGCGTCAGTCCGGCAAGCAACAGGGACGGAATGACGATCAACCCGCCTCCGCCGGCGATCGCGTCAACGAAACCAGCGGTGAATGCCGCCACGGCGAGCAGCAAAACCGTCTCAGTGGCGAGTTCAAACATGTTTCCAGAGCGCAACGGTAAGAGGATTGCGCGCATCGATCACAGACGCATCGGTTGCGCAAGCTGAAAAACCGGCTACCAAAGGACAGCGATTGACAGGGATGGCGACATGGCAGGCGGATTGGTTGCTCAGATACGGTCTTTGCTCGATGGAGATCCGGGGGTTCGCAAGGTGGCCAACGACCCCGTGCTTGCGGCGGAACTGCTGCTTCTGTTTCGCATGATCCTTGCCGATGGCGAGGTCGAAGAGCACGAAATGGCCATTTTCCGACGCATTTGCCGTGAGTCATTCGGCATTGGTGAGGATAGCATTGATGGCGTCATCCGCTATCTGAACGATTTTGGCTATGAGACGAACGGTTCTCAGGCGCTGGCGATGTTTCGCGGCCTCAATCTGGAGCGGCGGCAGGCGCTGGCCCAACACATGGCCGAAATCGCCAAGGCCGACCATCAACTTGCGGCGCAAGAGGTGCAACTTCTGCGGCGGGTGCTGGACGCGCTCGGGCTGCAGCCGGTCGATGTCATCAAGGGTGGCGGATAGTGATCGGGCTCAGCCTTCCTCGCGCAGCCGCCTGACGATGGCGCGATGAAGATCGGGAGCGGCCGCTACCAGCTCCTTTGCGGCCTGCGATCGGGGATTGTCCAGAACATCCGCCGTGCGCCCCGATTCAACGATTTTTCCTTCATGCATCACCATGACGTCGTCGGTGATCGCGCGGGCCACCGTCAGGTCGTGCGTGATGAAAAGATATGCGACCCCCAACCGCTGGTTCAGCTCGGCGAAGAGATCTAGGATCTGCGCCCGGATGGACACGTCGAGGGCCGATACCGGCTCGTCGGCAATGATAAGTTTGGGCCGTGTGATCAACGCCCGGGCAATCGAGATACGCTGGCGCTGGCCGCCTGAAAACTCATGCGGGTATTTGTGCATGTCATCGGCGCCGAGGCCGACCTCGTGGAGCGCACGAGCCACCATTTCCCGCCTCTCCGTGGGAGTGGGGCGCTTGTACAGGAGATGCAGCGGCTCGGAGACGAGGCGCTCGACCCGATGGCGCGGATCGAAGGAGCCATACGGATCCTGAAAGACGACCTGCATGTCACGCCGCGCAACGCGCAATTCACTCTCGCTTTTTCCAGCCAAGGACATGCCGCGAAAGCTGATGTCGCCTGATGTCGGTCTGTCGAGCGCCAGGATCATGCGCGCGAGCGTGGACTTGCCGCAGCCGGATCGCCCAACCAATGCCATCGACTGTCCCGCATGCATCGAAAAGGAAACGTGATCGACGGCGCGCGTTGGCTCGCCGGGCGTGAACAAGGAAACGCGACGTGAGGGATAGTCGCGCGTCAGTTGCTGCACTTCCAGCAAGTTCGGTCCGTTGGCGGCGTGAACCTTCGATCTCTCGGGCACATGCATCGAGGCAAGGGCGAGTTGTCGCGTATAGGGATGCAGTTGCTCGGAAAGCGTGCGCGCAGTCTCGCCCGCTTCCATGACCTCTCCGCTACGCATGATCGTGATACGGTCTGCCATGTCCGCGACCACCGCAAGGTCGTGCGAAATCAGCAGCAGGCCCATCCGGTTTTCATCGACAAGATCGCGGAGCAGTTCAAGGATCTGCGCCTGCAACATCACGTCGAGCGCGGTTGTCGGCTCGTCGGCGATGAGCAGCTTGGGTTTGAGCGCGCAGGCGATCGCGATGACAACTCGCTGCCGCTGGCCGCCGGACAACTCATGCGGATAGCGCGACAGCGGAAACCGGCTTTCGGGCAAACCCACCCGGTCGAGAATCGTCTTTGCGCGGGCCTCTGCGTCCGCGCGATTGGCACCCGTGTGCCATCTGATCCCTTCCGCCACCTGCTCGCCGATGGATTTCACCGGGTTGAGGGCTGTCATGGGTTCCTGGAAGACCATGCCGATGTCGTCACCGCGCAGAGCGCACATCCGCGCTTCATCGGCAGCTAGGATGTCGATACCTGAAAATGTGACGCGGCCGGAAACGCGTGCAGCCTCGGGAAGCAGGCGCATCAAGGTCAGCGCCGTCATCGATTTGCCGGAGCCTGATTCTCCGACGAGCCCCATGACCTCACCCGGAGCAACTGAGAGGTCCACACCCTTCAGGATGCGGCTGTCGCCGATCGACAGGTCCAGCCCCTCTATCTCCAGCAAACTCACCGCTGACGCCTCAACTTTGGATCGAGCGTGTCGGACAGACCGTCGCCCAGCAGGTTGAGGCCGAGGACGGTGAGGACGATGGCGAAACCGGGGAACAGGGCGAGATAGGGGGCAACCACCATACGGGTCTGCGCATCGAACAGCATGCGCCCCCAACTCGGCATCGGCGGTTGTGCGCCGAGACCGACATAGGACAGGCCGGCTTCGGCCAGAATACCCAGAGCGAACTGGATCGTCCCTTGCACGAGCAGCAGATTGGCGATGTTTGGGAGGACATGCTCGATGGTGATCAACATCGGGCCTTTGCCGGAGGCTCGCGCGGCAAGGATGAACTCGCGAGGCCAAATCGAAAGCGCGCCGCCGCGCGCGACACGCGCAAAAACCGGAATGTTGAAAATGCCGATGGCAATGATGGCGTTGATTGCGCCCGGACCGAAGATCGCCGTGATCATGACCGCTGAAAGCAGGGCAGGGAAGGCAAATACAAGATCGTTGAAGCGCATCAGCGTCTCATCGATCCAGCCGCCGCACGCGGCGGCCCAGCACCCGAGCGGCACACCCAAGCCCATGCCGATTCCAACGGCAACGAGCGCCACCGCGATCGAGTTCCGGGCGCCCACCATGATCATCGAGAAATTGTCACGTCCGAAATGATCGGTCCCGAACCAGTGCGCTGCTGAAGGCGGCTGCATGCGATCGGAGACGATCAGTTTCGTGACGTCATAAGGTGTCCAGAAAAACGAAATGCCCGCCATCAGAGCAACGATCGCCGTGAGGATGAAACCGATCACGAAGGAGCGGCTGCGGAAGGCGCGAGCAAGGATACTCCCGAACGAATCCTGGGTGATCGAAAGCTGATCGCTCACCGACGGCTCCTCAGGCGGGGGTCGACGAGGGCGTAGGACAGGTCGACCAGCAGGTTGACGACGATAACCGCGACGACCAGCAGCATGACGACGCCTTCCACAACGATGAGATCGCGCTGTGTGATCGCCTGGAAGATGAGGCGTCCGAGGCCCGGCAGGTAGAACACGTTCTCGATGATGATGGTACCCGCCAGAAGGAAAGCAAACTGCAGCCCGAGTATGGTGAGCACCGGTATCATGGCGTTGCGCAGGGCATGCCGCCAGAGCACGTATCGCCACGGCATGCCCTTGGCGCGTGCGGTGCGAATGTAGTCCTCGCCCAGAACCTCAAGCAGTGCCTGCCGTGTGACGCGCGCAAGAATGGCGGCTTGCGGCAGCGCAAGGGCGATGGCGGGCAGGATCAGCGCCTTCAAAGCAGGCCACAACCCAGCGCTCCAGCCGGGAAATCCGCCGGCCGGCACCATGCGCAACCAGACGGCGAAGACGTAGATCAGGATCAGCGCGAACCAGAAATTGGGAACCGCAACGCCGAACTGTGACAGCCCCATTGAGACTGCGTCCGCGGCCTTCCCGCGCCGAGCCGCCGCGAACAGGCCGACCGGAATTGCGATCGCCGTCGAAAGGATCAGTGAGATGATTGCGAGAGGAAGTGAAACGACAATCCGCTCCGCAATCAATTCGCTGACCGGTACGGAATATGTATAGGATCGCCCGAAATCGAGCACGAAGAAGCCGCCCAGCCAGCTGAGATAGCGCCAGATCAGGGGCAAATCGAGCCCGAGCTGCTCTCGCAGCGCCGCTACAGCTTCGGGTGTCGCATTCATGCCAAGCATGAGCTGCGCCGGATCGCCGGGCACTATTTCAAGCACCGAAAAGACGACTATCGATGCGGCCAGAAGTGTGACTAGGCCGACCAGGAGACGCTTGACGAGATAGGCGGCCATGCTCAGAAGCCCCCAAAGTCGAGTGCGGCGGGAGTTCCCGCCGCCTCACATGTCTTTCGCTGGCCTCGCAGGCGGATCAATCCACCCACTTCACCTTGGTCAGGTCCGTGGCCTGTGTCGGTGCGTTCTCCCACATGCCCTCAAGCTTGGCATCCCAAACGCCCACCTTCGGCAATTCGAACAGGTAGACCGCCGGCACGTCGTGGGCGAGCATCTTTTGCGCCGAGCCGAGCAGTTCGTTGCGCTTGGCAGGATCGTTGGTGATCTTCAGCTCTTCGATCACCTTGTTGAATTCCGGGTTCTCATACTGGAAGTAGTATCCGGGCCGCGAATAGATATCGATATCGTTCGCCTCGGTGTGCGAGATGATCGTCAGGTCGAAGTCTTTCTCCTTGAACACCTGGCTAAGCCAATCAGCCCATTCGACCGGGACAATTTCCAGATTGATGCCAATGTCGCGCAACTGAGACGCGATGACCTGTCCGCCTTCACGCGCGTAGGGCGGAGGTGGCAGTTTGAGCGTTGCGGAAAATCCATTCTCCAGACCGGCTGCCTTCAGGTACTCCTTGGCCTTCGCCACATCGAACGGATAGGTGCCCGTGAGGTCGATATAGGCCGGGTTGGCTGGAGACATGTGCGAGCCGATCGGCGTGCCGAGGCCTGTGCCATTTCCGGCGATGACTGCGCTGCGGTCGATGGCGGAGGCGATTGCCTGACGTACCTCGAGCTTGTCGAAAGGCGGCTTCTTGTTGTTCATCGACAGAAGGGTCTCCCCCTCGGTCGTGCCGATGACAACCTTGAGGCGTGGATCGGCCTCGATTTGCGGCAGGGCATCACCCACGGGAGCATTCGGAAACGCCTGCACGTCGCCCGACAGGAGTGCCGGAACAGCGGCCGCGGCGTCTGGAATGATGCGGAACTCAACCTTGTCGAGCGCCACCGGATCGCCCCAATAGCCTTCGACCTTCGATAGCTTGACGGAAGAACCCTTGGCCCAACTGTCGAATTTGAAGGGGCCTGTGCCGATGGGCTTTTCCTTGTTGGTGTCTGCGGATTCAGGAGCCACGATGACTGCGTCGCCCACTCCCATATTGTAGAGGAAAAGGCCCTCCGGGTATTTCAGCGACACTTTGACCGTAGCGGGATCGACCACTTCGACTGAATCGATCGCGGCAAACAGCCCCTTCTGGGCGTTGGTAGAATCCTCGGCGCGCGCGCGGTCCAGCGAGAATTTTACATCCTCGGCGGTGAAGTCGGTGCCATCGTGAAACTTGACACCGGTGTGCAACTTGAAGGTGTAAACCTTGCCGTCTTCGGAGATCTCCCAGCTTTCGGCCAGATCAGGCGCGACTTCTCCGGTTTCCGTGATCCGGGTCAGACCCTCGAACACATTTGCATAGACGATTTCGTCAATGGCAGCGGCCGCACCGGCAGTGGGGTCCAGATGTGGTGGTTCAAGCACGACACCAACAACGAGATCCGTCCGTGCGGCCATGGCGGCCGTGCTGGAAGCCAGGGCCAATACGGCTGCCGCCAGAATGGATTTCCAAGGTTTCATTACAATCTCCCCACAAAATTCGCGCGGATCAAAGCGCGAAACCGCACGCGAGTAAATCATGTTTGTTGCGCTGCGGAAAACAATTCAGGAATGTCTTGCTCTTCTCGTGAGCCGCACCGTTATCTTGCCGTGCCGTGGAGGAGCAGATCAAGCCCGATCGCCATCACCTGAGCCGATTGAATCATGTCCTGGATGCCAACCCACTCGTCGGGACGATGGGCGAGATCCAGAATTCCCGGACCATAGGCAATGCAATCAAACAGGTGGCCGATGCGCGCGACATGCTTCTGGTCATAGGTGCCCGGCGAAATCACATAGTCTGGCTCGCGATCGAAAATGGCGCGAATGCCTTCGGCGACCGCGGTCACGACGGGCGCGTCGCGCTCTGTCATCGTCGGACGCACCTCCATCACATCGCGAATCTCATAGTCGAACTTTGAGCGCTCCCGCTTCAGCCGATCGAGAATCTCGACGACCTCTCCCTTCACATCCTCGATCTTCTCCTCGAGCAGAAAACGGCGGTCTATGGTGAGACGGCACCAGTCCGGCACGTTGGGCGAGGGCAGTCCGGGCCGAAAATCATCTGTCTGCCCGCCATGGATGGAGTTCAGGTTCAGCGTCGATCGCCGGGCGCCCTCAGGCACGACGGGCATTGTCGTCTGCTTGCGATCCAGGGCCGGGAACAGGTCGCGCTCGAAAGCTTCGAGCACCGTGCCCATATGCCGAACCGCGCAGTCACCTAGAAACGGCATGGAGCCGTGCGCGATTTCACCCTTGGTCTCGATCTCTGCCCACCAAACGCCCCTGTGACCGAGGCAGATTCGGTCCTTGTTCAGCGGTTCGGGGATGATGACGTGATCGACGCGCGGCTTGGAGAAATAGCCTTTGCTCGCGAGATAGGCGACACCCCCGAACCCCCCGGATTCTTCGTCGACGGTGCCGGAAATCTCAATGGCGCCGGGAAAGTCGGGGCAGGCTTCCAGATACGCCTCGACCGCGATGATGGAAGCGGCAAGTCCGCCCTTCATGTCGCAGGCTCCTCGCCCATAGACGCGACCATCCTTCACGATCCCGGCGAAAGGATCCAGCGTCCAGCCCTCTCCGGCTTCGACGACGTCGATATGGGAGTTGAAATGCACGCAGGCACCGGGACGATTGCCCTCGATTCGCGCGACGACATTGGTGCGGGGATACCGGTCAGTATCGCCTGGCGTGCCTTCACCGCGAGCGAATTCGACGGAGAAACCGCGCTTTCGCAGCCGTTCCCCAATGAACTCGGCGCATGGCGTATAGGCTTCGCCGGGCGGGTTGATCGTCGGGAAACGAATGAGATCGGAAGTGAGGTCTATGAGGCTCTGTTCGAGTGATTCAACCGATTTGAGAATTTTATCGCGCATGCCTTGATTGGAACGCTCCGCAACGATTTTGGCAAGCGGGAAGCGCGCTCTGGACCAAAACACGTGCTCGTGATGCAACAGTTGTCAAAATTGATCGAAATTAAGCGTGACGATTCGGGAAATCGTTACTGACATTGGGTAACGTCACAGACCTGCCACCGACACAATAAGAATACGGAGGCGGGGCGTTCTGAACAATTGGGGTTGTGGCATGAAGAAATCTATTCTTACGGCAATTGCATTTGCTGCCATGCTTTTGGGCATGTCTGGCTTCGCTTCGGCGGCTGGCCTAGTGGCACGCGTGGATGTTGGCGCACAGACGATGACAGTCGAAAAGCATGGACGCGTCATCTACCGGTGGAAGGTTTCCACGGCACGCAATGGATACGTTACTCCGCGCGGCACGTGGCGTCCGACACGCATGCACAAGATGTGGCGCTCGCGCAAATACGACAACGCGCCGATGCCGTACTCAGTGTTTTATCATGGCGGCTACGCGATCCATGGCACCAATGCGGTGCGCCATCTCGGACGTCCAGCCTCTCATGGCTGTGTACGCCTCGCGACGCCAAATGCGCAGAAATTCTACACTCTCGTGCGTGAAATGGGCCCGGGCAACACGCGTATCGTCGTCACCAACTGACGCTGTCAAGCGAGCGCCATTTTCTCAATGGCGCTCGCGCGAGCAAGAATTTCGTCGTGAAGTAGTGATTCTAGGCATTTCCTTTCCCGAAAGCTCCCGATAGGATTCTCGGGGCAAGGAGTATTTTGCCAGGATGCAATCCGAGCCGTCTCTTTCCCTATCGCAGCCCGTCGGGGATGAGGTGCGCAAGACGACTTGCTATATGTGCGCCTGCCGATGCGGCATCGACGTGCACATCAAAGACGGCAAGATCCGATACATCGAAGGAAATCGCGATCATCCCGTGAACAAGGGTGTGCTGTGCGCCAAGGGATCGGCGGGGATCGTGCAGCATTATGCGCCGGCCCGGCTCCGTGCGCCGCTGAAGCGCGTGGGGCCACGTGGTTCCGGGCAATTCGTTGAGATCTCCTGGGACGAGGCCCTGGAAACGGCGACTGAATGGCTCTCCGGTGTTCGTCAGTCGGATCCGAAGAAGCTCGCTTTCTTCACGGGACGAGATCAGTCCCAATCGCTGACAGGTTTCTGGGCGCAGCAGTTTGGCACCCCGAACTACGCCGCGCATGGCGGCTTCTGTTCGGTCAACATGGCTGCGGCAGGCATCATGACGATCGGCGGTTCTTTCTGGGAGTTCGGCGCGCCCGACTGGGAAAGAACGAAGCTGTTCGTGCTTTTCGGCGTCGCCGAGGATCATGATTCCAATCCGATCAAGATGGGAATATCTCGGATCAAGAAGCGTGGCGCGCGCTTCGTCTCGGTCAATCCCGTCAGGACAGGATATTCGGCGGTAGCTGACAACTGGATCGGCATCAGGCCGGGCACCGACGGGCTGCTCATTCTCGCCCTGGTCCATGAACTGCTCAAGGCCCGCCGCATCGATGTCGATTATATCAGGCGCTACTCGAATGCTGCCTGGCTCGTCATCGATGCGCCCGGCACTTCGGATCACGGTCTGTTCGCTCGCGACAAGGACGGCCTCCCGCTGGTGTTCGAGGCTGTGACGGAGCGGACGGTCCCGCATGGTACGCGGGGTGCGCAGGCAGCGCTTCATGGGCGCTACAGGCTCGACGATGGACGCTTCGTCGTACCCTCGTTTCAGTTGCTGGCCGAGAAATACCTCGACCAAAGCTACGCGCCCGAGGCTGTCGCTGAGGAGACAGGTGTTTCGGCCGAGACAATCAGGGGGCTGGCGACCGAAATCGGCCGTGTCGCTTTCGACGAGGCGATCGCGATCGACCAGCCTTGGACCGACATGAATGGGCAGCGCCATGCTTCGTTTGTCGGGCGTCCGGTCTCGTTTCACGCCATGCGTGGAATTTCGGCGCATTCCAACGGATTCCAGACCGCGCGCGCGCTGCATTTGCTGCAGGTCCTGATCGGCGCAGTCGATTGCCCCGGCGGCTTTCGCTATGAGCCGCCCTATCCGAAGCCGGTTGAAGCCCATCCGACGCCACATGGCCGTGCAGAGCATTTCGGTTCCAACAAGCCGCTTTCTGGACCCCATCTAGGGTTTCCGCGCGGTCCTGAAGACATGTTGATCGATGCAGCAGGCAACCCGAGCCGCATCGACAAGGCGTTTTCGTGGGACGCTCCGTTTTCAGTGCATGGCGCCATGCATATGGTGATCGCGAACGCGCATGCGGGCGATCCATATCCGGTCGATGTGATGTTCCTCTATATGGCAAACATGGCCTGGAACTCGTCGATGAATACGGCGGTTACAATCCAGATGCTGGAGGATCGCGATCCCGCGACCGGTGAGTATCGCATCCCGAAGATCATCTATTCCGACGCCTATGCGTCCGAGATGGTCGCGTATGCCGATCTCGTCCTGCCTGACACGACCTATCTGGAGCGCTACGACTGCATTTCGCTGTTGGACCGGCCTATTTCAGAGCCCGATGCCGTCCAGGATGCCATACGCTGGCCGGTGGTGGAGCCGGATCGCGATGTCCGTGGCTTTCAAACAGTCCTGCTCGACCTTGGCGCGCGCCTGCGACTGCCCGGCTTCGCCGACAGTCGCGGCAATCCGATCTACCGGGACTATGCGGATTATATCGTCAGCCATGAGCGCCGGCCTGGCATCGGGCCACTTGCCGGCTTTCGCGGGTCGAACGGCGAACGAGCGGGGCGTGGAGCTGCAAATCCCGAGCAACTGAAGCGCTACATCGAGAATGGTTCGTACTTTTCGACACATATCCCGATGGAGGCGCAGTTCTTCAAGCACGCCAACAAGGCGTATCAGGAATTCGCCGTGCGCATGGGCTTTTTCGACGAACCCAAGCCGGTCACGTTCCAGCTCTATCAGGAAGCACTGCAGAAATTCCGGCTGTCGGCAGAAGGCGTGCGCGAACCGCTCGCGCCTGAAACCCACAGGAAGCGTATTCTCGATACCTTTTCACCTCTGCCGGACTGGTATCGTCCGTTCGAAGAAGCAATCGTGTCGCGCACCGAGTTCCCATATCACGCGATCACCCAGCGACCGGCAGCCATGTATCACTCCTGGGGCTCGATGAACGCGTGGCTGCGCCAGATCCATACCAGCAACGTGCTCTACGTACCCGCCGCGATATGCGACGCTGAGGGTTTGAAGACGGGCGACTGGGCATGGGTCTCATCACATCATGGGCGCATAAAGGTCGAGATCGCGCGCACTGAGGCTGCCAACGGGCGGACGATGTGGACATGGAACGCCATCGGCAAGCGCGAGGGGGCATGGGCGCTCGATGGGCGGGCGCCCGAAGCTCAGAAGGGCTTTCTGCTCAACCATCTGATCAAGGAGCTTCTGCCGCCGAAAGGAGACGGAATGCGCTGGTCGAATTCCGATCCGATCACCGGACAGGCTGCGTGGTACGATCTGCGCGTGCGCATCGAAAAGGCGGACGGGCCCGATATCAGCCAGCCGCAACTGGGCAGGTTGAGCGAACCAAAACCAGCATGCGATCGACCCGATCAGCTCCGCTATGGGCAGGAGTGGACGATTTGACCAGTCTTCCGACGCTGCCGACGCCGAAGAAACTCGGCCTGGTCATCGATCTCGACGTGTGCGTGGGGTGCCACGCCTGTGTGATCTCCTGCAAGGAGTGGAACACTGGCGGATATGGCAATTCGCTGTCCGATCAGGACCCTTACGGGCCCGATGTTTCAGGAACCTTCCTCAACCGCATCCACAGTTTCGAGGTGATCCCGGAAGGTGGCAAATTGGTGGGGGAGGCGGGTGATGCGCGCATCGTGCATTTCCCGAAATCTTGCCTGCATTGCGAAGATGCGCCCTGTGTCACGGTCTGCCCGACCGGCGCCTCCTACAAGCGTTCCGCCGATGGCATCGTGCTGGTGGAAGAGGACAAGTGCATTGGGTGCGGCTTGTGCGCGTGGGCGTGCCCCTACGGCGCGCGGGAAATGGATGTTGCAGCGGGCGTCATGAAGAAGTGCACGCTTTGCGTCGACCGGATCTATAACGAAACGCTCGAGGAGGTCGACCGGGTGCCGTCATGTGTGCGAACCTGCCCGTCCAATGCACGACACTTCGGGGATCTGGCCGACTCCGCTTCTGACGTTTCGATCATGGTTGCGGAGCGCGGCGGCATGGATCTCATGCCTGAGCAGGCGACGCGTCCCGTGAACAAGTATCTGCCGCCAAGACCGCGTCAGCCACTGGCCGAGTGTGCGCCTGCAACGACGCGGGATGCGGGCGGGGCAAGCGGTTTCTTCGCGTGGCTCGACGGCGTGCTGGAGCGGATGTGACAGACAAGGCCGCGTGAATGCATCCCGCTCTCTCCATTATCGTCTTTTCTACCCTGTCAGGTCTCGGATACGGGCTGGCATTCATGCTCGGACTGGGCGTGCTCGATCCGGCGGCGAGCGCCACCAAGGTCGCGCATTTGACAGCACTTGCGCTGATTTCTGGGGGTCTGATTTCCTCGACACTGCACCTCGGCAATCCCCAGCGCGCCTGGCGCGCCCTGTCACAGTGGCGTTCGAGCTGGTTGTCCCGCGAAGGGGTTCTGGCGGTATTCGCATTCGTGCCACTGGTGTGGTCGGCGTTGGCATGCTGGGTGTGGGACGACTATCATCCGGTACCCGGCTTGCTTGGTGCGCTGTTGTCTGCTGGCACCGTCTATTGCACAGCCATGATCTATGCCTCGCTGCGCTCGGTCGATGCGTGGCACACGCGCCTGACCCCAGCCGTCTTTCTGCTGTTTGCGGTTTCAGGCGGCGCCATGCTTGCCACTCTGTTTGCCCATGCCGGAGGCGGTGACGCACGAATTCCTGGGCTTCTGGCAGCTGTTGCGCTAATCGCCGCCTGGACCGTGAAACTTTCATGGTGGAAGCGGCTGAGGCTTCTGGTCCCGACATCTTCACCGGAAAGCGCGACTGGCTTGGGATATATCGGCAAGGTCAGCCTGTTTGAGCGACCGCACGTCAATGAAAACTATCTGACCCGCGAGATGGGTTACCAGATCGCTCGCAAGCACGCTGACAAGCTCCGCCGAATTGCACTCATATTCGGAGCGGCGGTGCCTGCAATCATTCTTGCACTGATGCTTCTCGTGGTGCCTGAGGCAGGGCTGGGATCGTCCCTCGCAGCCGCATTTGCAGCGCTTTGCTTTGCTGCCGGCGTTTTCGTGGAACGTTGGCTCTTCTTCGCCGAGGCGAGGCACGCGGTGATGAATTACTATGGCGGCTAGCGCTG
The DNA here is from genome assembly GCA_023953905.1 of Rhizobiaceae bacterium. Lineage (GTDB taxonomy): Bacteria > Pseudomonadota > Alphaproteobacteria > Rhizobiales > Rhizobiaceae > Arvimicrobium. Next base: position 82,324 of record JAMLJA010000001.1, on the reverse strand, counting down.
CCGCGGAGACGTGATCGCCCAGCGTTTGTGGAACCACATCCACTGTCCGGGATATTCCCGCACCCAGCGCTCTACGATGTCGTTGAGCAACTGCGCTGTCGCCTTGGCATCGATCTCGCCGCCATCAGTTCGCGGCAAATCCAGCTTTGGCTCGAGTTCGAGACGGAAGCGATTGTTCGGCAACCGAATGCACCGCGCCGGATAGACCTCGCAATCGTATTGTCGTGCGAGCTTCGGGACGAGGGGCGAGGTTTCGCATTCACGTCCAAAGAATGTGGTGCGAATGCCGCGCTGGAATTTCTGATCCACCAGCACGCCGATGGTGCCGTTGCCTTCGAGAATTCGGGCAAGCGTGAAGGCGACGCCGCGACGGGATGCAAGCAGATTGCCGATGCCGCTGCTGCGCGCCTTCATGATGTAGCGGGCGAGAAACGGATTGTTCGGCGGACGGAACATGAAGGAGGCATCCAGGCCGTAAACCGTACCGGCTATCGCCAGCATCTCGAAATTCCCCACATGTCCGGTCAGCGTGATGCGGGGCTTCTTATCCGCCGCCATCTCCCGAAAACGCTCCACACCGACCACCTCGACGCGGCCAGGCTCCTTTGCGTCGGGATCAAAGTCGAAAAGCGTGTCGAGAAAAATGTACTCTACGGCCAGCCGGGTCATGTTCGCCCACATGTCGGAGGCGATCTGCTGAATTTCGGATTCCGGCTTCTCCGGAAACGCCTTGCGTAGATTGTCCACCGCGACACGATGGCGACCGACCTTTGGTCCGACCATGCGACCGAAGCGGTCGGCAAAATTCAGCGCCCGATCAGGCGGCACCAGCTTCATCAGGCTGAGAAACCCGATCGCGAACTGGGCGATAACCCAATAGTTCGCAATCTTCAGCCAGTTCATCAAGCGAAACAGCAGCGGGCGCATGGTTGGCTGAACCCTCAGCTGACCCGCAGGAGGATCTTGCCGAAGACGTCGCGGGTTTCCATGCGTGCCAGTGCAGCACCGATGCCGTCGAAATCGACCTCGGTGTCGACGACTGGCGCGACGATCCCCGCCGCCATCTTCTGCATGGCATCGGCCATGTTCTCCATGCGGCATCCGAAAGAGCCGAAAATCTTCAGCTGCTGCTGGAACAGCTGCATGAGGTTCATGGAGGTCGAAACGCCCGACGTGGAACCGCAGGTGACGAGGCGTCCGCCACGCTTCAGGCACAGCATCGAGCCTGCCCATGTATCCGCGCCGACATGTTCGAAGACGACGTCCACACCCTTCTTCTTGGTCAGCTTGCGGACTACCCCTTCGAAGCGGTCATCGCGATAATTGATGACATGGTGCGCACCGAGCGCCACAGCCTTCTCGATCTTGTCGTTCGAGCCCACGGTGGTGATCACGGTGCAGCCCATGCGCCGCGCGAGCTGGATCGCGGCGCTGCCGATGCCGGAACCACCAGCGTGAATGAGAATCGTCTCGCCCGGCTGAAGCTTTGCGTTGTCGAACAGCATGTGCTCGACGGTTCCGAACGTGATGGGCGCGACGGCTGCGCCGACATCCGTAACACCGGGAGGTGCTGGCACGAGGAGCCGTGCGGGCAGGTTCATCTTCTCCTGCGCAAATCCGTCGAGATGGAAGCCGTGCACCCCGCTGACATTTTCGCAAAGGTTGTCGTGTTTCTCGCGGCAAGCCTTGCACAGGCCACAAGTGCGCGCGCCAAAAATGGAAACGAGCTGTCCCGGCAGAAGCCCGGACACGCCGGGACCTACCGTTTCGATCACAGCCGAAGCTTCGGCGCCAATGACCAGCGGCATCTTGCGCTTGGCGAAGGCCATGCCGCGCCAGCCCCAAACGTCGATGTGGTTGAGAGCGACGACCTTGATCGCCACGGTGACCTCGCCCTGCGACGGGGCGGGCGGGGCGGGTAGATCCACCGTTTCGAGGCGGCGGTCTTCAACGAGTTGCAGTGCGCGCATGCGGTCTCCCGATTGCTATCGGGTGCGCTTAGACCGCTTCACGGGCCATGACAAGGCAGGCATTCTGTCCGCCAAAGCCAAATGAATTGGAGAGCACGGTCGCGATGTCGGCGGATCGCTTGATGTTCGGCACCACGTCCAGCTCGATATTGGGATCTGGATTGTCGTAGTTGATCGTGGGTGGAATGACGCCTTCGCGCATGGTCAGAAGCGAAAATGCCGCCTCTATGGCGCCCGCCGCTGAAAGCGTGTGGCCGATCATCGATTTGTTCGACGAAATGGGAATCGTCTTCATCCGCTCCCCGAAAACGGTCGACAGCGACAGATGCTCCATCTTGTCGTTCTCTGGTGTGGAAGTGCCATGCGCGTTGACATAGTCGATGGCGTCCGCCGACATTCCGGCATCGCCAAGCGCCGCGTTGACTGCCGCGATTGCGGGCGAGGCGTCTGGTTTGGAGCGGGTACGATGGAAGTCATCCGCTTTCTCGCCGCATCCCTTGATAATGCCAAGCACTGTAGCGCCACGCGCGATTGCGCTGTCGAGCGATTCAAGCACCAGTGCGGCAGCACCTTCCGCCAGCACAAAGCCATCGCGATCCTTGGAGAACGGCTTGGAAGCACGTTCAGGCAAGGCATTCTGAGTTGAAAGGGCCGACAAGAGCGAGAACCGAATCAGCGCCTCGGCTGTGGCTGAGCCGTCCGCGCCGATGGAAAGCGCCCGATCTGTCTCGCCTCTGCGGATAGCCTCGACGCCCAGCTGGATGGCTGTGGCGCCTGAAGCACAAGCGGTCGACAGCGTGACAGGAAGACCGCTGATGCCGAAGCGATCGGCCAGTTTGTCCGCGATTGCGGCAAACAATGTCGTCTCCTCGATCACCGAGTCGTTCAGTCCGCGCGCCGCCGACAGAATGCGGTCGTAGCCGGCACCTTCCGTGCCCGCTGCGTAGAGCGCAAAGCGGTCGTGCCAGTCGATCTCGACCGGAGGTGCCGCAAGAAACAGAGGGCCATCAAAATCGCCGCTGATCCTTGCCTCGCCGATCGCTTCGGCGGCAGCCATTTCAGCCAGCTCGTGAGTGAGGGCAGACGCTCCCTTCGTGCTCGATGGGAGGAAATCGACCATGCCGGAAATCGTCGTGTTCAGAAGATCCACCGGGAAACGGGTAATCCGCTTGATACCCGATTTTCCCGAGGTGAGGGCAGCCCAATTCTCTGTCTTGCCCACACCCAGAGGCGTGACCATACCGATACCGGTGACCGCCACAATCGGTCGTCCAAGGTGATCGCGATGTTGCGGCATGGCTGCCTGACCTCTCAGTCGAATACCTTCACGGTGGCGACGCCTTCGCCCGTGATATGGCCCGCGATGATCGCCATCGCTTCGTCGGTGGTTCCGGTGATCGCCGGTTCCGAATCGTCCAGCGGCGGATACGCGCTGCCTTTGGCGACGGCCAGAGCCGCAAGTGCGACGGCAAAGGGAAACTGCGCCTCTTGCAGGTGCCCGACCGCGGTCGACATGGCGCGAACCCGCGATGCGGGATGGCTTGCAATCGCGGCCCGCTCGGTTTCAATGCTCTGAGGCGTACCGGAGGCTGCAGATATCACGAGTGTCTCTTTTGCGCCTGTGAAGGCGCGATCAACCAGGCGATTGAGCGAAGCTGCGCGGTCTGGATCGCTCGAACGCGTACGTCCGGCGAGAACATGCGACAAGCGCGCGTGAATTCGGGCGCCGCGTGATTTTGCGCTATCGACCGATTCTAGAACGAGAAACGCGCCGCCGGAACCGGGAACCATACCACCGCCGGGCGCGTCGCCGCGCTGCCAGGCCGGACGCCACTCGCCCTCATGCAGGTGCCGACCCAATGCATGGCCCAGGATCATTGAGCGATGCGTGGACTGGAAAGCGCCGCCGACAAGTGTGATCGAGGATTGGCCGGACGCGATCCGTGCATGTGCGGTGGCCAGCGCCGTGACGCCCGCACCTTCTTCGCCCATGAAGGTCCGCGACGAACCGGTCACGCTGTGCACGATCGAGATGTTGCCCGCCAGCAGGTTTGAAAGCTGGGCGAGAAAAAGGGTGGGCCGAAGCTCCGTGGTAAGCTTCTCGTTCAGAAGCATGTCATGGTCGGCGCGCGATTCGGAGGCGGCCATGATGTCCTCATCGACCGCTTCATCGCGCTCGCCACCGCCGGCAGCGATAATCATGTCCGTGCGCGACAGAAGATCCAGGTTTGCCTTGATGCCTGCATCATCCAAGGCAAGACCCGCCGTGTAGGTCCCCAACCGTTGCCAAAGCTCCATCTGGCGCTGGTCCGAGCGCTTGGGAATCTGTTGGCTCCAGTCGATTTCCGGCAGCGGATGAAAGGAATAGGGCGCGAAGGAGGTCGTATCGAGACGCGGGCTGAAGCTCTCGGCGTTCAGCGCGTTCCAGTGATTCTCGATTCCTTCGCCGAGAGACGAGACGAGGCCGATACCCGTGATGACGACGTCGTTGCCGGTCATGGAATGCTGCGCCCCGTGTCCGTGTCGATCAGGCGCTTGCCGATTTTGCTGCGACGAGTTCGTCGATCTTGGCACAGAGGTTCTTCATGACGAAGTACTCTTCCGTGGACCCACGGCCCTCGTTGACATCCTGTGTCCACTTTTCCAGGGGCACCTTGATGCCAAATTCCTTGTCGATGGCAAAGACGATGTCGAGGAAGTCCAGACTGTCGATGCCCAGATCGTCAATCGTGTGGCTTTCCGGCGTTATCTTGTCGCGCTCGATCTCGCTGGTGTCGGCGATGATGTCGGCAACTCTATCGAAAGTGGTCGGCACGGGAGTTCCTTGAATGAACTTCGTTGAAATCGGATGGATTGAATCGAACGGCTCTTATTCGCTTTTGGGCGATAAGGGAAGTCGACTCGCCATAGTTAGCCCAGGAGGCAACATGCGGATAGATGACGCGGGATTCAAGCCGACTATGCGTTTTCACACATCGGCAGCAATCGGGATCAGTTGAAAATGATGCGGCCAAGCACTCGCAGTCCGTTGTCGGATCGCGACACGATGACTGCCTCTCCCTCACGCGGGGAGACGCCGGTTAGGGACTTGATGTTCTCCAAATGTGTCACCATCACCATGTTTCCCGAGCCGGAGTAATCGCTGATGCGTGCCATCACTTCTTCATTGGCTGCAGCCGCCGCCGTCGCGTCCTTCGGCAATTCGTCGAGCGCAGCAAATTCTTCGATCGGGCTATCTTCGAAGGCGATGCGCGCAGTGTCGCGGGTCCGACAGTAGCGACTGGTGAGAACCAGTTCGGGGTTGTTGGCGCGGGCAGCAAATAGGGCGCCTATCTTCTCGGCCTGCTGCCGGCCGCGATCGGACAGATTGCGCTGAGTGCCGCACTTGCCAATCTCGAAGTTCGCGGGGTCGCCGCTACCGGGGGCGACAGCGTGGCGCAGCAATACGATCTGGCCTCCATTGCGCAACAAGGCCCACCCGGCCTCAGTGGCATGCGCCGGCAATGCCATCAGACACATGATCAGAACTGTAAAAGCACGCATCATCAATTATGGCTCCCGGCGCCAAACATATAGAGGCGAGGGAACACCATCGCAAAGGCAAAGGCCGTTCCGGCGCCTCATGCCGCCATTGTGAATGGAAGAGACACCGCCAAAAGGCCTGGTGCATTTGTCGTCGGTGCGCACAGCAGCACTATCTGGCTTTCGTTCCCCGAGCGCATTGCACCGATCTCTCGCCTTGCCTATCACGATGCCATGTCCGCCGTTACCGAAACCACGCTTTTCATATTTGGCCTGATTGCCCTTGGCTATGTCGCGGGCGTCACCGGCTATCTCAAGGTCGAGGTGGGTGACGGTCTTTCCGCCTTCGCGGTAAGGGTCGCACTTCCGCTTCTGCTTTTCAAAACGCTGACGCGGGCCGACTTCGTTGGCACGCCCTGGGGGCTCTGGTCGGCCTATTTCTGTTCAGTCATTGTCGCATGGACCATCGGACATCTGATCACCACGCGTCTGTTCGGGCGCGACAGCCAGGCAGGCGTCGTCGGCGGTGTCTCGTCCGCGTTCTCCAACCTGGTGCTGCTCGGCACACCGTTCATGCTCGGCGTTTTTGGCCAACCGGGATTTGAGCAGCTCTCACTGCTCATCGCGATTCATCTGCCCATCATGCTGATGGCGTCGATGTTGCTGTTCGAGATTTATGGACGAAAGCAGGGCGACGCGTTTGAGCCGATCTCGTTCCTGCGCTTTTTCCTGGCCCAGTTGCTTCGAAATCCGCTCGTCATCGGCATCCTCTCGGGGCTTCTCTGGCGGCTCGCCGGTTTAGAGCTGCCCCAGCTGGCAGGTCGCTTTGTGGAAACGCTTTCGGGCATTGCCGCGCCGCTCGCACTGTTTGCTCTGGGGTTGGGACTCAAGAAATTTGGCATCTCCGGAAATGTCGGGCCTGCGGTCGTTCTGTCCTGCGTCAAGCTGCTGCTGATGCCAGCGGTGGCGCTGGCGTTTGCGTGGGGATTCGGCTTGCCACCGCTCACCGCGCAGGTTGTGGTGATTGCCGCCGGCCTTCCTTCGGGTGTGAACTCATATCTCATCGCCGTACAATTCAAGACAGGGCAGGCGCTTGCCTCGAACCAGATGACGCTCGCGACGGCAGGTGCGGCCGTCACTATGTCATTCTGGGTGATGATCGTTCACTTGATCTACGGCTGAGCCAAACCGTTGAGCCAGTTTGCCCAGCGCATTGATCGCACTATATCACGTGGGGTAAGAGCAACTGGCGATGGCCGAGACCTCGCCATTAGAAGTTTCAATCGGGATGACCGGTGCCGGTCGAACCCATTCCCATCAATTGCCGCCATTGCAGGGCGCATACAATACGGAGGGCCAAGATGCTCCAGAAAACGAACCAATATATGCGCCAGGCGAACCTGATCGGCGGCGAATGGGTGCAGGCGGATTCCGGCGCAACGATCGACGTCACAAATCCGGCGACGATGCAGAAGATCGGTACAGTCCCGAAATCGGGCAAGGCTGAAACGCGCAGAGCCATCGAAGCCGCCGAAAAGACCTTTCATGTCTTCAAGAAGACCTCGGCACTCGAGCGCTCCAAGATGCTGCGCAAGTTGCACGACCTGATCATCGAAAATCAGGACGTCCTCGCGGAACTGCTGACGATCGAGCAAGGCAAGTCGCTGACCGAGGCAAAAGGCGAAGTCGGAAGCTCGGCGGCCTATGTTCTGTGGTTTGCCGAGGAGGCTCGCCGCACCTATGGCGATGTCGTGCCGTCACCATGGGGCGACCGCCGTATTCTCGTGACCAAGGAAGCGACTGGCGTCGTCGCCGCCATCACGCCCTGGAATTTCCCATCCTCAATGCTCTCGCGCAAGATCGCGCCAGCACTTGCCGCCGGTTGCACCGCGGTAATCAAGCCTGCCTCGCAGACGCCGTATTCGGGTCTGGCTTGGGGTGCACTTTGCGAAGAAGCCGGTTTTCCAAAAGGGGCCGTCAATATTGTGACCGGTTCGGCGGGAGAAATCGGTGACGAACTATGCACCAATCCGCTGGTGAAAAAGCTGACATTCACCGGCTCGACGGAAGTGGGCAAGCTGCTGATGGCCAAATGCGCCACCACAGTGAAGAAAGTCTCGATGGAACTCGGAGGCAACGCGCCTTTCATCGTTTTTGACGATGCCGATCTCGACCGTGCGGTCGAAGGAGCCATGCTCGCCAAGTACCGCAATTCGGGGCAGACCTGTGTCTGCACCAACCGCTTCTTCGTGCAGGCTGGGATTTACGACGCCTTTGTCGAAAAGCTGGCGGCTGCTAGCCAGAAACTGAAGGTAGGCTCTGGCCTCGACGAGGGCACGCAGCAGGGGCCGCTGATCGACGAAAAGGGCGTGGAGAAGGTCGAGGAGCTTATCGGCGACGCCACCGGCAAGGGTGGCAAGGTTGTAACGGGCGGCAAGCGTCACGCGCTTGGTGGCTCCTTCTTCGAACCAACCGTCATCTCGGGCGCCACACCTGAAATGCGCTTCATGCATGAGGAGATTTTCGGTCCCGTCGCGCCGGTATTCAAGTTCGAGGCCGAGGAAGAGGTCATCCGGCTGGCCAACGACACGGAGTTCGGTCTCGCCGCGTATTTCTACACCGGCGACCTGGGTCGCACGGTTCGGGTCATGGAAGGCCTGAAATACGGTATGGTGGGTGTCAATGAGGGGCTGATCACGACGCCCGAGGCGCCGTTCGGCGGTGTGAAAGAATCGGGCATGGGGCGCGAAGGCGGGCACCAGGGCATCGAAGACTATCTCGATACCAAATATGTCTGCATTGGCGGACTCGGCATCTGAACCAGCGACGATCGGGGGGGCGGGCAGAATGGACGGTGAAGTTTTCGGACATGCGCCGGAAGGCGGCACCGTTCAGCGCTTCCGGATTTCCGGCGGTGGCCTGAGCGCCAATGTGCTCAACTGGGGTGCGGTTCTTCAGAATCTGCGCCTCAGCGAGCACGACATGCCTTTGGTGCTCGGGTTCGAAAGGTTCGAGCACTACCTCAACCACTCGCCCTATTTCGGCGCAACGGCCGGGCGCTTCGCCAACCGCATCAAGAATGGCGCCTTCGCTGTCGATGGTCGCCATTGTCAGACGGATCGCAATTTTCTGGGCAAGCATACGCTGCATGGAGGTGACCGGGGGTTCGGCTCACGACTGTGGGAGGTCGTGCTGCATGGGCCCGACTTCGTGACCTTTTCCCTGCACAGCAAGAATGGCGACATGGGATTTCCGGGGGCAATCGACGTCACCTGCACCTATCGGCTGAAAATTCCAGGGACGCTGTCAGTCGAGTATACCGCCACCGCCGACGAGACCACTCTCTGCAATCTGGCCCATCACTCCTATTTCAATCTCGATGACGGCGGCAGCGGCGACATTCTCGACCACCAGATGATGATCGCTGCGGGGGCGTATCTGCCGGTGGATGACGAGATGATTCCAACAGGCGTGGTTCAGCCTGTTGACGATACCGATTTCGACTTTCGACTGTCGCGCCCGATCCGCTCGGACGCGGATGGGGAGCAACGCCTTTACGATCACAATTTTTGTCTCTCTGCCTCGCGCGGACATCTGCGCCATGCCGTTCGCGCGAAAGGTGCGATGTCGGGCGTATCGCTGGATGTCTGGACGACAGAGCCGGGCGTGCAGTTCTATTGCGGCGCTTATCTGAAGCCGGATATGCCCGCGGGCCTTGGCGGCAGACGGTACCGTCCATATTCCGGGTTCTGCCTGGAGCCACAGGTTTGGCCGGATGCACCGAACCGACCCTATTTCCCGCAAGCCACACTTTGGCCGGGTGAACGGTATCACCAGATTACAGAATACCGGTTCAGCCGGCAGGGGTAAGCGGTTTCACGCCGTTGCGAGCAGGCTCGCATTGCCACCTGCAGCTGTGGTGTCCACACAAACGGCGTGCTCGTGGCAGTATGCAGCCGGATAGTTGAGCTCCGTGATCAATGGCACGATCGGGCCGGTCTGGCGTGAGAGCGCCTGACGATAGCTCCGTAAAGTGGCGTCGTCCGTTGCACATGCCACGACGTCTACAGCCACTTTCTCAAGCTCGGAAGAAGCCAACGTGCCGTTCATCGCGGCAAGCGGCAAACCCTTGCCGGTCAGGCTTTGAAGTGCTGCCTGCGCATCCGGCGCCACTGCAACGACTGCGTTTCCGGCCGCAAGCGCCTGTATGGTTTGTGCAAGCAGAGACGATGCATCGACACCAAGAACAAGTGCACGGCCACGGGGCGTCAGACTGAGGGTATTGGCCTCGCCGGTCGGGCCGGGGAGATCTGTCGGGCCATATTCGAGCGCGGCCGCGGCGGCAATTGCTGCCGCACCCTTGCCCCGCAAATGCTTGCGCAGGATCGCGATGCGATCGGGCAGGGCAGACCACCCGCCAGCCGCGGCAATCGGCATCTCCTGGGCGATGCGCGCGGCGGAGACGGCTTCGCCGATTTCTGGGTGCGCTGGCGCCGTACCCGTTTCCGTGGCTCGCCGAAAGCGGCGAAGATAATGCGGACCTCCGGCTTTCGGGCCAGTTCCGGAAAGGCCCTCGCCGCCAAATGGCTGCGACCCGACCACAGCGCCGATCTGATTTCGATTCACGTAGATATTGCCGGCGTGGATGCCGTCGACAATATGCTGGACTCGCGCCTCAATGCGGGTGTGAAGCCCGAACGTCAGCCCGTAACCTCTGGCGTTGATAGCTGAAATGACGGAATCGATCTCATCGGCATCGAAGGTTGCGACGTGAAGGACCGGCCCGAAAATCTCGCGCTTCATTTCCTCGATGCCTGAAACACGGAAGATATGGGGAGCCACGAAGCGACCCGTTGAAGGCGCATCGATCTTGGCGATCAGCTTGCCTGCCTTTTCCATCTCGGCACAATAACCGGCGATTGCGGTTTGTGCCTCGTCGTCGATCAGCGGCCCGACATCCGTTGAGATCGACCAGGGATCGCCCACCTTCAGCGCTTTCATCGCGCCTTCAAGCATATCGAGCATTTTGCGCTCGACGTCCTTCTGGACATAGAGAATCCTCAGCGCTGAGCAACGCTGGCCCGCACTCTGGAAGGCGGATGCGAGAACATCGCGAATCGCCTGTTCCGGCAATGCCGTGGAATCGACGATCATCGCGTTCAGTCCGCCCGTTTCAGCGATCAGCATCGCATCCGGGACTGCGTTTTCGGCGAGGCTTGCTTCAATTAGCTTCGCAACTTCAGTTGAGCCGGTGAAGCACACGCCGGCAATGCGCGGATCAGCGGTGAGCGGACCGCCCACCGATGGCCCGTCTCCCGGTAGCAACTGAAGCACCTCGGCTGGAACACCCGCTTCATGAAGAAGAGCTACCGCGCGCGCTGCCATCAACGGCGTCTGTTCAGCCGGTTTGGCAAGCACCGTGTTGCCGGTGACCAGCGCCGCCGCGATCTGGCCGGTGAAAATCGCGAGCGGAAAATTCCACGGCGAGATGCAAGCGATCGCTCCGCGCGCCGACGTACCGCTTTCGACACTCGATGCCTCGGCGGCATAATAGCGGAGAAAATCCACCGCTTCGCGCACTTCAGCGATGCCGTCCGACAGTGTTTTGCCTGCTTCACGCGTAGCCAGTGCAAAAAACTCTATGGCATGCTTCTCGTAAAGGTCGGCTGCTTTGCGCAACATGGCCGCGCGCTGAGCGACCGGTGTCGCCGCCCAGCCGGCATGCGCCTCAACCGCCACGCCGACAGCTTCAGCTGCCGCCTGTGATGAAATCTCGACAACCGTTCCCACGCTGTCGTCAGGCCGTGCGGGATTGCAGATGCTTCGTTTCTGTCCTTTGCCATCGGACACACTCACCGAGCCCTCGGCTTGCCACTGATTCTGAGCGGTGAACGCGCTTTTGCCTTTCTCGATGAACCCGAGCGTCTCCGTGTCCGTGATGTCCCATCCGCGCGCATTGCGGCGATCAGAGCCAAAGATCTCTGACGGTCGCGGAATAGACGGATTGGCGGCCGGTCCCTGAGTCTCGACCAGTTCGAGAGGGTCACGCACAATGTCCTCTACCGGAACGTCGGTGTCCGTGATCTGGTGGACAAACGAGGAATTCGCACCGTTCTCAAGCAGACGTCGCACCAGATAGGCGAGCAGATCGGAATGTGCGCCGACCGGCGCGTAGATGCGGCACCGGGTGCCTTCCTTTCGACGTACCGTCTCGTGCAGGGCCTCGCCCATGCCGTGCAGTCTCTGAAACTCGAAGCTTTCGCGGTCTGTGTCCTTGGCCATTGAGAGAATGGCCGCAACCGTGTGGGCGTTGTGGCCGGCGAATTGCGGATAGATGCGATCGGTCATCGACAGGAGCTTGCGAGCACATGCCAGATACGACACGTCGGTATTCGGTTTGCGGGTGAAAACGGGATAGCCCGGCAGACCCATGACCTGTGCGCGTTTGATTTCGGTATCCCAGTAGGCGCCCTTCACCAGTCGCACCATGATCGTTCGATCCAGTGTTGCCGCCAGTTCATAGAGCCAGTCGATGACGAACGGGGCTCGCGGACCATAGGCCTGGACGACGACGCCAAAGCCTTCCCAGCCCGAGAATTCCGGGTCGGCAAGCACACCCTCGATCACGTCCAGCGACAGGTCAAGCCGATCGGCTTCCTCGGCGTCGACATTGAGACCCATCCGCGCATCGCGGGCAGCCAGGGCCAGGGATTTCAGGCGATCGATCATCACCGGCAGCGTGGTGTCTCGCTGTGAGACCTCATACCGGGGATGAAGTGCCGACAACTTGACCGAGATGCCGTGATTATGACGGATCTCGGGGCTTTTGGCCGTTCCTGCGAGCGCGGCAATCGCGTCGCGATAGGCTCGGAGATAGCGCAGCGCGTCATCCTCGGTGCGTGCGGCTTCGCCCAGCATGTCGAAGGAATAGAGGTAGCCCTTGGCTATAGCGGAACGTCCGCGCTTCAGAGCCTCTGCGATGGAGCGGCCCAGCACAAACTGCTCCCCCATCTCGCGCATCGCGGCCGATACCGCAGTGCGGATCACAGGTTCTCCAAGCCTGCGCACCATCGAACGCAGCGTGCCCTCTATCCCGCCCGTGCCTTCATCCAGCACCCGTCCGGTCAACATGAGCGCCCAGGTGGAGGCATTGACGAAGATCGAGCTTGCTTCTCCCGAATGCGCCGACCAGTCATGCGGCGCGATCTTGTCGCGGATCAACTCGTCGATTGTCTCGGTGTCGGGCACGCGCAGTAGCGCTTCGGCAAGGCACATCAGTGCCACACCTTCTTCGGTCGAAAGGCCGTAGGCCGACAGAAAGACCTCCATCAGACGCGGATCGGATGAGCCGCGGACGGCCCGGACAAGGTCTGCTGCACGTTTGACGATTGCGGCCCGTTCGGCTCCATCAAGCCGTGTATCGGCCGCAAGGTGCGCCAAGGTCTGTGCTTCGTCGGGCAAATAGTTGGCCCGCATGGCTGCACGAATCTCATCAAGCCTGTTGAGCGACATGGCACTACCTCACTGAGCTCAGAGTGATCCTCTTGCATGTTGACTGCAAGCCGTTCCGGACCTTTGGCAGAATAGCATCCCTACCTAAATGCGTTCGGTCCAAAGAATATGGTAGAATGATCTGAATGCACCTAAGATGGGTAAATTGATGGATCATATGGACTGGAAAAATGGCTGAATCAGGTGATTTGGATCGGTTCGACCGGGCAATCGTTCATGCCCTAGCGCGAAACGGACGTCTTTCCATGGCCGATCTCGCCAAGGAAGTCGGTCTCTCCAAGACACCCGTGCAGATCCGCGTGAAACGTCTTGAAGCCGAGGGCTACATCCGTGGCTACGCGGCCATGGTCGATCGGGAGAAGATGGGGCTCGGCCACGTCGCATTCGTTCAGGTGAAGCTCTCCGATACGCGCTCGATCGCGCTCGATGCCTTCAATCGCGCGGTAACTGGAATTGCCGAGGTGGAGCAGTGCCATATGATGGCGGCGAGCTTCGACTATCTGCTCAAGGTACGCACCGCCGACATAGCCGCCTATCGACGGGTACTCGGCGAGCGGATATCGGCGCTGCCTCATGTTGCGCAGACCTCGACCTTTGTGGCCATGGAAACCGTCAAGGATCGCTGAGCGTGCCGTCTGGTAATCGGCAGGATGACGCGTTAGACCGCGCGCGACCACATGGAGGCTTGATGCGCAGCAAGGATATAGCGTCGGTTGGCGAATGCATGCTGGAGCTTTCCGGCACAGGTGACGGCACGTGGCGGCTGGGCTATGCAGGCGACACGTTCAACACGTTGTGGACGTTGCGCGCGCTGGCCGATTCAGATGCGGCGACGGATTATGTCAGTGCCTTTGGAGATGATCCTTTTTCGGAGCAGCAGATCGCCTTCTTCAAGGAGAATGGAATCGGCATTGCAGACAGTCCCCGGTTGAGGAACGCCCGGCCGGGCCTTTACGCGATCACTCTGGACGGAGCCGAGCGATCTTTCACCTACTGGCGCAATGACGCGGCGGCGCGTCAGCTCGCGTCCGATGCATCGGCGCTGTCGGCCAGTCTGGCGGGAAGGGCGCTGGTTTATTTCTCCGGTATTACCTTGGCGATCCTGGATGCTGATGCGCGGCGCACGCTGCTTGCCGCTTTGGTTGACGCGCGCTCGTCAGGCACTTTGACCGCATTCGATCCAAACTATCGGCCGCGCCTTTGGGCATCGGGAGATGATGCGCGCAACGCTTTCGACATGGCGCTGGCCATTTCCGACATCGCATTGCCGAGCTTTTCGGATGAGCAATCCCTTTATGGCGACGAGGACCCCCAGGTCACTGTGAAGCGCCTGACTGCCGCCGGGGTCGGGGAGGCTGTGGTCAAGGATGGTGAGAAACCAGCCCTCGTTCTCGATCCCTCAGGTTCTTCAGTTGTTGACGGCATTTCGGTTGAAGCGATCGACACCACAGGTGCGGGCGATTCGTTCAACGGTGCCTATCTGGCAGCGCGTCTGAGAGGTGAGTCTCCCATTCATGCCGCGAAAAGGGCGCACCGCGTTGCTGCGGCTGTCATCCAGGTGCGGGGCGCGCTGGCGCCCTACGAGGCCTTACGCGCGGCTTTCAACCAGGACTGAGTGGCAGGCGCCTCGGCGAAAACTGATCGGCCAGAGCGGGGCCGAGGTCGCCTGCAGGCGTAATCTCGATGCGCTCGAGGTTCAGCCACCCCTGCAAGAGGCGCAGCTCATCGGCCAGATGGGCCGCCGTGTCTGCCGGTGCGTGAGGCTCCGCAAAAGACGCCAGCACCCGCAATACGCCCGATGGCCGGTCGGCACGGACATCGACGCGCGCGACCAGCGCGTCGTTCAGCAGGAAGGGCAGTACATAGTACCCATGCTGGCGCTTTTCGGCAGGCGTGTAGATTTCGATCCGGTAATAGAAACCGAAGAGCCTTTCGGCACGCGTGCGCTCGAATACGAGCGGATCGAATGGCGCCAGAAGCGCGCGAGCCTCCACCCGGCGGGGTGCCTTCGCGTCACGATGAATATAGACCTGCTGATGGTCCCATCCGCGCACGCCAATCGGGCTGATCTCACCGGACTCGACGAGTTCGGGTATGTGCTTTCTTGCGGCCTCCGGCGACTGACGAAAATAGTCTCGCAGACAGGCCGCACTACCAATGCCAAGCGCCCGCGCGGCAATAGCCAGCAACTGTCGCTGGGCATCGTCTTCTGTTGGTACGGGCAGGGCGAGAATATTCTTGGGAAGTACCCGCTCGGGCAAATCGTACAATCGCTCAAAGCCCCTGCGGGAAGCAGTCGTGATTCGGCCTGCCCAGAAGAGCCATTCGAAGGCGCGTTTCGCTTCGCTCCAGCCCCACCATCCGCCACTTCCCTTGTGACCCTCGATATCTGAGGCTGCAATCGGACCGCGGAGTTTCACCTCCTGGAAGATCTCATCGATGAAGTCGCGCCGATCGCGTCCAAATTGCGCAAGACCCTTGTAGATGCCATCGCCGCGTTCAGCGCGCGCCATGCGCCATTGCATCAGGGGCCAGGTTTCGACAGGAAGAAACGATGCCTCGTGCGCCCAATACTCAAAAAGGCGCCTTGGCTTTCGTGAGGCGGCGTCATCAAGAAGCGTCCGCGAATAGGCACCGAGTCTCGAGAATGACGGCATGTAGTGGGCACGCACCACCGCGCTGACCGAGTCGATCTGAAAAAGGCCCAGTCGTTCCACGAGGCGATTGAAGTCACGGCGCGTTACTTCCGAAGCGGGGCGAGGGCGCGCAAATCCTTGCGCCGCCAACGCCACCCGACGCGCCATGGAAAGCGGTATAATGTCGCGACGTCCCGCCACAGCTCCTCCTAAACTCGCTATGCGCGGCTTCGCCGCCGTCAATCGACAGGGCATAGGTCGGTCCAACGACGTTGGGCGACCACGGACCCCCGTTTTCCCTTATGTGCTCCGCGGCAAGGGATGGACGCAACCTTGCAGTTAAATTCTCCTGACATGCGCGACCTGCCCCAACTAGTCCATTCGACCTGTCGGCTTAAACTGGAGTAATTTAGTAAGGAATTCAAAGTTGAAAGCCGGGGTAATTCTGGCCTCTGACCGTGATGTTGTACTTGCCTATGCATGCTCGCTGCGCTAACCCTCGCCGCGTTGCAACATGACTTTTCGCCAAGCCGGCGGCCGAACGGTCGCGGTGTCGTAAACCGGTTCAATTTCATGATCCGAACGATGTCGGCGAAGCGAGGCACCGCCAAATGAACGAGCTTTTGACGTCATATCTGCCAGTCGTTATCTTCATCGCCGTGGCGATGGTGGTCGGCCTTGCTCTGATTGTCGCTCCGTTTCTCGTGGCCTATCGCAATCCTGATCCTGAGAAGCTCTCCGCCTATGAGTGCGGTTTCAACGCTTTCGATGACGCGCGCATGAAGTTTGACGTGCGCTTCTATCTGGTGTCCATTCTCTTCATCATCTTCGATCTTGAAGTGGCATTTCTGTTTCCCTGGGCTGTCTCGTTCGGCGAAATCGGCATGTTCGGCTTTTGGTCGATGATGGTTTTCCTGGGCGTCCTGACCATTGGCTTCATATATGAATGGAAGAAAGGAGCGCTGGAATGGGATTGAATGACGCTTCCACCACGCTCGTGGCGCCGCGCCCGAAGGGTATTCTCGATCCGCGGACCGGCAAGCCTCTCGGCAATGACGATCCTTTCTTCGGCGAGCTGAACAGCGAGCTTTCCGACAAGGGTTTTCTCGTCACCTCGTCTGAGGCGCTCATAACCTGGGCGCGCACCGGATCGCTCATGTACATGACCTTCGGTCTCGCATGTTGTGCTGTTGAGATGATCCACTCGGCAATGCCGCGTTATGATACCGAGCGCTTCGGCATCGCGCCGCGCGCATCTCCGCGTCAGTCGGATGTGATGATCGTGGCGGGCACGCTGACCAACAAGATGGCGCCAGCGCTGCGCAAGGTCTATGACCAGATGCCGGAGCCACGCTATGTCATTTCGATGGGTTCCTGCGCCAATGGCGGCGGCTACTACCACTATTCGTATTCCGTGGTGCGTGGCTGTGATCGCGTCGTTCCCGTGGACATTTATGTACCTGGGTGCCCGCCGACGGCGGAAGCGCTCGTGTATGGGCTCCTTCTCCTGCAGAAGAAGATCCGTCGCACCGGCACCATAGAGCGGTGATCAGATGAACGAGGAAGTCCTCAACGATCTTGCTGCCTATCTTGGCGAAAAACTCGACACGAAGGTTGTGGCGGCGGTTGTTTCCTGTGGCGAGCTGACCATTACGGTGGAGCCGCAGGACCTGATCGAGGTGCTGAGCTTCCTCAAGCGGGACGTGCAGTGCCAGTTCGTGTCTTTCATCGACATCTCAGGCGTTGACTATCCGAGCCGCGAGAAGCGCTTCGACGTGGTGTATCATCTGCTTTCTCCGCGTCAGAATCAGCGCATTCGTGTCCGCGTTCTGGCCGACGAGGAGACGATGGTTCCTTCCGCGACCGCCGTTTATCCGGGCGCCGATTGGTATGAGCGCGAAACCTACGACCTTTATGGGGTTTTGTTTTCAGGGCATCCCGACCTTCGCCGTATCCTCACCGACTATGGTTTCGAGGGCCACCCACTTCGCAAGGACTTCCCGCTGACGGGCTTTGTCGAGGTGCGCTACGACGACGAAGTCAAGCGCGTCATATACGAGCCGGTCGAGTTGAAGCAGGAGTTCCGCAACTTCGACTTCCTGTCGCCCTGGGAAGGCACGGACTATGTGTTGCCCGGCGACGAGAAGGCAAAGCAGGGGTGATGGTCGATGCTGCGCATCATCGCCGCTATCGTCATCCTGCTGGTTTTCGTAGGCTTGACGGTTTTTGCCTTCCGCGCGATCTCACGGTCGCTGCAAGGCAAGAGCGAGAGCGTGGGCAAGTTTCTTGCGGTGGTGATTATCGCGGCGGCCGCATATACGCTGTTCGGGCAGGGTTTCCTGTTCGGCTATCTGGATTGAACGGCGCGATTGTCGCCAAGAGCACGTTGCCATGACCGAGCACAACGTCCGCAACTTCAACATCAACTTCGGGCCGCAGCATCCGGCAGCCCACGGGGTCTTGCGTCTGGTGCTGGAGCTGGACGGCGAGGTGGTGGACCGCGTCGATCCGCATATCGGACTGTTGCATCGCGGCACCGAGAAGCTGATGGAGGCCAAGACCTATCTCCAGGCCGTGCCTTATCTCGATCGCCTCGATTATTGCGCGCCGATGAATCAGGAGCATGCGTTTGCTCTTGCCGTCGAGCGGTTGCTCGAGATCGAGGTGCCAAAGCGCGGCCAGCTCATTCGCGTTCTGTATTCCGAGATGGGCCGCATCATGTCGCACATCCTGAATGTGACGACGCAGGCCATGGACGTCGGTGCTCTGACGCCTCCTCTCTGGGGGTTCGTTGACCGCGAAAAGCTCATGGTATTCTATGAGCGTGCCAGCGGTTCGCGCATGCATGCCGCTTATTTCCGTCCGGGGGGCGTGCATCAGGATCTGCCCGACGAGTTGATCGAAGACATCGGGAAATGGATTCCCTCCTTCCTCAAGACGCTGGACGATCTCGATAATCTTTTGACGGGCAACCGTATTTTCAAACAGAGAAACGTTGATATCGGCGTCGTCTCGCTTGAGGATGCGTGGGCTCTGGGCTTTTCAGGTGTGATGGTGCGCGGTTCGGGCGCAGCCTGGGATCTGCGCAAGTCGCAGCCCTATGAATGCTATTCTGAGATGGAATTCGACATTCCAATCGGCAAGAACGGTGACTGCTTCGACCGCTATCTGATCCGGATGGAAGAGATGCGCCAGTCGGTCAAGATCATGCAGCAATGCATCGATCGCTTGCTCGGGGCGGAAAAGGTCGGTCCGGTTTCAAATCTCGACGGCAAGATCGTACCGCCATCACGTGGCGCGATGAAGCGCTCGATGGAAGCGCTCATTCATCACTTCAAGCTCTATACCGAGGGCTATCACGTGCCCGCCGGTGAGGTTTATGCGGCCGTCGAGGCTCCCAAGGGCGAGTTTGGCGTCTATCTGGTGGCAGATGGCACCAACAAGCCTTATCGTTGCAAATTGCGTGCCCCCGGGTTTGCGCACTTGGCCGCGATGGACTTCCTTTGCCGTGGCCACCTCCTTGCCGACGTGAGCGCGATTCTGGGGTCGCTGGACATCGTGTTCGGAGAAGTCGACCGATGAGCGGGCGCGTCGGTGATATTCATGCTGACACCTGCAAGATTGCACGAACGGGTCGGCATTCTGCGAGAGCCGCACAATTTGCCAGCTTGATTGGCGGGTTGGTGCGCACCGGTACGTTGAGGTTTTAATTCGGATGTCCGTTCGTCGCCTTGCCGAGCCAGCCGTTCAGCCAGCCGCCTTCGCCTTTTCGGGCGACAGGGCGGAGGAAGTGAAGACCTGGATTGCGAAATATCCTGCGGGCCGCCAGCAGTCGGCGGTTATTCCGCTGCTGATGCTTGCGCAGGAGCAGGAGGGTTGGGTCACGCGAGCTGCAATCGAGTCGGTCGCGGATATGCTTGGCATGCCCTACATCCGTGCACTGGAGGTCGCGACCTTCTACACGCAGTTCCAGCTTAGCCCGGTCGGGACGAAGGCCCACATTCAGGTCTGCGGCACGACGCCCTGCATGCTGCGCGGCGCGGAAGACTTGATCGACATATGCAAGTCGAAGATCAATCCCGAACCATTCCACACAAATGCGGACGGCACGTTGTCCTGGGAAGAGGTCGAGTGCCTGGGTGCGTGTGTGAATGCACCGATGGTCATGATCTTCAAGGATACCTATGAAGATCTGACCCCAGAACGACTGGCTGAAATCATTGACGAATTTGAGGCTGGCAGGGGGTCGGATGTGCCGGTTGGGCCGCAGAACGGTCGCATGGTGTCGTCGCCGATCGACGGGCTGACATCACTCCGCGACGAGAAATCGGTGCTCAAGTCAACCCGTGACAAGGAAGCAAGGGCCGCCGCCAAGACCACCACGGACGCACCGAAGTCGGATGGCGGAGAGAGCGTCCCTCCATCGGAGGCGGCCCGGCCGAAAACTCATGCTGAGGTGACGAACGGAGCGCTGAAGTCTCCATCGCCCGTAAAGTCTTCCGCAAAGGCAGAATCGGCGTCCAGTGTTGCTGCTCCGGCTCACAACGAGGCTGCCGCAAACAAGGTGGCATCTGAGGTCGAACAGGTTTCCAAACAGCGCAAGTCGCCAAAGGAACCCAACGACTCTAGCGAACCTGCTCCATATGTCTCGCCGAAACTGAACCAGGCGATACCTGTGCGCGACACTGCGAAGTCCGAACAACCGGCGCTTGATCACAAGGATCGCCCGGCTTCTATCGAGCGGCCAGCGACTCCCGATAACCTGCAACTGATTTCCGGCGTCGGTCCGAAGCTTGAAAGCACACTTCATTCGCTTGGCATCTACACCTATGCGCAGATCGCCGGTTGGAAGAAGGCGGAACGGGAGTGGGTCGACGGCTATCTCCGGTTCAAGGGTCGTATCGAGCGTGAGGACTGGGTCAAACAGGCCAAGGCCCTCGCAAAGGGTGGCGTTGACGAATATGTCCGCGTATTTGGCAAGAAGCCGGTTTGAGGTCGCGACATGCTGCAAGACAAAGACCGCATCTTCACGAATATCTACGGCCAGTTTGACCGGTCGTTGAAGGGTGCCCAGTCGCGTGGGCTTTGGGACAATACCAAGGGCCTTCTCGACAAGGGACGGGACTGGATCATCAACGAGATGAAGGCGTCCGGACTGCGTGGGCGTGGTGGTGCCGGTTTCCCGACGGGAATGAAATGGTCGTTCATGCCCAAGCAAAGCGATGGACGGCCGAGCTATCTCGTCGTCAATGCGGATGAGTCGGAGCCGGGAACCTGCAAGGACCGCGATATCCTTCGCCACGATCCGCATACGCTGGTCGAGGGCTGTCTCGTGGCAGGTTTTGCCATGGGCGCGATTGCGGCCTACATCTATGTGCGCGGTGAGTTCATCCGCGAGCGCGAGGCGCTTCAGCGCGCCATCGACGAGGCGTATGCCGCGCGTTTGATCGGCAAGGACAACATCAACGGCTACGACTTCGAGATCTACGTCCATCATGGCGCCGGCGCTTATATTTGCGGCGAAGAGACCGCACTGCTCGAGAGCCTTGAGGGCAAGAAGGGTCAGCCGCGGCTGAAGCCGCCATTCCCCGCCAATGTGGGACTGTATGGATGCCCGACGACCGTGAATAACGTCGAATCCATTGCTGTCGCGCCGACAATTTTGCGCCGGGGCGGCGCTTGGTTTTCCTCGATCGGTCGGCCAAACAATGTCGGCACGAAGCTGTTCATGCTGGTGGGGCATGTCAACACGCCATGCACGGTCGAGGAAGCGATGGGCATCACGTTCCGCGAACTTGTTGAAAAGCATGGCGGCGGCGTTCGTGGCGGTTGGGACAATCTTCTCGCGGTCATTCCCGGCGGCGCATCATGTCCTGTCGTCAAGGCGGAAGACATCATCGATTGCCCGATGGACTTTGACGGGCTGCGCGAGCGCAAGTCTTCCTTCGGCACCGCTGCCGTTATCGTGATGGACAAGTCCACCGACATCGTGAAGGCGATTGCTCGGCTGTCATACTTCTTCAAGCACGAAAGCTGCGGTCAGTGCACGCCGTGCCGCGAAGGCACCGGCTGGATGTGGCGTGTCATGGAACGCCTGGTTCGGGGCGAGGCGCAGAAGCGCGAGATCGACATGCTGCTCGACGTGACCAAGCAGGTCGAAGGCCACACGATCTGCGCGCTCGGAGATGCTGCCGCCTGGCCTATTCAGGGTCTGATCCGCAATTTCCGCCCGGAGATAGAGCGCCGTATCGACGAGTTCTCGCGCAACGCTCATCGGGCTCAGCCCGTGCTGGAGGCTGCCGAGTGAAAGAGCCTTTCGCGTTCCACCCCTCCGAAATGGCCCGAGCAACCAACCTCATGGCTCATCCTGCCGCTGGCGTGATGGCGTTGACGGCGATTGGATTTGGCATGACGGGGCAGGCGCTCGGCATTTGGGCGGGCACAATGTCGGTCGCGGCGGATGCGTCACGGCGCTTCTGGCAACCGCTTATCGATGATGTCGCGTCGACGGGTGATGGGAACGAGATTCAGGCCAAGGAGGACGCAGCGCGCGCTCCCGAGATTGGCGAGGCGGGATTTGCAGGGGCTTCCGTCGTAGAACTGCGCGACCGCGTGCTCAAAGCGTCCAATAAAGTGGTCAAGTCTGGTTTCGAGAAGCGCAGTGCGGCTCCGGCAATCGAGGCGCGCACAACGGTAGACGATCTGAAGCTTATTTCCGGCATCGGCCCCAAGATCGAGCAAGTCCTGAAGGGGCTTGGTGTGACTACTTATGCCCAGATCGCCGCGTGGAGCGATAAGGAGATCGCCTCGATTGAGCAGCAGCTCGGGCTTTCCGGTCGCATTGCCCGGGATGACTGGAGTGGTCAGGCCAAACTGCTATCAAACAGGGCGGCAGCCACAATGTCGGCGGAGGCTTGAGGATCTCGTGATGGAGATACACGACAGGCGCGAGGTCATCGACATGCGGAACGCGACGGCCGCGAATTCACGCTTCGACGATGTCAATCTGTCAAACACCGGCTTTCGCAATGTGAACCTGTCCGCATCGACGTTCGAGCAGGTCATGTTAAGCAATGCCCGGATTGAAGATGCGAATGTATCGGGCGCTCAGTTCTCGAATGTGAACATGAGCAATGTGACGATCGATAACGCGCAGATCGCCGGAATGACGATCAACGGCGTCGCGGTTTGCGATCTGTTTGAAGCATATGAGACGGCGAAGGGCGCCGGGGGCAACTGATGGCGAAGATCAAGGTCGACGGGAAAGAAATCGAAGTACCCGACCACTACACTCTGCTTCAGGCAGCGGAGGAGGCGGGTGCGGAGATTCCCCGTTTCTGCTTCCATGAACGGTTGTCGATTGCCGGCAATTGCCGGATGTGCCTCGTGGAGGTCAAAGGTGGGCCACCCAAGCCGCAGGCCTCGTGTGCGATGGGTGTGCGGGATCTGAGGCCCGGTCCGAACGGCGAAGCGCCGGAAATGTTCACCAACACGCCCATGGTGAAGAAGGCGCGCGAAGGTGTGATGGAGTTCCTGCTCATCAACCACCCGCTGGATTGCCCGATCTGCGACCAAGGCGGCGAGTGCGATTTGCAGGACCAAGCCATGGCATTCGGCATGGACGGCTCGCGCTACAAGGAGAACAAGCGCGCGGTCGAGGACAAGTATATCGGGCCACTCGTCAAGACGATCATGACGCGCTGCATCCACTGCACGCGCTGTGTGCGTTTCACGACGGAAGTCGCAGGCATTTCGGAGCTTGGGCTCATCGGCCGCGGCGAAGATGCCGAAATCACGACCTATCTCGAAAAGGCCATGACGTCAGAGCTGCAGGGCAACGTCGTCGATCTCTGCCCAGTCGGTGCGCTGACCTCCCGGCCCTATGCGTTTCAGGCGCGTCCGTGGGAACTGTCGAAGACAGAATCGATCGACGTAATGGATGCTGTCGGTTCTGCGATCCGCGTCGATACGCGGGGCCGCGAGGTGATGCGCATCCTGCCGCGGGTGAACGAGCAGGTGAATGAGGAGTGGATCTCCGACAAGACGCGTTACATCTGGGATGGTCTGCGCTCGCAGCGGCTCGACAAGCCTTATGTCCGCAAGAATGGACGTTTGACGCCGGCGAGCTGGAGCGAAGCCTTCACCGCCATCAAGGACGCGGTCGGTCGCACGTCGGCCGACAAGATTGGCGCTGTGGCGGGCGATCTCGCTGCTGTCGAGGAGATGTATGCGCTGAAAATGCTGATGCAGTCGCTCGGCGTGTCGAGCATTGACTGTCGGCAGGACGGAACCGCGCTCGATCCGGCGCTCGGGCGGGCAAGCTACATATTCAATCCAACCATCGAGGGGATCGAGCAGGCCGATGCGCTCCTGATCATCGGCGCCAATCCGCGCTACGAGGCTTCGGTCCTCAATGCGCGGATCCGCAAACGCTGGCGTGCAGGCAATCTGCCGGTGGGCGTTATCGGCGAGGTTGGTGATACCCGCTACGGTTACGACAAGCTTGGTGCCGGTGCGGACACGCTCAAGGATCTCGTTGCCGGAAACGGTTCGTTCTTTGCAACGCTTCAGAACGCGAAGAAGCCGCTGATACTTGTCGGACAGGGCGCGCTGGCGCATCCGGGGGGCGCTGCGGTTCTTGGTCTGGCGGCAAAACTGGCGGATGCCGTTGGTGCGGTGACTGACGAGTGGAATGGATTTGCCGTGCTGCATACGGCTGCGGCGCGCGTCGGCGGTCTCGATATCGGCTTTGTGCCGGGCGAGGGCGGCAAGGCGGTGGACGACATGCTCGGAGCCTCCGAGCTTCTGTTCCTGCTCGGAGCCGACGAGCTTGACCTTTCAAAGGCGCAGAATGCGTTCGTCGTGTATATTGGCACACATGGTGATGCAGGCGCGCACCGCGCTGACGTCATTCTGCCTGGCGCCGCCTACACCGAGAAATCGGGCACCTATGTCAACACAGAGGGACGTGTCCAACAGAGCAATCGCGCCGGGTTTGCTCCCGGCGATGCTCGTGAGGATTGGGCCATCATTCGCGCACTTTCCGACGTTCTGGGCAAACGCCTTCCGTTCGATTCGCTGGCCGCCCTGCGCGCCAAGCTATACGCAGACTATCCGCACCTTGCCGCAATCGACCAGGTCGCGCCGGGCAGCGCTACGGATGTAGCCAACGCGGCCAAGCTTTCGGGCCGGGCAGGCGGCGGAGCCTTCGTGTCGGCCGTTTCCGACTTCTATCTGACAAACCCGATCGCCCGCGCATCCGCGGTGATGGCCGAATGTTCGGCTCTCGCCAGGGGCGGACTGAAGCAGGCAGCCGAGTAAGACCTATGGAAGACTTTTTCTCCATCTACGTGCTGCCTGCGCTGATCATGCTTTTGCAGTCGGTCGTCCTGATCGTCATCCTGCTGGTTGGCGTGGCTTATCTGCTCTACGCCGACCGCAAGGTCTGGGCGGCGGTGCAGTTGCGCCGTGGTCCGAATGTGGTGGGACCGTGGGGCACTTTGCAGGCGTTCGCGGACCTTCTGAAGTTCGTTTTCAAGGAGCCGGTGATACCGTCCGGTGCGAACAAGGGCGTTTTCCTGCTGGCGCCGCTTGTTTCAGCGATACTTGCGATTTCGGCATGGGCCGTGATCCCGGTGAATGCCGGTTGGGCGATCGCCAACATCAATGTCGGAATCCTGTTCGTGTTCGCCATCTCGTCGCTGGAAGTCTATGGCGTGATCATGGGCGGCTGGGCGTCGAACTCGAAATATCCGTTCCTCGGCGCGCTGCGTTCCGCAGCTCAGATGGTGTCATATGAAGTCTCGATCGGCTTCGTCATCGTTACCGTTCTTCTCTGCGTCGGGTCGCTCAACCTGACCGACATCGTGCTTTCGCAGCAAGATGGGATCGGGACGCGGCTAGGCCTGCCGAATACGCTGCTCGACTGGCACTGGCTCGGCCTGTTCCCGATGTTCATCGTGTTTTTCATCTCGGCACTGGCAGAGACCAACCGTCCGCCATTCGATCTGGTCGAGGCCGAATCGGAGCTCGTTGCCGGTCACATGATCGAGTATTCCTCGACTCCGTTCCTGCTGTTCTTCCTCGGCGAGTATGTGGCAATCGTCTTGATGTGCGCGCTCACCACCATTCTGTTCCTGGGGGGATGGCTGCCGCCGTTCGATTTCGCGCCGTTTACCTGGGTGCCGGGCGTCATCTGGTTCGTGCTGAAGCTCTGCATGGTGTTCTTCATGTTCGCCATGGTGAAGGCGTTTGTTCCGCGCTACCGGTATGATCAACTCATGCGGCTCGGCTGGAAAGTTTTCCTTCCCATCTCGCTGGCCATGGTCGTCATAACCGCCGCCTTCCTCAAGATCACGGGATGGGCATGATGTCCCTTAGCTTCATAGGGGCGCTTGTCGGTCTGGCACTTGGGGGCGCGGGTTTCGGGTTCTTGAGAGCTCTCGCAGGTCGTGTCGATTTGCCGGAAACGCGGAAGGCACTTAAAGTCGCGGGACTGATCGAACTGGTTTTCTTCCCCGTCGCGGGCTGGTTTATCGTCCCGCTATTGTTTGGAGAATGAAATGTCAGCGCTAGCTCAAGCCGCCAAGTCGCTGCTGCTCAAGGAATTCGCATCGGCCTTCGTTTTGTCGATGCGGCAGTTCTTTGCACCTAAGGAAACGATCAACTATCCGCATGAGAAGGGGCCGCTGAGCCCGCGTTTTCGCGGCGAACATGCGCTGCGTCGCTATCCGAACGGCGAGGAACGCTGCATTGCATGCAAGCTCTGCGAGGCGATCTGTCCCGCACAGGCAATCACTATCGAGGCTGGCCCTCGTCGCAATGACGGGACGCGTCGCACCGTGCGGTACGATATCGACATGGTGAAGTGCATCTATTGCGGGTTCTGCCAAGAGGCATGCCCCGTTGATGCGATCGTGGAAGGGCCGAATTTCGAATTCGCGACGGAGACGCGCGAGGAGCTTTACTACGACAAGGACAAACTTCTCGCCAATGGCGATCGGTGGGAGCGCGAGATTGCGCGCAACATCGTGATGGATGCGCCGTATCGTTGATATTGACGCATAGACGAGGCCGAGGGGCTCGTCTAAAGCATCGGGCCGAAACGGGGGCGACTCCAACGCTGGCGCGTATGCGATACGGCATTGAAACAGCAGGCAGCGCCTCAGGGCCTGCCGGACGGACGGGCTCAGGCTCTGTACGGAAAGGATGATCGGGGGACCCGATGCTTAGTGGACTTGGGGCGATATTCTTCTATCTGTTCGCCTTCATTGCGGTCGCGGCGGCCTTCATGGTCATTTCCGCGCGCAACCCCGTGCACTCCGTGCTCTACCTCATTCTGACATTCTTCAACGCGGCGGCGCTGTTCCTGCTCACGGGCGCGGAATTCCTGGCGATGATCCTGCTCGTCGTCTATGTCGGCGCTGTGGCGGTGCTGTTTCTCTTTGTCGTCATGATGCTTGACGTGGATTTTGCGGAGTTGAAGCGTGGCGCGCTGCAATATGCCCCGATTGGCGCCCTTGTCGGCCTCATTCTGGCGGCTGAGCTGATTGTCGTGCTCGGCGGATACGCCTTTGATCCGGAGCTCGCCTCGACTGTGGCGCTGCCAACGCCGGACCTTGCGGTTCGGTCGAATACGGCTGCGCTAGGCGACATTCTCTATACGCAATACGTCTTCTATTTTCAGGTTGCCGGCATGATCCTGCTGGTTGCCATGATTGGAGCGATCGTTCTGACATTGCGCCACAAGGCGGGTGTCAAGCGGCAGGACATCTCTGTTCAGGTGGGCCGCACGCCGTCAAATGCGATCGAGGTCAAGAAGGTCGAGACGGGGAAGGGCATCTGACATGACGGTCGGCATCGCACATTATCTGACCGTGTCAGCTGTGCTGTTCACGCTCGGCGTTTTCGGCATATTTCTAAATCGCAAGAACATCATCATCATCCTGATGTCGATCGAGTTGATCCTTCTTGCCGTCAACATCAATTTCGTCGCCTTTTCGGCGACGCTGGGCGATCTGGTCGGCCAGGTCTTCGCCCTGTTCGTGCTGACCGTTGCTGCCGCTGAGGCAGCGATCGGTTTGGCGATCCTCGTCGTCTTCTTCCGCAACCGTGGATCGATCGCGGTGGAAGATGTGAACATGATGAAGGGCTGACGGTCGACCCATGCTTTACCAACTGATCGTCTTCTTGCCGCTGCTGGGTTTCCTGATCGTCGGCCTGTTCGGATCGCAGCTTGGCGCGAAGGCTTCCGAGTATATCACCTCGGGATTCCTCGTGATCTCGGCGGTGCTGTCCTGGTACGCCTTCATCACCGTGGGTCTTGGTGACACCGAAGTGTTCACGGTACCCGTGCTGACCTTCATCCAGTCGGGTTCGCTTTCAGCCAACTGGGAGTTCCGGATCGACACGCTCACGGTCGTCATGCTGATCGTGGTCAACACCGTGTCGGCGCTCGTGCACATTTACTCGATCGGGTACATGCACCACGATCCTCATCGGCCGCGCTTCTTTGCCTATCTGTCGCTGTTTACCTTCGCGATGCTGATGCTGGTGACGTCGAACAATCTCGTGCAGATGTTCTTCGGCTGGGAGGGTGTGGGTCTCGCGTCCTATCTGCTGATCGGTTTCTGGTACAAGAAGCCGTCGGCAAGCGCCGCCGCGATCAAGGCATTCGTGGTCAACCGCGTCGGCGACTTCGGCTTCATCCTCGGACTGTTCGGCGTGTTCATGCTGTTCGGCTCGGTCAATCTCGATACCGTCTTTGCCAACGCCGCGAATTACATGCCCGCCGAGATTCACGGCGAGGCGTCAACTGAGACGGCCGCACCGGTTGCCGAGAGCGCTGAGCCGGTTGCCGATGCCGCCCACGGTGAGACAGCCGCTGCGGTGACGCCAGAGAACACAGTGATGACCTTCCTGGGTCATGCGCTGGACAAGTCGGGTGCACTGACGATCGTCTGCCTGTTGCTCTTCATGGGCGCCATGGGCAAGTCCGCGCAGGTGCCGCTTCACACGTGGCTGCCGGACGCGATGGAGGGACCGACGCCCGTGTCGGCGCTCATCCACGCCGCAACCATGGTGACGGCGGGCGTTTTCATGTTGGCCCGGCTGTCGCCGCTCTTCGAGCACTCTCACACGGCACTCACCGTCGTGACGATCGTCGGCGCGATCACCGCGTTCTTCGCCGCCACGGTCGGGCTCGTTCAGAACGACATCAAGCGGGTGATCGCCTATTCCACCTGCTCACAGCTTGGCTACATGTTCGTGGCACTGGGCATGGGCTTCTATTCAGCCGCCATATTCCATCTCTTCACGCATGCGTTCTTCAAGGCGCTGCTGTTCCTCGGCTCCGGCTCGGTCATCCATGCCGTCTCGGACGAGCAGGACATGCGCAAGATGGGCGGTCTGCGCAAGCTGATCCCCCAGACCTATTGGATGATGATTATCGGTACGCTGGCTCTCACGGGTGTAGGTATTCCCGCGACGCTGATCGGTACCGCTGGGTTCTTCTCGAAGGATGCCATCATCGAGGGTGCGTTTGTGGGTCACAACGCTTTTGCGGGTGTAGCCTTTACGCTGCTGGTGGTAGCGGCATGTTTCACCAGCTTCTATTCATGGCGCCTGATCTTCATGACGTTCCACGGCAAACCGCGGGCGACTGCTGACGTCATGCACCATGTGCACGAGTCGCCGCCCGTCATGCTGGTTCCCCTTTACGTGCTGGCAGTGGGTGCCGTTCTCGCCGGTATCGTGTTCCATCAGTACTTCATCGGTGAGTATTACGTGGAATTCTGGAAGGGTTCCCTGTTCACCCTGGCCAGCAACGAGATCCTCGAGCACTTCCACCATGTTCCGATGTGGGTGAAGCTCTCTCCATTCATCGCCATGTTGCTCGGCTTTTTGGTCGCATACCAATTCTATATCCGCTCGCCCCAGACGCCGGTGCGGCTCGCGGCTCAGCACAACGGGCTCTACAGGTTCCTGCTGAACAAGTGGTACTTCGACGAGCTCTACGATTTTCTCTTCGTGCGCCCGGCAATGCGCATCGGCCGCTTCCTGTGGAAGAAGGGCGATGGCTATGTGATCGACGGGTTTGGGCCCGACGGGCTTTCGGCGCGCGTGGTTGATGTTACCAACAGGGTGGTCAAGCTGCAGACCGGTTATCTCTATCACTATGCCTTTGTCATGCTGATCGGCGTCGCCGCGATGGTCACATGGATGATGCTCGGGAGTGGCTTCTGATGTCGGGCGTGCCTATTCTTTCGCTCGTAACCTTCCTGCCATTGGCCGGTGCGCTGCTCATCCTCTTCATCCGGGACGAGGGGGACAATGCGCGTCGCAACATCCGTGCCGTCACGCTGTGGACGACCGTCCTGACGTTCGTGGTGTCGCTATTCGTCTGGACCGGTTTCGACAATTCCAATCCCGGCTTCCAGTTTGTCGAGAAGATGGACTGGCTGGATTCCGGAATCTCCTACCATATGGGCGTTGACGGCATTTCGATGCTGTTCGTGATCCTGACGACTTTCCTGATGCCGCTCTGCATTCTGGCGTCATGGGTCGCGGTCGAGAAGCGCGTCAAGGAATACATGATCGCGTTTCTCATCCTTGAAACGCTGATGATTGGCGTCTTCTGCGCTCTGGACATTGTCCTGTTCTACGTGTTCTTCGAGGCAGGCCTCATTCCGATGTTCATCATTATCGGTGTGTGGGGCGGCAAGCGCCGCGTCTATGCCAGCTTCAAGTTCTTCCTCTACACGCTGCTCGGCTCCGTTCTGATGTTGCTGGCCATCATGGCGATGTACTGGCAGGCAGGCACGACCGATATAACGGCATTGCTGACGCATAACTTCCCCGCCCATATGCAGACTTGGCTATGGCTGGCGTTCTTTGCTTCATTCGCCGTCAAGATGCCGATGTGGCCGGTTCACACCTGGTTGCCGGACGCGCACGTCGAGGCGCCTACGGCAGGTTCGGTGATCCTCGCCGGCATCCTGCTGAAGATGGGCGGGTACGGCTTCCTGCGTTTTTCGCTGCCGATGTTCCCTGACGCGTCGCTCTACTTCCAGCCTTTCGTCTTCGCGTTGTCGGTGATCGCGATCATCTACACGTCGCTGGTGGCGCTGATGCAGGAGGACATCAAGAAGCTGATCGCCTATTCGTCGGTGGCCCATATGGGCTATGTCACGATGGGTATCTTTGCATTCAATGTGCAGGGTATTCAGGGCGCCATCTTCCAGATGTTGAGCCACGGTCTCGTCTCGGGTGCGCTGTTCCTCTGCGTTGGTGTGATCTACGATCGCATGCACACGCGAGAGATTGTCGCCTATGGCGGACTCGTGAACAACATGCCGAAATATGCGGTGGTGTTCCTCATTTTCACCATGGCGAATGTGGGTCTGCCAGGGACAAGCGGGTTTGTCGGCGAATTCCTGACGCTGATGGGCGTGTTTGAAGTCAACACCTGGGTTGCACTCTTCGCCGCAACCGGGGTGATCCTGTCGGCCGCCTATGGACTGTGGCTATATCGCCGCGTGATCTTCGGGGCGTTGACGAAGGATACGCTGAAGGCGCTTCTCGATCTCAGCCCACGTGAGAAACTCATCCTGTATCCGCTGGTGGCACTGGTGATTTTCTACGGCGTCTATCCGCTACCCATATTCGATGCGACCGCCGCGTCGGTCGATGCGCTGGTCCAGCACATGACCGGATCCGTTGCTGCCCATACCGCAGCTGTGAATTGAGAGAGACTCGACAATGGACCTGAATTCGAGCCTCACCCTTGTTGCTCCGGAGCTGATCGTCGCGATCGGTGCGATGGCGCTGCTGCTGCTTGGTGTATACTCGGGTGAACGCGCCAATATGACGGTGACGGGCCTTGCGGTCGCCTTGCTGGTGGCTTCCGGCGCGTGGATGGTGCTTTTCGCAGACAACGGCGAGGCATTCGGAACGGCATTCGTGAGCGACGATTTCGGTCGGTTCATGAAGTGCCTGTCTCTTGTCGGTTCCGCTGTTGCGCTGATCATGTCGGTCGGGTTCGCCAAGGCGGAGAAGTTCGACAAGTTCGAGTTCCCGGTTCTCATCCTGCTCTGCACGCTGGGCATGATGATCATGATTTCGGCCAATGACATGATTGCCCTCTATCTGGGCCTCGAGCTTCAGTCGTTGGCGATTTACGTGCTCGCTGCCATAAATCGGGATAGTCTTCGTTCGACGGAAGCCGGCCTGAAGTATTTCGTGCTGGGTGCGCTTTCCTCCGGCATGCTCCTCTATGGAATTTCGCTGGTCTATGGCTACACCGGCCATACCGGGTTTGAGGCAATCGCGGCCGCTCTTGGCGACAGCGAACGCCAGCTGGGCCTGGTCTTCGGTCTCGTGTTCGTGCTGGCCGGCCTTGCCTTCAAGATTTCAGCGGTTCCATTCCATATGTGGACGCCTGACGTTTACGAAGGCGCACCTACGCCAGTCACTGCCTTCCTTGCGGCCGCACCGAAGATGGCTGCCATGGCTCTCATCGTGCGTGTGACCATGGGCGCGTTCGAACCAATCTCCGCCGACTGGCGCCAGATCATTGTCTTCGTGTCGATCGCCTCGATGGCCTTGGGGGCGTTTGCTGCGATCGGCCAGACAAACATCAAGCGGCTGATGGCATATTCATCGATCGGTCATATGGGATATGCGCTTGTCGGTCTCGCAGCCAACAATGAGGCGGGTGTACGCGGCGTCGCGATCTACATGCTCATCTATCTGGTGATGACGCTTGGCACCTTTGCCTTCATCCTCGCAATGCGTCGCAAGGACGGAAATGTCGAGCAGATCGGAGATCTTGCCGGTCTGTCGAACACCAACCCGGTGATGGCCACGATCCTGACGCTGCTGATGTTCTCGCTCGCCGGAATTCCTCCGCTGGCAGGCTTCTGGGGGAAATGGTATGTGTTCATGGCAGCGATCGACGCAAATCTCTATGCTCTGGCCGTGATTGGCGTGCTAGCTTCGGTGGTGGGCGCCTATTATTACCTGCGCATTATCAAGATCATGTGGTTTGACGAACCGGTTGGCGGCTTCGTTCCGATGGCTGGTGAGTTGCGGCTTGTTCTTGGCGTATCTGGTGCGTTCGTGCTCTTCTATGTGCTGTTCGGCGGGCCTATCGCGTCGATTGCCGAAGCTGCATCGAGGACTTTCTTCTGAGTATGACATTTGCTCTCGGTCCGAAGGCCGCTTTTGAAGGCTACCGGCTGGAAGCTCACGAGACCGTAGGGTCCACAAATGCGCTGGCGCTGGATCGTGCTCGGGCAGGTGATGCGGGCCATTTGTGGATCGTTTCGAAAAAGCAGGAAAGTGGCCGTGGTCGTCGCGGTCGTGTGTGGGAAACGCCAGCTGGAAATCTTGCCTCCACCCTTCTGGTGGTGGATCGCTACGATCTCAAGATTGCCGCTACACTTGGTTTTGTGGCGGGTCTGGCTCTCGCTGACGCACTCGCTGCCGTTGTCCCGGGCGTGTCCGTATCAGTCGCCGCGGACGGTGGGGGCAGTGGCGGACAACGATTTGAATTGAAATGGCCAAACGATGTTTTGGCCGACGGCGCGAAACTCGCCGGGATATTGCTCGAGTCCTATATGCTGGGTGATGGACGGGTGGCGCTTGCAATCGGCATCGGCGTGAATGTTGTCGCCTATCCAACTGATGTTCCCTATCCGGCAACATCGCTGTCAGCGCTCGGGGCAGTCTGCACGGCCGAAGATGTCTTTTTCGCTCTGAGCGATGCCTGGACGGAGAATGTCGGCATCTGGAACAATGGGCTGGGCGTTGCGGGCATTCGCAGATTGTGGCTCGCCAAGGCCTCCGGACTGGGCGGCGAAGTCGCGGTGAACGTCAATGGTCAAGTCAAGCGTGGGACGTTTGAGACGATCGATGAAGATGGTCGTTTCGTGATTCGAGATCGCGAAGGCGGTTTGGTGGCCATTGCTGCCGGTGACGTGCATTTCGGCGCTGTGGCATCCGCCGGCGCAGGCTAGGAGAACTTCATGGCGGACAATCCTGAACTCGTATTCGTCCCATTGGGCGGAGTGGGCGAGATCGGCATGAACTTCATGCTGTACGGCTTTGGACCCGCGAACCGACGCGAATGGATCATCGTCGATGTCGGCGTGACGTTTCCCGATGCGCGATTGCCAGGCGTCGATCTGGTCATGGCCGATACGCGGTTTATCGAGGAGAACCTCGAATCTTTGCGCGGTATCGTGATCACGCATGCGCATGAGGATCACTATGGAGCGCTCAACAGCCTTTGGCCCAGATTGAAGGCGCCAGTCTGGATGACCCCGTTTACGGCTGGTTTGCTTGATGCCAAGCGACAGGCCGAGCCGGGTGCCCCGAAGATTCCAGTGACGATCTACAAGGCTGGCGAGACGTTTACGGTTGGTCCGTTTCAGATCGAGGCGATACCCGTTGCCCATTCGATCCCGGAGCCCATGGCACTTGCCATCACAAGCCCAGCCGGCACGGTGGTGCATACGGGCGACTGGCGCATAGATCTTACGCCCGAAATCGGTCCCGCGACTGATGAGGCTCGCCTGCGGGCCATTGGGGATGCGGGGGTGCTCGCTCTGGTCTGCGATTCCACCAATGCGATGCGGGAAGGCGAGTCGCCATCGGAACAGCAGGTCGGTGAAAGCCTCAAGGAGATTATACGTCAGACGAAGGGTAGGGTTGCCGTGACGACCTTCTCCTCCAATGTGGGGCGCGTGCGCTCCATTGCGGAGGCGGCGACCAAAGCCGGGCGGCAGGTCATGATCCTTGGCACCTCTTTGAAGCGGGTCATCAATGTTGCGGGTGAACTCGGTTACATGGAGGGTATCGGCCCTTTCGTGGCTGAGGAGGACTATGCCCACATTCCGCGCGACAATCTGGTCATCATCTGCACTGGCAGTCAGGGAGAGGCACGTGCGGCTCTCGCGAAGCTTGCGCGCGACGAGATGAAAACGGTCGGCTTGTCGCCCGGCGACACGGTGATCTTTTCGTCGCGCGTCATTCCGGGCAACGAAAAGGCCATTCTGGAAATCAAGAACCAGTTGATCGATCAGGGCGTCAAGGTCATCGAAGACAGTGATGCTCTGGTTCACGTCTCCGGACATCCGCGCCGCAGTGAACTGCGCAAGATGTATGAGTGGACGCGGCCCAAGATCGGTGTGCCGGTACATGGAGAGGCTGCGCATCTGGTCGCGCAGGGTTCGCTTATGGCGACCAGCGGAATTCCAGAAGTCGCGCAGATACGAAATGGCGACATGCTACGCATGTGGCCCGGTTCGCCCGAGATTATCGATCAGGTCCCGTTCGGCCGCGTGTATCGTGATGGAATGTTGCTGGGCAGCGAGGAGGCGGTTGGCGTTCGCGACCGCCGCAAGCTATCCTTTGCCGGTCATGTTGCCGTCAACGTTGTGCTGGACGACCGCTATGATCTCGCCGGCGATCCCGACATTGTGGCGCTTGGCGTCGCGGCAGTGGACGCCAAAGGCGAGGATATGGAGGAATTGATGCTGGATGCGGCAATCGGCGCCGTCGACTCCATCCCGCGCCAGCGCCGAAAAGACCTCGACCTTATTCAGGAGGCCGTTCGGCGCGCGGTGCGCGGGGCTGCCAATGAAGCTTGGGGCAAGAAGCCCGTGGTGACGGTTTTCGTCACTCGATAGGAAGACGAAGGGCGGTAGCGAAATGCTTGGCAGGCTCAATCATGTTGCCATCGCGGTGCCTGATCTTGAGGCCGCGAGCGCGATTTATCGCGATACGCTCGGAGCAGATGTGAGCGCTCCGCAGGTCTTGCCCGAGCATGGCGTTACCGTGGTCTTCGTCAATGTCGCCAATACCAAGATCGAATTGCTGGAACCGTTCGGTGAGAGTTCTCCGATCGCGTCCTTCCTGGAAAAGAACCCATCCGGGGGCATGCATCATCTGTGCTATGAGGTGGACGACATTCTTGCAGCGCGCGATCGGCTCACGGCAGCCGGGGCGCGGGTGTTGGGTGATGGCGAGCCAAAGACCGGCGCACATGGCAAACCCGTTTTATTCCTTCACCCGAAGGATTTTACCGGCACACTGGTAGAGCTTGAGCAGGCATGAGCTGGGTATCGGGACTTGCGGTGTACTTCATCATCTGGTGGACGACGCTTTTCGTCATGATTCCACTGGGCCTAAAGACCCAGGACGACAAGGGCGATGTGACGCTCGGCACGGTTTCGAGCGCACCTCATGGATCCCATATGGGGCGCGCGGTTCTGCGCACGACGATCGTTTCGGCGATCGTGTTTGGCCTTCTTGTCGTGCTTACCCGCGTTCTGGGCTTAAGCTTCGACGATATTCCGCGAGTCGTCCCTAAATTCTGACGCCAGCCTTGCGTCAAGGTCCTGACATCACAGTCGCTAACCTTTTTGGCAAACTGACGGTTTGCTAAAAGGTCGGTTGGCTCAATCAATACCTACATTGAAACGGATGTGTGGGGGCGAAGTCCCAATGCCAACGTTCACGACGTCTAGGCTTTCGCCCAGACCGGAAGCACACGTCGGACTAGCAGGAGCAAAAAAAAAGCAAGGCACGAGGCCTTGCAATTTTAAACGCGTCCGACCTGTTTCCGGTTGCCCGGCGGCAGCGAATTACCGCGCCTAGATCACATCCTCCCAAGACTTTGACCGCGTAGGACAGCAGATTGGTTTCTGCTCTCTCTATTATGTCCGGCACACTAGACCAGACGCGGTCAAATTGTCACGCACAATCTTGCTTGAAACGGCTAAATGATGTGCTGCAATGCACAATGATTTGGCATGAATGCCTGTAAATCGGTCAGCAACGTTGACCCAATCGCCGAGATCGCTCGGGTTTCAATTCTGCCATGAAATAGCTAAGAAGCCTGTGCACTCACACACCGGTTCGCAGCGATTCCGCTGCAGCCGCATTTCATGGATATCCCGATGCGTTTGTCGCGCTATTTCCTGCCGATTTTGAAAGAGACTCCGCGTGAGGCGGAGATTGTTTCACACCGATTGATGTTAAGGGCGGGCATGATCCGGCAGCAGGGCCAAGGATCGTTTTCGATGCTGCCGCTTGGTAAGCGTGTGCTGGACAAGGTTTGCCGCATTGTCAGGGAGGAGCAGGACCGGGCGGGTGCTCTTGAAATCCTGATGCCGACCATTCAGTCGGCCGAACTCTGGCGGGAAAGCGGGCGCTACGACGACTATGGGAAGGAGATGCTCCGCATCAAGGACAGACAAGAGCGCGAAATGCTCTATGGGCCGACCAATGAGGAAATGGTCACGGACATTTTTCGCAGCTATGTGAAGTCCTACAAGGATCTCCCGCTCAACCTTTATCAGATACAGTGGAAGTTTCGCGACGAGGTGCGTCCGCGTTTCGGCGTGATGCGCGGTCGAGAATTCCTGATGAAGGATGCCTATTCGTTCGACCTGAATTACGATGGAGCAAAAGCCGCTTACAACCGCATGTTCGTGGCCTATCTGCGCACCTTCACGCGAATGGGGCTTCAGGCCATCCCGATGAGAGCGGATACTGGTCCGATCGGGGGCGATCTCTCCCACGAATTCATTATTCTTGCCGATACGGGCGAAAGTCAGGTCTTCTGCGACAAGGAGTTCCTGAACCTGCCTGTGCCGGATGAAAGCACGGATTTTCAGAACGACGGCGAAATCGCGGCCGTCGTTCAGCAATGGACGACACCTTATGCCGCAACCGACGAAATGCACGACGAAGCGATTTGGCAGGGGCTGCCCGACGATTCTCGCCTTTCGGCGCGCGGCATCGAAGTCGGTCACATATTCCACTTTGGCGACAAGTATTCCAAGCCGATGAATGCCAAGGTTCAGGGTCCTGATGGCAAGGAGCATCATGTCTCGATGGGCTCCTATGGCATTGGGCCGACACGTCTGATTGCTGCGATCATTGAGGCAAGCCATGATGAGAACGGCATCATCTGGCCGGCCTCGGTGGCGCCTTTTGATGTCTCGCTGATCAATATGAAGGTTGGTGATGCAGCCTGCGACGAGCTTTGCGAGCGTATCAATTCGATACTGACCAAGGCCGGCAAGGAAGTGCTCTATGATGATACGGATCAGCGCGCCGGCGGAAAGTTCGCGACGGCGGATTTGATCGGACTGCCCTGGCAGGTGATTGTGGGGCCGCGTGGTGCGGCAGCCGGTGAGATCGAGGTAAAGAACCGCCGCACCGGCGAGCGGGTCACGATTCCCGCCGAACAAGCCCTCCATCATCTGGACTCTGGAGCATGACCGAAACCACCGCCAGAGCTGGCGGTGCGGGACCGTTCTCTGCTTTCGAGCGGATGGTCGCGTGGCGCTATCTTCGTTCACGCAGGAAGGAAACCGTCATATCGGTTATCGCCGGTATTTCCTTCATCGGCATCATGCTCGGCGTTGCAACGCTGATCGTTGTGATGGCGGTCATGAATGGCTTTCGAGCCGAGCTTCTCAACCGAATTCTGGGAATGAACGGTCACATGATCGTTCAGGCGGTCGATGACCCGCTGCACGACTATGCCGCTGTCTCCCAGCGGATCGCAGGGGTCCCTGGCGTAAAATTCGCCATCCCCTTGATTGAAGGGCAGGTGCTTGCCCAGGGAAATATCGGTAGCGGAACGGGTGCTCTTGTCCGGGGCATTCGTGGTGAGGATCTCGCGCATCTGGACCTCGTCGACAAGAATATCCTACATGGAACCATCGAGAATTTCGACCAGAGCGACGGCGTCGCCATAGGACGGCGAATGGCGGAGAATCTTGGCCTCGTACTAGGCGACACGCTGACACTGATTTCACCTGACGGCGACGTCACACCCTTCGGAACGACGCCACGCATGAAAGGCTATCCGATCGTCGCAATCTTCGAGGTCGGCATGTCGGAATATGATTCGTCGATCGTCTATATGCCGCTTGGCGAGGCACAGCTTTACTTCAATCAGGAGGACAAGGCGCAGAGCATTGAGGTCTATGTCGACAATCCAGACAATGTCGACGCTTTGCGGCAGCCGATCGAAGCGGCGGCTCAACGCCAGATTTTCATGACCGACTGGCGCCAGCGCAACCAGACCTTTTTCTCCGCGCTTGAGGTCGAACGCAATGTCATGTTCATGATCCTGACGCTCATCGTGCTTGTGGCTGCGCTGAACATCATTTCGGGCCTGGTGATGCTGGTGAAGGACAAGGGGCACGACATTGCGATCTTGCGGACCATGGGTGCCACACGTGGCGCCGTGATGCGTATCTTCCTGATGACAGGCGCTGCGATCGGCATGACCGGCACGCTGGCGGGCTTCGTCCTTGGCGTCATCATCTGCCTGAACGTGGAATCCATCCGGCAATTCTTTTCATGGCTCTCGGGGACGGTTCTCTTCAATCCCGAGCTCTATTTCCTCAGCCAGTTGCCGGCGCGCATGGATTTCAACGAGACATTCTCCGTCATCATCATGGCTCTTATTCTTTCGTTCATCGCGACACTGTTTCCTGCGTGGCGGGCGGCGAAGCTCGATCCGGTCGAAGCCTTGAGGTACGAATGATGGCGCAGGCCGTTATTGAACTCAGGCAGGTCGAGCGGCACTATGTCCAGGGCGAGCGCAAGATAAGCATTCTGAACGGTGCTGATTTTGCCCTCAGCCGCGGCGAGATGGTGGCGCTTGTCGCGCCCTCCGGCGCAGGCAAGTCCACGTTGCTGCACACTGCGGGTTTGCTTGAACGCCCCGACGGCGGCGATGTGTTTCTGGGAGGGCGAGCTTGCGGGCGTCTATCCGACGATCAACGAACCGCAATCCGTCGAAACGATATCGGCTTCGTCTATCAGTTTCACCATCTGCTTCCTGAATTCAGCGCGCTCGAGAACATCATGCTGCCGCAACTCGTTCATGGGCTGCCGAAAGCAGAGGCGGGTGAGCGGGCGGCACAACTGCTCGACTATATGCAGATAGGACATCGCGCCAATCATCGGCCGTCAGAGCTTTCGGGGGGAGAGCAGCAGCGCGTTGCCATCGCGCGCGCGGTCGCCAACGCGCCTCTCGTCTTGCTGGCGGACGAGCCCACCGGAAACCTCGATCCGACAACGGCGGGCTATGTGTTCGATGCTCTGTCCGCGTTGATGAAGCAGTCGGGTCTCGCGGCACTCATCGCAACGCACAATCACGATCTGGCTGCGCGCATGGACCGACGGGTCACATTGAAGGACGGCAAGGTCGTCTCACTCTGAGCGCGAAATTGCCCATTGTAGAGCCGATTTCGGACACTTGGCGGGTCAAGGCGCGACTCTGTCGCGGGGTGCCGGACGAAAAAATGTGGCAAGGCCGTTGATTTACATCGGTGTCTGGCGTCAGATTACGTTTCCGGGGCAGAAGTGCCGCCGGATGCAGTAGGCAAGGCCGAGGGAGGAATCGTTGTCTGACGTGACCATGGTGGTGAACGGACGTACCGTGTCCGGAGCGGTGGAAGACCGCACTCTGCTCGTTCAATTTCTGAGAGAGAATCTTGGGTTGACGGGCACGCATGTCGGTTGTGACACATCACAGTGTGGCGCTTGCGTCGTTCATGTGGATGGCAAGGCAGTCAAGTCATGCACCATGCTGGCGGCGCAGGCTTCCGGGTCGACGGTGGTCACCATCGAAGGACTGGCTCAGGGCGCGGATCTTCATCCGGTTCAGGCAGCGTTCAAGGAACATCACGGCCTGCAGTGCGGATTTTGTACGCCAGGTATGATCATGGCTGCGACCGACATGATTAACCGTCATCCCGAGGGACTTGACGAGAAGACCGTACGCTCGGAGCTGGAAGGCAATATTTGCCGCTGCACGGGCTATCACAATATCGTCAAGGCCATTCTGGCTGCTTCGGAAGCGATGTCCAAAGGCAAGGCGAAAGCCGAAGCTGCCTAGGAGCCGAGCGAGTAGGGAATGGTGAGCTGTGATCGGCCATTAGACCGTCGCTGCTTCCCAACTACCGAATAGTTTCGGCGAGGTTCGGTTTCCCTGCTTCTGTTCGCTTCTCGCTGCTCGCTTTATGCGGAGGAGGTTTCGCGATGGGAATTGAAGGCATCGGCGCCCGAGTGGCGCGCAAGGAAGACAAAAGATTCATTACCGGTGGCGGCCGCTACACCGACGATATGGTCGTGCCGGGAATGAAACATGCCGTGTTCGTGCGTAGCCCGCACGCGCATGCAGACATCAAGGGGATAGACGTCGCTGCGGCCAAGGCCATGCCTGGTGTCATCGCTGCGCTGACCGGCAAGGAACTCAAGGCTGATGGCGTCGGAAACCTGATCTGCGGATGGATGATCCACTCCAAGGACGGCACGCCCATGAAAATGGGCGCGTGGTCGCCATTGGCGGTTGATCGCGTGCGTTATGTCGGTGACGCCGTGGTAATTGTCATTGCCGATACAAAGGCGCAGGCGCGAGATGCGGCCGAGGCTGTCGAGGTCACATACGAAGAACTGAAGGCTGTCACGGATGTTGTTTCCGCGCTCAAGTCCGATGCTCCGCAGCTTCATCCCGAGGCTGATGGCAATCTGATCTTCGACTGGGAGATCGGCGACAGCAAGGCTACGGACGAAGCCTTGGCCAAGGCTGCGCACATCACCAAGATGCACATCATCAACAATCGGCTTGTCCCAAATGCGATGGAGCCACGCGCTACGCTTGGTCACTATGACAAGGCCGAAGATCATTACACCTGCTGGACGACCTCGCAGAATCCGCATGTGGCCCGTCTGGTCATGAGCGCGTTCTACAATATCGCGCCGGAAAACAAGCTGCGCGTCATCGCGCCGGATGTGGGCGGTGGTTTCGGATCGAAGATCTTCATCTATCCCGAGGAAGTCGTGTGTCTCTGGGCATCGAAGAAGTCGGGCGTTCCCGTCAAATGGGTGGCTGATCGTACAGAGAGCTTCCTGACCGACGCACATGGGCGCGATCATGTCTCGGAAGTGCAGATGGCCTTTGACAAGGACAATCACATCATTGGACTGAAGGTCGACACGATCGCGAATCTCGGCGCATACATGTCGCTCTTTTCGTCGTCCGTCCCGACCTATCTCTATGCGACGCTTTTGTCGGGCCAGTACAACATCCCTGCCATTCACGCGAATGTACGTACGGTCTACACCAATACGGCGCCGGTGGATGCATATCGCGGGGCAGGGCGCCCGGAGGCCACCTATCTAGTCGAGCGCACGATGGAGACAGCGGCGCGTGAACTTGGAGTGTCACCTGCCGACCTTCGTCGACAGAATTTCGTGACGCAGTTCCCGCACCAGACGCCCGTGATCATGGCGTATGACGCGGGTGATTATGCTGCGTCGCTCGATGCGGCCATGAAGGCGTCCGACTACGCCGGATTCGAGGAGCGGCGGGCCGCTGCCAAGAAGAACGGCAAGCTTCGCGGCATCGGAATGTCGAACTATATCGAAGCCTGCGGCATTGCCCCGTCAGCCGCGGTCGGCTCGCTCGGTGCCGGCGTCGGACTTTGGGAATCTGCCGAGGTCCGCGTCAATGCCGTTGGAACGATCGAAGTTCTGACTGGCTCTCACAGCCATGGTCAGGGACATGAGACGACATTCGCGCAGCTCGTCAACCAGCGTTTCGGCGTGCCGATCGACAGCGTGTCGATTGTCCATGGCGACACGGACAAGGTGCAGATGGGTATGGGCACCTACGGCTCGCGCTCCGGCGCTGTTGGCATGTCGGCGATCGTCAAGGCCCTCGACAAGGTGGAATCAAAGGCAAAGAAGATTGCCGCACACCTCATGGAGGCCGATGAAGGCGATATCGTCATCGAGAATGGCGAGTTGAAGGTCGCAGGTACCGACAAGACGGTGCCGTGGTTCCAGTTGGCGTTGGCGGCCTATACCGCCCACAACCTGCCGGCGGGCATGGAACCCGGCCTGAAGGAAACTGCCTTCTACGACCCGTCGAACTTTACCTTCCCTGCAGGCTGCTACATTTGCGAGGTGGAGATCGACCCAGGTACAGGGGTCACCGAGATCATCCAGTTTGTGGCAGCCGACGATTTCGGCAATATCATTAATCCGATGATCGTTGAGGGGCAGGTACATGGCGGCATTGCGCAGGGCATTGGTCAGGCGATGCTTGAAGGTGCCTATTACGATGCCGAGAGCGGGCAGCTGATCACGGCAAGCTACATGGACTACACCATGCCGCGCGCCGACGATCTGCCTTCTTTCCAGGTGTCCACGTCGAACACGCCATGCCCGGGCAATCCACTCGGCATCAAGGGTTGCGGTGAAGCGGGTGCAATCGGTTCGCCGCCGGCTGTGATCAACGCGATCACCGACGCCATCGGCAACAATGACCTGCTCATGCCTGCGACGCCGCAGCGCGTATGGGCGGCAATCAACGCAGCGAAGCACTGAGGAGGTACCGGCATGTATTCGGTAAATTATCATCGCGCAAAGTCGGTTTCCGAAGCAGCCAAGCTGGCTGGAGAAGGCGACGCAAAGTACCTTTCGGGGGGGATGACTCTCATACCGGCAATGAAGACGCGGCTCGCCGCCCCGTCGGATCTGAT
Source organism: Rhizobiaceae bacterium (assembly GCA_023953905.1). Lineage (GTDB taxonomy): Bacteria > Pseudomonadota > Alphaproteobacteria > Rhizobiales > Rhizobiaceae > Arvimicrobium. The sequence goes on along the minus strand of JAMLJA010000001.1, from coordinate 39,103 downwards.
CGATCTGACCCATATTGATGGGTTGAGCGGCATTACAGTGTCCGGCAAATCCGTCACGATTGCCGCTGCGACGACACATTTCGATGTGTCCAAGAGCGATGCGCTGCGAGCGGTTTGCCCGGCAATGACCGATCTCGCCAGCCATATCGGTGACCCGCATGTCAGGCATCGCGGCACAATCGGTGGCTCGGTCGCAAACAACGATCCCGCGGCCGATTATCCGGCTGCGCTGGTTGCCATGGACGCTACTGTGGTCACTGACCGGCGCGAGATTGCGGCGGCAGACTTCTTTACGGGGCTCTTTGAAACGGCCCTTGAAGATGGTGAGATGATCACGGCGGTGAAATTCACCGCGCCTGAACAAGCGGGATATGAGAAATTCCGCAATCCAGCATCACGCTACGCGATGGTCGGTGTTTTCGTCGCGAAGTCGGGTGGGGGAGTAAAGGTCGCCGTGACCGGAGCGGGAGATAGCGGCGTGTTTCGCTCAAGCGAGATCGAATCGGCGCTATCGAACTCGTTCTCGCCCTCGGCCCTGGATGGCGTCACAGTGCCGTCCGACAGTCTCATGGGAGATATGCACGCCTCTCCGGAATATCGTGCCAATCTTGTTGTGGTCATGGCCAAACGTGCTGTCGCGAAGGCGGTTGCCTGATCTAGCTTCAATCATGAAACCGGAAGGGGGCCTTCGGGCCCCTTTTTCTTTTCCCGTGCGATGTAAGCGCCACATAGCACCTGCGAGCTTCCCCATGTGAGGCTCACTTCAGCTTTCGTGTGAAATAGCGGACCGCTTTCGTGCCGCCATGCAGGAGGGCATCTCCTGCCTCGCGAAAGCCGAGGCTGGCGTGGAACGCGTCTGACGCGGGGTTGGGCGGATCGGCATTGACCTCACAAGTCACGATGTCATGGCCGGCGTTCAGAGCAAATTCGAAAAGCTCGCCGTAGATTTGACGTGCCATGCCCCTTCCGCGAGCATGTGGTGCGACCGCGATGCGATCCACATAGACGAAGCGCGAATAGCGCTCACGAAACCACAGAAAGTTGGGGCTGTCATAGTCCGCGTCCTGATCGAAGGCGAGGATGAACGCGTCGATAGACCCTGCGCGCCTGGCAAAGACAGCGCGCTCGATCAGTTCGTGCAGACGTTCCGGCTCGAGCCACGACAGTTCTTCGGCATTGGCGTTGTTCAAGGCCAGAACTGCCGCCTCGTCGGCTCGTGAAATTGGTTGAACGATCATCCGAATCTCGCCGCGGCTATCGTCTCTCGAACCATGGCTTCGTCGGTCACGGTCGTTCGGTATTCGCGATCGAGCTCCGTGCCGCCCATGCCGACCTTTGTATTGCGATAGGTCATGTTGCTTGGCACATCTCGCAGCGCGGCGAAGTGGATCTCGCGCAACTTTGCCCGTTGCACAACATCGGACACATTGTCCGGCCGCAGATCACCGCATCCCATGACGAGGATCCGGTCTTCGGCGACACGGACGAGTTCCCCAAGTAGTTCCACGCCTTCCGTTGCAGTGTCGCGCTGGCCGCTGGTCAGGACACGGCCAATTCCACATCGGATGACTGCTTCCAGCGCCTCGAACGGATCACGCGTCATGTCGAATGCGCGGTGGCAGGTTACAGCCAACGGTCCGGCGGCCTCCACGAGCGACCGCATGCGGGGTTCATCGATGGTGCCATCATCGCGCAGGCATCCCACCACCACGCCGGCTACTCCAAGCTCACGGCAGGACTGGACATCAGAAAGCATCGAGCTGAATTCCAGCTCAGAGTAAAGAAAGTCGCCTCCACGCGGACGAACAATCACATGGAACGGTATGGTGGCCACTTCGAGAGCGGCGCGGATCGTTCCCTGGCTAGGAGTTATGCCTCCTTCCAGAAGGCTTGCGCATAGTTCTGCGCGATCGGCTCCGCCTTGCTGTGCGGAAATCAAGCCATCGACGCCCTCGACGCATATTTCGACGATGGGATGTCTATGATCAACTGACATGTGGCGCGCCTCCAGAGACAGGGCACCATGATCATTCAGGTCTGGCTCGGTCAACATCGGACGCGGGTGCTCCCCTTATCTTTGCCGGAGGAGAGGGGATGTGCGAAAAATCTCTTCTTGGTGTCGGAGTGGTGCCGGATCAAACGTCATTCTGTCGAACAGGGGGGAACCATGCTTTACGCGATCCTTTGCTACAATTCGGAAGATGTCGTCGGTGGCTGGAGCAAGGAGGAGGATGATGCAGTCATGGCGCGCCTCGCCAAGGTGCAGGAAAAGGTCGCGCGCGAGGGCAGACTGGGGCCGGTCGCCCGACTGCTTCCGACGACGGCCGCAACAACTCTGCGTAAATCCAATTCCGAACCCGTGATTCTCGACGGACCTTTTGCGGAGACCAAGGAGCAACTGCTCGGCTTCTATCTCGTCGAGTGTGCCTCCCTCGAAGAGGCGCTCGACTTTGCGAAGGATCTCACGGAAGCCAATCCCGGCACCGGCTCATATGAAATCCGGCCCGTCTCGGTGTTCTTTCCCGGCGGAGCCACCGCTTGACCGACACCGACGACATAGACAAGGTCTTGTCAGCTGCACGTCCGCAGGTTGTCTCGGCGCTTCTTCGCTATTTCCGAGATCTCGACATGGCTGAGGAAGCCTTTCAGGAAGCCTGTCTTCGCGCGATAAAGTCCTGGCCTCGAAACGGGCCGCCGCGTGACCCCAAGGCATGGCTCATTTTTGTCGGGCGCAACGTCGCAATCGATCAGTTGCGCAAGTCCGTCAGGCTCAGGCCGATGCCGGCGGAAGAGCTTGTCTCCGACCTCGACGATGCCGAAGCCAGCGTGGCGCAAAGGCTGGACAATGCCGACTATCGCGATGACGTTCTGCGACTTCTTTTCATATGCTGCCATCCTGATGTCCCCGCCACCCAACAGATCGCTATCGCGCTTCGGATAGTATCAGGATTGTCCGTGAAGCAGATCGCGCGCGCCTTTCTCGTATCCGAAAGCGCCATGGAACAGCGCATCACACGGGCAAAGGCAAAGATCTCCAAAGCGAATGTCCCTTTCGAGGCGCCGGGTCCGGTGGAAAGAAGCGAGCGTCTCGCGGCGGTCGCGGCGATGATCTATCTCATCTTCAACGAGGGCTACTCTTCCAGCGGTGGAGCACCTTTGCGCGCGCAACTGTGTGACGAGGCGATACGTCTTGGACGCCTGCTGCTGCGGCTCTTTCCTGCCGAGCCCGAGATCATGGGTCTGCTTGCGCTCATGCTGGTCCAGCATTCCCGTGCGGTCGCTCGCTTCGATGATCAGGGCAACGTCATCCTGCTTGAGCAGCAGGACCGCTCGCTCTGGAACCAGCAGATGATTTCGGAAGGGCTGGCGTTGATCGACAAGGCGATGCGTCACAACCGGGCAGGGCCCTATCTCGTGCAGGCGGCCATCGGAGCGCTGCATGCCCGCGCACAGAAACCTGAGGACACGGATTGGCAGGAAATCGATCTGCTGTATGCAATGCTGGAACGCCTGCAGCCGTCACCTGTGGTCACGCTGAACCGCGCCGTCGCCGTCTCCAAAGCAAAGGGAGCTGAGGCGGCGCTCGCAATGATCGAGCCCCTTTCCGAATCGCTTTCGGGCTATTTCCATTTCTTCGGCCTGAAGGGCAATTTGCTGATGCAACTCGGTCGCGACAGGGAAGCAAGAGATGCCTTCAACCGCGCCATTGCGATCGCAAATACGCCGGCAGAGGCGGCGCATATCCGGATGCATCTGGACCGGCTTTCAACCGAAGGGGTGGCTGCGTCTTTGCCCGTCTAGATTGTTGCGCTGACGTTTCCCGTTTGCGATTCCCGTGTCGAGAGGCCATTCTCCATGCAGTGCATGGGAGGACCAACATGGCCAAAACGCCGACAATACAAGCTTTGCTGGAAGAATGGATCGCCGCCTTCAACAGTCACGATCTCGATCGGCACATGGCGCTTTATACGGAGGACGCCACGCTGTTCGGCTCCGTTGATGAATTGCAGATTGGTCGAAACGCCATTCGAGACTATTTTGGCGGGCGCCCGCCGAGCATGCGGGTTCAAACCTATCCCATGCCTCACACGCGGGAAATTTCGCGTGATATTGCCGTCACTGCGGGGCATGTCGTATTTGCAGACGGCGACAATCCCAGCCCGTATCGCATGACTTGGGTGCTTGCGCGACAGGATGGCAACTGGAAGATCACCCAGCATCATGGCTCGCCGCAATTTGGCTTCTGACGCGCGTCGGTGCTTGTCAATTTCCCATTGTGAACAGCCGGGAACGCTGCACTAAACTTGCAAAATGCCGAGATTTGTCCAGGTGAGGCGGCGTCAGTTACTCTCCGCCCGCCGACGGTCATCCCTTCGATGTAACGTCGCAATCGACCCCGCGCGCTTCTCGAAGTGTTGGTGACAAAGGCAACGTTCAACGCGGGAATTGCAGATGCCAGACGAGACAATGGAGAGCCTGAAAGCCGCAGTGGACGGGCCACCTGTCTTCGCCTTCGCTCCAATGATCGACCGTTCGGTCGTATCGAAAAGCACTTTGAAAGCAAATACTAACCTAGACGATCTCCGACGGCCCTAGGCGTCCACACTTCTTTCACATCAGTGGGCATCGTTGGATTGACTTCGTAGCTTCCTGAAATCACCGACGCAATGATCGACTTCCGTGCCTGGAGTTTAGCAATCGCGGCCAGATGGATTTGACCAGACGGTGAACGGCCATCCGTTTCACGGGTCACGGCAGCTCCGCGAGTGAAATGGCCCCACTCCGCAGGGAGGTGGCTACTTTCGCCTCTTTCTTGCGAGCGAAAGTGAGCGTTGGGGGAGAACAGCTGACGGCGTGGCTGAAGCGATCGAGTTCGTCGCCGTCCACGTCCCGCAAGATGAGGATCAAACCTTCTTCCGAGTTACCCGCAGGCAAAATCTGCGGGCGGGCGAATGATCTGCCGACTGCATTAACCAGAAGTCGGTTGCTTTCTCCGTTGGGGGCAATAACCCCTTTCACCCGAAGCATGCGATCACCGCAGAAGCCTGCAATATTCTCGAGCCACTCCTCGATTTCCGGCCAATCCGGGGTCGGAGCCCAGCGCGCTACAAGGATATTGATCCTCGGATGAGCAGCAGCCGGTGCCGCGTGAAATGCGGAGACTGGCGGGGCTTTTCCAACCTGGACGTTGGAAAATGCTGCACGCGCGCGAGACACAGAGTCCGCCAGGATTAGAGGAGAGACAAGCGGATTGAAGGATAGTGCCGACAATCTGGCTTCCGCCAGCGTTTCTTCGTCGCACAGATCCGTTTTTGTGACTATGATTCCATGTGCGGCTGCGAGTTGCGCCGGTTCATGTGGGAGGAAGTCGTCGCTCCACTTTCCTCGGCTTCCATCCAGCGTGGCGACAATCCGAAGATTGAATGATTCTTGCCGAAGCCGTCCAGCCGCGCGTACGACAGCCCCTGGATCGGCGAGGCCGCTTGTTTCCAGGATGATGCGCTTTACCCGCGTCCGCGTTCGTTCATGTGCTTCCAGAAGGTTGTCAACGGCGTCTTGTAGGTCTTCGCCGACGGAGCAGCAGATGCAGCCGCTCGCGGCTCGCGAGACTGCTCTGCCATTGACGCTCTCCAGAATTTCGGCGTCGACATTGATGTCGCCGGCGTCATTGACGATGACGCCGGTCTCGTTGCTTTCCGCGAGTTGTATAAACGTCTTCAACAACGTCGTCTTACCGCTGCCCAGTGCGCCTGTTAAGATCACGAACTCAGGCACGTGCTGACTAGTCGACGCCGATAGATTCATCGAGCCGCTTTGGCCTCAGCTACCATGTCTTCAATATCCGAGAGCAGTTGCGCAGCATCGTAGATGATACCACCCTTAATCACGTTTTTGATGCTACGCTGCCATTCGACCGACGCCGTGTCGTCATTGAGACGCATGGCGCCGGTGCCGTAGAGGGTCTTGAAATCCGAGAGTGGATTCAGCTCGTGGATGACCAGATCACCACGCTTACCGATCTCGATCGTGCCGACGTCATCTTCGATCCCCAGCAATTCCGCACCCGAGACAGTCGCCGCGCGAAGTACTTCCAATGGGTTGAAGCCCGCCTCTTGCAATAGTTCCAACTCGCGAATGAAGCCAAATCCGTAGGTCTGAAAACCGAAGCCGGAATCGCTGCCCACCCCAATCCGGCCCCCCATGTTCTTGTATGCGTTGACGAACTGCATCCAGAGGCGGAACGTTTCGCGCCAGTCGATTTCGTTCGTCGTTGACCATCGATACCAATAGGTAGCATGGCCTCCGCGCTGCGGCTGAAAATAGTCCCATAGAGTCGGATCGGTGAATCTCTCGTGCCAGTCGGCACGTCGCGTGCGCATGAGATCTCGGTTGCCATCGTACACGCTGAAGGTGGGAACAAAGGTGTGCCCGGCCTCTAGGAATGCCGCCAGCACGGCGCGCCACCTTTCGGAGCCGGGTTTGGCGGCTTGCATGAACGTCCGACCGGACGCCGCGAAGCGCAAATACTCATCGCTGTGAGTGTGGTCGGCCTGATAGTCATAGACTGTCTGCTGCTCGAACAGCGTCTCGGGAATTCCGTATGAATGTTCAGTGCTGGTCAGACCCCACCGCGCCGTGCGCAAGGCGTTCATTCTGCCGACAGCCAACTGCGCGTGATGGCAGCAGCTTCTCAAGCCTATTTCGGCGCAGGTTTCGAGCGCCGCATTCATGATCGCAGGCGGCGCGCCGAAGAACTTCACACCGTCGGCACCCCTGTCCTTCACAGCTTTGAGCCAAATCCGAGCATCTGCAGGCGTATGGATTGAATTGACGTAGTCGATCGTCGCGGGAAAGGCTGCATATGCGTGAATAGAGGGCGCGTCTATCTGCCCGGAAGCTGCCCGTGCCTTTTGGTCCAGAGTCCAGCCGAGACCGTTAAAGCAGCCGGTCTCCCGGACTGTGGTCACGCCATGTGCAAGCCAGAGTTTGTAAACGTAATCGGCCTTCGGCATTGCACCGTTTTTGGCGTGGAACGGCGCTGCAATGTGAACATGGCAATCCACAAAGCCGGGAGTCAGGTATTTGCCTGAACAATCGATTTCGACATCTTTCGTGCTTGCAACGGGATCGAAATCCGACGGTGGAGGATATTTGCCAGACTTGCCGAGGCTGCTGATGCGGCCATCAACGATTAAGAGATCGGCCGGTCCCCAGGGAGGCGCCCCGGTTCCGTCGAGGATCATTGCACCGCGCAGAAAGATGCGGCTGAATGGGCCATGACCGGCACTTCGGCTCGTGGAGGCGGTTGGTCCCACGAGATCCGTCTCTGCAAACATCGCCGCGAACTCGTCGCCGACAGCGACACTCTGCATGCTGTCCGGCATCAGGCGGCACTTCCGGCAGCGAGAATATGGCCGACCGCGCCAGATCTCTCTGTCCATGAACCTGGTCGAGATTCACGCCTATTTTCTGAGCGCTTCGAGGGGGGCTTTCGCAAAACGATATCCATTACGCATCCTCCTTGATGCACCTACCTCATTAGGATACGAACATCTTATCTTAATGCGATAGGTGCCGGACGCTTAAGTGTTCGGTTGGAACGAGGAGGATCAGGTGGCTCAGTATGACATAGACTATAGAGCCGCTTTCGAAGACGCGCCGATCGGACAGATCATACAGCGGAACCGGCGGATCGTAGCCTGCAACCATGCGTTCGCGAAAATCTTCGGCGGAACTATTGAGGATTTTGTCGGGACAAGCTCCGAGCGCCTTTATCCAACGCAAACCGATTTCGCAGGTACCGGCGAACGGATTGGCCGGCTACTCGACGAGAATCTGACAATTCTTGATGATCGGGTCATGCGAAGGCTCAACGGTGAGCTGTTCTGGGTGAGGGTGCGCGGTTACACCTACACTCCCCGCAATCCGCACGAGCACACGCTTTGGATATTCAGCGATCTGACACACGTCCGGCAACAAGCCTCGTCGCTGACACCGCGCGAGCGCGACGTTGCTGCTCTCCTCATTGATGGTCTCACTGGCAAGGAGGTGGCGCGAGCTCTGGATATCAGCCCGCGCACGGTCGACATTTATAAGACTCGCCTGCTACGCAAATACGATGTCGCTTCCACGCCCGAGCTCGTCCAACGATTGCTGGCACGGTGATTGATTGAGCCCCGAATCCGAGAAGAGGGCGCGTGCCGACTGTTGTCCAGTCATCAAAGATTGCCGACCGCCGGTCTCGTCCTCCGCGGTGCAATAGAGCGCCCGTGATTGGCTTGGCTTTGTAACGAAGCGAGCGGGCTTCGATCACCACATCGCGACGTTTCAGCCCTTAGTGCAACGAAAATCCGCACTGTCTGAAGCCGATCGCAGCGTATGGCAGATCGCGTTGAAGTGTTGGGACCAGAACGGCAAGCGGTACTGGTGTCCGCGTCGTCGCCGCTTCCGACTTGCCGGTCAATCCCAAAATGAACACGAGGGTTCCAAGCACTTAAGTGTTCAACACCTATCGCATTAGGATAAGGCATGCGTATCCTAACGCGGTAGGTGTTAATCACTAAGACGGCCAGTCAATCAGCGGCCGCAACTTCGCAGAGGGAACCAAACCATGTTCGCAAGAGCTATAATAGCAGCAGCATTTGCCGCATCGCTTGTTTTGCCAGCGACCGCCGCTTCGTGGGATCTCGCCAATGAATATCCGGCGAATTCGCTTCAAGGTCAGGCGGTGGATGTTTTCGCCAAAGCAGTTTCCGACAAGACGGGTGGGACAGTTACTATCACTGTCCATCATGGCGGGGCGCTTGGCTACAAGAGCGTAGACCACTTCGATGCCGTGGGAGACGGCGCTCTGCAGGCGGCTTCTTCCGCATTCTCTTCCTTGCCGGGTATCGATCCAATCTTCCAGTTATCCGCACTTCCATTTCTGGTTCGTAACGCAGATGACGCCTGGCGTCTCTATGAGGCGGGGCGTCCCGAATATGACAAAGTCTTCGCCGACAACAACCAGCTGCTTCTTTTCGCGACTCCTTGGCCTGCGTCAGGCCTGTGGGGCAACAAGGCATTCAACACCCCGGAAGATCTCGAGGGCGTGAAAGTGCGTACATCTGACGTCGCCTCAACTGAGACGCTCCGCAGCGCAGGCGCCTTCCCGGTTCAGGTGTCCTGGGCCGATGTTCCTGGCCAGCTTTCCACCGGCGGTATCGATGCAGTGCTCACATCGGCCAATGGCGGTATCGGTGTGCGGATGTGGGAGCTCCAGTCACACTTCACGGCGGTAAACTACGCTTCGTCGCTTCAGGGCTTGCACGCCAATCTCGATGCCTGGAATGCCCTTACAGAAGAAGAGCAGAAAGCCGTTCGCGAAGCGGCTGCAGAAGCCGAAGCATTCGTATGGGGCCGGTTGGGCGAGATTTCTGCAGGCGATTTTGAAACGCTGCGTTCTAACGGGATGACTGTCGTGGAGAGTGTCAGTCCCGAGTTCTCGGATTTCCTGAAGACGGCGGCCAAACCCGTTATTGACGATTGGATTGCGAAGACAGGCGAGCGCGCCAAGCGTGTCATGGATGCTTACGAAGGAAGCAAGTGATCCGATAGGTGCCGCTGGTAGCCGGCGGCACCTGCCTCTCGCAAAAGGGGAATCCATGTCCCGGTTCTATTCCGCGACCTATGTAATCTCGTGCTTTGGTGCCGCAGTGGCAGCCGCTGCACTCGTTTTCATGGTGTCGCTTATTACGCTTGAGATCACGTTGCGTGCTGTCTTCTCCACCTCGACATTCGTGATGGATGAGTTTGTCGGTTACGCACTTTCAATCTCCATTGTCTGGTCGTTGGGCTATGTGCTGGAAAACAACAAACTCATCAGGGTCAATCTGCTGCTTCCGCATCTCAACTCCCGGATGGCTGAGTTGTTAACAGCGCTTAGTGCATTGCTCACCTGCGCGGCAACCATCGCACTTGTGACCGTATTTTGGACGCGCGCGATCCGCGCCTATACCCGTGGCACCGTGTCCTCCTCGATAGCGCAGGTTCCAACTTGGATTCCTGAAACAATGATGTTGGTAGGCCTGTTGCTCTTCTCTTTGCAGCTTGCTGCCTACGGGCTCCGTCACTTGACCGGCCACCCATCGCAAGCTCCGGCTCAAGCCGGACTACCATACGAAGAATGAGATTCAGCGCGAAGGATCAGCCCTATGGAGACTTTATTTGCTGCCGGCGCGGTACTTGCCTTCCTTCTGGGATTCCTGGCGCTCGGCGTTTGGGTATTTGTGAGTTTGGCGCTCGTCGCGTTCTGTGCCTTGTTCTTCGTGGGAGGAATGGATGCCGACCGCGTGGCCACGATAGCGGCCAACATAATCTACAGGTATTCACTGGGCTGGGAACTGGCCGCAATTCCGCTGTTTATCTGGATGGGGGAGATTCTCTTCCGGACCGACATTTCGACGCGCCTCTTCCGCGGTCTTTCACCTTTTGTCGATCAGATTCCAGGTCGGCTCCTGCACACAAATGTCCTCGGATGCACCTTGTTCGCGTGCGTATCTGGTTCTTCGCCAGCAACCACAGCTACCGTTGGGCGAATTACCACGGCTGAACTTATCCCGCGCGGCTATGATCGCAGTATCACCCTGGGTTCGCTTGCAGGCGCAGGAAGTCTAGGGCTGCTGATTCCGCCCTCGATCGTGATGATCGTCTACGGAATCCTGGCGGAGCAGTCCATCAGCAGGCTCTTCGCGGCAGGCGTGATACCTGGCCTCATGATCGCTGGTTTCTATTCGGCCTTCATAATGGTGCGTGTTGCACTGAACCCTTCAATTGTGCCCGCCGAACGGAACACATACCGCGTGCGCGATTTTTTGAATGCGATAGCCGACTTGCTGCCGTTGTTCGTGCTCATGGCGATAGTGCTTGGCTCGATCTATTCCGGCGTCGCCACGCCGTCCGAGGCGGCAGCCGTTGGCGTGGTTGGGGCGCTGGCTATCGTAAGCGTCACCGGCCAATTCTCTCTGGCGTTGATGCGCGAGACGCTCATGGGCGCCGTCAAGACGTCGACGATGGTATGCTCGATCCTCATCACTGCCGCGCTCTTGTCGACGGCCATGGGCTATCTGCATATCCCCTCCGACGTGGCACGAGCTATCGGCGCGCTTGATCTGTCCCCATGGACGCTGCTTCTGGTGCTGTCGTTGTTCTATCTAATGCTTGGCTTCTTCCTCGACGGAAACTCGATCGTCGTGATGAGCCTCCCCATTGCGCTGCCACTGATTCTACAGGCGGGTTTCGACCCGATCTGGTTCGGGATCTACCTTGTCCTGATGGTCGAGATGGCACAAGTGACACCACCGGTAGGCTTCAACCTCTTCGTGCTCCAGGGAATGTCGGGTGAGCACATGAGTTTCCTGTTCTGGGCTGCCTTCCCCTTTTTCCTGCTGATGGTTCTCGGCGTTGTATTGCTGGCCATCTTCCCCGACATCGCCCTTTGGCTGCCGAACTATCTTTACGGATGACATGAATGAATAAGTATCAACGACCTAGATGCAGCTTGGATGACAGTAGATTGCTGCTCCTACCACTCGTCTGAACCAGGGTTAAGCTCCCAATTTCTCTGAAATATACCTCTTCGCGCATCTCAAGAGGTTGATGCGCTTCTCGGCGTGTGGCCGAAAACTTAACCGCCATCTCTAAATATTGAGGATACCTATGAAAATAACTCAGTTCAAAGCACTGATCTTCGATTGCTACGGCACGCTTGTCGACTGGGAAACAGGGATGATTGAGGCCCTGGCGCCGCTCACTGCACGTTTGACCAAACCCTTGAGCCGCGATGAGATTCTGGAGGCCCATGCCCGCTATGAATCCAGCCAGCAACACTGGACGCCGGCTATGCGCTACTGCGATCTCCTGTCGATCGTCTACAAGCGCTTGGCAGAGGAGTGGGGCATCGCGGTGACACACGCGGAATGCGAGGTCTATGGGCACTCGGTCAAGAACTGGCCAGCATTCTCCGATAGTGCGGAGTCGCTTCAGTATCTCAAGGATCATTACAAGCTCGTGATCCTGTCGAACGTGGATAATGCAAGCTTTTCAGCGTCGAACGAGAAGCTTGGAGTGGAGTTCGACGCGATTTATACGGCGGAAGACGTTGGGTCTTACAAGCCTTTGGATCGCAACTACGAGTATATGCTTGAGATGTTGAAGACATTGGGCATCGAAAAGCATGAGATCATGCATACTGCGCAAAGCAGTTTCCACGATCATAAACCCGCAAATCGGCTCGGCATCGCGAATTGCTGGATTAATCGCCGCCATGCGCAGAAGGGTTATGGTGCGAATATGCATCCTGGTGAAATGCCCACTTACGACTTCAGCTTCACTTCCATGGCAGACCTTGTGGACGCGCATCGACAAGCAGTGCACGGCTGACGATGCGCAAGTGAATTGCGGGCCGCACAACGCCGCTTGATCAAGCAAGGCGCAGCATCGCGCAAATCGCGGGAAGTCAGAGGCGAGCGCATCACTCCAGCGCTCGCCCACTTGGAACGCTGGAGCTGAAGGAGCGATTTCCAACGTTCCGGACATCGGCCCGCCTAAATTCGCCGACGCTGCAGGATCGCGTCTTGGAATAAACATGAGATTCAAATGATCGATTCAGTTGCTATTCACGACTTTGCAGTGGTGCTGTCGCGAACCGAGACAGAGGAAAGGGCACTAGCTTTTCTGGAGGCAACGACAAAAAGGCTATTTGATCACATCCTCTTCACAGCGCTCCGTTTCGACCACCCTAGTGGCGTTATGACTCGCATCTATACGAATCGGGAAGATGTGAGCCCGATCGGCGGTACAAAGCCGATACCGACAGACCTCTGGGCCGATCGCATCATGACGGCCCGGCAGTGCTATATCGGATATTCAAGAGAGGATATTCGGGAAGTATTTCCGGATCACGAGGCTTTGCTGGCAATTGGCTGCGAGAGCGTGATGAACGTTCCTGTGGTCTGGCAGGACCGGAGCTTGGGGTCAATCAACCTGCTCGGTCGCGAAAGACAGTTCTCTGAAGCGCACACGAGGCCAATGGTCATTTTTGCGCAGCTCGCATTACCACTCTTCATCGGCTCGTTGAAACGGGCGCGGGCTGAGCGTGACGATAGGCGTTTCGAGCCCGCTTGATGACGGCATCAGATTTCGCTTTGGCGTGAGCGTGCGCCCGCGACCCTGGAATTGAGGAGTGTGTTTTGAGCGCAACTAGTAATGAATTTGCCAGAGATGACCAAGCACCATCGGAGTTCTCGGCGTCCTCGGAGTCGGATAGTGGGCAGTCCTACTTTCGCAATTCGCTCGAAGTGCTTGCAATCAGGCCGCCCAGTGTTGAGGCCGGCAAGCTTGGCGATGCGTTCTTGCGTCATTATGGCCTGAGGGGCACGATCGAGGTCTTGTCGTCGGAGGTCGAGCATACGGCGGAAGTCGTTGTTCCCGCGGGCGACCACTTCATCCTCAAGACGTCGCCAGAGCCAGCGGCCTTAGATAGCTTCCGTTTCCAGGCTGCAGCGATGTCGGCTCTGTCGAACTCGACGGGTTTCGTCGTGCCACAGATTCGGAAAACACTGGACAGAACCCTGACGTTTGAAGAGCGCGGCATGTGCGGCTATCTGCAGCGTAAACTCGAGGGTAAACCGCCTCATCAGGCAGCTGTGTCGCAGGACCTGCTTTATCGCACTGGGCAGGCGCTGGCATCGTTGGATTCAGCGCTTGGCTCTTTGGATTTACCCGGAATGCACCGGCCCGTCCTGTGGAATATCCAATGCTGGCCACAGCTTCGGGAATTGGAAGAGTATGTCGTCTTGTCGCCGGTCGCGGATCTGGTTCGCTCTGCGATTCACGAATACGCGGATTCCATCGAGCATCGCCTGCACGATGTTTCCTGGCAGGTCACGCACAACGATCCGAGCCCGTATAATATGCTCGCAACCGATCATGGCATTGCGTTCATCGACTTCGGCGATGGTGGCTGGGGACCGCGGATCCAGGATCTCGCGATCGCCGCGAGCCATTTCGTTCGAGATCCCGGGTTTGCCTTGGGGGGCGCAGAGTATCTCATTGCAGGCTATTCGTCGGTTCTGCCGCTTTCGCGCCGGGAGGCACAATTGCTGGTGGCATTGGTTCGTGCCCGACAGAGCGCACTGGTCCTCATCAACTATTGGCGGTCCCATCTCTTTCCGGCCGACGCTGCTTACATCATGAAGAACGTCGCCAGAGCAGAACATGGTCTGTCCATTCTCGCGCCTCTGACAACAGCGGATGCCGAGACAGCCGTCCTCCGCGCAATGAATAGCGCCGTTCGTTAGACCATGGACCCGGCAGCGCGGATGGCCGTTCGATCGGGTACAGCAATGTCAATAAGCGAGGGAAACGCCCCCTCGTCAACGAGGTTGAAACTCATGTCAACAGATCTGATGCCTAATCGCTACACACCTGGAGAAGCCGAAGTTCCAGAGCGTGAAGCGGAGCTGATCAAACGGCGAGATAGTGTTCTGGCGGCTTCCTACCGACTTCAGTATCGCCGGCCCGTGCATTTCGTCCGAGGCGAGGGGATGTGGCTTTATGATCCCGATGGCCGGCGTTATCTGGACTTCTACAACAATGTTCCGTGTGTCGGTCACTGCCACCCCGAAGTCAACGCGGCAATGGCGAAGCAGGCTGGCCTGATAAACGCCAATACACGCTATCTTGAGCCGAAGCTCGTAAATTATGCTGAACGTCTGATTGCCACTTTCCCAAGTGAATTGGATCGGGTCGTCTTCACCTGCACGGGCAGCGAATCTAACGACCTGGCGCTGAGGATCGCCAAGCTGGCGAGCGGGAACGATGGGGTGATCGTATCCACCTATGCCTATCATGGCACGAGCGCTGCGACGTCAATGGTGTCGCCTAATCTGGGCGACGCTGTCAAGCTCAGCCCCTCCGTCCGAATGGTCCGGCTGCCGGGTCCGGCCGGCGTGCCGCCTTCTGAGGCGGCGGCGTTTTTCGAGGCGGAGGTTCGCGCGGCGATCACTGACCTCAATAGACGCGGCACAGGCGTGGCAGCCTTGCTGATCGATAGTATTTTTTCGAGCGATGGTGTCTGGGTGGATCCGGCAGGGTTCATTGCTGGCGCGGTGGCCGCAGTGCGAGAAGCCGGAGGCCTGTTGATTGCCGACGAAGTGCAACCGGGTTTTGGGCGCACCGGCGCCCACATGTGGGGCTTCGAACGGCACGGTATCGCGCCTGACCTTGCGACTCTTGGAAAGCCGATGGGCAACGGCTTTCCGATCGGCGCGGTGGTGGGACGCAAGGCGCATATGGACCACTTCGGCGCCACGGCTCGATATTCGAATACCTTTGCCGGCAACACCATCGGCATCGCTTGCGCCGATGCCGTTCTGACCATCTTGCAGAGGGACAAGATTCTTGATCGCGTGTTGTCCATGGCGGACCGGATGAGGGCAGGGCTGGAAAGCCTGGCGGCGAAATCCGCCGGCATCGGCGAGATTCGAAACGCCGGACTTTTCTTTGGCGTCGATATCGGACTGCCGGATTCCGGTGCGGCAGAGCGGCGGGCCATGGCCCTGAACATCGTGAACCTGATGCGTGACAACGGCGTCCTTATCAGCACGACAGGGTCTAACGAGGACACGTTGAAGATCCGTCCTCCGCTGATCTGCGAGGAGGAGCATGTGGATCGTTTCCTGGTCGCGATTGAAAGTGCTGTTAACCGTGCGGTCGATGGGTAATCCAGGCTGGAATCCGTCAGCGAGAGCTGACGCCAGGCCTGTCAAGTGGAAGAGGTGGGTGACGGATCAGTCCGTCATCCCCTTGTGCTCGACCGGCAGAGAGCCGGATGACGACCGCCGGAACTCGGCGCGGTTTCGCCGCAAGCACAGGGCCAGATTGAAATACGGGAATCTCTCGAAAAATGGAGAAACAGGTGCTCATGCCAGAGCCGGATCAGTTCAGATCCCGCAACAGCCCGGTTTATAGAGGACTTCCGTCGCGCAATGTCAGGAGCCGTCCTCCGCTCACATCAAAAGCTGTAGCCTTCCGAAATATCCCGGTGCAGCGCCCTCAGGGCCGCTTCACCATCTTTGGCCGCGATAGCCTCGTACATGTCGATGTGGTTTTGTGCTGAGCTGCGGAAGAGATCGTCATCCGGGACGGATTGTCGAACGGTAGGGCCCAGCTTCATCCAGATGGGCTCAAGCGATTGCCGTATAAAGGACAGGTCACTCATATCAGCGATGATCATGTGAAAATGATAGTTCGCTTCCAGGAAGAGATCGATGTCGTTGTTCTTTTCCGCCTTGCAGATATCCTTGACGCGTTCGTTCAATTGATCGAGCTGATATTTTGAGCGGTTGACTACAGCTCGCTCTAAAGCGGCGCTTTCGATGGCTTTTCTCAGGACACTGATGTCATGCAGTTCTTTAGAGGTAAATAATGGCACCATCAGGGTTCGCTGAGGAGTCAAGACTACACTGCCAACGCTCTCAAGTCTTTGCAGCGCATCGCGAACGGGCATGAGGCTGGTCCCCAGGCTTTTCGCAAGGCCCCTTAGAGGAAGCTTCTGGCCTGGTGAGAAGCGCCCCATCATGAGATTGCGGCTCAGCATCTCATAAATCTGCTCGTGGAGCATAGCCCGCGTAACGGGCGAGAGTTCGGGCGAGTTCAGCTTATCGATTTGGATTGTACCGTTCGTCATAAACTCCCCACCTCGGCACCTGGCATAACACCGAACAAACGGCTTGACATCAAAATCATGACTAGGCAGTCTCAATATGTTATAACACCAAACGCTTTGGTTGTTTTTCCGTGGTTGCGGGTGTGTGAGCTTCGGAAAGTTGCATCAAGGTTTGCGCGACAATCCGAAATGGGACAGACCCCATGAGCGGCAAACTCGCTAATTCTTTGACGCACGCTGACGCCGTCAAGCCACTCCATCCCCATACTGATGCCGTCGCGCATGAATCTCGACGTCAGTTGATCGTCGGCCACGGCGGGGGAATCTATATGTGCGAACACGCCTGTGTGGAACAAGTCGAAAGCCTTGTCGGTCATCGGTTCGTTACGACCGGCTTTGACGGACTGCGCCTCGTAGCGATCGCGGCTGAGCCCTGCGGGCCGTTCATAACAATGGCCTCATCGTTGGTGCCATTGGCGACGGTATCGCCTTTGGTCCAGCGCTCGACACTACCGAAGGGCACAGGCACCAGGCGGTCGAACGGCTGGACGACATCGCCCATTGGTGGGTGGAAAAGTCGTGAACTGAACTGAACTGAAATGGCTTGGCGCTGCATCGATTGCATTGCCTAACAATTCTCTCGAGTGTCTTGGAGACTCCCTTATGAAATCTTATTCGATCGCGCTCATCCCTGGCGATGGCATTGGTGCCGCTGTCACCGAAGCTGCCTGGGCAGTTCTCGAGAAAGCAGCTGCGGGTATCTTCGAGCTCACTGGCAAAACCTTCCCGTGGTCGTGTGCCTTCTACAAGGAAACGGGCTCCATGATGCCTGAGGATGGCATCGAGACGCTGCGAGGCTTCGACGCCATCCTGCTGGGGGCGGTCGGTTGGCCGGCGCAGGTCCCGGACGCCGTTTCGCTGCATGGCTTGCTCCTGCCTATCCGCAAGGCTTTCGTGCAATACGCCAACATTCGACCGCATCGGCTACTGCCGGGTGTTCGTGGGCCGCTGCGCGCCGAAGGCTTCGACATCGTTTGCATCCGTGAGAACACGGAAGGCGAATATTCCGGTGCAGGTGGGCGCATCCATCAGGGTTCGGTGAACGAGGTAGCGGTGGAAACCTCCATATTCACGCGCGCGGGTGTGGAGCGCATCCTGCGGTTCGGCTTCGAGCAGGCGCGCGCGCGCAGTGGCCGTCTGGCCTCTGTTACCAAGTCGAACGCACAGAAGTACTCAATGGTTTTCTGGGACGAAATCACGCGGGAGATATCGGCCGAGTATCCGGACGTTGACGTGACCAGCTACCATATCGATGCGATGGCCGCGCGCATGGTAATAGCACCGGAAAGCCTAGATGTGGTCGTAGCCTCAAACCTTTTCGGCGATATCCTCACCGATGTCGGTGCGGCAATACAGGGGGGGCTTGGCTTCGCGGCGTCCGCCAACATAAATCCCGACCGGAGCGCGCCGTCCATGTTCGAGCCTGTTCATGGCTCTGCGCCAGACATTGCCCATCTCGGTATTGCCAATCCCATCGCTGCCATCTGGTCCGGTGCTATGATGCTGGATCATCTCGGCGAGGGCGAAGCTGCCGCCCGTATCATGGCCGCCATCGAGCGCACCACCTTGTCGGGTATTGGCGTCGAGGCAGGCAAGGAAAGGACGGAAACGATTGCCGATGCGGTGCTTGCGGCGCTCGATTAGGAGCGTCAGCGGCGTGTAGGAGCGGAGGTGACCGGCGTTTTGCTAGGGCTTCGGACGCGCAGGCAAACCGCCTGGTTTCAGTCTAGGGGCCGCCGTCGCATTTGCCGGCAGGTTGCTATTCCGACGAGCCGTTAGGCCGCCGATCGGGTGATGCAGACATATTTTAGCTCGAGAAACTCCTCGATACCGTACTTGGAGCCCTCGCGGCCGATGCCGGACTCCTTCACGCCGCCAAAGGGCGCCACCTCGTTGGATACAATGCCCTCGTTGATGCCGATAATCCCAGCTTCAATCTTTTCGGCGACCCGCCACATGCGATCGAGATCGCGGGTGAAGATGTAAGCTGCAAGGCCCGTAGCGGTGGCATTCGCTGCCTTGATGACGCTCTGCTCGTCGGAGAAGCGCTGGACCGGGGCGACGGGACCGAAGGTCTCCTCGCTCTCGAAGAGCATCGAGGCGTCAACATCCGTCAATACTGTAGGTTCGTAAAACGTCTTGCCGAGTTTGTGCCGCTTGCCACCCATCGCAACTCTGGCGCCTTTGCCCAGCGCGTCGGCCACATGACGCTCGACCTTGGATACCGCTGCTTCGTTAATCAGCGGACCCTGCTGCACGCCATCTTCGAATCCATCGCCGACCTTCAGGGCGCCGACGGTTGCCGAAAGGCGCTCGACAAAGGCATCGTGCACAGATTCATGCACGAAGATGCGGTTCGGGCAAATGCAGGTCTGCCCAGTATTGCGGAACTTCGCGTCGACAACCCCTCGAACGGCAACATCGAGATCGGCATCCTCGAAAACGATAAGCGGCGCATTTCCGCCAAGTTCCATTGCCACTTTTTTCACCGTGCTGGCAGACTGCTCCATGAGTAGTTTGCCAACACGGGTGGAGCCGGTGAAGCTGATTTTGCGCACCATCGGATTTGAGGTTATCTCGCCCCCTATGGTGCTTGCATCACCTGTAACGACGTTGAATACCCCTTTTGGAATACCGGCGCGTTCGGCAAGATATGTAATTGCAAGAGCAGAGTATGGTGTGAACTCAGAGGGCTTGACAACGACCGAGCAGCCAGCGGCGAAAGCCGGAGCACATTTACGAGTGATCATTGCTGCCGGGAAGTTCCACGGTGTAATAGCGGCAACAACACCGATCGGCTGCTTGAGCACCATGATGCGGGAGTTGGCACGGGGGGCAGGGATTAGGTCGCCGTAGGCGCGTTTTGCCTCTTCCGCAAACCATTCAACAAAAGACGCGGCGTAGCGGATTTCGGCCTGGCTTTCCGCAAGAGGCTTCCCTTGTTCGGCAGTCATGATCTTGGCGAGATCGGGAAGATTTTCGATCATCAGTTCAAACCAGCGCCGTAGTACGGTTGAACGGTCCTTTGCGGCTAGCGCCCCCCAGGCGTGGCGTGCTTCCTCCGCCGCTTCAATCGCGCGGCGCGTCTCGGCGGCCCCCATGTTTGGGACTTTGCCAAGCAGGGAGTTCGTTGCGGGGTTGATAACATCGATTGTGTTGGTGCTATCTGCATCCACCCATTCCCCGCCCAAATATGCTTTGTCGCGAAAGAGCGAAACGTCTTTTAGGTGGTCCACGAATGGATGGGCAAGTTGCTGATGAGCCATCTTACATCCTGAATAGATGCTGTTTGTTTAGTGTTATAACATCCAACGCTTGTCGAGTTGTCAAGTTGGAAGTTTGCGGACCCTGTTGGAAAGGCATTAAGCTTCGAGTTGACCCTGAAGCCTACGGTCGGCGCGACTAAAGGCACCTGGGGCCGAGCGTATAATCAACGAGTGAGAAAGGTTGTGTTTAGCGACATCGAGGTGGTAAGATTTTGACAGATCGGATGACGAGAGGCGAGGCAACTGCGGAAGTCGGCATTGTCGGTTCGCTCAATCCCGGTGCGTGGACATATCCCAGATAAATGGCTGAGAAACTTAACAAATTCACGGTCGCGCCGATGATCGACTGGACGGACCGGCATTGTCGTTATTTCCACCGGCAGCTGACACAACACGCGTTGCTCTATACCGAAATGGTG
This sequence comes from Rhizobiaceae bacterium, assembly GCA_023953905.1. Taxonomy (GTDB): domain Bacteria; phylum Pseudomonadota; class Alphaproteobacteria; order Rhizobiales; family Rhizobiaceae; genus Arvimicrobium. The sequence goes on along the minus strand of JAMLJA010000001.1, from coordinate 18,650 downwards.
GTCGCAGACGCCGCGATTCATGGGCCAAGAGAACGTTTGCTCGGCTTTGATGAAGTTGAACATCCCGTTGCGTTGCAACTCGGCGGTTCAGATCCTCGCAAACTTGCCCTGGCGTCGTCCATCGGTGCGGAGTTTGGCTATGACGAGATCAACCTGAACGTTGGTTGTCCTTCCGATCGCGTCCAGTCAGGAACCTTCGGTGCTTGCCTGATGCGTACCCCTGAAATTGTCGCGGAATGTGTGGCCGCCATGAAGAGCGCCGTTTCGCTGCCCGTGACGGTCAAATGCCGCATTGGCGTTGATGATCAGGATCCCGAGATTGCTCTGGACGAGATCGCGGAGCGTGTGTTCGCGGCTGGTGCCGATGCACTTTGGGTGCATGCCCGAAAGGCATGGCTTCAGGGGCTTAGCCCGAAGGAGAACCGCGATATACCTCCGCTGGACTACGCTCGCGTCTATCGGCTCAAGGCCAAATATCCGAATCGATTCATAGGCATAAATGGCGGTATTCGGTCAGTACCCGAAGCTCTTGAACATTTGAGTCAGGTCGACGGTGTCATGCTGGGGCGAGCCGTCTATCAATCGCCGGCAATACTGTCTGACGCAGATGCTGCATTCTATGGCGATAGCGGGGGCAGACTGGACTATGCCGCACTGATCTCCACAATGGCCATCTACGCTGAGGCTCATATCGAGAAAGGTGGTCGGCTTGGGCATATCGCCCGCCACATGGTCGGCCTGTTCCATGGTTTGCCTGGAGCGCGACGGTACAGGCAAATCCTGTCGGCGGAGGCCAACCGGCCGGGTGCGGGCCCAGAGGTTCTCTTCGAGGCATTCGCAGCCGTCGACATTACGGGTTCGCAAACGGCTGCTGCGTGATTCAGTTGCGCAGGGTCATTCGGTCGCCACGAATGTCGAAGCCCGAAAGCGTGCCGATGAAATTCATGCCAAGGAGGCTCTGTTGGAGCATTCCCTCAGCGGCCACCAGGACCGGCATGCTGCGCCTGTCAATCGCACCAACGCGAATTTCCTGAATGACGGCGCGTGCTGCCAAGGCTTGACCGTTTGCCGTTGAAACCGGCACCTGAAAGTTAAGCGTCGATGTCTCTATGCCCGCTCGGGCGGCATCCTCTGCCGACATCACGGTTGTCGTGGCACCCGTGTCGATCATCATGCGAACGGGCGCACCATTGACTTGCGCGTCGACCTCGAAATGACCGTTTGCGAGCTTGTTGAGAACAACGGCAACACTGCCATCTGCATTGGTGATGGACAGGGGGCTGCCGGGAATGAGGCCCGCGGTCACCCGGCTTGCAACGTCCTGTAACTCATACCGATATTGGTAGCCTGCCACCAGGACAAGAACTATGAGCGCCCACATTCCGAGTGCACGAACGGTTTCGCCCAGGCGCCGCCGATTGAGCACGCCAGCGGCAATAACCAATCCAAGTACGCCAAGATAGAGTCCACGACCGATACGGTCGTCGACCGTGCCTGCGCCCCCGATAAGCTCGCTGCCTATCAGGAACACGGCGCCCACCCCGAGCAAAGCAAGGGCGATCCACAACAGCCTGTCGCGGGTCATTGGGATGATTGTCCGGTTCGTTCGCGCAGCATACGCGCACGGCGTGTCTCGCGGCGCGGTCGACGTTCGACGGTCTCAAGGCGTGCCGGCAACTCATTCATGATGGTGCGGCGCGTCTCCGAGTTCATGGTGATCCAGCCGGCAATTTCCTCGCGCGTGCGGCCGCAACCGAAGCAATAGCCGGTTTTCAGGTCCATCGAGCAGACGAGAATGCAGGGCGATTCGATTGACGACATCGTTTTTCCGTGGCCTCCGGGCTCCACATGGGGCACGCGTCGGCACGATGCAAGAGCAGGCGTTGTGTCTGCTGTCGCTGGCGTCTATTGAACCCGCAAAATTGCGGAAGTGAGACATGACCAGCGGCCTGCCATTCGACGACATCCGATCCCTGCTGGGCAACATGCCTGGCCCCGATCTTGCGACCGGCGAGAGCGTTCGGCTTGTGTTTGAGCGGCGAGGGCTTTCGAGCGCGCTCGCGCCGATTGCGGATCTGGCGGAGTGGCTGGCCCGGTGGAGCGGCCGGCCTCCCGCGGTGTTGCGTCCGCTTGTCGCGATATTCGCCGGCAATCATGGAGTGATGCGACGCGGCGTGTCTCCCCGCTTGCCATCGGCCACTGCAGACGCGGTCGAGATGTGCGCGGCTGGGGCGGCTGCGGTCAATCAGGTATGTGTGGCCCAGGATCTGGGCCTGAAGGTCTTCGATCTGGCGCTCGATCTGCCGACTTCGGACATCACCACTGATGCGGCGCTGGACGAGCGCGGCTGCGCGGCGACGATGGCGTTCGGAATGGAGGCAATTGTCGGAGGGACCGATCTCGTTGCTCTCAGCGATCTGGGCGCGGGGGGGGCCACTGTCGCGGCAGCCGTGCTTGCGGCCTTGTATGGCGGCAAGGGTTCAGACTGGGTGGGAGCGGGATCGGGTGCTGACGCCGCGATGATTGAGCGCAAGGCGGCAACGGTCGATGACGCCCTTGAGCTGCATCGCGCACATCTGAAGGATCCACTGGAAGTGATGCGCCGTCTTGGCGGACGTGAGATGGCCGCGATCGCCGGGGCGATACTGGCTGCGCGCATGGAACGCGTGCCCGTCATTCTGGATGGATTTGCCACTTCGGCTGCGGCAGCAGTGCTGCACAGTATTGATCCGCGGGCGCTGGATCACTGCCGACTTGCGTGTCTGTCGGGCGAACAGGCACACCTGCGCGTGGCCGGGCACGTCGGCATGAAGCCTCTTCTGGACTTCAGATTGGGGGATCCGGGCGTAGGAGCGGGCCTTGCGTCGGGTATTGTGAAGTCAGCGGCAATGACAGTGTCGGGACTTGCAGCTCCTCTTCGCTGACTTTTCCAGCAAAGCCCTGCGTGGGACAGAGCCGGGCTGATCGCGGCGTGCGCAGGGAAGTTGAAAGGCCAAGGCGACGCTATCAGGAAGCGACGGCCACCGGTCTGCGATATTGCTTCCCCTGCTTGCCGGATTCGCGAGTGGGAATGGCAGGCAGTTCTTCCATGACCCTCGATACAGGGAACACGGCGATCGCTTCGGTCCCAATGCGAAGCTTGGAGTTCAGCATGAACTCTCCGTCATGCATCGCGAGAAGTCCCTGCACGATTGGAAGCCCGAGCCCGGTGCCCTGTTCCGCCGCCTTGATTGCGATCGAACCCTGGCCGAATGCGGACAGCACAATAGGAATTTCTTCGGCTGGGATGCCTGGCCCATTGTCCTTCACGGATATGTACTGACCCGCGCCCTCCGTCCATCCGACCCGCACGACGATGGCACTTCCGTTGGGGCTGAATTTTATCGCGTTCGACAGGAGGTTGAGGGTGATCTGCCGCACCGCGCGCTCGTCGGCGTAGATTCTTGGCAGGGTGGTCTCGAACTCCGTGTGGATCGTCAGATTCTTATTGGAAGCCTTGAGTTCCATCATGTGGCAGCAGTCTTCCACAATGGGCACCAGCGCCAGAGGCTCTTCGTTCAACTGATATTTGCCAGCCTCAATGCGCGACAGATCGAGGATTTCGTTGATGAGACCCAGCAAATGCTGGCCCGAATCGTGGATGTCCTGCGCATATTCTCGATAGGTAGGATTGCTGATCGGCCCCAGTACCTCCTTGGCCATTACTTCCGAAAATCCCAGAATGGCGTTGAGGGGGGTGCGCAACTCATGGCTCATGGTGGCCAGGAAGCGGGACTTGGCAAGGTTCGACTCTTCCGCGCGCCGCCTTGCCTCGTCTGACAATGCCTTGGCAGTCTCCAATTCTGCGACCAGCCCGTCATTTTCGGATCTGAATGTCAAAAGCATGCGGGACGATCTGTTCAGCATCGACGACGCGTAAGAGAAGAAGGGGATCGAGAGAACAAGAACGATAGCCAGGATCGCTTCCGGGAGGATCGCAAAATCGCTGGCGACGACCACATACACGGCAACCGGCAAGGTGAATGTGATGGCGAGCGCGCCGGGCAGGGACAGTCCGATCAAGGCAGTTGCAGAGATGGCAATTATGAGAAGCGCGGCCTTGGTGACGGGGAAGAGTTCCGGCTCACAGGTGCTGCATCGCATTGCCGCCAGATAGGCCCAGCCCAACCCGCTTATGAAATGCGCGGCAAGCAGGAGACGACGCTTGCCGGCGGCGTCGATCGAGGCCACCTCCGTCCGGTCTGTGCGATAGGCAACAACGATGAGAACACCGTGGCAAAGCAGCGAGAACATTCCCCAGGTGAGGATCTGTTCTTTGGCGCCACTCAAAACCCCGCCGACACAAATGAGGATCATCAGAAGCGGCATCACTGCCGCGCCACCCATGATGCTTCGGGCGTGAATCTTGATGAGTTCACGATCAAAAAGCGGGTTGCCTGACCGCTGGGACAGCTGTTCGCGGGATTTGCGCACGGCTTTCGCGACCTCACTGTTGCGGTGAGGTCTTCGGCGGTCCACAATTATCTTGTCTGACGTGTTCACCGGAGAGTCTTGGCAAGCGCTATTCTGATCAGCTTGGCTGTACGCTAGTCACCAATGATTAAGACTCCCTAAGGATGCGCACCAAAACGTTTACCAAGAGGCCGCCGAGACGTGCCCGCCGTAAGACATGGTTGCGATTGGCACTGGATCTCGTGCTTGCAACGCTGATCCTCTCCGTCATTACACTTGTGGTTTTTCGCCTGGACCGGGAGGCTGTAGTCTCTTTGTCTGGCGCTGTGAGGGTCGTTGACGGCGACTCGCTGGAGCTTTACGGCGAGCGGATAAGGCTGCGCGGCATCGATGCATTCGAGCTGCGACAGACCTGCACGAAAGACGGAGGAGAGTATGGATGTGGCAGAGAGTCCCTGCTTTCGCTGCAACGGCTCGTTATGGGCAAGCAAGTGACGTGCGAAACGTGGGAGAGGGATCGCTATCACCGGCTGCTGGGCGTTTGCAAGGCAGGTCAGATCGAGCTTAACCGCCAGCAGGTCTCACAAGGATGGGCGGTCGCCTATGGCGATTATGAAAGAGAAGAGCGGGAGGCGCGTCGAGCGCAACGGGGTGCCTGGTCCGGCGATTTCACTTCACCGCATAGTTGGCGAACGAAGCACGGCGATCTTGCGGAGTGCCCACACAATTTGATTGGTGCCATAGGCGACTGGTTGCGATCGCTTCTGGTAAGATGGTCACACAGGCCGGCAAGCGATGAGGAGATAGCACGATGAGACTCTTTGATGGCGGAAAGGCACCCAATCCGCGGCGCGTGCGGGTGTTTCTCGCCGAAAAGGGGATAGAGGTCCCCATTGTTTCGGTCGATATGGCGGCCATGGGTCACCGCGACGTAGAAATCACACAGCGCAATCCGCTTCAGCGCCTGCCGGTTCTCGAACTCGATGACGGAACGATTCTCACTGAAACAATTGCCATCTGTCGCTACTTTGAGGAACTGCATCCCGAACCGCCGCTGTTCGGAACGGGGGCGCTGGAGCGAGCGCTCGTCGAGATGTGGCAGCGCCGCCTTGAGCTGAACCTGTTCCTCGCGGTCGGCAGCGCATTCCGGCATATCCATCCCGCTATGAAGGAGTGGGAGGTGCCGCAAATCCCGGAATGGGGCGAGGCGAACAAGTCCAAAGTGATCGATTTTCTGGGGATGCTCGACACCGAACTCGCGAATAGGCAGTTTGCCGCTGGTGACACATTTTCGGTTGCCGACATAACCGGATTGGCGGCGCTTGATTTCATGAAGCCTGCCCGCATAGCCTTGCCTGACCATCTCTCCAACGTTCGGCGCTGGCACGACGAATTAAGGAGCCGGCCGAGCGCGAATGCATGAGCCATGACGGTGATCTTGCGGCGCTTTACCAACAGGTCACGTCCTGCCGGATCTGTCTGGATGCCCCGATAGGCAGGACTCTTCCACACGATCCGCGTCCGGTGCTTGTTCCCTCGACACAAGCCCGAATCCTGATTGCCGGTCAGGCCCCGGGCACGAAGGTGCATGAGAGCGGAAAGCCGTTTACTGACGCCTCCGGCGATCGATTGCGTGACTGGATGGGTGTCACGAGCGATGAGTTCTATGACCCCGACTTGTTTGCAGTCCTGCCTATGGGATTTTGTTTCCCCGGACAGGACGACAAAGGAGGGGATTTGCCGCCCCGTCGGGAGTGCGCGCCAGCATGGCGCGAATTGCTCATGCAGCAAATGCCGCAGATCGAGTTGGTACTTGCTATCGGCGCCTACGCACAGGCCTGGCATCTGGGCACGCAGCGCATGGCTTCGCTGACCGAAACGGTCGCCAACTGGCGAGAGATATTCAACGCGCCCCGTGTTCCAAAGATGCTGCCGCTGCCCCATCCTTCCTGGCGCAATACAGGGTGGCTGAAACGACATCCGTGGTTCGACACGGACCTGCTGCCAGTGCTTCGAACGGAAATCCGCACTCGTCTTTCCCGGAATCCCGAGAATGCCATGTCGTAGACGCGCAGTTCTGCGCCAATTTCTTGCTTGCTGGCGCGCGTTGTTAAAGGCATCTTGAGCAAAATATTTCCAACGAGGTTCCATATGGACCGGCTCGATAGAAAAATTCTCCGGATTTTGCAGGAGGATGCAACGCTTGCGGTGGCCGACATCGCGAAGAAGGTTGGCCTCTCCACAACGCCCTGCTGGCGCCGGATCCAGAAGTTGGAAGAGGAGGGGGTGATAACCCGTCGCGTCGCGGTGTTGAACCCCGAGAAGATCAACGCGCGCGTCAATGTCTTTGTCTCGATCCGCACAAATTCACATAGCGTCGAATGGTTACGCCGGTTTTCGGAAGTCGTGCAGGAATTTCCTGAGGTCGTTGAATTCTACCGAATGAGCGGCGATGTCGACTATCTGTTGAGGGTCGTCGTACCGGACATCGGCGCCTATGATGCGTTCTACAAACGGCTGATAACGAAGATCGAGATCCGCGACGTGTCTTCGACATTTGCGATGGAGCAGATCAAGTACACCACGCAGATGCCACTCGACTATCTGGTGCTCGACAAGGATTCAGGGGCGCAGGCCGCCTGACTCTGCGGCGCGCTCCGCCTTTGTCGCGAGTCGTCCGAGTGTTTTTGGATGCGTAAGTTCACGGACGGCATCTTTGCCGATCCAGCGTGCGGTCGCATCGTCAAGCGCTGACAGTTTTCGGGCGACCTCCAGCGCGGCTGCATGAAGGGCGATTGACCTTTTCCCGATGTTTCGCAGCGCCCAATTGACGGCTTTCTTCACGAAATTTCGATCGTCTCTCGCGTGCTGCTCGATAAGAGGCAGATAGGCCTCAAAAGTTGCATCGGGCTCCGCCTTTCGATGCACCGCCGCGCAGCAGATCATCGCGAAAGCAGTGCGTCTAATGAACTCGCGCTCGTCGGCTGCGAATTCTTCGACCAGGGTTTTCCAGCCATCCGTGCTGGCAAAGAGATCCGAAACGCTGTCCACAATATCCCATGAATCGAAGTCGCGGGCCCAGTCGCGCGCGTTCTCGATCGTGAAGTGTTTCGGATGGACCGTCAGCGACGCGATGAACTGCGCTTCTGCGATGCCGGTTCGCCACAGCGCGAATGCCCGCTCGTCGTTTCGCCTGATCCGCTTCGCGATGTCTCGCTGCACGCCATGCGAGATACCCAGCGCTCTGTCGACGCGAATGCCGAAACGCTTCATGCCTTCGCGAGTCTGCTCGGAGGCGATCGATTGCAGATAGGCTACGACTTCCTCCGCCGTGGAGGCAGGCGACAGAGGCATTGCTATTTTTCAAGTCGCGCCAGCAGGGAGGACGTATCCCAACGTTTTCCACCCATCGCCTGGACATCCTTGTAGAACTGATCGACGAGCGCGGTTACGGGCAGGGCGGCTCCGTTGCGGTCGGCCTCTTCAAGGCAGATGCGCAAATCCTTCCGCATCCAGTCCACGGCAAAACCGAAATCATACTTTCCCGCATTCATAGTCTTGTAGCGGTTTTCCATCTGCCAGGAGCCCGCAGCGCCCTTGGAGATCACGTCGAACACCTTCTCGATATCGAGCCCGGCTTTCTTGCCGAAACTGACACCTTCGGCGAGCCCCTGCACGAGGCCCGCGATGCAGATCTGATTGATCATCTTGGTAAGCTGACCGGCACCATGCGCCCCCATGTGCCCGACCATACGGGCATAGGAATCGATAACCGGCTTGGCCCTCGCGAATTCATCTTCGGGGCCACCAACCATCACCGTCAGAACGCCATTTTCCGCCCCAGCCTGCCCACCCGACACGGGGGCGTCGAGGAAGCCGAAGCCACGCGTCTCGGCTTTTTCACCAAGCTCGCGGGCCACCTCGGCGGAGGCGGTGGTGTTGTCGATGAAGATCGCACCCTTGGACATTTCGCGAAACGCACCCTGCCCACCGATGGTCACTTCGCGCAGATCGTCGTCATTGCCGACGCAGGCGAACACGAAATCCTTGCCAGAAGCGGCCTCCTGCGGAGTGGGGGCGTGTTGGCCGCCAAATTCGGCGACCCATTTTTCGGCGCGCGCCTGCGTACGATTGTACACCGTGACGTCGTGCTGGCCCTTGGTCTTGAGATGCCCGGCCATGGGATAGCCCATCACGCCAAGACCGATGAATGCCACCTTTGCCATTTCGTCTCCCTCAGAAATTCGACGTGAGGTTTAGCCCGTCAGGGCGTGGCGCACAATCTTGGTCAGGGAGCAGTGTCATAGTCGAGGATGGTCTGGGGGTTCACCTCTCCGTCATATGAGGCATCGACCTCATACTTCGTCAGCGTGAATGTACCGCTTCGAAACAGATAAGTGCTGGTCGAAGATGCGTCGCCGACACCACGCCATTTGTTGAAGGATTTGAGCGACAGCGTGTCGGGATCGAACTCCGAGTTTACCAGCATGTCCACCGTGCGGTAGCCGATCACATTGACAGCTTCGAGTGTGCCTTCCGGGTCATTGCCTTCATAGTGAACGTCAAGCTCGGGAGCCGCAAACTGCAGCTGCCTGATGCCGTCAATTTCATTCTGGATGTAGTAGACCTGATTGCTGTTATACGCACCATAGAGGCACTGGAAGCGGAAGAGCCTCGCTTTGCGATCCGGTTCGTTGGCCGCCTGCCATGAATCGCGGTAGCTGAGTTCCGTGATCTGGGCGTCTGACGCGTCCGGCTCAGCGCTTTCCGACAGTGTCTGGCAGACCGAGCCATAAGTGGCTTTGAATGCATTCTGGACCGTGTCCAATGCACTATCACGCGGCTCTGGCGGGGCAGCATCTCCGCAGGAGGCGGGCAACATTTCCGAAAGCTCTCCCTGCGCCGTGTGGAGATCGCCCTTTTCGAGATGGATTGGCGAAAAGGGCGGCTCCTGGTTGGCTGGTTGCAGAAGTCGTGCCGTATAGCATCCCGCGAAGCCGCTGACGCTACCGTCGGCATTCGTCGCTCTGATCGCGACGGGAACCTGATAGTAAATGCTCCCGGCCGCTCCTTCCTCGCTCGCGGGACCTGTTTGCACAGACACGCTGCTGGTCGCCTCATAGCCATGGACGAATGTCGCAAAGTCCGGCGCGGGCTTCTGATCGCCAAAATAGTCCCAGGCACGCGCGAATTCCTTGCGATCAATTGCGTTGTAGAGCGATTGCACCAGGGTCTCGGCAGACGAGCGATCGTCCATATAGGGTGCAGGTCGCGCTGACTCGGATTGCGCGTGAAGCGGTGTCGCGAACCCCGCGCAAAGGGTCAGAATCACCAGTTTTGGCGTCGGCATTGTCATCGCGAATCTCCCAGATCGGCAAACCTCGCGTGCGAATATGGCGTAGATTTGCTCTCGCAGCTTTGCTCATGGCAAGCTGACGCCTGGACGGGGCAGGCTTTATCGTGCGTCAGCCGCGCATCGCCATTTCTCTCGCGAAATGCCTGAATTCAGATGAACGGGCACGTTCCTGAAAAACGCTGCGATCCATGGCGGAAACTGACCAGGACGACCTTTGGCGAACGCGTTCGGGCAGACCCCGCGGCAATAAACAACTTGTACCGAACGTCATATCCGAGGCCCCAATTGGCCCTCCCACGCAAGTTTATGTGATTCACCGGCTGTTGTGCAATGCAGCATGAATGTGACCCTGCGAAGACGGAGCCGATTGTGCGAATTGTTGAGACCTGAGGAACCATTTCTTGAGGACCGCGTATTAGGGTCGTGAGTTGGTGGGTGCAGGCGTATTCATGGAGAACGGAATGGCCTCCGATAAGGACGGAGATTTCGCGCGCTTGCTCGACGATTTATTCGAGGCTGCTTCGCCTCAATCAGACACCTCAGACAGTGACGCCTCGAGTTCGGCAGTCACAGTTCCTTTTGACTACCTGTCAGTTGTGAATGAACTCCATTCCGGCCGCATCAGGGTTTCGGCTCAAGAAGCCGCTGCGGAATATGGCGTGAACGCGCAAATCAATGAGATCTTGCGAGAATTCGACGCGCGTCGTGCCGAAATTGTACCGCCGCCGCTTGAGCTTGAGCAGTGGCCGTCCATCGATCCCGCCGAGATTGCTGCAGAGCTTGATCTCGGCAAGTGGCGGCGCCCGGAAGATCTTGCGCGTATCAGGCGAAGCTTTGCCTTCGACAATCATCCCGATCGTGTTGCCGCTCATCTGCGGGATCACGCAATCACACGTATGCAGATTGCCAACATGTTGATTGACGAGGCGCAGCGTCGTCATAAGCGCTGAATGCCCTTTGCGCGACAGGCATCCTGACCTAGAATGGGTGAGCGGCGTTCGCCGCTCGATACATATTCCATCGGAGCCTGCGACATGGAAAAGCGCCAGCTGGGCCGCACTGGTCTTCTTGTCTCGAAAATCTGTCTCGGTACGATGACTTGGGGTCAGCAGAACAGCGAGGCCGAGGGCCATGAGCAGCTAGACTGTGCGACAGACCGGGGCGTCAATTTCATCGACACAGCGGAAATGTATTCGATCCCCCCGAAAGCGGAGACTCACGGAAGTACGGAACGGATCATCGGTTCGTGGCTGAAGAAGCGGGGTCGCCGCGACGATGTCATCATTGCGTCAAAGGTGATCGGTCGGACTGCCAACACATGGCTTCGTGGTGATCGACCATCGAAACTGGTTCGTGCCGACATCATGGACGCCATCGACAAGTCGCTCGCGCGTCTCCAGACCGACCATGTCGACCTCTACCAGATCCATTTTCCGGATCGGCGCATTCCCTGGGGGGCCAACCCGACCCGTATGACGACATGGCCAACGCCTCGTGATCCGGACGAAACGCCTATCGCCGAGACGCTTTCCGTCTTCGACGAACTCGTCAAAGCTGGAAAGATCCGCCATTTCGGGCTGTCCAATGAAAGCTCATGGGGGGTGATGCGGTTTGTGTTCGAAAGTGAAAAGGGCACCGGGCCGCGAGTAGCCTCGCTTCAGAACGCCTACAGTCTCGTCAATCGAACATTTGACGTGAATCTGGCCGAGGTGTGCGATCGCGAGGAAATCGCGTTCCTGCCTTATTCACCGTTGGCGCAGGGTTTCTTGTCCGGGAAATACAACCATGGTGCGCGCCCGGCAGGAGCGCGAGAGACACTGTTCAATCGTAGTGACAGATACAAGACACCCAATGCTGCCGAGACCATTTTGGAATACACCGAACTTGCCCGGAAATTCGGCATGGACCCCGCGCTTTTCGCCAATGCGTTCGTGGCCAGTCGCCCGTTTGTGACGTCTTCGATCATCGGTGCGACCTCGATTCCGCAACTTGAAATGGCGCTTCAATCCACCGATGTCGACTTTACGGACGAAATGCTCGCAGCCGTTGACGCGATTCATCAACGTACAGGCAATCCTTGCCCTTGAGCGACCAGCCAGCGCCGTCTCGAACCGCGTCGCCCTAGATCGATGCTGTCCAACCGGTTTGCCGGTGGCGTTTGAACACGAATGACTTCACTATGACCTGCGCGTCAGGTGATGCGCCAGGGAGGCGGGATGCTTAGAGTCCAGAAGATTGCGCTCGACAAGATCTATGTGCCGACTGCCCGTCGCAAGACGCTTCATCCAGAAACGGTGCGCCTTCTGGCGGAAGATATTCTTGAGAATGGTCTGAAAACGCCGATCCAGGTACGGGTAGACGGAGCGAGATTTGTGCTCGTCGAGGGTTTGCACCGCCTGGAGGCGCTCAAATGGCTGGGCGAACAGACGGCCGACGCCTATCTCGTGCAGGCCAAGAAGCACTGAGGCTTATCCGGTTCCCTGGATCACGTCTGACTGTGTCCCGATGACATCGGCGTGATTAATTCGAGGGATTCAAACTTTCTTGGTAATTTCTCATTCATAAATGACGCGTCCGTTCGGGGGCATGGTGCTCTCGGTCTGTTTTGTATTGCGTACAGGTTCCGATGCGTATCAGAAGCGTCGCCGTCTCCATGATTGCGTGCCTTGGCCTTGCCGGCTGCACGTCGAGCGTGGGTATTGACGATATTCTTTCCCGCCCGTCGATGGAGGTCACGAGCTCCATCGCGAAGCCCGAGGCTCCGGTGCCAGCGGCCGAAGTCGTGGGTCTTGCAGAGGAACAATCGGTCGAGGTGGCCGCAGTGGCTGCCATGCCGTCTCCGAGTGCGGCATTGCGCGCGATCGGCCAAATAGAGAGTCGGAAACCCACTTCCTCCTCCAAGTTCACCGTCACACGGCACCGTTTTCGTGATGCCAAGCCAATCGATTTTGGCAGGAACGCACCGCAGAAGCTCGCCGTCCATGGCGTGGATGTCTCTCGCTGGCAGGCCGACATTGATTGGCGCACGCTTCGCCAGCAGGGCGCCAATTTCGTCTTCATAAAGGCGACGGACGGAGGCGATCATCTCGATCCGATGTTCATGAAGAACTGGGTCAACGCTCATGAAGCCGGTTTGAAGCGAGGCGCCTACCATTTCTTCTACTGGTGTCGGGTCGCCAGCCAGCAGGCAGACTGGTTCATCCGCAACGTTCCGAAAGTGGAGGGCGCTCTCCCGCCCGTCATCGACGTGGAATGGAACCACCAGTCGAGTTGCAAGAAGCGGCCGTCACGCGAACTGGTGCTGGAGAAGATGAAGGTCTTCATGGAGCGGCTGGAGGCACATTACGGCCAACGGCCTATCATCTACACCGCGCCGGACTTTTATGAGGACAATCTGCAGGGCGAGTTCAAGGACTACCCGTTCTGGCTTCGCTCTGTCGCAGCCCACCCTTCAAAGCGCTACCCCAACCGTAAATGGCTGTTCTGGCAATATTCCGGCTCCGGGCTTTCGCAAGGTGTAGACGGTCAGATCGACCTGAATGTCTTCCATGGCTCGGAAAAGGAGTGGCGCAACTGGTTGTCAGGTGCGGTCTATTCCGCGCGGGCGGACTGACGTTACGCCAGTCCGCCACACGGATTGATTAGGCCGCGCGGCGCTCGTGACGACCTTCGCCGATCTCTTCCACCAGCTTGCGGCAGAACGCATCGAGATCGGCCGGGCTGCGGCTCGTCACGACGCCCTGATCGGTGACGACTTCCGAATCTTCCCATGAAGCTCCGGCATTGATCATGTCAGTCTTGATCGACTTGTAGCTTGTCATCTGGCGACCCTTGGCGAGGCCGGCCTCGATCAGCAACCAGGGGCCGTGGCAGATTGCGCCGATCGGCTTGCCGTCCTTGCCGAAGGCCTTGATGAAATCGATCGCCTTGGCGTTGACGCGAAGCAGGTCGGGATTGATGACGCCGCCCGGCAGGACAAGTGCGTCGAAGTCCGACGGGCTGGCCTGATCGAGGGTGGTGTCCACCTTCACGGCGTTGCCCCAGCCCTTGTCCTTCCATCCCGTGATCTCGCCGGATTCAGGCGAGACCACATGAACGACGGCGCCCGCTTCGCGCAGCTTGGATACCGGCACCTCGAGTTCTGACTGTTCAAAACCGTTGGTGGCCAAAACGGCAACGCGCTTTCCGGAAATACTCATGTTTTTCTCCATTTCGATGATGGAGAGCTAACGAGCCGGGCAGCCGAGGGTTCCGTGTCAGTTTGCGGCCAGAGTCATCGACGTTCCTGTCGCTGCAAGGTTGAGGCCGAGCTGGCCTGTGACCGAGAGCATCTGCAGGTGGATCGAGCCGGAGGTGCCGCCAACCAGAATGTTGCCGCCTACGCCTGCACCCACAGTGGCCTCCACGGTGGCACCTTCATAGAGGCCGGAGAGCGAGCCGCGATGATAGCCGGCGGTTGGAGCAAGCACGGCCCAGACCAGCTTCTGGCGCGTGGTGAAGCCGACATCGACGCCCAGTTTGCGGATTGCGCCGGTATAGCTCTCTGTCTTGCCGCGCGTCGACTTGAAGAGGCAGTTCACCTCCTTCGCCGATCCGATGACGTAGCCCACGCCGCCATCGATGTCGCAAGACAAAGTTCCGATCCGCACGCCGCCGCGATCATCCGGCTCTTCATAGGTCTGAACGTCCGCCGCATGGGCAACGCTTGCCAGCGCGAGGGGGGCAGCGAGGGCAGCGGCAAAAAGGGTTTTCATGATGTCTCTCCTTTGAAAGGACGAATTGGGTCGGTCAGCCGCCGAGCGGCGACCATGCTTGCAACGCGCTTGTGGCGGAAGTGTTGCGGACCCGCGTCGTTAGCGCGCAGGGTCGGCATTGCCCCTCGGTTGTCGTTACCGTCGCGAAGAGAAACGCATCAAAATCAACTGAAGGTTGAGAGAGGGGGCGAGATTCAACTCTTGTTACCTGGAAATACTCGCATGAGTCGCATCTCATCTATCCATGCAGCTATAGGTTACTTTGCATGGCGCGGTTGGGGTTGGGTGAAAAAGACAGACAGGTAGGGCGCAATCTAGCGCAATTGCGCAATCAGGCGGGATTGTCCCAGGAACAGGTTGCGGCTGAGTTCGCCATTTCTTCTCAGCAATTGAGCAAGTATGAGTGCGGCCAAAACAGGATTGCGCACGTGCTTTGGGAGGACCTTGTTGAGTTTCTCAAGGAACAAATACGAACGCTTCACGGCTTTCACGAAGATCAAGCGCCTTATCTTTCTGAGCGTGACAGGGGCGAAGAAATCGAAACTATCCTTCAGATGGCCGCATCCCTGAGAGAACAGGTAGATGAGCTTACAAACAGGATGAGGATGGTTCTCGGGAAATCGAATTGATTGATGGACGAACTAGTGTTCCCGATCTGGCTGCCATCTTGCATCGCAATTCGGCCCGATCTTGCGACCGGGCCGAATTTCTAACTGACTGGATTTCCTAAACGATCAGCTACATCCGCTCGTGCTTCCGCAGGTGTCGCACTTCTCACAGGTGCCGTTCCGGACCATCGTGAAGTTATGGCATTCCGAGCACTCGTTGCCGGTGTAGCCCTGCATCAACGATTGTTGACGCCGGGTGGCGGCGAGTGCCTTGGCGGCGGAGGCATCGGCCTGCGCCTTGTCGGTAAACAGCGCCGTCGTGTCAGAAGGCTTGTCGAAAAGGTCTGGCGGGCTGTCTTCCTCGATCTCTTCCACGAATTCGGCCGCACGCTCTTCATAGTCGCGGCGGAAAGCTGTCACTTCCTCGCGCTGTTCGGAAGTGACCGATTTCAGCGCCGTGACCGTGGCGCCCGTGGCGATGGCGCGGACGTTGGAGGTTGAACCCGCGGTCGGAGCCGCGCGAAGCGGGGTAGGGCTGCCCGCAGGGGCAGGATTTGAGCCTCCCGTGTTCCCGGCAAAGCCCTTGGGCTCGGATGA
Source organism: Rhizobiaceae bacterium (assembly GCA_023953905.1). GTDB lineage: Bacteria > Pseudomonadota > Alphaproteobacteria > Rhizobiales > Rhizobiaceae > Arvimicrobium. Next base: position 2,883 of record JAMLJA010000001.1, on the reverse strand, counting down.
TGCCGAGACGAGCGTGGGCTTGTGGCCCCGTGTCCAGCCGGTCGACAGCAGGTTGGTCTTGCCCTCGTTGATGCCCTTGCCAAGCGCTGTGTTGGAGAAGTCCGACATATCGACATGGGCGAGGTCGTGGCGACCGAGATAGGACACGGCCAGTTCGCGAAACACGTAGTCGAGGATCGACGTCGCGTTCTTGATCGCATCGTTGCCGATGACGACGCCCGCCGGTTCGAACTTCGTGAAGGTGAAGGCCTCCACATATTCCTCCAGCGGCACGCCATATTGCAGGCCAAGCGAGATCGCGATGGCGAAATTGTTCATCATCGCCCGGAAAGCGGCGCCTTCCTTGTGCATGTCGATGAAGATTTCGCCGATACGCCCGTCGCCGAATTCGCCGGTGCGCAGATAGACCTTATGCCCGCCGATGACGGCTTTCTGAGTATAGCCCTGACGCCGGTTCGGCAGCTTTTCGCGGTCGCGCACGACCTTTTCCACGATACGCTCGACAATGCGCTCGGTCACCTGTGCGGCGCGGGCCGCAGCTGGCTGTGCGATCAGGTTTTCGATCGCGTCGTCTTCCTCCTCGTCCTCATCTGCGAGCAGCGAGGCGTTGAGCGGCTGGCTGAGCTTCGAGCCATCGCGATAGAGCGCATTGGCCTTGAGCGCCAGTTTCCACGACAGCATGTAGGCGCTCTTGGCGTCTTCGACCGTTGCGTCGTTGGGCATGTTGATGGTTTTGGAGATGGCGCCCGAGATGAAAGGCTGTGCGGCGGCCATCATGCGGATGTGGCTCTCGACAGACAGGTAGCGCTTGCCGATCTTGCCACACGGATTGGCGCAGTCGAACACGGCCAGATGCTCGGGCTTGATGAAGGGCGCGCCCTCCAGCGTCATCGCACCGCAGACATGGATGTTGGCGGCCTCGATCTCCTTCTTCGAGAAGCCGATATGCTCCAGCAGGTTGAAGCTCATGTCGGCCAGTTGCTCGTCAGAGACTTTCAGCGTCTCCTTGAGGAAGTCGGTTCCCAGCGTCCACTGGTTGAAGACGAACTTGATGTCGAAAGCCGCCTTTGTGGCGGCATTGATGGCCGCGATCTTCTCGTCGCTGAATCCCTTGGCGCGGAGTGAGCCGGGATTGACGCCCGGTGCCTGATTGATATTGCCATGACCGACCGCATAGGCGTCGATCTCGGCGATCTGGCTCTCGGAGTAGCCGAGCGTGCGCAATGCTTCGGGCACCGCCGCATTGATAATCTTGAAGTAGCCGCCACCAGCGAGCTTCTTGAACTTCACCATGGCGAAGTCGGGCTCGATGCCGGTGGTGTCGCAATCCATGACCAGACCGATCGTGCCGGTCGGCGCGATGACGGTTGCCTGGGCGTTGCGATAGCCATGCTCCTCGCCAAGCTCAATGGCGCGGTCCCAAGCCGCCATGGCGCGCTGTCCAAGCTCTGACTGTGTCAGGTCGGCATGGACGAGCGGCACAGGATCGACCGCGAGTTTCTCGTAGCCCTGCTTTTCGCCATAGGCGGCGCGGCGGTGGTTGCGCATGACGCGCAGCATGTTGGTGCTGTTGCGATCATAATCGGCAAAGGCGCCCAGTTCCTTGGCCATCTCGGCTGAGGTGGCATAGGCCGTGCCGGTCATGATGGCGCTGAGTGCGGCGCAGATCGCGCGACCCTCGTCTGAATCATACGGAATGCCCGAGGTCATCAGAAGGCCGCCGATGTTGGCATAGCCCAGGCCCAGCGTGCGGTACTCATAGGAGAGCTTTGCGATCTCCTTGGAAGGGAACTGCGCCATCATGACCGAGATTTCGAGCACGATGGTCCACAGCCGGACGGTGTGCTCATAGGCGTCGATGTCAATGGTGCCGGCCTTTTCCGCTCCGCGGCCCGTATTGCGGTAGGGCAGGAGGTTGATGGAGGCGAGGTTGCACGCCGTGTCGTCCAGGAACATGTATTCCGAGCACGGATTCGACGCGCGGATGGCTCCCGCCGAGGCGCAGGTGTGCCAGTCGTTCATGGTGGTGTTGAAGTGCAAGCCCGGATCGGCGGATGCCCATGCGGCGTAGCCGATCTTCTCCCAAAGATCGCGTGCCTTCAGCGTCTTCATCACCTTGCCGTCCTTGCGGGCGGTCAGCTTCCAGTCGCCGTCGTTTTCCACGGCGCGCAGGAAGTCGTCCTTGAGCGAGACGGAATTGTTCGAATTCTGGCCCGAGACCGTCAGATAGGCATCGGAATCCCAATCCGTGTCGTAGGTCTTGAAGTCCAGCTTGGTGTAGCCCTGCCGCGCGAACTGAATGATCCGGTAGACATAGTTTTCGGGAACGGCGTTCTTCTTGGCGTCCTTGATGGCGCGCTTGAGCGCCGGATTCACCGCCGGGTCGAAGCAGTCGTCATCATGGCCTTCGCAGGCAACGCAGGCCTTGAGAATCGCCTCAAGGTGCTTCTTGACGATCTTGGAGCCGGTCACCAGCGAGGCAACCTTCTGTTCCTCGGCGACCTTCCAGTCGATGAAGGATTCGATATCGGGATGGTCGGCGTCGACAATCACCATCTTTGCCGCGCGGCGGGTGGTGCCGCCGGACTTGATGGCGCCTGCCGCACGGTCGCCGATCTTGAGGAAGCTCATCAGACCTGAAGACCTGCCGCCGCCCGAAAGCTTCTCGCCTTCGCCGCGCAGATAGGAGAAGTTGGAACCGGTGCCGGAGCCGTATTTGAACAGCCGCGCCTCACGCACCCACAGATCCATGATGCCGCCCTCATTGACGAGGTCGTCCTGCACGGACTGGATGAAGCAGGCATGCGGCTGGGGATGCTCGTAGGCCGAGGCCGAGCGGGTCAGCTTGCCGGTGAAGGGATCGACGTAATAGTGCCCCTGCCC